>CBDFIY010000003.1:555000-2442383 GCA_965248335.1 Pseudomonadales bacterium
ATATATAGGTTTAGAGAGGCGAACCCGGGGAACTGAAACATCTAAGTACCCGGAGGAAAAGAAATCAAACGAGATTCCCTGAGTAGCGGCGAGCGAAAGGGGACCAGCCGAGCTTATTGTTGATAGTGGAACATTCTGGGAAGGGTGGCCATAGTGGGTGATAGCCCCGTACACAAAATTGACAATAGGACGCATTAAGTAGGTCGGCACACGTGATATGTTGACTGAAGATAGGGGGACCATCCTCTAAGGCTAAATACTCCCAATTGACCGATAGTGAACCAGTACCGTGAGGGAAAGGCGAAAAGAACCCCTGTGAGGGGAGTGAAATAGATCCTGAAACCGTATGCGTACAAGCAGTGGGAGCAGACTTGTTCTGTGACTGCGTACCTTTTGTATAATGGGTCAGCGACTTATTTTCAGTAGCAAGCTTAACCGAATAGGGGAGGCGTAGGGAAACCGAGTCTTAATAGGGCGTATAGTTGCTGGGAATAGACCCGAAACCGGGCGATCTAGCCATGGGCAGGTTGAAGGTTGAGTAACATCAACTGGAGGACCGAACCCACGTATGTTGAAAAATGCGGGGATGACCTGTGGCTCGGAGTGAAAGGCTAATCAAGCCCGGAGATAGCTGGTTCTCCTCGAAATCTATTTAGGTAGAGCCTCGCATATTACCCTCGGGGGTAGAGCACTGTTTGGGCTAGGGGGTCATCTCGACTTACCAACCCCATGCAAACTCCGAATACCGAGGAGTACAATTGCGGGAGACACACGGCGGGTGCTAACGTCCGTCGTGGAAAGGGAAACAACCCAGACCGCCAGCTAAGGTCCCAAAGTAATGTTAAGTGGGAAACGATGTGGGAAGGCTTAGACAGCTAGGAGGTTGGCTTAGAAGCAGCCACCCTTTAAAGAAAGCGTAATAGCTCACTAGTCGAGTCGGCCCGCGCGGAAGATGTAACGGGGCTAAACATTACACCGAAGCTGCGGATGCGTGTTACTGTTTACAGTAATATGCATGGTAGAGGAGCGTTCTGTAGGCTGATGAAGGTGAACTGAGAAGTTTGCTGGAGGTATCAGAAGTGCGAATGCTGACATGAGTAACGATAAGGGGTGTGAAAAACATCCCCGCCGAAAGACCAAGGTTTCCTGCGCAACGCTAATCGGCGCAGGGTTAGTCGGCCCCTAAGGCGAGGCAGAAATGCGTAGTCGATGGGAAACTGGTTAATATTCCAGTACTTCTATATATTGCGATGGGGGGACGGAGAAGGTTAGGCCAGCGCGGCGATGGTTGTCCGCGTTTAAGGTAGTAGGCAGGTGACTTAGGTAAATCCGGGTTGCTAATGCCGAGAACTGATGACGAAGCGAACGTAGTTCGTGAAGTGGTTGATACCATGCTTCCAAGAAAAGCCTCTAAGCTTCAGATATATAGGAACCGTACCCCAAACCGACACAGGTGGTCGGGTAGAGAATACCAAGGCGCTTGAGAGAACTCGGGTGAAGGAACTAGGCAAAATGGTACCGTAACTTCGGGAGAAGGTACGCCGGTTTTGGTGATGGGACTTGCTCCCTAAGCTGAGGCCGGTCGAAGTGACCAGGTGGCTGCAACTGTTTATTAAAAACATAGCACTCTGCAAACACGAAAGTGGACGTATAGGGTGTGACGCCTGCCCGGTGCCGGAAGGTTAATTGATGGGGTTATCTTCGGAGAAGCTCTTGATCGAAGCCCCGGTAAACGGCGGCCGTAACTATAACGGTCCTAAGGTAGCGAAATTCCTTGTCGGGTAAGTTCCGACCTGCACGAATGGCGTAATGATGGCCACACTGTCTCCACCCGAGACTCAGTGAAATTGAAATTGCTGTTAAGATGCAGTGTACCCGCGGCTAGACGGAAAGACCCCGTGAACCTTTACTATAGCTTCACAGTGGACTTTGGCTTTACTTGTGTAGGATAGCTGGGAGGCTTTGAAACCGTGTCGCTAGATACGGTGGAGCCAACCTTGAAATACCAGCCTGGTAACGCTGAAGTTCTAACGCAGGTCCCTTATCGGGATCGCGGACATTGTGTGGTGGGTAGTTTGACTGGGGCGGTCTCCTCCTAAAGAGTAACGGAGGAGCACGAAGGTGCGCTAATGACGGTCGGACATCGTCAGGTTAGTGTAAAGGCATAAGCGCGCTTGACTGCGAGACTGACAAGTCGAGCAGGTACGAAAGTAGGTCTTAGTGATCCGGTGGTTCTGTATGGAAGGGCCATCGCTCAACGGATAAAAGGTACTCCGGGGATAACAGGCTGATTCCGCCCAAGAGTTCACATCGACGGCGGAGTTTGGCACCTCGATGTCGGCTCATCACATCCTGGGGCTGAAGCCGGTCCCAAGGGTATGGCTGTTCGCCATTTAAAGTGGTACGCGAGCTGGGTTTAGAACGTCGTGAGACAGTTCGGTCCCTATCTGCCGTGGGCGTTGGAGATTTGAGGAAAGCTGCTCCTAGTACGAGAGGACCGGAGTGGACGAACCTCTGGTGTTCGGGTTGTATCGCCAGATGCATTGCCCGGTAGCTACGTTCGGACAGGATAACCGCTGAAAGCATCTAAGCGGGAAGCCTCTTCCAAGATTAGATCTCCCTGGGACTTTAAGTCCCCTAAAGAGCCGTTAAAGACTATGACGTTGATAGGCTGGGTGTGTAAGCGTTGTGAGACGTTGAGCTAACCAGTACTAATTGCTCGTGAGGCTTGACCATAAACTTAAAAGGTTTATGTGAACAAGACGAAAGACGTTGTGTGACAACGGGTTACCTATAAAATGGTAGCAATGAGAGTTGACACTAAACAAGACAAAGCAGTGTATGTAATTATCAATATGGCATATCAGCGAATCATTTTTATCGAATTCGGTTGGGGTTAACGACGAATGATCAAAAAATATTTTGATTAGTCCATGTTAGCGACAACCAAACAGTTTGCTTGGCGAACATAGAGTGCTGGAACCACCTGATTCCATACCGAACTCAGTAGTGAAACGGTACATCGCCGATGGTAGTGTGGGGTTTCCCCATGTGAGAGTAGGTCATCGCCAAGCTTTTATTCTAAAAGGACTATCCGTAAGGGTAGTCCTTTTTTTATGGGCGTTATTTAGATATTTGAAAATAGGCTTTACCTGTTTTTTGCGTGTTATCTTCACGTCTAAGTGCTTCGCCTTTTGCTTTAAGGTGTATTCTCAATAATAAATATCTAATATTTTTGATTGAATAAAAAACTTGATTAGACAGCCCCTTACTGAAATCAAGCTATTCACATAAACTGAGATTCTTATAACATGGCTTTGTTTATGGTGGCACGCGGCTTTTATGTTTATGACTCACTTGAGCGTCAGTAGTCAGGGACTCCTAACAATAATTGATTAATCTAGCGTGTTATTTTTTTTTCAAACTGATGAGAATTCGCTCAAACTGTCGTTCCTGCGAAGGCAAGAATCCACCTATTCCTTTTTATGGATCATTTATTGCCAGAAGGCCCTGCGTCAGTAGTAAGATGAATGTATTTAGGCGTCACTTTGAGCTTAACTTTCATATTATTGTTAATTTTTTGTAGGGACGTTCTACTTTTTTAAATTTAGGCATTAAATTAACATCTGTTGTTTTTAGGGTTTTGTTTGCGTAATTTGATTTAGATTTTTTTTCATATTGATCATGACCTTCCGTTAATTTATTTTCACTCCAAAGTACATGTTCTTTTCGACTGTTATCGGCAAGGGTATGAATAAGAATAAATTTATTGGGTAGTGTTTCTTTTCTCTCTTTTGCGCGCTCCAGTAATAATCCCTGAGATTCTTTTGAATATGTATTTTTGATTAGCTCCTGAGAAACCCTTCCTCTACCGGGCTTTATGTTATGTTGAAGAAAGGAGAGCGTTTTAAGTTGAATGTTATACGGAACCACTGTTAAATTCTTCGTGCTTAAATAGTCAATAGCTTGGCCTAGGTGACCTATTACTTCTTCCACTGGCGTGTTTCCTGTGGGGGTAGGTGCTATATCTGGTGTTTTGCAAGATGTTTGGGAGACTTTGTTTGAAAGTTTGTTGAAGTCAGTACTTAACCTTTCGACTGTAACTTTTTCTGTTGTCTGTAAGTCGCTCCATAATTTTTTCGCATATTTATTATTAGCATCAACCTCATGCTGATAATCCTCTAAGATTTTTTTATCATTTTTAGATGATGGACTACCGGAAAAAAAAGAAACAAAGCCAAGACATTTTTGTTTAATGTTAAATGCGTTACAGGCGTTGGATATAATTAATATAAAAATAATACTTGGAAGTGAGAGGGGCATGTTGTTTATACATTTTAGCTAAACAGTATTGGATGTGTGCATCAGAGAATGGTTCTAGTTGATAACATTACAGTGATTTAATAGAAAATATTGTTCGCTGGAAAATTGAATTTCCATGGTTTTTTTTAGGTCGATAGTAGGTGTGATGAAAAGCGAGTAACTGTAATGCATTTATTTTCAAGAGGTAGTTGGATTAATGTATGTCGAATACGGCCATGGCTTTTTTTTCGCTGCTATTTCATCAAGTTCCTTATATTTCTATCCATAGCTATTCTCACGATGCAGATTTCAACAAGCTCTCAGGCAAATGTTTTAAAAACAATCTTGGCAGTAATATGTCCGTGTTTTGAAAAATCAGGCTATGAGAGTATTGGAAACGGTAGTGGAATCAAGGTAGAGGCGGTCACTAGACTCCATATAGCTATAAATTATCTATCTGGAAATATTAAATCTGGTTCTCCCTTAGTTCGTGCAGAGTGGTGTCTATCAGTATACGACCTATCCTCTATAGACAGTGCCAGTCGGAGTAATAGGGGTAGTGGCCATGAAAAAATTGAATGATTCTATATTCGTCAATACGTTCTGATTCGGTCTATTTCATGAGCTACATCATCGGCCTTTTTTTCTCGTAGTATTAAAAAGATATCTGTAACGCTCATAGATAGCTGAATCTGTGTATGTATTCGACTCGAGATCTCTGCTTAAGGGGTGTGCGGTTGCCCAGATTTTTTTTCGACAGCCCTATTTTCAGCCTGCCCTGCGAGTCCAGCCTTAAGTTTAGGTACGAGACCTAGCTTGGGTTTTGCACCATCTCCTTGTTTATAGTCGCATACACCGTTCGGAAATATTGATTCTAGCTTTTTCTCATAAGGTTTTACGGAGACCTGCCCATAGATGCCGTTTCTAATAGCCACTGATACGGGTATCAAGTTGCATTTGAAGATGCTCCCCGCCCAAGGGCCTCCGGCTTGAATACGCGAATTGCTAAATACCCTGTAGTGATTGGTGCATTCGCCTTTATTCTTGCTGTTCCACGGGCCATCCCAGACATTGCTGCCTTCCGCTATTATGTTCCCGTCACTGCTAAAACAGGTGTCTATTAACGCTTTTGGTTTGCTCTTGACGACATCATGATCAGGATGTGCTTTTCTCGCCATGATCCACTGATCAAGTAAAGCAATACCCTCAAGAACAGGGGTATGTTTCTTTTTGCTTACCCAGAGAACATGATTTTCACTGTGTCCTTGGAAGTCTTCGATACGCATACGTGCCTCAAAAGAAGCTGATGTATGGTGCATGTCGAGTTTTTCTTCGAGATAGTGTCTCAGCTCTAATATGGGCAATTCCGCTTTTCCTACAAAAATTTGGCCGTAACGATAGCCGCGCTCAATGGCTTTGGCATCGGCTGACTTTCTTTTTGCAGGCTGATTATTTGTCGATTTAGTAATGTTGTGTCTTGACCATAGACTTAACCATAACGGATATTTAACGTTTGGCAGGTTGAGGGATTCTTCCGGTTTCATCTTTGATTGTTCGTTCCATGAGCCCACAGAAGCATTAATTTGTAGAAATTCATCCAAAGAAATTTTACCTTCTTGTAGGGGTACTAGCCCATACTGTACGCCTTCATTACCCCAAGTTGTTCTGGCAAAACCTTTTTCATCACGACCATATACATTTACCACATCATCCCAATGCGTCCATTTTGTTTTTTTTATCACCTCTTCTGAGAAGTAGGGTGCTATGAAGCCTTGGTTGGGGTTATAGAAAAAGGTGGATGCAATAAACCACGAGCGTACACATTCGCTGGCACCTCTAGGCATGGTAGGCATAACGCCTGCAAGCAATTGATTTATGGGTTGAATAAAGGCAAAAGGGTATTTGTAACCGTTAATGCCATTCATACCTTCTATGAGCTCTCTCTTTTCCCAGTCGCGCCATTTCTTGTTGTATCGGTCGGTAATGTTAAAATAATTATGTAATAAGTCACAATCGAGTAAATATATAGATTGGGATACCATATCTGGATAGCTGTAGAGGGGCATCAGACCATCAAGAATCCCTTCGCTATTTTGCGCAATGATATATTGAGCAAGTGCGCCGCCTGAGCCGCCAACACCGAGTGTGTAGAGCGGCTCGCCATAAAGAGAGGTGAACTGGCGTTTAACACGCCTGGCTGTATCCTCAGCAAGGAGTAGGTTGTAACCATAAGCTGTTTTATTGCCACTGGATGCGAGAACGGCATACCCTTGAGAGGCAACATCGCGGCGAGCTTTTACAAGACGTTTAGGTTTTTCTCCGCCTTGCCGAAAACCAATACTAGCACCGCCTTTAAACTGATAAATGACTTTTTTATTCCAATGTTTTTTTGCAAGTCGATCTCCGACATTGCCGACATCTGTAAGCATAAGTATGTAATAGATATATCGATTAATGCTGCCGCGCTCTAGGCGATAAATTTCTGGAACTTGTTTTCCGTTCAATAATACGGTGGTTATATCCTTAATAAGAGGGGGATTATCTCTGTCGTAGTCAGTAATGGCACCATCTGCTGCGCTGATATAATAGTAATCGATTCTTGCTTTGAATAAACAGTCTTGACTGTACCCTATCACATTATTTTTTTTGTCGTAAACGGGTACGCCAATTCCGCTGGTATTATCTACTAAGGGTTGGCCAAGCTCGGCATCTAATGTCATGCAATAAAAAGGGTATTGATGCTTGCCTGAATATAAGCTTTGAACGGGGCCTATCTCATCAATCTTTATAGGGAAAGGGTATGTTTCCTTTGGACGTGTGGTCAGGCTGATATGCTTATCAACCGCTAATAAGTAATTTTCAGGAATGTTTTCAGGAATGGCTTTAACTTGTCGCTTAATTAAAGGGTCTTGCTCACATGCAGATAAAAGGAATAGGTAAATTAATGGCCATGCAAGCAATCGGTTGTGCATTTGATCCTCTTCTTAATAGCTTTTGTATTAAGTTTTGATCTGTTTAGGCGAAATGCAAATGACGTTTTTTTTATATTAAAAAGCTGAGAATGTAGAGGGTTGGTTTGGTGAGGTAGGGTTAGCTATGTCGCTGATGAGTCATTTATTTGGATATTAAGGAATATGGGAAAAATTAATTTCGAGCAATGGTGCTCATCATTTTGTTTGTGATTTGGTCGGCAGAAGGGTTGGGGGCGGCAGTATAATTTTCTGCCGCTAGTCTCGTTGATGTGTTAAGAGGTGGCAGTGATTATTTCAGTAGGACGCCTTTCTTACTTTCATTGATAAACGTCAGCATGTTATAGGCAAACGTATTATCCATCTGTGACAGTTGTTTTTTGCTCTCATCAAGGGATGAATCTTTATTAAATGCAGCTTTATAAGCACGGTAGATGAGTTTTATGTCCTCTTTTGAGAAGCCATTTCGTTCAAGCCCCACTTTGTTGATCATAACAACTTTTGCTGGGATACCATCGGCTAAACAGTAAGAAGGAACATCGCTGGTAAGCTTTGCGTAGCCACCAACAAAGGCATAGTCACCAATCTTGACGAATTGGATGACGCCTGTCATGCCGCTGATAATGGCATGCTTGCCTATTTCGACGTGACCTGACAATTTAGCACCGCTGCTTAGGATGACGTTGCTGGCAAGCTGACAGTCGTGTGCGATGTGACAATAAGCCTGGATCAGGCAGTTATTGCCAAGGGTGGTGAAATCGCCGTCGTATGTGGCGCAATGAATAGTGACGTACTCTCGGATTAAATTCTCAGAGCCAATTTTTACGCCCGGTTTTCCACCCGTAAATTTGGCATCTTGGGTTTGTTTTCCGATGCAGGCAAAAGGGAAAAATTCGTTGTTATCACCCGCTTCAGTATTGCCATCGATAACGACGTGAGAGTGTAGTTTATTATTGCTGCCGAGCTTAACGTCAGATCCAATATGACAAAAGGGGCCGATCTGACAATCTTTCCCAATAACAGCGCCTTCTTCAATGATTGCTGTGGGATGGATATCCATGTTTTTTCCTTTGAATACGAATTTAGAAAGCTCATTAATTTCAGAGCTTAACTGAAACAACTTATACGCATGAAGATCACCTCATGGTATTCAAATGTTAGTATCTTCCATTGTTTTTGAAGCTAGTGCATTGCGAGCTTAAGGGCAACAATGACTCGACGAATTAAAACCAAGTAAACGGTTTATTTTATCGTATTGAGTGATCATAGCCAATGCAATCTACCAAGATAAATGATTCGACGGGGGTTTGGCAAGGAACTGTTTGGAGAGTTAATCATGCAACTAAAAAAGAGTGCTTAGAGGCTTGGGTAATCTGTTCAGTGGATATTTTAGCGAGATAAGATTTTTAGGAGGGTGGTGGGCCGTGCTGGATTCGAACCAGCGACCAATTGGTTAAAAGCCAACTGCTCTACCAACTGAGCTAACGGCCCCTAAAATCTGGGCGCAATAATAACTTGTTTATTTATAATGGCAAGCACTTTTCCTGATTTGTCTGTTTTTTCTTGTTATGTGAAGGTAGGAATAAACGATATATGATCTAATTTTTGGTGCCCCTGTATTTTTTATTGTTTTTATGCGCGGACTAATCATCCTATTTAATATCAGTACGCTACCTGAGTTTGATTCGGCATGCGAGTGCAGGGGTTGATTGATTAACTCGGCTTCCACAGCCGATGAAAAAGAAGTTAATGATAGGTCAGTGTTGTTGCTTTGCCGCGAAAGATAAAATATGACACCAGTGTATAAAGAATAATCATCGGCACAACAAACACAGCGCCGATTAAAAGAAAAGCGAGTGATTCTTTTGCGCTCATCGCATCATAGATGGTTAATTGACTCGGTACGACGTAAGGGAAAAAGCTGAATGCTATACCTATAAAGCAGGCTAAAAATATCATGATAACAATGAAGAAGGGTAATCCAGCCTTTCGGTCATCATGGAGAGGTAGCATCTTTAATAAAAATTCGTTTATGACAAAGAGCGAAAAACACAGCATAGGGATTAATAAAACAAACATAACGAGGGGGAAATCAAACCACTTGTCAAACACATGTGGGTTGACCAAAGGATTGACAATGCTGACGATAACAACACCTGAAAACGCTAGGCGGCCAAATTTTTTCGCCTGTCGGATCGCTTGTTGCTGAAGCTTTCCTTCAGTACGCCAAATTAACCAAGCTGCACCTATATAGCAGTAAGCGGCGGCAACACCAAAGGCACTTAGCAGGGCAAAGGCCGTAGCTTCTATAGACTGATCAAAACCCAACACATACAGCCCTAACATGTAGCCTTGCGTCAGCGCGGTAATTAGAGAGCCTATTTTGAACGTTCTGTCCCAGCCCAGTTTGTGGCTGATGTGCGCTTTTGCTCTAAAATCAAAGGCTACGCCACGTAAAATCAGGCCGATGAGCATAAAGGCGGTGGGTAAATATAAATGATACAAGATTAAACTATGCGCTTTTGGAAAGGCGATTAACAAAAGCCCTACAGCTAAAACTAACCATGTTTCATTGGCATCCCAAAAGGGGCCAATAGAAGCAATCATGGTGTCTCGTTGTGCTTCGTGGCTGGCTGATACAGGAAGTAGCATACCGACACCTAAGTCATAACCGTCTAAAATGGCATAGACAAAAATAGACAGGGCCATAAGGCCTACAAATATCTCTGCAAGATAGGCATCAAACACGGGGTTTCTCCCTTGTATGTATAGACTGCAAGCCTGTGACAACAGGTGCTTCGGTTTCGTATTCGGCTACACTTATGGATTTATACGCCATCTTGAAAACAGTATGAATATAGGCGAATAACAAGATGCTGTAGAGCAATAAATAAAGCGTCAATGATAATCCAACGTGCGTAGGTGCGATGGTTGTGACGGCATCTTCCACTTTTAATATGCCTGTAACGAGCCAAGGTTGCCGACCAATTTCGGTCACGTACCAGCCAGACAATGTAGCAACCCAGCCGATAAACGTCATGGGGACAAGTACTTTCAATAAAAATACGGGCTGCTTGCGACGAAAGACGATTTGAATAACGCAGGCAAAACTGACCAGTAGCATCAGAAAGCCAATACCGACCATAATCCTAAAAGCAAAGAAGATAGGCTTAACCGGCGGTGTATGTTCAAATTCATTGAGGCCTTTTAGCTCTCCATGGCTGTTATGGGTGAGGATGAGGCTCGCCATATTGGGTATTTCGATGGCGTAGTCATTGGTTTTTGTTGTTTCATTTGGCCATGCGAATAGTACCAGAGGCGCGCCTTTTTCTGTTTCCCATATGGCCTCCATGGCAGCGATTTTTTGTGGTTGGTGTTTTAGCGTGTTGAGGCCATGCAAATCACCCATGAAGATTTGCAAGGGTGATAAAATCGCTGCAATGACTGCCGCTGTTTTTAGCGTTAATAGAGGCGCTTGTTTTTGATCGCCATTGAGTAATCGGTACGCGGAAATGCCCATCATGAAAAAGGCAGCCGTTAAGCCTGATGCCAGTAGCATGTGTGCTAAGCGATAAGGGAACGATGGATTAAAAATAATAGCCCACCAATCCACGGGGTAAGCAATACCTTCACGCAGCTCGAAGCCTGCGGGTGTTTGCATCCATGAATTGAGCGCCAGTATCCAAAATGCCGAGAGGCTGGTGCCAATGGCAACGAGGAATGTTGCGAGTGTATGGACCTTTGACGGGACACGTTGCATGCCGAACAGCATGATGCCTAAAAATGTGGCCTCCATGAAAAAAGCCGTCAGTACTTCGTAGCCCAATAAGGGGCCCGCAATGTTACCCACTTTTTCCATAAATCCAGGCCAGTTTGTGCCAAATTGAAACGACATGGTAATACCGCTGACAACGCCTAGCGCAAAGGTCAGGGCGAACACTTTCACCCAGAAGCGATAAGCCCGCATCCAGACAGGGTCTTGTGTAAACTCGAACCGTACTTTGAAGTAAAGCAGTATCCAGATCAGGGCAATAGAAAGCGTTGGAAACAGAATATGGAATGAAATGTTGGTCGCAAACTGTATGCGAGAAAGGATAAAGGTATCGATAAGGACAGGGTCAGTCATTGCTTTCCACCACGTTAATCAGTTTGTCTTTCAAGGAGAGCAGTTTGTTTACGCCGGACCCTAGAGCCATAAGTCGTTGTAGTTGTGGCGCCGAGAGATCGTTGAGTTGCTCGGCCCAGTTGGTGAGTAATTCAAGCAAGTCATGCAGCTCTTTGATTTGTTGTTGCCCGTATTCGTCTTGTGCATTTTCTGGGGTATCGAGCAGGTGGTCACGAAGGAGGGATAACGTGGGGTCGACCTCGCGTTTTCGCCGTTCATTAAAGACAGTTTGTGCCATATCCCAAAAACTACCGCGTGGTAAAAAGTAATCTTTTCGGTCACCCGGTTGATGGGTGAGCTGGATCAGTTGCCATGATTGTAGTTCTTTTAGACCCATGCTGACATTTCCCCTGCTGATCTTCAGGGCGTTAGCAATTTGCTCAGCATTTAATGCTTTAGGATAAATAACAAGCAGGGCCAGTATTTGCCCAACGGTTCGGTTGAACCCCCAGCGGCTACCCATTTCGCCAAAGTGTAGAACGAAAGCTTCAGTCTTTGCTGTCAGCATGGGTTTTCACAACTTTCAGTAATTTCTGAAAATTATGAAGGATGAGTGGTGTGTTGTCAACTTCTGTGGTTTTACGGTGGCCGTCATTGCCTACATTGAATACTTTTATTGCTCTGGTGGATTAGAGATCAATAGTTTAGCTATCAGATATTTATGCAGGTGGTTGAGGGAGTGGTTCGCTTTCTAAGCTTATTTTTTCAAATATTTTCGTTAGGCGGTTGGTATTTCCTTTTTCTGGGCTGGTTTTATGTGAGTCGGCTGTAGAGGCGGTTTGTTGATCAGCTCTGCCTGGTAAATCTACAACTGCGTAGGCGTTATCTACTGGCTCATAAAAATTAGGAGGCGGTGTTTCTTTTTGATGTAGCAAACTGTTCCCAGCTTTAGGTTTTTCATCGTTTTTTTGAGGTACCAGCCTTGTCTTGATGTTAAACGGTTCTTGAGGTTTAGGGAGGCAGCATTTAAGAAGATACCTTTTTTGGGTGTATAGTCACATCCCACTTTTTCAGCTCGGCATGTCTTGTAATGTGGGGTTGAATCTCGTCAAGCACTTCCTTACTTGGCCTTACACCTTTCGTATAAACCTTATCAATTAAATCAACAATTGTTTTTTTACATTTATGCACAAGACTTTTTGTCCACTCCACCACCACATGAACTGAATTTAGAAGTGTGCCATTCCAATGGCTTTCCAAAAAAGCCCACCGCCTTTCAATGGGATTATATTTGCTGTGATAAGGAGGGTAGTAAACCAGCCTGATTCTCAGCCCAGTTTGACTGGAAAATTGCACCATCCGCAAAAGAAACTGAGTTCGCAGGCTATTACTCTCCGGGCCATTGTCTGTATAAATAATCAGCTCATCTTTGTCCTTGTTAGCTTCTTTGACATTCTCCCACCACAATTGCAGTGCATCACAAATAAAGTCGCTCGTCTTGTAGGAGAGTCCATAAACAACATGGAGTTGATCGTTATCTAGGTTAAGAATCCCAAATGGCACCATTTTATCTTTATCTGCCATATCGTGATCTAGCGCCTGGACCACTTCTGCTCCGCGAGATTTACCCGCTCTGGAAAAGTCGCCGAGATTAACAGTAGCCTTGCAGTCTATGCTGATCTGCAACGTGTTTTGTCGTTGACTGGCTTCTGCTCTAACTTTGTTGACGTTGTCGAAGATGGCGTTAGTTTCTGGTATTTTTTTTCAGGTTTGGATTTCTGCACCTTGCGGAGCTTATAACCCATCCTATTCAGGATATTGCTAATGGTTCGCTCTTTAGGTAGAAGGTCTTCTTGCCAGTTCTTTTCCTCGACTAGCTTCTGCCGTACAACTTTGGCCGTTATGCGGGTATAGGCAAATGTATTTCTTAACCGTGAATCCGCTTGGCTTTCAGGCTCAACCAGGCTACGGATATCATCTTCAAGGCCTACCAGTGCAACCTCGGATTTATTTTTTCCGCAGGGTTCATAATTTCCATAACAGATCATCCCAGTTTTTTTTTCGTTGATCCCTAATGCAACCGCCTTTCGTCCAAACCCAAAGGTTGATTCAGTCAACCGGGCACTTCCACTGCAAAGGGTTTCAGAAACTTCAGCCATAAAAAGTCTTTTTTCAGGGTTTTTTAATAGCCTGGCTGCTAATTTGAAGAGAGAAATATACTCAGGTTCTATATCAACAACACTTCGGACAGTTTTCGATTTAAAGGATTTACATAAATTGTAACCCATTGATTTATCTAGCTTTGATTGATACTTAAGTAAAAAATTAAACCTTTTAAAATCAACAACTTAAAAAACTGTCCGAAGTATTGATATCAATTGAAGTGGGCATAAATAAAATAGAGAATAAACAACTTTAGACATGTAATGGTAGGGCATCATACGCTGGTAATGTTTAAAATGCTACTTCCCTTAGAGGACAGCTTACGGAATTTCTTTCCCATCCGCTTTCCTTTTATGTGAGTGCTGCAACAGCAGCAAAAGATAGACACGAACCCATTTGCTAAGCGAGAGTTGAAAGCCTTTACCGTTCCTGTTGATGGTAATCCATAGCATAACAGGGTGAAGAAAAATAAAAGAGAAAATAACAATTTCATTATGCTAGATTACATATGTTTTTATTTATAGATTTTAAAAAATGGATTTAGTTTATTTTTAAATAATTTTAATTTTATATCTCATTCATCGAGATTTAAGAAAGTGTAATGTTATTTTGTGTGCCTCTAAGATTATTGTTTAGTAGTAGGCATTTAAGATTTCTGGTATTGAATGCCGTCTTTTTATAAAAAGGTATTTATAAGCATGGAGCCTCAGTTTTACAAATAAGTTGCTTTAGACTGTTATCTCTAAAACATTTTTGTTAGGATCTCGGCATGAAAGCGACGTCTAAAACAATCCTCATTTACTTGGCAACCTTTATTTTATTGGTGAACCAAGTGTTGGCGGGTTCGTTTTCTGTTAATGATCATGTTGATGTTGATGCACCCACGAGTCTTGTGCAAGCTTATTCACTCGATAACAATCTGCATGATGCGGTTCCTGTTTATGATTCAGTGAGCGAGCACTGTGATGTACATTGCCATGTGCAGCTATGCGCGCAGGCTCCCTTGTTAAAAGGCTTTGATTCTACGATTGCTCAGCAATCTGCCCCGTCTTTTTTGATGTTTACCTATCAAATCCCCGTGATAGGGCCTCCTACCCCCCCTCCTATGGCTTAATCACTCCCGTTAAGTTTTTTAATCTCACGACTAATTTACGTGCGCAGCGCACGCGGTAGCTAACTATTATTTTGAGTAGGTGTCTAATTTTGGCGCTTTTATACTCACGTTGTTACCGACTTGCCATGCGCGTTAAAAAAATATAGGAGGCAAGATGATTACTCAGAAAGCCAATCTGTCGGCAATGCTTTTTTGTATGCTTTTTTTCGGGACTTGTGTAAAGGCTGAAACGCAGGCGGCGATTCGCCTAGAGCATGCTTTAAAGCGGAGCTTGCAATCAAATGCTGCATTGCAGCAATATCCATTCCAGCAACAGCAAAGTGCAGCGTTTCTCGAACAGGCAAAAGTTCGCCCTCAACCGTCCATAAGTCTGGAAGTCGAAAATGTGCTAGGTAGCGGTAATCTAAAATCGTTCGATAGCGCTGAATCTACCCTGATGCTCAGTCAAAACATAGAACTCGGTGATAAGCGTCATAGTCGAATGACGTTTGCCACGGCTGAGCGACAGCAAGAGCAGGCCGAATATGAAATGACGCGGCTAGATGTACTGGCCGAAACGAGTCGCCGCTATTATAAGTTGCTGCGTTTGCAATCATTGGATGTGTTGCTAGGTACACGTATCACTCAAGAGAAAGCCGCATTAGCTTTGCTTACAAGGCGTGCGAAGGCTGGCGCTGTTAGTGAGGTCGATGTCGCCAAAATGTCATTGCACCTTGAGCAATCTAAAGTGCAACGCTCAAACATTAAGGATGAATATCAATTAGCGCAGTTGCAATTATCCAGCATGTGGCAAGCGCAACCAGATTTTGAACATGCTGCGGGTGATATTACTCATCTGCCACTTATCCCAAGTAAGAAAAAGGTTTTATCGAATCTTGAAAAAAGCCCAGAAATGCTACTTCAACAGGCTTTAGTTCGCCTCGCTGACGGCAAAACATTGATTGAGAATAGCTTAGGGCGTGCGGATTTATCCGTAGGTGTTGGGGTGAAATATGTGTCGGCAAGTGATGATGTGGGTTTGACTTTTCAGGCATCCATGCCGCTTAACTTCTCTAATCCTAACCGTGGTCGCATCCAAGCGGCGGCAGTTGGACAACGCAAGAGCGCGCAGCAACGTGCTTTGGCATTTGAGCAGCTCAAACTGCAATTACTAGAGATCCAGCAGCGCACCACGATACTGAAAAAACAAGTGCTTACGATAAAAAATCAGCTATTGCCTAAAGCGAAAACCTTATTGTCAGCGACGGAAAAAGTGTTTGGAAAGGGGCAGGTCAGCGTATTGCAGTGGGCAGATACTGAAGATGAAGTATTCGCACTTGAACAAGCCTTGATAGAGAAAAACACATTAATTTATTTGAACATGCTTGAGCTTGAACGTGTAACAGGCTTACCCATGTTAAGTGCAGGAGAATAAGATGAAAAACCCATATAGAGTGATTTTTTTTAGTGTAATTTTATTCTGTATTCAACCCCTTTGGCTCAATGCCCACGATCATAGCGAGGGTGAAACACAACATGATGAGCATGCGGAAGAGCAGGGTTTCCATGATGATCACGAAGTCGATGCTGTCGGAAAAAAGGGCGGAAAGTTACTCACCAAAGATGATTTGTCCGTTGAAATCACGATGTTTGAAACGGGCGTGCCGCCAGAAATGCGTATCTACCTTTACCAAAATGGCAAGGCAATAGCGCCCGATGCGGCTAAGGTAAAAGTGGTATTGGATAGGCTTGGCGGCAAACAAGACACTATTCAGTTTACACCTGAAAGCGATTATCTTGTCAGTAGCGCTACGATCAAAGAGCCACATTCTTATGATGTGACCGTGAGTGCTGATTTTAAGGGGAAGAATTACCAGTGGCATTATGACAACCATGAGGGGCGTGCAGAAATCAGTGATCGTTTTATTCAAAAAGCGGGCATCAAAACAGAGAAAGTACGTGCACGAACTATCATACAAACAGAACCCCTGTTTGGCATCATCGCACCGGTACAAGATTCGATTTATCAAGCGTTTGCACCTTATCCGAGTCTTGTGAGAAAAGTGCATGTAGAGCTGGGTGATAAGGTTACTAAGGGTCAAAAACTCGTCAGTTTAACCAATACAGAAACGCTACAAAGTTATACGGTGGATAGCCAGGTAGCGGGTATTGTTACTGAGCGCTGGGCTGTTTCTGGTGAAAAGGTTATTGATCAACCTCTGTTACAAGTGACTGACTTATCTACAGTATGGGTCGAATTGTCGGCATTTCCTGAAGCTGTTGAGAAACTCAAGCCGGGGCAAACTGTCACCGTGAACGATTTACATGGCCATGAGAAAGCCTCGGGTAAGTTGATCTATATTGCCCCTGTTATGACAGGCGGGCATATCGCACGCGCCCGTGCCGTCATTAATAATGCGGAGGGCTATTGGCGAGCCGGTATGCACATCAAGGCACAGGTGGAGGTCGGTAAAAAGCAGGCTGCGCTCAGTGTTAAACGTTCGGCCTTGCAAACCTTTCGTGATACCCCTGTGGTATTTGCAAAATTTGGTAATACCTTTGAAGTGCGTATGGTTGACGTGGTGGATGCCTCGGGTACGAGTGAGTACGTTGAAGTCTTAGATGGCATTCGTTCAGGTACGGCGTATGTCACTGAAAATAGCTTTGTTCTCAAAGCCGATATCTTAAAAGGCGGCGCAAGCCACGCTCACTAACCATAGAGGTAATAAATCATGATTCATTCCATTATTGCCTTCGCCGTTGATAGGCGCTGGCAGGTACTTGCACTCACCTTGCTTTTAGCCGGTTTGGGTATTTATAGCAGTATGAAGTTACCGATTGATGCGGTACCGGATATCACGAATGTTCAGGTACAGATCAACGCCGAGGCGCGTGGTTACTCACCACTTGAGGTTGAGCAACGCGTTACCTATATCGTTGAAAATGCCATGGCCGGCATTCCCAAGCTTGCTTTAACGCGTTCTTTATCGCGTTATGGGTTGTCGCAAGTGACAGTGATTTTTGACGAAGGCGTCGATATTTATTGGGCAAGACAGCAAATCAGTGAGCGCCTGCAAGGGATACGATCACAGTTACCCAAAGGCATAGAGCCAGCATTGGGGCCTGTAGCGAGTGGTTTGGGTGAAATATTCACTTATGCGGTACGCGCAAAAAAAGGGGCGCTTACCGAGGCAGGTAAACCTTACAGCGCTGAAGATCTACGAACGATACAGGATTGGATTATTCGCCCGCAGTTAGTCAAGGTGAAAGGCGTTACCGAAATCAATAGCATTGGTGGGTTTGATCGAGAATATCAAGTTGCGCCTCTGCCTGCCCGATTACTGGCATTCAAGATAACGGTTGATGACATCATTAAAGCGCTTGGAGCCAATAACCAAAATGCTGGCGCGGGTTTTATTGATCGTTTTGGCGAGCAATGGTTAATTCGTTCAAACGGGCAAGTGAGTACATTGACCGATATTGGCAATATTGTTGTCGCTAAGCGTGATGATGCCCCGGTGCGTATCAGCGATGTGGCGGACGTGTTGTACGGTAAAGAGCTACGCACAGGCGCTGCAACCTTAAACGGTGAAGAAACTGTATTAGGTACAGCCATGATGTTAATGGGCGAGAACAGTCGTGAGATTGCTATGCAAGTCGGATTAGCGCTTGAGAAGGTGAATCTTAGTTTACCTGAAGGCGTGATTGCTGAACCTTTGTATGATAGAACCACTTTGGTGGATAAAACCATCAAAACCGTGCAGACAAATTTGCTCGAAGGGGCAATTTTAGTCATCGTGATTTTGTTTTTGCTGTTAGGAAACATTCGTGCGGCATTAATTGCTGCCTTGGTGATCCCCTTGAGCATGCTTTTTGCGATCACGGGCATGGCGGCCAATAAAGTTTCGGGTAATTTGATGAGCTTGGGCGCCATTGATTTTGGTTTGGTTGTCGATGGGGCAGTGATCGTTGTTGAAAACGCGCTCCGGCGTTTGTCGATAGCACAACATCGCTTGGGTCGTGTGCAAACCTTAAGTGAGCGATTACGCGAAGTTAAAGGCAGTACGGCGGAGGTGTTTAAGCCGGCCGTATTTGGCGTGTTGATTATCATCTTGGTGTATCTGCCTATTTTCGCCCTTTCAGGTGTTGAAGGTAAAATGTTCCACCCCATGGCCTTTACCGTTATTGCAGCCTTGCTAGGTGCGATACTCTTCTCGGTCACCTTTGTGCCGGCGGCGATTGCTATTTTCATGACAGGGAAAATTGCCGAAGGCGATAATTTTGTGATGCGCAAAGTAAAAGGGGCTTATCAGAAACTATTAAGCACAACGCTGCAAAAGCCTGCGGGAATCTTTGCTGTGGCGGGTGTTTTGATCGCCTTAAGTGTTTGGCAGGGGGGTAAGCTCGGCAGCGAATTTTTGCCCAAGCTTGATGAGCACGATATTGCGTTGCATGCGCTACGTATTCCAGGAACCAGCTTGCAGCAATCGGTTGAGATGCAGAAACTGCTTGAGTCTGAATTAATGACCTTTGCCGAGGTTGATAAGGTATTTTCTAAAATCGGTACACCGGAAGTTGCCACTGACCCCATGCCGCCGAATGTGGCCGATACCTTTTTGATCCTCAAGCCGCGTGCCGAGTGGCCAAACCCCGATCGAAACAAGGGCGAGCTGATCCGAGCGATGCGAGAGCATGCTGAAAAGATCCCCGGAAATAAATACGAATTTACGCAGCCTATTGAGATGCGCTTTAATGAGTTGATTGCGGGTGTGCGCGCCGATGTGGCGGTACGTATTTATGGCGATGATCTTGGAACCTTGGCCGAAATGGGCGAGAAAACGGCACAGCTCATGAAGACGATTCCGGGCGCTGCAGATGTGCGTATGGAACAAGCAACGGGTTTGCCGGTTATTTCTGTCGTCCCTAAACGTGATCACTTAGGGTTGCTCGGTTTATCAATTGATGATCTCCAGCAATCGCTCAAGCAAGCGGTGGCAGGTGTTGAGACAGGCCTTATTTATGAGGGCGATAAACGGTTTAAATTGCTAGTGCGACTGCAAGAGGAACACAGTAAAAGCGATAAAGCCTTAGCGCAGATACCGATATTCATAGGGGATGCGAAAAATACGGAATTGGATTATGTACCTTTAGGCGAAGTGGCCGATATTCAGGCATCTAACGGCCCGAATCAAATCAATCGACAAAGCGGGAAGCGCAATATTGTTGTGACTGCTAATGTGGAAGGGCGAGATTTAGGCTCTTTTGTTGAGAATGCGCAGCAAGTGCTTGGCAAGCAGCTTGATTTACCTGCGGGTTATTGGTTCGAATACGGCGGCACATTTGAGCAGCTACAATCGGCCAGCAAACGTTTAAGTTGGGTTATTCCACTGACGCTGCTGTTGATTTTGGGCTTGTTAATCAGTGCATTTAATAGCATTAAAGATGCATTGATTATTTTCACAGGTGTCCCCCTTGCATTAACTGGCGGCGTATTGGCACTTACCTTGCGTGGCATGCCGTTATCGATCTCGGCGGCGATTGGTTTTATTGCGCTATCGGGTATTGCTGTATTGAATGGCGTGGTGATGCTCTCGTTTATTAAAGAGTTGATTGAAAAAGGCAGTGCAGTGAGCGAGGCCATTTTTGATGGCGCGACGCAGCGCTTA
The DNA here is from genome assembly GCA_965248335.1 of Pseudomonadales bacterium. Taxonomy (GTDB): domain Bacteria; phylum Pseudomonadota; class Gammaproteobacteria; order Pseudomonadales; family DT-91; genus CAKMZU01. Next base: position 575,299 of record CBDFIY010000003.1, read on the forward strand.
CGGCCTGTATTGATGACAGCCTTGGTGGCAAGCTTAGGTTTTGTGCCTATGGCACTTAACACAGGTGCAGGCGCAGAGGTGCAAAGACCACTGGCGACAGTAGTTATCGGCGGTATTATCACCTCGACCCTGCTCACGCTGTTTGTTTTACCTGCTCTCTATCAGTGGGTTTATAAAAAACGGGCTGCTAGCTAAGGGTAACGCGTACTTGGCATAAGTACATAGGCTAGATGACGTAAACGCCGTTAGCCTATGTCTTATTATCTATATACCGATCACCCTTGAAGATGCAAGGGCGTTGGCCGCGCTCGCTCACTCCAATCACTTACTGACTGTAAGCTCATGGAGATTCGCTCGCTTGCCGCCTTCTTGCATCGCCAATTCCGATGGGTATAGAAGTACGTAGAAAACGCCTGTATTCGTCAATATTTTTCATACTAAACAAGCCGATGAGAGGGATTCTCATTCGGCTTGTTTGTTGCCAAGTAAAAGCGCTGGATAGACCATTGAAAAAAATGATGGGCATGCGCCTTGTGCGAAAAACACTTGAACTCTAAAATAGGGACAGTTTCCCCCCTCTCTCTCAGATTCGAAGGTGAAGCGTTGAAGTTTACTGCCAGCAACATATTGTCTATTGCTCAATTTGAACGTGCAGATATTGAACACATTTTTACCGTAGCGGATAAAATGCTGCCCTACGCACACCGGCAAAAAGCCACGCGTGTTTTAGACGGTGCCATACTGGGCAACATGTTTTTTGAACCAAGCACGCGAACGCGCATTAGCTTTGGTTCCGCATTTAACCTCCTTGGCGGTGAGGTAAGAGAAACCACAGGGCTAGGCAACTCGGCTTTAGCGAAAGGAGAATCCTTGCAAGACACGGCGCGCGTATTGAGCGCCTACAGTGATGTGATTGCCATGCGCCACCCTGATAGTGGTTCGGTAGCGGATTTTGCTTCTGCCAGTCGCGTACCTGTTGTTAATGGTGGCGATGGGGCTAACGAGCACCCAACACAGGCTTTGCTCGACCTTTATACCATTCAATGCGAGCTTCAGAGTAAGAATTTAACGGTGGATAATCTACGCATTGCCATGATCGGCGATTTGAAACATGGCCGTACGGTACATTCACTGTGTAAACTATTGTCGTTGTATAAAAACGTGCAAGCGGTATTGATCTCACCACCCGAATTGCAAATGCCTGCCGCTATAGTGGAAGAACTAAAAGCAGCAGGACACAAAGTTGTTATTAGCGATCAATTAGAGCCAAATATTCAATCTGTCGATATCGTTTACTCAACCCGCATTCAGGAAGAGCGTTTTCAAACGCAAAAAGAGGCCGACTTATACCGTGGCCGTTTTCGATTAAACCAAAGTATTTATACAAAAAATTGCCAGCCAAACACGGTTATCATGCATCCACTTCCACGTGATTCACGTCAAGGCGCGAATGAACTGGACTGCGACCTTGATCAAAACCCTAATCTCGCCATTTTTCGCCAGGCTGATAACGGCGTGGTAATTCGTATGGCGCTTTTTGCACTTATTTTGGATGTTGTTGACCTTGTTGATAAATATGCGCGACCTGTTCATTGGTATACGCCTTCTCGCTAATCAGGAAAATCTATCATGAAAAACGCCCCTGCTTTTGAACAGGCTGACCTTGATATCATAAAGAGAGAAAGCTTATACGATGGCTTTTTCAAAATTCATTGCCTAACCCTCAAGCACCAGTTGTTTGAGGGCACGGTGAGCAAGGTTTTTGAAAGAGAGCTTTGTATCAGGAATGATGCTGTGGGTATTTTATTGTATGACCCTAACCTGCAGAAGCTGGCGTTAGTGGAACAAATGCGCATAGGAGCAGTTGACCGTTTACAGTCACCTTGGATGCTCGAAGTTGTTGCAGGTATGATTGATAAAGACGGCGAAAGTCAATCGTCAGTAGCCATTCGAGAGGCAAAAGAAGAAGCTAATTTGGATGTGCTGGCAATTGAACCTATGCTCGATTATTTTGTGTCTCCAGGTGGCAGTACTGAGTTTTTCTCGCTGTTTTTAGGAGAGGTTTGTCTCGATGGTGTAATCGGTGGCATATTTGGGCTCGCGGAAGAAAACGAAGATATTAAACTTCATGTCGTGACGGTTGATGAAACGATGACCTTGTTAAATACAGGGAAAATAAATAACGCCATGACGCTGATCGCGCTTCAATGGTTCGCCCTCAATAAAGAGGCAATTGACAAACAATGGTGCAAGAAAACCTAGAAAATGGCGCAGGCACCGGAACAAAAAACAGCAGATACATCGGTTAAAAAAGTAGGGCTTCTACGGTCGAGCCTCGTCTTTAGTGTAATGACGATGTTATCGCGCATACTGGGTTTGGTACGAGATGTATTGATTGCCGCATTGGCAGGCGCTACTGCGCATGCCGATGCCTTTTTCGTCGCGTTTAAAATCCCGCAGTTTTTACGGCGATTGTTTGCTGAAGGTGCATTTTCTCAAGCCTTTGTGCCGGTTTTATCGGAATATCGAAGTTTACGTTCGTTCGATCAGGTTAAGTTGTTAATCGATAAGGTGTCGGCCTGCTTAGGGCTGAGTGTTTTCTTAGTTACAGGCATTGCGATAATTGCTGCACCTGTAGTGGCAACCATTTTTGCGCCGGGCTTTATTGATAACCCTGAAAAGTTTGACCTTACCGTAAACCTGATCCGTATTACTTTTCCCTATTTATTTTTTATCACGCTGACAGGATTTGCAGGTGCGGTGCTTAATAGTTTTCACCGTTTTGCTGTCCCTGCTTTAACGCCCGTTATTCTCAACTTGTGGCTGATCGTGGCAGCCACTTATGGCGCACAGCTGGTGGCTGAGCCTGTGTATGCACTTGCATTTGGTGTGTTTTTAGCGGGAATCTGTCAGTTTTTGTTTCAAATCCCTTTTTTGATGAAAATCAACTTACTGCCTTCCCCCAAACTGGATTTTAAAGATGAAGGCGTCAGGCAAATCCTTACCTTGATGATACCGGCATTATTTGGGGTATCTGTTAGTCAAATTAACCTGCTACTTGATACGATTATCGCGTCTTTTTTACCAACGGGTTCCATTTCTTGGCTCTATTACTCGGATCGTTTAGTGGAATTACCCCTCGGTGTGTTTGCGATTGCAGTAAGTACCGTGATTTTACCCAGTCTTTCCCGAAAGCATGCCACGCTCTCCAACGATGCTTTTGCGAAAACGATGAACTGGGGGATGCGCATGATCTTTTTTATTAGTATTCCTGCTGCCGTGGCCCTGCTTGTTTTGGCTGAACCGATTTTGATTACCTTGTTTAAATACGGCAAGTTGAGTGCTTTTGATGTGAAAATGTCGAGTTTTAGTTTGATGGCTTACAGTATTGGTTTGGTGCCTATGATGTTAATCAAAGTGCTGGCATCGGGTTTTTATTCAAAGCAAGACATGAAAACGCCCGTCAGGATCGGCATTATAGCAATGGTGTCTAATATGGGCTTTAATTTGCTTTTTGCGTTGCCGCTACATTATTACTTGAGTATTGGTTTTGTTGGTTTGGCTTTAGCGACATCCGCTTCGGCTTTGGTTAATGCAGCCTTGTTGTGGGGTGTATTGATTAAACGGCATGTTTTTGTGTTTGATCGACAATTCTTGGTGGCTTTAATCCATTTTTCCATTGCTTCATCAGTGATGGTGGCCGTGCTTCTTATGTTGATCCCTGATATTTCGTTGTGGTCTGACTGGGTATGGCACCAACGTGTTTTGGAACTTGCGTTGCTTATTGGTGCGGGCCTTGTAACATACTTGGCAGTCAACTTTTTGCTGGGTACACGCATTAAGCATTTCCGTGTACAGGCATAACGTGGCTGGCATAAAAAGGTGCTCAAAGCTATTAGCCTGCGTTATAATCGCATCATTTTAATCTAAGGTTGGTCATGGAGTTGATTCGGGGGTTACACAATATTAGGCCGCATCATCGAGGCTGTGTAGCAACAATAGGTGCTTTTGATGGCGTTCATCTTGGGCATCAGGCAGTACTTAAACGGTTGCTCGAAAAAAGTCGAGAGCTGGGTTTACCTGCTTTAGTGATTACGCTTGAGCCTTTGCCTCGTGAATACTTCGCGCCTAAGAAAGCGCCAGCGAGGCTGATGAGTTTTCGTGAAAAAGCCAAAGCGCTTGATGTTGTCGGCATTGATCGCTTGTTGCGAATTAACTTTGACAAGGCTTTAAGTGAAGTGACAGCTGAAGATTTTATTACAGAAATTTTTTATCGAAAGCTGGCAATAAAATACATGATTGTCGGTGATGATTTGCGGTTTGGCCATGAGCGGCGTGGCGATTTCCAGCTATTAAAACGCATGGGTAAAAATCTGGGTTTTGAAGTTGAAGCCACAAATACGTTAACCGTACTGAACGAGCGGGCAAGCAGTACGCGTATTAGAGAAACACTTGGAAATGCAGATTTCCAACTGGCAGAAAAGCTGCTCGGCCGGCCTTATTCTATTTCTGGTAAGGTTGTTTACGGGAAACAGTTAGGCCGCCACTTAGGTGCGCCAACAGCTAATTTAAAGCTAAACCGCATCAAAGCGGCTATGTCGGGTGTGTATGCCGTCGAAGTATTACTGGATGGGGAAATGATACCGGGTGTGGCCAATGTAGGTACAAGGCCGACCATAGATGATGGGCTAACCGCTATTCTGGAAGTGCATTTACTGAATTTTTCTGCTGATATTTACGGCAAACATTTAACGGTTGTTTTTAGAGAGAAACTGCGCGAAGAGAAAAAATTTGAATCGCTAGATGCTTTAAAGATGGCGATTCGTCAAGATTGTGAACACGCCAAACAACGGTTTGGGCTGAGTTAAGAGTAAAAATGACTGACTATAAAGCGACACTGAATTTACCGAAAACAGGCTTTCCAATGAAGGCGAATTTGGCGCAACGTGAGCCTCAAATGCTCAAAACGTGGCAAAAAGATGGCCTATACGAGCAAATTCGAGCTATCTCTGCAGGCCGAAAAAAATTCATTTTGCATGATGGCCCGCCCTATGCCAATGGTAATATTCATATCGGCCATGCGGTGAATAAAATTCTCAAAGATATCATCATTAAATCTAAAACCCTCGCAGGCTTTGATGCGCCTTATGTGCCTGGTTGGGATTGCCACGGTTTACCGATAGAAATTAATGTCGAGAAAAAAGTAGGGAAGCCGGGTCGCAAAGTTGATGCAAAAACCTTCCGTCAGAAATGCCGCGAATACGCTAATCGACAAATCGAAGGGCAGAAAAAGGACTTTGAACGCTTAGGTGTTTTAGCCGATTGGCACAACCCTTATAAAACAATGGATTTTTCTTTTGAGGCCGACATTGTTCGTTCGTTAGGGGTGGTTATTGATAATGGGCATTTGAAAAAAGGCTTTAAACCCGTGCACTGGTGTATGGATTGTGGCTCGGCATTGGCTGAGGCAGAGGTGGAATACAAAGACAAAGTATCTCCCGCCATTGATGTGCGTTATCGCGTAAAAGACATAAAAGCACTGAGTGAGATTGCCGGTGTTGAGGTAACGCTTCCTACATCCATTGTTATCTGGACAACTACGCCTTGGACATTACCAGCAAGCCTTGCCGTGAGCTTACACCATGATTTAGATTACGTTCTCCTAGCATCGAACGACGAAATTCTCATTATTGCTGAAGAATTGCGTGAAAGCTGTATCGAGCGCTTGAATTTAGAGAATTATACACGTTTGGCGACGATAAAAGGCGCGAAACTAGAGCACCTTATGCTCGCACACCCTTTTTACGACCGAGAAGTGCCCGTTATTTTGGGTGAACATGTCACGACTGAAGCCGGCACAGGTGCAGTACATACAGCGCCAGGGCATGGTGTAGACGATTTCAATGTGTGTCAGCATTACGACATTGCTGTTTACAACCCTGTTGGCAATAACGGCGTTTATCTCGAAGATACCCCTCTGTTTGCCGGGCAGCATGTACTCAAGGCAAATGACGCTATCATCACGCTCCTGCAAGATAAAGGTAAGCTGGTTAAACGTATTGATTTTGAACATAGCTACCCCCATTGCTGGCGACACAAAACGCCCATCATTTTTCGTGCCACACCGCAGTGGTTTATCAGTATGGATCAAAATGGATTATTGAAAGAAACACTGGATGCGGTTGAAGGCGTTGAGTGGTTACCCAGCTGGGGGAGGGCACGTATCGATAGTATGTTAGAAGGTCGCCCTGACTGGTGTATCTCAAGGCAACGTACATGGGGTGTGCCTATTGCGCTGATCGTTTCAAAACAGGATGCCAGCATTCATCCTGATATGAAGGCGATGACAGAAACGATTGCGAAAATGGTCGAGGCACAAGGCGTTGACGCTTGGTTCGAGTTAGATTTAAAAGATCTTCTAGGCGAGGATGCTGAAAACTACGAAAAAGTGACGGATACACTGGATGTATGGTTTGATTCTGGCGTGACACACGAGGCGGTTTTATCACGCCCTGTGTTGAAGCGTACAGATGGCTTGCCGCCTGCAGATTTGTACCTTGAAGGCTCGGATCAGCATCGGGGTTGGTTCCAATCCTCTTTACTGACCTCTATGGCGATGCATGACAAAGCACCTTATCGTCAGGTGTTGACGCACGGGTTTACCACGGATGAGCAGGGCAAAAAAATGTCTAAATCCTTGGGCAATGTGATTGCACCGCAAACCGTGGTTAATGATTTGGGGGCGGATATTCTTCGCTTGTGGGTATCTGCAGCGGATTACCGTAATGATATGACGGTCTCCCAAGAGATATTCAAACGCACGGCCGATTCCTATCGCCGTATGCGGAACACAGCGCGATTTTTATTGTCGAATTTGGAAGATTTCGATCCTGAAAAAGACGTGTTACCGCAGGAAGAGTTGTTAGCACTTGATCAATGGATTATCGGCGTCAGCTTTCACTTGCAGGATGAAATAAAACGCGCTTACGAGCAATACAGTTTTCATCAGGTGTACCAAAAAATCCATAATTTTTGTGTGTTGGAATTAGGCGGATTTTATTTGGATATCATCAAAGATCGTCAGTACACCACGCAAAAAGACAGCGTTGCGCGTCGCAGTGCACAAACAGCCATGTATCATATCGTTCGTGCATTCAGTTGTTGGCTTGCGCCGATTCTCAGCTTCACTGCTGAAGAAATTTGGCAACAAATCCCTAAAGAGGATAATGCATCCATTTTTCTTGAAACTTATTATGAACACTTAAAACCGCATCATGACAGTGTCATGGGTGATGGTTATTGGCAAACATTAATCGCTGTGAAAACAGCGGTGAATAAAGCACTTGAGGCTGAAAGAAATAACGGTGGTGTGGGCTCTAGTTTGAGTGCAAATGTCATCCTTTATTGTGATGTCGAGCTACTTGAGCAGCTTGCAGAGCTTGGTGATGAGCTGCGCTTTGTCTTGATTACCTCTCAAGCAACGTTGATGTCTATTGATGAAGTGCCTATTGATGAAACTGAAGCGGCGCTAGATACCGACGTTTCCGGTCTTAAAGTGGCGGTTACAGCATCTGAATTTGAAAAATGTAATCGCTGCTGGCATCACAGTGAGGATGTTGGCAGTTATCAAGAGCACCTGGATCTTTGTGGACGATGTGTTGAAAATGTCTACGGTGAAGGTGAGCATCGGCAGTTTGCTTAAGGAAAAGAGATGAATAAAAACACATTAAAATACCCGCATTTAATTTTTTTATTAGCCGGCATTGTGTTGGTTGTTGGCCTTGATCAATGGACAAAGCAACTTGCCAGTTCGTTATTAGCCTATGCGCAACCCGTGCAAGTCTTACCTGTTCTTGATTGGACGCTGCTACATAACACAGGTGCAGCATTCAGTTTTTTAGCAGATGCAGGTGGATGGCAGCGTTGGTTCTTTACCGTGGTATCTGCGGTAGTAAGCGTCGGCTTTTTAATTTGGATGGCGAGGCTCAAGGCGCACGAATGGTTGGTAAGGTACAGTTTGCTTTTTATTATCGGCGGTGCACTCGGTAACTTGATTGACCGTATGCGTATGGGTTATGTCGTTGATTTCATCCATTTTCATTGGGAGCAACATTATTTTCCGGCCTTTAATGTAGCAGATATGGCAATCAGCTTCGGCGCGATTTTAATTCTGCTGGATATGGTTTTAAACAGTCAATCAAAGAAAGCTGCTGCATCATGAATGAAATTAATGCCGCATCGACGGTCACCTTATTTTTTTCGTTAGCACTTGATAATGGCGACCTTATTGAATCAAATTTTGGAAAAGAGCCGGCTGCCTTCAGTATGGGTGATGGTTCTTTATTGCCTGGATTTGAGGAGAAATTGATTGGTTTAAAAGCCGGCGATATAAAAACGATTGTTATTCCATCGAAAGAAGCTTTCAGTGAGCATAATCCACAAAATGTACGTACTTATAAGCGCAGTGATTTCGATAAAGATATGGAATTAACGCACGGCCTGATAGTGTCTTTTGCCGATGCGGGCGGCGGTGAATTACCGGGCGTGATTCAAGGGGCTGATGATGAGCAGGTTGTCGTTGACTTTAATCACCCCTTAGCAGGGCGTGATATTACTTTCACGGTTGAAATTATTGATGTCCACTGAAGAAATCATAGCCTCGACACAGAGCAAAGTTTTACTGGCTAACCCTAGAGGGTTTTGTGCCGGTGTTGATCGTGCCATTGATATTGTTAATCGTGCGTTAGAGGTTTTTGGTACGCCGATTTATGTACGGCATGAGGTGGTGCATAACAAATTTGTTGTTGATGATTTGAGGTCTCGAGGTGCGATTTTTGTTGAAGAGCTAGATCAAGTGCCGGACGATAGTATCGTCATTTTTAGTGCGCATGGCGTGTCAAAGGCCGTCAAAGATGAAGCTGAGCGACGAGAGTTGCAGGTTTTTGATGCGACTTGCCCTTTAGTCACCAAAGTACATATGGAAGTTATGCGTTTTTCTCAAGAAGGCCGTGAATGCATTTTAATTGGGCACAAAGGTCACCCAGAGGTTGTTGGGACAATGGGGCAGTACAGCACAAAAAAGGGCGGCGCTATCTATTTGGTTGAGGATGTTGGGCAAGTTGCTACGCTCCAGGTAAAAGACCCAAGCCATTTAAGTTATGTGACGCAAACGACGCTATCGATGGACGATACGGCAAAAGTCATCGATGCTTTACGTGAGCGCTTTCCTTTGATTAAAGGCCCTAAAAAAGATGATATTTGCTATGCAACGCAAAATCGACAAGACGCTGTCAAATTGCTCGCTGAGCAGTGTGACCTTGTTTTAGTGGTTGGCTCGGTGAATAGTTCAAATTCAAATCGATTGCGCGAGCTGGCTGAACGCATGGGTGCAAAAGCGTACCTCATTGATAACGCTGATGAAGTTGATGCGGCATGGTTAACGGGCTGTCAATCAGTCGGTATTACCGCGGGTGCTTCAGCGCCAGAAATCCTTGTACAAGCCGTGATTAAAAAAATTCAGGCATTAGGCGGTGTTCAAGCGAAGGAGCTTGAAGGCGCACCTGAAAATATCACATTTTCATTGCCGAAAGCACTGAAGTAAGCGTAGCTTTGTAGGGTTAATTGTCGTATTTCTAACAGCATTTGTGTCCAATAAAAGATACTGCCTTTATATTATCTACGGGTACTTTTGAGGGAAGGATAAATTTTTCACTATTAAGTAATCTTTAGTGTGGGTTCATTTAGAGGTTGAGTCCGCCGATTTATTTACCCCCCTTCAGAAACTTAAGTCTTTAAATACATACAAATGGTGTAAGGCCTCGCTATTTTCTAATTATTAGGGCAGTTATGAGAAAATTTTTCTTGTTTCTAAAGCAAACGCTGTTTGATAGTACGGCAGCTAGCATCACGCTCTACAAAATTATGATACCTGCCTTAATCGTGATTAAGGTGCTCGAAGAACTTGGTGGTATAGCACTATTAAGTAAATGGTTATATCCAGTGATGTCTTGGGTGGGCTTGCCTGGTGAGCTAGGTATCGTTTGGGCGACAACGTTGTTCGTGAACATCTATGCTGGCTTGGTTGTTCTGGCCAGTATGGATGCAGCCTTTACTGTTGCACAAATATCAACTCTCGGTGGAATGATGTTGGTCTCTCATGCGTTGCTCGTTGAAGGTGCAATTGCTCGAGGAGCTGGCGTACCTTTCGTTATCTCAGTGGTAGAGCGTGTTGCATGTAGCTTATTGTTTGGGTGGTTACTCTGTCATGCTTACGCATGGCTTGGTGCTGGCGTTCAGGTGGCAGACCCGCTACTCATTTCAGGGGAGGAAAAATTAACGTTGATGGGCTGGGTTATTTTACAAATTAAAAACTTAACCATTATTTTTGTGATAATCAATGCGTTAATGCTGCTCCTTAAAACTATTAAAGTACTTAATGGGGAGGCGCTAATTGCCTATTTACTCAATCCAGTGCTCAAGTTATTAGGTATGAGTAAAGAGGCGGCAAATCTGACATTGGTAGGTATGACGCTTGGGTTAACTTATGGCGGTGGGTTGTTAATTGCTGAGGCACAAAAAGGTATTATCAAGAAGCAAGATGTTGTCACGGCAATACTATTACTTAATTTACTGCATAGCTTAATTGAAGATACACTGTTAATTTTGATGATGGGAGCTGATTTTATACCCGTTTTTTTTGGTAGGATTGTATTTTCTCTGCTGATAGTCGCTGTATTGGCTGTGGGGGTACGTAAGATTTTCAGCACTGCACCGTAAACACTAAGTAAGTAGAAAGAATAAAATATTGGACTGATTTAATTATGTCAAAGTAGTTTTAGGTAGATAGTTTTTTACTTAGAGAGAATATTATGAAAAACTCTTTGGCTGTATTGCTCGTTTTATTTTGTTCTTTATTTATAGCAGCAGGCAATGACCCAGTTTCAGGTGTTTATATTTCAGAACGTAATAGAGATGCATTGAACCGAGTGAGGGATGTAGATAATAGCAGCAAGGAGTATTCTAGGAGTAGATGTAAATTTGGTCTGCCATTAAAGGCTTTTTATGCATCTAACCGAAAAGAGTTACCGCTACACGGCACCAAAAAGTGTAAAAATAAGACCGCTTTCCCTACAGAAATTACAGGAAATAAGCTCGATATGTTAGCTAAAAACTCTTTCGTACACCTTACCGAAGATGAAAGAAACTTGAATTTTCTAGCTGAAGAGTCAGCCGCAGGGCAGAATCGAGGTCAGACGTATAAAGTTTTAGCTTCTTTACTTAATACAGATCAAGTTAAGAAAGATGGGTTTTTTCTAACGGAAAAAGGGAAGAAAATTTCTTGTAGTTTAAAAGTTGATGAAGGAAGTAGTTTTGTAATAATTTCTAAACCGTTTGAGAACTTACCGTTTGATGAGCGTCGTTTGCTATATCTAGATGGTAGCGAGTGTAGAGGTAACGCACAAAGAGGCAGGGGCGTTGACTTAGGAGGAAGTTTTGTTGATGCTCCTGCTATTTATCAGAAGCTCAAAAACACTTTGCTAAAAGGGAGGTTTCAACCGCCAGAGTGGATGCAAAATATGCCTGATGTCATATTGTCTTCTCGATGAGCATTGTTTGCTTTAGTGAAGCAAGACGCAATCACAAGTTTTGGTTAGTGCTTCACGGGTACTCGATCGAGTCCCCGTTATAAGTAGCATTTCCTCTGAGCGGTTAGGCATTTATCGCGGTAACATTATTCTCTGCGCTCTCCTCGCCCTGTGTTTGCAGTAAAACATCAGGTTTCCCTTTCATGGCTTTCATGAGAAGGTCTTTATTTTTGGCCATTAAAATGCCAATATCTTCGATGCTTTCTTCAGGAATACCTTTGACTTCTTTTTCGAGCCAATGACTAATGTTGGCCGCGAGTTCGAGGAGTTTATCGTGTTCTTCTGCTGCTTTTTTATCGTCAAACAATTTGCCGTCTCTGTCACATTTCCACATTGCTATGATAGCCATATATATACCCTTATGTATATGAGTAACTGTATGAATATATAGTATATAAAAAAAATAGGTATGCAATGCAGAATTTTAAAAGTATTCGAAATAAAAAAGTACCGGCCTATCAGTAATTCACTATAATGAGGGTGTCATGATCTATCCTTTTATTGTGTTATGCGTCTTGAAACTTCACTAAAGTGTAGGGTGGCTGGTTGTTTGGCACGGTTTAATCTGGCTATAATCACCACCAAAATAAGAATAATAAAAAAAGCGGCTTCCTTTTGAATAAACTCATCCATTCGAGTCTACTGACTGCTGTTTTGGTCATTGTTGTTTATGCCGTGGTTATCGGTTTTTCTGATGGGACATCAATCATTGATGCCGTGATATCGCTGGATTGGCAAATATGGGTGGTCATTCTTCTGTTATCTTTTGGTAATTACTTTTTACGCTATCTGCGTTGGTTTTTGTATTTAAAAAAGGATCTCCCTTCATCACTCACGCATACAAAGCATTTCGCGATTTATTTAGCGGGCTTTGCCTTGACCATGACACCGGGAAAAGCTGGAGAGATGATGCGTTGTTTTTATTTGAATCAATATGGGGTGGCTAATGATAAAACCATGGGTGCGTTCTTTGTTGAGCGTATTATGGATTTATTTGTTATTTTGATCATGGCTGCGGCGGTGATCGGGGTATTCTCCATGGATCAGGCTATGCTTGCTATGGGCGGTGCGCTCGTTATGATTGTCGCCGCCGTTGCTCTTGTACATGTGCCGACAGATAAAATCTTTACTAGCCGTAGTTTCCATGCATTACCTCATAAAATCCAAAAATTGATCCGTTTCGTTGAATCCAGTTTAGATTCCGCGAGAGGTTTTTTTAGTTTCCGTTTTCTACTCATGGGTTTCACGCTTGGCTTAATTGCATGGGGATTAGAGGGGTATGGCCTGTTTGTTGTTATTCAGCATTACAGTTTAGATCAAGTGACACTCATAACAGCCATCGGCATTTATGGATTTGCAATGCTCCTTGGTGCTCTGTCTTTTTTGCCAGGAGGTGTGGGGGGCGCTGAAGCAGCCATGGCCTTTATGCTCGTTAAAGCAGGTTTTGGCATGCCCGAAGCCATTGCGATCACTTTCATTTGCCGCCTCGCGACGCTTTGGTTTGCGATTTTATTGGGGATTATTTGCACGGCTTGGCTGTCATTCTCAGGCCTAAAACCCATGACGCATAAAGCATAAAAATAGAAGGCTTAAATCATGCAAGATAAACAACCTGTTCTCGCTGTAGACCTTGATGGCAGCTTAATCAAAACAGATTTGCTTTATGAGAGCTTGATGTTGCTTATCAAGAAGAACATCTTTTATGTGTTGTTACTCCCCTTTTGGTTGGTCAAAGGGAAGGTGTTTTTTAAGCATCAAATTGCTACCCGTGTCGATTTTGATGCAGCGCTGTTGCCCTATAACACGAAAGTGATCAATTATATTGAAGATGCAAAAGCGCAAGGTATTCCGTGTTATTTAGTCACAGGCAGCATGGTGACGCTAGCAGAAAAAGTGGCGAGCCATCTGGGTTTGTTTGACGGTGTATTTGCCACGGCTTTAGGCATTGAAAACCTGACAGGAAAGAACAAAGCTGAATTTTTAGATAAGCAATTTAGCGAGCAAGGCTATGATTATATCGGCAACAGTTCGGTTGATATTGCCGTCTGGCGAAAAGCAAAAAAAGCCATTGTTGTATCGTCTAAAAAAACACTGTTTGAAAAAGCATCGGTCGTTGCCTCAACCGCTGTTTGGCTTCAGACCAGCAGACTAACCCCTAAAGTATTATTGAAAACGATCCGTATTCACCAGTGGGTTAAAAATCTATTGTTAGCCGTACCGCTGTTAACCTCTCACCAAGCTTTATCGCCGGATTTGCTGCTGCTGTGTATTGTGGGCTTTCTGGCATTCTCGCTGGCCGCATCAAGTGTCTATGTGCTGAATGATTTGATGGACTTATTCAGCGACAGGCAGCATCCAACAAAGAAAAGGCGTCCTTTTGCATCGGGACTCATCACGATAAAAAAAGGGTTATTGTTATTCCCACTGCTTTTAGGTACGGCCGCTTTCCTTTGCTTGTTTTTGCCGCCTGATTTTTTCTATGCGTTGGTTGTTTATTACCTCATCACAGTGTTGTACTCCTTTAAGTTAAAACAAATTATTTTGCTCGATACGGTGACTTTAGCTGCGCTTTATACCATGCGAATTATTGCCGGAACCTTATTAATCGGTGTGCCTTTTTCGTATTGGCTGCTCGCCTTTTCCATGTTTATCTTCTTAAGTTTGGCGTTGGTGAAGCGCTACGTTGAGCTTGTGACGCTCAAAAAAAATGATCAAAGTAAAACGGTGGGGCGAGGCTATTACGTTGAAGATGCCAGTATCATCGCGTCGTTAGGTACTGCCGCAGGCTATATTGCTGTTTTGGTATTAGCGCTTTATATCAATAGCTCAGCTGTTGTTAAGTTGTACCAGCATGCCAGTGTTTTGTGGCTCGCGTGTGTCATTTTATTATATTGGATCAGCCGTATGTGGCTGTTAGCGCATCGGGGGCAAATGGATGATGACCCCATCTTTTTTGCGATCAAAGATAAAACGAGCCTGATAACGGCGGGTTTGATTTTGATTGTATTTGTTTTGGCAACATAGGATAGATATTGTGAGTCGAGCATCTTGGGGCGGCTACCCCCATACCCCACAAAAAATATCCAAACAATCTTCGCGTTTGTCAGCGGTGGAGGGTGGCGATTTTTTGCCTTATGGGCTTGGGCGCAGTTATGGTGACAGTTGCCATAATACGGGTGGCGTTTTATTGAGTTCGGAAGCACTGGATCATTTTATCGATTTTGATGAAGTGACGGGTGTGCTCACCTGTGAAGCGGGTGTCCGTTTATTTGATATTATTCAGTATTGCTTGCCGCGTGGCTGGTTTTTGTCAGTAACCCCCGGCACACAATATGTGACGGTGGCGGGCGCTGTTGCGAACGATGTGCATGGGAAAAACCATGAATCAGCAGGGAGTTTTGGTCATTATGTGCAGGCTTTTGAGCTTGTGCGTTCAACGGGCGAGCGCCTCATTTGCTCAACTACGGAGCAGTCAGAATATTATCACGCCACTATTGGTGGCTTAGGTTTAACCGGTTTCATCGCTTGGGTTCGCTTGCAGTTAAAGCCCGTAAAAAGCCAAAATGTGCTGGCACAATCGATTAAATATAACCACCTCAATGATTTTTTTCGATTAAATGAAGAATCTGATGAGCAAGATGAGTATCGAGTCGCTTGGCTTGATTGTACCGCTCAGGGGAATCAGTTAGGGCGTGGGCATTTTATACGCGGCCGGCACGCAGAGGACGATGACCTTACCTTAGTTGCACGAGGTAGCAGGACGTTCCCAATCACACCGCCAGTCTCCTTGATCAATAACCTCTCAGTGAAAGCGTTTAATACGTTATATTATGCACGACAAGCGCAAGCCGTTAAGAATCAAACCTTGGGCTATGAACAGTTCTTTTATCCGCTGGATGGCGTTTTACACTGGAATAAAATGTATGGCAAAAACGGTTTTTTGCAGCACCAATGTGTGATCCCTAAAGCAAATGCACCGCTTGCTATTAAAGAGATATTAGCGCGCATTGCGCAGGCTAAAACCGGTTCTTTTCTCGTCGTGCTAAAGATGATGGGCGCGAGAGCAAATCAAGGTTTGTTGTCATTTCCGATGGAAGGCGCGACACTTGCGATGGATTTTCCGTACCAAGGACAAAAAACGCTCGATTTTTTACACACGCTTGATGATGTTGTGGCACAAGCGGGTGGAAGAATTTATCCAGCAAAAGATGCGAATATGCGCGGTGAAGACTTCCGAAAAGCCTATCCAGCATGGGAGGAAGTTGAGTCGCTGAGAGATCCTCGGATTCACTCAGATTTTTGGACCCGAGTGACAGGCAAAAGATAGCGGCAGTAAAAAGGTAGTGACAGGCAAAAGGTAGTTGTTATGAAAATTCTTATCATTGGTGCAAATTCAGCCATTGCAAAAGCTACAGCGCGGCTTTATGCAACACCTGCGCATGATTTGTATCTCGTGGCGCGTAATGCAGAAACATTAGACGTCGTTAAGGCTGATTTAGCCGCACGAGGTGCGGGCAGTGTGCATTCAGCAGTCGCTGACTTTAGCGATAACAACGTGTGTGAAGCCGTTATTGACGCAGCACTTACAAGCCTTGGGCGATTCGATCTTGTTATCATGGCGCACAGTATTTTAGGTGATCAAAAACAATGCGAGCAGAGCGCGAATAGCTTAATGCAATTGTATCAGGTGAATACACTCAGTAGCTTATCATTGCTGACCTTGTTGGCGAATCAAATGGCGCAGCAACGATCAGGGACAATCGCCTTTATTAGCTCAGTTGCCGGTGACCGAGGGCGGCCGAGTAATTATGCATACGGAAGTTCGAAGGCAGCGGTGACAAGTTTCTTGCAGGGACTAAGAGCACGCCTTGCAAGAGTTGGTGTGCATGTCCTGACGGTTAAACCTGGGTTTGTGAAAACACCGATGACGGAACATATCGATGGTGATGGCCCTTTGTGGGCAACGCCCGATATGATTGCGCAGTACATTAAAAAAGGCATCGAGAAAAAGCGCAATACTATTTATACGCCTTGGTTCTGGTGGCCAATCATGACGATTATTCAATCAATTCCTGAAAGTATTTTCAAAAAACTTAATCTGTGAAATAAGGATGTCATCATGCAGTTTGATGTGTTTAATGGCGATGCTGATGGCTTGTGCTCTCTGTTACAACTTCGCTTGGCAAACCCGTTAAAAAGTACACTGATTACAGGTGTTAAACGAGAAATTAACTTGCTCGAAAGGGTCGTCGCAGAACCGAATGATAAAGTGGTTGTCTTAGATATATCGATGAAAAAAAACACGGTAGCGCTTAATGCATTACTGCAAAAAGGTGTTGAAGTATTCTATTGCGATCATCACCAAGCGGGCGACATACCACAATCACCGCGACTAACATCTTTAGTGAATGCCGATGCGAATATTTGTACCAGCTTGTTAATGAATGGCTATTTGCAAGGGCAGTTTCCTGAGTGGGCGATTGCCGGTGCTTTTGGGGATAATTTGAAGATAAGTGCGCAAGCTGTAGCGAAACCGCTTAATCTGAGTGAAGATACTTTGGCAACTATTGAGCGCGTTGGGATTTTGTTGAATTACAATGGCTATGGCGCAACGCTTGACGATTTATATTTTCAGCCGGATGCGTTGTTTCGTACGCTGAATCACTTTACATCGCCGCTGAGCTTTTATCATGAGTGCAAAACAGTATTTGACCAACTTGATGCTGGCTATGAAGAAGACTTAAACGCAGCTACTCAAGCAACGTATCTCTTTAGTCAGACGCATGCAGCTGTTTTGTGTTTGCCAAATGAAGCTTGGGCAAGACGTGTGAGCGGTGTTTACAGTAATGATCTTGCGAATAATCATCCTGACCGAGCGCATGCGGTATTAACGGAAAAAAAATATGGCGGTTTTTTAGTGAGCATACGAGCGCCGCTGAATAACAAAAAGGGTGCAGATATTATCTGCAGTCAGTTTCCGACCGGTGGCGGGCGAGCAGCGGCAGCAGGCATCAATACGCTGGCGCAAAGTGACCTTGATAAATTCATTCAAACGTTCCAACAATTTTATTCATCTTAAAGGCTGTGCGCATGAAAGAAGCAGTGATTGAGAAAGAGACATTAACGGTAAAAAAAACTATACGTATTGAAGATAGAGAAATGGCCTACCTTGATGTTGGGCAGGGCGATGTGTTGCTTTTAGGCCATAGTTATATGTGGGATAGTGCTATGTGGGCACCACAGGTTGCCTTTTTAAGTCAGCACTTTCGTTGTATCGTACCGGACTTTTGGGCGCATGGTGATTCGGATGTGCCGCCTGAATCAATGACAGTTTTAAATGACTATGTTGATCACGTCATGCAATTAATGGATGCATTGACGATAAAAACTTTCTCAGTCGTAGGGTTATCGATTGGCGGTATGTGGGGTGCAAAACTCGCAAGCAAGCATGCAGGTCGTGTGAATAAGTTGGTGATGATGGGTACTTATTTAGGTGATGAGCCTGAAGATACGCACCAGTTATATTTTTCTTTGTTAGACCGTATTGATCAAGACCATAAAATTATAGATGAGGTGGCACAGGTTTTAGCGCCAATTTTCTTCAGCGAAGATGCCGCTCAAACGATACCCAAAGTGGTTAATGATTTTATAGCCCGTTTAGAGGCAATACCGCCTCCTATGATTCCTTCGTTAACGCGTATTGGGCGTATGATATTTAGTCGAAAAGATCACCGTGATGATTTAAATCATCTTCAGTTACCGGTTTTAATTATGGTGGGTGATGAAGATAAGCCGCGCCCTGTGTCTGAATCACGAGAAATGCTTGAACGCTTGTCGAATGGCCAGCTGGCGGTTATTCCTAAAGCGGGGCATATTAGTACACTTGAGCAGCCGGATTTTATCAACGAAAAGCTCCAGTCATTTCTTTTGTAGATTCTTCTGTAAAATGACATGAATGCCATTTATACCGATCATCCTTGAAGACGCAAGGGGGTTCGCTCGCTTGCCGCCTTCTTGCATCTCCAGTTTCGATGGGTATATACCCATCGCTATTGAAAGTACTTGATTTATAAAGAGTAAATAATCATAGTGCGCAGATGCTGAAAATCGACCTGACAAAAAACGAAAAACTTGCACTGGAATTGCGTCATAAGCAAGCAAGAGACAGTAGAGAAAGTGATCGTTTGAAGGTCGTTTTGTTGCGGTCGGAAGGCTGGTCGACAAGAATGATCGCTCAGGCATTAAGAAAAGATGAGTCCACGATTGTTCGGCATCTTAATGATTACCTAAATGATGAAAAGTTATTATCAACCAATGGCGGCTCCAAAGGTTACCTAGATAACGAGCAATCTCAGTTGCTGGTTACTCATTTGTCAGGAAAAATATATACCCAAGTGAGCCAAATTGGTCATTATATTAAAACAACTTGGGGTGTGCAGTTTAGTGTTTCAGGGCTAACCCAGTGGTTACACCAAAAGGGTTTCAGCTATAAAAAGCCTAAAGGCATTCCACATAAGTTTGATGTTGAAAAACAAGCGCAATTTATTGAAAAGTATGAAGCGCTAAAAGCTGAGCTATCAGAGGGTGAAGCCTTACTGTTCATGGACGCAGTTCATCCAACTCAAGCAACAAAAATCACATCGGGATGGATCAAAACGGGTGTCGATAAACCCATAGAGACCACGGGAAGCCGGACACGACTCAATATAATAGGTGCTATCGAACTCACCCATATAGAAGAAGCTATTATTGGCCAATATGACACCGTTAATGGCGATTCGATTATTGAATTTTTCCATAAAATACGAGCACATTATAGTGAGAAGACAGTGCATTTAGTTTTAGGTGGAGCTGGCTATCATAAATCCAAGGCTGTCCTGAGCGCTGCGGACAAGTTAGGCATTAAACTTCACACCTTGCCACCATACAGCCCAAATCTAAACCCCATAGAGCGGCTGTGGAAGGTGATGAACGAAAAAGTCAGGAATAACCAGTACTTTTCCACGGCAAAGGATTTTAAAAATAAAATTAGCGAGTTTTTTGAAAAAATACTACCTGAAATTGGCGCTGATTTAGGCAGTAGAATTAATGATAATTTCCAACAGCTAAATCGCGCACCTTGAAGTCAGTTGGGTATAGATGCTTGTTCATTATCAGTGAACCCAAGAAGTATTAACAAATCATCATAAAATTTATTAGAAGATAAATAGTCATAGGTCTTGTAAAGCAAATAAATACACGACTGATTATTTTATTCTGGTAAGTTTGATGGCATCAATAATTATCATCGTGCTTTTTTGTTGCTCTATTAACAATAAGGAAACACGATGCAAACCTATATAGAAATGCTTAATAATCGTCACAATCTTAATTGTCACCCCTATTTTGTTGCGTTACAAAAAAGCCACTTTGAAAAAGATGATTTTATCGAAACACAAATCCAGGTGTATTTTGTGTTGAGTGAGCTCGCAAAGCCTCTGCAATCTCTTTCTCGAAGAGTTCCTCAGGCCAAAGCGTTTTTGACTGTCTTATCCGAGCATATTGATGCTGATGAAGGTGGACGCTCTCAGTCGAAAGCGGATGCCGTAAAGTCACTTCTCGCGCAGCAAGGTATAGAGCAAGGACATATAGAGAAAAAAGCGCTGTGGCCGGAAGCTAAGGCATTTATATCAGCGTTATCAGGCGTATGTTCATCCGGTGAGTTTTATACGAGTGTTGCTGCATTATCGATGATTGAGTCCTTCTATCATGCCTCTAGGCGCATAGAGAACAAGGTGGCAGGGCTGCGACAAGAGGAGAGCAGTGATGAGTGCACGCCGAATGACATGATGGCACCTTATCAAGTATTGCAGTCAATTTATGGGCAAGACCAAGCAATTGATTATCAAATAGAGCAAGGATTAGAGTTTGGGGCTTATTTGTGGGTCTCGTTGTATCAAGGGTTGTATGACGCGAAAAAACGCCGTTACGGACGCTCAGTTACCACTGATTACAGTGGGATGACGAATCACTAGGAAATTTTCGGATTTTAGGAAATTGACTACCCTTATAGTAATAGCTAATAAGGGCAGTGATCTGTGTCGAATTTATTTTATTGTGCGGAACAAGGAAAATTACTCATAAAATCTATTTTATGGGTGTTCGTGGCAGTGTTGGCAGCTTGTACATCACAAGAAAAAACACATGATAAAGACGTTTCACTGAAAGTTGTGCTGTATTCAGGTTTTTTTGACAGCCCCTCGTGCGAACTTCTTAATTCAAATTTACTTCCGGTTAATGGTATAAAAATAGTGCCTAATCGGACAAAAAAAATAAAGCTACCTCAATCCAGTGAGGGGTACGTTATTCGTTGTAAATCACTTGATGCAGCGCAGGAAAAATTAGTTTTTCATTCTGTCTTGTTACCCACTCAAATAGGTACGGTTATTCAGGTTGCCGTGAACCCTATCACGGAAGTAGCTTATCGATTATCGGTAAAAAACATTACCGAGTATGCCGTACATTTGAGCCGTGTATTACTGAATATGGGCATGTATGTTGATTCGCCAGAAGGGCTTTTGCCTATACCTGTTACCCATGGAGAAAAGATTCAGAGTTATTACGTGTCCGTGATTGAGCTGTTACGAATAACGTCAGGAATGGCTTTAAAGAGAGATGAAGCCTCCATTTTGATGTTGAATGACCGTATCGGGCAGATGGAGTCAGCCGCGCGAGATGACGTCTCTATTTCTTCAATTTATACACAGTCTGAGCTCAGGGCATTTATCGAATTACAGATACTGTCGGATAATTTAAAAGACATGTACAAAAATAATTATACCGAGAAAATGGATCAGCAATCGCTCTATTTTTCATCGCCATTGATTACACGCTTTTTAAGTACCAACGATTATAACCAGTCTGCGTTGGGCGGCGGTGGTACTGGGAATGTTAGCTATGAATCATCGGATAGTGCCATTGCTTCGGTTGATAATGAAGGAAAAGTGACTCTTCTTCGCGTAGGTAAAGTAAAGATTACGGCGATAAAAGCGGAAGATGAGAATTATAATAAAGCGCTTGCAAGCTACGATATTGTGATCTCAAAAGATCGAAAAGATCAGCCAGAATTTTCATTTTTGTCGGCGCGTTTAGTGAAAAATTTAAATGAAGGCGAGTTTGAAAATGCTGTTAATGGAGGTACAGGTGAAGGTCTTATTTATTATCGGTCGTCGGATAGGGATAAAGCAGAAGTTTATAATGATGGACGCGTTGTTTTAAAAGATTTAGGCGATGTAACCATCACAGCACACAAAGGTGGCGATGATGATTATCATAACGCTGAGGCGAGTTATGCGCTTTCAATTACAGGCGCTAAATTACAGGCAGCATCAGGTGATGTCAGTGTTATTAATGGCCTTCAGGATACAATAAAAAACCTTCAGCCTTTTGATACATTATATTTATCAGGTGAATATTTTTTTGACCCACCTATTAATCTGAATGGTGTTAAAGGCCAAAAAAATGGCCCTATACGGCTCATCGGTGCACCTGGCGGAACAACAACTTTTACAGGGGTTCAATCACTTAATGCGATTAAGGAGGGTGAATGGCAACAGATTGAAGATGGCGCTCATCTCAAGTGTAAAAGTTATTGCTATAAAATTAAGGTTAAACAGCCTGTTTATGATCTATGGGTAAATGGCCAGCGACAGAAGGTGGCAAGTTGGCCAAACTATAAAACGGACGATATTTGGGAAGAGAAGGCATTAGGTGTCGAGAGATTGCAAAGTCAGCAGGGCGGCTGGTGGCATGAATCTACATGGGCTCTTGTGGCAAATTTTCTTAAAACACCCCGTGCTTCAGGTGGCTTTATGGTGGCCGTCAACAACGATAACACCAAACATTCTCTTAAAGGGTCACCGAGCTTTTCAGGTGGGCGATTGTTAATAAAAGACAAGCAGGGCAACCATCAAAATGTGCGCATTGAAAGGCATGATAAAGGAACTTCTAAGCTCACGTTTTTCTCGGTATTACCCATTACGCTTTCATCGGAAGTGTTGTTTCGCATAGAGCATGCTGCCGCACTTGATCAAGCAGGCGAGTATTTTTATCATGCGGATACCCGCGAGCTTTGGATTTGGCCTGTGGAGGGTAAGCATCCCAATGAATTGACTTTGGCCGCTAAAACACAGACACATGCTTTGGATATTACGGATAGTGAATATATTTTGTTAGACAATATTAACTTTCATGAAACGACCATTAAATGTGCAGAAAAAACACGTTGTCAGGGTATATCAATAAAAAATAGCGTGTTTGAAAATCCTGTATCGTATCAGAGCTTGCTCCAAGAAACGCTCTGGCCAAATGCGTTGAGTGTTACAGGCGGGTTAGCCTTTGATGCATCGCTATATACGCCGAGCTATTTTGTTGTTGATGCTGAGCCATGGGCATCAATGACTTCAGCTACGCTGCTAGAACATGCTGAGCAACAATATTGGCTACCCTTATGGGTTGAATATAATCGTGCGAATATTCCCTCTGTTGAGGAGAGTAATTTTTCGCTAAATCAGGATGTTGTACTTAAATGGCTCCCAGCTACGGGTGTTACGCAGCAACAGGTATGGGTTGGGGAATTCGTTGACGATTTAAGCCCCGCTTGTATGCACCAAGACATCGAGCGTGATACGTTGAGTAGTTGCACGGTATCGACGTACCTTAAACCCGATACAACTTACTATTGGCAAATAGTCAGCTTCTTGGGAACTAATCCTTATAAATCAGCTATTTTTTCCTTTACGCTGCACTCAGAGTAAAGGTCATTGACGTATAAAGCGGTGAAGGGGAAAGGCATATACCGATCACCCTTGAAGATGCAAGGGAGTTGGAGATGCAAGAAGGCGGCAAGCGAGCGTGGCCAACGCCCTTGCATCTTCAAGGGTGATCGGTATAACCCTTTATGGCGCTGAAACTATTGCGCATCTAGCGCCTGACCATTAATGTGCAGGCTATCGTCGCCAAAAAGGTATAAGTAAAGCGGCATAATCGCGCGAGGCTCAGGGTTTATATGTTTGTCCTCGGCAGGGAACGCCATTTGTCGCATATCGGTTTGTGTGGCTCCAGGATTTAAGCTGTTAACACGAATGTTGCTTGTGTTTTCTAACTCTTCGGCGAGTACCTGCATCAACCCTTCTGTTGCAAATTTGGATGCAGTATAGCTGCCCCAGTAAGCATGCCCTTTTCGACCTACGGATGAAGATGTAAAAACAACTGAGCCGCAAGGGGCCTCTTCTAATAGCGGTAGCATGGCTTTTGTTAGCATAAATGTTGCGTTTACATTCACCTGCATGACCTTGGCGAAATCTTGGGTCAACGTGTTGCTAACAGGTGCGAGCCTACCAAGAATGCTGGCATTATTTAACAGGCCGTCGAGTCGTCCAAAGCTGTGACCAATTTGATCCTGAAGGTTTAAGTAATCATCAAAGCTAGCGGTTTCTAAATCCAGTGTGATAATGACGGGTTCAGGGTGGCCCTCTTTTACGATGTCATCGTACAGCGCTTCAAGTGCGGCTGTATTGCGCCCGAGTAACAGTACGGTAGCGCCATGCTCAGCGAAAGCTCTTGCTGCTGCACGCCCGATGCCTTTACTGGCACCTGTGACTAAAATAATTTTGTTTTCTAAAAGGTTGTCAGGTGCTTGATAGTTAAACATGAATATTAAAACGTTTGTGAATGAGTGAAGTAAGCGCTGAGACAGTAGGAACGATTTCTGAGGCTTGCCATGCATCGATATCATCGTCGTCGCTGATATAGCCAAAGGCACAAGCGACAGACGTAATGTTTGCGCGATTTGCTGCTTGAATGTCTCGGAGGTGGTCTCCGGCATATAGGCAGTTTTCGGCAGGTACGCCGAGTGTTTTGATAGCCAGTAATATACCTTCAGGGTCAGGTTTTGGCTGCTCGACATGCTCTGGGCATACAAATAAATTATTCGTGGGCTTGAGGGCAAGCTTCTCAAGTAAAGGCTCGGTGAATCTGTGATTGCGATTAGTGATGATAGCCCAAGCGATATGATGTTCATGAAGGCTGGTGATGAGCTCCCGAATACCCGTAAATAACTGTGCTTTTGTGCCGAGATTTTTGTCGCATTCACGCAGTAATCGGTCAATCTGTGCTATGCGGTTTGTTGGGTGGTTGTCGGGAAAGGCGCACTGAATCATTGCTTGTGCGCCATTTGAAATATGCTTGCGGATTTCAGACATCGCTAAGGGTGCTAAATTGTGCTCGTGGCGAATACCGTTTATGGTTTTGACAAAATCAGGTGCGGTATCAATTAATGTGCCATCAAGATCAAAAAGAACAGCGCCTTTGTAGGGGGTGGTAATGCGGGAAGTCGTCGCGCAGGAGGTCGGAGCGCAGGAGATAGTAGCATTTGGCACGTGTTAGTTAGCCTTCTTTGCATGTAATAGGTAGTTAACCTGTGTGTTTTTTGAAAGAAAGTAGTTTTTGGTGATGGGATTGTATTCCATGCCAGCGAGATCTTGGACACTGAGGCCTGCTTGCCGAGCCCAAGCCGAGAGTTCAGAGGGTTTAATGAACTTATCGTATTGGTGTGTGCCTTTTGGTAAAAGCTTAAGGATGTATTCACCGCCTAAAATTGCAAACACGTAGGCTTTTAAATTACGGTTAATGGTCGAGAAAAACAAATCCCCGCCTGTAGCGCATAAGTCAGCGCAGGCTTGTACGACGGAGGCGGGGTCAGGCACATGCTCTAGCATCTCTAGGCAGCAAACGACATCAAAGGCCGCAGGTTTTTCTTGCGCTAAATCTTCAGCCGTGTCGATGTGGTAATCGATGGTTAGCTGTGACTCGTGTAAATGTAGTTTGGCAATATTGATCAGCTCTTCGCCCATATCAATGCCCGTGACTTTTGCCCCTCGATGCGCAAGGCCTTCTGATAAAATCCCTGCACCGCAGCCAATATCGACCACCGTTTTTTCGGCAACCTGCGCATGTTCATCAATGTAGTTGGCACGTAAAGGGTTGATGTCGTGCAGGGATTTCATGTCGCCCGAGGTATCCCACCAACGATTGGCGAGTTCTTGGAATTTCGCGATTTCGCTATGGTCAACATTTTTGCTGTTAGGTGCTTCTGATTTGTTTGTCATGCGCTGCCGTATTCCACTGAGTCAACGGGCAATACTTTAAAGGTTTTGTAGGTGTTTTTAAAGCAAGATGCAGGGATATAGAGATTTTGCCTTCATCAGTTGAACTTTCATCGCTGGGCGGTAACAAATAGACTCTTTTTGGAGGTTTTATGGTTTCTCGTTTCTATCTTGTTGTTTTTATATCTTTTTGTTTCTTACTTTCTTCGACAGGGGCGGTCTCTGATGGGTGGCTAGCTACATTGGGTAAGTTGTGGGTGGTAGGTGCCGTTGCCTCTAATATCGCTAAAGAATCGGCTGTTCCTTGTGAGAGGAAATTATCTAACCTCGAATTTGATGCGGGTATGAAGGCTCAAGCTCAGGAAGGAGCAATTGCAGATCTGGGTGATCAGGTTAAGTATAAAGATGTCCTTCTTGGTAGTTGTCAGGAAAGCTTGAGTCAGTCTGAGGAAAATACAAAAATCACAGATGGGCATTTAAGAACGTGTGAGATGGAAAGGAGGGCGCTTTATTATGAAAAAGACCACCAAGAGAGAAGGGCTGGGAGGAAAAATCAAAAGTTAAAAAGGTCTACTGCAGAGGTAATTGGCCTTAAAATGCAAGTTGCTAACCTCAGGAAACACGGCGAATTTTCCCTAGTTAATTTTCCTTGTAAAAACAAAAACATAACCCTATCAACTGGACAAAAGCAATTTGTTCTGTAAAATGCCATACCTCAAACAGACAAATGAGAAGTGGCTTGCGGCACTCCCGATTAAAGGTTAGACCCGTAGATGCAGCGGAAGAGCAGCTATTTCAAGACCTCATGCAAGCTCATCACTACCTTGGGGCACTACGGAAAATTGGTAATACAATCTGGTATTTCGCCATAATTGATGATCAGCCTGTCGCATTGCTCAGTTTTTCTGCAGCTGCACTGAAGTGCGCAGACAGGGATCAGTGGATTGGCTGGAGCTATAGGCATCAATACGACAGGCTAAATTTAATAGCCAATAATTCACGTTTTCTGATATTGCCTGGCTGCCACGCTAAAAACCGAGCATCACAAATCCTTTCCTTATGCCGACGAAGAATTCAAAAAGATTGGATTGAACGCTTTTCTTACCCTTTGTTATTACTCGAAACTTTTGTTGATCCAGAACGCTACCACGGCACGATCTACCGCGCATCAAATTGGGTGCTTGTTGGCAAAACCAAAGGCTATAGCCGGACAAGAAATCATTACAGCAAACAGTCAGAATCCCAGAAATTAATTTTTCTTCAACCCTTGCAGAATAATGCAAAAACCATACTTTCCAGCCCCCTTATCGACGAACACTATCAAACAGGAAAAATAAGAAGAATGAAACTCACTGCAGATCAAATGCTATCTTTGTATGACGCGTTTAAGGGTGTTGATGATAGCCGCAGAGCACAAGGAAAAAAACATAAAATGCCTAACATATTATCTTTATCTGTAGCGGCAGTTCTTTGTGGCATGATTGGATATAAAGATATTTCCATCTGGGTTCAGTCACTAGGGCAAAAAGCGCGTAGCCGCTTTAAATGTAGAAAACGCAATGGCATCTATGAGGTTCCAAGCCGGACGGTTATTCGAAACGCACTAATTAATATTAAACCAGAGCAACTTGATCAGGCTCTGAATGCGTGGAACGAACAATATGCATCCATCGACGAAAGCCTTGCGATTGATGGGAAAACAATGTGCGGAGCCATTAATGAAAAAGGTTTTCAGACACATATAATGAGCGCTATTGGTCATAAAAGTGGGCGTTGTTACACTCAAAAAAAGTAGGTGTCTTGGCAGTGGATGGTAGCGATGAAGAAAAACAAACAAATGAAATAAAAGTAGCTGCACCAATGCTGGACAGCATCAACATTAAAGGGAAAACAATCACTGCAGATGCACTACTTACACAAAGAGAATTTGCTACTTACATTGTAGGTAAGCGCGAAGCAAATTATCATTTAACTGTAAAAGGTAATCAAAAAAATCTTCTAGGAGATATTAAATTACATTTCAAAAATATAAAGAAAGAAGCAGATTATATTAAAACGGGTAAAGGAGAGCATGGCCGGATAGAAACGCGAAAAATATGGACCACAACAGAGCTAAATGACTATCTTGATTTTCCGTATGTTCGTCAGGTTTTTATGATTGAGCGTGAAAGTGTTGAGAAGAAAACGGGCAAGAAAAGCCATGAGATTGTTTATGGTGTTACTAGCATACCAAAGGAAGATGCTAATGCGGAGCGAGTGCTTGAAGATAATAGAGGGCATTGGTCTATAGAAAGCTGTCATTATATGATCGACTGGAATTACGATGAGGATCGTAGTCAGATTCGTACCCTGTTTGGCCCTGAAAATATAACCCGTCTACGACGCTTTGCTATTGGTCTACTTAAAAGCCGAAAAAGTACAGAAACCATACCCGAAATGATGAAAAAATTAATGTTATGTATCTTGTCATGGATATTTATAGCCGAAAGATTGTTGGTTGGCAGGTATATGAACAAGAAAGCAGTGCATTATTTGAAAATGACTAAGAATTCAATGGCGACCATGAGTTAGCGTAGATTCGCCGTGCTCAGGAAAGGTAACAAGAATGTGAGTGACAAAGTTATGCAGTTGGAGGCTCAAAATAAGAAAATAAAACGTGCTTGCATGAGGGGCGGGAAGCGAGGCGGTCGTAACAGGAACAAAGGAGCACCAAGCCCAACTCCGGTGCTGAATGTCTAAATGTAAGAAGCGTGTTTGATTATTTGAAAATGACTAAGAATTCAATGGCGACCATGAGTTAGCGTAGATTCGCCGTGCTCAGGAAAGGTAACAAGAATGTGAGTGACAAAGTTATGCAGTTGGAGGCTCAAAATAAGAAAATAAAACGTGCTTGCATGAGGGGCGGGAAGCGAGGCGGTCGTAACAGGAACAAAGGAGCACCAAGCCCAACTCCGGTGCTGAATGTCTTTAAGGCTATGAAAGGTTGAGTTGTTGGTTGACGGACTTTCTTTACTGAAAATTAGTCCTCCTTTCCCGTTTTGTGATAGACTTTCTGATTAATTTTAGTCAGTGCTAGTCGATCAGGATTTTACCCTCGTATGAGTGATCTTTCGCAAAACGTAGTACCTGTAAATATCGAAGATGAGTTAAAGCAATCTTACCTCGATTACGCCATGAGCGTTATTGTTGGCAGGGCGTTGCCTGATGTGCGCGACGGCCTAAAACCCGTCCATAGGCGCGTACTGTTTGCTATGGATGTATTAGGCAACGATTGGAATAAAGCCTACAAAAAATCAGCAAGAGTTGTCGGTGATGTCATTGGTAAATACCATCCGCATGGCGATACAGCTGTGTATGACACCATCGTTCGTATGGCACAGCCATTTTCTTTACGTTATATGCTAATTGACGGGCAAGGGAATTTCGGCTCAGTTGACGGTGATTCGCCTGCTGCCATGCGTTACACCGAGATTCGTATGCGGAAGATTGCGCATGAGATGCTGGGCGACCTTGACAAAGAAACCGTTGATTTTGTCGATAACTACGACGGTACTGAAAAAATTCCAGCCGTTATGCCGACCAAGGTTCCTAACCTTTTGGTTAATGGTTCTTCAGGTATTGCTGTGGGTATGGCAACTAATATCCCACCGCACAACTTGGGCGAAACAATCGATGCAACGTTAGCGATGATCGATAATCCTGAAGTCACAATTGATGAACTTATGGAACATATGCCGGGGCCCGACTTCCCTACGGCGGCTATCATCAATGGTCGAGCGGGCATTGTTCAAGCTTATCGTACGGGGCGGGGGCGTATCTACATGCGTGCACGTGCCGAGGTTGAGGTTCATCCTAAAACGGGTCGTGAATCGATCATAATTACCGAACTTCCTTATCAGCTTAACAAGGCGCGCCTAATCGAGAAAATCGCCGATTTGGTGAAAGACAAAAAAATCGAAGGCATTTCAGAGTTGCGCGATGAGTCGGCAAAAACCATCCGTGTGGTGATTGATGTTAAACGCGCAGAGTCGGGAGAGGTGTTACTTAATAACTTGTATAGCCAAACCCAGTTGCAAGGCGTATTCGGCATTAATATGGTTGCTCTTGTTGATGGCCAACCAAAAATATTAAACCTCAAACAAATCCTTGAATGCTTTATCAAACATCGCCGTGAGGTAGTGACGCGACGTACTGTTTATTTGTTAAAAAAAGCGCGTGAGCGTGGCCATATTTTAGAGGGCTTAGCGGTTGCGATAGCCAATATTGATCCTGTTATTGCCTTAATTAAAGCCTCACAAACAACTGCTGAAGCGCGTGAAAATCTCATGGCGCAAGGTTGGGATACAACTGGCGTGATGACAATGCTTGAGCGTGCAGGTGAAGATGCATGCAAGCCCGATGATTTACCGGAAAACTATGGTTTTCATGACGGTAAATATTACTTGTCGCCTGCGCAAGCGCAAAACATCTTGGATATGCGCCTGCAAAAACTCACAGGCTTAGAGCACGATAAGTTGATTAACGAATATCAAGAGAAGCTTGAGCAAATCGCTGAGTACCTTGAAATTTTGGGCGATCCTGAGCGTTTGTTAGAGGTAATTCGTGAAGAGTTGCGTACCATTAAAGACAATTACAACGATCCGCGCCGCACCGAAATTTTAACCTCGCAACAAGATTTGACCGTCGAAGATTTGATCACCGAAGAAGATCGCGTCGTCACTATTTCGCATGGTGGTTACGCTAAAACACAAGCCTTAGCAGATTATCAAGCGCAACGCCGTGGCGGAAAAGGTAAGTCAGCAACGGCAGTGAAAGACGAAGATTTCGTTGAGCACCTATTGATTGCGAGTACGCACGATACCATTTTATGTTTCACCAACAGAGGTAAGGTTTATTGGTTAAAAGTTTACCAAATTCCTCTTGCGTCAAGGCAGGCGCGTGGACGGCCAGTGGTTAATTTACTGCCGCTCGAAGGTGATGAGCGCATCACCTCTATTTTACCGATTAGGGAATTCAGTGAGGATGCCTTTATATTGATGGCTACTCAGCGCGGCGTCATCAAAAAAACGATTTTATCGAACTTTGCAAGGCCGCGTTCATCGGGTTTGATCGCCATTGCACTTGATGATGATGATTTATTGGTCGCAACATCGGTTACTAAAGGTGAAAGTGATATTTTGCTCGTTTCTAGCTCAGGTAAGGTTGCTCGCTTTGACGAAAATACGGTAAGAACAGTGGGTCGAACCTCCAGAGGTGTACGGGGCATTAAACTCAGAGACGAGCATTGCGTTATCGCCATGATTATCCCAGAGCCAGAAGGCAAACTACTGACAGTGAGTGAGCGTGGCTTTGGCAAACGAACGGACATTGAAGAATTTCCATCCAAAGGGCGTGCGGGTCAAGGTGTCATCGGCATGCAATGCAGTGAAAGGAATGGCGGATTAATAGGCGCTACTCAGGTATTTTCTGGTGATGAAATCATGCTTATATCTAATCAGGGAACTCTGGTGAGAACACGTGCAGACGAGATTTCAGTCGTTGGCAGAAATACGCAGGGCGTTCGGCTTATCAAAGTGGCTGATGGCGAAGTGCTCGTGAGTGTAGCGCGTATTGCTGAACCTGAGGAAGATGATACGGTCGTTGCCTCCGATACCGATACCGATACCGATACCGATACCGATACCGATACCGATACCGATACCGATACCGATACCGATACCGATACCGATACCGATACCGATACCGATACCGATACCGATACCGATACCGATACGGATACGGCAGCAGAAGAATAAAACGTTTTAAAGAGAGAAAATACCATGAGCCGAGTTCATAATTTCTGTGCAGGCCCTGCAGCCTTACCTGAAGCGGTATTAAAACAAGCCAGTGAAGAAATGCTGGATTGGCATAGTGCAGGCCTTTCCGTGATGGAGATGAGCCATCGCAGTAAAGAAATCGTCACTATTTTTGCCGAAGCGGAGCAAAACCTGCGTGATTTGATGGCAATTCCTGATGACTATGCCGTTTTATTTTTACAAGGCGGCGCATCGACGCAGTTTTCTGCTGTGCCGTTGAACCTGTTAGGCGATAAGAACACCGCTGATTATGTGAATACAGGGCAATGGTCAAAAAAAGCCATTAAAGAAGCGAAGCGTTATTGTGAGGTGAATGTCGCTGCATCCAGTGAAGATACAAACTTTACCACGATTCCCGCTCGCGAAACGTGGCAACTCAATAAAGACGCGGCGTTTTTTCATTACACACCGAATGAAACCATTGGTGGCGTTGAGTTTTTCGACGTACCTGATGTGAATGTGCCCATTGTGGCAGATATGTCATCAACCATTCTTTCACGCCCAATTAATGTCGCTGATTTTGGCGTGATTTATGCCGGTGCACAAAAGAATATAGGCCCCGCAGGCTTAACGCTCGTGATTGTACGCAAAGATTTACTGGGTAACGCGCAGTCGCAAACGCCGACAATGTTAGATTGGTCTGTGGCGGCTGAGAATGACAGCATGTATAACACACCGCCAACGTATTCCGTGTACTTGGCTGGGTTAGTCTTTAAATGGCTGAAAGCACAGGGTGGTTTGCAAGGCATAGCTGAGATTAATCAACGCAAAGCTAAAAAATTGTATGATTATATTGATGGCAGCGAATTTTATGCAAACCCCGTTGAAGTGTCTTCACGTTCATCCATGAACGTGCCTTTTACCCTAAAGGATGCTGATCTTGATAAATCGTTTTTAGCGGGGGCGGATGAATCAGGCCTGCTAAACCTCAAAGGCCACAGAAGCGTTGGCGGTATGCGCGCAAGTATTTATAACGCTGTGCCTGAGCAAGCAATAGATGATTTGATCAGTTATATGCAGGCTTTTGCTCAAGCACACGGATAATACCCATGCCAGATAAGACCCTTGATGCTTTACGTGTAGAGATCGATGAGATTGATCGATCGTTGCATAGCTTACTGAATAAGCGTGCCAAGTGTGCTCAGCAAGTGGCAGAAGTTAAACTTGCTGAACGGCAAGGCAGTGAGCACCCGAGCCAGTCGATTAAATTTTATCGGCCAGAGCGTGAAGCGCAGGTGCTTAATGCCGTAAAATCACGCAATCAAGGCCCTTTGCCAGATAATGCAGTGGCACATATATTTCGTGAGATTATGTCGGCTTGTCTGGCACTCGAAGAACCCGTTAAAGTCGCTTATCTTGGGCCAAAAGGCACCTTTACACACTCCGCAGCGATCAAGCACTTTGGTTATGCTGTGGATGCTATCCCCACGGATTCGATTGAGCAAGTTTTTGCAGAAGTCGAATCAAGCAACGTTGCCTACGGCATTGTACCTGTCGAAAATTCAACAGAAGGTATGGTGACGCTGACGCTGGATAACTTTATGCAATCAACAGTGTCGATTTGCGGTGAAGTGGAACTGCCCGTAAAGCACATGTTGTTGGCGAATAAAGCGCACAAGAAAGGCGAAATATCAAAAATCTGTGCGCATCAGCAAGCACTGGCGCAATGTCGAGAGTATCTTAATAAGCACTACCCGGACACCATCCGCGAGCCCGTCAGCTCAAATGCCAAAGCTTGCCAGATGGCAGTAGAGGATGCGTCGATTTTAGCCATCGCAAGTACAACGGCAGCTGGTTTGTACGATTTGGCTACTCTTGATGAAAATATTCAGGATTACCGCCAAAATACCACACGTTTTCTAATACTTGGGCAAGAGAAAGTTGAGAGTAGTGGTCAGGATAAAACATCGATTATCGTGTCAGTAAAGAATAAACCCGGTGCGCTGTTTGTTTTGCTAGAAGCTTTTGAACGCGAGAAAGTCATGTTGACGCGTATCGACACAAGGCCTTCCCGCACAGAAAAATGGGCGTATGTATTCTTTATCGAGTTTGAGGGGCATAGTCAAGATGTTGTGATTGAGCGCATCTTGAATGATCTGACGACAAAATCGATCGCCATTAAACTTCTCGGTTCCTACCCCAAGGCTGTTCTGTAGAGAAAAGACCATGCATTGTGATTTTAAAGCGCTTGCTAAAGAGGGGATTAGAACGTTACACCCCTATCAGCCAGGGAAACCTATTGAAGAGCTTGAGCGGGAGTTAGGGCTTACTAATATCGTAAAGCTCGCCAGTAATGAAAACCCGCTCGGTTTAAGCCCTAAAGCAAAACGCGTGATAGAGGCGCAACTTGATAACTTGACCCGATACCCTGATGGTGGGCATTTTGAGTTGAGACAATCATTAGCAAAAAAACTGAGCGTAAGCCCCTCTCAGCTTGTCTTTGGTAATGGCTCTAATGATGTGCTCGACCTCATCGGCCATTGTTTTTTAGATGATTGCGTCTCTGCAATCTATTCGGAACATGCATTTATTGTTTACCCGCTAATGGTGCAATCACAAGGTGCCGAGGCGATTAGCGTGCCTGCGAAGGATTTTGGGCATGATTTAGATGCCATGCTGGCGGCGATAAAAGCAAATACACGCGTTGTATTTGTCGCTAACCCCAATAACCCAACAGGCACATTTATCCCTTTTGGTGAAATAAAAGCATTCTTGCAGAAAGTGCCGCCCGATGTTTTGGTCGTACTTGATGAAGCCTATTTTGAATATATCGAGGCAGCGCCAGAAGAAAACTGCCTACAACTTTTAGACACCTTTCAAAACCTGATCATCACGAGAACCTTCTCTAAAGCATACGGACTTGCTGGACTACGCGTAGGTTATAGTGTGGCGAGTGAGGCAGTCAGCCAAATTTTACAAGCAGCAAGAGCGCCGTTTAATGTGAATACGCTGGCGCAAGTAGCCGCTTGTGCTGTGCTTGGTGATCAAGATTATCTCGATGCGTCTCTTCTGTGCAATGCACAAGGTTTACAGCAATTGGCCGCAGGCCTTGAGCGTTTAAGCTTTGACTTTATCCCCTCAAAAGGTAATTTTATTACCTTTGATACAAAACAAGAAGCAGGCCTTGTTTACCAAGCTTTACTTGAAGAGGGTGTGATTGTTCGGCCTGTCGGCGTGTATGGATTGCCTCAGCATCTGCGTGTTTCCGTCGGCCTTGAAGCAGAAAATGCCCGTTTTTTAGCCGCCTTAGAAAAAGTGACAGAAAAATAGCTCATGCAAAAACTTTTTGATCAGTTATTGGTGATAGGTACTGGGTTGATCGGCGGTTCGGTCGCGAAAGGCCTAAAAGAGCGTGGGCTTGTGGGTTGCGTTGAAGGCTACGGTCGCAATCTGGTATCGCTTAAAAAAGGGGTTGATGCAGGGGTTATTGATGCGGCTGCCGAGGATTTAGAAAAAGCGATCAGTGAAGCGGATGTTATTTTACTGGCTGTGCCAACATTGGCAATCAAACATTATTTACCCATGATTGAGAAATATAAAAAACCGCAGTCAATTGTGACCGATGCGGCAAGCGTTAAAGGTGATGTGGCGACAGTCATCGCACAGCACTTCGGTGAGGTACCGAGCTGGTTTGTGCTCGGACACCCTATCGCCGGCTCCGAAAAAAGCGGTATTCTTGCTGCAAACCCAAATCTCTATGAGAATCACAAGGTTATTTTAACGCCTTTGACGAATACAAACGTGGCCGCTTCGCAGTTAGTTACTCAACTATGGCAAGGATTAGGTGCAGATGTTGTCGAGATGTCGATCGAACAGCACGATAAAGTGCTTGCCGCTACCAGTCATTTACCGCATTTACTTGCCTTTACTCTGGTTGATTGTTTACAAAATCTGGATGTGAATGTCGATATTTTTCGTTTTGCCGCCGGTGGTTTTCGTGATTTCACGCGTATTGCTGGCAGTGACCCAACCATGTGGCATGACATTATGCTGGCGAATAAAACAGCGATCTTACAAAACCTTGGTGCATTCAAGGAAACATTGAATGAGATAGAGCAAGCGATAGAGCAGGATGATAGCGACAAAATACGCGACAGCTTTACACGCGCTAAAGCCTCGCGTGCGCATTTTCAGCAATTACTTGATAAGAAAAAATCGTAAAATGACAAATCCAATTATTACCATTGATGGACCCAGTGGCTCAGGAAAAGGGACGTTAAGTTATCTGCTAGCCAAAAAATTGGGTTGGCAGCTTCTGGATTCAGGGGCAATTTACCGACTTTGCGCGTTATTTTGTATCAATAGTCAGATTGATCCTGATGATGAGGCTGCTGTGACTGCAGCGGCGAAACAGCTATCAATACGTTTCGAAACAACTGATTCAGGCGTTGATATTTATCTCGGAAGTGACATTGTTAATTCACAGATACGTGCAGAAGACATCGGTATGACCGCTTCAAAAATTGCCGCTTACAATGGCGTTCGATCAGCATTACTTGATTGCCAACGTGATTTTGCAACCACAGCAGGCCTTGTAGCTGATGGTCGTGATATGGGCACGGTTGTTTTCCCTGAAGCGCCCGTAAAATTTTACCTTACAGCCTCTGCTAAAACACGTGCAGACAGGCGAATGAAGCAATTGACAGAGCAAGGTGTTGCTTGCGACTACAGCGATATTTTACAATCGATTGAAAAACGTGATTACCAAGATCAAAACCGAAAGGTTGCACCACTCGTACCGGCCGCTGATGCTGTTGTGATCGATTCTTCTGAAATTTCTATTGATGATGTTTTAGCGTGTATGACTAAAACACTCGATAGGCTTTAATACCTGTCCGATTACGAATACCCACCTGATTACGCTAAATAATGCCCGTCTTCATCATTGAAGACGGGCATTACTGTCGTTATAGTGCTACCCAAATTTTAATACTTATTACAATAATAAATGGCAAGGATGTTCTTCATGAATAGCTCTGTGTTTTCAATAAAAATAATAACGCTTATCTCGTTGTTATTAATCGGTTGTGGAGAGGATGGAAAATCATCGTCTGGGTCGGGGGGATGCAGGCGGTCGTGAAATTTACGCAGATGCGGTTATACGAACGCAAGTTGCCCCTACAGGTGAGTGTGCTAACGACGGCATACAGATTCAAATGGGTATTGATGTTAATAATAACGGTGTACTAGATAGCAAAGAAGTTGACTCATTGCGTACACAAACTATTTGTCATGATGTTGATGACGAAAAACCTGAAAAGATTTTCTCAAGTCTCGTATTAGTTAAAAATACGACTGAAGCGCAATGCAAGAACGGCGGTAAATTTTTACTTATTGGGCTTGATAACAACCAAAATGAGCAGCTGGATGAAAGCGAAGTTACACAGACTGAAGTGATCTGTAATCAACGAGTAGAGAAACCAACATCAATAGATTCTTTAGTTAAAACCAGTGTTATTCGAGCAGGTGAGCAATGTAAAGATGGCGGTATAAAAATTGATATGGGTGTCGGCTCTGACGGTGATGGAACACTTGCTATTGATGAAATTACAGAGTCTCAAATTATATGTAACGGTACTGATGATGATATTTCTTTATCCAATTTACTGATACAAACCGTTAAAGAAGGTTGGGGTGAAAACTGCCTACATGGCGGCGATAAAATTGAAATTGGTATAGATACAAATACCAATGGTTCTCTTGAGCAGGATGAAGTTCTTAATGCTTCCTATCTGTGTAACCCCAATACCGTACCTGTCATTCAGGGGCCGAAGGTAACAAAGGCTGTTGCAGGCGAATTTTTTAGCCTTTCTGTTTCAACATACGATGAAGACAGGGATGCTGTGGACTTAGTAATTATTAATAAGCCTCAGTGGCTCGTCGTTGAGACAATAAATCCACAGCATATGGCGTTATCCGGCATTGTACCAAATGAAATAGGCGGTGAATTTTCCTTTAAGATATACCCATCACACTTGAAGATGCAATGGCGTTGACCGCGCTCGCTCACCCCAATCACTTACTGACTGTAAGCTCATGGGGATTCGCTCGCTTGTCGCCTTTTTGCATCTCCAATTCCGATGGGTATAGGTGCCACTGATTCTGAATTTTCCAGTGAGTTGGCATACAAAGTAAGCATTGTAGAAGGTATTGCTATTACGGTTGAAGCGCCCAATATTGTAGAAGGGAATGATGAAAATCAAAGTACTTTTTTTACCGTGAAACTCTCAAAAGCAGCAAAGAACCAGCTAAATATCGGTTGGCTATTTAGGGATATCGTTTCACCGATAGGCAATGGTTTTCGGGCCATTGATTACAATGGTGTGTTAACGTTTTTGCCAGGAGAGCTGGAAAAGAAAATCCGATTAGAAATAATCGCTGATACACAATACGAACTGAATGAAAAAGTGAGGTTATCGGTATTCCTGTATGCCGAGTATCAAGGAAACGAATTCATTCAAATACAAAAAGACAGTTACTTAGTGATAGAAAATGATGACAGTCTACAGTTTAAATCGGGTGAATAAAATATACTATCCATTGCGACTGTCCCTGACTTTATAAAAGGCAGTTTAACCCATTCGTCCGAATGGCTAACGCTTGAAGAAACGTTTTTTGATGGCGGTAAAAGGTTCAACCTTGTAGCACACCCTGCTGAAGAGTCTGTCGGTGAGGAAAAAACATTTACCTTAATGCTCGGAGCCGAAGCTTACGCTATAGATTACCTCATTGTGGAGGGCGACCGTGATAAAGATGGTGTGGATAACTCGAAGGATATCTTTCCTGATAATCCGCGTGGGCAAACAGACACAGATAGCGATGGTGTCGGTGATGAGTGGGAATTATTATATTTTGAATCGCTTAAACCAGTAACAGAAATATCGGATTTTGATGCCAATGGTATTACCGATATGTCGGCTTTTATTAATAACACGGCTATTCATGATGTTAATTTTGAATTCGAATCGGGACGTTTACCGAAAGGATGGAAAAATACCGGCAGTGTGAATTGGGTGGTGAGTGATACCCGCGCAAAAAATGGTCAACGTGCATTGATGGTTGAAAAACAGCTCGCACCGGGTGAGTCCGCTGTGCTTGAACTTCCTTTGCATGTGCATGCTGGTCGTATGAGGTTTTCTTCATACAAAATAATAGACGATGCGTTAAATGACAAAGGCTACCATTTTCCGCTCTCTGTCCAAGGTAAGCGTGGTACCCAGCTAGGCTTAGTTTATGCTGCCGCAAACGAATGGCGCGGTGAATCAATACGCATACCCGCTGGCAAAACCCCACTTAAATTTGTTTATACCAATAGTTCACCAACCTATAAATCACCAGTTGTATATCTTGATAGCTTTTCTGGGTTAGTTGGCATTACACCCGTGGACCGAGATGGTGACGGGGTGAGAAATAATGACGATGTATACCCTGATCGTTCAGATGCTGCTACAGATGATGATGACGATGGTATCGCTGATGAGTGGGAGTTTCGTTATTTTTATGAATTAGACAAAGCTGATAGTACAACAGATTTTGACGAAGATGGATTAAGCGATGTTGAGGAATTTATCCTTGATGCGAACCCAAGAAGTACAGATTCAGATGGTGACCGAGTATCTGATAGTAAGGATAAGTACCCGGGCGATCGACGTTATCAAACAGATGCCGATAATGATGGCTTAGCTGATGAGTGGGAAATAGAAATTTTGGTGTGATTACCCATACGGATGGCAGTGGTGATGGTGATGGCGACACTATCACAGATGCCGAGGAATTTGCTTTAGGCACCATGCCTACAATAGACAGTGATAATGATGGTCTGGCAGATATCAGCGATGCTTTTCCGAACAATGCAAAATATAAAGAAGATGTGGACAGTGACGGTATTGCTGATGCATGGGAAAAGGAATTTTGTGGATATTCACTTTATTCTTGTTCAGCCGACGGCGATAGGGATAGCGATAGCAGTACAGATTTACATGAATTCCAAAACGGTACAGACCCAGAAGCAAAAGATTTGATGGCTGCTGATGACTTATTCAGGCTTGGCAAAGGGCAGACCGTTACTTTTGATCCAACAGAAAATGACGAAACACTTCATGGTGAGATAACTATTACCTCGATAGATCAACCTGAATCAGGCACCTTGCACGATAATCAAAATGGTACTTATAGCTTTACAGCAGATAATAATAGCGGTGGCTGGATTCGTTTAGGTTATACCGTAGCGGACAGTCAAACGACAGCTACTGGTGGTATCTTTATGCATATAATGAGCGAAGAGCCGCCTACGCTAGTGAAGATTGGTAGCAGCCATTATTACGGTAGCGCATACAGTATGGCACTATTTGATGATGGAACGCTCTATGCTTGGGGCGATAACTCTCGTTATCAACTGGGTATGAAAAATGAAATAAAAGGTGCACCTACAAAAATACAAAACCTGCCGCCAATCCAAGATTTTTCTCAAGGCGATGATTTTGTAGTGGCGTTAGCCAAAGATAAAACACTATGGGTTTGGGGTCAGGGAGTAGGATATGTCACTCCCCAAAAGGTAGCCATACTGACTGAGGTTAAAGCAATTGCTGCATCTTACCAATATATTTATATCCTTAACGCTGATGGAACTGTTTCAAGTAGCTGGCCAAGATCAATCGTTGCTGGTTCTTCGAAGAAGATCAATGGATTTGTAGATATTGAACAGATTTCAGCAGGGGGTAATCACTTATTAGGTTCTGTTGACTTAACTTTACTTGTACAGTTACTGGCTAAATTTTCATCATTTGGAGTAAAGAATCGTCGGTCTGTGCACACAAACAACGTCGGTGTAGCGGAGATTGAGGGAAATTTAGTCAGCAACCCTTCGGGCTGTGGCTCTGGAAAAGTCGCCGAGATTAACAGTAGCCTTTCCCTCTTTCGGTGTCGAATCTCGCTCAAATAGCTCACTATTCTATGCTCAATTCTCCTTGAAAGAAGAAAAAACTGCTCACAGTTGCACAGGCAAAGTTAAGTCAACAGAACCTAGTACATCATTTCACAGCAATTGTCCGGCAACGAATGTTTAACTTTGCAGTCAAATAAACTTTTTAAGTGTTTTATGACAGCAAAGTACAAAATCTCATTATCAGCCCCTGAAAAAGATTATTTACAAAGTTTATTAAAAAATAAGGGGGCCGCACAACACAAAAAGCAGCATGCACAAATTCTTATTGCGGCTGATGAAGGTGGGCCGAAATTAAGTGAAGAGGCTATAGCAAAAGTATGCGGTATATCTACACGAACTGTGCAAAGAACCC
This sequence comes from Pseudomonadales bacterium, assembly GCA_965248335.1. GTDB lineage: Bacteria > Pseudomonadota > Gammaproteobacteria > Pseudomonadales > DT-91 > CAKMZU01. The sequence continues at coordinate 616,239 of CBDFIY010000003.1, forward strand.
GTAAACGCTGCGTCGAAGAAGGTCTTGAAATAGCAGTAGAAAGTAAATTCAGTCACCATGGAAGAACAAAAGCTCTTGACGGCGAGCAACATGCACAGCTGATTGCATTAGTTTGTTCAGATTGCCCAGAAGGCCGAAGCCGTTGGACATTGAACCTACTTGCAGACAAGCTGGTTGAGCTGAAGATAACAGACAAAGTTTCAGCGTCAACTATCTGCCGTGAGTTAAAAAAAACGAACTGAAACCATGGCAGAAAAAAGAGTGGTGTATTCCTGCGTCAAAAAATGCTGCTTTCATTTGCGCAATGGAAAACGTCCTTGAAGTTTATAAGCTGCCTCATGATCCATGTATTCCGCTGGTCTGCATGGATGAAAGCTCTAAGCAGCATATCATAGAAACAAGGGAACCTATTCCCATGACGCCAGGCCAGCCAGAAAAGTTTGACACGGAATATGAAAGAAATGGTGTTAGCTCGCTGTTTTTGTTTTTTGCACCGCTTGAAGGGTGGCGAGAGATTTCAGTTACTGATACACGCACAGCGGTTGATTGGGCGCATCAAATTAAATGGCTTGTAGACGAAGTCTATCCAAACGCTAAGAAAATACGTCTGGTTATGGATAATTTGAATACACATACTCCAGCATCATTATATAAGGCATTTGAGCCAGCTGAAGCGCTTAGAATTGCTAATAAGTTAGAGATTCATTACACACCCAAACACGGCAGCTGGTTAAATATGGCAGAAATTGAATTCAGTGTTTTAAGTCGTCAATGCCTTAATCGAAGAATTCCTGATCAGGAGACTTTAGCTCATGAAATTTACGCTTGGGTGAATGCGCGAAACCAGCAAAAAGCCAAAATGGATTGGCGATTTACTACGGAAGATGCGCGGGTAAAACTCAAAAAACTTTACCCGACTATCCCTGTGAAATGATGTACTAGCATTGGATAAAAATAAATATGTATGGGCCTATGGTTCTAATAGCTATGGCCAGTTAGGAAATACTGATAATGATGGATCGGTGCCTTTACAAATAAGTGAGCGGAAGTTGTCAAGTGTCGTTTCTATTGCGGCAGGCGCTAACACCAGCTTTGCGATTGACAAAGACGGTAAACTCTTTGGATGGGGGCGAAATGACTACGGTAATTTGGGTGATGGTACGGATATTAAGAGAACAGTACCTGTCCCCATTGATGATGTGATTGATGTAGTTGAAGTTCAAGCGGGAGCAAACCATACGTTAGTAAGAACGCGTACAGGAACGGTTTATAGTATGGGGAGTGGTTCTGCATTGTTACATTACCAGACATCACCGATAATACTGTTCAAAGAACAAAACGTTATGGCGCTTGCTGCAGGTAATGATTTATCGCTGATTGTTGATACTGAAAGTTATGCTTATGGCGTAGGTTATAATAGCTATGGGCAGTTAGGCGATGGTACTACGCAAACTCGCGATGAGCTAACGCGTATTTCTTGGATTCAAAATGGCGTAATTTCAGCGCTCGGCATGGAAGGCTTTGAGTGGGGCGAATTGCCGCCCTTATGGCGCAATATCGATAATAGCTGGGAGGTGACGACGAACGCGGCAAAAACAGGCACTTACGCCGTGAAAGTTAGAGATCACGTTAATGATAACGAGGCAGCAAGACTTGGGGTACATGTAGAAACCAGTGCTGGCGAGGTGTCCTTTGCCATAAAAACCAGTACAGAAGCGAGTACCGATAACCTGATCTTCTATATCGATGGTGAGCCAAAAGCTGATTATAGCGGTGAAAATGACTGGATTGAATCCGCAAAATTCAATGTCTCGGCAGGCTTACATAGTTTTGAATGGGTTTATGAAAAAGATAGCGGCACGTCCATAGGCGATGATACCGTGTGGATTGATAATATTCAGTTTCCCTTCGACAGTGATGGCGATGGCATAGAGGATAAAATTGATCCGACACCTTATACACCCAGCCCTTAATCGTAATCAAGCCTACAAATAGTAGGCTTGATTCATTTTAACCCCGCTTATAATCTCTTGATTGTCGTGGTTCTTACGGTATCGTTTTTTTGTTTATCCCCGCTCAATTATACGCTTCAAGTTTTAACGATATATGCCACAACAAAGGAACCCTTATTGGTTTGTATGCGTTGAAAATGATTTTTTATAGCGGAAGTAGGATGCTCATATATAGTTATAGTACTTAATAATTTAATGATGATCTCTAATGAGATGGATACCTCTACTGACGCTTTGTTTTGGGATCAGCACTTGTGGTGAGTTGCCTAAAGAAACAAGAGCGCCAAAGAATGAATCAATAACGCTAAACGAGCCTGCGAACTCACGACTCAATGTGATTTTATCGGCTAATAATAATCCTTTTTTATCTTATGCATTAACCATTCGTGCATTAAGTTTGATTGATGAAAACGGTGATTATACCCATCGCTATTGAAAGTACTTGATTTATAAAGAGTAAATAATCATAGTGCGCAGATGCTGAAAATCGACCTGACAAAAAACGAAAAACTTGCACTGGAATTGCGTCATAAGCAAGCAAGAGACAGTAGAGAAAGTGATCGTTTGAAGGTCGTTTTGTTGCGGTCGGAAGGCTGGTCGACAAGAATGATCGCTCAGGCATTAAGAAAAGATGAGTCCACGATTGTTCGGCATCTTAATGATTACCTAAATGATGAAAAGTTATTATCAACCAATGGCGGCTCCAAAGGTTACCTAGATAACGAGCAATCTCAGTTGCTGGTTACTCATTTGTCAGGAAAAATATATACCCAAGTGAGCCAAATTGGTCATTATATTAAAACAACTTGGGGTGTGCAGTTTAGTGTTTCAGGGCTAACCCAGTGGTTACACCAAAAGGGTTTCAGCTATAAAAAGCCTAAAGGCATTCCACATAAGTTTGATGTTGAAAAACAAGCGCAATTTATTGAAAAGTATGAAGCGCTAAAAGCTGAGCTATCAGAGGGTGAAGCCTTACTGTTCATGGACGCAGTTCATCCAACTCAAGCAACAAAAATCACATCGGGATGGATCAAAACGGGTGTCGATAAACCCATAGAGACCACGGGAAGTCGGACACGGCTCAATATAATAGGTGCTATCGAACTCACCCATATAGAAGAAGCTATTATTGGCCAATATGACACCGTTAATGGCGATTCGATTATTGAATTTTTCCATAAAATACGAGCACATTATAGTGAGAAGACAGTGCATTTAGTTTTAGATGGAGCTGGCTATCATAAATCCAAGGCTGTCCTGAGCGCTGCGGACAAGTTAGGCATTAAACTTCACACCTTGCCACCATACAGCCCAAATCTAAACCCCATAGAGCGGCTGTGGAAGGTGATGAACGAAAAAGTCAGGAATAACCAGTACTTTTCCACGGCAAAGGATTTTAAAAATAAAATTAGCGAGTTTTTTGAAAAAATACTACCTGAAATTGGCGCTGATTTAGGCAGTAGAATTAATGATAATTTCCAACAGCTAAATCGCGCACATTGAAGTCAGTTGGGTATATACGCCTTTGATCTCTGAAACAGCCCCTGAACCTTTAACCGTATCTTCATCATTTAATAGACCATCGATTATCAGCCAAGCTTTATATTCAATCCCCTCCGGAAAATATCGAGGGGTAGTTATGGGCGTAAACCCTGATGAGCTTTCAATTACACATTTACTGGCGGGTAAGGTTAACTACCCTTACCTCTATGATTATTATGGAAAACCATTGGATGAGAATTCACTACTCATTGTCATTGAATCCTATTTTTCAGGGGAGGAAGTTTTAAATGTCATCGATGGGGTGCCAGCAAACCTTACTCTAGAGTATGACATGGCAAGCTCAACGCATTGGATACCGATGGATGATAATGAAGACGCCATTGATCTCAGTATATCGCCAACTTTTAGACTGTTAGTGAAAAAAATGCCTCAAGAGATTAGAGGTTTATTTGCAACGATCAACAATATAGAGGGTCATCGAGTTTCACTGCGGCGTTTTCACAACCAAGAGAAAGAAATAGAAAATGATGTGTGGGTAACCGGTGCAAATACAAAATATATTGTCGATTCCAAGCAGAGCAATGCACATGATTTCTCATTGATTTTTGCAGCATCTAATAATGTGGTGGCACACATTGATGCGTCAAAAAATGAAGACGGTTATGTCATACAGCGCATTGATGCGACGACAGATAAAGAAACACAATCATACCTATATGGTGTATTAGAAAAAGATAAAAAATTTCTAGGTAATATAACGGTATTTGATCGAAAAAAAAATTCGTCATACTCAATATTTGTTGATGATTTTTCTTTATCAGGAAAGGAACCTAAAGAAAGTGATCGATTTTTTTCAGCGTTCGCTGATAAAGATATTAAGATAAAAAGCCACTCTTTTTTAAATGAGTGGCTTGTTGGTGAGGTTGACGAAATTAATGGTAGTGAGGCAACGGTTATACCTCTTAGTGTTAACGGAGTGGATACAGAGTCAACTGGAAAAGCAGTTACCCTAACGACAAAAAAGGAAGTGTTAAAAGAATATAACGTAAAGAAGGATGATATCGGTAAGTTTCTCGTATCAAAAAACAAGGCGGATTATAAGCTTGTTGATTACAAACAACTGAATACAGAAAACATGAGGTTGAGTGCTACATTACCACTTTTATCAACAGCGCAATTGATCTCAAGTTTATCTGATACAAAAATCACCTTAGAAGAAAAGCTAAGTGACGATGTGATGCAAACACAGTATATCGGATACAATTTATATGCGAGCGATTTATCGGGAATCAAAACTATAGATATAGCTCATGCAAGATTGGTCATCAAAGCCTGCGGCATTCTCCCTAGCGAGCTTAACCTTCAATATAATGATAGTGGTGCGTTTATTAAAAACGTAAAGCATTTTCAAGAAAATGATTTTCATGTCAGTGGGGTAACTGCCGAGGGCGAGTTAAAAAATGGGATATTTTATGCCCGTGATCTCGTGTTGCAACTTGTCAATCATGCAGAATTGACGGAGACGCTGGATATGATTAACAACCTCTCCGAGAAAGGCGCTCAAATAAGAGGAATGGAACAAATCGATCCGTTGCTTCATGGGCCAGCTTTAAGAAAATTTAAGAAATTGTTTGGGGTCTTCTCGCCCGCTAAGTCATCAATTGCAAAGAATGTTTTGAGTGAGTCCATCGCTCATTCTGTCAGCAGTAAAACGTTATCAGGCGATTTAGCTGATGCGCTTTCAAAGTCGCATAATTCGAAAATATTGCTATCGGAGAAAACAAAAACATTTAGAGATGCGGTCAAAAAATATAATGCAACATCCAACGAAATAAGAAGTCGCTTAGCTAGCCAAAATGACAGAATGAAGCAAGAACGACAAAAAAGAATGCAGCAAAGGCAAGATCGGCGTAAACGAATTTCTTCATCATGGAGTGCTGATATAAAGGCGTTATCTTCACAGCGTTCAACTATTTTATCAAAATCGGCTAACCCATCCAGTACGAGTGATATGAGTTCAATGCGACAAATGTCGATTGAGCTGGATAGTTTAACTGCTAAAAATAAAAATTCCCCTATTGGGTTTGATGCCAAGCTAACAACCCAACAAATGCAAGAAGTGGATCTTGAGCTCAAAAATTTAGGTAATAAGATTACTCCTCAAATGTCTAAAAGAAGACATCGATAAATGGCTGAAATGATTTGTAAAAAAATTACTTCTACAAATGAAACGAATGGCTCTTCCGAGAGTTGTTATCTGGAGGTTGGTATCGTCCAAGTGCTATTTTTCGAATACAATGTTAACCGGTTTTTTCAATAAACTCTTCTGGTAATAAATGCGTCGATTAACGAGATATAATCGCTGGCAGATCAATGGCCTGAGGCCTCAGGGCTATCGCGCTATGAACATAGCAAGTTCGCAGCAAGATCGACGAATTTGTGAACTATGAAGAAAAATAAGCGTCATTAAATGTATTTTTTACATGATTATGAATGACGTAATGAGTACAAATTTTACAGATCACTTTGAAAACCTATCTGATCCAAGAATAGAAACAGCGAACAAGCGTCATGAGTTGATGGATATTTTATTGCTCTCAGTATTAGCCGTTATTTGCGGGGCAGATAGCTTTGTCGACATAGAAAGATTTGGGAAAGCCAAAGAGGCGTTTCTTCGTAAGGTTATGAACCTCCCAAATGGCATTCCCTCACATGACACAATAGGCAATGTTTTATCGATGCTTGACCCCAAACAGTTGCAATCCGGTTTCATTTCGTGGGTTCAGTCCTTTAATAAGCTTAGCAGTAGCGACATTGTTGCCATTGACGGAAAAACACTGAGGCGCTCATTTACGTCAGGCGACAAGAAAGGTGCAATCCATATGGTAAGTGCCTTTCGTGCAGCTAATCATACGGTTCTTGGTCAGATAAAGGTTGATGAAAAATCTAGCGAGATAACCGCTATTCCTGAGTTGATAAAGTTGCTTAACCTTGAAGGAAGTATCGTGACTATCGATGCAATGGGTTGCCAAAAAGCGATTGCGAAGGCAATCAGGCAAGCACAGGCAGACTACGTTCTATCACTGAAAGGTAATCACGGAAACCTTTTATATGACGTTAGCCGGTATCTAGATGCGCTGATTGATGAGGGGTTTAAGCGTGCTCAGTCTGATCATTTTGAAACCGTGGAAAAAGGGCATGGACGCATTGAAACAAAACGGTACTGGATTACTAATGACATTGACTGGCTGTCTTGTAAAGAGGATTGGGAAGGTTTAAAAACAATCGGCGTTGTTGAATCTGAAAGGACTGTTATCAGTACGGGGGAAACATCTATTGAGCGGCGATATTTCATATGCTCTATCGAGTCTAGCGCAGCATTGTTTGCAAAAGCAGTACGCTCTCACTGGGCTATTGAAAACAATCTTCACTGGACTTTAGATGTGATTTTTAAAGAAGATGAATCAAGAATCAGAGAAGGTTTTGCCGCTGAAAATATGGCCGTCATAAGGCATTTAGCATTGAACATGCTGAAAATGGAGTCTTCTAAAGAGAGCGTTCGCGGTAAGCGACTGAAGGCTGGTTGGGATGAAAACTTTCTTTTATCAGTTTTGTCAACGGCCTTATAGCGCGATTGCCCTGCCTGAGGCCTTTTTTCGTATTGATTTTGTTGGTGCTCTCTGGCAGACTGCCCCGCCATTATTACGGCAAAAATAACAAAGAATAATAATGCCTAAGTTAAAATTATCATGAAATCTGTTGTTCAGAATGCAGCTATATATCCCGATGTTTTTTCGCAAAAAGTCGGTGCCGTACTTGTCATTACTACTGTCGCCTTAGCAATATTCTTGTTATCAAAGCTCCTTGCATTTTTTGGCTCCACACTTTTTGATGATGCTTATATGTTTATTCGTTAATCTATAATTGATAATTATGTATCTAATAAGGTTCAAAAATTGACGAACTTATGGATATAATTTGCCCCCCCCACAAGCATCTCTCTCGCCAACTCAAGAAATCATTTAGATGTCATGAAAAAAACCTTAATCTGTTTGCAGAAATATTAATTGCTTTGATAGCAGTGAGGTCAGTTAATTTGACAAAACTGGCAACACAAGTAGGCAAAGATGTAAAAGTAGAATCGAGTTACAGACGCTTGCAGCGGTTTTTTTCAAAGTCCCATTTCTCACCAAACGGTATATACCCATCGCTATTGAAAGTACTTGATTTATAAAGAGTAAATAATCATAGTGCGCAGATGCTGAAAATCGACCTGACAAAAAACGAAAAACTTGCACTGGAATTGCGTCATAAGCAAGCAAGAGACAGTAGAGAAAGTGATCGTTTGAAGGTCGTTTTGTTGCGGTCGGAAGGCTGGTCGACAAGAATGATCGCTCAGGCATTAAGAAAAGATGAGTCCACGATTGTTCGGCATCTTAATGATTACCTAAATGATGAAAAGTTATTATCAACCAATGGCGGCTCCAAAGGTTACCTAGATAACGAGCAATCTCAGTTGCTGGTTACTCATTTGTCAGGAAAAATATATACCCAAGTGAGCCAAATTGGTCATTATATTAAAACAACTTGGGGTGTGCAGTTTAGTGTTTCAGGGCTCACCAAATGGCTACACCAAAATGGCTTTAGCTATAAAAAACCTAAAGGTGTTCCGCATAAGTTTGATGCTGAAAAACAAGCGCAATTTATTGAAAGATACGAAACGCTGAAAGCTGAGCTATCTCAGAGCGAGGCCTTACTGTTCATGGATGCAGTCCATCCGACTCAAGCAACAAAAATCACATCGGGATGGATCAAAACGGGTGTCGATAAACCCATAGAGACCACGGGAAGCCGGACACGACTCAATATAATAGGTGCTATCGAACTCGCCCATATAGAAGAAGCTATTATTGGCCAATATGACACCGTTAATGGCGATTCGATTATTGAATTTTTCCATAAAATACGAGCACATTATAGTGAGAAGACAGTGCATTTAGTTTTAGATGGAGCTGGCTATCATAAATCCAAGGCTGTCCTGAGCGCTGCGGACAAGTTAGGCATTAAACTTCACACCTTGCCACCATACAGCCCAAATCTAAACCCCATAGAGCGGCTGTGGAAGGTGATGAACGAAAAAGTCAGGAATAACCAGTACTTTTCCACGGCAAAGGATTTTAAAAATAAAATTAGCGAGTTTTTTGAAAAAATACTACCTGAAATTGGCGCTGATTTAGGCAGTAGAATTAATGATAATTTCCAACAGCTAAATCGCGCACCTTGAAGTCAGTTGGGTATATTCAAGTGTTGTTTAATGAGTTGTGGCAGGATGTGTATGGAAATTTAGATAAATCTCTCTACCTGACAACGCCAATCAATAACCCATAACTCTTTAAATAAGAGGAATAATTGATGCTTGCTAGTAGCTGGTGCAGTCAGATAATCAACATTTAAATAATTCCTTCCCGTAACGTTATTTAATGCGCAATGCTCTCTAATCAGTGCTTCGCCTAGAGCCCTGTGGTCAAAGGGATACCCATGCAGGAGTATGCGTATTTTATTTGTGGTGGTGTCTATTTGCATTTCGTTGCTTAGTCTGGTATTGTCGCGCAAATTTTGTATCGTCCGTTCGGCTGCTTGTGGACAAACTTTCATGGGGTTAACGGTTCGATGAGGCGATAAAAGCGGGTTTTTAGCCAATACTAGGGTTGAGAATACGCGAGAATATACTATTTGGGCAATCCAGTGGTGTATTCAAGGTGACAGAAGCGACGTTTAGCCAGTCCATTGCGGGCTTCTGTCTTTATAAAAAAACCCGTATCAAACTGGGATGCGGCTATCGTCGAAAAGACGTTAAACCACTGGAATGAATTCATGAGCGAAAGCTTTGCTGAACTATTTGAAGAAAGCCTACAGAACCTGGAAATGTCTCCGGGTGCCATTGTAACCGGTATTGTTATTGATGTTGATGACGACTGGGTTACTGTTCACGCCGGCTTAAAATCTGAAGGTGTTATCCCGAAAAACCAATTCATGAATGATCAAGGTGAAGTCACCGTTGCTATTGGCGACGAAGTGCAAGTTGCCCTTGAGACCGTTGAAGATGGTTTTGGTGAGACTAAATTATCACGTGAAAAAGCGAAACGTGCTGAAGCATGGATTGAGCTAGAAAAAGCGCACTTGGATGAAGAAGTCATTCAAGGTGTTATTAGCGGTAAGGTTAAAGGCGGCTTCACTGTTGACGTATTTAATATCCGCGCATTCTTGCCTGGGTCATTGGTTGATGTACGTCCTATCCGTGATACGGATCACCTTACTGGCAAGACGCTTGACTTTAAAGTCATCAAGTTGGATGCGAAGCGAAACAATGTTGTTGTTTCTCGTCGTGCAGTACTTGAAGCGGCCAACAGTGTTGAGCGTGAAGAATTGCTTGCTAACCTTGAAGAAGGTATGGCAGTTAAAGGTATCGTTAAAAATCTTACTGATTACGGTGCGTTTGTTGATCTTGGCGGTATTGATGGCCTATTGCATATCACTGATATGGCATGGAAGCGCATCAAGCATCCTTCAGAGATCGTCAATGTGGGCGATGAAATCGACGTGCGTATCTTGAAGTTTGACCGTGAAAGAAACCGTGTGTCACTCGGTCTTAAGCAATTGGGTGAAGATCCTTGGGTTGCAGTGAAAGCGCGTTACCCAGAAGGTGCTCGTGCCATGGCGCGTGTGACCAACTTAACGGATTATGGTTGCTTTGCTGAGCTTGAAGAAGGCGTTGAAGGTCTTGTTCACGTATCTGAAATGGATTGGACCAACAAAAACGTTCATCCTTCAAAAATCGTTCAATTAGGCGATGAAGTTGAAGTGATGGTGTTGGATATTGATGAAGAGCGTCGTCGTATCTCTTTAGGTATCAAGCAGTGTCAAGTTAACCCGTGGGATGAGTTCGCTGAGAAGTTTATCAAAGGCGATAAAATCTCAGGGAAAATCAAATCAATCACTGATTTTGGTATCTTCATTGGCCTAGACGGCAATATTGATGGCCTTGTGCACTTATCTGATATTTCTTGGAACGAAACAGGCGAAGAAGCTGTACGTCGATTTAAGAAAGGCGATGAAATCGAAACAGTTATCCTATCTGTAGATTCTGAAAGAGAGCGTATTTCTTTAGGCATCAAACAGTTAGATTCTGATCCTTTCAATGAATACTTAAGCGAGTTTGATAAAGGTTCAGTCGTTAAAGGCATTATCACTGCTGTAGATGCAAAATCTGTTACCGTGAAATTGGTTGAAGATGTCGAAGGTACGATAAAAGCTTCTGAATTGAGCGTTGATAAAGTTGAAGATGCCAGCACAGTCGTGAAAGTTGACGAAGAGATTGAAGTGAAGATTGTGAACATTGATCGCAAGAATCGCACAGTTGCTTTGTCTGTTAAGGCTATTGCACTTGCTGACGAAAAAGAAGCCGTTCAAGCACTGAAAGAAAAAGGTTCTGAAAATGCGCCTACGACAATCGGTGATTTAATCAAAGCACAAATGGATAAATAATCCATTGATTGCTTGAGAGAAGCCGCCATTATTAGGCGGCTTTTTTTTAGGCAGTTTTTTTATCTTGTTCTATATTATAAGCTATTGATAATTAATATTAATTATTCACTTTTTGCTTTTAGAGAGGGTAACAATAATGACGAAGTCTGAATTAATTGAGCAGATAACGGATCAACAGCCGCAGCTACTGGTAAAAGATGTTGAGCTAGCCGTTAAATCTATCTTGGATCAAATGACGCATGTGCTAGAAGATGGTGGCAGAGTCGAAATACGTGGCTTTGGTAGCTTTAGCCTTCATCATCGCGCTGCACGCATAGGTCGTAACCCTAAAACAGGCGAATCCGTTCAATTAGATGCCAAATCCGTTCCTCATTTTAAGCCCGGTAAAGAGATGCGTGAGCGTGTTAATGCATCTATGGCTGACTAGCATCCCTATCTGTCAAGATAGGTGTTAGTCATTTTTTTACCTTCCTCTTTTCCAATTAGTTTTATCTTGTCACGCGAGTTTTAGAACTAATTTCTTTCCTGCTGTTCAAACGCTTTAGACTAAAATAATTTGTTAGACTAAAATAATTTGTTAGGCTAAAGGTGTTGATTATGAGTGATAAGAAACTTCTAACCACTGAATCGGGAGCCCCTGTAGCAGATAATCAGAATGTGCTTACTGCAGGCAGTCGAAGTCCTATGCTGCTTCAGGATGTATGGTTTTTAGAAAAACTTGCACACTTTGATAGAGAGGTTATTCCTGAGCGGCGTATGCATGCTAAAGGTTCGGCGGCTTATGGTACTTTTACGGTAACACATGATATTAGTCAGTATACCAAGGCTAATATGTTTTCTAAGGTAGGTAAACAAACAGACCTTTTACTGCGTTTCTCAACTGTAGCCGGTGAGCGTGGTGCGGCGGATGCTGAGCGAGATATTCGAGGTTTTTCGATTAAATTTTATACCGATGAAGGTAATTGGGATTTGGTCGGCAATAATACGCCCGTTTTTTTTCTGCGTGACCCACTGAAATTCCCTGACTTGAATCACGCAATAAAAAGAGACCCCAAAACGAATATGCGTAGTGCGCGCAACAACTGGGACTTTTGGACGTTACTGCCAGAAGCTCTCCATCAGGTCACCATTATCATGAGTGATCGAGGCCTTCCATCAAGCTTTCGTCATATGCATGGATTTGGTAGTCACACCTTTAGTTTTATTAACGCTGAAAATCAAAGGCACTGGGTCAAATTTCATTTTGTTTGCCAGCAAGGCATAAAGAACTTAACCGATGAAGAGGCTGCGAAACTCATTGGCATGAATAGAGAGAGCCATCAGCAAGATTTGTTCGAGAGTATTGAAAAGGGCGATTTTCCAAAATGGAAGTTGTGTGTTCAGATCTTGAGTGAAGATGATGCCAAGAAGCTCCCTTACAACCCTTTTGATTTAACCAAAGTTTGGTTAAAAGGGGATGTTCCTTTAATGGATGTCGGCATACTTGAGCTTAACCGTAATCCTGAGAATTATTTTGCCGAGGTCGAACAAGCGGCTTTTAATCCGGCTGATGTTGTTCAGGGGGTTGGGTTTTCACCGGATAAAATGTTGCAGGGCCGCCTTTTCTCTTACGGCGATGCGCAGCGTTATCGCTTGGGTGTGAACCATAAAATGATACCTGTTAATAAAGCGCGTTGCCCCGTTAATAGTTATCACAGGGATGGGTTGATGCGAGTCAATGATAATGCAGGCGGTACGTTGGCTTATGAGCCAAATAGTTATGGCGAGTGGCAAGAGCAACCCAATGTGCGAGAGCCTGCATTAGCGATTGATGGGCTAGCAGATCATTTTGAGCAGGATGACGACTATTATACGCAGCCAGGCAAGTTATTTCGGTTAATGACCGCAGAGCAACAGAAGGTGCTTTTTGAAAATACGATGCGTGCGATGGGCGATGCGCCGAAAAAAATAAAGAGGCGTCATGTAGAAAACTGCACAAAAGCTGATCCGGCATACGGGAAGGGCGTTGCTAAGGCGCTGGGTATTTAGTTCTCGAATTACAGATCTTTTATTGTGGATAGGGAAGTCTGCTTTATTGGGAGGCGATAATAGCTTAGAATGCGTCGGTTTTACATATGTTGAAACAGGGTAGATTATACCGATGAGTTATGACAATGGTATTACCGAAGTCTTGATTACAGAGCAAGAGATTATTGCACGCGTGCAGCAATTAGGCCAACAAATCGCAGAAGATTATCAAGACGCTAAAGATCCGATAGTGTTAGTTATCCTGATGAAAGGCGCGGCGATTTTTTCATCAGACCTTGCGAGGCAAATAAAACTGCCTTTGATTCTTGATTATATGATCGCCAGTAGCTATGGAAACTCAACCGAGAGTTCTCGTGAAGTGCGTATTATCAAAGATCTGCAGGAGTCTATTCAGAATCAGCATGTCATTATCATTGACGATATCATTGATACGGGTAATACGCTGAAAAAGATCATAGAACTTTTGCAAGTCAGAAATCCACGTTCAATTAAAACCTGCACGCTTCTTGATAAAAAAGAACGGAGAGAGCAGGTAGTTAATGTTGATTATGTGGGCTTTAGTGTAGGTAATAAATTCGTTGTGGGGTATGGCTTGGATTATGCCCAGCAGTATCGCAACCTGCCTTATATTGGGATTTTAGACCCAAACCTATTGCCTTATTGAATTAAGTCGTTGCCTCTAAATTAAACAGAGTTATCGCCCTTTTCTAAAACGATCAAAAAAAGATCCATACGAGTTTTTACTGTTGATGTCAGGCGTGTCGCTAGGGTTGACAAGCCTTGTACGTTCATTGCTGGGGATATTTTCCTCTGAATTTCTCAAGGTTTTAAATTCTATTGAACTTGCGTCGGCAAGACCCGGTGATCCAATTTGTTTGTAGCTTGATTTCTTCTTGCTCTTTAGTTTTTTAACGAGTAACGCAACCCCTGCAATTGCACCAAGAGCGCCAGCACCAATAGCTCCCCAAGCGGAAGCAAAAGCAGCGGTTGATAGCCCTTTTTGCTTAGCGCTGTAGTCACCTCCACGAAATTTTTCTCTGAAACTTTCTCGCGTTGTTGGGTCTGTCAGGATGCGAATGGATGCACTATCAATCATGAAAGTACACTGTTTATCTTCTTGTAGTTTGCCCGAGAAATCCAACGCTTCTAAATAGATAGGCTTTGAAAGCTTCTTAAACCATTGGGACAGCGCTGGTTGATCATAAATATAAGTGACTTGTTCAGGTGTTATTTTGGTTTCTTCATCGGTAGCTGAATCAATTTTCTCTATGTTAAAAAGTGGTACGCCTTTTGGTTGCTGTGTCGTTAAAAAAGTAATTGTTCTGCAGCAAGAGAGATAAGCTTCATTTTTTACATCAAACATATTGATGGCTTTCCCACTTGCAATAATGGCGTTGCCATCATAACTAACAAGGAAACCTGAATCTGCATTTTTTTCAAGTAAATCCTGTTTTTGGTGATCTTTTAGACCTGATTTAGGCAGCCATTCTTTGATGCTCTCTTCAGTGTAATTGAAATCCCACCAAAACCGAGAATGATCAGATGCGGATGGTATTTGGTCGACTTGAGTAACCTGAACATCAATGCAATCTCCAGCCGAATTAGTCTTACAGTTGGATAGGTAATGACCTGTTGCTTTGTAAGTGCCATCAGCTAGATCAGATGGCATATTGTGCAAGCGGTAAGTGATTTTTGCATTGGAAATTATGTCATCTATGGCAAAGATAGTTACCCAAATGCCTTTTTCCCCATCATTTGAATTGATTAACGACTTATGATATTCGTCACTGTATTCAAGGATAAATGTATGTATGGGTGTGTTTGACGTACTTTCAGTATCACCTTTTAATAAGGGTTCGTTACTGGGTGGTGAAAACTCGGCGACTGAACGTATGGGAGCATTTTCTATACTCGTCAAGCTTGCAATGATGCCTTTTTTGGGCTGCATCATGTAGTCAGCATTGTTGAGACGCGCTGCGATAACTTTTGCTCCTTCGTCGTTTTTTTCAAGAATAACGCCCTTGTAGAGAATTTCGAGCTTGCTGAACTTCCTAAGGTCAGTTGTCTTGAGTGTTATCGTGTTATTCGAGATAAGAAGGTTGGCTTTGCCTCGAATATAAATATCCGATGTCATGTCAGCCGCTTTTTTTGATGTATCTGTATCAAGTGAGGTTGCAACAGCGTGCGTGGATAAGTCAGGGACGTATGTTAGGTGAGTGCTATCCGATTGTTTGACTATGCCTGAATATTCAAGAGCAGTTGAAGCGCGTTCAATAAAAAATGCTTGCGCCGCGGGTCTAAGTTCAACGAGAAATTTCCCGTCGGTAGCATGAATGTCGAAGAGCCGATCGAGGTTCCAGTTGATCTGTAGGGCATAATTTTGGTTTTTATTAACGTCAAATCCACTTTTATGGTTTAACGGGATATTCATGACAAAAGTGTCTTGATCTACGCCTAAGATTCTCCCTTGGCCATCAATGAGGCTACTTTCAACAATGGATTCAGATGACTCATGAAAGAAAAGGATTTTATTGATATCGTCAAAGACGAGTGTGATTTCTGCGCGTAAATAATTGTCAGCGGGAATGGCTGGATTAACGTTGACGAGATAAGGGGTTTCGTTAACGCTTGCTAGTACATCATTTCACAGGGATAGTCGGGTAAAGTTTTTTGAGTTTTACCCGCGCATCTTCCGTAGTAAATCGCCAATCCATTTTGGCTTTTTGCTGGTTTCGCGCATTCACCCAAGCGTAAATTTCATGAGCTAAAGTCTCCTGATCAGGAATTCTTCGATTAAGGCATTGACGACTTAAAACACTGAATTCAATTTCTGCCATATTTAACCAGCTGCCGTGTTTGGGTGTGTAATGAATCTCTAACTTATTAGCAATTCTAAGCGCTTCAGCTGGCTCAAATGCCTTATATAATGATGCTGGAGTATGTGTATTCAAATTATCCATAACCAGACGTATTTTCTTAGCGTTTGGATAGACTTCGTCTACAAGCCATTTAATTTGATGCGCCCAATCAACCGCTGTGCGTGTATCAGTAACTGAAATCTCTCGCCACCCTTCAAGCGGTGCAAAAAACAAAAACAGCGAGCTAACACCATTTCTTTCATATTCCGTGTCAAACTTTTCTGGCTGGCCTGGCGTCATGGGAATAGGTTCCCTTGTTTCTATGATATGCTGCTTAGAGCTTTCATCCATGCAGACCAGCGGAATACATGGATCATGAGGCAGCTTATAAACTTCAAGGACGTTTTCCATTGCGCAAATGAAAGCAGCATTTTTTGACGCAGGAATACACCACTCTTTTTTCTGCCATGGTTTCAGTTCGTTTTTTTTAACTCACGGCAGATAGTTGACGCTGAAACTTTGTCTGTTATCTTCAGCTCAACCAGCTTGTCTGCAAGTAGGTTCAATGTCCAACGGCTTCGGCCTTCTGGGCAATCTGAACAAACTAATGCAATCAGCTGTGCATGTTGCTCGCCGTCAAGAGCTTTTGTTCTTCCATGGTGACTGAATTTACTTTCTACTGCTATTTCAAGACCTTCTTCGACGCAGCGTTTACGGGTTCTTTGCACAGTTCGTGTAGATATACCGCATACTTTTGCTATAGCCTCTTCACTTAATTTCGGCCCACCTTCATCAGCCGCAATAAGAATTTGTGCATGCTGCTTTTTGTGTTGTGCGGCCCCCTTATTTTTTAATAAACTTTGTAAATAACCTTTTTCAGGGGCTGATAATGAGATTTTGTACTTTGCTGTCATAAAACACTTAAAAAGTTTATTTGACTGCAAAGTTAAACATTCGTTGCCGGACAATTGCTGTGAAATGATGTACTAGGTTGATAGCAAGGTTTTCCGTTAAGGCTGTTTTCTCATTTTTGCTGTTGATTAGTTGTATCGATTGCACCTTGAAAGGCACATCAACAAAATTAAACCCTTGCTTACTAAATAACAGATAAATGCCGGTCTCTTGATTTAATCCTGTATGTTGAGTATCTGTTGCATGCTTATTGGAGCACCCAGCTATTAAAAAAATGATTGAAGTAAAACAAAAGGTGATATGCGTAAGCCGGATCATTTTATTTCATCTCCGTTGTTTTCAGTAGTACAAACTGGCTCAGATCATTTTTATAAAAGGCATAGCTATAGAATTTATTGTTGTCTTTATCTATTTCAAGAATAATGCCAGAGCCTTCGAATGCTGTGCCCGATAAAATAGTATCACCGCCGAAAGAACTGCAGCCGTAGTCTCTGATAACCTCAGGGTCACCGTGCCAGTGGCCAAAAAAATGGGCGGACAAATGGTTTCTGATGCTGTGAGCTGTCAGGAAGTCGGATCTTTCTGAGTCATGGGAGAGTAAAATGGTGGGTTTTTCCTGTTGATAGGCAGATTCAAGTTGCCCTTTAACCCATAAAGATGAAGGCTGAATATCAACGTTTGTAGATTTAGCCAGCCCAGCGTTAAAAATATTGTCCTTTTTAAATTTGTAAGTATCGTTGAAGTTTGTCTGGATAAAAATAACGCCCGCTAACTCAAAGCTATAGGCGAAGCTCCCTATAAAGTGACGAACAATGGTAGGGAACTCGTTAATATCTTCAACGGCATGGTCAGATGAAAGAATGTTGTCATGCTCTGTGATGACGTTATCAACAAGATCTTGTATTGAACCTGATGTACATCTGTCCATCCAGCAGTCTTGGCCTCCGCCATAATCATGGTTGCCAAGCCCGTACCATATAGGGTGCCCCAGGTCAGCAAAAAGATCTTTCATCACATCGCGTTCGCTCGGATGGCCATACTCTGTGATGTCACCATTGATGATCATGCCAAGAAAGTTTTTTCCTTTTGCATCGCCAAAAAGTTTTATGGCATTGAAGTAGGCAGTCAGTTGATTTTTTGCTTTTGTTTTTTCATCAATTGAATCTTTTGTTCTGGGATATTGCGTGTCGCCTGTGATTAATACGCAAGGATTGTTTTGGCATATGTCATCGGCATTGGCAGTGGTGCCATCGACAAGAATCATGTCAGAATTTTCGGAAAGAGGATTCCTTTCACTTTCTGATATATCGCAGTAGTTGCCTTCAGAGAATTCTTGTTGGCACGTTTTGTCAGTCATGGCGTTTTGTGATGTAAAAATAAATGTTATAAAAATATAGTTAAATAGTTTCATTGTGTATGTGTCATTTTGAGGTTTAATAAATGGTAGGTGTTTATTTGTGTTTTTGATAAAAAAATATAATTTATAGTGTATGTTTGTATTTATTGTTGTGGGTGTTGAGTTTTTTTTTAGCTGTATTTCTATTTGTTAAAAGGTGCGATTTAATTTGTTTGGTTAAATGCTTAATAGTGCGGTATTTACTTGTTGTTGAATTGTAAGTTGATATTTTTAAGACGATTTACCATAAAAGTATAGGCAGTGAATTAAATATAATTGGTAACTCAGGAGTAGAGTTGGATGATTGATTATTCTAGCGGACTGCGAATACCTTCGTATCAGAAAAGAGATATGGAGCTTTGTGTTATTTCAAGTCACCTCTTATGCTTTAAGCCTGTATTACGTATAAAAATTTGGTATGTTTTTATAGGGCTAGCTCTTGGCCTTGTTTTTTATATTTGGTGGCGGATGTTAAGTGCGCAGGTTGAGGTTTTTTATGGTTTTTTTAAGGGGGAGGGTGTCCTTTTCGTTATTTCATGTCCTGCTTGTATTTTTTTATATATTTTTATTTATCGTTTTTATTTTTACAAAAGATTCTTTGATTTTGAAAATAATTTTTATTACATTGTAAATATTGATAATAATAAAAATAAAGTGGTGCTCGACTCTGTGAAAGGCATTTTAGTTGTAGAGGAATCTGTTCAGTTCGGAATTCAAAGTTATAAAACTTATGAAATGAAGTTGATTTTGCTTGATGGTAGTAGGATCCATTTAATCAAACACTCGGAAATATATTGGATAAGAAAAGAAGCTGAGTTTCTTGCTAAGAGGCTCGATATAAATGTAGAGGGAGCGGGCTTTGATTAATGAGTTGTCGGTAACTACCCCATTACCATGGCTTGCAATGCTTAAAAAACAAGATTACATTTCTCGTCGATAGTGTGCCAATAATGAACACAGTAGGTGGCTGACGATGACAAGTATCCAGTTGAAAGTGTTTGATATGGATTGCATTGAAGAGGTTCGTGCTATCAAGCAATCGGTGAAAGGTAAAGTCCCTGAGGATCAGTTACATTTTGACGTGTTAAACGGAAAGCTCAGTATCGATTTAACAGGAACAAACGTCACCGAGTCAGACTTTATTGCACTGATTCATACGGCAGGGTTTAAGGTAGCACCTTGGGATGTGTACATTCGCCAAGGGGGAGAAGAAACCTTCTTTAAGCAATATGGCCATTTGCTTATGGCGAGCCTCAGTACCCTATTTTTGATACTCGGTTATAGTTTTCATGCGGTTCAGCATGGCTGGCTGGATGCTTTATCGGGGGGTGAGTACACAAGCGGGCATATTTACCCACTTTACTCGATCACTCTCTACTGCTTGGCAATCTTTTTTGGCGCATGGTTTGTCGTGCCTAAAGCGTTGGGTGCATTAAAACGTCTGCGCGCAGATATGAATTTGTTGATGGTGATTGCTGTGATGGGTGCTATTGCATTGCAGCAATGGTTTGAGGCAGCAGCAGTCAGTTGCTTATTCGCACTCGCTTTATTGTTGGAGTCATGGAGTGTGGGGCGAGCGAGAAAAGCAATAAAATCCTTGATGTCGCTGACGCCTGAAACAGCTAGATTTTATGCATCAAACGGGCAGTTAATCGAAAAGCCCTTAGGCGAAATTGAGGTGGGGAGTATCTGTGTCGTGCGCCCCGGAGAGCGCATCCCATTTGATGGCACGGTGACTAAAGGGAGGAGTTATCTTAACGAAGCACCGATTACGGGTGAGTCACTGCCGGTTGAAAAATCTATTGGAGAAAAACTTTTTGCTGGCACGATCAATGGTGACCAAATGCTTGAATTCGACGTGACTCGTTCGGTTCAAGATTCAACACTTTCACGTATTGTTGCCATGATTGAAGACGCGCAATCACGTCGTGCTGTTGCAGAGCAATGGGTAGAGAAATTTGCAGCAAAATATACGCCTTTAATGATCGCGCTAGCTATATTGATTGCAGTCGTCCCACCCTTGCTTATGGGGGGGGAGTGGGTGATTTGGATTTACAAAGCACTCGTGTTGTTGGTTATTGCTTGTCCGTGTGCGTTAGTTATTTCAACCCCTGTCAGTATTGTTGCGGGCTTGAATCGCGCTGCACGAAACGGTGTGCTTATCAAAGGTGGAAATTATCTGGAGCGTCCTGCACACGTGAGAATGATTGCCTTTGATAAAACAGGCACGCTCACAAAAGGGAAGCCTGCGGTGCAAGAAGTAGTGCCTTTAAATGACCATACGCATGAGCAATTATTAGCCAGTGCAGCCTCACTCGAAGTTAATAGCGACCATCCGTTAGCCAGGGCCGTTGTCAATTATGCGAAAGCTCAAAATATCACTTTTGACGCCGCAGATTCTTTTGAGATTATTCAAGGAAAAGGCGCTCAAGGCATCATTAATGGTCAGACGTATTGGCTGGGCAGCCATAAGTTTTTACATGATAAATTGTCCGTAGATGAAGCCTGCTTGATTCATGATGCGGCGCTGAAATTCGAAAGCCAAGGGCACTCCATTGTCGTCGTAGGTTCAGGTGATCACTTATGCGGCCTAATTGGTATCGCCGATGAGGTGCGCGATAATGCATATAATGCCATTCAGGCATTAAAAGCCCTCGGTGTGGAAAAACTAATGATGCTCACTGGGGATAATAATGGAACAGCTAGCGCAATAGCGACGAAACTTGGGATTGATTACAAAGCTGAGCTACTGCCTGAAGACAAAGTCAGTTATGTGCAGACACTTCGAGATCAGTATGAGCATGTGGTTATGGTGGGTGACGGCATTAATGATGCCCCCGCTATGGCAACAGCCGAATTCGGTATTGCTATGGGTGTTGCAGGTTCTGATGCGGCGATAGAAACAGCCGATATCGCGCTGATGTCCGATGACTTGTCTCGCCTGCCTTGGTTGATTCAGCTTTCAAAGAGCACCTTGATGATTATTAAACAAAATATTTATTTCGCCATTGCCGTTAAGCTTGTTTTTATTGTTTTGGCTATATTAGGTTGTGCAACTTTATGGATGGCGATTGCAGCTGACATGGGTGCGTCGTTAGTGGTGATTTTTAATGGGCTTCGTTTGCTGAAGGCCAGTAAGGCTGATCAGTCGTTATGAAACTATCTGCGGATAAGTGAGAGTGATTCTAAGGGTGCGCATTTTGTAAATACGTTAGACTGAAGGCTGAAAGAAAGATTCTCTAGGTAGGCGTTGTTTTTAAAAGAAGGAGGGATGGTAGCCAAGTGAGCAGGCTACCAAAAGAGAGGGCTGCTTATGCGGTAACTTTTACGGCAACAGCATCGCTTTCCCAAAGGCCGTGCTTTGTACAAAATGCATGAGCAACAAACTCGGCATCTTTTTCAAGAACAACATTAAATGTAACAGTGGTGTTACCTTTTTTGTCTTGACCGCCAAGGCTACCAGAGAAAAAAGTCGCCTCTGCAAGTTTGCTGTCTTTGTTGTAAAGCGCAACGCTTGAAATATAGTGATCATTGTCATCAGGGTGCGCGTAAGCATCACCGACTTTAACGGTAACAGCAAAAGATTCACCCGCTGTGGCTGATTCTTCACAATGTACAAACGCAGAGTGACGATCGATATAGTCTTTTTTAGCTTCGCGTTCTACTTCGTTGATATCAACGTAACGATTAATTTTTGGCATGGGCTTCTCCTTGAAGGTGGGGCGTTAAAAAAACACGCGAAATTTACTAGAAATGGCGTGTTTAATCAAGGATATGGAGCAGGGCAATCGCGCTATAAGGCCGTTGACAAAACTGATAAAAGAAAGTTTTCATCCCAACCAGCCTTCAGTCGCTTACCGCGAACGCTCTCTTTAGAAGACTCCATTTTCAGCATGTTCAATGCTAAATGCCTTATGACGGCCATATTTTCAGCGGCAAAACCTTCTCTGATTCTTGATTCATCTTCTTTAAAAATCACATCTAAAGTCCAGTGAAGATTGTTTTCAATAGCCCAGTGAGAGCGTACTGCTTTTGCAAGCAATGCTGCGCTAGACTCGATAGAGCATATGAAATATCGCCGCTCAATAGATGCTTCCCCCGTACTGATAACAGTCCTTTCAGATTCAACAACGCCGATTGTTTTTAAACCTTCCCAATCCTCTTTACAAGACAGCCAGTCAATGTCATTAGTAATCCAGTACCGTTTTGTTTCAATGCGTCCATGCCCTTTTTCCACGGTTTCAAAATGATCAGACTGAGCACGCTTAAACCCCTCATCAATCAGCGCATCTAGATGCCGGCTAACGTCATATAAAAGGTTTCCGTGATTACCTTTCAGTGATAGAACGTAGTCTGCCTGTGCTTGCCTGATTGCCTTCGCAATCACTTTTTGGCAACCCATTGCATCGATAGTCACGATACTTCCTTCAAGGTTAAGCAACTTTATCAACTCAGGAATAGCGGTTATCTCGTTAGATTTTTCATCAACCTTTATCTGACCAAGAACCGTATGATTAGCTGCACGAAAGGCACTTACCATATGGATTGCACCTTTCTTGTCGCCTGACGTAAATGAGCGCCTCAGTGTTTTTCCGTCAATGGCAACAATGTCGCTACTGCTAAGCTTATTAAAGGACTGAACCCACGAAATGAAACCGGATTGCAACTGTTTGGGATCAAGCATCGATAAAACATTGCCTATTGTGTCATGTGAGGGAATGCCATTTGGGAGGTTCATAACCTTACGAAGAAACGCCTCTTTGGCTTTCCCAAATCTTTCTATGTCGACAAAGCTATCTGCCCCGCAAATAACGGCTAATACTGAGAGCAATAAAATATCCATCAACTCATGACGCTTGTTCGCTGTTTCTATTCTTGGATCAGATAGGTTTTCAAAGTGATCTGTAAAATTTGTACTCATTACGTCATTCATAATCATGTAAAAAATACATTTAATGACGCTTATTTTTCTTCATAGTTCACAAATTCGTCGATCTTGCTGCGAAATTGCTATGTTCATAGCGCGATAGCCCTGGGATATGGAGTGCAAAGTGATTGATTTATAAGGGGAGTGATAATCACTCTCATTTTGCGGGTGTATACTGAAGGCTTTTAATAAAGTGAGTTAAAGGCAGAAGTTTTTCTTCTCGCTCTTCCATTTCTGAGTGCAGCATATTAAAACCAGCACCCATGCAGAGTTGATAGAATGTCATGGCTGCGAGTTTTTTGTCGAGGTTAATGTCTACTTCGTTATGACTTTGAAGCTGTTCAATTAAGCCTTCAACTAAGTCGACAACGGTTTTATTGATCGCGTTGACTGTCTTTCTCATATCTGGGTTTGTTACGGCATAGTCCCATAAGCATAATCTTACTCGCCATTCTTGGTCGGCGGGCTCGTTAATAGGCATGGCTGACGTGATTAAAGGCAGTAAATATTCAAGGCGCATTTCGCTCATGGGCATATTACCAAGCCGTGAAAGTATTCGCTCGTTTGACCAGTTAAGCGTGGCGGCAACAATATCGTCTTTGCCTTTGAAATAGTGAGGGAGTGTGCCAATCGAGCAGCCTACGTGATTGGCAATATTCCGCATGGTTAAATTTTGTAAGCCTTTTTCGGCAATCAGCTCGGCAACGGAGGCGATGATGTCGTTTCGGCTTAACTTATTGTCAGGCATCGTTTATGGCCCTTAGGATTGCCGCGATAAAGAAAAATCGGCGATAAAGTGTAATGCTGCCGTGTAGGGTGTATCGGGAAGACTTTTCAGTTGGTCTTTTGCTTCATTGATGTAGCGAGAGGCAAGATCTTTGGTGAAGTCGATAGCGCCAGTTTTTTGAGTGATGTTAATAATGGCGTCGAGGTTATCAGCTGTTTTTTCAGTGATAGCATGTGTAATAAGCTGTTTTTCTGATTCGGTGCCATTTTCCATCGCTTTAATTAAAGGTAGGGTAGGCTTACCTTCAGCGAGGTCATCACCCACATTTTTGCCGATCAATTCAACATCGCCCTGATAATCCAGTACATCGTCAGCAAGCTGGAAAGCGATGCCGAGTTTTAGGCCGTATTGGTAAAGTGCCTCTTGGGTTTTGGCGTCTGCATTTGCCAAGATGGCGCTGCCTTGTGTTGCAGCAGCGAAAAGAATCGCGGTTTTGTCGGTAATAACCTGCAAATAATCATCGAGCGTACATGCTGGATCGCCGGCCTTAACAAGCTGCAGAACTTCACCCTCGGCAATCTGATTGGTTGTGTCGGATAATAGCTGCATGACAGGCATGCTATTGAGACTAACAAGCATTTGAAATGCACGAGAATAAATAAAATCACCAACTAAAACGCTCGGTGCGTTGCCAAATTGCGCGCTGGCGGTTGGGCGTCCTCGCCTTAGTGCGGAGAGGTCGACGACATCGTCATGCAAAAGAGTGGCCGAGTGAATAAACTCAATGATAACGGCAAAGTCGACGTGCGCTTTGGCGTTAAATCCACAAATTTGCGCTGACAATAACGCGAGTACCGGCCGTAAGCGTTTCCCACCGGCATCAATCAAGTATTGACCGATGTTTTCAACGAGGTCAACGCGGGAGGTAAGTTTTTCAATGATTCGGGCGTTGACTTGATCGAATTCATCGGCGATTAATTCACGCACATTCTGCATAGAGAGTCAGTATTTAAAAATCAAACGGGCATGCTAGGGCTCTGGCGAAAACCTGTCAAGAAAAGATCCGTTTAAAGCACTGAAATAACCCCAATAACGGGTTGTAAAGTGGGGGGTGAAGACGTATAATTCGTCACCCTGAAAATCTGGCTTGCCAGTGCCTGAGCTTGCACCTCCTTCCAGTCCCTATATCGCAAGCAGGCCATTATCGGAGAGAATTATGTACGCAGTTATTGTTAGCGGTGGTAAGCAGCACCGTGTAAAAGAGGGCGAAACCCTCAAGCTGGAAAAAATCGAAGCCGCTACCGAAGAAACCATTACTTTTGAACAAGTACTCATGGTTGGTGAAGGCGCAGATGTACAAATTGGTGCACCTGTTCTTGAAGGCGCTAAAGTGACAGCCCAAGTGATTAGCCAGGGTCGTCATAAAAAAGTACACATCATCAAATTCAAACGTCGTAAGCACCACATGAAACGTGCTGGTCATCGTCAATGGTATACTGAAGTCAAAATTACTGGTATCAGTGCTTAAGATTTAGGAGAAAAACGAATGGCTCATAAGAAAGCAGGCGGTAGTACTAATAACGGTCGCGATTCGGTTAGTAAACGTTTAGGTGTTAAGCGTTTCGGTGGCCAAGTTGTGACTGCAGGTAACATCCTTGTTCGTCAACGTGGTACACGTTTTCACGCAGGCACAGGCGTAGGCATTGGTAAAGATCATACCTTGTTTGCTACCGTGGATGGCGTTGTTAAGTTTGAAGTTAAAGGTGCAAAAAACCGCAAATACATTTCAATTGTTGCTGCGTAAATTATTTTTTAGAAATAGCCCCCTCAGGGTTGCCTGGCGGGGCTATTTTTTTGTTTGTTGTAAGGCTATCCCATGAAATTTGTTGATGAAGCGTTGGTGTCTATTCAGGCCGGTAAAGGCGGTAACGGTTGCCTGAGTTTTCGTCGGGAAAAGTATATTCCTCGCGGCGGCCCTGATGGTGGTGATGGCGGTAAAGGCGGTAGCGTTGTACTGAAGGCAGATGAAAGTTTAAACACCTTATCGGATTTTCGTTTCCAGAAGATTTTTAGAGCCAAAAATGGCGAGCCCGGGCGGGGACGGGATTGCTCAGGTAAAGGTGCTGATGATCACATTATTCCGGCACCTTTAGGAACAGCCGCTTACGACGAAGAAACTGACGAGCTCATTGGCGAATTAACCGTGCTTGGTGAGGAGCTTGTGATAGCCAAAGGTGGCAACGGCGGGCTTGGTAATACGCACTTCAAATCCAGCACCAATCGCGCACCAAGGCAAACTGTACCGGGTTCAGCGGGCGAAGAGCGACAAGTCAGATTAGAGTTAAATGTACTCGCCGATGTGGGTTTGCTGGGTTTCCCTAATGCGGGCAAGTCCTCCCTTATTCGTAAAGTGTCAGGTGCAACACCTAAAGTGGCGAACTACCCATTCACAACACTCGTACCTAATCTAGGCGTTGTTGGGTTGGATAACCATCGTAGCTTTGTGATGGCAGACATTCCGGGCATTATCGAAGGTGCGGCTATTGGCGCAGGCTTGGGCATTCGCTTCTTAAAGCATTTATCGCGTACACGGTTGTTGCTACATATCATTGATATGGCACCTTACGAAGGCAACCCTGCCGATCAGGCTGTCTCCATCGTCAACGAGTTACACATGTTCAGTGAAGAGCTTGCCCGTAGGCCACGTTTTTTGGTGCTGAATAAAATCGATGTTGTTCCCGAAGAAGAAAGGCAAGCATTGATTGATAGCGTGGTCGAGGCTTTAGACTATAAAGATAAAGTCTATGTGATTTCGGCGCTCACGGGCGAAGCAACCAAGCCCTTGGTTTATGATGTGATGGATTTTATCGATGACTATAAAGAGCAGCTTCAAGATGAAGAATTTGCTGAGCAAGAACGTTTAAGTCGTCTGTTGATTCAAGAGCAAGGGCGTGAAAGTTTGCAGGCTTACCGCGCCTCTCGCCATATCAATGACGACGACGATGATGATGAATTTGATGACGATGATTATGATGTGGAAACTGTGTACGAACCCTGAATGATTGAAATTGAATACATGTAACGAAGAGGAAGCGCAACAGCTTCCTTTTTTAATACTTCATTAAAACGATCTGCTTGAATATGCGGCTTCCAGAAAAAATATCGCTGGTATTTATCAGTGTTATCTTTTTGTCGAACTATACAGCCGCTGGCTACAGTTACACTGCTGATCAAATTGCCTACTGGATATGCACAGGTGTTTATTTGCAGGAAGGCTATAAAGTGGATGCCGACATGGATAAAAAATATGAAAGCAGAGCGAGAATCATGGCAGAAAAAAATAGCCATCTTTTCAATTCATCGGAAAAAGACTTGTTTTTGCAAATAAAGGAATTCAAGAAGCTCGGGGAAATAGTTTATAAAACAACCAAGTAGCGCGTTACGTTTATTTTGAACGTGTTCGAAAGATAAGTGTCTAGAACAGCAACGAAGTTTTTATATGTGGTGTTTTTTGAAAATTCTAATCGTTTGCGCTGTTCTTTCTTTTAATCTGCTTTATTCAAGCGTATCTCTTGCTATGTATGAATCAATTGCCTCTTTTGTTGTGACTGTTTTTGGTTTGCCTGAAACCGAAAAGAGAAAAATTGAATTCACTAACATTTCTCCAGAAATGACACTTGGTGCGTGTGTTCAGGCCGTAAAGGATGAAGAGCCAGTATTAAATGAGGTAGAGTACAGCGTAATCGGCGTAGGTAAAATACTGAATAAAACCGCACTTAAATCACCGCTGGAGAATATTCATGGTTTGATCCAGCCAGTAAGTGAAAACCGGCGTGATATAGGGCGCGGCTCTGTGAATATTCATATTAAATGATAGCTAGCTGATGCCGCTGTACCTCAGTAGCAGTGACGACTTCAGCTATTTTTAGATTTCAATCTTATCGAGTACTTCTTTCTTGGCCGCAAACGTCATTCTTAAATGCCAATTTTCATTGATGTATTTACTGGTGTGTCTGCTGCTTTAATAAGCCTCAAGCAAGCACTTACAAACCGTAAAATCTAAAGAACGGTTGCGAGCGAAGGCCGCTGAGCGTTATCATTCGCCGTTTTGTTGTGTCGGTCAATAACGAAAAGGCAAGCATACCGCTAAGCGTCTACAGTGACTACAATCAATAAGGCGAGGTTGGTCATTTCGGCAGTTCAACGATTTCGTTAACATGTTCTGTCAGGCATGAAGCTAACAAGCGCGTTTTTTGTAGTTATTGAGTGCTTCGAGTAACAGCTGTAGCAATGAGTAAATAAGAGCGAATAGGTAGATTGAGGTTTGATGAGTGTCCGATAAAAGAGCGCGTTTAAAAAGTGCCAAGACTATTGTTATAAAAATAGGCAGTGCATTACTGACTGATAATGGCAAAGGGCTAAATCGGCCACAAATTGCCGATTGGGTAGAGCAAATTGCCGATATTATCGATAAAGGCATTCAGGTTGTATTGGTTTCATCCGGTGCCGTCGCTGAAGGTATTGCACGCAAAGGCATACTCGAACGCCCCAAAAAATTATCCGAATTACAAGCCGTTGCAGCTATTGGGCAAACAGGGCTCGTTGAAGCCTATCAGGCCGAATTTTCCCGTTTTGGCGTACAAACGGCACAAATACTGTTAGTGCATGATGATATCGTGAGCGAGCAACGCTACGAAAATGCCAAGGCAACTTTACAAACCTTAATTGAGTGGCAAGCCGTACCCATCGTCAACGAAAACGATTCAGTCGCCAACGAAGAACTAAAATTTGGCGATAACGATTTTTTAGCGGCGATGGTCGCCAATATCGTTGATGCTGATGCGCTGATTATACTTACGGATCAAATGGGCATGTATGATGCCGATCCGCGTTCAAATGCATCGGCCGCACTCATTCATGAAGCCGTGGCAGGCGACGCATCCTTGTTAGCCATGGCAGGAAGCGGCGGCAAGCTGGGTCGTGGCGGCATGTATACCAAAGTGAAAGCGGCAGAACTCGCCGCGTGTGTCGCAGCAGATACCGTTATCGTAGGCGGATTGGCTGAGCAAGTGCTTTTACGGCTGCTTGATGGCGAAACACTGGGCACCTTGTTATACAGCAACCCCGAAGGCTCTGAAGAACGAAAGGCATGGTTTGAAAGCTTACGACGCGGTGATGCCTAGATAAACAATTAAGCGGTAAACTTGGTGCGAGCTAACGAAAACGAATCAAGTTTTTGACGTTGTGCCGGCATTATTTTTATGAATAGGGAGATTATTTTTTCTCTAAAATACGGTTAATTCGTCCGAAAAATAAGGTTTAAACCCCCGCCTTCAGGCCTGTCTCTTTATCACATCTCCCTGCTATAGAATTGGTGGCCTACGCGGTACCCTTCGATGACTAGTTGTAATTTCATACAGCCTTTCCAGATGGCTAACCATCCAGGTCGTCCAGTTCGCTTAGAATCATACCAACCGCCAAGCTTTGCCAGCGTTTGAAAAAACCAAAGTAAGCTTGGTGGCTTATCAGGCAATGTTTTTTTCTCTTTCAGAAACCAAAGCACTTGCCATTCTTCAGCAGAAACAACTTTATTCGCAGGTGTATTTTCATTTCCTGCGTTTTCATTTCCCTTCTGCCCGCTCTCTAAATTTGCACTGAAAGGCTTCATTAGTGCTTCGCGTAACTGTATTAGCCTTACTGCTATAAACATCAAAATAACAGCTATTCGCTCCATATTGCCGGCACTTTGCATACGCTGCTCTTCGACCTTTGCGCCTGATTTCCACGCTTTATGAAATTCTTCTATACCCCAGCGAAGTTCATAAAATCTTAATATTTTACGGCAGCATTCAAAGGTCTCTATATTCTCGGAAGTTAAAAGAATCCAGCATAATTTCTCATCCGAGTCAGCACCCACTTCCTGTGCTATGACAACATTAACACTCAAGGGGGATAACTGACTATCAGGCCTTTGAGGAGGCAGAATTGTCACTCGCTTACTTCTTACTTCGAGCTTGGCTTCTCTCGCTTTTCTTCCCCCTCGCTGTGGAATCTTTATCGTATACTCGCCAATTACAGGCGTTTCCAATACCGCATCAAACAAACATTTATCTTCATCAACCAACCTCCGGTTCTGCGATGCCCTGACAACAAATCGCTCGCCATTATCAATCTTGTATTGGATGTATTCAAAAACATCTGCTTCACGATCACATACACTTATCGTTATAGCTATCTGATCACCTAGTCTCTGGCTTATATTCTCTGAGGATTTTTGCCATTTAAAACTTTCTTTCTCCTCATAAGGCCTTTTTCTAGGGGAAACTTTTTCTGACTCACTTTTGCCGAGTCTTATCCAGCGCTGCTGATCAATCAGACCAACAGTTCTCTCCAAATTAGCATCCATAAGCATAACTGAATGAACCCAGAAACCTTTGGCTGTTGAATCTTTAGGGCCACCCAATCCACCTAATTCCGAAACAATTGAATGTTTATAGCTAAGCGTTGTTGAATCCTCAATAGCCAGCAGTAAATTTGATTCTTGTGATAAAACTGCCGTTGATTGAAATCCGGATTTAGCAATATCATCGGGTTTAACCGCTTTATTTTCAATAAAACGATACCCTCCAAGCAGCGCCGCTGAGTCATCTGCACATGAACTAGCCAAAGAGGATCCTGTATTTGCCGATAACTCAGCGGCTACATGAATCAGCCTATCTGTTCGTCTTTTATCACCCAAATCTGCACCTCCAAAGGTTACTTCTGCCCATTTTTTTGAATCAAGTATGCTGTTAATGATTTACTGACCTTTGTATGTTTGGTCATGTATGACACTTCATATACAGAGAAAGTTTAAATTAAGGGCGAAATTATTGAATTTATTACAGATTAAGAATCAATAAGCTCCAGATAACTTATGAATTGCTGGATATTTGTGATAAAGAGACAGCCTTCAGGCGGGTAGCTTTAAGCTAGCAGTTGCCTTTATGATACGGGCATGAAATACCGTTATGGTTCGCACACGAAATATAAGATTGAATATCATTTTGTTTGGGTGACTAAGTATCGCTATCAGGTATTAAAAGGCGATGTTGGACTGAGAGTTCGTGAGTTAATCAGGCAAACGTGTGAGTATTTAGAAATAGAAATATTGCGCGGCGTGATCAGCAAAGATCATGTACATTTGCTGATATCTGTGCCACCGACTTTATCACCAGCAGAGGTAATGAGGAGAATAAAAGGTCGATCATCGACTAAATTGTTTCAGGAGTTTCCACATTTAAAGAAAAGGTATTGGGGACAGCATTTTTGGGCGAGAGGTTATTTTTGTGTGACGGCTGGAGAGCTAACTAAAGAGATGATACAGGAGTATCTGGAGCACCACTTTGAACGAAAAGTTGATGATAATTTCGATGTTGAATGAGAGTATTTATTCGGCTTTAGCCGAAAAGCTGGACTTTCAGTCCGCAGTTTTTAACCCACCGTCTTTAGACGGTGGTTGTTAAGTTCTTTCACCGTTCTTTTGATATCTTCAGCCGATGTTTGCCAGTTAATGACACTGACTCGCATGGCATTTTTGTTCTTCCATGTAGTTGGTGAGAAATAAGCAACGCCACTTCCGTGATAGCCGCCTTCTGTCGCCTTGAGAAAATGTTCGATAACTTCTTCGGGTTCCTTCCCTTTTTTTTCGAGATTAATCGCTAAGGCTTTATGAAGTGATTCTCGTGTGCGTGTGGCTGCAACAGATCTTTCATTCATGCCGTGTAGCCATTTTTTTGCGGCTGATAACGTTAGATCGAGTACTTTATAGGTGTTCATTTAGCCCTTCGCCTGTTTTTCGAAATTCAATAACCATGATTTGGTATCAAGGCCCCCAGCAAACCCCGTTAAGCGGCCTGAAGAGCCAATGACTCTATGACAAGGGATGATGATGGAAATCGGATTTTTGCCTATAGCTGCACCGACTGCTCGGGATGCTGTTGGTTTGCCGATTTGTCGGGCGATGTCACCGTAGCTGACAGTTTTACTAAAGGGGATCGTCATCAGTGCTTTCCATGCAGTTAATTGAAAGCTTGTACCAATTGGATTTAATGGCAGAGTGAATTCCTTTCGCTGCCCCTCAAAATAATCGTGTAGCTCTTGCTCGGCTTGTTTGAGTATTGGCTGCTCTGCATTGTGTATTTCGGGTTTAGCCACAACGCGTTTGATGTCATTTTCCCCCCAAAGTACGGCTGATAAATGGCTATTGGTGCTGATCAATATTAACTCACCAACAGGTGACGCGATGTTTTTATAAAAGTAACTCATGATTTTCTTACCTTCTTTGTCGCCTGTTTTTTGGTCGGCGTTAATTCGTGATGTTTCCAAAGGTAAATGGCGAGATAGGCACGCCACGGTCTAAAATCGTCAGTGCATAAATCGGGATGTTGCTCGACAATGCGGTTGATAATTAAATCTTTTGCCGGAAAAGCATCTGTATCCGTTAGGGCGCGTAGCCGGATATATTCGGCTGTCCATGGGCCAATACCCGGGATTGTTAATAGTTGTTTTTGTAGATGTAATGGATCTTGGTGGGCGCTGAGTTCAAGCGCTTTACTATCAATTAATCGTGAAAAATCACGAATGGTTTGTTTTCTTCTTCCTGTTGTTTTTAATGCATCCAAATTGGCGCGTGCTAATGCTTGCGCGGTGGGGAAGAGTTTGATTGTTTCGCCAGTGATGGGGTGTTTTGCGTCCTCGCCGTAGTTCTTGACTAACTGAGATACAAGCATTCTTGCATGCTTGAGTGAGACTAACTGCCCGAGAATGGTACAGATTGATGCTTCAAAAGGGTCCCAGCTTCCGGATATTCGTAACCCAGGATAGTTTTTCCATAATTGTGATAAGAAAGTGCTTGTATTGAAGTGATGTGCCATCACCATCGGGTCTGAATCAAGGTCGAACATGCGCCTGACGTTTTGAACAACCCAAAGTAAGTGTGATTGATCGGCAAGGGTTATTTGAACATCCAGTGTTGAATTAGGTGCATTATGCGCTACTTTGATGTGCCCGAGGCTGTCGTCTCGTTTAAAAACCCTCTCGTAGTATTGGTCGCTGACTGCTTCTAAACCATAAATAGCATGATGGGCATAAAAGGATAAGTGCTCACTCCAGCGAAATGGTGGACGATAAGAGAGAGAAAAAACGATACCTTCACGCTGTAAGTTAGTATGATTTTTTCTAAAGTAGCTGGGGTTTTCATGAAATCTTTTTTTAAACGCATCATTAAAGCGTCGTACAGATGAAAACCCTGAATTCATGGCAATGGTGGTGATAGGGAGGCTAGATTCACTAATGAGCCTACGCGAGAAATCTAAACGATGAATGTCTGCAAGTTGTTTAGGTGTTTTCCCTATTTCGTCGTTAAACAAGCGTCTTAAATGCCTAGCGGTTAGGCCAAATTTAGCAGCAAATTCTTCATCAGATAAATCGACATAGCCTTCGTTGTTAATGACCTTTAAGGCGCGTTGAACAACGGCTGATTTTCCGTGCCATGCGGGTGAGGAGGGTGCACACTCCGGCCGACATCGCATACAAGGCCGATAGCCAGCATTTTCGGCATCATTGGCATTGGTAAAGAATTCGACATTCTCAGGTTTGGGTTTTGCAGGGCAAATAGGCCGGCAATATATTCCTGTCGTTTTAACACAGATGAAAAACTTGCCATCAAATCGATGATCGCGCGATTGCATGGCTTTGTAGTAAGTCTCTTCATTCATGACGATGAGAATAGGCGATAAAAAAAAACAATGCTAGCCATATTCGGACGTGATCAAATGGCACAATAAACAATTTTTTTTATTTATTATTGAATGCTTGAAAGAGAAATTAGCTAATGTGAGGTAGGTTAAAGGCCTCATGCGAGACCTATAATTTTTTATTAGCGATTATTTATTAGCGATAACGAAGAAGGTATATTCTTGCCATTGAATGTGCGGTTCTTTTGTTTGGTTTGTGTCGATAAGATATGCATCCACTAAATCACTCAAAAATTGCGTAGCAAGTGCGGGTTGTGTTTTAGCGATATATTTGGATTCTGAAAGCCACTGAGTGATAAAGCCAAGTAATGCATCTCTACCTTCGAATGTTTTTGTCTTCTTCACAAGATTTAAATCAACGTCTGAAAATGATGCGTGACGAAGTAGGGTTTTAAACTCCTCTGCGTTGTAAAACACTTGCGGTAAAACGAATCCTGTTAGCGCACTTTTGTATTTTTCTGATGTTTTGAGTTTATTGAGTGCTATTTGGAAAGGAAGGCCTTCTTTGCTGGCAGAAAATACAGAGGAAAACTTGCCTTTCTCGCTTAGGTTTTGATGAATATTACGGAGTACGAGGGGCATGTCTTCTTTGGAAATCCAGTGCATGATATGAATGGAAATAGCTAAATCAAAGGGTTTTCTGCTTGAGAAGGTTTTTGTGTCGAGATGTTTTATTGTCACTTTTTTGTTATTTACGAATACCTTCTGGGCTGTTTGGCACATAGTTTCGGAGATATCACTGGCTAGAATACTTTTAGGTGAAAAATACGTTAAAAACGCGTTTATGTTGTTACCTGTGCCACAGCCAATATCCCAGATGGTTTGAATATTTTTGTCAGGGTAGATTTTTTCGATAAGTTCGTTGGCATCGTTTCGCTGTGATGTGGAGTATTTTAAATATTCTGAAGGTGCCCACTCGATGTTTGCATAGGTATTTATAATCGCGAGTAAAAAGAAAAGAAAGGTGTGCAAAATTCTCATGCTAATGTGCCTTAATTTTAGTGCTTGTATTTGATGAGATTAGTTATTATTTAAACTGTTAAGTTCAAGTTTTTAGATCGTACAGGCGTGTATGGCTGACCTAGAAAAGTATCGTTCTTGTTAGGTGATCGTTTGGTTGTAGGTTATTAACGCATTAGAATTGGTTGCAAAAGAAAAATGATAAAAAAGGACTTTCTATGCTTTCCGGTATTCCCTTAAAAAAGACGACATTACTTAGCTTGTTGTTTTTATCTGTAGGAGCGCTATCTGCAACTAAAGAATCTGCGAGAGGGTTAGATGCTGCGCAGATCGGGCATCTCGTTGCCAATAACACTGCAAGAAATCAAGGATTGAGTGCAGCTAATCCGAGTAAGAATAACAGTACGTTTAAGTTGATTAAAACCACCACAGATCGGCTGGGGGTTAAGCATGAACACTATCAGCAGTATGTTGATGGGTTACCGGTTTACGGGCAAAAACTTTCGGTTCATCAAAAAAATAACCAGAGCAAGGCAACGGGATTTTGGATTAAGGGTGCGCAAACACAATCATTTGGCTTTATGGCCAAATCACTCACAGCAGCTGACGCTATGCAAATTGCGATAAAGGACAGTGGGTACGACCAAGGGTATACACTGACTAGAAAGGTATCTAAACCACATATCTATATGAAAAAAGGCGGTACTACGCTAAAAGTTTTTGTGGTGTCTTTTTTTGCAACGCCGCAGCTTTTGAATGTGAAGGCTAGTAAGGTACCGAAATCCCCTGTTTATATCATTGCAGCTAACTCGGGCGAGATCATAAAATCCTATGACAATATCAACTATCAGAAAATAGGTACGGGGCCTGGGGGGAATATTAAAACAGGGGCCTATGAATATGGGTCAGATTTTGATTTTCTTGATGTGACTCAGGCTGATACACATTGCCGTATGGAAAATGCCAATGTGAAGACCGTTAATCTTAATCATACAATACCGGTCGATGATAGGGTGCTTGATGCTTATAGCTTTCCTTGCGTGCGTAACACCTTTCAGGCCATAAATGATGCGTTTTCACCCATTAACGATGCGCACTTCTTCGGTAATCTTGTGTTTGAGATGTTTAACCAGTGGTTGGGTGAGCCACCTTTACCTTTTCAATTAGAGATGCGCGTACATTTCGGGAATAATTTTGAAAATGCCTTTTGGGATGGACGAAGCATGACTTTTGGTGATGGCGGTGACATGTTTTACCCCCTTGTTGATATAAATGTATCAGCACACGAAGTTGCTCATGGGTATACGCAACAACATTCAAATCTCGTATATGAGAATCAATCCGGTGGGGTTAATGAAGCCTTTTCAGATATAGCCGGTGAGGCAGCCGAATTTTTCTGGCGAGGTAACGTAGATTGGTTTGTTGGTCGTGATGTTATGAAATCCGGTGATGGCCTACGTTTTTTTGAAACACCGTCGCAAGATGGCGCTTCTATCGATCATGCCAGTGACTATAAAGAGGGTATGAATGTGCATTTTAGTAGTGGTGTTTATAACCGCGCATTTTACCTTATTGCAAACACGAAAGACTTCACGGTGAAAACGGCCTTTGAAATTTTTGCTCGTGCTAACAGGCATTATTGGACGCCTACAGAAACCTTTAATACTGCCTCTTGCGGTGTATTAGATGCAGCGGAGGACTTTGGCTATAACATTTATGTTGTTGATCAAGCCTTTCGATCTGTGGGCGTGAAGTGTCAATATGTTGCACTGATTGATAAGGATAATGACGGCATGCATGATACGTGGGAAATGCTCAACGGGCTGAACCCTTCTGATCCTAATGATACACAAGCAGATGTCGATGGCGACGGATTAACAGCATTGGAAGAGTATCAGGCAGGCACGTCAACACATGACAGAGATTCGGACGATGATGGGATCAGTGATGCTGACGAAGTATCTCGTTATGGTTCAAGCCCAATTTTAGTCGACTCTGATGGCGATGGCATGCCTGATGGTGTTGAGCTGCACTATGGTTTCGATATGCTGGATGTTAATGATGGCAAATTGGATGCTGATAATGATAGTTTTTCTAATGCTGATGAATACCTTTATGCAAGTCATCCGCTACTCAAAACATCCAAACCAGATACCACAACCATCAACTTTGAAGAAGGTGCGCTCAATGACCATTGGCGACAACTGACCAGTCCAAACCTGTTTCAGATTGATGCGACGCAGAGCCATAGCGCTTCTCATAGTTTAGGCTCAGATGATATTGATGATAATGAGGCTGTTGTTATCCAATTCGCACAGGTCATTGCAGCAGCACCTGTTTCGTTCTGGATAAAAACATCAACTGAGGCATCTTTTGATTATTTTGCAGTATTTTTAGATGGAAAACCTGTTCATGTACAAAGTGGGGAGTCTGACTGGTCGAAAGTGACGTTTGACGTCGCACAAGATGATGTGCATAGCCTTGTTTTTCAGTATGTTAAAGATGCTCAGAATACTATAGGTTTAGATCGCGTATGGGTTGACGATTTGACCTATGCCAATTCTGTGACGCCGGATGTGGATGCTGATGGGCTGCCAACAAACTGGGAAATTCAGCATCATTTCAATGCTTATGAAGCCGATGATTCAAGTCTTGATACTGATAATGACCAGCTAAGCCATTTAGAAGAGTTTACTCATGGCACGGACCCTCATCTTACTGATTCTGATTTCGATGGCTTGCCAGATGGTGCTGAGATTAATACGCATAATACGTTAGCTAATGATCGAGACACGGATGATGATGGCATGGGTG
This sequence comes from Pseudomonadales bacterium, assembly GCA_965248335.1. Taxonomy (GTDB): domain Bacteria; phylum Pseudomonadota; class Gammaproteobacteria; order Pseudomonadales; family DT-91; genus CAKMZU01. The sequence continues at coordinate 653,718 of CBDFIY010000003.1, forward strand.
ATGGGTTTGAAGTTACTTTCGGGCTTGACCCTCTCGACAGCAGTGATGCAGCACTCGATCTTGATAAAGATGGCGTGAGTAACCTTATTGAGGCGATGTATAACACGAACCCAACCAAGGTTGATTCTGATGGTGATGATTTATCCGATAAAGATGAAATCGATATACATAAAACTCACCCTGCAAAAGCGGATTCTGACAATGACGGCATGCCTGATGGCTATGAAATAACCAAAGGCTTTGATCCGAAAGATCCTACTGATGGTACAAGTGATAAAGATGGCGATAGTTTGAGTAATGCCAGTGAATATAAAAAAGGTACTGATCCTCTGAAGGCGGATACCGATGGCGACGGGAAAAACGATGCGGAAGATGAAAGCCCGCTGAGTTTGCCGAGTAAGGTGGGCTCTATGCCACTTTCTATCATTTTGGTATTAGGAACGCTTGCCCTGCTCAGGAGAAAGGTTCGGTTTTCTGTCTGTGCCTGATTCTGTTGCCTGATAGGGTGGCGCGGGGCGTTGGCTGCTTTGTATTGCGCAGATGGCGTTCTGGTTTGTTTTGAAGTAGCTGATTTTTAAGCATAAAAAAAACAGGCATATAGCCTGTTTTTTTATTTGCTGGCGTATTAAGCGATAGCTTTTACGCGCTTGTTCAAGCGGCTTTTTAATCGAGCTGCTTTGTTTTTGTGAAGAATGCCTTTGTCAGCCATGCGATCAATGACAGGAACGGCTTCTTTGTAGCATTGCTGCGCTTGTTCTGCTTGGTTGGCGTCAGCTGCTGAGATCACTTTTTTGATGTAGGTGCGAACCATAGAGCGTTGGCTTGCATTTTTGATACGCGCCTTTTCAGCCTGACGAGCACGTTTTTTTGCTTGTGGGGAGTTGGCCACGGTGATGCCTCTTTAAATGCTTGATTAAAAATTTGAGGCGGCAATTATTCAGATTCCGAGGGTAATTGTCAACCTCGTTTGCGCGCTTTGGCTTATTTTAATCAGATTGTCTTAATTAAGTTGTCGTAGCCGATTAAGCCCCACGTAATAAAAACAATGCATAAACTGAATAAAACGGCGGCAGAGCCCATGTCTTTTGCTTGCCCTGATAAGGTGTGCTTTTCGCTACTAATACGATCAACAACGGCTTCGATGGCAGAGTTTAGCAGCTCAACAATAATCACAAAAAGGCAGGTTGCTATCAGTAGCGCCTTTTCCACCCCTGTATTGCCTAGCCAGAATGCAAAGGGCATCATGATAAGCATTGCTAGTGATTCTTGGCGGAAGGCAGCTTCATTTTTCCAAGCGGCTTTTATGCCTTTATAAGAATAATAGGTTGCCCAGAAGATTCGGCTTAAGCCATGTTTGCCGGGTTTATTCATCATATACCTCTATGCGGATAATTTTTTATCGTATTTTTAGGTGTAGCGTTGAGTTTGTAAACAGTTGTTGGTAGCGTTCGTTTTTTTATTCCAAGAGCCGAGTTTTGTTTTCATGCAAACATTGACCGTTGTAATGGCCCAAATTGATACGCTGGTTGGCGATATCGATGGCAATGCCAAGAAAATTATCGAAATAGTAGAGCAAGCCGTCGAAAAATACCAAGCCGATATCGTGCTTTTCCCTGAATTAACGTTAACAGGTTATCCGCCTGAAGATTTGTTGCTGAGAGAGAGCCTAGGCCTTCGTGTTGATGAATCGATAACGGCGCTGCTTAAGGCAAGCCGTGAGCGAAACGTGTGTATGGTTATTGGTGCGCCGATTCGTCGTAATGGCGCGTTGTATAACAGCGCATTGGCTATTGCTGGTGGTGAGGTCATCGGTTGCTACGATAAGCAACGTTTGCCGAACTATCAGGTTTTTGATGAGCATCGTTACTTTACTCCCGGCAATCAGGCCAAAAGTTTTACCTACAAAGGGGTAAGCTTTGGGTTGACCATTTGCGAGGATGTTTGGCATGAAGCACCCGTCCGAGATGTTTGTCAGCTAGATGTTGCTTGTATTTTAAATTTGAATGCATCGCCCTTTCATCAAGGTAAGCCTCAAGAGCGTATCGACTTACTAAAAACACGTATTGCCGATTGCGCGGTGCCTATTATTTACACCAATGCGGTAGGTGCACAGGATGAATTAGTGTTTGATGGTGGGTCGATAGCGCTTGATGCAAAGCAACAATTAAACGTACAAGCCCCGTTATTTAAAGAGCAATTATGTCCTGTGGTTTTTGATATCAAAGATCAACAGCTCAGTATGCGAACAGGCGTGATCATGCCGCAGCTATCAGAAATGGAAAGTATCTATGAGGCGCTTGTATTGGGCGTTAAAGATTATGTACAGAAAAACGGTTTTAAAGGGGCGCTTCTGGGCTTGTCGGGTGGGATTGATTCCGCTCTCACGTTAGCGATTGCTGCAGATGCTATAGGCGCTGATCGTGTGATGGCGGTGATGATGCCTTTTCGTTATACCTCGCAAATGAGTAAAGATGATGCAGCGCAGCAAGCGAAAACCATGCATGTGGAATACGACACATTGGCGATAGAGCCTATGTACGAAGCCTTTATGGGTACGTTAGCTGAGCAGTTTGAAGGGTTGAGTCAAGACACGACAGAGCAAAATATCCAAGCACGGTGCCGCGCGGTTTTGTTAATGGCGATCAGCAACAAAAAAGGTTACTTGCTACTTACGACAGGCAACAAATCAGAAGTATCCGTCGGTTATTGTACCTTGTATGGTGATATGGCTGGCGGATTTAACCCGTTGAAAAATCTCCCCAAAACGATGGTTTTTCAATTGTCGCGTTTTATTAATGCGCGCGCTATCGCGAAAGGCGGTACTGAAATCATACCGCAGCGTGTGATTGATAGGCCGCCATCGGCAGAGCTGGCAGAAGATCAAAAAGACGAAGACAGCTTGCCGCCTTATGATGTGCTTGATGCCATTTTGTATCGTTATGTGGAGCAAGATAGGAGCGCTGAAGCCATTATTCGTGAGGGCTTTGATGCGGCGGTTGTTAACCGTGTTTTGCGTCTTGTTGATCTGAGTGAGTATAAGCGCCGTCAGGCAGCCATTGGAGTGCGGATTTCACAGCGTGATTTTGGCCGAGACCGACGTTACCCAATAACGAACGGCTGGAAAATAGGGCGGTAGTTGTTTTTCGTGTATTTTATGGCTTGATGCTGGGACGGGGTAGTCATGGCGTGCACGTTTACGTGCGCACAGCGCCATGGTTAATTTTCATCATCATCATCATTACGATGATTTTTTCGGGGCTTCCATGCCTGATAGCCCTTTCGCGGCAGCTTTCGTTTCAGAGGCTTCGAGCGTATATTTGGGATTGAACTTGCCATTTTTAGTGAGTGCCAAGTTGCTTGGATCATTAAGTACCAAAGCACTTAGAGAGTCATTCGCTAAACGTTTCATGCCCATCATTTGGTAGCCTTGAATCATAACGGCTAAGGCATCGCCAACGGCTGTTGATTTTTGGAAGTGCTCAACGACATAGCTGCCTCGATTGACGGCAGCGATATAAGCACCTCTACGCAAGTAGTAATCTGCAATGTGGACTTCATGGCGAGCCAAGATATTACGAAGGTATATCATACGGCTGCGTGCGTCAGCGGCAAACCGGCTGTCGGGGTATTTGGTGAGTAATTCAGCGAAGTTATTGAAGGATGTGCGAGCAGCACTTGGATCACGTTGGCTCATGTCGAGGTTAAAGAATCGGTCAAAAATAGAGCGGTTTGCGTCGAAAGTCGCCAAGCCTCGGTAATAATAGGCGTAATCGGCTTCAGGGTGATTGGGGTGTAGGCGAATGAAGCGGTCGGCGGCAACGATGGCGGCTTCATATTCGCTGGATTTATAGTGCGCGAGTATGATTTCAAGTTGCGCTTGCTCGGCATATTGGCCAAAAGGGAAGCGTGTTTCGAGCATTTGGTAGGTTTCAATCGCGTTGTTGTATCGACGGTCCGACATGTAAGCGCGTGCTTTTTGGTAGAGCGCGTCTTCGCCCATGAACTCAAGTTGGTTTTGTTTGGTGCTGGCACAGCTCACTAAAAAAAGGGAAAAACCAATAAGGAAGATACAGCGATGAAACAAATTCATAAAAGGTGGCATTAAAGTGATTGGAAACACTGGCATTTAATCATAAACTGCGCGCAAACCCAATTACCAAAAGTCCGTATGTCGAATCCACAACACATTTTTTTACAGGCCGAAGTGCCTGATGAACTGAATAATAAGCGTTTTGATCAAGCGGTCGCACACTTGTTTGATGATTATTCGCGCTCACGCCTGCAGCTGTGGATTAAAGACGGCGGTATTACGCTCGATGGTAAGCAGGCCAAACCCAAAGATAAAGTGTACGAAGGGCAGCAGATTTGCATTGATGTTGAGATTGAAGCCATCACGGATGAAGATCAGGCAGAGCCGATAGATTTTGAAACTGTGTATGAAGATGATGATATTTTGGTGATCAATAAACCTGTAGGTTTAGTCGTTCATCCTGCAGCCGGCAATCGCAGCAAGACGTTGTTGAATGGCCTGCTTTATCGCTACCCAGAACTTCATCAGATTCCGCGTGCAGGTATTGTTCATCGACTGGATAAAGATACCTCAGGCCTCATGGTCGTGGCGAAAACCTTACCTGCGCATAATAATCTAGTGATGCAGCTGCAGGCGAGAACCGTATCGCGGCATTATTATGCCCTCGTGCAAGGTAAAATGACGGCGGGCGGCACGGTCACGACCTTAATCGGACGCCACCCAACCAATCGAAAAAAACAAGCCGTACTTGAGACGGGCGGGAAAGATGCGATCACGCATTACCGCGTAGAAAAACGATTTCGACAACATACCTTAGTGCGTTGTGAGCTAGAAACGGGGAGAACGCATCAAATTCGAGTGCATATGGCACATGTTCGCTACCCGTTGGTGGGCGATAAACTCTATGGTGGGCGTTCCAGAACACCCAAAGGCGCAGATGCAGAATTGATTAAAGCGCTTCAATCGTTTCCTAGGCAAGCCTTGCATGCATTTAGGTTAGGCTTGGATCATCCTGAAACCGGCGAATTTTGTGAGTGGGTCATTGATATGCCACAAGATATTGCAGATTTAGCCGATCTATTGAATCAGGATGCGAAGCGAGATGATTTATGAATGAAGCCGCAATGTGGTCTGCGCCTTCAGCCATTGTGGCGGGGGTAACGACGCGTACTGCGGGTTATAGCCAGGGAATTTACCAAAGCAATAATCTCTCGCTGAATGTCGGTGATGCTGCTGTTCATGTTGATGCTAATCGACAGCAATTATTTGATGCGCTGGGCGGCGACTTATCGTGGTCGTGGTTGTCGCAAGTGCATGGTGTAGAGGTATTACAGCTGCCCCATGCGGGTGAGCTGATTGCTGATGCTGCCTTCACGTTACAACCCAATCAAGTATGTTCAGTGATGACAGCGGATTGCCTGCCGATTTTATTAACCGATAAGAAGTCACAGTTTGTCGCTGCTATTCATGCTGGGTGGCGCAGTTTGTCGGCAGGTATTGTTGAAAAAACACTCGCAAGTATTGCACAGGCTTTACTTGCTGAAAATCAAGTTTTGGATACGTCTCAAATCTTGGCGTGGATGGGGCCTGCCATTTCATCGGCCCATTTCGAAGTGGGTGAAGATGTACACGAGGCATTTTTAGCTGACGCACCGGAAAAAAGTCGCGAGGCCTTTATCGTAAAGAGGAAAGGTAAATACCATGCTGATATTTTCCAGCTAGGAAAAATCCGGCTCAATCTGTTGGGTGTTGAGCATATCTTTTGTGACCATGAATGCACTTTCAGCCAGCCTGCGCGGTTTTACTCTTATCGTCGCGATGGGCAGACAGGGCGCATGGTGAGTTATATCTATAAACGCGAGCCAGCCGCCGATTTTCTAATCAGCTAAAGCCGAACATTAACATCTGAGCATGTTGAATCAGTAACTCACCCATGACTAACGTACTTCGCTGCTACTACCTTCGGTAGTTGCCACCTCAATTTCTATACCGATCACCCTTGAAGATGCAAGGGCGTTGGCCGCGCTCGCTCACCCCAATCACTTACTGACTGTAAACTCATGGGGATTCGTTCGCTTGCCGCCCTCTTGTATCTCCCATTCTGATGGGTATATGTCCCTGAGATTACAGCTGCCTCTGGCGGCCTGATTAGGGCGTGTGCGATAATGCTTGCCCATCCAGTTTTCGTGCGATGTTAAAAAGTTTATATTTAACTATAATTATTATTAATAATATCTCACTTATTAGGCGTTATACTTTTTTATTGTTAAGTCGATTAAATATAAAAACTTTATTTTTTTTATGGTTTTTTAGTTACTGTTTATTCTAATAAAAAAGGAGCATGTTTTGAATGTTAGGATTAATCATTATTTAATCATTTTATTTTTTATGGTAAGTAATTTGTTTGTTAGTTCTGAGGCGGGATTTCTTTCGCAGTTCCTTGAGTCTACAAAAATGGTTGGTGCGGTATCACCAAGCTCTCGATTTCTTCGTGATAAAATGCTTGATAATATAAACTTCGAAAAAGATCTGGTGATTGTGGAGTATGGGCCAGGTACAGGTGTCTTTACACATAAAATTGTAGAGAAAATGTCTAAAGGTTCGGTGTTGTATCTGTTTGAATTGAATGATGAATTTTACAATAAATTATCTGCAGAAATAAGTGATCCAAGGGTTAAGATTTTTCATGAAAGTGCTGAAACAGTAAAAGAATATTTGTTGAAGGATGATATTCATCATGTGGATTATGTCGTGAGCGGTCTTCCTTTGGCAGTTATACCAAAGCAAGTTAAGAAAAATATTTTGGAAGCTTCAAAGGGTTTGCTTTCTGATGATGGTTTGTATGTGCAATTTCAGTATTCGTTAAACGATAAATCACTATTAAAAGACTATTTTTCAACAGTAAAAATTGGTTTTACGTTATTTAATCTCCCGCCAGCGTTTGTGTATTCATGTAGCAATAAGTAAGTGATGGAGTTATGAAAAAAGAAGGGGTTCATACGAAGGGTGCCAATGAATTCGTTGAGATACCCTCCTTCTAATGATGGAAAATTAAATACCTAACATATCCTGCTTCAATGACTGATCAGCAGGCTTCTTTCCCAGCCAGATATTGAATAAAGCTTGTTTGAAAGGTAGCCCTGCGATGGTGACCAGAAGCTTTCCATTTTTGTAGACGCGCGTACCTTTTTTTGGTTGGTAGATAAAGCTAAAGTAATCACCTTTTTTGATGGGCGCTTTAAATGCGGCAGTAAATGCGTTGATTTGATGGCTGATGGTATCGGGTTTAGGGTTTACTGAGTGGCTAAAGCCTTCTTTTATCGCACTCTTCATTTTTTCCGAAGTAATTTTATTGGAAACAATGTCAAGCTCAATAAGCATTGGCTGATTCGCATGAATGATGGACCCTGCATTCGTAGATTTCTCCAGTAGATAGAGTTTTCCCACATAAAGATCAAAGAGCCATTTTTCACGCATACCTTGGCCATTAAGGTGGTAGGTGATGCCATCAAAGCTGTATGTGGCGTCATCGCCTTTTGGTTGCGCCAGCGATAACTGGCTGAGTAATAAGAAAAACAGGCTGGTAAGTAGGATAGGGCGGGTATTCATCGTAAAGATTCCTTCGGTAGGTGGTAACGATCAATATCGAGGTGATTAACGATCAATAAGTACGGCGATAAAGTGGTAGTCTCGGCTATTTTCAAGCGCAATTTTGAGCACCATCGTTAAGGGGATAGACAGTAGCATGCCAACAGGCCCTAACAACCAACCCCAAAAAACTAATGAGGTGAAGACAATGAAGGCCGACATGCCGAGTGTGCGCCCCATGACTTTTGGTTCGATCAAGTTGCCAAATACCGTATTGATTGCCAAGTAGCTGATCGCAACGGCCAGAGCTTCACCAGTGCCCAGTTGGATGAGCGCTAATAACAAAGGTGGTACGGCTGCTAATATAGAACCTATAGTGGGAATGAAGTTCAAAAGGAACGCAACAAGCCCCCATAACACAGGGTAATCTACGCCAATAAAATATAAGGCAGCCCAGGCACAAAACCCTGTACCAAAACTAACAAGGGTTTTTATGATAAGATATTTTTTAACAGATTGACTGAATTTCTGAAACTTTTTTATTGATTGCGTGTGCTCGCCAAACGCGGCTTTGGCTTTTTCAGGTAGCCCTGATGCCTCCATTAAAATAAACATCACAAAGAATAGAATAAGAAAGGTGTTAGTCAGCATGCTGCCGACACTGGAAAATATCGACCCTATCATGCCGATGGCTTTAGCGGGGTTAAGAAAGCTTTTAACAGCTTTGGTATCCGCTGGTAAGCCGTAGTGGTTAAGTTGAGCGAGTACGTTAGTTTGTAGCGCGTCTAGTTTTTCACTATAAATCGGCATGTTTTGATAAAACTGCGCAATGCTGTCGCTGATGAGTGAGCCTATGAATATACCCAAAAAGATAAATACGCCAATGACAATGAATACGGAAATGGCGGCAGGAATTTTGTAGTTTTGTAGCCAAATCATTAAAGGTGCGGCAATCACAGTAATGAATATCGCTAATAAGAACGGTACGATTAAAGGCGCGGCGGCTTTCATGCCAGCGAGGATAATAACAATTGCAGCAAGATAAATGATGAAATAGCTTCTGTTTTTCGTGGGGGTATCGGGCACGTTTAACCTATTTGGCGGATTTAAATTTTCATAGATTAAAGCAAATACTTGATGAGATAGCTATCAGTTCTATACCCATCGGAATTGGAGATGCAAGAAGGCGGCAAGCGAGCGAATCCCCATGAGCTTACAGTCCGTAAGTGATTGGGGTGAGCGAGCACGGCCAACGCCATTGCATCTTCAAGTGTGATCGGTATATAGGCAGTGCTTTGTTGCATGTCGGGAATTAACGACTATCAAATGTTGCTTTATTATTAACCGGAGTAATGACAAAAGTTTACGAAAAAGATTGACAGAGGATCCGGTATAGCTAAACTCCCACTGACATATTATGTCATTCGATAAGGAGAAAATAATGAATTTACAGGATTTGAGCCTTCACTTTTCAAGCTTGCGGTTGGAAGGGTATCAGTTTGAGTGTCAGATTATTCCAAGCGAGGTTGATGTACTTCAAGTCGTGATTGAAGGTTTCGAAGAACTCCCCGTTTATATTTCTGCCACAGATACACAAGTTTTGTGTATTACCTACCTTTTTTCTGAAGATGAGGTAAAAGCTGATGCAAAAAATGAGATGCACGAGCTTATGCTTGATATGAATATCCCGATGCCTTTGTCTTCCTTTTCTAAAATACAGCATCAATACGTTATTTTTGGCGCGCTATCAGCGAATTCTGGGCATGAAGATGTGGCACACGAGGCGATTACATTGACTGAAAATGCGGTGGAAGTGTTGTCGATGATGTCAGATTTTTTAAAATAATTTAGGTAAAGGAGCAAACCATGAAAGTATTATCAAAGATTTTTACAGCGATACGTGGCGGCGCGAGAGAAGCGGGTGAAGCGATTGTTGATGCCAATGGCGTGCGTATATTTGAACAAGAAATTGTTGATTCAAAAAGCCACATCAAAAAAGCAAAAAATAGCCTGACGTCGGTGATGGCAGAAAAAATGCAAGCCGCCAGAAAGCTGGATGCCCTTAAAACGGATGTGCATGAAAACGAAGGCTATGCGGCAAAAGCCCTTGATGCAGGCAACGAAGCGCTAGCATTAGAAGTTGCCGAGAAAATTGCTAACCTTGAAACGCAGTTAGCAGAGCAGCAACAAATTCATGATAATTGCGCAAGCCATATCACCAAGCTTAAACAGCAGATTCAAGCGGCTGAGCGTCAAATCAGTGAAAATGAACGCCAGCTAAACATGATTAAAACCACCGAAAGTGTTCATAAGGCGACGGCGGCGATCAGCAATAGCTTCACGGATTCTGGTTCAAAAATCATCAATGCGAAGGAATCTTTAGAGCGCATTAAAAAGCGCCAGCAAATGCGTGAAGATAAGTTGGTTGCTGCAGAGGAATTGAATACAGACAATTTCGAGCAGTCGCTACAATCAAAGCTGAAAGATGCCGGTATTGTGGATGAACGCTCGCCAAGTGCTAATGCTGTACTTGAGAGACTAAAAGCAAAAAAATAAATTTAAAAAACCCTTGATGCCTTGAGGTATCAAGGGTTTTTATACGAAAAGGAATAGCATGAAAAAATTATTCAGCGCCATGCTGGCCTCATTTAAAAAAGACGGTAAAGCCCTTAGGGAATTAACGCAATTAGCAGATCTTCAGGTTAATGATTATATAAAACTTAACGACAGCTTCGCGTTGCCTGTGGAAATTCGGGGCAAGACGTTTCAAGTCGCATCGATCGACAGTTATTTTTATGCCGATAGGTTGAGTACAGAGTGGACATTAAAAGGCGATACGCAAAAAAAACTGTATTTATCATTAGATGATGTGGGCGGTGAAGACCAGATTGTTTTGAGTTATCAGCTCAACAAGAAAGAAGTCGAGAAAATATTTGGCTGGAATGCGGTACAAGCGCAAACGGATGCAGCTTGTCAGCAGGTTTTGCCTTGCAAAGATAAGCATGTCTTAGAGGGCTGGCTAACCGATAATTATCATCGGCGTGAATGTGCGGGTAGCGCGACTTACTTTGCGAAAGATTATCGCGGTAAAGATCAACCTGCAAAAGGTGAAACATTAAGTTATTACAGTTTTTATGATGATGAAGAAAATTTTGGGTTAAATGTTGAAGTGTGGAGTGAAGATGAGATTGATGTATTTATCTCGTTGCTTCGCCCAGAATCCGATATTCATGAATTTTGGCCGAGTTAGAGAACATTTTTAATGACGAATTCAAAAATGCCTATCGCTAAAATGCCCGAAAAGTGGAAGAAAGAGCAAAAAGTCATAAAAGCGATACAGGTTGCTTTTGATCTTGAAGCGAAGGTGCAATACTTGATTCGGAAAGAGGCGCTTGAGCTGGATATTAACCCCAGTGAGCGCGTTCGGCAGATCATTGGCTTGCCTGTGCATGACGCACCTAAACGACCTCGATTGTCCGTATCGCTTAAACCTGATGATTTTGTTGCTTTAGCGAAAAAATATCACCTTGATCCGCAGGATAAAAAATCGATAAAACATAAAGCTAGTCTAGAATTACAGGCTTATTTCGATAACAAAGATTAAAAAGAATAATGAGTAAAATGTTATCTTTTTGGCGTACAGCCAAAAGGAATCGCAAGATCGCCCACGTTACCCATAAAAGTATTGTTAAACGGCTGGTACGTTTGTTATCCATTTTATGCTTGGTGATCGGTGTGCACACCTTGCTGATTTTTTATTTTGAAAACATGCCTATCGAAGATGCGCTATGGCTAAGTTTTACCAGCATAACGACCGTTGGTTATGGCGATATATCCCCAGAGACGCTCGAAGGGCGACTGACAACCATTTTACTGATTTACGTTATTGGTATTTGGGTGTTAGCACAACTGGCCGGTGATTTCTTAGATTATCGTGCCAATAAACACGAACGTATGATTAAAGGGCTTTGGAGATGGACCGATATGCATGACCATATACTGATTATTAACACCCCTTCGTCGAATGCCGACCGTTATCTTATTCGACTTATTCAGCAAATTAAAGACACACCAAAGCTTGAGAAATTACCCATTGAAATTGTGACTCGTTCATACCCTGATGGTTTGCCTGATATATTACGACAAACGGGGGTTGTACATTGTCATACAGACCTTTCCTCACGCATTGATTTAAATGGGTTAACCATCAATAAAGCCAGTTTTGTCGTTGTGTTGGCAAAAGACGAAAATGATTCAAGGTCAGATAGTTTGACGTTAGATCTGCTTGACCGAATGGGACAATTAGAAATGAAAGGCTGTATCGTGGCTGAATGTGTACTGGATGAAAACCGAGAACGTTTTCATCGCTTAGGTGCGAGTGCTGTTATCAGACCCGTGAGAGGCTACCCTGAGTTGTTGGTTCGATCAATGTCTTCACCGGGTACGGAGCGTGTTTTAGAAAACCTGTTTACGCATCAAGGTGCATCAACACGTCGTGTGGATTTATCATTGTCGAACAAGCTATGGGCCGATGTGGTTTGTAAGCTGGTTTCTAATGGATTGGGTACGCCTTTAGGCTTTGTGTCCGATGTGGGGGAGGTGATTACTAATCCTAACCACGATGCATTTATCTCTTGTGAAGCCTTACTTGTGATGGTGAATGATAAAATACAGGTATCCGCTGATAAGATGCGGTATGCCTTACAACAATAAAAGGAATCAGTGATGATTGACCCCGGAGCCCTGCAGGAGGCGTTGTTAAGCGCAGGCAGCCTGTTTTTATTATATTTTGTGTTGTTTGCTGTGGCGAATGTGTTGTTTTGTAAGAAATCAGGTTTTGATGTAAAGCAAGCCATCTCAGATAAAAATAACGCGGTATCGCTCGCTTTTTCAGGCTATTTAATTGCGTTTACGGTGATTTTTATCGGCAGTGTCATGGGGCCTTCTCAAGGGCTTGTGAGTGATATTTTACTGACGTTGCAATACAGTGCATTGGGTTTGGCACTGCTTTTTGTTGCGCACCTGATCAACGACAAATTGATTTTTCATCATTTCTCAAACAAAAAAGAGCTGGTAGAGGATCAAAATATAGGTACGGGTGCTGTGCAGGCGGGTTCTTACATCGCCTCTGGTTTAATTATCGCCGGTGCTATTCAGGGTGAGGGTGGCGGCATAGAAACAGCACTTGCTTTCTTCTTTTTAGGTCAGTTTTTCTTGTGGCTTATGGTGAAAATATTCGACAAAATAACGCGTTTTGATTTGCATGACGAAATCGAGAAAGATAATTATGCGGCCGGTATTGCCTGCTCTGGCGTATTGATAGGTTTAGGCGCAATTTTAGCAAAAGCAGCCTCAGGCGATTTTGTTAGCTGGACACATAACTTAACGCTTTATTTTAGCTTTGCTGTTGTTGCCTGTGTCTTGTTTCCACTTTTTAGAACGGTTATTGATAAGTTAGTCGTCTCTCGCAGCGATTTGAATGATGAGATTGAAGTGCATCAAAATATCGGCGCAGCCATTTTAGAGTGTTGCGCGACAGTGGGTTTTGCAACTGTACTTTGTTTTTTGATTTAAGGGATGAGCTGTATGAAGTATCCGATTATTTTTGGTGGTTACGGCGCGTTGTGTTTGTTGCTGGCCGCTATTTTTTCCATGAGCGTTTCCGATAAGCAGTTAACTACCCTCGAAGGTAAGGGCGGCGTGTTTGGCCCATTAAACGTAAAAGAAAAAAGTGCTGTTTATAATATCGAGATCAGAAATCAAGTTGATCTGTTTAAGTGGAGCAATATTGAGGTCAATGTATTAGATGCACAAAAGAATCATTTGTTTGGTTTTAGTGATGGCTTGTGGCGTGAAAGCGGGCGTGATTCGGATGGCTCATGGGAGGAATCAAAAACGGATACCAGTATGAAGCTCACCTTTAAGCAGCCCGGCATTTACTATTTTGACGTGAAAGCGGAGCGAAGTGATGATCAGGGTTATCCTATTTATGTCGAGGTTTCACAGTCGCGGGGTAGCCATTTACCCTTTATGATTTTGGGGTTCTTGAGCTTGTTGGTGGCCGTACTTGCCTATTATGCCGGTGCTGCACGGTTGTTTGATCCATCTAGGAAAAGCACGTTGCGTGATGGGTTGATGGGCGTTGTTCTCGTGATTTGTTTTTTTGCTGCCTGGTCTGGTAGTGCACGCGGTTACGGTTATATGGGGTACAACGGCTATCATCGCGGGCCTTCGTTTTTCTATTTGGGCGGGCCTTCGGTTTACTATGACAGAAGCCATCGTTCAGGCAGTATCAGCGGCCCAAGTCATCGGGGTGGTGGCTTCAGTGGTGGTAAGTAGTCGTGGAATAAACCACTATGGAAAAATCCGTTGTGGGTATATACCGATCACCCTTGAAGATGCAAGGGCGTTGGTCGCGCTCGCTCACCCCAATCACTTACTGACTGTAAGCTCATGGGGATTTGCTCGCTTGCCGCCTTCTTGCACCTCCAATTCCGATGGGTATAAGTCGTGAAAAATAAAACCTCTACTTTGCTCATCGCCTCCGTTTTCGTTGCGGGGCTGTGCTCGATTGTTTATGAATTACTGATCGCCACAGCATCCTCGTATTTTTTGGGCGATAGCATCAAGCAATTCTCCATCACGATTGGTGCTTACATGGCGGCTATGGGGGTGGGCTCTTATCTCTCTAGACTGTTTAGCGACAAATATTTACTGCAAACCTTTATTGCCTTTGAGCTTGGGTTGGCGTTGATCGGTGGGTTGAGTGTCCCTTTGTTGTATGCGGCTTTTGCCTATACGCCTTTCTTTCAGTTGTTCTCCATCGTTTTAACCCTCGTTATTGGCTTGTTTATTGGCTTAGAAATCCCTTTTCTAAGTCGATTGCTCGAAAAACATTACTCGCTAAAACTGAATATTTCTACGGTGTTGTCTGTGGATTATCTCGGTGCCTTGATTGCCACGCTGGTCTTTCCTTTTGTTTTATTGCCTTGGCTTGGCACCTTTAAAACCAGCGTTTTCTTTGGTTTGATTAACATGTCGATTGCTTTTTTATTGCTCTGGGGGTTTTCGGATAAGCTTTCGCTTAACAAGAAAAAAGTGCTGTGGGCGCACACCGGCATCGTCAGCATTATTCTGGTGGGGACGTTTTTTCTGGCGAACGGCTTACTCTCTGCGTGGAGCAATCAGCTCTATACTGACCGCATTATTTATACGGAGGAAACACCTTATCAGCAAATTGTCATGACGAAAAATAAAAACGATGTTCGGTTGTATTTAAACGGAAATTTACAATTTTCATCAACCGATGAATACCGTTATCACGAGTCTTTAGTGCATTTGCCTTTAAGTTTGCTAGAAAAGCCACAGCATGTTTTGGTGTTAGGCGGCGGGGACGGTTTAGGCGTCAGAGAACTATTGAAATATCCAGTTGTTGAGAGCATTACGCTGATTGATTTAGATCCGGCTATTCATGCGTTAGGTAAAACAAACCCACAAGTTGTTGCTTTAAATAAACAAAGTTTATTAGATGAGAGAGTCACATTAATCACTGAGGATGCATTCAAGTATTTGTTGAATAGTAAGAAGCAATTTGATGTGATTATTATCGATTTGCCTGATCCGAATAACCCTTCCTTAGCGAGGCTTTATAGCAAAGCATTTTACCGTTTGGTTAACGCACACTTAACAACCCAAGGCGTGTTTGTCACACAGGCAACCAGCCCTTTTTTTGCAAGAGAGGCTTACTGGACAATCGTGCAAACCATTCGTGAAGCCGGTTTTCCTTATGTGTTGCCTTATCATGTAAATGTACCGTCTTTTGGCGAATGGGGTTTTGTTATGGGGGCTAAAACGCCAAAGCAAACCGAAACAATCACCTTTGATGTTGAAACAAAATATCTCAAGCAAGACAGTGTAGACACCATGCTTGTCTTTGGTAAGGACATTGATGAGTTACCCATGACAGCCAGCACGCTTGATAAGCCTGATGTATTAACACGTTACCTCAAAGGCTGGCAGCATTGGAATTAATAAAAATAGCGGATGACGAGTAACATCAATGGAGAATAAAAAGAAAAGCCGATTTTACGGTGCCACCTGTTTGGTGGTGGCGATCTTTGTGCTCTCAATGATTGAAATGTTGGGCTTGCTGCCTTTTCAAGTGCCTTTGCTGCTACCGCGTCACTTGAGTGGCTTGTGGGGCATCGTTACAATGCCTTTTGTTCATGGCGATTTTTGGCATTTATTGTCTAATATTATCACGCTTGGCGTTTTCGCCTTTGTCATCTCTATCAATGGTAACCGTTATTTTTGGGTGACGACGGTTTTTATCTTGCTGTCGACTGGGGCGCTTGTTTGGCTGTTCGGGAGAGGTGTTTATCATGTGGGTGCAAGTGGCTTGGTATTTGGTTATTTTGGATTTCTGATGGCGCGCCTCTTTTACTCGCCAACCCTTAAATATTTTCTATTGACCGTACCTATAGCAATTTTTTATGGCGGGATGACGTGGGGCGTTTTACCACAAGGTAATCAGATTTCTTGGGAGTCGCACTTATTTGGTCTGCTGGCGGGTGTTTTTGCGGCAAGAAGTTTCTACAAAGGCGCACCTTAGGGGCTTTCTGCCGCTGTGTGGTAGCGTATCCGCATGGCGTTATCGGTTAAGGACAACCCACGATCAACCATGATGACCTCAACGCGCTCTGCCGATAGCCCTTTTTTGATAACGTCCAAAGCCTGTTCAGGCAAACCCTCTCCGCACGTGTAAAAATCAACCGATGCATACCCGTATTCTGGCCAAGTATGAATGGATAAGTGTGATTCTTCGATAATCACAACGCCGGTGACACCCTGTGGGGAGAACTCATGGAAAACGGATTGCACGATGGTAACTTTAGCCGCAGTAGCTGCTGCTATCAGTAGGTTTTCAATACATTCTTTGTCTTGAAGTCTTGATGAGGGGCAGTCGAAAAGTTCGATAAGGAGGTGTTGGGATTGGGTATTCATATTGTTATTTTAGCTAAAAAGAATTCGTTAAGGCAGCATATTATATCCTTGTTATAGGTAAAGATATTTTTATGAATAAGGCGTTCTCTGTAATACATTCTGTGTGTCGAACTTCTCGAAAACATAGTTTCTGATTGATTCAGCGCTTTAAAATGGTTTGCTTTTTAATTTATTAGCGAGCTACAGAAGCGCTGGTGTCGTAAAGTAATGGAAGTTACCATGCACCTATGTAGCAGTGATGAGAGAGCTAAACCACAGTTATATCTATCAACTTAATGTCCGGCATTAACAAGTTGATACTATGGTTAAATTTATGGCTGCAAGGTAAGAACGTTGCTTTCTATCCCTATCTCTTATAAGGAGATTGTTTCTTTAAACGATTATCTTTATCCAAGTTATGAAGGATATAATTACGGAGTCTAGGGAAGCCTGGCTCCCACTTGAAATCTTGATGATTTTTTATATCATCAATCATAAGTTTAACAAAATCAGTTGATAGGTTGTCAGGTGAGATTTTACCAGCTTCGATAGCCTCTATAAGGCGCGTAGCTGCAACTAATGAAATAGGGCCGCAACTAGTACCTTCATTCTTTTGAATATCTGCATTTATTCGACGTACATTATCTTTTAGGTCTAGTTTTACTTGTAGTTCGTTATTATCGGGTAGCATTTGAATAAGGCGATTCATTGTACTTAGTTTATATTCTTCTGAATAGCCGCTTCCTGGTTCAATAATGATAGGTATGATGCCTTTCCCCCCTTCACTTTTAACTAGAACAATTGCGTTAAAGTGGGCCCCTGGCAAGCCTGGTAAAATAGCATAGCGCTTAGTGGACTTATAAAAATCTTCTATGAAGTTAATATTGGAAGTTTTAATAGAGGTTTTTAGCTGTTCAGGGACATCTTCAGGTTTTTTTGTATGTGTTAAAATAGTAGGGTCAATAAAGCTATTTTTTAACCGATCAATGGGCTCATTGGCTTGGTGGTTGGATTCATGCTTATAAAACAAAATATCGTGATTTTTTTGGCTATAGGCAGCAATGAAGTTTACTGCTAATCGTAGGTCGATCATCATATTTTTTTTGAGTAAATCAGTAATATCTTCATTTTCAAAGAAAATATTTTCATCGTTGTGAGGGCTGGTAAATAAATCGGGAAAGTTAGACCTATACCACTGGTCGAGTTGTTCTCCTTGGCTAAAATCTATAAGCTGAACAGGAGCAGTTTTTATTTCATAATTAAGAGTTATTTTACCTGATGTATCAACAGACTTTTTTTCCTCTACCTCTGAGTAAACAATGTTACCTTCGGCATCACCTCCTTCCATATAGAGTTTATTTTTTATTTTATAAATTTTAGTATATTCTAAGTCTTTATAAAGTTTAGCATCCGCAGGTCTAGTCTTGGCTGTAAAGTAATACTTATCTTCCTCTGTGTTGGTGTCACCTGTGGGAGGTGCTTTAGTTGTTGTTTGGGCTATAGGTTTCGATTTGAATGAAATCTTTACTTGTTCATTTCTGTTATTTATTCCCAGTTTAGATGCATCGCTTCGTGTAATATAACTATTTTCATTAGGGAAAAAAAATAGATTGTCACCATCGAATATTAGTTCTAATTTTTGATAATAAAATTTTCCTTCATTTTTGTTAAATTCTTTGTAGTAATTTCCATTTTCCATAACGATTATTTCGTTGTTGTTGTTGTTGTTATGATCATATTCTATAAAATAGGGGGGACGTTTAGAGAATGTGGCAAGATCTGATGGCTGTTTAATTGTGGTTTTTTTAGGCTGATGATTTTTTTTTGTAGGTTCATTTAAAGATGTAAGTGGTGATTCTTCATCCGAAAAAAAATAAATGGTATGTTCTACTTCTACCATTGTGGTGGTTAGGTAATAGTATTTTCCGTTATCATCTATTCGTTCCTCGTAATAATTTTCTTTAAATTTTACGATGTTTTTATTATTTCGTATTCCATATGGTGTGATTTCAATTGGTCTTTTCTTGAAGCGTTTAGCCTCATTTTTCTTCTCAGTTATTTCAGGTTTTTGTTCATTCTCTTCCTTTCTGTTTTCGCTAGGCTTATAGGTGCTATCTTCTTTCTGGTTAACTTTTTCATCTTCCTCGTTGTTTTTTTCTGTAAAGTTTATATTGAAATATAGAGGTTCTTGTTGTGTAAATTTATCAAAACTAGAAGCGCTATTTTGATCTTTTTCGCTAGGGTTTGAGGTTTGGTTAATAATTATTTTGCCATTTTTTTCATCATTTAAGTTTAGGCTAGAAGGGATTATTGTGAAGGCATTATCATCAGGCTGGCTTTGTTTAGTGTTTGGTTCTTTGCTTTTGTGCCCTTGTTTAAAAATCCAGTAAGCTCCACCAGCTAGTAGAGGTAAGCCTAAAGCTGCAGATATACCTCCAATAAGTAATGTTTTATGATCTGAGTTCTTTTGTTTATTGCTAACGATATTGTCGCTAGATGTATAGAGCTCCTCTTCAAGGTCAGTTGTTTTTAGCGCATCAAAAATGCTAGCGCTATAAAAAACGATATCAAGGGAGTTGGCAATTAGAATGTTTTGTGAAAGTATGCCTTTAGCATGAATTTCATTAATATGCTGAGCGTCTTCTAGCAACTTTTTCAGAGCTGGCTTTGCAGCGTCAAAGCTCTTAAAAGCAATTGTTTTGTTGCCATCTAGCACTCTATCACTATAAATTCTTACCTGCGATTGTTGCACGTCAATATAATCCGGTGTTGCTGGTAACTGCACAGGTGTTTCATCAATGAAAAGGCGAACAAGGCTTTGCTGATGGCTTAAATTTTCAATGGCAATTGTTGTATTATGCAAAATTGCTTCTATGGGTGACTGACTCAATGTTGAGGGCAAGGTCATGCTGAAGCTTACTTGTTCAGTATCAAGTGGTTGAATTTTGTCAGTTTGAAAAGTATTCCCTACTGCAACACCAGAAAGCTTTACTAATTGGTCAGGCAGTAAAGAATGAATTTCAGCATGCCCGATAGCAACTAAAGGATGCGCTAAATATTGTAGGTAGTTGTTGTAACGTATGGGAGATACTGACAAAGGCTCTGTTGATAACACTTGAGCAATGAGTTCGCCTTTTAATAAACGAAGCTGTCCCTCTCGCTCGTGCAAAGTACCCGATAATCCTTGGCCACTTAATAGCGCATCAATTGTTATATTTATAGGTTTTCCTTTAGTGTCATATATAGTTACATTGGGAAAGATAATAGTTTCTTCATTTTTCCCTTTTGGAGATAGAATATTTCCTTGAATTTTTACCCCACCTTCTATCTTCAGTAGATTTCCATTTACTATTTGAAGGGGGGCTTCACCTGTAAAAGCATGAAGTTCAGCAGACTGGCTAAGTTGAACTAGCCAAACGAGAATTTTCTTATTTTGTGCTTTTGAAATCAGTTCTTTTTGATTGATAGTTACACCATCGAGTGTGATAGTTTTTATGCTATGCCAAGGTAATTTAATTTCAGTTGGTCTATTTTTTGGAGTGATGGTTATTTGCTCATCATTTACTCTGCTAATTACCCCTAGCAATCCAGATTGTTGCTTGCCAGTGCTTGCTATTCGAAACATAGGTTTAAATAAAACGACCAATGATTCATCCTCATAAAGTGCTTGAAATGATTGGCTTATATCAAACAGCAAATTAACTTGGCTTTGGCTACTATTGAGTGATAGCGGCTCTTGTAGTGTTAATGACACCGAAAAGGTATTAACTTCTGAAGGAATTATTCGATTTAGGCTATCAATTAAAGTCAATGGAGCGGAGCTATCTTTAGCTGTGTATTTAATAGCATCTTCACCTAAGGTTAGGTTGAAACGAATTTCCTTATAGTTGTCACGAGGAACTATACCGGTATAAAAAGGCAGGTTTTCTTTCTGACTAGAGTTCCAGTCTAATAAAACAGGTTGCTGATTGAGGAGAAGTTGCTCGCCGCTTTCGGTCACTAGCGTAAAGCTACTTATTGTAAATTCTGCTTTCCGTAGTAGTTGGCTGGATATGCTTACCGAGAGATTTAAATTTGTTTTTATTGAGGATGTTTTATTCTCGTTCGAGCAAGATAAAAGTGTAATAAGAATAATAAATAAAGATATATTAATCGGCATAAGACATGGGTAGCTAGATGGCAGGAATATAAATTATAGCCGGAATATTTTTTGTGGTTGATAAGTGTTAAGTAAAATATTTAATATCTATATATATTAAATTATTTTTTATAAACTTTACGATGATAACCTAAAATGGATAATCTAAATGATGGGGTTTACAGATTGTTTAAACGTGGTTCGCAATGGCTAAAATCCCCAATGTGGGATGCCTGCTGGATGTTTTCAGGGTTTTGGCTTCTGATAGTCGTCGTTGTGCTGCAAGGCAGTGTGACGATCAAGCCCGTTTATCTGGTCTTTGTTTTCGGCGTTTGGTTAGCGCATCGTTTTATGACTACCTATCTTGTGTTTTCATTGCCAGTATTCAGGCGGCTGATTTATAAGGAGAAAATACGATTTTTCTGTGCGCCATTATTGACTGTTGTTGCCACTTTTAGTTTTTTATTCATGCCTGAGAGCGTTATTGGGATATCTGCACTCGCAAGGCTCATGTTACTGTGGACCGTTGACTACTTTCTTAATCTCTATCATTTTTCTGTTCAGCATTACGGCGTGACGTGTATTTACGAATCGAAATCTTGTTCTTCTTCGACGAAAAATCAAAAAGCTATAGGAAAAATATTTTTTCTTATTTTAGGTGTTTTTTTTATTATGCTTGCGGAGATTGTACAGGGTGTTTTCTTCTTTGAGGAATCATTAAAACTGTACATAACTAATTACTCAGCGATCAATGTCTTTTTTCCTTTTATTAAGGCTGTATGCATTGTTGTCGTGAGTTTACTTTTCTTGGTTATGATTGCTATGCAATGGCGATTACGCGATGTGCATTGGATAAAAAGTGCCTATTTTCTACAAGTTACTGTCATGATTGTATCCGCATTTTATTTAGATCCATTTTCATTTTTGTTTGTTTGGTCAGTACAACACTGGTTGGCTGCGGTAGGTTTAGGGTTGGTCATGGTTGGTAATCATTCGGCGGCTATAGATGAAAATAAACGTGGAATTTCTACACGGAAAAAACTCACAGCACAATTCAGTATTTTCTTTGTTTGTATGCTTTTATTAACGCCACTTTTTCAGGTTGAAGCAATGGAGGCAGATTTACGCCTTGTTGAGGTCTGGCTGCCAGCATTTTCACAGTCGCTAGAGAATAATAATATGCTCATGCTGTTATTTTCTTTAGGGCTATCAACGGCATTTATACACTATTTAATGGATAGGTCTGTTTTTCGCTTATCTCATCCTCAAACAAGGCGTATTACGCTACCTTTGCTTTTGGGGGATCAACCCAAACAACAATAATTATCTTCCTGTTTACAAGTAACCCACGCATATTTTTAGTCCTCGGAGTTTGTATGTCTAAACAAGCCGCTTTATTGATATTAATAGGCCTTTTTATCATTCCGTTATATTCGAAGGCCGATATTCAAAGAGCAATACGCGCAAGTTCGTTCGATACCGATAAAAAGAACTCGGTAAAGGTCAACGTTGAATATATACCTACAAAAAAAGGGCCGGTGGTTGATACCTATTTTGGTGTGAATGTGCCTGACCCTTATCGCTGGCTTGAAGATGACCGTAGCTCAGAAACAAAAGCATGGGTGGATGCGCAGAATAAACAGACCTTTACTTATCTTGAGGCAATTCCATACAGAGATGCGATTAAATCACGTCTTGAAACCAAGAGTAACTATGCGCGTGCTGAAATGCCGTTTAAGGAAGGAGAGTTTACTTACGTTTACCGTAACGATGGGCTACAGAATCAAGATGTACTTTGGCGAACGAAAGAAGGTCATGAGCCAGAGGTATTTCTTGATCCCAACGTATGGGGCGAGGGTGATAGTACATCCTTAGGGGAAATTAGTTTTTCCAATGACGGTACGCTTGCTGCTTATGCAACATCTGAAAAGGGGAGCGATTGGCGAAAAATTATTATCATTGATACGCATACAAAAAAGGTGCTGGAATCTCCCCTTGTTAATGTAAAGTTCTCAGGTATATCCTGGATAGGAAGTAAGGGTTTTTATTACTCAAGCTATGATAAACCCGAGGGGAGTGAACTCACCGCGCAAACAGATCAGCATAAACTCTATTTCCATCAATTAGGACAGCCACAGTCATCTGATACAGTGATTTTCGGCGCATTACCTGAACAAAAGCGGCGTTATGTATTTGGCTCTGTCACTGAAGATGAGCGCTATCTTATTGTCAGTGCCGCGCAAGATGGTTCAAGAAATGATCTTTATGTTCGAGATTTAGCCGTGCCTAATTCGCCTTTTGTCTCGTTGCTTGATGGGATTGATTCCAAAACGTATGTGTTTGACAATATAGGAAACCAGCTTTTTTTGATGACTGACTATCGGCTGTCGGTGTTATGGATATGTTACGTTATCATACGTTCACAGCCGGTGCAGGCTGGTCTCATGATTTTGGCACGTCAAATGATAGCAAGGCTATGTTTGAATACCTAAAAGCCTATTCACCCGTACATAATGTAAAGAAAGGCGTGAAATATCCGGCAACGCTGGTAACAACATCGGATCATGATGATCGCGTTGTTCCTGCGCATTCTTTTAAATTTGCAGCAGAGCTACAAGCCAAGCAATTGGGTAATGCGCCTACACTCATTCGAATTGAAACGAGCGCTGGGCACGGAGCGGGAACACCGCTTCTCAAAAACATTCAAAAATACGCGGATATATTTAGTTTTACATTGTTCAATATGGGTATAAAAGAACTGCCATAAAGAAAGCTATTTATGGTTTTTATCGCCCTATGATGGTCTATGCGTCAGTGGACGAAGATGCAGAATAAGCCAGAATGCAGAGCATCCTAGCAATAATTGATCAATCTAACATGCTATTTGTTTTTTCTCTCATGCGGATTAAAACTCTTTCAAACTGTCATTCCTGCTTTCTCGGGAATGAAGAAAAAGCCTTTTGTTACAAGTCGGCTCGTAATTATCGGTTGACTGTTGTTTGACTGTTGTTTGACTGTTGTTTGATTATTGTATTGAGTGTTTGTTGCTAGAAGCTCCTGTGCTAGAAATATAACTCTAGATAATTAAACGACTTGAGTATTAAAATATAAGGTGCTATTATAATCCCTCGGTTTTCATTTTATATGAGGTGTCGATTATGAATAGAAATAGAAATTTAACTCAGAAACAAGATTTAATGAATTTTGAGCCGCTAGTCGGTCTTCGGCAAGGCATGGATCACCTGTTTGAAGATTTTTTCTCGATGAGTGCGCCAAAAGCTTTGATGCCAAAAAGTAATATTTATGAAGATGCTAAAAACTATCATATCGAAGTGCAAGTGCCGGGTATGCAAGAAAGCAATCTGAATATTTCTTTAGATGGTCGCGTCCTGAGTATCAGTGGCGAAGAAAGAGTCGAGCATGAGCAAAATGAAAAAAATTATCATCGGGTGGAGTTTTCCAGTAGCGAAATTAATCGGTCATGGGAATTGCCACCAAACGTCGATATAGACCGCCTTGAGGCGAATTTTAGAAATGGCATTTTGGACGTTGTATTGCCAAAAATGCATACCAGTGAAGTCAGTAAAAAAATTAAGATCAATACACATTAATTCATAATTAATGTTTCATGAGGCGGCCTAATCATTTTTAGGCCGCTTCCAGCCCCCCGTTTCTTACCTGTAACAAGTACAGGCTATTTTTTGAAAACACCCAGTGTGCCTCCAGATATGAGTGAGCTGATATCCTTAAGAATAAATGTTGTACGCAGACCTCCGGGGGAAATAAGATAGCAGGAACTCCACTCGGGCGAGAATTTGTTTTTGTATCGGTATAATCCTTCAAAGTTATAAAAATGCTCGCTATGGCGATAAAGCAAATGCCCAAATTCTGTCCAGCTTGTTGTCTTAATCCCGTTGTCCAGCCCCAAGAGAGGCACCATGCCGAGAGAAAACCATTGGTAGTCTTGTGATTTCGCCCAAATCATTAGCTCGGTAAAGAGATAGTCCATCGTACTGTTAGGCGAGTCATGAGTGAAGCGCATTAAATCGATGGCGATTTCTTCTCGTTGATTTGTACACCAGATATTCGTAAATGCAATTAATCTACCATCGATACGAACGGTGGCAATGCTTTGGCTGTGTAACAAATATTGCGCATCAAATCGCCCCATCGAAAAGCTTTTTTCACGTGTTTTTTTATGTGTCAGCCAGTCATCGGATACAACCTTCATTTCATCGAGAATAGCAGCAACACCTTGAGGCTCAACGATCTCAAAATGTGCATTTAGGCGCTGCATTTTATGCATTGTAGTGCGCAGGTTACTGCGTGCTTTGCCTTCAAGGGTAAAATCCGGCAAGTAGACTTTCGCCTTTTCGCCAATCTTATGAATTGAAAAGCCTAAATCGAGGTAGATCGGTAAATTCTTATGGCTGGCTTCGTAAAAAACAGGCCATGCCCCGTATTTGTCGGCTTCTTGGCAGTACTTCCAGACCAGCGCATCCCATGCTGCACTATCCCCAATAGGGTCTCCCATTGCCACCCACGAGTGTCCTTGTATGGCATACATGATAAACGCTTTATTGTCGTCGCTAAACATCAGTGATTTATCACCGAGAAAAGCAAGGTAGGCAGAGGTATCTTCTGCGTGGAGCAAGATATCATCAGCACGATCAATGTCATCATCTACAGTACCTTTAGAGGGTTTTCCCGGGCTGTAGATGAGGCGGATAAGCATAATGAACGAGAGTAGAAATGTGATTGCTAACATAGCCCTGATGGCTCTTGGTACATCATTGCCTGATTCGAACGTTAACCCATTTTGCAAAGAATAATCATGGTTTTCGTGCCCCCATTGCGCCAGCCAGAATAAAAATAAAGAGATAACGAATAAAGTAAAAATCCATTGTGCAGAAAATAATGTTTTAAACGACGCTTGCTGACGGTAGAAAAAGGGTTTAGTGGGAATAAAAAAGGCGAGTACAAGAACAAGTACGATGACTGAGGCGTTATGCAAACCCTTCATCATACAAAAAACAACGCCGGCAGATAATAAGGCAACAGAGATAAAATAACTGGCTCGGCTGCGATATAAAATGCCTCGGGCAAAAACTAATAAGGTGATACCGATCAAGCTTTCTAACAGGTGAGATAATTCGATGACAGAGTGAGGCAGGTATTGCATTAACCACTGCAAGTGTTTTTCTGTTCTGGGTACATAGCTAGAGATCAGTAAAAACACACCCGTGATGAAAAGGATAATTGCCGCTAGCCGTGGAATCAAGGATTGGTGTAACTTTATCGCAAAGGTTGTTGCTGTAGACAGGTAGCGTCGGTGCAGATGAAGTTCATACGCGCCGTAAATGACCGCAGCAATCAAGAAAGGCAACAAGAACGCAGCCAGTCGATAAATAAGTAATGCGCTTATTAACCCTTCTGTGGATGTATAGGCAGGCCTGAGGAAATATAAAATCGTGCCATCAAACGCGCCGAGCCCAGCGGGTATGTTGCTGGCCACACCGACTGCGCGCGCAAACATGAAAACCGTCAGCTCATCGGATGCGCCCATACTTCCATGTAATATGGCAAGAAAACCGTAGAAGACTAAAAACATCAATAGCCAATCAATCGTAGAGACAAGCACCTGATAAACGATGAAGAGAACAGAAGGGGTTTTTATCTTGAATCCTTTCACCTGAAACGCTTTACCCGTTGCGCCGCAATACACATAAAATACAAAAATGAGGAATACCATCGCACCCACAAAGCGAATAGAAAAAACGGATACATCCAACGGTAAAATATGCCTGAGCGCCTCAGTAAAAAATAACATGATGACGCTGGTAATGATCGATACACCAACCATAATTGTTATCGCATTGACGGCCATAATTTTAGCAATGCCTGCAAAGCCCACGTCTTTTTCGGCATAAAGGCGATAGCGAACAGCGGCCCCACTCAAGGCAGAAAATCCAATGTTCGTTGAAAATATCGTGCTGAGTGTACCAATCACAAAAGCACTTATTGAGGGCACTTTAAGGTGGAGGTGTTTTATGGCGATAACATCATGCAGACCGCCCACGCAGTAACTTAAGATGGCGATAACACTCATGATGACAAGTGTGACAATTGAGTATCGACTTAAGCCATTGATGACTTCGGGTAAATCAAAACTTTTGAGTTGGTGCTGTGCAACATAGACCAAACAAAATATGACAAGCATCGGTAATAAACGCGAAATGATAACCATGGCCTTGCGACCATA
Source organism: Pseudomonadales bacterium (assembly GCA_965248335.1). GTDB lineage: Bacteria > Pseudomonadota > Gammaproteobacteria > Pseudomonadales > DT-91 > CAKMZU01. The sequence goes on from CBDFIY010000003.1 coordinate 680,718, forward strand.
TAATCGAATGTGAGCAAACGTTTTAACCGACATATATTTCACAAATGCATAGCCTTTATTGAGAAAAACGGATAACCCCTACAGGTAGACCCGTAGTAGGCTGTCGGAAATCTGTTGTTTTGATCAAAAAACATGTACCCAGTCTTTTAGCTTAATCCAATGATTAAATGACTAGAAAGCATAAAATCAAACCCGACAATCAGGTTGAAATGATGTACTAGACCCGTAGCATGCAGTTACCTTACCTACTGCCCAAAGATTTTGATTTCATCTATGCCAATAGTTTCAAAACAAACATGATTCTTTTTTATAACTGCCATTCATGCAGCATTCATTTGTGGGTTTTATGTGAATTTATATGAATGCATTTCGTCTAACGGGATTCATCTATCATGGGTAGGATAGTATTATGACGAAGAAGTTGTTTTTTAAAACGCTAATCTTATTGTGGGTCGCCGCCGGCTTAGCCGGGTGCGGTTCGGATAGTGATTCCGACGACGTTAGTGATTCCGGCGACGTTAGTGTTAATGACATTGTTATAAAGCCATCAATAAAAGTGTTAGCTATAGGGACGACAGGGAAGTACGAAGCCTTCGATAGAGCTGCTGACGGTAAACAGACTGATATCACGAACCTGGTAGAATGGATGAGTACTAATCCAGAAGTAGCGAGCATATCATCGGATTCTAAGGGTGCGTTCGCCAAAGGCGTGAGTAAAGGTACTACCGATATCGTCGCAGTGTATAAAGGAAAAACAGATACAGTGCCGCTAGAAGTTACCGATGGGAAGTTACTCTCAATTGAGGTATTCCCCCCTGTAGCGAAGGTGGCACAAGACTTTTCTATCCAGTACAGAGCACAGGGCCTTTTTGACGACAAGACAAAACAAGATATCACTCATGATGTTAGCTGGCTTAGTTCTGATGAAGCCGTTGCCAGTATTGCCCCCGGAAAAAAAGGCCAAGTAACGGCAATGGGCGTATCAGCTGGTGAAACAAAAATAACCGCGAGCATGGAAAATCACGCGACAAAGAAAGACGTCGTCAGTGACCCAGCTTTACTTGAGGTCACAGCAGATACATTAGATAAGATTGAGGTAATTTCAACGTTCAACGAAATCCACCCCGGTGTGAAAATCCAGATGCTAGCTGAGGGTGTATTCTCTGATCAGTCACGACAAGATATTAGCGGCCAAGTTATCTGGCAGAGCAGTGACAGTGCTATTGCGTCTGTCGAATTTGATTCTATTGCAGGTATGACATACGTCATTGGTAAATCGAGCGGAAAGGTAGATATCACAGCCACAAAAGAAGGAAATACAGGGAAAGTGTCTTTAGAGGTCAAGGGCGGTAAGTTGAATAGGCTAAGTATATCAACACAAGAACGTCATCTTCTACATATTACAGGTCTTGAGTCTGAATTTACTGTACGAGGCTTATATGATGATGGCATGATTTATGATTTAACCAATACTGTGTGGTGGCATAGTAGTAACTCTGAAGTAGCTTCCGTGGGGCAAGGCTCATTAGGCGGTTATGTTGCTGCGATAGCCGCCGGAGATACAAATATTTCTGCATCATTCGGAGCTGTAAAGAGCCCTGACTACAATATAAAGGTGGGTGACATGGAGTTAAGCAAAATCGAAGCAGAGCTTATCGGTAAGGGTGTAAAAGGTGTAAAAGAAGGTTTTAGGATAGATGTGTCGGCAGAAGGTATTTTTATTAAGGCTGGCTCTATGAAATCTATTAGAGAGATTACCCAAGAGGTCACTTGGATCAGCGATCATCCAGATATGGTGAGTGTCGAAAAACGGGAAGGTACAAACCTGGCTGAGGTTGTAGGTGTTCGTGAGAGCAACGGGAAGCCTGTTAACATTTGGGCGGTATATCATGAGCATGACCCGTCAACAGGTCAGGCAAAAATAACCACGAGTAATCTTTTACCGATAACAGTTTTCCCCGCCTCTCCATTAAAAAGCATCGAGATAAAAAAAACTTTTACTTACTCGCTGGCTGTAGGCTATAGGCACGAATTTTTAGCTAATGGTACTTTTGCTGATAAAACAATCGCTAATATTACTGCTGATGTAGATTGGACGAGTAGCGATGCGACGGTTGGTGTTGTTATTAATGGCCGCTTTGTGGCTAAAGCCGCAGGCAATACGACGGTAATGGCGATAAAAGGTAAGACGGAAAGTAGTAATCCACAGAAGATAACGGTTATTCCCAAAGTAGCTTATTTTTTAGCGTTGTCAGCTGATCCAAAAACCATAGCGATGGGCGGTAAAACAACTATTATCGCCACAGCGCGTTACACTGACCACTCACATGTAACGATAAAATCTGAAGCTATTAAGTGGAGGAGTGATGATAAGTCTATCGCCACCGTCGACAAGGCGGGGGTTGTCATGGGTATAAATAGTGGGTCGGTTGCTATTCATGGGGATTATATACGTAAGGACGGTAAACGTGTTGGTGGTGGGTATATAAAAATTACCGTCAAGTAACGATTTGGTCGGTTAAGAAAATAATAAACGCAGGGGCATCAGTTTGATACCCCTGCAGATAGATTCGATGAAAGGCTAAGTTAATACGCTAAGATAAAAGGCACTTGCCTTAAAACAAGCATTAATCATCATTGAGTATCGTAATATCAGGAAAGTGTTTTTTTACACATGCCGTATAATCACGTTTTTTGAATACAGAGAAGGGTGTTTGGTAACCCATGAGTTTACACGCGTAAGTTTGCCCGTTGGGTGTATCATTCGACCAACCCCAGTCTTTTTCCCAGTAGATATTCATGGCGCCCGCGCCGGCTGCATCAAATTGCTTCATGCCTTTACAGCCGAGCACTTCATCGGCAGGTACGGGGATGCCAAGGTGGTTAGAAAAATGCGTATAGTATTTAATACGATTCAGTGATTGAGCCACTTCAACAGCACCACAGCATACAATGCCTAAACCTGATCAAAGGCTACTCAAGTCGATATAAAGATTAAATGATTTGATTAACCTTCACCTGAATACTGAGTTTTGTTCTTATGCGCAATATCGATTCAAAATAAATAATGAACAAATTCATCTTTGTTTGTCAAATAATCACTTTTATGAAAAGAGATGGTGCATGCTAAAGATGATGTATTTTTTTACTCGTTTGTTTTTTCTTATTGGGTTGCCGATATTTTTAATGAACACTCAACTTTGTTTATCGACGGGGGATCTTGAGCTGACCGCCCCTGATGAGCCAGAACAACTAAAACCTCGCGTACTTTTCTATACGATGAAACAAAATGACCAAGACTGCGTCATGTTCTCATCGATGTTAACGGATAAAGAGGGTAACCATAAAAGATCAGCGGGTGATATAGGCATGTTACTTGATGATGAGAAAGGGGATACGATACGAAATACGTATATCAGGGCTATCGCGCTATGTTTTTGATCAGTTCGCTTAAAAATCATACTACAAAGCAGATGGCTGATTGTATTTCAATCAGTTTATGGGTATGAATTAGCCCGCTACTGAAAAACTACACTTCTCTTTTGTATTCAAATTACAAAAGAGTGTTAATTTAGAAACCAACACTAAATTATTAGCGGGTTTAGATTAAAAAATAAACATTTTGTTTGATTGTCGCCGATCTTGTTAATATCGTAGTGCGATTGCCCTGATACGTATATTACTAGCAGTGACAGGTTGTCTAATAGGGCGTCTCTCGTCGAGGTCAAAAATGATGGCAATATAAAAAGTGGGCGTGGTAATGATGATAATCGTTATGGCATAAATGTCGAGGCAGCAAAGCTATCGCGCGAAGGACAGGTTGAAAAACCTCAATTTTTTAATCCTGGTAGTCCGTCTTTGCCAAGAAAATATAGAACCGCAACGTCTTTAATTTTTGCTTCGAAGTTTGGAGATTCATTGACTAATGGATTTGAAATGAGTGAATTTAAACCTGTAGAGACATTCCCGACCATAGGAAAAGACCGAGACACCGTTAAATATTCCAACAGAGTCAATGACTATATTGTCAAACATGATAAAGAGGCGACAGAATATTTAAAGTCTAAAAATATCAAACCGTTAGACAAAAAGGAGCAACAACAATACTTGGAGAAAATTTTTAAAGGAAGCGGGTATCTCTAAAGAACAAGTAATCCTCGGTCAGCCTAGCGCTTGAACACGTCCTGAAGCTGATATTATCTACGCTCTTTTAATAGCTGATAATGGTTACATTATGGTTTATGAGCAGGTGGTTTATGAACAGAAAAAACCGGTTTCTGGATTCAATGGGCTAAAGTCCATCATCAGCAGCGCTTTTATCGCTGTAAAGCCATTGCCATCTGTACACAACGTTTAAGTGGGATTTGGTTGGTTTGTTTGGTTAAATGTTTAGTTCGCCTCAGGATGAGGCGAATGTAGGTGAGAGCAAGATTACTCAATGCTTAGCATTAGTCATCATTGAGAACAGTAATATCAGGAAAGTGTTTTTTCACACATTCTGTATAATCACGTTTTTTGAATACAGAGAAGGGTGTTTGGTAACCCATGAGTTTACACGCGTAAGTTTGCCCGTTGGGTGTATCATTCGACCAACCCCAGTCTTTTTCCCAGTAAATATTCATGGCGCCCGCGCCGGCTGCATCAAATTGCTTCATGCCTTTACAGCCGAGCACTTCATCGGCAGGTACGGGGATGCCAAGGTGGTTAGAAAAATGCGTATAGTATTTAATACGATTCAGTGATTGAGCCACTTCAACCGAGCCACCGCATTCCACACCGCCGTTAATGATTTGTGTGGTTACACCAAATCCGGGTGTTAAGGCGTTATTGATATCAGCGGTGTTGGGTTGCCAAGTGCCATCAATAACATGCAACATGCTAGGTTTTGGTGGCTGAGGATACACGAAGAAGAAAATCGCAGAGGCGAGGTTTAACCAAGTATCTGCGACTTTTTCAGGGTTATCGAGTAGCGTTCGCACCGTCCCAAACATGGCATCGGAAAAGGGGCCATAGTTGTAGTTGTAGCTCAACTGTTTTGCACCACGGCCAAAGTAAGATTTGAATTCACCATTCGCAAATTTCCCACAGGGCCATGTTTGACCTTGCCAGATATCAGGATTACATTCGCCGTTGTAACCGCCGCGCATATTTTCATTCCAACCCATTTCACGCACGTGAACAAGCCCTTGACGCCATTCCGGCACATCGCCATTCGCGGTATGCCCGCCGGTTTCTTGAGTGAAATGCGCGAACATGGTGATGAGTGATTTTCGGCAGATCATGTCGGAATCTCTACCGTCTGGGTAAGTACCACAGAATGCAGGAAACTTGGCGACAGCTTGAAGAAAATGACGGTAGGTGTATTCAACCGCACGCTTGGGGAATAAGAAATCCCAATCGCTTTCGGCAATGATGGTTTCTACACGTTTTACGTTCTCTGGGTTAGAGGCAGCAAGAGGTTTCACCTGTTCAACAAGGGTATTATCAAGGGTAGCAATAGAGGCTTTAACTGATTTCATGACGGGTGAATCGGTTAACTTGGCTTCTTTTGCATCCATGTCAGATTGAGTGACTGTATAGTTACCTTCGGTGGGTGGTTCGGGTTTTTCAGGCTCTACCGGTGGTTGAGGGTCTGGCTTTTCAGGGTCAGGTTTTTCTGGCTCAATAGGTGGTTCAGGTTTTTCTGTCTCAACGTCGTCTTCTGTGATTTTTTCCCATGCGGCTGTCCATGCTGTGCCTACACCAGGTGCATAAGCCCATGCCGCTTCAGCGCACCAAGGTACTGTTGCCCCTTTTTTACAACGATAAAGTTGATTATTATTGATGACGATATCGCCGCCTTGGTATTTTTTACCTGCTTCATAGGTAGGGTGATCACCTTCAGTTGGCGGCGTGGTTGGCTCTTCAGGTTCGACAGGCGGTTTAGGTTTAGGCTCTTCAGGCTCAATAGGTGGTTCGGGTTCAATGGGTGGTGGTGTTGTTTCATCGCCTTTTAAGATTAATTTCCACGGTGTTTCCCATGCGTTTTTCACATTATCGTTAGGTGATTGGCTGGGGTTAGCCCACCATTTAGCTTCGTAGGTATTCCCGTTAAAGGAGACTTCGCTGCCAGCAGGGTAGTTCTTCGCCGGCTGATAGCGGTCGGCCGCATAAATCTGCAAGGAGAGTGCAGATAGTGCGAAAAGCGTAAACAAGAGCGATTTTCGGTGTCTCATAAGTGTCCTTTTTTTATTATTTTCATGATATTGGGTAAGCGTTAAGCAAGGCTTAATACTGAGCGCAGGGTAATCTATATCTTACATTAAGGCATCATAGCGTGAGCTTGCTTTGATGGAATTGTGAACAGCCTTGCAGTTACTTGTTTGTCGCTTAGTACAGGAATAATGCGTGAGAGGGTGGTGAGAAAGGAAGTAAAAGAACAGGTAAGGGAGGCGTGTTTTTAAGAGACCTTCATCGCGCTAAGGTAAGCGCCATGAAGGTATTCGATAAAGTCGTAAATAGGGGGTTAGTGAGGTAGTTCGCCTTCTACACCTTCAACATACACATGCATTTTGAGTAAGGCTGCATCTTTCATTACGCTGCCGGGTTGAACGAGTAATTTACCGGCCTGCGATTTAATCGGGCCTGCAAAGGGGTGAAATTGTCCGGCTTTCATTTTAGCGGTGATGGCGTTGATTTCATCGACGACGGTTTGAGGGATTGCTTTATTCAACGGTGCGAGTTGCGTCATGTTTGCATCAAACCCTTTCCATACATCTTCTGCTTTCCATGTACCGTTCATGACTTTCTTGATAGTGGCTTCGTAAAAATCATCCCAGTGATGAACGGGTGAAGTCAAGTGTGCTTTTTTACCGTAAACAGACATATCTGAATGATAGCCAATCGAATAAACACCCGCAGCTTCAGCGGCTTGTACTGGGCCAGGTGAGTCGGTGTGTTGGGTAATGATATCTGCACCTTGCTGAATTAAGCTATCGGCTGCTTCGCGCTCTTTGCCCGGGTTGTACCAGCTGTTAGTCCATACCACTTTGACTTTACCTTCAGGTTTTATGCTGCGAAAACCCAGTGTGTAGGCATTGATGCCACGAATAACTTCAGGGATAGGGAATGCTGCAACATAACCTGTTAGGTTTGATTTGCTCATGTGTGCAGCAATCACGCCCGTGAGGTAGCGCGCTTCATAGATACGGTCAAAATACGTGCCGACATTCTTGCTGCGCTTATAGCCTGTGGCGTGCATGAATTTTATTTTGGGAAAACGCTTCGCCACTTTTAAGGTGGGGTTCATGTAGCCAAAAGAGGTGGTGAAGATAATTTCCGCACCGTTTTTGGCCATTTGCATGATGACACGCTCAGCGTCGGCACCTTCTTTTACTGATTCAACAAAGGTTGTTTTGATTTTTTCACCAAAAACGTTTTCGAGGTGTTGCCTTGCTTCGTCATGCGTAAAAGTCCAGCCTGCTTCACCTGTAGGGCCGACATAAACAAAACCGACATGTAAGGGATCTTTTTTAGCGGGGGCAGACTGCACCATTGGAATAAGTGCGAGTGTAAACGCAAGACTTGCTGCGATTATTTTTATCCATCTATCCATAATTACCTCGTTAGTTGTTTTGTAGGCTGAGTTAGTGGCTTTTACGCCAAGGCTTTGCGAGAGCCATGGGTTCAAAGTGTTTCGAAAACCGTTGGTTTCGAGACAAGATGATCAAAACGACGATTGTCGCGGTATAAGGTAACGCGGCTAAAAGGCTGGCCGAAACACTGACCCCCAAGCCTTGTGCAACCAAGTGTATGATGCTGGCAAACCCGAACAGGTAAGCACCGAGTAAGATGCGTTCGGCACGCCAGCTGGCAAATACAACCAGTGCGAGTGCTATCCAGCCGCGACCGGCTGTCATATCTTCTGTCCATAAAGGCGTGTAGGCGAGCGATAAATAACCACCTGCTAACCCAGCCATCGCACCACCAAAAAGCAGCGCTAAAAAGCGAATGCCGATAACATTTAAGCCAATCGCATTGGCGGCATCAGGGTTTTCGCCCACGGCGCGAATGGAAAGTCCGATACGTGATTTTTTAAAGAGGAAATAAACGCCGATAAAGAGCGCCCAGCTTAAGTAGACAATAGCATCCTGAGAAAACAGCGCTTTGCCAAGTACAGGAATTTCCGATAATTCAGGGATGGTGAGTGTTTGTAAGCCGGCTAACGCTTCGCCCTCATAGTCGGCACCAATAAAGGCAGAAAGGCCTGTACCAAAAATTGTCAAGGCAAGTCCTGTGGCAATTTGATTGGCATTCAAGTTGAGCGCAATTACACCAAAAAGAAGCGCCATACCCATGCCTGCAAGGGCGGAAACAAGAAAACCTGCAGCGAGGCTATCGGTATTTAGGGCGACAACAAAGCCGAGAACCGCTCCCATCAACATCATGCCTTCTTGGCCGAGATTGAGTACGCCGCTTTTCTCCAGAACCATTTCACCTAAGGCGACAAGTAAAAGTGGGGTGCCACAACGAATGGAGGCATAAACAATATTACTGATGAATTCGATATCCATAGATTGCTCCTTAATACACGCGTTGGGTTTTTTTGAGCCTGAGAAGGCCGCCTTCATGTCGCTTGACTCTAAAGCGAATCAACACGTCACAGGCTAAGAGATAAAATAACAAGAGACCTTGGAATATACCGGTAATGGATTTTGGCATGCCGAGATCCATTTGTACCAATTCACCACCTAAGTAAATCAAACCCATGAGTAAGCCTGCCAAGGTGATGCCGATGGGGTGCAGTCGGCCTAAAAAGGCAACGATAATAGCGGCAAAACCATAACCGGGTGATACCTGTGGTACGAGTTGACCAATAGGGCCTGTGACTTCAATGGCACCGGCAAGCCCTGCGAGGGCACCTGAGATGAGCAAAACAATCACGCCGATTTTTTTCTCGCTGAAGCCTGCCATATGAGCCGCTTCCTTATTCATACCGAGCGTTTTTATTTGAAATCCTGCAAAACTTTTTGCTAACAAAAACCATGTGGCGAAAAGAATGAGGGGGGTGAAGAGCACACCGGCATGAAAACGTGTACCTTCCCATAAAATGGGAAGAATTGTGGCATCGCCGAACAGGGCGCTTTCTGGAAAGTTAAATCCATTAGGGTCACGTAAAGGGCCATAGACGCTCCACTGCAACACATTCAATGCGATGTAGTTGAGCATGATGGTGGTTAGGATTTCATTACTGTTAAAGCGGAACTTCAACACAGCGGCAATGCCCACCCAAAATGCACCTCCGAGCGCACCAAAAAGCAGTGTGATAGGCAATGCAAACAGAGATGTTGAATCAATAAACTGTAACGCGACAGCGGAGGCAATCATGCTGCCGATTAACAGCTGGCCTTCTGCACCAATGTTCCATAATGATGCGCGGTAGCAAAGCGCAAGCCCATAAGCACAGAGTAAGATAGGTGTGGTTTTGATAAAGAGTTCTGCTATACCAAAGCTATCGCTTAACGGTTTTATGAAAAAGGTGTATAGCGCCGTTAACGGGTTATCACCCATGGCGGCAAAAAGAATAAAGCCTGTGATGAGCGTTAAGCCAACGGCGAGAACAGGTGAGGCATAAGCCCAGCCTTTTGAAATTTCAGGGCGTTTTTCGAGCATCCACATATTACATGGCCCCCGTCGTTGGTTGTGTGTGAGTGTGCTGAGCAGTTTCTTCTTGTGGCGGTGCAAAATCGCCCGCCATCCAGCAGCCAAGCTGCTCAACGCTGAGTGAGTCGGTCGGTGCGATGGGGGATAGTTCACCGTGGCAAATTGCCCCTAAGCGGTCACTGATCTGAAAGAGTTCATCCAAGTCTTCAGAGACAATTAAAATGGCGCAGCCTTCATCACGGAGCTTAATCAGTGCTTTGTGAATAGCGATTTGCGCGCCGATATCCACCCCCCAAGAGGGATGTGCGGCTAATAGCAGCTTTGGGTTTTGCTTAATTTCACGGCCGATGATGAATTTTTGTAAGTTACCGCCAGAGAGGCTTTGTGCTTCGGCACTTTCGCCAAATGCTTTGACTTTATATTGCTGGATGATATCGGTAGCGAATTGTTTGATGCGTTGTGTTTGAAGGCAGCCTTTTTTGACAAGGCCTTCGTCGAAGGCGGTAAGTAAGCCGTTTTCGCTTAAGGTCATTTCGCCAATAGCGGCACGGCCTAGTCGATCTTCGGGCACGTAACCCACACCTAAGCGTCGCCGTTGCAAGGGGCCTAGATGATCAATGGCTGTCTCATCCAGGAAAATGGTTTTTGTGTTTAACGTTGTCTCTCCCGAGAGTGCTGTTAGTAGCTGCTCTTGGCCATTACCAGCAACACCGGCAATGCCTAAAATTTCGCCAGCGTTGACCGTAAAGTTCAGGTTTTTTAGTGCGATATCAAAGGTACTTTCTGCTTTCGTTGATAAGCCTTTAACCTTGAGAAAGGGTGTTGTTGATTGGCTGCGTGCATAGGTTGTCTGGATATCCGTATCGTCACCGACCATTAAGCGTGCAATGGATGCCGATGTTTCTTCAGCTGGGTTGCACGTGCCTGTCACTTGGCCCGCACGAAGAACAGTCGCGGCATGACACAGGGCTTTAACTTCATTCAGCTTGTGGCTGATGAATAAAATGGCACAGCCTTCTTTGGCGAGTTGCCGCAATGTGACAAAAAGCGTGTCGACTTCTTGAGGGGTGAGCACGGAGGTGGGCTCATCCAGTATCAATAAATGAATGTCTTGCAATAAACAGCGCACGATCTCAACACGTTGGCGCTCACCGGTTGAAAGCGTACCGACGATTTGACTAGCATTGATCGAAAGGCCATATTTTTCGGAAACGGATTCTATACGTGCGCTGAGTGTTGAGGGGTCGCCGGCTTGCTTGCCTAGCGCAAGCGAAATGTTTTCTGCAACGGTGAGGGTTTCAAACAGTGAAAAGTGTTGAAAAACCATGCCAATACCTAGCGCACGGGCTTGTGCGGGCGCGTCGATATCAACGCGTAGGCCATTGAAGTAAATGCTACCGCTATCGGCGGCATTCACCCCGTAAATAATTTTCATCAGGGTGCTTTTCCCTGCACCATTTTCACCCAGAAGAGCATGAATCTCTCCCTTTTTTAGTGCAAGAGAGATATTGTCGTTAGCTTTGCAACCGGGGTAGCTTTTGCTAATGCCGACTAATTCTAATCGATAGTCTTTGGACACAGTCTTTACTCGTCTAGATTAAATAGGTAAACAATAAACCTAACTCTCTGGTTAGGTTTTATTATGCAATTTGTTGGCCAATTGGACAAATAATTGTTTCAAGGCTGATATCTGGGTATGTTTTTATGGCGTTATTGGTAAACATAGAGCTTTAATCTTTCTGGTATATTTATTGGTCGTGCGGATCAGTCATGGGCAATGACAAAGTGTTGTGATGAAAATCTCGTGGTGGATTTATTATTGTTTCAAGCGAAGGTGATGTTGTTGCTTATTAAATATCGCATTCAAGCCTCTTTTTGGAGAGGGTAGGGGCGTATGTGAAAATGTTGCGCAGCTTAGCGTTTTGATCTTGAATTGGCAAGGTTAGCCTCTTTGAGTTGCAAGCGTTGTTTGCGGAAGAGTGATTGTGGGAGGGGGGTAAGGTTGCGCGACGGCATTGTCTAACAGCTATATATCTTGTCGGTTTAAGTGGCTAAATCCAGTTGGAGTATGTGTTATTTATCAGGCTATATTGAAGAATAATCTGTATATAATTGAACCTTTTATCTGTTGTTAGTACTAAATTTATACGTTATTAGTATTTTAATTAGGTAGGTATCGATAATGAAAAAACTGCAAATCCTTCTGGTTGTCTTTTTTATCTCTTTCGGGTCTCAGAAATCTGTATCTTTTGATCCTGTTATTACGCCTACTGCAATGGCATTGATTTTCTTGGCTGCATTTTCTGGGGTAGGTGCTGTTGGCGGCATAGGCGTTGGCTTGCATTATACCGCATTGGCCAGGGAGAGATTCGAGCATTCTAAGCATTTTATGAGAGAGAAGTTGGGTTGGGGTACAGGGGGTAGTAAGTCCCCTTATGTTGCACCTGGGGGTTATAGCCAGCAGCAAAATGAGCAGAATATCTACGGTGTTTCAATCGGCGGGTGAGGCGTTAACGTGCGATTGAGGTCTTTAACGCTTAAGTACTTAATCGCGCATTTAATTGGTCAGTTTGTTGAGCGTTTCTCGGCACACTGAAAAAGCATGAGCGATATCTTCAGGTAAAACGGATTCATCAGGATGATGGCTCAAGCCTTGTGGGCTGCGGATAAATAACATGCCGACAGGGGTGAGTTCAGCGATAGCCATTGCATCATGACCAGCACCTGAAGGTAAATGGTAAACCGGTAGTTGCTGAGCATCAAAAGCGTGGCTGAGCTGCTGTTGTATTTTGTCATCACAAGGTACAGCAGGGGCTGAATGATACCAATCAACACTGACATCAAGCTGTCTTTTTTCAGCAATCATAACGGCTTGTGCTTCGATTTGCTGGCATAGCTCATCTCGCAGGTCATCATCTTGTGAGCGAATATCCAGCGAGAGTTCGGCGCTACCCGCAATCACATTAACAGCGGCAGGCTTTAGCGTTAGGCAGCCGACGGTAGCAACCGCATTATCGGCATGTTGATTGGCGAGCTGCTCGATAAACATCGTGAGTTCGCAAGCGGCAGCGGCTGCATCTTTTCGTTGACCCATAGGGGTTGTACCTGCATGACCCGATTGTCCGATAAACGTAAAATTCGCTCGCCTTGCACCGGCGATAGCGGTCACGATACCGAGGGATAGGTGTTGGCTTTCAAGTACGGGGCCTTGCTCAATATGTGCTTCGAGATACCCTTTAAGTTCATGAGGGTTTAATGCTGCCTGTGCATAGGCTTCCGGATCAAGCCCAAAATCGCGCATGGCTTGCCTCATGCTAATGCCATCGTTATCTTGAATGCTAAGCCACTCGGCATTAAATTGCCCAGCTAATGCACTAGAACCAATTAAGGTGGTGCCAAAGCGGGTGCCTTCTTCATCACAAAAGCCGACGACATCTAAATGAAAAGGCAGGTTGAGTGTGTTGTCATGAAAATATTGTGCCAGCTCCACGCCGAGTAACACGCCTAAAATACCATCATAAGCGCCTGCATTCGGTACGGTATCAAGGTGTGAACCGATGATTAAGCGCTTGGCATCGGGGTTTTGGCTGGCGAGCCGCCCCCATTGATTGCCGACTTCATCTTGCCATGTGCGCATCCCTGCCTGCGTCATCCACTTGGCAACCTGTACATTACAGGTTTTATGCTCAGGCGTGAGATAGCGTCGGCAGATGCCGCCATCCATTTCGCTGATAGCGGCTAAGGCATCACAGCGGGCTAAGAGTTGTTCGGCTTGTTGTACCCCATTCCGCATGGCTAGATACCCGCCTTGCGATAAAAATCCAGCGCAGCAAGGGCACCTTGTGCATCCGGGCCTTTATAGCCGTTGGCTTTTAAACAGGTATCAAGGCAGGCGAGGGTGTTAAGCACAGCTGATTTACGTGCATTGAATCCCATGGTACCTATGCGCCATATTTTGCCATGCAGAGGGCCAAATGACGTACCTATCTCGATGCCGAAATCGTCAAGGAGTTGATGACGAACTTGGTCGCCATTCACGCTATCGGGGATATATACACCCACAATATTATTCATTTTATAATCAAGATTGCCGAAGGGCTTTAATCCTATGGCCTGAACGCCGGCAAGCATCGCATCACCATGCAGTTCATGGCGTTTAACGGCGTTTTCCATACCTTCTTCGTTGAGAATGCGCGCACATTCAGCAGCACAATAAAGCATGCTGGTTGCTTCGGTATGATGATTTAAACGCTCTTCACCCCAATAATCCATGATCATGGCTAAATCAAAATAGTTAGAGAGTATGAGTGGCTCGCTACCGTCTTTATGAAGGGCGGTTTTTATGCCTGCTTCTACATGTTTGCGTTTGCGAATCCAATCCACGATCTCATTGCTGAGCGTGAGCGGTGCAGAACCCGAAGGCCCCGCCAAGCATTTTTGCAAGCCAACAGATACGGCATCTATGCCCCACTTATCGCTCAATAAGGTGTTACCGCCAATGGAGGCCGTTGCATCACAGTAAAAAAACACACCGTGTCGCTGACAGATATCGCCAATGTTTTCTAGTGGCTGATTCATGGTTGTAGATGTGTCACCTTGCACCATGGCGAGTAATTTGGGTTGCACACGCTTGATCGCGTCTTCGATTTGCTCGGCGGAGAAAACCTCTCCCCAAGGGACTTCAATCGTGTGCACCTCTGCTTGCGCTCGGTGTGCAATTTCGGTGAGAAGGTGGCCAAAACGTCCCATGACAGGGACTAAAACTTTATCGCCGGGGCGTAATACAGAGATGAGCACAGCTTCGATCGCTGAGCGTGAAGTGCCATCAATCAAAAAAGTTTGCTCGTTTTGGGTGGCAAATACGTCACGAAAACGCGCCATCGTGGTGTTCATGAATCCCGTCATGGCAGGGTCATACTGACCGATCAAAGGCGCAGACATTGCCCGTAAAACACGTGGGTCAGCATTAATGGGGCCGGGGCCCATCAATAATCGTGGCGGTGGATTAAGCGTATGTTGAGTCATTTTTATTATCCTCCAATCGCGGCATAAAGCATGCGAGAACCTGTGATGAACAAGACAGCGGCAAAGCATTTTTTGAGTTGTTGCTGGTTGAGCATTGAGCCGATTTTTACGCCTAAAGGTGCGAATAAAACGGTTAAAGGCACGATGGTAATAAAAGCCGGCAAGTTAATGAGACCAAAGGTGCCAATGGGTGCATCTGCAGGTGTTGCGCCAGCAAAAAACAAAGTAATGACCCCAGAAAGTGCAATCACTAAACCAAAGACAGCCGCTGTGCCGACTGCTTTGTGTGCCGGTACGTTGAACGCACTGAGTAAAGGCACGCCTAACGTACCGCCGCCAATACCAATCATCACAGATAATCCGCCGACAAGGCTTGCTAGTATGGCTTGAATGGGCCTTGCGGGCAGTTGCGTGAAAAGGGCTTTTGCACCTGCACGGAAAAGCATATTGAGGCTGACCAATATGGCGATAATGCCGAAAATTAGGGTGAGGGTCTCGCCTTTAACTTGGCTTGCGACAAAGCTGCCAGCGATGGCTGCGATAGCAATAAAAAACGACCAAAAGAAAACAAAGCTTTTATCGATATTGCCTTTTTTATAGTGTGCGCTGATCGAGGAAAGCGATGTCGGTACAATCGTCGCCAGCGATGTAGCTGTTGCAATCAACATGGAGCCTTCAGGGCTTACGCCAAAATGCGGGAGCAAAAAGTACAACACAGGAACGATAACGATGCCGCCGCCTACGCCAAGTAATCCCGCTAAAATGCCAGCAACGATACCGGTAACGCCGAGTGCGGCAAAGATGGGCCAGTTGGCTAGAAGTTCATTCATGCTGTTCTCTCTTATTTTGTGTTGTTATTGTGGTTTTTCTTTAGGCGACGTTGGCTGCTTTTGCTTCGCCATCTGAGCGTGGATCGGTTGCTAAATCGATGACTTGCTCCCCTTGTGTGGCAATGGCACCGGCGTGACCCATGAGTTCATCGCTTGCCGGTACGGTTCGCCAGTTGTGCTGCTTTTGGTTTAACACATCGCCAATAACTTCAGCCAAATCAGATTCAATTTTGAGATCAATATCGGTATCACCCCATGTTTTTCCTAAGAGCCAGCGGCCTTTATGGATAGCATCTGTGAGTGATTGGTTACGCCAAAAATAGCGACTGAAAATAGCGGATTGTGTTTGCGGTTGACCTTCGCCACCCATGGTGCCGTACACTAAACGTCGGCCATCATGAAAACGTGCAAAAGCAGGGTTTAAGGTTTGCTTGGGTTTTTTGTTCGGGGAAAGCGCGTTGACTGATGAAGCCGAAGGATCAAACCCCAGTGAGCGGTTATTCCACACAAAGCCTGCGTTATCGATACAAACACCTGCTCCAAATTCCCAATAGATACTTTGAATAAAGCTCACCATTTGGCCGTGTCTATCGGTCGCACCCATCCACACCGTATCGCCGGGTTCAGCGGGTCTTGGCCAAGGCTGCGCAATACTGAGATCAATGTTTTTAGCGAGGCTATCGAGAAGGTCGTCATCAAGCAGGCGATGGTAATCTGCGCCCACATATTCAGGATCAGCTAATACCTTGTCGCGGTAATAAAAGCTTTGCTTGGTCGCTTCAACCAACAGGTGTACCCAATCGCTTTCCGTTTTTGCATGGGCTTTTAATCGGTCAGCAATGGCTAAAATCATCAGAGAGCTAACACCGGGCGTTGGTGCGGGTAAGTTATAGAGTGTAGCGTTTTCTATATCCACGGATAACAAAGTCACTTTTTCTGCCTTTGTATTGGCAAGGTCTGAGGCGGTCAGTGAGCTGCCACTGGCTTTAAGGCTTTGCGCGATGGTTTTTGACAGGCTGCCTGTATAAAAATCTTCAATGCCTTTATCGGCAAGGGTGTGTAGTGTGTTGGCGAAATCACGGTTAATAAAGTGGTCGCCTGCTTTTAGCGGTTTGCCTTGCGGCTCAAAGGTTTTGCGGAAAGCAGTATTAGGCCCTTGTTCTTGGGCAAGTTTGTTGCTCGCTGCCTCTAGGCTATCGGTAACCGTAAAGCCGCGCTCGGCCATATCAATTGAAGGCTGTAGCAAGGTTGCTAAATCAAATTGTCGGTAAGGGTCGTTCTCTAAAGCGAGCGCCCAGCCGCGTAGTGTGCCTGCTTGTGTCAGTGCGACGTTACCGCCGCGTGTTTGTTCTGGGTATGTGCTGGCCTGTGCGCTAGCGCGACCCGTGGCATCGATACCGAAAGGGTTGCCGGTTTTACCATCATCTTTTAAATTGTCGATGAGCCAAAAACTATCCCCGCCTATGCCTGTCATGTGTGGGTAAACCACACTGATCATCGCGGCGGCAGCAATCATGGCTTCGGTGGCTGATCCACCTTGCTTTAGAATGCTTAGCCCAGCTTCTGTCGCTGCTTTATGTGGCGCGGTAAATGCGCAATTTGCTTGCTGAGTCATGGCGTGTCCCCTGTAGATTCGCCAATGGCTGCGACTTCAGCAAGTAGTGCCTTGTCTAAGCCTTGGTGCTTGATTAAAGAAATGCCCGAAGGTTTATGTAATCCGTCTTCAATGCTTTCACTTAATGGCAGATGGCACTGAGGTAGGCCTGCCAACCCAGCAATGGCGGTTAATTGCAATAATTGCTGACGCAGTGCCTCGGTACTTTGACCGATTTGTGGTGCTGTGGTGGGTGTGGTTGGTAAGGCAAGCGTCGCGTTCTCAGGGATAAAATCGTTTAAACAATCAATCCACTCTATTTGTCGCGCACGTGCCCAATCAACGTCGCTGTCAGTGACTGCGAGTGCGGTATCAAACCGTGCCTGAATATCCGGGGCAAGACGTGGGCTTGTACTCAGCCATTGCGCGTGCGTTTCTGCGGCGTTACGCCCTTGCAGGATACGGAATATCTTGGGGAGGTTGTTGAGTAAAGTCGTATGTTTGAACGATTGTGTTGTTTGCTCAAGATAAAAAGGTGCGCACTGCGCAAGACTTGATTGTATTGCTTTGTGTGTTTCTGGTGTGGCGAGTTGGATAAATTCCGGCACAAACAGTAATTTTTTAAACGGGTTTTCTTTGCTCGTAGCAGGGGTGTCGAGTAAAAGCGCCCCCACGTTGTTGAGTAACGTCGCATCTCGGCAGAACCATCCGATGGTGTCAAATTCAGGCGCGAGTGGGAGGAGGCCTGTTTTATCAATGGCATGTTTCGATGGCCTAAAACTATAAATTCCACAGTAGCTTGCAGGTACACGTACAGAACCGCCAGTGTCTGTGCCTAAGGCTATATCGGCTAAATCTGCAGCAACGACAGCGGCAGAGCCCATTGATGAGCCACCGCAATGATGCGCTGTTAATTTTGGATTTTCGATAATGCCATAGTGGCCATTATTGCCCTCTAGGCTATAGGCCAGCTCATCAGTGTGTGTGAAGCCGACAAAAGTTGCGCCTTCATCTAACAGGCGTTGCAGACTGAGTGCTGTGTTTTCGGCGGGTACGTGTTGGTCGAACCAATCAGGGTTTCCTGCGCCATTTTTTTCACCCGTTAGCTGAAAGAGATCTTTAACCGCTAAGCGAAGACCCGCTAATTGGCCAGTTTGAACGAGTTGTAAAGCGCGAGGGCCATGTGAGCAAAAAGCGTCACAGGCTTGTAGTATGGGTGGAAATTTCAGCATGAAGGCAAATTTGTAATTGTTGTCCAATAGGTTAACATTTTACATAAAAGCGATTTTCATGCCAGTTATAAAGGGGATTTATGATTATTGATTTAGCGGTCCTTTACTGAGTAATAAACCGTTTGTATCAGCATAAAGATAATCACCGGGGGCGACACGTAAACCCTGACAGTTTATCTGAATGCCAGATTGACCCTCTCCCTTTTTGACTGTGCTGCGAGGGATAACGCCAATAGCCATCACGCCAAGAGGCATGGTTTCCAATATTTCGATATCGCGCACACAGCCATCAATAATCACTGCTTCCCATCCGTTTTTGACGGCGTTTTCGGCCATTTGATCGCCTAAAAAAGCAAAATCTTGGGTGCCGCCGCCATCGATGACCAAAATCTTGCCTTTTCCATCAGTCTTTAATAGGTCGACAGCCTTGCTGTTATCGTTAGGGCAGTAGGCAGTTTCAGCACGCCCTGAAAAGATGCGCTTGGCACCAAAATGGCGCAAGTTGTTCTTTGCAACCTGTACGTTTTCGCGGTTAGCATCGAATAAGTCGGGCGTGGGTATTGTCATCGTGAAATATCTTCTTTTTAGGTAGTTGATGAAGTGTCAGGTAATGGGGCTCTAGGTAATTGTACCCTAGGTGTTAGACCGCAAGCGCCAAGAATCATTGCAGTGATAAACTGTTGTATTTCTTTGATCTCGTGTTGATCGTATTCTTGGCGGTTGGTGATCAATAAAACCTGTGTTTCAAAATCGGCATAATGCTGCGTGCTTGACCAAATCATAAAAATTAAACGCGCAGGGTCGATAGGTTGCATTTTTCCCGCAGCTATCCATGTATCAAATACAGCTGTTTTTTCATGAATCCACTGGCGCATATCGTTTTTTATGTAGTCTTTCAGATAAGGGGCACCGGCAATAATCTCTGTCGCAAAAAGCTTCGATGGTAAAGGGTTTGTGCAGGATAGCGTGACTTTGGTGTGAATATAATTAGTCAGTATCTCGGCGGGGTCGTCTTCTGCAGAGATATCCTCTAGCCCTTGGTTCCACGCAGTAATGATACGCTCAAGAACAGCTGCGTAGAGCAAGCTTTTGCTCTTAAAATAGTAGTGAATGTTAGCTTTTGGTAACTCGGCGCGTTCGGCAATGCTCATCATGCTGGTGCCTTTAAGCCCGTGTTGAGCGAAGAGTGCTTCAGCAGCATTAAGGATGCGCTGATAATTTTGCTCGCGGATTTTTCCGGGCTTGTAGCGTTTGGTTGGCTTATCTTTTTGCGTTGTCATGGTATGTGTAACCGTCTGCGTATCGAGATGCATTTATTGTTATGGTTATTCGGTGCTGCTCAGGGACGTATATACCCATCAGAATTGGAGATGCAAGAAGGCGGCAAGCGAGCGAATCCCCATGAGCTTACAGCCCGTAAGTGATTGGGGTGAGCGAGCGCGGCCAACGCCCTTGCATCTTCAAGTGTGATCGGTATATACCCAACTGACTTCAAGGTGCGCGATTTAGCTGTTGGAAATTATCATTAATTCTACTGCCTAAATCAGCGCCAATTTCAGGTAGTATTTTTTCAAAAAACTCGCTAATTTTATTTTTAAAATCCTTTGCCGTGGAAAAGTACTGGTTATTCCTGACTTTTTCGTTCATCACCTTCCACAGCCGCTCTATGGGGTTTAGATTTGGGCTGTATGGTGGCAAGGTGTGAAGTTTAATGCCTAACTTGTCCGCAGCGCTCAGGACAGCCTTGGATTTATGATAGCCAGCTCCATCTAAAACTAAATGCACTGTCTTCTCACTATAATGTGCTCGTATTTTATGGAAAAATTCAATAATCGAATCGCCATTAACGGTGTCATATTGGCCAATAATAGCTTCTTCTATATGGGTGAGTTCGATAGCACCTATTATATTGAGCCGTGTCCGACTTCCCGTGGTCTCTATGGGTTTATCGACACCCGTTTTGATCCATCCCGATGTGATTTTTGTTGCTTGAGTTGGATGAACTGCGTCCATGAACAGTAAGGCTTCACCCTCTGATAGCTCAGCTTTTAGCGCTTCATACTTTTCAATAAATTGCGCTTGTTTTTCAACATCAAACTTATGTGGAATGCCTTTAGGCTTTTTATAGCTGAAACCCTTTTGGTGTAACCACTGGGTTAGCCCTGAAACACTAAACTGCACACCCCAAGTTGTTTTAATATAATGACCAATTTGGCTCACTTGGGTATATATTTTTCCTGACAAATGAGTAACCAGCAACTGAGATTGCTCGTTATCTAGGTAACCTTTGGAGCCGCCATTGGTTGATAATAACTTTTCATCATTTAGGTAATCATTAAGATGCCGAACAATCGTGGACTCATCTTTTCTTAATGCCTGAGCGATCATTCTTGTCGACCAGCCTTCCGACCGCAACAAAACGACCTTCAAACGATCACTTTCTCTACTGTCTCTTGCTTGCTTATGACGCAATTCCAGTGCAAGTTTTTCGTTTTTTGTCAGGTCGATTTTCAGCATCTGCGCACTATGATTATTTACTCTTTATAAATCAAGTACTTTCAATA
This sequence comes from Pseudomonadales bacterium, assembly GCA_965248335.1. Lineage (GTDB taxonomy): Bacteria > Pseudomonadota > Gammaproteobacteria > Pseudomonadales > DT-91 > CAKMZU01. The sequence goes on from CBDFIY010000003.1 coordinate 701,605, forward strand.
GCGATGGGTATAAAACTCGACCGGTTCGTTAACTATTGGATCACGTTTTCCAGCCTTTCTCAAGATTATGCAAGTTCTCAGCCAATTGAATTTTGAGGTTTATTTTCCTGAATTTATATCGTTTGTTTTACTAACCTGACAACTTGGCCAGTTTATTGCTTTGTTTGAATGGTAAAATATTGACCAGAAAGATAATAAAGTAAACCCTGAGGAATCTCATGAAAAATACCTTTAAAAGCCTTGCAGCCGCAGCGGCTCTGACAACTTCTGCTTTCTCCGCACAGGCAGATATTTTGTGGAGCGATATCAGCCTGACTTACTTGAATGGCGATGGCTACGTGAATCCTTTTGCCGATAAAGAAAGTAAAGGTCAGGTGTATACCTTAGAGCATGCAGGTGCGTATAACTTCGGTAAGAGCTTTGTGTTTGTTGATCGTTTTAACTCAGGGGAAAAAACGGTTAATTCTGATGAAACCTATATGGAAGTGGGTGTTGATTTGAGCCTAAGCTGGATGACAGGCGCAAAGCTTGAAAATACCGTGATGAAAGATGCCTATATCGCTACACAGTGGGAAAATGCCAATCCTGAAGGGATTGAGTCTGTAGATAATCTACTCGCAGGTGCGGGCATTCGCTGGGCAGTACCGGGCTTTACATTCTTCGATACCAATGTGTATTACCGAATTAATGAAACCTCTCAAGAAAATATTCAGCTCACTACCGTATGGAAACTGCCCTTCTCGATCGCGAGTGCAAACTTTGTGTTTGATGGGTTTTTTGATCTAACAACACCCACTGAAGATATTAAATCGGGTGCCGATGTAGCGATGACTTTCCACACCCAGCCACAACTTAAGTTGGATGTTGGTCACTTCTTCGATAAAGGTGAGAAGTTTTATGTCGGTGTTGAATTGGATTACTGGAAAAACAAGCTGGGTGTGAAAGGGCAAGATCAAACTGCACCGCAACTGCTTGTACAAGTCCACTTTTAATTATTGATGAAGTGCCTTTGCTGGGTATCTGGTTGTACTCAGTTTAAAGGTGTTTTTCTACTGAACGCCAGCAGAATTAAAACGTTCGAAATATCACTTTCTTCGTTGTATGCACTCTTGGTATTTTAGGTTTATTTATCAAGTAGCCAGCTATTGAACGGTAACTTGATGGGTTGCACCCATTGGCGATTGATCAGAATAAATGGTTTGAGCGGATAATTGGTGTGTTTTAAGTGCTGGTAGATCTAGCGTAGGGGGGGGTTAATATCGGTAACCGCTGTATCAACAATAAGATTACTGGCAATACTTGTAATAGAGCTTGCTGTTACTGTTGCCTGTGGTTAACGTCGAGACTAAGCCCGTAGCTGAAATTGTGGCAACGGTTTTGTCACTGCTATCCCATGTGGGTGTGCGGGCTAATACACCCTTCGTACCATCCGTTTTAATGCCTTGAGCTTGAAATTGTTGCGTGTTACCCAGAGGCACGCTGGCCGGATTAGGGGTCACGGTGATGGATTGGATTGCCAATGCGGCTATTCATCGCATGACACAGGCGGGCGTTAAAGTCGCGACTTGGGCTTCTGTGCTCGCAGAAGTGATGGATGACTGGCGCAGCGAGCATGGCATGATGCCGGGTGGCGTATTGGGTGAGCACACCAGCTGCCGCTGGGTGTCTAACAGTTTTATGCAGGCTAGTGGTCAAGACTAATCTTGCTGGCGATCGTTTGAGAAACGGTCGTTTTTTTGTCTCAACTAATATGACGTAACGTTTTTAGTCAGGGATAAGTATGCATAATAAAAAATCTTCAATCGGCATTTTGTCGCTTTCATCACTTTTTTAGCGCTGACTCCTTTGAAGTTTTTTTAATGACTGCATCAAATGGATATTAGCTATCTGATAGAGCCAGCTGGCAATACGACCAAGAGAGGATCAATAAGTGGTCAAATATATCAAGCGCACAAGCAATACGTGCTACGTCATAACCCATGCGTCATTTATCACTTAAACAAAGCACGTTGCGCTTTGATTCCATCGTGAATGCGCATCTAAACAAATTCCCTCTGTCTCAACACGACAGTTGCACTCACTGCAAGAATAGATGAATTTCAAATCACAGCGAATTGATCAAGAGCGTATCGGAAGTTGTTAGCCCATCTTTTTCGGCTTTCAGGTAAACGTTACCGGGAATTAGCCCAGTGACATTCCCATTACCGTCAACACGTACAACAGAAGGTTTAGGGTTCGTCCAAAATATGCCATAGATCGATTCCCATATTGTTCCGTCATCATACGTTAATATAGGTGAGAGTAGAGGCACAGGTTGATTAACATAAATATTCATTAACCTACGATCACTAAGTGGATAAGGGCTAAATATCATACGAGTAAGCTTGGCACTGGTGACTGTTACTGTAACGGGCGCGCTTACTGTGCTTCCGAGCACTGCGGTAATTTGCGTGCTGCCGGGCGACAGCGTAATAAGCTGGTTGTTTTCATCAAAGTCGGCGACTTGTCGATTAGAGGTTGTCATGGTGGCTTCTTTGCTTATATCTGAAGAACCCTGCGAAGGGTAAGCCCCCCAAACCCGAAAGTAAGGCGTGATACCAACAGGGAAGTTATTTTTTGTGAGTCTAAGCGTTATACGGGTTGGCTCTTTCTTGGTTACATTCACCGAGGAAGGCTGATTGGCCGATACGTTGTTAAGTTTTGCCGTGATATTGGTTGCACCTATGGCAAGTGCGGTAACCAGCCCCGCATTGACGGTCGCTGCTGATTTATTGGTACTGTCCCACGTCACTTGAGTGGTTACATCGGTAAAGGATTGGTCGGATTTAACCGCCTGTGCCGTTAGCTGTTGGCTTTTGCCTTTTGCAAGACTGAGTGCTGCAGGTTGGATCTGAATATCCGTAATGGCAGGATAAACTGTCAGTCGCTCTATGTTGCTTGTCACCTTGCTTGTGCTGGCAGTAATATCTGTAGAACCTTTTAGCTGAGCTGTTACTTTGCCTTGGTTGTTGACTGTAGCAAATTGTTGATTGCTGCTATTCCATTGTACATTTGTAGGATTAGATCTTTGGCCATCGGTATAGGTGCCTGTGGCAGTGTAGCTCTGAGTCTCGCCTTCAATCAATGTGGTTTTAGCTGCGGATATTTTGATTTCAGTAAGTTCGGCAGGCGTTACTTCAAAATTGATGGCTGGGCTTAATACCAGACCTACCATTGCATTGATGCTCGTGGTGCCGACACTCGTTGTGGAGAGTAAACCTGCGGGACTAATAGCAACATGCGGCGGCATTGACATTGTCCAGTTTATTTTTGCTGTAATGTCTTTCTGCCCGTTAGAATAAATACCCGTGGCTTTGAGCTGTAAGGTTTTACCCATCGCCAAGGTATCGTTTGTTTGAATATTCAGCGCGATGGAAAGTAATTCTTCTTGCGTGACATTGAATATCGCTGGAGGGCTGGCGGGCAGCCCTGCCAGTGTGGCGGTGATGTTACTGTTGCCTATGGTTAACGTCGAGACTAAGCCCGCAGCTGAAATTGTGGCAACGGTTTTGTCACTGCTATCCCATGTGGGTGTGCTGGCTAATGCACCCTTCGTACCATCCGTTTTAATGCCTTGAGCTTGAAATTGTTGCGTGTTACCCAGCGGCACGCTGGCCGGATTAGGGGAGATTTCAATTTCACTGAACACGGCTGCGGTGATGCTAAGTGGGGAATTTGCGCTGGTCACGCCATCTTTCTCCGCAGTAATATCAACAGGGCCAGTGCCCAACGTAGTTACTCGACCGTTCTGATCCATGATGGCTTTTTGGTTATCACTGCTGATCCAATTAATGGGCGCTGTTAGTTTTGTTGTTGATCCATCTGTATAGGCGCCGGTTGCTGTATAGGCCTGGCTTTCACCTTTGGCTAAGGTCGCTTGCGTTGCAGTTACGCGAATGCTCGTCAATTTAGCAGCGGTGACGGATAAACTTGTTGCGGGGTTGCTGATACTACCCAGGGTCGCCGTGATTTGGGTTTTACCCACCGATTTGGCTTCGACTAACTTCATTGGGTTAATGGATGCAACGGTGGGTGACGTGCTGGCCCAAGTCACTTTCGTGGTGATGTCTTTGGATCCATTGGTGTATGTGCCTGTGGCTTTTAGTTGCAGTGTTTCACCTATCGCCAAGGTATCGTTTGTTTGAATATTCAGCGCGATGGAAAGTAATTCTTCTTGCGTGACATTGAATATCGCTGGAGGGCTGGCGGGCAGCCCTGCCAGTGTGGCGGTGATGTTACTGTTGCCTATGGTTAACGTCGAGACTAAGCCCGCAGCTGAAATTGTGGCAACGGTTTTGTCACTGCTATCCCATGTGGGTGTGCTGGCTAATGCACCCTTCGTACCATCCGTTTTAATGCCTTGAGCTTGAAATTGTTGCGTGTTACCCAGAGGCACGCTGGCCGGATTAGGGGAGATTTCAATTTCACTGAACACGGCTGCGGTGATGCTAAGTGGGGAATTTGCGCTGGTCACGCCGTCTTTCTCCGCCGTAATATCAACACGGCCAGTGCCCAGCGTAGTTACTCGACCATTCTGATCCATGATGGCTTTTTGGTTATCACTGCTGATCCAGTTGATCGGCGAGCCTAAGAGCGCGGTAGACTTATCTGAATAAGTGACTGTTGCGCTGTAGCTCTGCGTTTCGCCTTTGTTAAGTGCGGGCTTGGTTGGGCTGATGATAATGGATGTTAGTACTGGCGCGACGACCTTAAAAGGGTGTGGCTGGCTGTTAATGCCGTTCAAAGACGCACTGATGCGGGTATTACCCGTTGTAATAGTGGTTAGCTGACCGTTGCTAACGCTGAGAACGCCGGTGGGAGTGGTGCTCCAAGTAACCTTAGAGGTGATATCCTGCGCACCATTGGTGTAAATCCCTGTGGCCTTGATGGTCAGGGCCTCGCCCATCGGCAGTGTCTGGTTGGGTTTAAGATCCAGCTCAATATCCAGCAAGGCTTGCTGGGTGACATTGAATGTCGCTGGAGTGGTGGTTTTTAATCCAGCATTGCTCGCGGTAATATCGGTTTGCCCTGCGGCGATAGCCATTGCCAACCCGGTTGTGGGGTTAATGGTTGCAAATTGTGGTTGAGAGCTGTTCCAGTGAGTGGTGCCCGCCAGTGCTGCAGTGGTGCCATCGCTTTGCATGCCGAAGGCGGTAAATTGCTGAGTGAGACCTGCGGGCGTGCTGAGCGTATTGGGGGATACTTGAATGCCGGTGAATACGGGGTTATTGATAGTGAGTACTTCGGGTGTGCTGGTGATGCCGTCTTTCTCCGCAGTAATATCAACAGGGCCCGTGCCCAACGTAGTTACCAAGCTGTTCTGATCCATGATGGCTTTTTGGTCATCACTGCTGGCCCAATGGATCGGCGAGCCTAAGAGCGCAGTAGACTTATCTGAATAAGTGCCTGTCGCGCTGTAGCTTTGCGTTTCGCCTTTGTTAAGTGTGGACTTGGTTGCGCTGATGATAATGGATGTTAGTACTGGCGCGATGACCTTAAAAGGGTTTGGCAGGCTGTTAATACCGTTCAAAGACGCACTGATGCGGGTATTACCCGTTGTAATAGTGGTTATCTGACCGTTGCTAATGCTGAGAACGCCGGTGGGAGTGGTGCTCCAAGTAACCTTAGAGGTGATATCCTGCGCACCATTGGTGTAAATCCCTGTGGCCTTGATGGTCAGGGCCTCGCCCATCGGCAGTGTCTGGTTGGGTTTAAGATCCAGCTCAATATCCAGTAGGGTTTGCTGGGTGACATTGAATATCGCTGGAGGGCTGGCGGGCAGCCCTGCCAGTGTGGCGGTGATGTTACTGTTGCCTATGGTTAACGTCGAGACTAAGCCCGCAGCTGAAATTGTGGCAACGGTTTTGTCACTGCTATCCCATGTGGGTGTGCTGGCTAATGCACCCTTCGTACCATCCGTTTTAATGCCTTGAGCTTGAAATTGTTGCGTGTTACCCAGAGGCACGCTGGCCGGATTAGGGGAGATTTTAATGGCACTGAACACGGCTGCGGTGATGTTAAGTGGGGAATTTGCGCTGGTCACGCCGTCTTTCTCCGCAGTAATGTCAACACGGCCAGTGCCTAAAGTAGTTACTCGGCCATTCTGATCCATGATGGCTTTTTGGTTATCACTGCTGATCCAATTAATGGGCGCTGTTAGTTTTGTTGTTGATCCATCTGTATAGGTGCCGGTTGCTGTATAGGCCTGGCTTTCACCTTTGGCTAAGGTCGCTTGCGGTGCAGTTACGCGAATGCTCGTCAATTTAGCAGCGGTGACGGATAAACTTGTTGCGGGGTTGCTGATACTACCCAGGGTCGCCGTGATTTGGGTTTTACCCACCGATTTGGCTTCGACTAACTTCATTGGGTTAATGGATGCAACGGTGGGTGACGTGCTGGCCCAAGTCACTTTCGTGGTGATGTCTTTGGGTCCATTGGTGTATGTGCCTGTGGCTTTTAGTTGCAGTGTTTCACCTATCGCCAAGGTATCGTTTGTTTGAATATTCAGCGCGATGGAAAGTAATTCTTCTTGCGTGACATTGAATATCGCTGGAGGGCTGGCGGGCAGCCCTGCCAGTGTGGCGGTGATGTTACTGTTGCCTATGGTTAACGTCGAGACTAAGCCCGCAGCTGAAATTGTGGCAACGGTTTTGTCACTGCTATCCCATGTGGGTGTGCGGGCTAATACACCCTTCGTACCATCCGTTTTAATGCCTTGAGCTTGAAATTGTTGCGTGTTACCCAGAGGCACGCTGGCCGGATTAGGGGAGATTTTAATGGCACTGAACACGGCTGCGGTGATGTTAAGTGGGGAATTTGCGCTGGTCACGCCGTCTTTCTCCGCAGTAATGTCAACACGGCCAGTGCCTAAAGTAGTTACTCGGCCATTCTGATCCATGATGGCTTTTTGGTTATCACTGCTGATCCAATTAATGGGCGCTGTTAGTTTTGTTGTTGATCCATCTGTATAGGTGCCGGTTGCTGTATAGGCCTGGCTTTCACCTTTGGCTAAGGTCGCTTGCGGTGCAGTTACGCGAATGCTCGTCAATTTAGCAGCGGTGACGGATAAACTTGTTGCGGGGTTGCTGATACTACCCAGGGTCGCCGTGATTTGGGTTTTACCCACCGATTTGGCTTCGACTAACTTCATTGGGTTAATGGATGCAACGGTGGGTGACGTGCTGGCCCAAGTCACTTTCGTGGTGATGTCTTTGGGTCCATTGGTGTATGTGCCTGTGGCTTTTAGTTGCAGTGTTTCACCTATCGCCAAGGTATCGTTTGTTTGAATATTCAGCGCGATGGAAAGTAATTCTTCTTGCGTGACATTGAATATCGCTGGAGGGCTGGCGGGCAGCCCTGCCAGTGTGGCGGTGATGTTACTGTTGCCTATGGTTAACGTCGAGACTAAGCCCGCAGCTGAAATTGTGGCAACGGTTTTGTCACTGCTATCCCATGTGGGTGTGCTGGCTAATGCACCCTTCGTACCATCCGTTTTAATGCCTTGAGCTTGAAATTGTTGCGTGTTACCCAGAGGCACGCTGGCCGGATTAGGGGAGATTTCAATTTCACTGAACACGGCTGCGGTGATGCTAAGTGGGGAATTTGCGCTGGTCACGCCGTCTTTCTCCGCCGTAATATCAACACTGCCCATGCCTAAAGTAGTTACTCGGCCATTCTGATCCATGATGGCTTTTTGGTTATCACTGCTGATCCAATTAATGGGCGCTGTTAGTTTTGTTGTTGATCCATCTGTATAGGCGCCGGTTGCTGTATAGGTCTGGCTTTCACCTTTGGCTAAGGTCGCTTGCGTTGCAGTTACGCCAATGCTCGTCAATTTCGCAGCGGTGATTACTAAAGTTGTTGCAGGGTTGCTGATATTACCCCAGATCGCAGTGATTTGGGTTTTACCCACCGATTTGGCTTCGACTAAACCTGCTGTGCTAAACAATGCAACGGTGGGTGACGTACTGGCCCAAGTCACTTTCGTGGTGATGTCTTTGGATCCATTGGTGTATGTGCCTGTGGCTTTTAGTTGCAGTGTTTCACCTATCGCCAAGGTATCGTTTGTTTGAATATTCAGCGCGATGGAAAGTAATTCTTCTTGCGTGACATTGAATATCGCTGGAGGGCTGGCGGGCAGCCCTGCCAGTGTGGCGGTGATGTTACTGTTGCCTATGGTTAACGTCGAGACTAAGCCCGCAGCTGAAATTGTGGCAACGGTTTTGTCACTGCTATCCCATGTGGGTGTGCTGGCTAATGCACCCTTCGTACCATCCGTTTTAATGCCTTGAGCTTGAAATTGTTGCGTATTACCCAGAGGCACGCTGGCCGGATTAGGGGAGATTTTAATGGCACTGAACACGGCTGCGGTGATGCTAAGTGGGGAATTTGCGCTGGTCACGCCGTCTTTCTCCGCCGTAATATCAACACTGCCCATGCTCAAGGTCGTTACCAATCCGTTCTGATCCATGATGGCTTTTTGGTCATTACTGCTGGCCCAATGGATCGGCGAGCCTAAGAGCGCGGTAGACTTATCTGAATAAGTGACTGTCGCGCTGTAGCTTTGCGTTTCGCCTTTATTAAGTGAAGTTTTGGCTGCGCTTACGATAATGGATGTTAGTACTGGCGCGACGACCTCAAAAAGGTGTGTCTGGCTGTTAATACCACTCAAAGACGCACTGATGCGGGTTTTACCCGTTGTAATAGTGGTTAGCTGACCGTTGCTAATGCTGAGAACGCCGGTGGGAGTGGTGCTCCAAGTAACATTAGAGGTGATATCCTGCGCACCATTGGTGTAAATCCCTGTGGCCTTGATGGTCAGGGCCTCGCCCATCGGCAGTGTCTGGTTGGGTTTAAGATCCAGCTCAATATCCAGCAAGGTTTGCTGGGTGACATTGAATATCGCTGGAGTGGTGGATGTTAGTAAACCATGGGTCGCCGAGATATTGGTTTTTCCTGCAGCGACAGCCGTTGCCAACCCGGTTGTGGAGTTAATGGTGGCAAATTGTGGTTGAGAGCTGTTCCAGTTAGCAGCGCCCGTCAGCGCTGCAGTGGTGCCATCGCTTTGCATGCCGAAGGCGGTAAATTGCTGAGTGAGACCTGCAGGCGTGCTGAGCGTATTGGGGGATATTTGAATGCCGGTGAGTACGGGGTTATTGATGGTGAGTGCTTCGGGTGTGCTGGTGATCCCATCTTTCTCCGCAGTAATACCAACACGGCCAGTGCCCAACGTAGTTACCAAGCCGTTCTGATCCATGATAGCTTTTTGGTCATCACTGCTGGCCCAATGGATCGGCGAGCCTAAGAGCGCGGTAGACTTATCTGAATAAGTGACTGTTGCGCTGTAGCTTTGCGTTTCGCCTTTGTTAAGTGCGGGCTTGGTTGCGCTGACGATAATGGATGTTAGTACTGGCGCGACGACCTTAAAAGGGTGTGGCTGGCTGTTAATACCGTTCAAAGACGCACTGATGCGGGTATTACCCGTTGTAATAGTGGTTAGCTGACCGTTGCTAATGCTGAGAACGCCGGTGGGAGTGGTGCTCCAAGTAACCTTAGAGGTGATATCCTGCGCACCATTGGTGTAAATCCCTGTGGCCTTGATGGTCAGGGCCTCGCCCATCGGCAGTGTCTGGTTGGGTTTAAGAACCAGCTCAATATCCAGCAAGGTTTGCTGGGTGACATTGAATATCGCTGGAGCGATGGTTTTTAATCCAGCATTGCTCGCGGTAATATCGGTTTGCCCTGCAGCGACAGCCGTTGCCAACCCTGTTGTGGGGTTAATGGTGGCAAATTGTGGTTGAGAGCTGTTCCAGTGAGTGGTGCCCGCCAGCGCTGCAGTGGTGCCATCGCTTTGCATGCCGAAGGCGGTAAATTGCTGAGTGAGACCTGCGGGCGTGCTGAGCGTATTGGGGGATATTTGAATGCCGGTGAATACGGGGTTATTGATAGTGAGTACTTCGGGTGTGCTGGTGATGCCGTCTTTCTCCGCAGTAATATCAACAGGGCCCGTGCCCAACGTAGTTACCAAGCCGTTCTGATCCATGATGGCTTTTTGGTCATCACTGCTGATCCAGTTGATGGGTGCAGTTAATGTCGATGTCGATTTGTCGGTATAAGTGCCTGTAGCGGTATAGGTTTGGCTTTCACCCTTGGCCAAGCTGCTTTTTTGTGCTGTCACTGCAATGGATTTGAGTTCGGCAGCAGTCACTGCAAAGCCCGTTGTTAGGCTGCTGATACTGCCCAAGGCTGCTGTGATGTTGGTTTTGCCGATGGCATGGGCGGTGAGTAAACTGGTTGTATTAATGCTGGCGAACGAAGGTTTTGTACTGACCCAAGTGACTTGTGAGGTGATGTCATATGCCCCATTGGTGTGGATGCCGGTGGCCTTAAGTTGCAAAGTTTTACCTTTTGCCAAAGTGTCGCCACTATTGATACTGAGGACTATAGCGACTAGTGCCGTTTTGGTAACATTGAGTACGGCAGGTTGGGTGGTTAACAATTTACCCAGTGTGGCGGTGATGTCAGCGTGACCTATCGCTAGCGTAGAGGCGATACCCGTGGGAGAAATCGTGGCAACGCTAGGATTTAAACTCTTCCATATGGGGGTTCCTTTCAGGACAGCGTGAGTGCCGTCACTGTTTATACCTAGCGCTGTATATTGCTGTGTGTCACGAATGGGTAGGGTAGCTAAAAGCGGTGAAACTTGAATTGCCTGCAGTTTTGCCGTTACGGTGAGCGTTATTTCTATGCTTGTGATTTTCCCTGAAGTCGCCGTGATTTTTGTGGTACCTTTAGTGATGGCGGTGATTTCCCCCGATGAATCTATTGTTGCTACGCCTAAATTACTACTCTGCCAATTCACTGGTTGTGCGGTATTTTTTGTACCATTAGAGTAATAGCCTGCTGCTGTCGCATGCCCGTTTGAACCTTCAACAAGGGAATGTGAATCTATCTGAATATCTATATGGTTTAAAATGGGTGATGAAGTGCTATGATCAGATGACCCGTCACAACCGGAGAATACAAACAAAATAAACGTGATGAGTAATGTATAAATGGTTATAGCATTCATTCTGCTATCTCTGTTGGTTATGGAAGTTTTGTTGGTCTCTAACTACGCCAGACTTTGATATCTTTACTTTATGTTTTCTTAAAAGCGATAAGATATGATGATCTAACTATGTAGATTGTTGAGTTTGAGAAAGTTCCTTGTTGATTTTAAACGTGTTTACGTTTAAGTCTTTATATAGGTTGGTAAGGGCGCCTAATTGTTAGTAGACGTGTCGTCATCGCAACTCGTTAAAAATTCCTATAGCGATGATAAGTAATGTATGAAAAGTTGAGTTCTTCATTTTTTCACCTTAATTTAAGCGTAGGCGGTCTTTAGTTGAGGGAGTGTTTGAATGTCTGCACTCTTAATTAGGGTTTATCTAACTAATAATATTATTTATTTGTGAATAAGGCCCTGTTATTTTTTCGTTAGAGGTCAGTAACGATAAAAAAATGGAAGCTAAGTATGGGGTAAACGGGAAAAATTCATACTTTTTGATAAAGCCCTGTGTGATGATTGCACTAGAGGTATTTCGTTGAGTAGCATGTAAAAAAAAGTGGTTGTTATGAAAAAATTAGTATTAATAATAGTTGTTTTTTTCTCGGCGAGCTTAGCCTACTCAGCTGAGGTGTTGTCATGTAAAGATAGCCGTATCATCAATGCGGCGGCAAAACAAATAGACACAAAATTTTACAAGCATTATGTGATAGAAAAAGGTAATGCTTATGATTCGCATGTGGTGAGCGTGACTGAAGATGCTTACTCACAAAAGCGAGGGATTAGGCTCTGTCATGCAGATGTTAAGCTTACTCGGCCTGATGATACCGAGTTCTTTACTGAGAGTTACGGCGCAAAGTTTTCTGTTGATGATAAGTTAGCAGTGAAGGTCATCAAGCTCTATCATCCGCCAAAGGATGAAAGTTAATACGAAGGTCATTAGTCTGTTGTGCCATATATACCCATCAGACTTGAAGATGCAAGGGCGTTGGCCGCGCTCGCTCACCCCAATCACTTACTGACTGTAAGCTCGTGGGGATTCGCTCGCTTGCCGCCTTCTTGCATCTCCAATTCCGATGGGTATAGCTCAGGTGATTTTGGCGTTACGGAGATAGGCTCAACGATAATGGAGTGTACTTTTTTCTTTGGTATCTTTCTTAGGTTTTTCCACACCTTAAACACGCTATCGTTAATGGATACAGCCTTTCGAGGGAGGGCCAGCGCATCATGTTGTGCTGTAGCTAGATCTTTTATCGTTGTTGTACCTACGTTATAACCCAATTCTCTCGCCGCCCGAATGACATTTTGATTGCAACTACCATATGGGTAGCAAATGTGATCAATGGTTTGGTCCAATAATTTTTCTAGTACCATTTTGCTTTCTTTGAGTTCTTTTTTGCATGCCTCTAGAGTAATTGTGGCCAGCTTGGGGTGGGAAACAGTATGGCTGCCAATTTCTATATTATTTTTTTTCACTTCTTTTATTTGGGAAAGACTCATTAAGGCAGCGGGCTTATGCCCTTTGTCTTTTACCCAGTGTGATTGGCCTGATAACTCGCCAGATACAACGTAAACCATAGCGCTGAATTTATGTTTTTTTAAAATGGGGAATGCGTAGTGGAAAAAATTCTCATAGCCATCATCAAATGTGATTGCTACGCAACGGGTAGGGTAGTTACCTTTTCCTTGTAAAAAATCGATAGCCTTTGACATAGGGATAACGGTTTGTCTTGTCCATTTTAGCATGGCCATCTGGCGAGAGAATTTCTTGTAGTGACAATAATTCGCTTTTAGTGTTTTGATCTGTTTGAAATCACCTATCTGGTGGTACATCAGTATAGATAAGTGGCGCTGTTTCATCTGATAGTTCTGAGTGGGAGTATAGTTTTATTTAGCGACATGAAAGGTCGTAGCTACGTTTTACTCTGTAAAAAAATAAGTAAATGCTGCTGAGTTATTGATAGCATACCGTAGCAGCATTTTTTGCATCCAAATCGATGCTGAAATCAGTGTAGCCAATTCATGGCTTTATCTTTGTTTTCGAAGAATTTTATTTGCCCTGATGTGAACCAAGAGCCAATATTAGCTGACTGTTGTAGCCATTTTTGACTGCCATAAATGGCAATTTTATCAAATTCATTGCCATGCTTTAGACCCAGCTCAAAATCATCCCATGCGGCTGATACATCCCACCCCTCTAATTCAGAGCCATCCACAAATACCTTAACTTTTGGGTCTTTGATAGCAGTTATTGCAGAGTCAATGACGGGTGTTATCTGCCGGTAATCTTCATGTGTCAGCTTGCCAGTCGCTTTCATCAGTAAGATGAATTCATGCTTATCTTTTTCTAAGCCTACTGAAATACCATGTGGTTTTTCGTTCATTACAATCTCCTACTTTCTTAATTAAACGACAACTGGTGTTTAATTAGGGATTGTATGTTTTTTATTTGTATTGATCAACATTAAGGTTTTTTAGTAAGCACCAATTATATGGTTTCATATTGGGTTGATCGTGATAATCGATAAGATTTAACAGTTTTCCTCTAAAATCTTGTAACAAAAAAGCTGCATCGTTTAATCAGTTTCCTGGAAAGTTTTCTGGGCCATATTTCTATCTGATTCATCCATGGGTCATGGTTAGGTGCGTAGTAAAAACTATTTTATGGTGCTTGCGGCTTAAATAGATCTTGGGTTACAGGCTCATTGACAAACTAGCCTCTTGTTCAGTGGGGTATTGGACGATTGTAGTCGGCAGGGTTATCGCAATCTAAAGCGATAAACTGACAGAGCTAGCTTGATGTGATTGATGATGGTCTTTTCAGCCTTTTTGAATTACTTACGCTTTCGAGTATTGAGAGGTTGTTGTCAGCTGTATCATTCTATCAATGTCTCCACACGACAACAGTTTTTGTAGAGACATTCAATTTTTCATCTACAACCTTTTCGCGCATTCAGAGATATTGATTATATTGTTTCTTGACGTGATATCGTCAATGTAAAGATGAGTTGTAGAAATTGAGCTCACATGAGTAATATGAATGTTTTAAAAAAAAATAGTTCACCTAGCGCTCATGCATTTTGGCTTGTTTGGTGGGAGTAATTTAAAGCGGCTACTATACAAGTAAGCGAGTACTTGGTTGTAGCAGGACAGCTATTGCCAGGAGGAATATGTTTTTTGTTACTATTTGATGGTGGGCCCGCCCTGACTTGAACAGGGGACCTGCCGATTATGAGTCGGATGCTCTAACCAACTGAGCTACGGGCCCTTTTTGATAGGGCTAAAATAATGATAGACGCCCTGAAAAAGAGCGCAAGATTATATAAGTGATAGTAGCTAGAAGCTAGTCTTTTTTAGCGCTTTTCTCGACTTTTCTGTTTGGATTTAGAGAGCGTGTTTTTCGTGAGTCTAAAGACAACGGGGCTGAGTAATAGTAAAGCAATCAAATTAGGTAGAGCCATTAATGCGTTAAAGGTATCTGCGATTAACCATACGGTGTTGAGCTGTAAGCTTGCGCCGACCGGGATGAGAATAATCCAAAAGACCCTGAACGGGAGCACGGCTTTTTCGCCAAATAAAAATACAGCGCATCGTTCGCCATAAAGGCTCCAGCCAATGATGGTTGTGAAGGCGAATATAATGAGTCCAAAGACAACAATTAACCCGCCTGAAGTGGGTAATGCGTGGTTAAATGCCATACTTGTCAGCGGCACTCCCGTTTCGCCGGTTTCCCATGCGCCTGTAATAATGATGACAAGCGCAGTCATGCTGCAAATAATGAGTGTATCAAAAATAGGGCCGAGCATTGCGATGAAGCCTTGGTCAACGGGGTTGCGTGTTTGTGCGTGGGCATGTGCTATCGGGGAGCTACCAAGCCCTGCTTCGTTAGAAAATACGCCGCGAGCAATCCCCATTCTCATGGCTATAATCAGGGTGCTGCCTGCAAAGCCCCCTACGGCAGATTGTCCATTGAATGCGCTGGTAAATATAAGGCTCAATGCAGAAGGAATACTGGTGTAGTTCATGACAAGAATAATAGCGCCTGCGCCAAAGTAAGCGATACCCATAAAAGGAACAAGTTTGCCTGCTATATTTGAGATACGTTTGACGCCACCAAGAATAACACAGCCTACCATGATCATAATGACGATACCTGTGATCGTTGGGTGAATGCCGAACGTGTTTTCTATGCCGTTGGCAATGGAGTTACATTGCACGGCATTACCTGTGCCCATCGCGGCTATCATGCCGAAAAAGGAGAACGCAAAGGCTAAAAAGTGCCAGCGTTTGTGTAGGCCATTTTTTATATAATACATGGGGCCGCCAATATGTTGGCCGTGGCGATCATTTTCACGGTATTCAACGGCAAGGACAGCTTCTGCATATTTTGTCGCCATGCCGAAAAATGCGGTAAGCCACATCCAGAAGATAGCCCCTGGGCCTCCAATGGCGATTGCTGTTGCAACACCTGCAATATTGCCTGTACCTATGGTGGCGGAGAGGGAGGTCATTAATGCTTTAAAAGGTGAGATATCACCTTTGTGTTCTGGGTCAGGTGGTGTGATGAGACGTTTAAGTGCGTAGGGTGTTTTTAACCATGGTATAGCTTTCAATCCGATGGTCAAAAAGAGGCCTGTTCCTACGAGCAGGGCTAGCATGATGGGGCCCCAAACAATGGTATTTAGGCCCTGTATAAAGGTTGTGACTGATTCCATGGCTTATTCCTTGCATGAAATTAAGAAAAAGCGCATGAAAAGCGCTTATGGCTGCGCTCGACGGGTGATGAATGCGCCTAGATTGTTTAGTATAATCAGAGGGTTAGCTCTGATCGAGTGTTTTCAGGCTAGGCGGTTTTCGTCGAGCCTGCTCAGTCTGGTGCGCTCTCAGATAGTAGAGGAATGTTTCGCTATTCCTCAATAAAACTTCTCAAGTGTTCAGAGCGTGTTGGGTGCCTGAGTTTTCTGAGAGCTTTTGCCTCAATCTGGCGAATACGCTCACGGGTGACATCAAACTGTTTACCGACTTCTTCCAGTGTATGGTCGGTATTCATGTTGATGCCAAATCGCATACGAAGTACTTTGGCTTCTCTGGCTGTTAGGCTGCCAAGTACATCTTTTGTTGCATCTTGCAGGCTATGCGAGGTTGCCGAATCAACCGGTAGTGCGATGGTGCTGTCTTCAATAAAGTCACCTAGGTGCGAATCTTCATCATCACCGATAGGTGTTTCCATGGAGATCGGCTCTTTAGCAATTTTTAAGACTTTACGTACCTTGTCTTCCGGCATTTCGAGGCGCTCACCGAGTTCTTCCGGTGTAGGTTCTCGCCCCATTTCCTGTAGCATTTGTCGCGAAATACGATTGAGTTTATTGATGGTTTCAATCATATGTACGGGGATACGGATAGTTCTTGCTTGGTCAGCTATGGAGCGTGTAATTGCCTGGCGTATCCACCAAGTTGCATAGGTTGAAAATTTGTAACCGCGTCGGTATTCAAATTTGTCAACTGCTTTCATGAGACCAATATTACCCTCTTGGATTAAATCCAGGAATTGTAGGCCGCGGTTGGTGTATTTTTTGGCAATCGAGATAACTAGGCGAAGGTTAGCTTCGACCATCTCTTTTTTTGCTCGACGAGCGCGTGCTTCGCCTAATGACATGCGACGATTTATGTCTTTAATGTCACTAATTTTTAAGCCAATCTCATTTTCGATGCTGATGAGCTTGCGCTGAATACGAAGGGTTTCTTCAGCGACAGCTTTGAGGGGTTCTGAGTAGCTTTCATTTTTATCGATAAGCCCTTGTAGCCAGGTGTTATCTGTCTCTGAGTCGATAAAACTTTTTATGAATGCTTTTCGCGGCATTTTCCCTTTATTGATAACCAGTGTCATGATTTGTTTTTCGCAGGCGCGAACGAGCATGAGCTTATTTCGAGTTGCCTCTATGATTGGATCAATGACTTTGGGTGATAACTTAAAAAACTTGAAAGTGTCGCCAAGCTCAGACAGGGCTTTTTGTGTTGCTTTATGGTAACGACCATACTTGCTGAGCGCTTTGTTGGCTTTATTTAGGTCTTCACGAAGTGCCTCGAAGCGAATTTTAGCTTCTTCTGGGTCTGGGCCTGTGGGTGCATCATCGTCATCATCGTCACTGGATGATTCTCCATTGGCGTCACTTTCGTTTTTTGGTTTTATATCGATTACTGGAGGGGTAGGGGGTTTGATCAGATTAATGTCATCCGAGATATCGAGGTAGCCCATAAGTATATCTTCTAGGCGGACTTCTTCCGTTTCGACCTTGTCGTAAAGGGCTATCACTTGATCGACAGTATTGGGGTAAAATGCGACTGCGTGAAGTAGGTCTCGCGTACCTTCTTCAATACGTTTGGCGATGACAATTTCGCCTTCTCGAGTCAGTAGCTCAACGGTACCCATTTCTCGCATGTACATGCGTACGGGGTCGGTGGTTCTTCCGAGATCAGATTCTACAGCAGCTAAGGCGGCGGCGGCTTCTGCGGCGGCAATATCGTCAGTGGTTGAGTCGCCGTCTTCCATGAGCACTTGGTCGGCATCAGGTGCAGTTTCAAAGACCTGAATGCCCATGTCGTTGATCATTTGAATAATATCTTCAACCTGATCAGGCTCGGAGATATCTTCAGGAAGGTGATCATTGACTTCGGCGTAGGTTAAATATCCCTGCTCTTTACCGCGTGCGATAAGATCTTTGATTCTAGATTGTTGTTGCACAGTTTCCGACATTTGTATCTACTTTTATGTTTTAAATATAAAAATTTTAGCCTCAGGATTATACCATAAATAGAATCTCCCAATCTATTTGAAGATCAGTAAGATTCTATAAACTCAGCAATTTTTGCTGAGTGATAAGCAAAGTGTGTGGAATGCCGCCTTTTGCGGTCGGTGATTCCGTAAGCTCTATCGTGTGAGCTATTGAGGCTTGAAAAGTTGTAGAAACTTACCTCTTTCTTCGGCGCTCATATCATTGAGCGTCATATTTGGATTTAGTTTCGTGGATTCAATAAATGACTTGACATTTATTCGATTATTTTGTTTGTCTATATGCCTCATACAGTCATGATATTCTATATCTTGTTGATTTTCTTCGGTTTCGGGTAGGCTTGTGTAAAGCGCCTGTTCTATTATTTTTTTTTCATGGGCGAGCCAGTGGCCAATGAGGGTGGGTGATTTAATAGTAGAGTTTTTTTGGATGAAATCGATAATTTTTTTAAGTACCACGGTTTCGTGCGCGGAATGTTCCTTGAATTCTATGTCGTGTTTGTGTTGTGCGAGTGATGGGTTGAAAAGTAAAAGTCGAATAGCAGTCAGTGATGCATTTTTTTTGATGCGTTGAGTGTTCTTGGTGGGTGTTTCTGTTTGTTGTGTGGGCTGGAATGGCGTGGTGTTTCTTTTAGGTGGCGGGGTGCCCGCTTCTAATGATTTGATTTGTTCGAGTGGGAGTGTTGTTTTATTGCTTAATTCTTGAAACATCAGCTCTCTATAGCTGCCTGCGGGCATTTGTGAGATTAGGCCGGCTAGTTTACTGATGAGTTCTGCTTTGTCGTCAGGTTTGGATAGATCAAGCCCGTTACTGTGCTTGGTAAACAAGTGGTCGGAGAGTGTTTGGCTTTTCTCCGCTAGATTTTCAAAATATGTTTTTCCTTTGCTTTGAATGAGGCTGTCTGGATCTTCTCCTTCGGGTAGAAATAAAAATTTTGCCTGTTTTCCTGCGCTCATGAAAGGGATGATGGTTTGGAGCGCTCTGTCGGCAGCTTTTCTTCCTGCATTGTCGCCATCAAAGCAAAATATAATTTTAGGGCAGAGGCGAAATATTTTTTCTATGTGATGATTGGATATGGATGTGCCTAGTGTTGCTACAGCGTTGGTGATACCGAATTGCGCAAGGGCGATGACGTCCATATAGCCTTCAACAACAATAATATGATCAATGTGATTGTTGGCTAGCTTTGCTTCGTAAAGTCCGTAAAGCTCTCGCTGTTTGTGGAAGGCGGGTGTTTCAGGCGAGTTTAAATATTTGGGTTTGCTGTTATCGAAAACGCGCCCGCCAAAGCCTAAGGTTCGCCCTCGGCTATCTCTTATCGGAAACATGAGGCGGTTACGGAAGCGGTCGTAGGTGCCTTTGTTTTCTTCTTTCTCGACAATAAGTCCTGCTTCAATAAGGCCAAGTAGTCGGTTATTGGATGTGGCAAGTTGGCTTTTTAGGTTATCCCAGCCTTCTGGTGCAAGCCCGATACCGAAGTGTTTGGTGGTTTCGCCGGTGAGTCCTCGCTGTTTGAGGTAGGCTATGGCTTTACTCTTTTCGGCGTGATAAAGCAGTTGTTCTTGATAGAAGGCGTTGGCTTCATCAAGTAAGTCATAAAGCGACGATTTTTTACGTTGTTGCTGTTGCTCTTGTTCGCTGGTGGCGGGAATCTGCATGCCGTTTTTCTGGGCAAGGCTTTCGATTGTTCCTCTGAAGTCTTGCTTTTCATAATCCATTAAGAAGCTAATGGCATTGCCCCCTGCGCCACAGCCAAAGCAATAATAAAATTGTTTGTTGGGGTTGACGCTGAAAGAGGGCGTTTTTTCATTGTGAAAAGGGCAGCAGGCCATGTAATTGCCGCCACTTTTTTTGAGGTGTATACGATTCCCGATTAGCTCTATAAGGTCGGTTCGGTCGAGTAGGTCGTCAATAAATTGTTGGGGGATTCGTCCAGCCATGCGAGGATTATAGGTTGGGTTGAATGATTTACGATTTAATTATTAATTTTTTGTTTGATGAGTTTGCTGATGCTGCCCATATCTGCACGGCCTTGGACTTTGGGTTTAAGTAACCCCATGACCTTCCCCATATCTTGCATGCTTTGTGCATTTGCTTGCTGGATGCACTCGTTAATCAGTTGATTGATTTCATCATCGGTGAGTGCTTCTGGGAGGTATTCTTGGATGACAAGAAGTTCGTTGCGTTC
This sequence comes from Pseudomonadales bacterium, assembly GCA_965248335.1. Lineage (GTDB taxonomy): Bacteria > Pseudomonadota > Gammaproteobacteria > Pseudomonadales > DT-91 > CAKMZU01. The sequence continues at coordinate 721,670 of CBDFIY010000003.1, forward strand.
TTGTTCGGCGAGATCGTTGCGATTGGCTTCTTCGTACTGTTTGATGGAGTCTCGTCGTTGCTTGCTCATTTTATCAAGCACCGCAAGTACGCGTGTATCGTCAAGGTCGATACGCTCGTCAACTTCGATTCGCTTAAAGTCTGCCAGGATGAGGCGGATGGTGCCAAGGCGCACTTTATCTTTAGCGCGCATGGCTGCTTTCATGGCTTCTTTGATGTTGACCTGGATGGGCGACATAGGAAACCTTTTAAATAGTGACTAGTAAAGACGCTTTAAGCGGCGAGTTTCACGAGAAACTTTTTTCATGTGGCGTTTAACGGCGGCAGCTGCTTTACGCTTGCGAACCGATGTCGGCTTTTCGTAGAATTCTCTTCGACGAACTTCGGCTAAGATGCCTGCTTTTTCACATGAACGTTTGAATCTTCTAAGAGCGATGTCAAATGGCTCACTGTCTTTTAATTTAACTATGGGCATTAAAAAAACCTATTTTAAAAACCTATTTAAGAGGCTTTTTGGTTAAAAGTTATGCGTTTGTTGAGGCGCGATATTTTACACATTTGTAGGTGAGGTGCAAAGCTTTTCTTGAAGGAAGCTAAAAAATTACTGTAAGAGGGGAATTATAAACTCAACAGCTTGCATTTGATGCAGTATAATCGCCTCTTTTTTGGTGCAAAGATTGTGCGTGTTTTAGGAATCGAGACCTCATGTGATGAAACAGGGGTAGCTATTTACGACGAAGAAAAAGGGTTGGTGGCTGAGCGGCTTTACAGCCAGATCGCATTGCATAAAGATTATGGCGGGGTGATACCTGAATTGGCATCACGTGATCACGTGCAAAAATTGCTGCCTTTGATAGATGAAGTGTTGCAAGAAACGCAGCTCGGTAGTACCGACATTGATATGATTGCTTACACGCAAGGTCCAGGGCTCGTTGGCGCATTAATGGTAGGCGCTGCGACAGCAAAGTCTTTAGCGTTTGCTTGGGGAGTGCCAGCCATAGGCATTCATCATATGGAGGGCCATTTGTTGGCGCCCTTGCTGGAAGATAACCCGCCTAACTTTCCATTCGTTGCGTTACTGGTTTCAGGTGGTCATACGCAATTAATTTATGCCAAGGCTCTGGGTGATTATTCTTTACTCGGCGATACCTTGGATGATGCTGCGGGTGAAGCTTTTGATAAAACAGCGAAGCTGTTGGGCTTAAGCTACCCTGGAGGCCCAGCTGTGGCAGAAATAGCAACAGAAGGCCATGCTGATCGATTTTCTTTCCCTCGGCCAATGGTGAATCGACCCGGCCTCGATTTCAGTTTTAGTGGGTTGAAAACCTTCACGCTGACGACGGCTCAAAGTATTAACGATCTAACCTTTCAAGATAAGGCGGATATTGCAGCGGGTTTTGAGGCGGCGGTTGTTGATACCTTGGCGATTAAGTGTCGCCGGGCTTTGATACAAGCGGATTGTAAGCAACTGGTGATTGCTGGTGGTGTTAGTGCTAACCGGCAGCTGCGGGTTGGCCTGAAGAAGATGGTTAAAAAGATGCAGGCAAAATTATTTTTAGCCAAGCCTGCTTTATGTACGGATAATGGTGCAATGATAGCTTTTGCAGGGTTCAGTCGCTTAAAGGCTGGCATAGCGAAAAGTGATGAAATTAATAACCAGATACAGGTCAGCCCCCGCTGGCTACTATCTGAACTTCAAAGTGAATAGTATGTTAGATATCATGTCTTCAGCGAAGGGCGATTGGGTTTATTTTGAAGGGTTGATGGTTGACGCGCTTATTGGTGTTTATGACCACGAAAAAATAAAGAAACAACCGCTGATTTTTGATCTCGCCATGAAATTCGATATCGAAAAAGCAGGGAACTCCGATAACTTAACGGATGCTCTTGATTATGCCGCTGTTGCGGAGGCTTTAACGGGGTTTGTTATTTCAACACAGTTTGAATTATTGGAATCTTTAGCTGAAGCTTGCATTGTCGTGTTATTCGATGCATTTCCTGTTGATCTGATAAAGTTTAAAGTTGCAAAACCTAATGCGATTGAAAGTGCGCGTGCGGCTGGGTTGATGATTACTCGGTCAAGGTTGAGATGACGAACGTTTATTTAGGGATCGGCAGTAATTTTGATCAACGCAAAAATATTAGCGCTTGCCTCGATGGGTTGAAAGCCGTTTTTGATCAGCTTGTTTTATCACCCATTTATGAAAGTGAAGCTGTTGGTCTCGATAGCCCTAATTTCTATAATCTTGTTGTGGGCGTTATCACTGATCTTCCTTTGGTTAAGTTAGCGCAAATTTTTCGTCATTTAGAGAAAGATTTTGGGCGCGAGCTCGGCGGAAATCGCTATAAAAAAGTGACTATCGATATTGATATTTTACTTTATGGCGACAGAAACGGTGTTTTTGATACGATTCAGCTACCCCGCCCTGAAATTTTAACCAATGCGTTTGTTTTATTGCCTTTATCGGAGATTGCTGCAGATGTCATTCACCCCGTAACAGGGAAAACGTATTTCTCTCACTGGGAGGCATATGATAAAGCCTCTCAAAAATTGTGGCCTGTGTGTATCGGTGATTAGTTGTGGATACCTGAATATTTTGATGAGATTTATTCGATAGATGGGTCGCAGTAAAAATTATCTTCAAGGTATTTAAAGCCCATTAATAGTAATAAGTCATGCTCGGTGAAGTCATTGCTGTCACGAGGTGGATGTACTGTGTTTAGGTTAGGTATATCATAACGTTGCGCCGTTATTGCATCTCTTCGGTGTATTATACGCTTTGCATTTACCGGTACATTTGCTTGATTGGTATTTGCCCCTTGAGCAGTATTCGTGTGAGTAGATGAGCCCGACTCTGATGAGTGAGTTGTGACTTCTGTGTTTTCGGTAGGCGTTATAATTTCGTCAGCCTCCTTAAGTAAAACGTCCAGTTCTTCTATTGAATAGGCTGAAAAATCTTCATTAGAAAGCGTAGGAGAAAGAGGCGGTATATCATCCGAGCTGTACGAGAAAGACAAAATAAAAAAAGATAAAAAAATGCAGTTGAAAAATTGCATGAAGGCCCTGTAAATAAGTTTAGGTTCTGTTGATCTAAGCTTGGACCTCTAAATAGAGTAGGTGTTTCAGGCGTTAATTAAATTTCATGATTTAAACAAGGCGAAACTAAAAGCGTTTAGATACGCCAACTGAAATCGAGCGAGGATTACCAATCACGTATTTTTCTTCATAAGAGGGGTTGCTCGCCGTTACTCGTGTTGTACCACCAATCCATGCGTAATTTTTATTCGTTACATTATTGATAGCGACAGTAAACTGCCATGCTTGCGGAAGCTTCTGCAGCCAATACAAGTCTAAAAGTTGATGTCCGTTATAGGATAGCGTGTTGTTATCATCTAAATAGTAATGGCCAACATGCGTGAGGGTAACTTTAAGTATTGATCGCTCAAGTACTTGCCAGTCTACTGTGGCAAACCCTTGGGTGCGTGGAATCAATTTCACGTGATGATTACTGGCTGTCTTGTTGTCATCAGCATATTTTGCGTCTGTGAGGCCGAGTCCTAGCGCTAAATGAAGTCTTTCGGAAAGATCGATTCGTGTGAATGAATTTAAACCTACTGAGCGAACCTTATTGTTAAATATATTGACGCCTTCGACGTTCGCTAAAATGAGGTGATCGATGGCACGATAATAAAAAATCCATGCATATTCTACGGTATCTGATAACTGCCCCGTGAATGCTAATTCAGCTGCATTCGTTATCATGGGTTTTATCGCTTTAATCGATTGTTTTTTTTGTAAACGATAAAGGTCAAGGCTATTGGGCTGTTGCATGTCGTGGTAAAAGCGTAATTGTGCACTATTGTTGTCATTGACCTTCAGGTTAAGGGCAATTAAAGGAGACCAAGTGAAAAAACTCAGGTCTGGTTGGTTGGGGCTTTGGTACATACAGCTATCTACCGAGCTCGAACAAGCAGAACGCTTATGTAGATAGTTTTTATAAAAATAATGTGTTTTATCCACGTTAATATCATAAGTGACACTAAAATCGTCGTCGAGTTGTTGCTCGATCAGCATCTGCCAATTGAAACTAAGCGTTTGCACGTTGAAGTCGTAGTGTTTACCTTTTGGGTACATGGGTGAGCTGTCGTATTCGTCTTGCTGTTGAATGTAGTCTGCATAGGTATAATCAAAACGAAATGCCGTGGTGAGATCGCTACTCTCGGAATAAGGTTTGTTAAAAAGTGTATGAATTCCCGTAGAACCCGCTTTTGCTTCCTCTTTAGGAAGCCCTGGTATTTCATCAAGTACGGATTTTGTTTGGTTGAATCGTAAATAAGGCTTTAATGTCAGCACCTTATCAGTACCGATATCTTGTTGCATGTTTGCAAAATAAAACATTTGATAGGCATTATTACTTGCATGCTCGATGGGGTTGGTTTGCTTAAGGCTGTCGACACGATAAGCATTTTTTCCTGCAATATAAGTCATGTCTTTTTGCTGGATGCTATTCATCAAAAAGAAGTGATCGACCGTAAAGTCATCGATGGATTGGCGCTTCTGTAGCGAGAGGTTAAAGAGGTTTCTTTTTGTATGTTGCTTGTATCCATCATCGTGGAGAAGCCGGCTTTGGAGTGAAAAATTATCGCTGGCGTGAGTGATTTGCAGTTGATTAATTTGTTGCGACTGTGTAGCTAAAGCGAAGGAAGAGGTAGAGAGCGCTTGCATACCTGGTAGCGACAGGTTTTTATTTTGGTGCCAAGGATAATAAGTGGTTTGAATTGTGGGGGTAAGCGATGAAAAATAAAAAGCATCCTTTAGCGGGTGTTCGCTCAGATAAAACGTGGGCGCTTGTAAGGGGATATCGTTGAGGTTGACCTTGCTGTACAGATTCGAAATGGTTTTGGTGGTGAGTGGTGTACGTGCATAATCAGGCTGAAATAATGTTTTTTCATTAGCCATTAGAATTTGCGCATTGAGAAATAAAAAAGTAGCACAGAGTAAAGGGCGCATATAAAGAGGGTGTCCAGTAAATGATATCGTCATGCTTGTCCATGCACGCTGTAGAATAGCGAAAAGTGTAGTTTATTATGTAGGTAGGTGCGATTCAATCCATTGTTCAGCCTCATCGGTGAGTGACTGTGGCGTTATATTTTTTGTGGTTACACATACTTCACTAATGATCACATCGATGGTGCCTGGGTACTTTAAGAAGCCTTTATCCGGCCAATAAGTGCCAGCATTATGTGTTACAAAAATAACATTTTTTTGAGTTTTTATGGCGAGTTGAGCGCCACTTCGGGCGTATTTGTTCTTTTTCCCAGCACGTGCACGCGTTCCTTCAGGAAAAATCATAACCGGCATTTTCTTGCTTTGTAGGCTTTTACCGCCTTCGCTTAAAAGCTGGCGTAAGCTCTCTTTTGGCTTTTTTCGGTTAATGGCGATGGGCTCCAGCATTTTAATACCGAAACCAACGCCTAAGGGTAATTTGAGTAATTCTTTTTTACAGACCAAAGTAACAGGTTGGAAAAGGTTGAGGAGAAAAAAGGTTTCCCATTCACTTTGATGCTTCGCTAGAATCACAAAGCTGTCGTCTTGAGGGATGTTATTAAGCCCTGTGACTCGGTAATTAATGCCACAGATAGTTTTCGCCAAGAAGATCACCGTGCGGCTCCACAGTGTGAGGTAGCGGAACCTTAGGCGGAAAGGCAAAAAACGAACAAAAGTAATTGAAAAAAGGGTATAGAGAATTGTGAAAATCGGTACAGAGACAAAAAAGAGGCCTGAGCGAAAATACAAGAGAAAGGTTTTTAGTGCAGGCATCTTCTCATCTACCCTTTTACTATAAAAAATGCGATAAAACCTACCCATGACAGCGCGAGTAAAGTCCAAGGGAGGGCGTATTGTTTTTTTATTAGCTGAGGCTCGTTGTCTAAAGCTTTTAATTTTTTCTCGTAGGCATTTCTTTGACTCTCTGCGTCCAAAATTGCCTTTTTCATTTTTTTATCTTGTTGGCGAACTTTTTCTTGATATTGTTTACGGTATTCGGCGATACCTTGGTCGATGGCTTGACGCATTGCGCGTCTATTCGCTTTGTCTTCGCTAACTTTGCCGGCTTTTTTGATGATGTTATCTGTGTTTGCTGCGCTAGCCTGCTGGGGTGATTGTTTTTTAGACAAAAAAATACCTCAAATCAGTCATGAAATGAGGCAGTATAAAGCGTTATAAAAAAAGGAGCTATTTATTTGGTAAGGATAACAGATGAGCCGTGGCCAAATAGCCCCTGGTTGGCGGTGATGCCTACTTTTGCATTTTCAACTTGGCGATTACCTGCTTCGCCCCGAAGCTGCCATGTCAATTCACAGAGCTGAGCTATGGCTTGGGCAGGTACAGCTTCACCAAAGCACGCTAAGCCACCGGATGGGTTGACGGGGATGCTGCCACCAAGGCTGGTTTCTCCATTGCGGACAAGGTGCGCGGCTGCGCCTCGCTCACAAAGATGCAGATCTTCGTACCAATCCATTTCGAGTGCCGTAGATAAGTCGTAGACTTCTGCTACATCGACATCCTTTGGTTCAAGACCTGCTTCTTCGTAGGCTTTTTTAGGTAATTGCTCACGGAAACGGATGGCGTCAGCAACAACGGCCGAATCTGTCGCAATATCAGGCATTTCAACAACAGCATTGGCAAAAGTGGGAGTAACCGTTGAGATTGCAGCAACTTTAACGGCATCGGCTTTACCGAGGCGTTTAGCAAAGGCTTCTGAGCAGACAATCATTGCGGCACCGCCGTCTGATGTTGCACAAATATCCATTAAACGTAGAGGGTTGGCCACCAGTGGAGAGTTGTTAACATCTTCTACCGAAAAGGCTTTTTTGTAGCGAGCATTCGGGTTTTCCAAGCCGTGCTTGGCATTTTTTACTTTAACGGCTGAGAAGTCTTCTAAGGTGTCGCCATAAAGATCCATACGCCTTCTTGCATAAAGTGCAAAGTAGGTTGGGTTGGTGATGCCGAGGTAGAAACGTAGCCAATCGGGATCATCGGGGCGATAGCCTTTGGCAGGCTTTAAAAAGCCCTTAGGTGTCGTATCTGCACCAACGACCAGCGCACATTCAGCTTCACCTGCGAGGATTTTAGCTTTTGCAGCAGCCAAAGCTTGCGAGCCAGATGCACAGGCGGCGTAAGATGTATTGACTTCGGCACCTTGCCAGCCAAGCGCTTGAGCGAAGGTGGCACCTGCAACATAGCCGGGATAACCACAACGCATCGTTGCAGCGCCTGAGACAAAGTCGACATCAGTCCACTTGATACCTGCATCTTTGATTGCATCCCGTGCAGCTTTTAAGCCGTAGGTGACAAAATTATGGCCCCATTTGCCCCAAGGGTGCATGCCGACGCCGATAATGGAAATATTATTAGACATTGTTTTAGCTCCAGGGCAAATTAATTGACAGGTTTCCACTTCCAGATGACTTTAGTGTTCTCATCATCTTCGTAGAGTGTTTCAAGGACGAGTTCGACTTTCATGCCGACTTTGAGGTCCGATACTTGAACGCCTTCAATGGCCTGACCAAGAACGATCATTTTTTCTTTATCGAGCTCTACGGCTGCAATGGCGAAAGGCTGGTAGGGCTCAGCTGCAACATAAGGTTCGGGCGGCTGGTATTGTGCGTCAGTATAGGACCAAATTGTACCGGTTCGACTCAATTCGACTTCTTCGAAATCTTCGCTTTCGCAATAAGGGGACTTGCAAAATGCTGTTTGTTTAGGGAAGTAATAAGTGCCACACGCTTTACAGCAGGTGCCGAGTAAGTGTGGCTCATTTTTATTGTCGGTATACCAGCCTTCTAGGGCAGGTATTGTAGGTTTGTCAGACATGTGTTCCTCTCAGGGCCTTAGAGATTTTATGTGCGGTATTGTATAGATTTAGCGCGCTTAAAACCAGAAACGTTTATTTTCGGCACACAATAGAAATATTTATACGCTTTGTTGTCTAAACTAGGGCAATAAGTTTTAAGGATATTATTTTTGAATAACGAATTGTTAACGCTTTGTACTTATAACATACATAAAGGTTACAAATACTCGTCAAAGTTGATTCTATCTGATATTCGTTTAGCGCTGAGAGAGCTGGGGTGTGATGTGCTTTGCCTGCAAGAAATACGAGGCAAAGATAATCATGCGTACGACCAATTTAATAATCAATTAGAATTTTTAGCCGATGATATGTGGCCGCATTACTCTTATGGAAAGAATGTGGTTTATCAGCATACGCATCATGGAAATGCCATTTTAAGTAAATACCCTATTCACGATTCGCATCATGTCGATGTGACTAAAGGCCCAGTCTCTAAACGGGGCCTGATGATAGGAAAAATTAAAGCACGTGTTTATATTATATGTGTGCATTTTGGGTTGTTAGCTTCTGAGCGTAACTATCAATTATCGCGTTTACTTGAACTTGTGAATGATTTTGTTCCAGAAAATGCACCTGTCATTATTGCCGGTGATTTTAATGACTTTACACGAAGAATAGATAATGGCATGACGTACAAGGGTTTTTTGGAGGTTTCAAGAGTCAGTCAGCGGCGCTTGTTTAAAACATTTCCGAGCCGTATGCCTGTGTTTTCTTTGGATCGAATCTACTATAAGAATATTCAATGTGTCTCTGCGGATATTATGAATCGATCGCCGTGGAATAGATTGTCTGATCATTGTGCACTAATGGCTTCATTTAAGATAAAGTAAAGACCGGTATTATTTGTGAATGATCAACGTGTTAAATCTTAGTATATAAAGAGGGTTGTCTTATGAGTTTCGTATTACCTGATTTACCTTATGCAGAAGATGCGCTGGAACCGCATATATCGAGAGAAACCATTCAGTATCACTATGGGAAGCATCATAAAGCTTATGTGGATAAGCTGAATGGTTTGGTCCCAGGAACTGAGTTTGAAAATAAGGCGTTAGAATATGTGGTGGAAACATCAACGGGCGGCGTTTTTAACAATGCAGCGCAAATCTGGAATCATACTTTTTATTGGTCATGTTTAAGCCCTCAAGGTGGTGGTCAACCAAGTGGTACGTTGTTGTCCGCCATTGAAAAAGACTTCGGATCTTTTGATGCGTTCAAAGAAAAAATGACAACCTCAGCAATCAATAATTTTGGCTCTGGCTGGACATGGTTAGTCAAACATTCAGATGGCTTATTATCGATTGTTAATACAAGTAATGCTGCAACACCATTAACGGATGGTAGTGTCGTTCCTATACTAACGGTTGATGTCTGGGAGCATGCCTATTACATAGACTATCGTAATGTTAGGCCGGATTACCTGAAAGCATTTTGGTCACTCGTGAACTGGGATTTTGTGGAAGCGAATTTCGGATAAAGAAACCTTATGGCCGGTTATCCAGCATCGGCTTTTTTTATTTATTTCCCAAGTTAGTCTGATTATTCTAATTTCTTTTCTTACTATAAGTCTTGTGAGTTGTTGGTTGGTTGTGAACTAACAATAAAGATAGTTTCTTATGGGAGTAGTACAGGATGACTGAAGAGAAAACAAAAGAATCGGTTGATTTTAAAGAAGTTGCAGGAAAAGCGACTGGATTGGCTAAGAATATTTGGTTGGCTGGCCTTGGTGCATACGCTAAAGCAGCAGATGGTGCTCAAGTTCAGTATGATACGTTGACAGGTAAGGTGAAGGACGCCGAGCAAAAAGCTGAGAAAACGACAGCAACATTTTTTGAAGATCTTGTCAGTAAAGGCAAAATAGTTGAAGAAACGTCTCAAGTTAAATTATCTGAAGTGAAAGAAAAAGCAACTGTTAGCCTCGAAGATCGTTTGTCACAAGTGAAAGCTAACCTCAAAAATATGCCTAAATTGGCTGTGGGTTCTTCTAAGACAGCACAATTAGCTGACATTTCAGAAAAGCTGGATACAATTTTAGCTTCAGTAACTGTTGCTCCGGTTGTTTCTGCGCCTAAAAAAGCAGCGGTTAAGAAAACATCTGCTAAAGCTACAGCTGAAGTATAAGTAAGAACGGGTGTAACCACTTTTACTTGTAGTCGCTTTTACATGTAACGGAGTCGGTTGCGCCTATTTTTTTGAGCTATCCCCAGAGTATTGATACATTCCTTTTGTTGCGCCCAGTAGTTCTTTATACCTTACTTCCTTATTTGTCAGCTTTTATCTGGTACATCTATTTATCTTCTTTAAGCCTTTTTGAGTGACCGCTTATCATTTAAGAGCCGCTAATCTGAGTTTTGATTTATTGCTTTTAGGGTGGAATGCTAAAGGATATTTTCATGAAAATGGGGCTTACATGTAGGCTGATGAGATGGAGCTGTCTAGGAAAGGTGTGCGTTCGACGGTTTAAATGAAATTCAGCGAATACTGCGTGGCGGTTAGTTTCGGTAGATTTCAACATACTTGTCGCCTAAAGTTTACTTTTATGCCGCCTGATTTATTTCCCTATTACTTTTAGATTTCCCTGGGTTTAAATAAACCTCAGCAATGTGATCCCAGTTTCTAATGTCGCCACTCCATCGCTCTGGGTGCGCCATTTTCGCCTGTAGATAAACAGCTTTACGGTTGATTAAGATAATTCTATCTTGCTTCGTATGACGCTCTACAGGCGTGACATATTTTATGCTGCTGTGTCTGTGCTCATGATTATACCAATCAGCAAATCCATTCACCCATTTTCGTGCTAAATCTAAACCCTCAAAGGCTTTTTCTGGGTATTCTGGTCGATACTTAAGTGTTCTAAATAATGACTCAGAATAAGGGTTATCATTACTAACAGAGGGGCGGCTAAACGACGGAGCAACCCCTAATTCTTGCAGTGTCGCTAGCATTGTTGCGCCTTTCATCGGGCTACCGTTGTCCGAATGTAAGATCACCTGATTCGGCTTAATCCCTTCACGTAAGCAAATATCTGTCATTAAATCTGCGGCCAATGCACTGCTTTCTTGTTCATATACCTGCCAACCAACAATCTTTCGGCTATAAATATCCATGACAAGATACAAGTAATAAAACAAGCCTTTTACCGTTGTTGGTAAATACGTAATATCCCAACTATAAATCTGATTCGGGCCTGTGGCCGTCAACGATTCAGGTTTTGTAATAACTCTGGCAGGCTTACTTCTCAGCCGATGCTTATCTTGTTTATGTGCTTTTAACACACGGTAAATAGTGGATTCAGATGCGATGTACACACCTTTATCTGCAAGCATTGGCACGATGACGCTGGGCGATAAATTCGCGTATTCAGGTTGGTTGCAGACCTGAATAATACGCTGTCTCTCAAGCTCACTGAGCTTATTACAAGGGCTGTGCTTGGCTGACAAACGACCATCTTCATCGCCCTCTGGTCGCGCCCAGCGCTGTAATGTTTTTGGTGTAATGCCTATAATATCGCAAGCCTGCCTTTGCCTAGCACCATTGGATCGAGCCTCGCTAATCAAGTGAATAATATCATCACGCTCTTGTTTCACTATTAGCTGGCCTCGTCGCTTTCCCATATTTCGTGGACTTTTTTTTGGAGTACTAGCAGCGCTGCTGTTTCAGCTAATGCCTTATCTTTACGGTTTAACTCCTTTTTTAGTAACTTAATGTCATTTTTAAATTGCTTATTCTCACTTTGAATTTCTGAAGCAGTCGATAGGGGCTTATTCTTGATAAAATCACCTCTCCATTGGTTGATATGATGTGGGTATATTCCTTTCTCTCGGCAAAGCTGGCTGATGTCCTCGACGCTCAAAGATCCGCAGGCAATGACCATATTCAAACGTTCTTCAGCGCTCCAATCTTGGGGCCTTTTTTCTTTAACCATGGTCATTACCCCACCATCTAATGGTTGATTAAGCCGTTGCTCTTTAGCCTGTCTAATCCATTTTTGTAACGTCGAATGGCCAATACCTAAGTTTTCAGCCACATCCTTGATGCTCATACATTCTTGTCGGCTCAATGCCTTTTCTATTGCCTGTATCTTAAACGAATGGGTAAACGATTTTCTCATTTTTTATGCCTCTAATTAAAATTTTAGAGGCGACAAGTATCCTGACACAGGGGGGTTTGAAGCTAGCCTGCTTGGAGTCTATACCGATCACCCTTGAAGGTGCAAGGGCGTTGGCCGCGCTCGCTCACCCCAATCACTTACTGACTGTAAGCTCATGGGGATTCGCTCGCTTGCCGCCTTCTTGCATCTCCAATTCCGATGGGTATATACCCATCGCTATTGAAAGTACTTGATTTATAAAGAGTAAATAATCATAGTGCGCAGATGCTGAAAATCGACCTGACAAAAAACGAAAAACTTGCACTGGAATTGCGTCATAAGCAAGCAAGAGACAGTAGAGAAAGTGATCGTTTGAAGGTCGTTTTGTTGCGGTCGGAAGGCTGGTCGACAAGAATGATCGCTCAGGCATTAAGAAAAGATGAGTCCACGATTGTTCGGCATCTTAATGATTACCTAAATGATGAAAAGTTATTATCAACCAATGGCGGCTCCAAAGGTTACCTAGATAACGAGCAATCTCAGTTGCTGGTTACTCATTTGTCAGGAAAAATATATACCCAAGTGAGCCAAATTGGTCATTATATTAAAACAACTTGGGGTGTGCAGTTTAGTGTTTCAGGGCTAACCCAGTGGTTACACCAAAAGGGTTTCAGCTATAAAAAGCCTAAAGGCATTCCACATAAGTTTGATGTTGAAAAACAAGCGCAATTTATTGAAAAGTATGAAGCGCTAAAAGCTGAGCTATCAGAGGGTGAAGCCTTACTGTTCATGGACGCAGTTCATCCAACTCAAGCAACAAAAATCACATCGGGATGGATCAAAACGGGTGTCGATAAACCCATAGAGACCACGGGAAGTCGGACACGGCTCAATATAATAGGTGCTATCGAACTCACCCATATAGAAGAAGCTATTATTGGCCAATATGACACCGTTAATGGCGATTCGATTATTGAATTTTTCCATAAAATACGAGCACATTATAGTGAGAAGACAGTGCATTTAGTTTTAGATGGAGCTGGCTATCATAAATCCAAGGCTGTCCTGAGCGCTGCGGACAAGTTAGGCATTAAACTTCACACCTTGCCACCATACAGCCCAAATCTAAACCCCATAGAGCGGCTGTGGAAGGTGATGAACGAAAAAGTCAGGAATAACCAGTACTTTTCCACGGCAAAGGATTTTAAAAATAAAATTAGCGAGTTTTTTGAAAAAATACTACCTGAAATTGGCGCTGATTTAGGCAGTAGAATTAATGATAATTTCCAACAGCTAAATCGCGCACATTGAAGTCAGTTGGGTATATGCTAATTTTATGCGTCGACGGTATCTTTGTTTTCTTTTGTTTTGCTTGTGCTGTTATTGATTATTTCATCTTGGATGTCTTTCATGTCAGAAAGTTTGCTTGCTGATTTTTTTTCAGTAACTTTTTTGGTGGAAGGTGATTTTTTAGTTGCGATGGGTTTTTTAGCTTTAGGTGCCTTTTTCTTGGGTGCTGGCGTACTCTTAATGCTAGCCTTGGTATTTTCAATTTCAATGGAATCAAGCGCTTTTTTAGCTTTCTTTTCGGCGGTTCGCTTCGCCTTGTCGGCCTTGAGTGCGGCAGCTTTTTCTTCCCGGACTATTTTTCTCTCGGCAGCTTTCTTTTGACGTTCAATTTTTAATGCTTGACTTTTTTCTGTACGGACTTCATCACGCTTTATGCCTGCTTGAACTTTATCTTCCGCCGCTTTAAGTCTTTTGGCGTTGCGAAGTACAAGTTTAGCTTGCCGTAAATTGTCCTTTTCTTGATTTAGCTCTTCTTTTATGACATCGAAGTCATTTTTAGTGGTTTCGAGCGTTTTATTGAGTGCGGCTGCATTTTTTGCCTTTTTCTTGTAAGCCGCTTGAAACTTGGTTCTACTGTTTCGTACTTTGTTTCGAGCGGTGACGAGTTTTTTTTCTAGGGATGCAATTTTTTTTGTTGTTGCGACTGTTTCACTGGTCTGAGCTTTAAAAAGCTTAACTTTAAGTTTTTCAATCTCATTTTTTATTTCTGTCACTGAGTCAGTTGTTTTTTTTACAGCAGCCATAATTATTACCTGTTTGATTCTTACTAATTAATGATCATTGAATTATTTCTATGGATCATAAATGTTTGAAAAATGCCCTTCTATATTCAATCGTTCTATTTTAAAGCAAAGTACAAGCCATTTTCAAAAAAAATAAACAATATTTCAAAAAAATACAAAGATTTTGTGTCCTGAGAGCCATTTAGATCCATATTTAAGTGAAATATGTTGTTTTGTAAGGAGGGGCGCGAGGTTCGAGTATACCCTGTAATTCTAAACGGTCTATCAAAATAACTATGTTTATATATAGGCAATTTTAATTTAACGAAGTTAAGATATTTGTAGGCTTACCTTTTATATGTTGAGAGAAAACAAGTTGTAATAAGTTTTTCGGATTTAAATTAGCAACTAAAAACCTATGCTAATAGGGTTTATTCCGTTTCAATTTTTGAGTGGCGTCCTTGCAAGGATTAATGCATAAATTGCGGTTGCCCCATGAGCTTTCAGGACATGCGATAATTCGTTCATGGTGGCTCCTGTTGTCATTATGTCGTCAACGATGCCGATAGTTAATCCGCGAAGATCTTTCTTGAGGTGATAAAGATTTCGACGTAGTGTTTTGCGGTCGTGTGCCGATAAATGTTTTTGTTCGGTTTTCGCCGAAGCTTGAATGAATGCATCTTTAATTAAAGGGATTTTAGTTTTTTTTGATAAGGCGTTAGCGATAAGGAAACTGTGATTTCCTCCGTTTGATAGATTTTTTTTCCAATACATCGGCGTATACGTCAGTGCATCGATATTGCTAGTACTACACAGCATGTTTTTTTGGAGAATGTTAGTTAGTATATCAATCATTTTCAGGTCTAGATTTTTTTTGATTCGCCAAATGAGATGCTTATTTTCGTGAGTGTATAAAGTGGCTGTGATTGTATGGTCAAATGCCGGTGGAGTCGTTTGGCATTTGCCACAGAGAGAATTTTTCACATCCAGTGGTATGCTGCATTGGTTGCAGTGTGTATTTGAATAAGGGAGCAATATAGAGCAATAAGTACATACCAGTGGGATGTTAGTCGTTGAGCTATTGCGTGGCTCGGTAGAGCAGCCGCAAAGAAGGCAGTCATGTTCAGGGTTGTAAATAGAGTGATTGATTAATCTGTTAACTATTTTTTTTATAGAAGTTGACTGATTTTTGCGGTTTGTTAACATGACGTGCTGTCTATCCCTGTAAATGGTCATTTTGACCGCTTCCCTATTTACCATTTGACGAGTTTTATGAGAAATCCATGAACGAGACTGATCTGACCATAAGAAATAACTGGGCCTATAAAGAGATCGAGAAACTTTTTTCTTTGCCGTTTAATGATTTATTATTTAGAGCGCAGACGCTACATCGTCAAAGTTTTAACCCGAACGAAGTGCAGCTGAGCACATTATTAAGTATCAAAACAGGTAAGTGCCCAGAAGATTGCGCGTATTGCTCGCAAAGCAATCGTTATGATACAGGCTTGACCTATGAAGAGTTGATGGAAGTTGAAACGGTTATTGAAGAAGCTAAACGTGCTAAGGCAACTGGCTCTGGGCGGTTCTGTATGGGTGCAGCCTGGCGTTCCCCTAAAGGGCGAGACATGGCAAAAGTTGTTGCTATGGTCGAAGGTGTAAAAGGTTTAGGCATGGAAACGTGCATGACTTTAGGAATGCTTAGTCAAGATCAAGCGAGTCAGCTGGCAGAGGCGGGCCTTGATTACTATAACCATAATCTCGATACATCACCTGAGTATTACCAGCAAGTTATTACGACGCGAAAGTACCAGGACCGCCTCGATACGTTAGAGTATGTTCGGGATGCAGGTATGAAAGTCTGTGCTGGAGGTATAGTTGGCATGGGTGAAACTCGCGATGACCGCATTGGTTTTTTACAGCAGTTGGCGAATTTACCGGCTCACCCAGAATCGGTTCCGATTAACCGCCTCGTTAAGATCGGGGGAACGCCTTTAGAGGTAGATGGCGAAATTGATTCTTTTGAGTTTGTTCGTATGATTGCTATTGCGCGTATCATGATGCCCAAATCGTATGTCCGGCTTTCAGCAGGTAGAGAAAGCATGAATGATGAGATGCAAGCGCTTGCATTTTTTGCAGGTGCTAACTCGATTTTCTATGGCGATCGCTTATTGACGACAGATAACCCAGAATCATCAAGTGACCAGCAGCTTTTTAAGCGCTTAGGTATTAATAGTGAAGAGCATTTTATCGATGACCTTCAAGAGTCAGCTGGGAAAATTCAACCTGCATCAACTCCCTTGTTTTATGACGCAGCGGTAAGTGCGCATTAATGGATGCTTTTCTCCATGCGCTACAGTTGCGTCTTGATGAGCGTGCTTCTGCAAATTTAACGCGTGTTTATCGTTCGAATGAATCGCCGATGGGGCCGCGCCTTACTATTGGTGGTGAGTCCTTGTTGTGCTTCAGCTCCAATGACTACTTAGGGCTTGCTAATCACCCAAAAGTTAAAGAATCCGTTAAAGCTGCGGTTAATCGCTACGGGGTAAGTGGTGGTGCGTCTCATGCGGTTTGTGGGCATTCGGCGGCTCATGAATTACTTGAGGCAACGTTTGCAGAAGCTTTAGGGCGAGATGATGCGCTATTTTTTACCAATGGATACATGGCAAACCTTGCCGTTATGTCGAGTTTTTTAGAGGCGAAAGATGCGGTATTTGAAGATAAATGGAATCATGCATCCTTGTTAGATTCTGGTTTGCTGTCGAAAGCTAAGTTCCAACGTTTTTTGCATAATGATATTGGTGATCTTGAACGACGGCTTAATAAAACAACAGCAAGACATTCACTTATTTGTGCCGATAGTGTTTTTAGTATGGATGGTGACCTTTTTAATGTCGAGCGAGCTGTACCTTTAGCGACCAGGCAAGGTGCTTTACTCTTTCTTGATGATGCGCATGGTTTTGGTGTGCTGGGAGAAAAGGGGCATGGTATCGTCGATTATGCATCATTAACGCAAGGGCAGTTGCCTTTGGTGATGGTAACTCTAGGTAAGGCGTTAGGCTGTTTTGGTGCTGTTTTGGTGGGCCATAAAGTATTAATAGAAACCCTTAGGCAATTTGCAAGAACCTATATTTATACCACCTCTCTTCCACCTGCGTTAGCGGTTGCAGCAAAAACAAGTTTTGATTTGCTGCATGATGAAGCTTTCAGGCGGAATCATTTGCATAGGATAATTCGTTATTTTAAGAAGGAGGCAGCATTGCTCGGGCTTAATCTTTTCCCTTCGGATACACCTATTCAGCCTTTACTTGTAGGCGATGCGGAGGAGGCCATGAGTTGGCAATATGAATTAAGAGAGAAAGGCTTTTTAGTTAGCGCTATTCGTCCTCCTACGGTGCCTGCAGGCTCTTCAAGGTTGCGTATCACCTTAAGTGCTGCGCACAGTTTTGATGATGTTGAACAACTCTTATTTGCCCTTCAGTCTATTCAAAAAAGTAAGTTTGCTGCATGAGTCAATGGTCTCTCAATCGCTATCTCAGTCGTCAGGCATTAGAGGATACTGGCAAACCTGCTTGTATCATGATCAGTGGATGGGGTGTGAATAGCGATATCTTTGAGCTTATTTTATCGGGGCTTTCAGAACATTTTAATATTTATCTTGCTGAGTTGTCGGATTATAAGGAGCGAGGAGGGCTGCGGGGCGCTGCTAAGACGTTGAGCGAGTTAGTTACTGAAACCTTTCAGGGAAAGTCAGTTTGGTTGATAGGGTGGTCGCTCGGTGGGAATATCGCATTAGAAATGGCAAATCAAAAGCCTGAGATAATGAGTGGGTTGATTTTATTATCGGTTAACCCCTGTTTTATTGCTCGTTCAGACTGGACGCATGCAGTATCGCCCTCGCAATTTGACCGTTTAAGCGATCAAATAGGGCTTGATGTCAATAAAGGGCTTCGACAATTTGACCGCCTGCAGTGCTTTGGCGACAAGAAGCAAAAGCAGCTAATAAAAGCATTGGCCGAATTCAGAGAGATCACGGCTACCCCCTCTTCTGATGAGCTATTAGCGGGCCTTAACTGGCTTAAAGGCAATGATCAGCGCGTACTATTGAATGATCTACGAATGCCTATTCTTTGTCTGTTTGGTGAAAATGATGTACTGGTTCCAGTGTCGGTGATGGCTGATGTTGACGCGTTAAATGGGAAAATTGAATCTGAGCTTGTTCTTCACGCATCCCACCTTTTATTCTTGACGCAGCCGGAGAAATTCTTTGTTTGTATCGAGAGATTTGTACAAACCGTTAGCCATAATCAAGAAAAACAACAAATGGCTGATAGATTTAGTAAGGCGGCAGAAAGCTACGATGATTTTTCTGATTTACAAAAAATTGTAGGCCATCAGCTCATTGATAAGATGGGTGATCTACAAGTGCCTATCATGATGGATGCGGGTTGTGGCACGGGTTTTTTTAGCGAAAACCTCATGGAGAAAAGCCAGTATTTGGTGGGTGTTGATTTGGCGGGCGGCATGCTCAAGTATTCGCAAACACATCACGTAGATGTACAGTCATGGGTTCGAGGTGATATTGAAAATCTGCCGTTTAATGTTTGTAGTATCGGAGGGATTTTTTCAAGCTTGGCTGTACAGTGGGTTGATGATTTTGGTGCATTACTGATGAGTTGGCATGAAGCACTTTCTGATGAGGGTGAGGTTTTTATTTCAACGCTTGGCCCGCGTTCGCTTTATGAATTAAAAGCCAGTTTTGAGCGTATTGATCGTTATCAGCATGTAAATGCTTTTCTTTCTTTTGAGGAAACTAAGGCAGCGATTGCCTTGTCGCCATTTGAGCTGGTTGCCGCAGATCGACATGAAGAAGTTGTTAAATATACCTCCCCCATGGGGCTGATGAAAGATTTGAAAGGGATCGGCGCTTCGCTGGTGAAGCGGGGTGGAGCTAGAGGCTTGATGAGTAAAACGCGACTAGCTGCATTAACTGAAGTCTACGAAAATTATCGACTTGATGATGGCTTATTTCCAGCAACGTATGAAGTCATTTATCTCCATTTACGTAAAAAGGCGAATGATGGCTAATAATTTTTTTGTGGCAGGAACGGATACGGATGCAGGGAAAACATTGATTACCAGTGCGTTATTGATTAAAGCACAATCGCAGGGATTGAAAGCAGCAGCTATGAAGCCGTTGGCTGCGGGTGCGACTTTGCAAGGCGGCGAATACAAAAACAGCGACGCCGTGCTGTTAAGTGATTACGCCATGGTTGATTTGTCTTATCAACAAGTCAACCCTGTGCTCTTGAATACTCCTGCAGCGCCACATATCAGCGCTGAAAAAGAGGGAAGAAGGTTGAGCGCGAGTCAGTTGGTAGGTTTTATCCGCGGATTTTTAATGACGCCAGCAGATATTCGGTTTTTAGAGGGTGCGGGAGGTTGGTATGTGCCTTTGAACATGAGAGAAACCTATGCCGACGTCGTTAAGCCTCTGCAGCTAGACGTTATTCTAGTGGTCGGGTTGCATTTAGGTTGTTTAAATCATACGTTACTGAGTGTTAAGGCGATTCGCTCGGATGGTCTCCGTCTTGTAGGTTGGGTGGGTACTCAGACCGATAAAAACATGAAATTTATCGATGAAAATATCGAGACGTTAAAAAATTATATCGCTGCGCCTTGTTTAGGTGTTGTGCCATTTATTGAGGGTGTTACGCCACAGAAGGCGGCTGAATTTATCAGCTTGCCGCTTTCCTGACTAAGACACTGCCTATCGAATAACCTGCGCCAAAAGAGCAAATAACGCCTAGGTCGCCTGGTGCACAATCATTGTTGTGAAGGTGGAAGGCAATAATAGAGCCAGCGGAGCTGGTGTTGGCAAATTCATTAAGGATAACGGGGGCTTCTGCTTCTGTTGCTGTTCGGCCAAGCACTTTTTTGGCAATAAACTCATTCATAGAAAGGTTGGCTTGATGTAGCCAGAGTTTTTTGATGGCGCTGTTATTTAAGGCATTTTCAGAAAGGTGGTCATTAATGTGCGTGGCGGCCATCGGGCAAACTTCTTTAAACACTCTTCTTCCATTCTGCATGAAAAGTTTGTCTCGTGCTGAGCGATTTTCTTCAGCTGTACGATTCAAAAATCCAGCATTGTTACGAATGTTATTTGAGTATTTTGTAGCAAGTTTACAGTCAATAATGTCAAAGCTCTCTTTAGTGAGTACGTCAGTGCTTTTTTCAATGACAGCGGCTGTTGCGGCATCACCAAAAATAAAATGGCAATCTCGATCAGTGAAGTCGAGGTGGCCGCTGCAAATTTCTGGGTTAATAACGAGTACCTTTTGTGCTTGACCAGATTGAATGGTAGCTAATGCATTGGCGATACCAAAGGTTGCGGAAGAGCAGGCAACGTTCATGTCGTAGGCGAAGCCTGAGGTACCTAAGCGCTCCTGAACCTCGATGGCAATTGCAGGGTAAGCTCTTTGCAAGTTGGAGCAGGCAACGATCACACAATCTATCTCAGAAGCGCTGCGTTGCGCTTTAATTAATGCTTTCTCGGCGGCGATCACAGCCATTTCAGCTTGGATAGAGAGTTCGTCATCCGTTCTTTCTGCGATTTGTGGGCAGAGTTTTTGTGGGTCTAGAATGCCTGACTTATTGATAACGTGCCGGTTTTCGATGCCCGATGCTTTAATAATGAAGTTGCTATTTGAATAGTATTTTTCTCGGTCTTCTTGGCTGTAATTTCTGTCAATGTAATCATTGAATGCGTGAACTAACTCTTCGTTGCTGATGCTTTCTGATGGGGTGTAAAGACCTGTACCTGAAATGGCGCAATGTGTGATGGTATTCATGAGGTAATTCCAGAGCAGCTGATGTGATCTATTTTATCAATACAACCGTATATGGTTTATAAAATCGGTAAAATGCGGCGAATATACCCATCGGAATTGGAGATGCAAGAAAGCGGCAAGCGAGCGAACCCCCATGAGCTTACAGTCAGTAAGTGATTGGGGTGAGCGAGCGCGGTCAACGCCCTTGCATCTTCAAGTGTGATGGGTATATCATAGCAAAATAATGCTCTGAGAGGTATCATCTGCCGCCTTTTTATTTAATTACAACCCAGTTCAATAACAACAATGAGAGAGTGAACGGTATGCCAGATTATAAATCGCCGCTAAGAGATATCCGATTTGTAATGGAAGACTATCTTGATTGTGATACGCATTATGCCTCTTTAGTAGGCGCTAACTTATTAGATTCAGATACTCGCCTTGCGATTACTACAGAAGCAGCAAAATTTGCAGAAAATATATTGTCACCCATTAGCCTTTCGGCCGACGAGGAAGGTTGCCGATTCGAAAATGGTGAAGTAAGCGTGCCTACAGGTTTTAAAAGCGCATTTTCAGCTTACGCTGAAGGTGGTTGGGCTGGCATGATTTCCGATGAGACCTACGGTGGGCAAAACCTTCCGGGTTCAATTGGTATCGTTGTTAATGAAATGTTAGGTTCGTCAAACTGGGCTTGGACCATGTATACAGGATTAAGCTTCGGCGCGATCAAGTGTATTGGTGAACACGGTACGCAAGAGCAAAAAGATATTTACATGGCCAACCTGATTGGCGGTAAGTGGACGGGAACCATGTGCCTAACTGAATCACACTGCGGTTCGGATGTGGGTTTGTTAAAAACCAAAGCGAAATTGCAATCCGATGGCAGCTACGAAATTACCGGTACAAAGATGTTTATTACCGGCGGTGAGCATGATATGGCTGAAAATATTGTCCATCTTGTGTTGGCTCGTACGGAAGATTCACCGGCTGGAACAAAGGGTATTTCGTTATTTCTCGTGCCCAAGTTTTTACCCGACGCAGATGGTCGGCCGGGTGACCGTAACAGCTTAAGCTGCGGATCTATTGAAAAGAAAATGGGCATCAAAGGGTCCGTTACTTGTGTAATGAATTTCGATAGTGCTAAAGGTTTCGTTATCGGCGCTGAAAATTCAGGCCTATCACAAATGTTTACTATGATGAACGATGCGCGTCTGGGTACAGCGTTACAGGGGCTTTGTGCAACTGAGGCATCTTTTCAAGGTGCGTTAACCTATGCAAAAGATCGTTTGGCGATGCGTGCATTAACAGGCCCTAAAAATCCAGATGGCCCTGCAGACCCAATTATTGTTCACCCTGATGTGCGTCGCATGTTAATGACACAAAAAGTCTTGGCAGAAGGTTTTAGGGCATTCTTGTATAGCATTGCTTTTGATGTTGATCGTTCGAAATTTGGTGAGACAGAAGAAATAAGGAAGGAAGCTTTAGATCAGCTAGAATTCTTAACGCCGATTGCCAAAGCGTTCTGTACAGAGTTGGGTGTGGAGGCGGCTAATTTAGGTATGCAGGTTTTCGGCGGTCACGGTTATATCCATGAGCATGGTATGGAGCAGATTGCGCGTGATGTTAAAATAGCAACGCTATATGAGGGTACAACAGGTATTCAGGCGCTTGATTTGATTGGCCGAAAAGTTATGGGGTCGGGCGGTGAGCTGTTAAGAAAATACACGAAACAAATCCACAAGTTTTGTATTATTGAATCACAGGATGAAAAGCTTACAGGTTATAAGCAGACGTTAATTGAGCACAATAAACTTTGGGGAGATTTAACGGTTGAGTTAGGCACTAAAGCCGGTGAAAACGTTGATGAACTGGGTGCAGCATCTGTTGATTTCCTTATGTTTGGTGGTTATGTAGCACTGGGCTTTACTTGGGCAAAAATTGCAGCAATAGCGCTCGGTAAAATTGAAGAAGGCGTAGAAAATAAAGCATTTTACGAGGCAAAGTTAGTCTCTGCTCAGTTTTATTTTGATCGTATTTTACCAAGAGCGAAGGCACATTTTGCTGCAGCAAGTGCGGGTGCTGAATCGATGATGGCATTGGATGAGGCATCATTCGCATTCTAATTCCCCATTTTAATATAGTAGGTTGTTGTCTATAATGGGATTAAAAGGTGGCCTTATGCAGAGTAAGTGCCGCCTTAGATGCAGACAGGTATAGGTGGATGTCGGTTTTTTCTGCTTATGATGTGGTATACGGAAACCTCGCTCCTGCGAGTAAAGAGTAGAATGTGTCGCTCAATCAAACAGAGAATCGGCAGCTATCCAAAGATGATCTTGATAGGGTGAATGCCTATTTAAATTCACCTCTGCATCAAGTGACGAGAAAGCCTTTTCGTCCATTTAATTTTGTTTTGCTAACTTTTGGATCGGTAACAGGGCTTTTTCTGTTGGCATGGATTGTCGTTAAAGCATCAGGTATTGAACTTTAGTCATTACTCGGTGGTCAATGTTTAGTTTTTGTCCTTTTCTGGAAAAATAAATGCAACGAATAGTCATAGTGGGCGGTGGTGCGGGTGGTGCTGAACTTGCTACCTTTCTTGGGAATAATCTAGGGAAAAAGAAATTAGCAGAAATCGTTTTGATTGATGCCAATAGAACTCACTTTTGGAAGCCACGGTTGCATGAGGTGGCGGCTGGGGTTATGGATGCCGAGGCCGATGAATTGGATTACATGGTGCACTCTATGCATCATCATTTCACGTTCAAACTCGGGCGTATGCAGAGTGTAGATAGAGATAAAAAAGTTGTCAAACTTGCACCGTTTATTGATGATGGGCAAGAAGTGCTTTCTGCGCGTGATGTCGTTTATGATTATTTGGTGGTTGCGGTGGGTAGTCAGACGAATGATTTTGGCACCAAGGGTGCGAGTGAGCACTGTATATTTTTAGATCGACGCGAAGCAGCAGAAACCTTTCACCATCAATTTCTTAATGTTTACCTGAAGGCATCACAATTACCAAAAGATGCAAATAATCATTTTAATATTGCCATCGTTGGGGCCGGTGCTACAGGTGTTGAGCTTGCAGCAGAATTGAATCATGCTGCGCATCAATTAGTTCATTATGGCTTTGACGGCATTAAGCCAGAAAATGTCTCTATTACGATTATTGAGGCAACTGATCGTGTGATGCCGGCATTATCTGAACGAGCTTCTATAGCCATTCGCCGACAACTTGGTAAGCTTAATATCAAAGTATTGACGCAAGAGATGGTGACAGAAGTAACCGATGAAGCATTTCATACAGCCAGTGGGAAGACAATAAATGCCAGTCTTAAGGTTTGGTCTGCGGGGGTCAAGGGACCTGATTTTCTTCAAGGTATTGCTGGGCTTGAGACAACACGATCTAATCAGTTAATTGTAAAGCCAACATTGCAAACAACGCTCGATGATAGCATTTATGCCATGGGAGATTGTTCTAGCTGCGTATTGGAGGGTTCAGAGCGACCTTTACCGCCGAGAGCGCAGGTGGCAGGCCAGCAGGCACAGTTTTTGGCACGTCATTTTAAAGCACTACTTGCGGGTAAATCATTAAAGCCCTTTGTTTATAAAGATAAAGGCTCGCTTGTTTCTTTGTCTACAGGCGGAACGGTAGGTAATTTGATGGGCAACCTCAGCAAAGACTTTACCTTTGAAGGGAAAATTGCGCGGTTTGCTTATATCAGCCTGTATCGTTTACACCAAAAAACGCTACATGGGTTCTTCACGACCTTGTTACTCATCATTAAAGATGGCATTGCGAAAAAGACCGGTGCCAAGATTAAAGTGCACTAATTTCCGGAGGAAAATTAAGTGATACTTTGCTTAGTTGGTCGGGTTTATATCCGTCGGAATTGGAGATGCAAGAAGGCGGCAAGCGAGCGAATCCCCATGAGCTTACAGCCCGTAAGTGATTGGGGTGAGCGAGCGCGGCCAACGCCCTTGCAACTTCAAGGGTGATCGGTATATATGATGATTTATCTTGCCGTAGCAAGCAGATAAGGCCCTTTTTGATCGTTGCTTCTTAGGTCTTAGCGTGTAAAAAAGCGGTTTGATGGAGAGACAGGTGGTTGCGGGTTCTGCTAGAATGCATCACTTAATGAGTACAAGGCACCCCCTCAAGAATGCATCCTTCGCCTCGAGTAAAAATCTGTGGATTAACCTCCGTTGAGCAAGCGCTAGCGGTAGCTGCTGCAGGTGCTGATGCGATCGGTTTGGTTTTTTATGCCAAGAGCCTGCGGTATGTTACACCTTCATTGGCCGCAGATATTTCCCAGTCTTTGCCCCCTTTTATTCAGAAAGTCGGTTTGTTTGTAAACGAAAGTGCGAGCGTTATTTACACGTTGCTTGATAACGTTTACCTCGATGTCTTGCAGTTTCATGGTGAAGAGTCAGCCGATTTTTGTCGCCAATTTAAAAAACCTTATATCAAAACATTGCACGTGTCAGCGTCGGTTAATCTTGAGAAGGCTATGAACTTGTATCCGGATGCGTCTGCCTTTTTGCTCGATGTTTTTGATAAGAAAGCATATGGGGGTACAGGTCGTACTTTTAATTGGAACTTATTCCCAGAGAAGTCGACCAAACCTTTAATCCTTGCTGGTGGTTTAAGCCCAGTAAATGTGGTGGATGCAATAAACAAGTGCCAGCCTTATGCCGTAGATACCAGTTCAGGGGTGGAAATTACTCCTGGAGATAAATCGTTAAAGCTTGTTCAGCAATTTGTTGAGCAAGTAAAAAGTGGAAAACAGTAGATAATGGCCGATACAGATTACAGTAGCTTCCCTGATGAGTATGGCCATTTTGGTCAGTTTGGTGGGCGTTTTGTTGCAGAAACGTTAATTTCTCCTTTAGATGAGTTATCTACAGCTTATGAGGAATTAAAGAATGACCCTGCTTTTCAAGCGGCGTTTGATGAAGACTTAGCCCATTATGTGGGTAGACCGAGTCCGCTCTACTATGCCAAACGCTGGAGTAATACGATTGGTGGCGCAAAAATTTATTTGAAACGTGAAGACTTGAATCATACCGGGGCGCACAAGGTAAACAATACTATTGGTCAGGCATTATTGGCTTCGGCTATGGGGAAAAAACGCATCATCGCTGAAACCGGCGCAGGTCAGCACGGCGTA
The DNA here is from genome assembly GCA_965248335.1 of Pseudomonadales bacterium. Taxonomy (GTDB): domain Bacteria; phylum Pseudomonadota; class Gammaproteobacteria; order Pseudomonadales; family DT-91; genus CAKMZU01. The sequence goes on from CBDFIY010000003.1 coordinate 747,739, forward strand.
GCGACAGCCACCGTCGCTGCAAGGCTGGGGCTTGAATGTGTCGTTTTTATGGGGGCAGAAGATATCCAACGTCAATCACTCAATGTGTACCGTATGAAACTTTTAGGTGCTGAGGTTGTTTCGGTTACTTCTGGTACTCAAACCTTGAAAGATGCCATGAACGAGGCGATGCGTGATTGGGTAACTAATGTCGATGATACGTTTTATATCATTGGTACGGTGGCAGGCCCTCACCCTTACCCTATGTTGGTCAGAGATTTTCAGTCGGTAATTGGCCGAGAAGCACGCGCGCAGTCGCTTGAAATGACAAATCGCTTACCCGACGCACTCGTTGCTTGCGTCGGTGGCGGCTCAAATGCGATAGGTTTATTTTACGAATTTCTTGAAGATAATGATGTCGCTATGTACGGTGTTGAAGCCGGTGGTTTAGGTGTTGATACAGATAAGCATGCAGCACCCATCACGAAAGGTCGCCCCGGTGTTCTACATGGTAACCGTACATACCTGATGGAAGACGAAAATGGACAAATCCAAGGTACGCATTCAATCTCAGCGGGCCTTGATTACCCAGGTGTTGGCCCTGAGCATTCGTGGCTTAATGACTTAGGGCGGGTGAATTATGTGGATGCGACGGATGAGGAAGCATTGGAAGCTTTTCATGAGCTGACTCAGATTGAAGGGATTATTCCGGCACTTGAATCAAGCCATGCATTGGCCTACGCCAAGAAGCTCGCTAAACGGTTAGGTAAAGATAAAATGATTATCGTGAATTTATCAGGTCGTGGCGATAAAGATATTCATACCGTAGCTCAACTAGATGGCGTCACGCTGTAGGGGTTTTTATGAGTCGATTAGCACAGTGTTTTGAAACCTTACAAGCGCAGAATAAAAAAGCGTTGATTCCTTATTTTGTTGCAGGGGATCCATCGATTGAAACGACATTGGCTTTAATGCATAAAACAGTTGAGGCAGGCGCGAATATTTTAGAAATTGGCGTACCTTTTTCTGACCCTATGGCAGAAGGCCCTGTTATCCAGCTCGCACATGAAAGAGCGCTCATTCATCATGTTTCCCTGACGGATACGCTGAACTTAGTTGGGCAATTTCGGGAGAATGATGCAACCACGCCGGTTGTTTTGATGGGCTATTCAAACCCTGTTGAAGCAATGGGCTATGAAACTTTTGCGCGGTTAGCCGTGGATAAAGGGGTTGATGCGATCTTGTTGGTTGATATGCCGCCTGAAGAATCATCTGCGTTGCAACAACTACTTAAAACGCAGGGCGTTGATATGATATTTTTGATTGCGCCAACAACTCCGGAGGCACGGATTCAGGCGATTTGTGAGCACGCCTCGGGTTATCTTTATTATGTCTCTCTGAAAGGGGTTACCGGCGCTGGTCATTTTGATATAGAATCGGTTAAACAAAAACTTTCGCTTATTGGTAAGTATACCAATTTGCCTATCAGTGTTGGCTTTGGCATTAAAGATCCTGAGTCCGCATCCTTAGTTGCCGAGGTGGCTGATGGTGTGGTTGTAGGCAGTGCCGTCGTTAAATTGATCGATCAAGGTGAATCAGAGTCCAGTATTCTAGGCCTCGTTGAAGCATTTATTGGATCGTTGCGGCAAGCCGTGGATAACGTGTAATATTAAGGATAAAGAATGAGTTGGGTCGATAAAATTTTACCGACAATCCGAAGAGATCAAGCAAAGGAGAGAGCAGGTGCTTCTCAAGTGCCTGAGGGGCTTTGGAAAAAATGTTCGAAGTGTGATAGCGTTCTCTATAAGCCGGAGTTGGATAAGTCTCTCCATGTCTGCCCGAAATGTGAGTATCATATGCGTATTGGTGCCAGAAAACGTATTGATGTATTCCTTGATAGTGATAACCGTACCGAAATCTGTACGGACGTTGAAGCCGTCGATCGCCTGAAATTTAAAGACCTAAAGAAATATAAAGACAGGCTTACGCATGCCAGAGAAGCCACTGGTGAAAAAGATGCGCTTATTGCCTTTGAAGGCGAAGTACAAGGTATGCCGCTGATTGTTGTTGCTTTTGAATTTGCCTTTCATGGCGGCTCAATGGGGTATGCCGTGGGCGAGAAATTTACACGTGCTGCGAATGTAGCGCTTGAGAGGAATATTCCTTTTGTGTGCTTTTCTGCCTCAGGGGGCGCACGTATGCAGGAGGCACTTATTTCGCTTATGCAAATGGCGAAAACAAGTGCTGTTATTGAACGATTAAAATCGCGCAGTATCCCTTATGTTTCCGTGATGACAGATCCTGTATATGGTGGTGTTTCAGCCAGCTTGGCGCTTTTGGGCGATTTAAATGTGGCAGAGCCTGGTGCAAGAATGGGCTTTGCAGGGCCAAATATTATTGAGCAAACGATTCGTCAAACATTGCCTAAGGGCTTTCAGCGTAGTGAGTTTTTGTTAGCACACGGCGCGATCGATATGATTGTTCACCGTAAAGATATGCGTAATACCTTAGCAAGTTTATTGGCAAAAATGACTAATAAGACGTTAGGTTTTACGGAAGAGGCTGCTATAAAGCCAAATTAATGCCTCATTTTACTCGACTTTCTGATTGGTTTGATTGGCTGGATGATCCTGCGTCACAGAGTAGGAGTAGTCTCGATAAGGTCAAAGTATTGAGTGAAAAACTTAATGCTTTCCCGTCGAATAGTCAGGTAATTACAGTAACAGGCACTAATGGGAAGGGCAGCTTCGTTGAGGTCGCTACACAGTTGCTTCTGGCAAAAGGGTTTTCTGTTGGTAGCTATACCTCTCCCCACCTCGAGAGATATAACGAACGCATAGCGCTTAACGGTAAGCCCGTTGATGATGGCGTATTGTTAGACGCATTTAACCAAGTGAGTGCAGTGGCAGATGTCGAAGGTGTTGGATTGCATTTTTTTGAATTCCTAACGCTTGCTGCCTTTGTTATTTTTAAACAGCATTATTGTGATTTCTGGGTACTTGAAGTAGGTATTGGCGGCCGGTTAGACCCTGTTAATGCCTTGCCGGCAGATATCGGTGTAGTAACCTCCATTGGTCTTGATCATCATGCGTATTTGGGGGATACCCGCGAGGCAGTTGCTACTGAAAAATGCGGTATATTGCGTGATCACTCGCAACTCATTTCTGCTGAAGTAGATCCGCCTGAAGCGCTGAAATTAGCATTTATTACACACAAAAACCTCCAAATCGAAAAAGACTATACCGTTTATTTTGATGAAACATGGATTTTCACCGATAAACTATCGAATTGTGTCGTAGAATTGCCGGATAATGGTTTATCTCCTTTTAGTCAAGCAGCAGCTATTATGATGGTCTATCATGCTTTAGATCTTACGCTCGATAGGCATGCGCTTATTTCTATTCTTGACAAGTGTTCATTACCCGGGCGATTTCAGCGGATTGAAAAAAAAGGTATTCGTTACGTGTTGGATGTGACGCACAATGTGCAGGCAGCGAATTTTTTGCACCATAGGCTGGCTGAACGAGAGAAATTGGGTAAACGAATAGCTGTTTTTTCGTTTTGCCAAGATAAAGATTATGAAGGAATTTTAAAGGCTTTAGTGAATGATTTTGATGCGTGGTTTATTGGGTCATTAGCGAGTCAGCGATCACAAGCTTCATCAGTTATTGCTGCAAGTTTGCATGGTTTAGGTGAGCATATGATCAGTGTCAGTAAAAATATGCGACAAGCTATGGCTAGAGCTGAACAGCTTGTAAAAGAAGACGACGAAATTGTGGTTTTTGGCTCTTTTTTAGCTGTCGCGGATGTGTTACCGAAATTAAAAAAATCAATAGTAAAAGAAAATAGGGATTAGGGCTTTTCTTGAGCGATTCACTGTCAACAAAGTACCGCGCAGCTGGCGCAATCGTCATATTACTCAGTGTCATGCTTGCATGGGTTTTATTAATGCGATTTGACGAACAAAATGCGCAGCATGTTGTTTCGCAACCCATTCCCCCAAAAGTAGAGGTGGAAACCTTTGTTATTCCCAAAGCGCCTTTAGATATTGAGCGCAAAATTTCTACGGAAGAGATAGCAGATGCTGAACAGCATGACCTGCAATCAGGGCAACCTAATGTAAAAGTGAATGAAGCTGTAACGGATCCAGAAAATACGTTGCGTGCTCAATCACTATTTGCTTCTGTAAACGACAACAATAATATCAAAGCATGGGTGCTACAGGTAGCGAGTTTCCAAGATAAAAGCAATGCCAAAAAATTACAGGAAACTTTGTTAGAAAATGGCTATCCCGCCTATGTTAAAGTATTCACGGTGCACGATGAACTGATTTTTCGCGTATTGGTTGGCCCCAAGTTAAGCTATGAACGTGCGCAGAGCTTATCTAAAAAGATCGTCTCCGAGCATCAATTGCGAAGTTTAATTATGGAATATAAACCTGGGTTTTCAGAGTAGTTGTGATGGATAAATTTACTGTCCTTGATTGGGTCATTATCGCCATTGTTATTGTTTCGACCTTAATCAGCATCAAACGTGGTTTTTTTAAAGAAGCTTTTTCTTTGGTAACTTGGCTAGCAGCCTTTGCAATTGGTTTTTTGTTTGCAGATACGCTTGCCACTTATTTAGTCAGTCTGAGCGAATCCCCCTCTGTGCGTAAAATGATTGCTATGGCAATTTTGTTTGTTATGACGTTAATTGCCGGTGGGTTGATACGTTTGCTTGTTGAACAGCTCATCAGCTTTACTGGGTTAAGTGGTACCGATAGATTATTGGGTATGGTTTTTGGCGCATTACGTGGCTTGTTGGTTGTTATCGTTGTTTTTATGCTCGCCAAAAAAATCCTTCCTATTGAACAAGAATCTTGGTGGCAGGCATCACAGCTTGCTCCTCAAGTCATAAAACTTGAAGTATGGACAGTAGAAAAGGCGGCCGTTTTAAAAGATCGCGTTATGCCTCTGCTCCAACAGATAGGCATTTAGCATAAAGCGTAAGAGGTTACTATGTGCGGCATCATTGGGATTTTTTCCCACAGACCAGTCAATCAGGAAATTTATGACGGTTTAACGGTTCTCCAACACCGTGGGCAGGATGCCGCAGGAATAGTAACAAGCGATAACGGCATTTTTAATCAACGAAAAGCCAACGGCTTAGTCAGTGATGTTTTTCGTATGCGTCACATGCGCTTTCTTGAGGGTAATATGGGGATTGGGCATGTACGATACCCCACTGCCGGTAGTTCTAGCCCTGCATTAGCGCAGCCTTTTTACGTCAATTCACCTTATGGTATTTGTTTAGCACATAACGGTAACTTGGTGAATGCTGAAGCCTTATCGAAAGAGCTATTTAAAGAAGATTTACGCCATATTAATACTACTTCAGATTCAGAGGTTTTACTGAATGTCTTTGCAAATGAGTTGCAACGCCTAGGGAAATTAAAACCGAGCCCGAAAGATATTTTTGACGCCGTAAAAGCCGTGCATAAACGTTGCTCTGGCGGGTATGCTGTTGTGGCAATGATTGCAGGTCACGGCATGGTGAGTTTTAGAGACCCTCAAGGGATTCGCCCTATCGTTTTTGGTGAGCGCGATTCTGTGGGCGGGAAGGAATACATGATCGCGTCAGAAAGCGTGGCACTGGATGTAGCCGGCTTTAAAAGTGTTCGCGACATCGCCCCAGGTGAAGCGGTTTTCATTGATATAGATGGTAACCTCCATACCGAACAATGTGCAACGCATGCAAAAACGACGCCTTGTATTTTTGAGTACGTCTACTTTGCTCGCCCTGATTCTATTATGGACGGAATTTCTGTTTATAAAACGCGTATGCGTATGGGTGAAAAACTGGCCGCTAAAATCTTGCGTGAGCGTCCTAATCACGATATTGATGTGGTGATACCTATTCCTGATACGAGCCGTGTCTCTGCGCAGGCGCTCGCTTACAATATAGGCGTCAAATTCCGCGAAGGGTTGATGAAAAACCGTTATATTGGGCGAACGTTCATCATGCCGGGGCAGCAGCAGCGTGAAAAATCCGTACGTCAAAAACTCAATGCGATTGAATTAGAGTTTAGAGGGAAAAACGTACTGTTGGTTGATGACTCCATTGTCCGTGGCACAACGTGTCGACAAATTATTGAGATGGCTAGAGATGCAGGCGCTAAAAATGTCTATTTTGCTTCGGCCGCACCTGCGGTGAAATACCCCAATGTTTATGGCATTGATATGCCTTCTGCGCACGAACTGATTGCTTATAATCGAACAGAGGTCGATGTACAAGAAGCCATAGGTGCTGATTGGCTTATTTATCAAGAACTCGATGATCTGATTGATAGTTGCCGAGAGGGTAATCCAGATGTCGATGCATTCGATTGCTCGGTTTTTAATGGGCAATATATTACGGGTGACGTGTCGACTGAATACCTCGCAAGTCTTGAGGCAAGTCGTTCTGACGAGAAGAAATTCAAGAAAGAAAAAGATTTAGGTGTTGATGATGAATCTTCTGTTGATATCTATAATCATGGTTCGTAAGGAAAACACTTTGTGACTGACGATAATCACGACATATTCACCGAGCTGGAAACGAAAGCCATTCGAATAGGGCATGAGCGTACGCATGAGGGCGAGCATGCAGAACCTATTTTTGCGACATCAAGCTATGTTTTTGATTCGGCGGAAGCCGCTGCCGACCGATTCTCTGGTGAGGTTCCAGGGAATGTTTATTCCCGTTATACAAACCCTACTGTAAGAATGTTTGAAAAACGACTTGCTGCCATGGAGGGTGCTGAAGATGCAGTAGCAACATCCTCTGGCATGGCCGCTATTTTAAGCACTTGCATGGCATTTTTACGTGCTGGTGATCATGTCGTGTGCTCAATGAGCGTTTTTGGCACAACCACAGTGCTTTTTACCAAATATCTTGAAAAGTTCGGCATTCAGACATCATTTGTAAAAGCCACGGATTATGACGCGTGGAAAATGACGGTGAATGACAAAACGCGCTTGTTTTTTCTCGAAACGCCCTCAAACCCATTATGCGACATTATCGATATTCAGAAAGTTGCTGATATTGCACATGCAGCAGAGGCTTTGCTGGTTGTTGATAATTGTTTTTGCTCACCGGCTTTGCAGCAGCCTTTATCTTTGGGGGCAGATATCGTGGTTCATTCAGCAACAAAGTATCTTGATGGTCAAGGCCGTTGCCTCGGCGGCGCAGCGGTAGGCAGTAAAGCGTTAATGGATGAGGTACTCGCTTTTTTACGAACGGCAGGGCCGACCATGAGCGCTTTCAATGCCTGGATTTGTTTAAAAGGATTGGAGACATTAAATTTGCGTATGCAGGCACATTCTGCATCAGCAAAGGCGCTTGCTGAATGGCTAACAGAGCAGGCTGGCGTTGAGAAAGTTTTTTATGCAGGTCTAACAAACCATCCAGGCTTCGATCTGGCTACTAAGCAACAGAAATCCTATGGAGGCGTATTGTCTTTTCGTGTATGCGGTGGAAAAACCGAAGCATGGAAATTTATCGATGCGACAAAAATGCTTTCGATTACTGCTAACCTTGGTGATACAAAAACGACCATTGTTCATCCTGCAACCACGACACATGGGCGCTTGAGTGATGAGCAAAAATCTGAGTCAGGTATTACAGAAAACTTGATCAGACTTTCTGTCGGGCTTGAAGGGCTTCACGACATTAAAAAAGATTTGCAAAGAGGGCTTAACGCCATCGTGTAAGGCAGATTAAGATAATGAGTAAAAGCTGCGTTTAGACACCGGCGTGAGCGAAAACTTGTTACTAAAAGAATAAAAAAACATGCAAGAAGATATTGAACAAGCTATCAAAGCCGTGGCCTTTGCATTGAAAGGTAAGGAGTCTCAAGTACGGCTTGCATTCTGTTGCTTGCTTGCAAAAGGCCATCTTCTGATTGAAGATCTGCCAGGTATGGGGAAAACAACGCTTGCGCATGCTTTGGCGAGGGTTCTGGGCATTGACTTTAATCGTGTACAGTTTACCAGTGATATGTTGCCCGCCGATATCTTGGGGGCGAGTATTTTTGATGTAAACAAGCGCGAATTTCATTTTCATCGAGGCCCTATTTTTACTCAGCTTTTGCTTGCTGATGAAATCAACCGAACGAACCCTAAAACACAAAGTGCTTTGCTTGAAGCTATGGCAGAAAAGCAAGTGACGGTAGAAGGTGAAACTTATCCTCTTGATGCGCCTTTTTTCGTGATTGCGACACAGAACCCTTTGTCGCAGTTAGGTACATTCCCCCTTCCAGAGTCGCAGCTTGATCGATTTTTGATGCGGATAACGTTGGGTTATCCATCCCGTGATGCCGAAAGGGAGCTATTGATGGCACATAAACATCAGCTTACCGATGGAATTGAGCCTTGTTTTTCAATAAAGCGGTTACAGCAATATCAAAAATTCATCGCGACAGTACATGCCTCTGATCAGCTGTTGGATTACCTGCAAGCCCTTTTAGCGGCAACGCGTAGCCATTCAAATTTGCGTTATGGTATTTCGCCAAGAGGCGCGATTGCACTTGTCAGTGCTGCGAAGTCTTGGGCGTTTCTGTATGGGCGCGATTACTTGATCCCCGAAGATGTGCAGGCTGTTGCGCCCAGTGTTTTTACTCATCGCTTGAGCCATTCTGCAGATTCAGTTGATAATGCTGAGCGAATTGTAGCGGATATTCTAGGTTCGATTCGCGTCTAATAACCGCTTATTTCAGTCATTTTTCTTGCTTATGGAAAAGTAAAAGGTTTGTTTTTAAAGGATATTTTTTATGGCGAACTTTTTCAGAAAGACTTATCAATCATGGATGGATAAACGGTTACCGCAAGCACCCCAAATTGAGCTTACACAAAAACGCTTATTTGTTCTTCCTTCACGTAATGGCCTGCTGTTCCTTGGGCTACAGTTTCTCTTGATTTTGGTGGGGATTAATTATCAAAATAACCTTGCCTACGCATTATGTTTTTTTCTTTTCAGCCTCTTTTTATCAGCAATCATGTTAACTTTTTTCAATTTGAAAGGGTTGATTGTTGAGTGGGTACAAGCAAACCCCGTCTTTGTCGGTGAATCCGCGGCATTTAATCTGAGGCTAACCAAGACAACGACAACTCAGCATCACAGGTTACAGCTTGGATTTAAAGGGCAGCCGGTGAGTGATTGCAATTTGGTGGCAGATAATGAAGTTTTTATATCCTTACCTGTTAAGGCAGTAAAAAGAGGGCGCTTGAAACCTGCTGGGTTTTTTATTAAAACACAGTACCCGCTAGGGATGGTTACTTGTTGGTCGAACCTTCGTATGCCGCTAGAAACAATCGTGTATCCGGCACCTATTTTTAAAAATGATAGCAGAGATGCCTCCGTGGAAGGCGATGCACCAAGACAAACCTATCATCGGGGTGATGAGGATTTTTACGGGTTTAAAGCCTATGAAGCAGGTGATTCACCTAGTCGGTTAAACTGGCGAGGTTTAGCCAAAGGGCAAGCGTTAACGACGAAAGTTTATCAATCGGGCCAAGATACGGCTTGCTGGGTGGACTGGTATTCTGTTGAGGGTAAAAATACTGAAGAAAAACTGTCAATTTTGTGTGGGCAGATTTTAATGTTTCATCAGTGCAATCAGGCTTTTGGTTTACGTCTGCCAAACCTTGAACTTGTGCCCGATTCGACATTTGTACACTACCATAAAGCCTTAACTGCGCTGGCATTGTATTCATGAGCAGAGTGTCCGTGAAATCATCTCATATACCTTATGCTGTGCCGCGAAATACCTTTCTCTGGTTGGTCGGGACGCTTACCTTTCTAATGCTCCCGCATCTGTCACGTTATTTGGTTTTATTGCTGCCCCTGTTAATCATTTGTATTTTTTGGCGAGTAATGATATTTCGGCAGCGAATGCCATTACCTTCCTTTTTAACGCGTGCTGTCCTTGTTATTTTTGGTTTTTCATCCGTATTTTTTTTACCCTTTTCTTGGTTGAGTTTAGAAACGGCTGTTGCCGTGTTATTGGTTGGTACGCTGCTTAAGCTTTTGGAGATGAAAACGTACCGTGATTTGTGGGTGTTGATCTACCTTGGTTATTTCGTGATTGTTGCTCAACTTCTCTTTGATCAAACCTTAGTGTCCGCACTTTATATGCTGCTAGGAATATTGTTAGTGACAGCATGCCTGATAACTTTAATGTCAAAGGCGACAGGTTTGTCTTGGGCATACCCTGTAAAATATGCGGCTAAAATGATGATGCTTTCTGTACCTGTGATGGTGTTGGGTTTTTTAGTTTTCCCTCGCCTTGATCCTTTCTGGACAGTGCCTCAGCCGAAAGGTAAAGGGAAAACAGGTATTAGCGAAACGATGCGACCGGGTGCCATCAGTGAATTGGTTCAATCCGATGAGTTAGTGTTCCGCGTTGACTTTAAAGGAGACGTACCGCCGTTAGATGCATTGTATTGGAGAGGCCCAGTGCTAAGTGATTTTGACGGGCAAAGTTGGTCTATCAGCCAAGTAGGGTTTGATGCATCCCCGAGGATACAGCAGGCAGAGAACGGGGTAGATATTGTTTATGATGTCTTTATGGAACCCAGTTTTAGCACGTGGGTCTTTCCGTTGACGGCATTGATTGAAAGTAATCACTCACACCAATATTTTGCAGACTATAGCGTTAAAGCACCAGCACCATTGACGCAAAAAACAGCATTCATGTTTCGCTCTGCAATTCAAAGCCAGCGAGACCTTGTTTTGAGCAGCTATCAGCGTAATCAGGCATTAGCATTACCTCGTGGCATCAACCCAAAGATGCTTGCCTTGGCCAAAAGACTACGAAAAGAGGCGAGAACAGAAGCTGATTTGATGAGACGCGTTAAACGTTTTTATTTAGATCATTCTTTCTCTTACACACTCAGTCCACCTCTGTATGGAAAACACGGCGTTGATGAGTTTTTGTTTACTGGCCGACAAGGGTTTTGTGAACATTATGCCAGCAGTTATGTGGTGTTGATGCGTGCATTGGGTTTACCGGCGCGAGTGGTTACAGGTTACCAAGGTGCAGAAATCAACCCCTTAGAGGGTTATTTTTCTGTGAGGCAGAAAGATGCTCATGCCTGGGCTGAAGTATGGTTGACGGGGCAAGGATGGGTGCGTGTTGATCCAACGGGGTTTGTTGCACCAGAACGGATCAATCTAGGGAGTGAAGGGAGCCTTCAGGACGACCCCTTGTACCTTTCTGAAGCAGGATTTGCGCGGCGGCATTTTTCCAATTCGCAGTGGTATCAAGCGCTAAGAAATCGTTATGACCAAATCAACTATCTTTGGACGGTATCTGTGTTGTCATTCAATGAAAGGAAGCAGTTACAACTCATGAGTGCTTTTTTAGGCGAGCGTAATTGGCAGCGCTTAGCGATCTATACAGCTATTCTATTCCTACTTATTTTTACGCTATTTTATTTTTTATTGAGCACTAAAAGAAAAAGGAAAAAGCTAAATAGGGTAGAGCGGGATTACCAGCGGCTCCTATTGAAGTTAGAAAAAAAAGGGATAATTAAACCTAAAGGGCAGGGGCCACTAGATTTAACACGCCATATCGAAAAGTATTACCCCGTGTATTACCCAAAGGTTAGTCGGGCGATTAACCTGTATATTGAGCTGGCTTATCAAGAAAAAGCATCAGAGATACTTTACCGGAAAAAGTGCAGGCAGCTTAAAAGATTCGTGCGCTATATTTAACCTATCGTTTTGCTGAGGTACACTGGCTTTTTTTAATATAGAGAGTATTGAATCATGAATAGATATGTCCCAGCTCTTCTACTCGTTTTTCTTTTTGCTGGTTGTGCGTCCATGGGGAGTGGGACTAAAGCCGAAAAGCAGGGGAAAATCATTTCTATGCGGAATGATGTGCTTAAGCACGTCTATGCCAAGCACCCTGACGCGCGTTCAATTATTGAATCATCTGTAGGTTATGGTGTGTTTAGCAATGCAAACATTAATCTATTCTTGATTGCAGGTGGTACAGGATTTGGTGTTGTTAAGAATAACCAAACTGGGAAAAATACCTATATGAATATGGCTGAAGCCGGCGTAGGGTTAGGTCTTGGTGTTAAAGATTACCGAATAGTGCTTGTTTTCCATACACGTCAATCATTGAACCAGTTCGTCAAACATGGATGGAATGTTGCGGGTAATGCAGATCTTGCTGGTAAAGCATCCGATAAAGGCGGCTCGCTACAGGCTGCTTTTTATTCTGGCGGTATCACCATTTATACATTTACTGAAAGTGGCTTAGCTGTGCAGGCTGTTCTTAGCGGCACTAAATTTTGGAAAGATAGCGCCCTTAATTAAATAAGGAATTTATTTTCGTTAAGCTATTCTAACACTTCTTGGAAGTTATTGAGGTGTAGCGTATGTCTAAGCGATCTGAGGGAAATATTAAGGGAAATGATAAGACTAAAACATCGATTGATGCATGGGATGTGAGTGACCCAAAGGGGTTTCAGTCAGGTAGTGTTTTAGCCTTATTTAAGAGGCTTAGGGCTGAAGACCCGGTTCATTTCTGCCCAGAAAGCCCCTTTGGAGCCTACTGGTCAATCACAAAGTTCAAAGATATTTGCGAAATCGAAAAAAATACGGATGTATTCTCATCAGCTGCCGGTAGTGTTTTTATTTGGGAGCCTCAAGCGGATCTGCCTTTACCGAGTTTTGTTCAGATGGATCCCCCGCAGCATACGGCTTTTCGTATCCCTGTAGAGCCGGCTTTTTCAAAAGAGAGTTTGCTGGTTTTAAAAGAAAAAGTTCAATGGCATGTTGATGATGTTCTCGATCATTTACCTGTAAACCAACCCTTTGATTGGGTTTCTCACGTGTCCATTGAACTCACCTCTCGTGTATTAGCACAGTTACTTAATTTCCCTTTGGCTGAAAAGCATAAACTGGTTCGGTGGAGTGACATATGTCTTTCCAGTGAGGTTCAAGGAGGAAATGTTCCAGAGGAAGAACGGCGTGAAGCACTTTCAGATTGTCTCGATGTTTTTAAAGAGATATTTCAGAAGGCACAACAGACACCCCCTGTGAATGATTTTATATCCTTGTTAGCACACCATGAAAATACGCGAGATATGGATGATTTCACATTGCTTGGGCAGGTACTCACGCTTATTGTGGCAGGAAGTGATACAACGCGAAATTCAATGTCGGGCAGTATTTACTTTATGGATCAGTATCCTGAAGCCTTGAGTAAATTAAAGCGTAATGTTGCATTATTACCCAGTATGGTCTCTGAAGTGATTCGTTATCAAACGCCGATTGCGCATATGCGTCGAACGGCGATGAAGGACTATCAAATAGGCGAAAAAACGATTAAACAGGGTGATAAAGTCGTGCTTTGGTATTTATCCGGTAATCGTGATGAAAGTGAAATACCTAACGCCGATCAGTTTATTATTGATCGGCCGATGCCGAATTATCACCTCTCTTTTGGTCACGGTATTCATCACTGCATGGGGAGCAGAATAGCTCACCTTCAGCTACAAACCTTATGGACGGGGATTTTACAACGATTTGAGCGAATCAACGTCGAGGGTTCTCCGACTTATATTCAATCGAATTTCAGGCACGGCTTTGAAACCTTGCCTGTTCGAATAATGACTAAAGCTTAGTGTGACTTATCGCTAGATGCAGCAATATGTTTGGCCGCCAAATAACCAAAGGTCATCGCAGGGCCAAGCGTTGACCCAGGGCCTGGGTAGGTTGGAAGGACAGCCATTGAACAATTGCCACAAGCATAAAGCCCTTCAATCGGTTTTCCACTTTTGTCTAGTACTTGCGCATTGTCATTGGTTACCATACCTCCCTGTGTGCCAAAGTCGCCGGCATCAAGTTTTAATGACATGAAGGGGCCTTTTTCCAACTTTCCTAAACAGGGGTTGGGCTGAAATTCAGGGTCTCCGTAATAACGATCATAGGCTGAGTCACCGCGATTGAAATCGAGGTCTTTTCCTGTTTCTACATAGCCATTGAATTGCTCAATCGTATTCTTTAAACCTTCACCATCAATACCTACTTTACTTGCGAGTTCTTCAGGTGTTTCGCCCGAGGCTAAAAAACCTGTTTCGAAATAGGCTTTAGGCAGTAGGGCGTTTGGCATTACTGCAGGCCAGACACTCCTTTTTACTCTAAAGTTGGCATCAAAAATCATGTACATGGGGATACAGGGGTTTTCATCAGTGTGTGCATCGAATGTTTCTTTAAGGAATGACATGTAGTTTTGCGATTCGTTAGAGAAGCGTTTACCGGCTTTATTCACAACAATCGTACCGGGTAGAGATTTGTTGATAATGCTTAAAAATGGGTACTCAGCACCGGGGATTCCTTTCGTTGTACACCACCAAGCTTGATTCATTAAAGCGGTGTCAGCACCGACATCAATAGCAGCACGAATAGCATCACCTGTATTGGTTTTGTTACCCGCACTCCATTGTGTATTGCTGGGTTTGGGTAAATATTGTTCACGCATGGCTTGGTTATGTTCGAAGCCGCCTGCGGCCAAGATAACGCCTTTTCGTGCACGTATATTTTTCAGTACACCATTTTGCTCGATAACAGCACCCACAACTTTGCCGTTTTCGGTAATGAGTGATTTAAAGGGCGTGTTAGTGTGTACGTTGATGCCACGGTCTTTGAGCGAGAGGAAAAGACGGATAACACCCGCGCCACCACCGGTTGTTTTTCGTGAAAATCCTTTTCGTTTAAGTAACCAGGGAATATCTTTGTAATGATCCCAGATTATCTTAATCATTTTTCCTGCCCAGCCCTTTAATTTGGAAATGATAATGTGACCTTCCACTTGGGTGATCGCAAATTTTCCAAACATATACATTACGCCGCCTGTTAAAAAGCGATCCATGTCTTCGTTGAGCTCTGAAAGCATAATAGGCTCAGGTTCCATGGAGCGATGGCCGGTTTTAGCGCCCTTCAAGTTACTAAAATAGTCAGGGTATTTCTCTAATGACTGATAACGTACACGGGTATGGTTGTGTAAAAAGTCAACCATTTCTGGCCCTGCTTTGAGGTATGATTCAAGCATCTCTGGGCGAGCGATATCTTCCGGGATGGTGTTTTTCAGGTAAGTCAGTGCCTGCTCAAAAGAGTCGTCTGTTGTGTGTTCGCGTGCGTAGCGGTTATTGGGAATCCATACACCACCGCCAGACAGGGCGCTAGTGCCGCCAAACTTTTCGCTCTTCTCAATAATCATGACATCGGCTTTTGCGATATCGTTGGCAGCGAGTGCTGCAGTCATAGCGCCATTGCCAGAACCTACAATGAGTACGTCGATCTCTTTGTGCCAGTGCGTCATGGTGAACCTTCGTCTTTATAAATTGAGTATTTGTAATATTTAGTGGATGAGTCGTGGGTCAGTTTTTGGTAATTGAAGTCCGTGACAGGCACCAAAAATAAAAAGCAGCAGATAGTGAACCCATGCCTGCCCTTTCGTATACTTAACACGCGGTGAAAAAACAAAAATTTCTATGATGTGTGCAACGATAAAGAATAACCCTATCCAATAAAGACTTATAGCAAAAGGTTCAGGGATACTGATGAGCTGATTGGCAATGATCAATGCCCAGGTAATGCCGATAATGATCTTTGAGAGGGTATAAAACATAGTGATTGTGAACTTTATTATTTTTATTAGCGCGCGACATTACAAAAATGATTATTTATAGGCAAGTTAATTTAACTTAATAGGTGCTGTTTGTGATCACACTATTTTCTGATGAGGTTTTTTCTGCTTAATGGGCGTGTCAGTTGTTTAAAGCGCGATAGGCTGATTTGCTCTGCCTGAAAGTCGCGAGTGGCGCTTTCTACTTGTTTTTGATGGTTGATGGATGTTTTTTTGAACGCTTCTTCAGCCGTGGTGAGTAATGAAAGTATATCTTTTTCGATGGTGCGCCCTTTGTTGTCTTGAATAGATTGTATGTTCTCTCCCTGTATCATTTTAGAGGCTGCCTGCTTGCTCGGGTCATCGGCATCTTCAGAAGCGAGAGAACCAGCGTTGTTTGGAAAAAATAACGTGTCTGCAGGTAGGTCGTTATCGATCTGAAACTGCGTTTTAGGGAAGAAATAAGCACCTGTGCTACGCTCGAAGATAGGGTGGTTTTCTGGTTTGGATAAATCGAGTATTCGGTCTGCAAGCGTAACAGTTCTGATGGTGATTTCTTCGTTGTCGTAGGTAAAGGCGATGCCTTCAGGGGAAGTTCCTCCTGTATTGTCAGTGACTAAAGGTTTTGGTGGTAGGCGTTGTAATTGACCTGAAGAAGGCTGGATTTCATCCCATATTGCACCGCCTCGTTGCTCTGGATTATTTATTAGTGTTTTGGGTTTTACCCATGTGTAATAAGGGGTGTTTCCCGCTGAGCCAGTTTTAGCTTGTCTTATATGTTTTATTACGTAGTGGGTGAGTGTTGCGATAAATGCAATACTGGCTATAGATGTGCTCGCAAGCAACGCAATGTTGGTGGGTGTGAACAGGGTGCCGCTATTTTTATTTTCTAGCAGAAAATTATCAACGGCCTTGTCAAGTGTCTCTTGTGGCGCAAGAAGAATGGCGTTAGCCGACTGGCTGATAGTAAAAGTATTTCCATTGCGAACGCCTTCAGCTGAAAAACTATTTATTCTATAAGATTGGCTGATTACCGCATCTTTTAGTGCGTCATAGAAATCACTGCTGTTATCAAATGTTTTGGTAAGATCAGGAGAGCTGTTTACCATTAATGTATCTGTATCTGTATCTGTATCTGTATCTGTATCGATGAAACCATTTCGTGTAAGAGTGAGCGTAAACTCACCTTGTCTCGACAAAGGGAGTTGTATGTTTTCTATAAACCCTGTGCAGTTGTTTTGACCGTTCACGGGCTGAATGATAATGTCCTCACAGGGCTGAGGCTCTGGCAGGGCGAAACGTACATTGCTGTCTTTTTTTTGCATGCTGTGTATTGAAAGCAAGTCTGGGTGGGTCAGTCTGATGCCTTGCTGGATGAGTAGTTGCTTACTATCAAAATTATGCTCATCAAGTTGATGGTGTTGATAGTGGTACTGCAGTCCATCATAAAAGAGCGTAATAAATTTACCCTCTGGTTCGTCGATATCGAGAGGGAGGGTTACCTTTTCT
The DNA here is from genome assembly GCA_965248335.1 of Pseudomonadales bacterium. Lineage (GTDB taxonomy): Bacteria > Pseudomonadota > Gammaproteobacteria > Pseudomonadales > DT-91 > CAKMZU01. The sequence continues at coordinate 764,891 of CBDFIY010000003.1, forward strand.
TCTTTTGTTGAGATAAATTGTGTGACTAATCCGAGTGGAATGTCATAGCCAGTAAAGTATTGCTTGCTATCTTGCATTGAGAGGCGACCTTTCTTAAGGACGCTTATTGTGTTGTCTTTTAAGGAAAAAAAGTGTCCCTGAGAGATCGATAGGCGGTGATCAGATAACCAATACGTGCCTTTTATATCAACAAACATTTGTCCAGAAAGCTGATTGATGTTTTCTTTATTAATGTTATCAAGCGTTATTTTTCCATTCTTGTTTTGATTGAATGCAGGGTTAAAGGTAGGGGTATACCCGATCTGCAGCATGTCATCATTGGCGTGGAAAACACCTTTCCGTTCAATGTGTAAAGGAATGCCCTGCTCGGCACTGGCCGTTATGTTTTCCATGGTGATAACAGGAATAAATCCAGCGGTGGGTTGGTTGCTCGCTGATGGGGTGCCATCAATAGCTGATAGTGCTTTATCGATAGTCAGATTGAGTGCGAGGCCATTATTTTCTGCGAGGTTGATTGAAGGCGTGATATCGATGATTGTTTGAATGGCTTGAGTGTCTGCTAAAGGTGCTGAAAAGCTATCGAAGAGATGCAGCTCTTCACCCTGCTTGGCTACCTGTGTATTTGCACCAGAGAAAACCAACGTTAATGCCTGTAGTTGACCGGTAGGCAGATGAAATCGATCTAATAATTGATAATATGACTGACGTGGGCTGGATAGGTTGATGGGCGTTGTCTGTAGATAATCTTGATCAGAGGTATATTCAACGCCATATAGGGAGTAATTGATCTTGAGTTGATTCGGCAACTCGATAGTTGCAATAATATCGATTAAACCTAAGACAAATAAGGAGTAGTCATTCAGTTGATTGTCTTTTGCGGAAAATGTCAGTAGTAACGGTGTCGTGTTTGTTAGGGGGATAGTATTTGGCGCGTCAAAGCGAGTAGTTTTATTACTTGTAGGTTTTGCACAGCACGTTAATGCAAGAAGCGTTATGAGTACCCAGTAAATCGATTGACAGGTAAAATGTCTACGCATAAAAAATCATTTAAAATGTTGAATGCAGTCAGTATAGGTGTTTTCTGTTGAGGCGATGGTTTGCTTCATGCAGATAAAATTGGAAAGGGATAATAGGGGCGCAAACATTGATGAAGGCGATAAAAACAAGTGCATGGAAAAGGCAACTAAGTCTTACAACTGCCTCTGCTAAAGTAGGCGCTGTAGCGGGTACACACATCCTTCTGAATGCATGGTTACCAAAAGAAAAACGCACGGAAAAAAATAAAGCTGTTCTTTCTAAGCAAGCTCAACAGTTTGTACATGCCTTGTCGCAATTAAAAGGCAGCGCGGTAAAAATAGGGCAAATGATGGCTTTGCTCGGTGATCATGTACTACCCGATGAAATAGCCGAAGCCCTAAGGGCTTTCGAAGAGAGTGATGTGGCGTATGAGTGGGCTTTACTGGCTCCTTACGTGCAAGATTTGTTAGGGCGCGCATTTGGTGACTTTGATGTCGATGCAGCGCCTATAGGTGCAGGGTCGCTTGCTCAAGTGCATAAAGCTTTCCATAAACCCACTGAACAGTGGGTATGCTTAAAGGTGCAATATCCCGAAGTGGCTGATGCAGTCGACAGCGATTTAAAGAGTATTGCGAGGTTGATGATGATCTTTAAGCTTGTAAAAAAAGAGGCTTCCTTTAATGCCTGGATTGAAGAGGTTAGGCAGCTCTTGCAACTGGAGTTGGATTTTCAGCGTGAGGCAAAAGTAACAGCCGATTTTGCTGATTTATGTAAAGACCTACCTCTGGTGCAGGTGCCTACTGTTTATTCGGAATATACCTCGTCTCGACTGATGGTATCCAGTTTTGAGGCGGGTGTTCCCGTGACGGATGAGTCTGTGCGTCACTTGTCATTGGAGCGGCGTAATGCAATAGCTCAGGCCTTTTTGAAGGTGTTTTTAAAAGAGGTTTTTGAATGGGATGTGCTGCAAACCGACCCGAACTTTGGCAATTATCGACTATTTATTGATGAGTACGGCCAAGATCAATTGGTTTTATTGGATTTTGGTGCGGCTTTAGCTTTTGATGATGATTTCTTGAGTCCTGTGCGACAGATGTTGATCGGTGCAATCCAGAACGATTACGCTCAAATTAAGCAAGGCGCTATAGACTTAGATATCATGCAAGAGCAAAATCCTGAGGCTGTACATCAGGATTTTGCAGCACTTTGTCAGATGCTGGTTGAGCCATTTACCACAACAGATAAGCAATACCTTAATGATGAGGGCGATTACCGATGGCAGAGTAGCCAGTTGCCTAAGCGTGCGGCAAAGCATGCAGCGCAATCGGCGATGAGCGCCTATTTTGTTACGCCACCCCGTGCTTTTACCTTTTTAAGTCGAAAACTCTTGGGTGTTTACCGATTTATTGCAACCCTCGATGCTGAATTTGATCCGCGCCCTTTGATCAAGCCTTATTTAACGCCATGACTTTACAGGGTGAGGTGTTTATAATGCACGCTTTTGACGACTCACCGCCTTGATTCTGGAAAGAAATTCTTATGATCGATGAAAAATTATTAAGTATTCTTGTGTGCCCTGTCAGCAAAGGCGCTTTGGTTTATCACAAGGAAACCGAAGAGCTATTTTGTAAATCGAGTGGCTTAGCTTACCCTGTTCGCGATGATATTCCTGTGATGATTGAAGCTGAGGCACGCGCATTAACGACAGAAGAAAAAGAAGCGCTGCATTGAGTCAGTTGCTGTGAGTGAGATCTCAGTCTTTCAGCGTATTATTAACCATGATATTGCCGCTGAAAGACTTCATGAAGACGATGAGTGCATTGTGATCAACGATCTTTATCCGCAGGCCCCCGTACATTTTTTAGTGATTCCTAAAAAGCCCTTGGTGTCTTTAGTGGGTGTCACTGATGCCGATAAAGCGTTACTTGGGCACTTGATGGTTGTTGCATCAAAAGTAGCCGAAGAGCAAGGCTTGGATAGTTATCGACTCGTAGCCAATAATGGCCGCAGTGCAGGCCAAACGGTCATGCATTTGCATTTTCATGTACTCGGTCAGCAATCTTTTGCAGAGCAAGGTTTAGCAAAATAAATGAGCACCCCAATGAATACAACGCCGACAACGACTGCTGATATTAGAGATGCATTTTTACGATTTTTTGCTGAAAGACAGCATGAAGTCGTTGCTTCAAGCTCTTTGATTCCTGGTAATGACCCTACGCTACTGTTTACAAATGCGGGTATGGTGCCATTTAAAGATGTGTTCCTTGGGCAAGAGAAACGTCCCTATAACCGAGCAACCTCATCACAGCGATGTGTACGAGCAGGGGGTAAACATAACGATCTAGAAAATGTCGGTTATACCGCGCGTCATCATACCTTCTTTGAAATGCTGGGAAATTTTTCATTCGGCGATTACTTTAAAAAAGAAGCCATCACTTTTGCGTGGACGTTTCTGACTGAAACACTCGGTTTACCCCCTGAAAAATTATGGATCACTGTTCATGTTTCAGATGATGAGGCTGAGCGTATTTGGAAAGATGATATCGGAATAGATCCAGCGCGTTTTTCAAAACTCGACGAAGATAATTTCTGGCAAATGGGTGATACAGGTCCTTGTGGTTCAAGTTCAGAGATATTTTATGATCACGGCGAATCCATATTTGGTGATCCGCCCGGTGGCGAAAATGACGATGGCGATCGTTATATTGAAATTTGGAATTTAGTGTTTATGCAGTTTGAGAAGCAGGCTGATGGTTCTATGAATGCCTTGCCGAACCCTTCCATCGATACAGGTATGGGGCTTGAGCGTATTGCCGCTGTTATGCAAGGTGTGCATAACAACTACGACATAGACCTTTTTCAAGCACTCTTAAAATCTGCCGCCGAGATTGTCGGTGTTGAGGATACGCGCTTGCAGTCTTTGCGCGTTATTGCTGATCACATTCGTTCGTGTGCGTTTTTGATTGTAGATGGCATTACGCCGTCCAATGAGGGGCGAGGCTATGTGTTGCGCCGAATTATGCGCCGTGCGATTCGTCACGGCAACAAGCTTGGCGCGGAGGGGTTCTTTTTTTACAAGCTAGCAAAAACTTTAGCAGCTGAAATGGGCGAAGCATACCCAGAGCTGCCCGCGGCTTTATCGAAGATTGAAACAACCATTCGCCAAGAAGAGGAGCAATTTGCCAAAACGCTTGATAAAGGAATGCAAGTCTTAAGTGAGGCACTCGCAACGATAAAAGATAAGCAAATTCCGGGGGCGGTTGTATTTAAGCTCTACGATACCTACGGTTTCCCCGTTGATCTGACTAATGATATTGCTAGAGAGCAAGGGTTGTCGTTGGATATGGAAGGCTATCAATCTTGCATGAATACGCAAAAACAACGCTCTAAGGATGCGGGTAAGTTTGATGTTGATTACACGCAGCAGATAAAAATGGAAGGGCAGACGGGTTTTACAGGGTACGCGGATTTATCCGGAAAACATAAAGTGACTGCCTTGTTGGATGAGAAGGGTGAGGTTGGCATTTTGAAAACAGGGCAAAAAGGTGTTTTGATTTTAGCAGAAACACCTTTTTATGCAGAGTCCGGCGGCCAAGTGGGCGATAAAGGTTTTTTGCAGGGCGAAGGCTTTAAGGCTGTCGTCACGGATGTAAAAAAACAAAGTGGTCATCATTTACATTATGTGGAAATTCTTGAAGGTGAGGTTAAAAAAGACGATAGATTGGTGGCGACCGTTGATCAAGATGAACGCCGGTCTATTGTTTTAAATCATTCCGCAACCCATTTGTTACATGCGGTCTTGCGTGACTTGTTAGGTGCGCATGTGGAGCAGAAAGGTTCACTAAATGATGCACAAAAGCTACGCTTTGATTTCTCTCACGGGCAGGCGGTTACTCAAGAGGAACTGCTACAGGTAGAAGCCAAAGTGAATGCGTTAATACGTGAAAACTCATCTGTAGAAACCCACATAACAGATATGGAGGGTGCGCTAGAAAAAGGCGCAATGGCATTTTTCGGTGAAAAATATGGCGATGAGGTGCGCGTACTTTCGATGGGGGGTGGTTATTCCGTCGAGCTTTGTGGCGGTACACATGTTGATCGCACGGGCGATATTGGCTTATTTAAAATCACTCAAGAAACCGGGGTTGCCTCAGGCGTTCGCCGTATTGAGGCGCTAACTGGCAGCACGGCCATTAATTTGATGCAGCAACGCATGCAGCGACTGGACGCAATCAATGGCCTACTGAAAGCAAAAGATGCATCGGTTGATGATAAATTAAAGCGTCTTGTTGAATCGAGCAGGCAGCAAGAGAAAAAAATCCAGCAACTGCAAGCAAAGCTAGCGACACCTTTTGGCTCGGATTTTTTATCGGAAGCGCAGGATGTTGAAGGTATTAAGGTGTTAGCAAAACAGCTAGAAGGCGTGGATCGCAAGAGCTTGTTAGCAACGCTGGATCAGTTAAAAAATAAACTCGGACAATCGGTTATCTTGTTAGCTTCTGTTGATGAAAAAGGCATTGTACTCGTGGGTGGTGTCAGTAAAGATTTAACCGGTAAACTTAAGGCTGGGCAGTTGATTAAAGATATGTCAGAGAGGCTGGGTGGCAAGGGGGGTGGTCGTCCAGATACAGCGCAAGGTGGTGGCCAAGACGTCGCGGCCTTGCCAGAAGTACTGAAGAGCTTGCCTAGATGGGTGCAAGCTCATCTATAATGACGATGGGTGCTTTTGGCGGCTGCTCATTTAAGGGTTGAAAGGATTTCCACGTGTGTGTGGGTTGTTTTACTCATGCCCCAAGCTTTTTAATGAGCGACTCTTTCGAAAAGAAATTTTTACCTAGCGTTTATTCTAACTCGGCATCGTTGTAGTTAATCTATGTTCTCAGTCAAAAAAATACAGGTTAGTTTTTGGATGCTGTTTGGCCTACTTTCCGCTCAGCAGGTATTGTGTTCTGGTTTTAGTCTAGGTGGCGCATGTTTGGTACCCATTGTAGGAGGTGCCGCTTCGGCAGGCACAGCTCTGGTGACAGGTAGGATCAAAAGATACCAAGATTCGAGAAATACAAAAAATGAGTTACCCTGCAAGGATGGCTGCGAGGAAAAGACGAGGGGTTGCGATCCCATCACTAAGGCAGCGCTAATAATTGGCACGTCATCCTTGGCCTCGGGTTTTGCCGCGAGCGCGACACTCTGTTGTTTAAGTGGTACATCCCAATCTGTCGCGTCTTCATGCATTGTGTCTACCCTTATGTCGGGTCTTCTGACGTGTTTCTTAGGTGGCAGTAATAAAAGTAATAGAGAGAGGGTTATTGAAAGAGAAGCTGATCCCTTATTGTCTAGGGATGATGAGCGGTAGTGTGTTTGCGCGTAAATAGGCTGTTGACATTGGTGTGCTCTGGAAGATGATAGCCTAAAATGTTGGGTGTAAATCTTATGCGTTCAGCTTGCATAAATCTTCATCGATATTGATGGTTTACGGCAAGTTTAGGTTTCTTTTTGTTGGCGATTATAGTTAAATTGCCGAAATTTAATATAACCGAAATAAATAAAGCATGTCTAGGCGTGTTTTTGCCATTTAGACCAAGATAAGACAATTATAATGGGTTTAATCGTACAAAAATTTGGCGGTACGTCCGTCGGTTCTGTCGAGCGAATTGAATCGGTAGCGGATAAAATCGCGACATTTAGAGATCAGGGGCATGCTGTTGTTGTTGTTGTCTCTGCCATGAGTGGTGAAACTACTCGTTTGACTGATCTTGCTCAGTCTATTCAGCAAACACCTACCCCAAGAGAAATGGATGTATTGCTTTCTACAGGGGAGCAAGTTACTACGGCATTACTGAGCATGGCGTTGATAAAACGTGGATATGCTGCTAAATCTTATAATGGGCGTCAAATAGAAATCCTTACCGATTCTGAGCATACCAAAGCACGTATTAAGCGTATCGAAGATGCACGCATTCGGGCGGATCTTGATACGGGTGCTGTTGTAGTAGTGGCAGGTTTTCAAGGGGTTGATAGCGATGATAATATTACCACCTTAGGGCGTGGCGGCTCAGATACCACAGCTGTAGCACTCGCTGCAGCACTGAAAGCGGATGAATGCCAAATTTATACTGATGTTGATGGTGTTTATACGACAGATCCGCGTGTTGTTGATAGTGCGAGGCGTTTAAGCCAGATTACTTTCGAAGAAATGCTAGAAATGGCGAGCTTAGGGTCTAAGGTGCTGCAGATCAGATCCGTTGAATTTGCCGGAAAATACAAAGTGCCGCTTCGGGTTTTATCCAGTTTCGTGGATGGGCCAGGCACATTAATTACGTTAGAAGGTGATAATAATATGGAAGCGCCAGCTGTTTCTGGGATTGCATTTCAGCGCGATGAGGCCAAGTTAACGATCAAAGGTATTCCTGATACGCCGGGCGTTGCCTCTAAGGTGCTAGGCCCGATTAGCGATGCAAATATAGAAGTTGATGTTATCGTGCAGAATGCAGCAGAAGATAAAAGTAATGATATCACTTTTACAGTAGCGCGAAATGATTTGAGCCGCGCAACTGAGATTCTTGAAAGTGTTAAACAAACACTGAATGCCAAGCAAGTTTTGACCGATGACCAAGTTTGTAAAGTGTCGATTGTGGGTGTTGGGATGCGTTCTCATGCCGGCGTGGCCAGCAAAATGTTTGCGGCCCTTGCGGAACTTTCTATTAATATTCAGCTCATTACTACTTCGGAGATAAAAGTTTCTGTTGTGCTGGATGAAAAGTATATGGAACTGGCGGTGCGCGGCTTGCACACGGCCTTTGGGCTGGATGGAGAACCAGAAATTTTGGTTGACCAGGCGTAACGGATTGAATTAACAAGCTGCGGCTTGTCATCAATAATTTTTCAGGACATATGTGTGTACGCACACTGTCGCATATGCAATGGCCTAGGAGAGAGATATGCTTATTTTGACTCGTCGGATTGGCGAAACACTTATGATCGGTGATGAAGTTACTGTGACCGTCTTGGGTGTTAAGGGTAATCAAGTGCGAATTGGTGTGAATGCACCGAAAGAGGTGCCTGTGCATCGGGAAGAGATTTATGCACGCATCCAGCGTGAAAAAGATGGCTCGCAAGAGGCTGTGGGTGAATAATAACCAGATTTAGATGAATTGTGTGCGTGGGATAAAAACTACTTGCAATCATCTACTGATTAGCTATTATACCCGCCCATTGGAGAGGTGGCCGAGTGGCCGAAGGCGCTCCCCTGCTAAGGGAGTATAGGCTAATCCCCTATCGAGGGTTCGAATCCCTCCCTCTCCGCCATTAAAAAAATCCAGCTTTTGCTGGTTTTTTTTCGCCTATTAAAAGTATCACCGTTTTTATTTCAGTAATGGTTTCGAGTTTTTATTTGAGGTTGTTGCCCTCTATAATCAAGGGGTGAAGCTCTTGTTCTGTGGGAGATTTGTCTATTTTAGTGCTCCCATAGTTCGTCTCTTCGGTTTCTTCATCTTCAGAGCTGTTCTCTCTTCTGCAATACACGCAAAAAAGGCTGTAAAGGTTTTCAAGATAGCTTTTCTCTATTGATGGAAATGAGACAAATTGAGAGCTGCTCCCATCTCTGCTTGTTGCTGTGCTGCTGTAAAAGACGATGAGTGGGGGCGTACATAACATAAGGAAAACAAATAGCTTCACGATTTAGTGTCTCAGTTTATGGGGGTGGCTTAAAGATATTCAAGCAATGCAAATTAAAGCGGTAAGCATAAAATTCACAGTTAGCTTGGTTTATATTTGAGCACTGCTTTTTAAACTATCCTTAAGGTTATAAGTCGTAATATTGTGTCACTTAATTTGTGTTGAGAGAGTTGATGAAATTTAACCATATAGGCATCCCGACGATAGAAAAATTTGAAGGGGAGATTGATCTTCCACACCTCAAAATGACGGTCTCAGACCATAAGAATAACCCTTAGGGAAGTAGCATTTTAAACATTACCAGCGTATGATGCCCTACCATTACATGTCTAAAGTTGTTTATTCTCTATTTTATTTATGCCCACTTCAATTGATATAGAACCTGAGTATATTTCTCTCTTCAAATTAGCAGCCAGGCTATTAAAAAACCCTGAAAAAAGACTTTTTATGGCTGAAGTTTCTGAAACCCTTTGCAGTGGAAGTGCCCGGTTGACTGAATCAACCTTTGGGTTTGGACGAAAGGCGGTTGCATTAGGGATCAACGAAAAAAAAACTGGGATGATCTGTTATGGAAATTATGAACCCTGCGGAAAAAATAAATCCGAGGTTGCACTGGTAGGCCTTGAAGATGATATCCGTAGCCTGGTTGAGCCTGAAAGCCAAGCGGATTCACGGTTAAGAAATACATTTGCCTATACCCGCATAACGGCCAAAGTTGTACGGCAGAAGCTAGTCGAGGAAAAGAACTGGCAAGAAGACCTTCTACCTAAAGAGCGAACCATTAGCAATATCCTGAATAGGATGGGTTATAAGCTCCGCAAGGTGCAGAAATCCAAACCTGAAAAAAAATACCAGAAACTAACGCCATCTTCGACAACGTCAACAAAGTTAGAGCAGAAGCCAGTCAACGACAAAACACGTTGCAGATCAGCATAGACTGCAAGGCTACTGTTAATCTCGGCGACTTTTCCAGAGCGGGTAAATCTCGCGGAGCAGAAGTGGTCCAGGCGCTAGATCACGATATGGCAGATAAAGATAAAATGGTGCCATTTGGGATTCTTAACCTAGATAACGATCAACTCCATGTTGTTTATGGACTCTCCTACAAGACGAGCGACTTTATTTGTGATGCACTGCAATTGTGGTGGGAGAATGTCAAAGAAGCTAACAAGGACAAAGATGAGCTGATTATTTATACAGACAATGGCCCGGAGAGTAATAGCCTGCGAACTCAGTTTCTTTTGCGGATGGTGCAATTTTCCAGTCAAACTGGGCTGAGAATCAGGCTGGTTTACTACCCTCCTTATCACAGCAAATATAATCCCATTGAAAGGCGGTGGGCTTTTTTGGAAAGCCATTGGAATGGCACACTTCTAAATTCAGTTCATGTGGTGGTGGAGTGGACAAAAAGTCTTGTGCATAAATGTAAAAAAACAATTGTTGATTTAATTGATAAGGTTTATACGAAAGGTGTAAGGCCAAGTAAGGAAGTGCTTGACGAGATTCAACCCCACATTACAAGACATGCCGAGCTGAAAAAGTGGGATGTGACTATACACCCAAAAAAGGTATCTTCTTAAATGCTGCCTCCCTTATGGTATACAGTGGCAGCGGTATTGGGAGGGTGCGCCCTATCCTGATTTGGTAAAACAAGCTCCTCATGTTGCCTTTGAGGTGGAAGATTTGGATGGTGCGCTTTTGGGGCGGAATGTGATTATCCCCCCTAATTCGCCATCAGAGGGGTTAATGGTGGCATTCATTGAGGTGAATGGTGCACCGGTTGAGTTGATGAGTTACAAATTTCGCGGCTGATGTGTATTATTCTTTTGTTTCACCTGCGAGTGGGTTGGCTTCTTCATCCGATGAGTTGGTTAATGTTGTTTCAGAAAGTCTTGTTATCTCCCTGACAACCGTTCTTTTTGTAGTCTTTTCGACTGGGCGGCGAACAACTGTTCGTGTTATTATTTTATGCTTCTTAGAGTCTGTGGTATCTAAACCATCCCTTGGACGCTCTCCATCTATAGTAAATGATGGCCCTCCATAATTCTTAGTGTCAGTATGTGAAAGTTGACTACTTGTCGATGCTTCGAGAGAGCCCCCGGAGTTTTCCCTTTTGGATTCATCTCTTTCTCCGGCATCTTTTGGCTGGCCGCAACAAAGGCCAGCAAGAAAAGAACGAAATGTACCCCCGGCGATTTTTGGTACTAATGGCGATCGCTCTGATAGCTCGAATGATGCGCGTCTTGTGCTACCGTCCTTATCAAGGATCGTAGGTTCAAATGCGGAAGTGGTACAATCTTCTTGATCTGTTTGATTGGCGCTGAAGGTAAAGTTGTGAGTGAGTAGTAAAATAAGGAATAGTTGACATATTTTCATGGTGTTAAATAAATCTCTTGGTCTGGTTAAAGTAAACTGCCACTTGATAGCGGCTAGTCACTTTTGAGTCAGAAAACCAAAATAAATTTAATAAGTATTTATTTTTTATTTGTACGAGGTGATCTTGCCGTGTATGAGGTTGTATGATTAAAATTGTCTGATTTATAAGCTTTCGGCGTTTATGAGAAAGGTTTGCAGCAGTGAAAGTTAGCCGACTTTTTTAGCATGTCATTTTTCGGTTGACATATGAGGGTTTGAGAAATATCATACGCCACCTCAATGAAGCACGATGCGCCAGTAGCTCAGCTGGATAGAGTACCTGGCTACGAACCAGGCGGTCGGAGGTTCGACTCCTTCCTGGCGCACCACCTTCATTAAGACTGAACGATATCATGTGCGCCAGTAGCTCAGCTGGATAGAGTACCTGGCTACGAACCAGGCGGTCGGAGGTTCGACTCCTTCCTGGCGCACCATTTTCTTGTTCGTAATCCTGCGCCAGTAGCTCAGCTGGATAGAGTACCTGGCTTCGAACCAGGTGGTCGGAGGTTCGAATCCTTCCTGGCGCACCAATTAACGCTTCTACTCATTCCTTTATTTTTCCTTCCATTGCTTAAAAGGCTTTTTGCTTAAAGCGCTATTGAAGTATCTCTGGTCATCTGACACTTCCTCTCCTAGCCAGTCGGGTTTATCGATAGGCTCTTTTTCGTGAGTCAATTCAATTTCTGCAATGACAAGCCCTTGGTTGTCATCAAAAAATTCATCGATAACCCAGTCCTTATTTTTATCGCGAAGGGGATAGCGCTTTTTATTGATTGGCGTGGTTTCGCAAAGCATTAACAATTGTTCTGCATCGGCAACAGGGATAGGGTACTCGAATTCATCCCGGCTAATGCCTACCGTTTTAGATTTGATTGTAATCCATGCTTCTGAATTCATGATGCGAACTCTAACAGTTCGCTCGGGGTTTGTGTTGAGATACCCTTGAGCGATTCGGTCGCCTTTAAGGTCACGTAACATAGCCGTATTGCTAACGAGAAACTTGCGCTCTATTTCTTTAGCCATGCTATTGCGTTAATACTCGTCTTGGTACATTTCGGGGGCAAGGTTATCAAATCGTGTATAGCGGCCAATAAAAGCGAGCCTTACTGTGTCTGTAGGGCCACTTCGGTGCTTACCGATGATAATCTCTGCTTGGCCTTTATAGGGGCTATCTTCGTCATAGACTTCGTCTCGATAGATAAACATGATGATATCCGCATCTTGCTCGATGGCACCCGATTCACGTAAGTCTGACATCACTGGGCGTTTATTTGGGCGCTGCTCGAGTGATCGGTTAAGCTGTGACAGAGCAATGACAGGGCAGTTAAATTCCTTGGCGAGACCTTTGAGTGAGCGTGAGATTTCTGATATTTCGTTCGTTCGGCCTTCGGAGCGGCCGGCTACTGTCATCAGTTGTAAGTAATCGACCATAATTAAGCCAATTTCGCCGTTATGGTCACGCGCGATACGCCTAACACGCGAGCGAAGGTCGGTTGGGTTGAGGGCAGGGGTGTCATCAATATAAAGTGGTTTATCTTTGAGTTTTTGAATGGCGCTGCTGAGTTTTGGCCAGTCGTCATCTTTGAGTGTGCCGCGTTTGATGTCGCCTTGGTCAATACGCCCTGCAGCCGATACCATACGAAGCATGAGCTGTTCTGCTGACATTTCCATGCTGAACACAATGGCGGGTTTTGGTTCTTTTGGCTTGAACAGCGCTGATTCTATGAGGTTCATCGAGAAGGTTGTTTTACCCATAGCAGGCCTTGCTGCAACGATGATTAAATCTGAGCGTTGTAGGCCGTTGGTGAGCTTGTCGAGATCTATAAAGCCCGATGATAGCCCTGAAAGCTGGCCTTGATTGGCAACGAGTTTTTCAATTTGGTCAACGGTACTTTTTAAGATGGGGTTGACGTATCGCGGCCCGTTATCATCCTGTTTGTTCTCGCTGATGTCATTGAGTGTTTTCTCAGCTTCGGAGACAATATCCAGGATATTGCGTCCTTCAGGGTTTCGCGTGATTTGCTCAATGTGGTTGGAGAGTAGTAGCAGTTTACGGGCAGAGGCTTTCTCTTGGACAACCTTGGCATAGTTTCGGATATTTGCAGCGCTGGGTGTGTTGTGCGCGAGTTCTGCAAGATAAGCGAGGCCACCCACTTCATGCAATTGGTCTAGATTGGTGAGTCTGTCGGATAAAGTGACAATATCAATCGGTGATTCTATGGCGGTTAATTCTTGCATTGCAGTAAACAGCAAGCGATGTTCTTTGCGATAAAAATCTTCGGCGATGACGAGGTCGGCGACATCATCCCAGCGGTCGTTGGCGATGAGTAGGCCACCAATCACGGATTGTTCAGCCTCAAGTGCATGCGGTGGTAGAAGGTGTTGGATGTTAATGTCTTCTTCGAAAGCAGGCTGTAAAACGGGTGCGTGTTCTTCCATAGGTTTATAAGAATTCGTATTTATTTGAGGGTATGTGTTCATTGAAGATACGGTCAGAATCGAGCTAAGCGTAGAGGAAAGTTTGCGGCAGGGCAAGCGATAGTCAGTGTCAGGTGATGATCATTTATTTAAAGGCAATAGAAAGCAGGCATACCATTGGGGTACACGAGAGGGTTGAAATAATAGAGGGGGTAAAAAAATAGCTGAAGCTGCGCTCCAGCTATGAGTGCTATTTATTCAGCGACAATGACAACAGCAACAGCTTGGATAACATCTGTGTGTAGCTGGATATCAATGCTGAATTCGCCGAGGTCACGAAGTGCGCCGTTGGGTAGGCGAACTTCGCTTTTGTCGATAGCAACGCCCGCTGCAATGATTGCGTCAGCAAGATCTTTCGTGCCGATAGAGCCAAACAATTTACCTTCTTCGCCAGCGTTTGCAGCGATAGATATACTGATGCTTTCTAATTGTTTTGCGCGCGATTGCGCTGCAGCCAATTTCTCGGTAGCGGCTTTTTCAAGCTCTGCACGTTTTGCTTCGTAAACTTCTACGTTGTCCTTAGTGGCGGGTACTGCTTTGCCAAAAGGGATAAGATAGTTACGCCCGTAACCTGCTTTGACGTTCACTTTGTCGCCTAGGTTGCCGAGTTTTCCTATGCGTTCTAATAATATAACGTTCATACGTCACCTCTACCTGTTTATTCTTTACTTGCTTGTTGGATTCTTTGGCGGATCGGGGTAAAGCTATCCAGTATCGCTAAAGTTACCATCATAATTTTAAAAGGGTTCCAGACAATCAGAACAATATAAAAGAGGACATACCAAGGTGTGGCCAATTTTTTTTGTTTCGCGAAAAAGTGGAAGAACGCGATGCCACTAATCAGTAGTGGGAATATCGACATCCATATCCAGCTTAAATAAGCGTGTGCCTGAATGATAAAAAAGCCCGTCACCAGCAAGGCGGCAAGCGTTTCGATTCTTGAAAGCCTTAACGTGTGAAACTCTTCCTGCAGGCCGCCCGGGTTAAACAGTTTTGCTTGATAGTATCTCGCAATCAGTAGGCTTAAAAAGCTTGAGAGAATCAGTGTTGTTCCCAGTACGCCTGCAACGGTACTTAGTTGCAATGTTTTAGGGAGTAGTTTAACCAGTTCTGGGTTCTGCATTGCTTGCTGCTGTATTTGGGTCGTGATTTGTTCGTAGGCCGTGATGTATACCTGCAAACTTTCGCTACCAAAAACCATGACAATAAAGCTTGTTATGATACTACCAGCAGATAAAGCGATAAGTGTTAATGACCAGCGCGACGTTACTCGCAAGGCAGCGCTTGCTAAGCACGCGGGTACAAGGAGCGCGAGCGGGTAGTAGCTATTGAATTGGTAGGCTATGCAGAGCGCGGGAATTAATGCCCATGCGGCTGCAAATAAGCCTTCTTTGTCACCTTTTCGTAACCATACCAGTGCGAGCCCAGATGCACCCAGTAGTGCATTGAGGTTCATCCAATAGCTCGTTGCAATACAGATGACTATCCATATTGCTGTTTGTACGCGCCCTTTGAGAATCCATTGTGCTAAAGCAAGCATAGTGTTTATTTAATCGTGCTGATCCGTGTAAGGGAGAAGCGCAAGGTAACGTGAGCGTTTGATAGCTGTCGCTAGCTGGCGTTGATACTTGGCTTTTGTACCTGTGATTCGACTTGGAACAATCTTGCCTGTTTCAGAAACGTAGGCTTTCAATGTTTCAAGATCTTTATAATCGATGTGTTTGATGCCTTCAGCTGTGAAACGGCAAAACTTTCTGCGGCGGAAAAATCGAGCCATAATATATCTCCTTTACCCTTCAGGTGTTGCTTCGTTGTTGTCGGCGGTATCAGTAGGCGCTTCTTTTGCGCTGTCAGCTTCTGCAGGCGCGCTTGCTTGTGTACGGCTTTGGACGCGGCTTTCTTTTTCTTTTTCAGCTTTCATAATGACAGATTCTTCGGTGATCGCTTCATCTTGTTTGATGATTAGGTTGCGAAGAACAGCATCGTTGTAGCGGAAGTTGGTTGTTAGCTCGTCATGCGCTTTTTGCGACATTTCGACATTCATCAAAATGTAGTGTGCTTTGTGAATTTTGTTGATTGGGTAGGCAAGCTGTCTGCGGCCCCAGTCTTCTGTGCGGTGGATTTTTCCGCCGTCAGTGGTGATGGCCGCTTGATAACGCTCAATCATGCCAGGAACTTGTTCGCTCTGGTCGGGATGTACCAGAAACACAATCTCGTAATGACGCATACTGTATTTTCCTTTTGGTTTCGCTTTCTGTGTATGCCGCACAGTAAAGTAAGGAGTTAAAATGTAGCCAGTAAGGTACTAGCTTTATGAGGCGCAACATAATATAGGAATATTTGTAATATGCAACCTGCTGTGGAGGTATTCCAGTTTATTGTTGGTGGGGCTCTGTTTGTTGGGGGTTGATGGGGGAGGCGTTTAGACCAAAGTGTTCTGTCATGGCTTTTTCGAAGAAAAGGGGTGGGATGTTGGCGAGGTTTGGTGTGAATCCCTCTAGGGATGGTGGGAGCGGCACTTTGTGATGGCGCTTCTTGAATGGGTTGCTTTGCTCGGATCCATGATTTTTTTCGTGTGGATCTTCCGCTTTATTTTTGAGTCCTGTGTTCCTGAGTGAAGACGCTAAAGTCGCGATTTCCGTTTCATCTCCGAGGGCTGCGTTGAAAGCTGTGATAAAAGCATGTTGATCCATGCCCGCTGCTTGGAGTATGGGCATGTGTTGCTGGCGCTGATTTTATATTGGTCTTTAAGGGCGGATGTGGGTGGCTGCCATGTCCCTTTTGCTGCAAATGGTATTTGGGGTAAAAAGATTATTAAAAAAACAAGAAGGGTTGAGGTGGTGACAGGCTGGTTGGGCATTGGTATGTCTCAATCGGTTTGGTTGCATGTTGAATTTCATGAGGGCGTGCACTTTTTCGATAGTGACTTTTGATTAACGTTCATTAGGGAGTGTTTTTGATGAGCATATTGTGGGTGATGCTGCCTTTTGTCTTAATCATGGTGATCTATACCGATCACCCTTGAAGATGCAAGGGCGTTGGCCGCGCTCGCTCACCCCAATCACTTACTGACTGTAAGCTCATGGGGGTTCGCTCGCTTGCCGCCTTCTTGCATCTCCAATTCCGATGGGTATATTAGATAGAAAGAATGTTGTTTTTGTGTCGTAAAGGTAAGGTTTTTTTGTGCTCTCAGCTGGATGCGTTTTTTGGTAATCCACAGTTTTTTTCGGGCGGTGAGCTCAGTTTGTTTCAATGTAAAAGACATTCACTTACCTCTCTGCTGAGTAAGCGATGAAGACATTATCAGTATGAATAGGCCGTTAGCCAACAGATAAATATTGAACCTCTACAGTACCTTTGCCTTGAAGTCGCCGTTTTTAATCTTAGCGGTGATAACCTCGCCTTTATTTATATCATTTATATTGCGGATGATACGGTGCTCGGCATTCTCGATAATGGCATAACCTCGGCTGAGTGTAGCTAAAGGGCTGACGCTATCAAGTAATTCTGAGTTGTGTCGGAATTGTTGCTTTTTCTCGTTGAGTAACTGGCTTGTATATTTGACGAGGTTTTGATTCAGTTGTGTGATTTTCGTACGCTCTTCGGTGAGTCTTTGTTTTGGGTTAAAGCTTGTGATTGATTGCGTTAACCTCTGTAATGCGCTTTGCTTATTTGTCAAAAATTGTTGCTGTGATTGCTGTAACTTCAAAGATAAGAGGTCAAACTGTTGGCGGTAAGCTAATAGTTTTTGTCCTGGGTGCTGGAGTTTACGTTTTATGTGTTCAAGCTGTTTGTGATGCGCGTGCAGTTGCAGTTGGATTTTATCCTTTAATTGCTTTTCTATATTATCGAGTTGTTGGTTGATTTGATCCAGTTCTGGGCTGATGATCTCGGCGGCGACTGACGGTGTCGGTGCGCGTACATCAGCAACAAGGTCGGCAATGGTGGTATCGGTCTCGTGGCCAACAGCGCTGATGATAGGGATGCCGCTGGCACTGATAGTTCTTGCGACGGTTTCTTCGTTAAAAGGCCATAAATCTTCGATGGAGCCACCGCCTCGACCTACAATCATGGCATCTATTGGTTTGTTGCCTGTTTGATTCCATTGGTTAGCGAGTGCTATGGCTTTACATATTTCGGGGGCGGCTTTGTCGCCCTGTACGCTCACGGGAATCAGTGTGATGGAAAGTTGCATTTGCCGATTGTTTAGAACGCGTAGCATATCTTGCAATGCAGCGCCTGATTTTGAAGTGATAATGGCGATGTGCTCAGGGTAGGTTGGCAGCGTTCTTTTTCGATGTTGTTCGAAAAGGCCTTCTTGTTGAAGCTTTTTTTTGAGTAACTCGAATTGGCGTTGTAATGCACCAATGCCGGATTCCTCCATGTAATCAACGATGAGCTGGTAGTCTCCACGCTGTGGATAAAGGCTGACACTGCCTTGCAATAGCACTTGCTTGCCGTTGTCAGGTTGTAGGCGCAAAAACTGATTTTTGTTGCGGAACATGGCGCAGCGCACTTGGGCAGCTTGGTCTTTAAGTGTGAAGTACCAATGGCCTGAGGCGGGGCGACTGAAGTTGGATATTTCGCCAGTGACCCAAACTTTGCCAACATGCATATCTAAAATACCTTTGGCATATTGATTAAGTTCGTTCACGCTGAGAATGGGGGCGTCATCAGGTATGTGGCTAGGCATGGCGTCTCGATTTAAATAATGGGGGAACGTTTACTGCAAGCTGCAATCGGATTATAATTGCTCGTTTTCATTCGGCCAATGCCTAAAGGTATTTTGATCATGCGAATCCGCGAAGAAGCCCTGACTTTTGATGATGTATTGTTACTCCCTGCTTACTCAGAGGTGACTGCGCGTGATGTTTCTCTAAAAACGCAATTAACGCGGAATATTCAATTAAATATTCCATTGGTTTCTGCGGCGATGGACACCGTCACCGAGAGGCGTTTAGCTATCGCCATGGCACAAGAGGGTGGCATCGGTATTATTCATAAAAGCATGTCGATTCAAGATCAGGCCAAACAAGTACTTAAAGTTAAAAAGCATGAAAGTGGCGTGGTTACCGACCCCATTACGATTCAATCCGATGCACCGATTGAGCAATTGCTGCGTATTAAAGAGAAATACAATATTTCGGGTGTACCTGTACTGCAAGGCGATAATCTTGTCGGTATAGTGACCAACCGTGATGTGCGTTATCAGTCAGACTTATCAACGAAAATTGCACACGTCATGACACCTAAAGATAAACTGGTCACTGTTAAAGAAAATACCGATCCTGAGAAAGTAAAATCTTTGCTGCATAAGCACCGTATTGAAAAAGTGTTGGTGGTGGATGATGCGTTTAACTTGAAAGGCATGATCACCGTAAAAGATATTCATAATGCGCAGGTATACCCTCTAGCCTGTAAAGATAGCTTGGGCCGTTTACGTGTTGGTGCTTCAGTAGGTACGAGCCCAGATACCGATGAGCGTGTAGCCGCATTAGTGGCTGAAGAAGTCGATGTGCTGGTCGTGGATACGGCGCATGGTCATTCAAAAAACGTCTTGGATCGTGTGAGAAAGATTAAGCAAGAATACCCGCATGTTGATGTAATCGGCGGAAATATCGCCACTGCAGAAGCTGCAATTGCCTTGGTTGATGCAGGTGCTGATGCGGTAAAAGTCGGTATTGGACCAGGCTCTATTTGTACGACGCGTATTGTCACAGGTATTGGTGTACCACAGATTTCAGCCATCGCGAATGTGGCGAAGGCGCTTGCCTCACGTGGTGTTCCATTGATTGCTGATGGTGGCATCCGTTATTCTGGCGATTTGTCAAAAGCGGTGGCTGCCGGTGCGCATTGTGCCATGATGGGCAGCATGCTTGCAGGTACGGATGAAGCGCCAGGTGAAATAGAGTTATTCCAAGGGCGTTCTTATAAAGCCTATCGCGGTATGGGGTCGATTGGTGCCATGGCGCAAAATCAAGGCTCGAGTGATCGTTATTTTCAGGATGCGTCTAAAGGCACTGAAAAACTTGTCCCAGAAGGCATCGAAGGACGTATTGCCTATAAAGGTCCAGTATCCGGCATTGTTCATCAAATGATCGGTGGTTTGCGCTCATCAATGGGCTATACCGGCAGCGTTGATATGGACACAATGCGCACCAAACCTGAATTTGTACGCGTCACGGCAGCAGGAATGAGTGAAAGCCATGTGCATGACGTTACCATCACCAAAGAAGCCCCTAATTATAAAGCGACTTAATCAGTTTTAAACCGATAAGTCAGAATAGATAAAACCCTCATTGCAGGGTTTTTTCGTTTTACCTTTTGGAGACATCATGTCTGTTGATATCCATGCTCAGAAAATTCTTATTGTTGATTTTGGTTCGCAATATACGCAACTCATTGCACGCCGTGTGCGTGAAGCAGGGGTATATTGTGAAATAAGACCCTGGGATTTATCAGCGGCTGATATTGCAGCTTTTGGCGCAAAAGGCATTATTTTATCGGGCGGGCCTGAAACGGTGACAGGGGAGGATGCACCCACTATTAACCCAGCAATCTTATCGGCGGGTTTGCCGATTTTTGGTATTTGCTATGGCATGCAAGCTTTGGCTAGCCAGCTGGGCGGTAAAGTTGAATCAGCGACGAAACATGAGTTTGGTTATGCGCGTGTTGAGATCATTGAGAGTAATCCGTTGTTACAGACGATTTCTGATCACAACGAAGATGGTAAAGACTTTCTTGATGTGTGGATGAGTCATGGCGATAAAGTGATCGGCTTACCCGATGGCTTTATTGCTATGGCATCAACGGGTTCTGCGCCGATTGCCGGTATGTATCATGCCGAGAAAAATGTTTATGCGTTGCAGTTTCATCCAGAAGTTACGCACACGTTACAAGGTCAGCGCATTATCGAAGCATTTGTTCACGGCATTTGTGGGTGCGAATCGTTGTGGACATCAGAAAATATTATCGATGATGCCATTAAGACCATTCGTGCGCAGGTGAAAGACAAAAAAGTGTTGTTGGGTTTATCGGGCGGTGTTGATTCGTCTGTGGTGGCGGCCTTATTACATAAGGCCATTGGTGACCAGTTGACCTGCGTGTTTGTGGATAATGGTTTGTTACGTCTTAATGAAGGCGATGATGTTATGCAGATGTTTGCCGATAATATGGGCGTTAAAGTGATTCGTGCGGATGCCGAAGAGATGTTTTTAGGCCGCTTAAAAGGGGTGGCTGATCCCGAGAAAAAACGAAAAATTATTGGTAACACCTTCATTGAGATATTCGATCAAGAAGCCGAGAAGATTAAAGATGTTTCATTTCTGGCACAAGGGACGATTTACCCCGACGTTATTGAATCCGCAGCATCCAAGCATGGCAAGGCACATGTGATTAAGTCGCATCACAATGTTGGCGGCTTGCCCGACGATATGGCGTTTGAGCTTGTTGAGCCTTTGCGTGAGTTATTTAAAGACGAAGTCAGAAAGCTTGGTTTGGCGCTCGGACTTCCTTACGATATGGTTTACCGTCACCCGTTCCCTGGGCCTGGCTTGGGTGTGCGTATTTTAGGTGAAGTCAAACAAGAATACGCGGATATTTTGCGCCAAGCGGATGCGATTTTTATGGAAGAGTTACATGCAGCAGATTGGTATCATAAAACCAGCCAAGCCTTTGCCGTATTTATTCCGGTTAAATCGGTGGGTGTTGTTGGTGATGGCCGCCGGTATTCGTGGGTCGTGAGCATTCGTGCGGTAGAAACCATTGATTTTATGACGGCGCGTTGGGCGCACTTGCCTTATGATCTGCTCGAAAATGTGTCTCGTCGCATCATAAACGAAGTGCCGGATATCTCTCGTGTCACCTACGATATTTCTTCAAAACCGCCTGCTACGATTGAGTGGGAATAAGCGTCATCATGACAGATGAGGATTTCATGCGTGAGGCGCTGATGCTTGCTGATCAAGCTGCAGCGCTGGATGAAGTCCCCGTCGGTGCGGTTGTTGTGCTCGCTGGTGAAATCATTGGTCGTGGTTTTAATCAACCGATTTCGAGCTGTGATCCTACGGCACACGCCGAAATTGTCGCGTTAAGGGATGCTGCAAAAAAAATCGATAATTACCGGCTTGTGAATGCTGATCTTTATGTCACGCTTGAACCCTGCGCTATGTGTGCAGGCGCAATCGTGCATGCGAGGGTTAATCGACTTATTTATGCTGCTGCTGAGCCTAAGTCAGGCGTGGTAGTGAGTAAAAATCAATTTTTTTCCAGTGACTTTCTTAATCATCACGTTAGCGTTGTTGTTTCTTCGTTACAATCTTCCGCTTCTGAAAAGCTTTCCAATTTTTTCAAAAAAAAGCGAAAAAAATAAATTTTTGAACAAATATTTATTTGCTTTGTTAGTAACTGAATGCCGCAAGTGACAAATATACCCATCACACTTGAAGATGCAAGGGTGTTGACCCCCCAATCACTTATTGACTGTAAGCTCATGGGGATTTGCTTGCTTGCCGCCTTCTTGCATCTCCAATTCCGATGGGTATATGAAGAATAGACTTGTCTGACCGATTTAATTTTTATGGGAAGTCTTATGGTGAGATTTTTTTTTCTGTGGAGTGTGCTTGTTTGTTCTGTGCAAGGTTTTTCGGCCGGGAACTTTATGCATGTTTCACATAATGAAGCTGTAATCACTGACCGACAACAAACAACGGCGAAGACAGGTAAGCATTCGGCAGCAATAGGGTTGAAGCCCCTACAGAAAATCGCTACTTAAAGAAAAGCCTGGTCGCGTTAAGTGGTACTGCTGGGGCGTTAAGTTTATTTGGTGCCAGTTACTGGTATAACACAAAACTTCAGAAACCTTGGTTGGATTGCTTGTTTCAATTGTTTGCCTTACATAGTCGCGATGACAGCAATAAAAAGTTTGGGGGCCATTCACCCACCTTTGAGGATGAGACTGTCTCAAACTTCGTGATTAATGAAACGATTAATGGCAGACGTGCCACGATTGAAGCGCATATTATCGATAGCGGTAATGATTGGACGGCGCTTAGAGAAGATACAACATTAACGGCCGCTCACTCCTTAATAGACGGTAAGCCTGATAACGAAAAACTTGTGATCTTTTACATGCCAGGATTAGCTGAAGATATTCGTACTTATCAGTATATTGGCCGGAAAAATAGCCGCGACAACCCTATGTGGAAAATCAGCCAGCAAACAGGGCTACCGGTTGTCACAATGAACATGCCGCCCTTTGGTAAAAGTCAAATTGAAGGGCATGATCGATATGATTTTGATGATAATTTTAAGATGGCCAAAATCATGGTAGAAAAACTTGCCCAGTTGTACAAAATCCCGACGCAAAATATCATTCCATGGAGTTGGTGCCTAGGTGGCAACACGGCGGTGCGTATAGCGGCAGAATTTCAGAGTAAAGGTGTTCTTCTTGATGCTGTGCCAACCAGCACGGATGATATCTCGCTCCCTAAACCTGGTATACAGCAGGGGTTATGGGCGTTAAAACCCTTCATTTTAAGTCAGCAAGCCTTTGACTTAACAGATACGATAAAAAAATTGCAGCAAACACAGGTGCTTATTCGCCATCGACGTGACGATACTGTGATTAACCACAGGGCTGCAGATAAATTCCTTAATACCAATACCCTCATTAGTGTGACTGAGCCTGAGCGAGATCCCTTCAAACGTTCCACCGGAAAAACAAATATTGTAGAGGAAATCTTTAGTGATCCAAATTTCAGATATAAAACAGGGCATTATCTAACAAAGCCCGAGGGCGATTATTTTTTCCGGTGGTTGGAGAGAATAAAACATCATCCATCAGCTGAATCTGCTATCTATACCCATCGGAATTGGAGATGCAAGAAGGCGGCAAGCGAGCGAATCCCCATGAGCTTACAATCAGTAAGTGATTGGGGTGAGCGAGCGCGGGCAACGCCCTTGCATCTTCAAGGGTGATCGGTATAAGCAGGTTAATTGTTCATCGATACTGTGCACTGATTCCCTGTAACTGGTCAGCAAATAAACACGACCATTATCGTAAAATTTATGTTAACGCTTTAGACTTTTAACCTTTGATAAAAAAGGTGAAGATGATGGCAACAGGTTGGGCACCTGAAGGTGCGGTGCAGGATCAAATTGATGCAAGTATCGAAGACGCTGTTATGCTGGCAAGAAATTCATTGCCGACAGGCGAGAGTTTTTCTCGTTGTGAAGAATGCAATGCCAAAATTCCAATAGCGAGACAGCAAGCCATTAAAGGCGTAAGGTTATGTGTACCTTGTCAAACTGCGCATGATACAGAAAGTTATTTGGCGAGTGGGTACAATCGGAGGGGAAGTAAAGATAGTCAACTGCGGTAAAATATGTTTGCAGAAAGAAAGACGACTTCTCATTCATTAAGCCGTTATTTCAATGATTTAAGTGAGGTTAAGGCATTGTTGTTGTTCAAGAAAATTTCCTCTGATGCCATCCCTATGCGTTTATTACTTGAAGCTGACCCATCAGAAAAGCGTGTTACAGAATACCTTAAAGAAGCTGAGTGCTTTGGTGCATGGATAGATAATCAACTTTCTGGTGCCTGTGTAACTCATGGTGTGGATGAGATTACTGTAGAGATAGCCAATATATCTATTTTTCCTGGCGAACAGAGGAATGGTATAGGTACAAAACTGCTTGCATATGTTATTGAATCGTTAGCAGATAAAGATGTTAAAAGAGTCGTTTTGGGTACGGGTGCTTTTGGTCACCAGCTGACCTTTTATCAGCGTTTAGGGTTTAGAGTTGATAGCATCATTAAAGATTTCTTTCTAGATAACTATAATGACCCCATTTATGAGAGTGGAATTCAACATAAAGATATGCTGAGGTTGGCTCTAAATTTGACGTGAAATTTAATAGAATAAGCAGCGATCTATGATATTGCATCTGGCAGTTATTAAGGCGCAGCTTGTCAGGTTTCGCTAGCACCAGACTTCGCTCAAATAACTCACCATTCGCATTTTTTTACGATAAAAATTGATTCACAGCAAGCTGACTTCCTTAGATCAACAGCACTTCATTTATTATTTTCTACTGTTACGGTTACTTTCAAAAACCTAAATGACATATATACCGCTCACCCTTGAAGATGCAAGGGCGTTGGCCCCCCAATCACTTACTGACTGTAAGCTCATGGGGATTCGCTCGCTTGCCGCCTTCTTGCATCTCCAATTCCGATGGGTATAGACAAAACAAAAACTCAGTTACAGCCTTACTTAGATAGCATTAATTACCAATCTTATCATTCGATTAGCTTATGCGTTCACATCATAGGATTTACCTATGATAACCAAAGAAACAACCAATTTTAGTTCACCTGCTTATCAACCTATGATGTTTTTAGTCACCAAGAGAATGACACAAAACAAACAACAGAGGAAATAAGCATGACACAATCATTGATCAACACAGAAATTAAACCTTTCAAAGCAACAGCATTTCATCAAGGTGAATTCATTGAAGTAACGGATCAAGATCTAAAAGGCCAATGGTCAATCGTCTTTTTTTACCCTGCTGATTTCACCTTTGTTTGCCCGACAGAATTAGGTGATTTAGCGGATTATTACGACGAAATGAAATCACGCGGTGTTGAAGTGTACTCGGTATCAACCGATACCCACTTTACGCACAAAGCGTGGCATGACGGTTCCGATACCATTAAGAAAATCCAATATCCCATGATCGGTGACCCTACTGGCCGTATCACGCGTAATTTTGAGGTGATGATTGAAGAAGGTGGATTAGCCGAGCGCGGTACGTTTGTTATCGACCCCGAAGGTAAAATTCAGGTGATCGAAATTAATGCCGGTGGTATAGGTCGAGATGCGGGTGAGTTGATGCGTAAAGTGAAGGCAGCACAATACATTGCTGCAAACCCAGGTGAAGTATGCCCAGCTAAATGGAAAGAAGGTGCTGAAACGCTTGCGCCATCACTTGATTTGGTTGGGAAAATTTAGTCGTAAATAGCGCCCCGGTTACGGGGCGTTTGTCGCTATTGGTAGGGGATACATATGTTAGATGCAACTTTAAAACAACAATTAGCTGATTACTTAAACAAACTTGTGAGTGATATTGACGTTATCGTTTTTGCTGACAATAGCGCACTTGCTGAACAGATGAAGAAACTTGCGCAAAATATCGCGGCACTCTCACCCCGTATCACCGTGGTTGAGAAAATAGCTAAGCGTGGAAAACCTACCTTGGGTGTGGCTGAACGTGGCGGTGATGCACGTATTCTATTTGCAGGCTTACCGATGGGATATGAGTTTACATCACTGGTGCTTGCGTTATTACACACAGGTGGTCACCCCGTTAAAGTGACTGACGAACAGCGTGAACAAATTACAGACATTTCTCAGCCATTACATTTCGAAACCTATGTTTCACTGACTTGCCAAAATTGCCCTGATGTTGTTCAGGCACTCAACATGTTGGCGGCTTTAAACCCGAATATTCAGCACACCATGATTGATGGTGCGCATTTTCAAGAAGAGGTCGAAGCTCGTCAGATTATGTCTGTACCTTCCATTTTTCTTAATGGGGAATTATTGGGCGCTGGCCGAATGACGTTGACGGATATTCTCAATAAACTCGATACAAATAGTGGCGCAAAACAAGCCGATATCATTAATAACAAAGCGCCTTTCGATACCTTGATCATAGGCGGTGGCCCTGCTGGTGCTGCCGCAGCCATTTATACAGCACGCAAAGGTTTGCGAACAGGCATCATCGCAGACCGTTTTGGTGGGCAAGTACAAGATACACTGGCTATCGAAAACTTTATCTCAGTAACAGAAACTACAGGGCCAACATTAGCCGCAAGTCTAGAGCAACATGTACTTTCTTATGATGTTGACTTAATGAATCAGCAAATAGCGACTGATATTACAGTAAGTGAGCATACAGCAGGCGAAAACATTGAAGTGACACTGAAGAGTGGCGCAAAAGTGACAGCGCGTTCGGTTATCGTTTCTACGGGTGCAAAATGGCGAGAAATGAACGTGCCGGGCGAACAAGAATACCGAGGCCGTGGTGTTGCTTATTGCCCACATTGTGATGGCCCTTTATTTAAGGGCAAACCCGTTGCTGTGATTGGTGGAGGTAACTCTGGTATTGAGGCAGCCATTGATCTTGCTGCTATTACAACACATGTCACTGTGCTCGAATTTGCCGATACATTAAGGGCTGATGACGTGTTATTGAAAAAAGCAGCATCGCTGCCTAATATCACCATTATCAAAGAGGCGATGACAACAGAAGTGGTTGGCGATGGGCAAAAAGTGACAGGGCTTCGTTATCAAGATCGTGCAACAGGGCAGGCACATGAGTTAGCACTTGCCGGTATTTTTGTTCAGATAGGCTTAGCGCCAAATGCCCGCTGGTTACAAGATAAAGTTGATTTGAATACACGTGGCGAAATCATCGTCAATGCACGGGGTGAAACATCAATGCCAGGTGTTTTTGCAGCCGGTGATGTGACTGATTCGGCGTACAAACAAATCATTATTTCTATGGGGCATGGTGCAACAGCAGCGCTATCATCGTTTGATTACTTGATACGGCAAGTACCCGAGGCACATGAAGAAGCGGCATAGCTTCTTCGTGGTTAAACCGGCGCGATTTTTTGATATTTATGAAGGGGCTTGCTTACATGGGTATCAAAATATTGATTATGCTCAATGATGAAAAACCAAGCGTGCCATAGGATGGTAAATGCGATTAAATGCGTAGTGCATAAGAGATTGAGTGAGGTGTTATGGTAAAGCTTAAAGACCTGCAATATTTGGTTGCTGTTGATCAATATAAACATTTTGGTCAGGCAGCTGAATTTTGCCATGTGAGTCAACCCACGTTGAGTGGGCAGATCATCAAACTTGAAGAACAGTTAGGCCTTAAACTCATCGAGCGGCATAAAAAGCGTATCCTGCTGACGCCAGCTGGGGAGCAGCTCATTGAGCAAGCTTATCGTGTGCTCGAAGCAGTCGAGGTATTTGATATGCAAGCCAAGGCATTGCTTGATCCTTTATCGGGCAGCCTCCATGTAGGGTTAATACCAACGCTTGCACCTTATTTGCTGCCTCATATCATGATCCCACTCAATGATGCTTTGCCCAATATTGATTTTTACTTACACGAAGACAAGACAAATAACCTGTTATCCAGTTTGAATGCAGGTACTTTGGATGCCTTGATACTGCCACTTATCCCCGGCATGGAAAGTTTTGATTGCTATGACTTATTTGATGAGCCGCTTTGTTTGGCCGTTTCTGATCAACACGATCTTTCAGCTAAAGAACAGGTTACTTTAGATGACCTTAATGAAGAAAGCGTTTTGACGCTGGAGGATGGGCATTGCTTAAGGGAGCAATCAATGGGGTATTGTTTTTCCGCTGGTGCTAAAGAAGATCAAAAATATAGAGCGGCCAGTTTAGAGACTTTGCGTTATATGGTGGCAGCCAACTTAGGTGTCACATTGCTTCCAGAGTTGGCTACATACCACCGAGAAAGCGACATTAATATTCGTTATTTACCGTTCTCTGACCTTAAGCCTTCAAGGAATATTGTGCTCCTAATTAGGCCTCAATATTCAAGGATGTCGCCTATAAGGAGTATAGTTAGTACGATTAGAGAAGTTGTTCGAGGATTACATATAATGAAAAAAATTGAATAGATATTTTATTTTTTGATTAAGAGGATACATGGCAGTTTAACATTGCTTACTCTATGAACTTTTATCCAGCATTGTATTCATAATTCAATTGTTTATTGAATAGATAGAGGTTGGATATGATAAAGTCTCATACAAAATCTAAGATAGATGTATTTAAAGGTCACCCTTTCTATAAAATACATACAAATCGTAAGCAATTTCTTATTGATGAAACGAAAAGCGAATTACCTTATTTTAGGGAATACTTAATTTCAAAAAATGGTGTAGCGCTTAAAGCTGATGAAAAATTCATCGATTTTTCTAGCTACGATTATCTCGGTATGGCACATCACCCGCGAGTGATAGAAGCGGGGCAGCATGCACTAACGCAGTATGGATCGTCAGTCTCATCAAGCCGTATTATTTCAGGCGAAAGACCTATCCATGGAGCACTTGAAAGAAAATTAGCATCAATTCTTGATGCTGAAGATTGCGTAGTCTTTGTAAGCGGCTTTGTAACTAATGAAACAACAATAGGCCATATTTATGGTAAGCGTGATGTTATATTCACGGATGAGCTTGCACATGCAAGCGTTATGCAGGGTACGAGGCTTTCAGGATCTAAGCGAATTAAATTTAAGCATGATGATATTGAGCATTTGATTTATCTGCTTAAGCGTCATAGGCATAAATACCATTACGCATTGATAGCTATTGAAGGTGTCTATGGTACGGAAGGTGATATCCCCTTTATTCCAGATTACGTCTCGATTAAACAGGAATATGATTGTCATTTAATGGTTGATGAAGCACATTCACTCGGTGTATTAGGTGATTCTGGCTATGGTGTTAGGGAGTTACACGGTGTTGCTGGTGAAGATGTTGATTTATGGATGGGGACACTGAGTAAATCGTTAGCAAGCTGTGGTGGCTATATCGCCGGCAGCAAATCATTGATTGAGATGATTAAATATACTGTGCCCGGTTTTGTCTTTAGTGTAGGGATGCCTGCGGTAAATGCGGCAACAGCATTGGAGTCGCTGAATATCATGGAAGAAAACACAGAAAAAATTTCTCGGCTTAAAAAAAATGCACAAATTTTCTTACAAAAAGCAAAGGCTGCCGGTTTGAATGTTAAGCCCTTTAGTGGATCGGCAATTGGAATTATCTATATAGGTGATGACCTGAAGTGCATGAGTATTGCTAATAGGTTATTTAAGAGGGGAGTTAATGTATTTCCCCTTCTACATCCAGCAGTTCCTCATAATCAAGGACGTTTACGCTTTTTTTTCTCATCAGAGCATACAGAGCAACAGTTGAATTTTACTGTGAACGAGGTAGCCGAAATTGTTCATAGTGAAATGAGGAGTATGCAGCCTGTCATTCAAAAAGATGCAGGATCTTACTAAGGAATAGTCCTTAAATAACTTCCCGATTTTAGACGACACAAGGGACGGCAACGTAGTTCCATTTTGGCAAGAGTTTATCGAACTTAATGGCCATGTTTTTTTTGAAGTCAGCAGCATACTTACGCCCAGTTTCAAATACTTTATCGATGATTCTTACGGCAACCTTAAGCCCTTTGGTCGTTTCAGTTTTTTCCATGTAGTGCTTTGCCATATCAACGGATTCCAGAGGAACGCCTTTGCAGGCTCGGGTCACATGAGGAAATACTCGATGCTCAATAGGGTTGTATTTTGAACAATAGGATGGGTAATGAGCAATGCGAATTCTCAAATTTAGCCTGTTCTACAGCGCCTGTAGGTCTTCTTTAAAAAGATAAGACGAGGCACTGTTACTGCCACCGCCATCACACAGTATAAGTAGGTCGATTGAACTTTCATAATCCATTCGTCCCTGTTCTAGCCACCATAACTCAAGACTGTCACAAGCAAGCTCACTCGTATCGCAGCTGGTATTCAGATGTACTGATGCTTCGTTTTTTTGTACATCATAAATACCATGAGGAATGACTTTGCCATCACTGCTACTGGGGAATCGTGATCATTAACGATGGTTGGATCTACCGCATCAGTTATGCCATCACGATAGAATTTACCCAACAGTTCCTTCTTTTTCGTGTCGATACTTATCACTGGGTATCCAGCATCTAGGTATTCTTGCTTCAGTCTGGCAATGTTTTCAAATTGCTCATTACGGTCAGCATGCTGCCCCATTGTTCGCTTTTTTTGTGGCTTTCGTCGTCGATAACCATGATCATGAAGCAGTCGCGAGATAATGTTTTTATTAGCTGGAGTACCCAGCTCTGAGAGCTTTCGAGAAATATAACGACGAGACAGATTCGTCCATTTTACATCGCTCCGCATAGGGTCTCCAGCAGTATGATTGCAGAGTATGGTGAGAAAATTTACAACTAATTTCGTATTTTTCTCGATCAGCCGTGTGCGTCCACCCCTTTTTTTCGCTGATGTTCAGTGTTCAAGTTTTCTGACTCCAAATCAACCATACCTCGACGAATAGTTTTCGGATCACAGGCCAGTAACTTCGAAATAAATTCAATTCCACCATGCCCAAGCTTTATCGCTTCTATCGCGGCATAGTGACGACGATCCCGCTCGTTGAGTGAGCGATAAAATCGAGCCATTTGAATTTCAACTGCTGACGAATAATTGTCCAAGATAATTTCCCGTAATCACTGCGGCTATTATCGATGATTCTTGACCTCATGAATAGGGAAGTTATTTAAGGACTATTCCTAAGGAGCTGCGCTTGGCCTCTCGGAAACCGCTTCATACCAACGCAAGAGATGCTTCTGCTCATCGTTCGGCCTGATTTTTACTACTCTTGCGAAGTCAATGCCACAGAGCAAGGTGATGTCGGCAATGCTAAATGTTTCTCCCGCAACAAAAGCTGTTGTCGATAAATGTTTATTTAGCGCATCAAGTTGGTCAATGGCCATTTTTCCTGCACTTTCACCCCATTCAGGAATCTGTCTCTTTATCACATCTCCCTGCTATAGAATTGGTGGCCTACGCGGTACCCTTCGATGACTAGTTGTAATTTCATACAGCCTTTCCAGATGGCTAACCATCCAGGTCGTCCAGTTCGCTTAGAATCATACCAACCGCCAAGCTTTGCCAGCGTTTGAAAAAACCAAAGTAAGCTTGGTGGCTTATCAGGCAATGTTTTTTTCTCTTTCAGAAACCAAAGCACTTGCCATTCTTCAGCAGAAACAACTTTATTCGCAGGTGTATTTTCATTTCCTGCGTTTTCATTTCCCTTCTGCCCGCTCTCTAAATTTGCACTGAAAGGCTTCATTAGTGCTTCGCGTAACTGTATTAGCCTTACTGCTATAAACATCAAAATAACAGCTATTCGCTCCATATTGCCGGCACTTTGCATACGCTGCTCTTCGACCTTTGCGCCTGATTTCCACGCTTTATGAAATTCTTCTATACCCCAGCGAAGTTCATAAAATCTTAATATTTTACGGCAGCATTCAAAGGTCTCTATATTCTCGGAAGTTAAAAGAATCCAGCATAATTTCTCATCCGAGTCAGCACCCACTTCCTGTGCTATGACAACATTAACACTCAAGGGGGATAACTGACTATCAGGCCTTTGAGGAGGCAGAATTGTCACTCGTTTACTTCTTACTTCGAGCTTGGCTTCTCTCGCTTTTCTTCCCCCTCGCTGTGGAATCTTTATCGTATACTCGCCAATTACAGGCGTTTCCAATACCGCATCAAACAAACATTTATCTTCATCAACCAGCCTCCGGTTCTGCGATGCCCTGACAACAAATCGCTCGCCATTATCAATCTTGTATTGGATGTATTCAAAAACATCTGCTTCACGATCACATACACTTATCGTTATAGCTATCTGATCACCTAGTCTCTGGCTTATATTCTCTGAGGATTTTTGCCATTTAAAACTTTCTTTCTCCTCATAAGGCCTTTTTCTAGGGGAAACTTTTTCTGACTCACTTTTGCCGAGTCTTATCCAGCGCTGCTGATCAATCAGACCAACAGTTCTCTCCAAATTAGCATCCATAAGCATAACTGAATGAACCCAGAAACCTTTGGCTGTTGAATCTTTAGGGCCACCCAATCCACCTAATTCCGAAACAATTGAATGTTTATAGCTAAGCGTTGTTGAATCCTCAATAGCCAGCAGTAAATTTGATTCTTGTGATAAAACTGCCGTTGATTGAAATCCGGATTTAGCAATATCATCGGGTTTAACCGCTTTATTTTCAATAAAACGATACCCTCCAAGCAGCGCCGCTGAGTCATCTGCACATGAACTAGCCAAAGAGGATCCTGTATTTGCCGATAACTCAGCGGCTACATGAATCAGCCTATCTGTTCGTCTTTTATCACCCAAATCTGCACCTCCAAAGGTTACTTCTGCCCATTTTTTTGAATCAAGTATGCTGTTAATGATTTACTGACCTTTGTATGTTTGGTCATGTATGACACTTCATATACAGAGAAAGTTTAAATTAAGGGCGAAATTATTGAATTTATTACAGATTAAGAATCAATAAGCTCCAGATAACTTATGAATTGCTGGATATTTGTGATAAAGAGACAGATTCAGGAATGGGTGTCATGCGATCTTTAAAAAAACCTGTGCGATGCTGGAAACACATCGCAACAGGGAGGAGAAACTCGAATTCAATTCGACGTTGGAACATCTCAATGGTTGCTTTTTCAAGTGCTGTGCTTCCCATTAAGTTCGGGAGCGGGTGTAGTTCTTCAAAATAACGGCAGATGGCTACGGTCTCGCTGATAACGGTGCCGTCGTCAAGTTCAAGGAAAGGCACTTTGCCTGAAGGGTTTTTTGCAAGCATCGCTTTCGAGCGGTTTTCTCCAGATTCTATATCCAGTTCGATATAGTTCATGTCGATACCCTTTTCAGCAAGAAAAATTCTTACGCGCCGAGGGTTGGGTGCCGCTTTGGTTTCGTAGATTTTCATGTTTTTCCTTTATTCATGGAAAGCGTATAGCATACGCCTCCTGCCTATAAAGTCGATTGTCTATTATTCTTGATACGGCTAATTTTATGGCCGGTTAATCTCACTGCATGCCTGAACACGCATAAAAAGCGATTAGTCATGCACAGGAAGTCCACGGCGAATTTTCCCTAGTTAATTTTCCTTGTAAAAACAAAAACATAACCCTATCAACTGGACAAAAGCAATTTGTTCTGTAAAATGCCATACCTCAAACAGACAAATGAGAAGTGGCTTGCGGCACTCCCGATTAAAGGTTAGACCCGTAGATGCAGCGGAAGAGCAGCTATTTCAAGACCTCATGCAAGCTCATCACTACCTTGGGGCACTACGGAAAATTGGTAATACAATCTGGTATTTCGCCATAATTGATGATCAGCCTGTCGCATTGCTCAGTTTTTCTGCAGCTGCACTGAAGTGCGCAGACAGGGATCAGTGGATTGGCTGGAGCTATAGGCATCAATACGACAGGCTAAATTTAATAGCCAATAATTCACGTTTTCTGATATTGCCTGGCTGCCACGCTAAAAACCGAGCATCACAAATCCTTTCCTTATGCCGACGAAGAATTCAAAAAGATTGGATTGAACGCTTTTCTTACCCTTTGTTATTACTCGAAACTTTTGTTGATCCAGAACGCTACCACGGCACGATCTACCGCGCATCAAATTGGGTGCTTGTTGGCAAAACCAAAGGCTATAGCCGGACAAGAAATCATTACAGCAAACAGTCAGAATCCCAGAAATTAATTTTTCTTCAACCCTTGCAGAATAATGCAAAAACCATACTTTCCAGCCCCCTTATCGACGAACACTATCAAACAGGAAAAATAAGAAGAATGAAACTCACTGCAGATCAAATGCTATCTTTGTATGACGCGTTTAAGGGTGTTGATGATAGCCGCAGAGCACAAGGAAAAAAACATAAAATGCCTAACATATTATCTTTATCTGTAGCGGCAGTTCTTTGTGGCATGATTGGATATAAAGATATTTCCATCTGGGTTCAGTCACTAGGGCAAAAAGCGCGTAGCCGCTTTAAATGTAGAAAACGCAATGGCATCTATGAGGTTCCAAGCCGGACGGTTATTCGAAACGCACTAATTAATATTAAACCAGAGCAACTTGATCAGGCTCTGAATGCGTGGAACGAACAATATGCATCCATCGACGAAAGCCTTGCGATTGATGGGAAAACAATGTGCGGAGCCATTAATGAAAAAGGTTTTCAGACACATATAATGAGCGCTATTGGTCATAAAAGTGGGCGTTGTTACACTCAAAAAAAGTAGGTGTCTTGGCAGTGGATGGTAGCGATGAAGAAAAACAAACAAATGAAATAAAAGTAGCTGCACCAATGCTGGACAGCATCAACATTAAAGGGAAAACAATCACTGCAGATGCACTACTTACACAAAGAGAATTTGCTACTTACATTGTAGGTAAGCGCGAAGCAAATTATCATTTAACTGTAAAAGGTAATCAAAAAAATCTTCTAGGAGATATTAAATTACATTTCAAAAATATAAAGAAAGAAGCAGATTATATTAAAACGGGTAAAGGAGAGCATGGCCGGATAGAAACGCGAAAAATATGGACCACAACAGAGCTAAATGACTATCTTGATTTTCCGTATGTTCGTCAGGTTTTTATGATTGAGCGTGAAAGTGTTGAGAAGAAAACGGGCAAGAAAAGCCATGAGATTGTTTATGGTGTTACTAGCATACCAAAGGAAGATGCTAATGCGGAGCGAGTGCTTGAAGATAATAGAGGGCATTGGTCTATAGAAAGCTGTCATTATATGATCGACTGGAATTACGATGAGGATCGTAGTCAGATTCGTACCCTGTTTGGCCCTGAAAATATAACCCGTCTACGACGCTTTGCTATTGGTCTACTTAAAAGCCGAAAAAGTACAGAAACCATACCCGAAATGATGAAAAAATTAATGTTAAATGTAAGAAGCGTGTTTGATTATTTGAAAATGACTAAGAATTCAATGGCGACCATGAGTTAGCGTAGATTCGCCGTGACAGGAAGTCTGCCATGCATTGACTGAGGTTTAATATTGGTTATATTGAAGGCTTCCTTTTAGGGTAATAAACTACCTCCTGAGAAAACTCATAGCATTCATGAAGCATCTAAAATCAAGCCTAAAAATTTCCTGTGCCCAATTAAGTACTTCTGGCATGAAACGCGTTAACGAAGATTCTATTGGTATTCGTATTCCAGAAGGGAGTGCGTTAACGCACAAAGGTGCCGTGGCGGTTATTGCTGATGGCGTTAGTGCGGCTGAAGCAGGGCAAGAAGCCAGCCAAGCCTGCGTACAGAATCTCTTGTACGATTATTATTGTACCCCTGATACATGGACTGTGCCTAAGTCAGTGCTTGCTGTGTTGAATGCACTCAATCGCTGGCTATACAGCCAAGGCAGCCATCTACCTGATAGCGAGAAAGGCTATGTGACGACGTTATCCTTGGTGATCCTTAAATCCTCTTGGGCACATATTTTCCATATTGGTGACTCACGTATTTATCGTTATCGAAAAGGTCAGCTCGAATGCTTAACTACAGATCATAGCAAACAAGTGGGCAAGACCACCTATCTGGCACGCGCCATGGGGCTTGATACGAAAATTCAAATGGATTATCGCAAGGTAGAGCTGCAACGGGGTGACAGCTTTATTTTGACGACGGATGGCCTGCATGATTTTTTCCCCGATAAACTATGGCCAGAATTATTCGATAAAACCACCGATATGAATCGTGTTGTTGAGCAAATGTTCAGCGAGGCTTTATCACGAGGCAGTGATGATAATATGAGCTGCCAGATTTTAACGCTGGATGCAGTCGGCCAAGAAGGTATTGAAGAAACCTACAACAGTTTATCGGATTTACCCTTCCCTCCTATCTTACTGGAAGGGCAGCAACTGGACGGATTGAAAGTCATCAAAACGCTTTATGAAAGTAATCGTAGCCAGTTGTACCTTGTCGAAGAAGAAGCCACTGCTAAAAAGTATGTGATGAAAACGCCTTCTGTTAATTTTGAAGACGACCCGGCTTATATTGAACGTTTTATTATGGAGTCCTGGTTGGGGCGAAAAATACGTCATAGCAAACTGGTGTCTGTTGTTACCTTGCGTGAAAGGCCTTCGTGTTTGTATTACTTGATGGGTTATGTGGAGGGTATTACTCTTGAAGCGTGGATGAAAAAAACAGCGAACCCTTCGATCTCATCCGTGGTTCGCATTGCACGACAAATTGCTAATGGCTTGCGTGCCATGCACAGGCAAGGGGTGACGCATCAAGATATCAAGCCGAGTAATATTATTATTAATGAGCATGATCAGGTCACGATTATTGATTATGGCTCTTGTTCGATGGCTTCTATGTCAGAGTTGCCTGTGCCTTTTGAGCGAGAATTAGCATTGGGTACGGCAAGTTATTCGGCACCAGAATGTCATTTGCGGCAGCGTGCCGATCGCCGCGCAGATGTTTTCTCTCTGGCTGTTGTGTTGTTCGAAATGCTGACAGGGAAGTTACCTTTTCACGGTAAACTTGATAGTATCGAAAAAGAAGCAGATTTAGTAAAATGCCTTTACCAGCCGGCTTTTGAATTAAATCAATATGTGCCGAGATGGTTTGATTTAACACTGAAAAAAGCATTAAATTTCGATCCAGATGCACGTTATCAAGATATGGAAGAATTCCTTTATGACTTAGAAAACCCAAACGCCGATTTGATTTCAAGCCGGCCATTACCTTTATCTCAAAGACACCCTTTACGCTTTTGGCAAACACTTACCCTGATACAACTTGTGGTGATTATTTGTTTATTAGCCTTTTATTGACAATCAAATAAGACGATTGACACCTGACTGGACATGACGGAACAGACGGATGAAAACACCAAAGCGCCTTCTCCCTCTTATTGAAGATGGCATTATCGATGAAGTTTTACAGCAATTAATGAGTGGTAAAGAGGCCACTGTGTTTACCGTCGCCGTGGGTGACGAAATTCGCTGTGCAAAGGTTTACAAAGAGGCTGCGAAGCGAAGTTTTAAACAGGCGGTCCAATATCAAGAAGGCCGAAAAGTTCGTAATAGTCGTAGGCAGCGTGCGATGGAGAAAGGCTCTAAATTTGGACGGAAACAACAAGAGGAGGTTTGGCAAACCGCTGAGTATGATGCCCTGAATAAACTTTCTCGCGCGGGAGTGCGGGTGCCTGAGCCCTACGGTTGCTTTGAAGGCGTGCTGGTTATGGAGCTGATCACAGGCGAAGATGGCGGTGTCGCTCCGCGTCTAAATGATGTTGCCTTGAGTCATGAGCAAGCCGTTCATGATCATGCGCTGATGATGAATTACATTAAAATGATGCTCCTCGAGGGTGTGGTTCATGGTGATTTGTCTGAGTTTAACGTGTTGGTGGATGAGCTTGGCCCTGTGATTATTGATTTACCGCAAGCGGTTGATGCGGCAGGTAATAATCACGCTCAATCTATGTTGGAGCGTGATGTGAAAAATATGACCGACTATTACGGTCATTATGCCCCTGAACTTTTGCAGAGCCGATATGCCCAAGAGATGTGGGCGCATTATGAAGAAGGTACGCTGCATGTTGATACGGTGCTTACCGGTGATTTTGCAGAAGACAATCATGAGGCAGATGTCGATTCGGTGCTTGAAGAAATTAAAGCCATTCTTGCAGAGCAAAAAGCGAAAGAAGAAAGGCAAAAGGAGGACGATCAGGACGATTGATTGAATAGCGATCACTCGGCATCTCCCTCCTTGGGAGATAGTTTATTCATGAAAATAAGTCATTTAGATCATTTAGTGTTAACGGTGAGCGATATTGCTTCAACGGTTGCCTTTTATAGCCATATTTTAGGGGTGGAATGTATTGTTTTTGGTGAAAATAGAAAAGCACTCACCTTTGGGCAACAAAAAATCAATTTACATGAGAGGGGCAAAACGTTTGAGCCGAAAGCGGGCCATGTAAGAGTCGGCAGCGCTGATTTGTGCTTTATTTTAGATTCGCCTCTAGAGGCGGCGATAGAGGAACTAAAGCGCCAGCAAATCCCTATCATCGAAGGGCCCGTAAAACGCACAGGGGCATTAGGCGTGATTGAGTCTATTTACATTCGTGACCCTGACGGCAATTTGTTGGAATTGGCCAATTATGTCGCACTCTGAGGGCTGGATGAAATGCCTGTATTTCTAATGTGCTGGAAGCGTAAGGGACTGTAACGCCCCTTATGCCGGTTAAGTAAATTTTAGGCTCGCAAATAAATTCAAATAATACCGGGGATGATAACCTTGCGTTTTGTAGGATAATCTTCGAATTTATCTTTGTACCATTGGTGAGACTGAAAGGCACGCGGGATGAGGTTAGCCGCAGAAACACCGAGTACAAAAATAGCACCGAGAGACCAGGTGGCAATCGCAAAACCTAAAAATGACAACAGCTCTGTGAGGTAACTCGGGCAGCTTACATATTTAAACAGACCACCTTGCGGGATTCGGTAAACCTTCGTGCCATTGGCGACTTCTTCCTTGCTGCGAAGATTGCGGATAATATTATCTGAATGCAGATTCATTACATAGCCAAACGCATAAATCGACATACCTATAATAAAACGCGGATCGGTAAACCAGCTATTGGTGAAGTGATCGCTTAACTGCGAAATAAAGACGGCATTCAAGTAACCGTGTAAAGTCGTGACAAACCAGCCGGCGAGGACAATCATGATGCTAAAGGTGCCTTTTTGGCCTTTGGCTACGCGCATGAGTAACGGAAAGATAAAGCCGCGATTGCCGTA
Organism: Pseudomonadales bacterium; assembly: GCA_965248335.1. Classification (GTDB taxonomy): domain Bacteria; phylum Pseudomonadota; class Gammaproteobacteria; order Pseudomonadales; family DT-91; genus CAKMZU01. The sequence goes on from CBDFIY010000003.1 coordinate 803,984, forward strand.
ATGAATCATCCAGATGGCGAGAAAGAATAAAGGCACAGCTTCAAACCGGTTTTCACCCTGAAAATAGAAGAAAATAAAACTGAGCGTTGCGGGTAGTTCCATTAAAAACCAACCTAACCGAGGCGATAAACTAAATCCATAGCTGTCTGAGGCGAAGCGGCCATAAGGTGCTTTAACAAAAAATCCGCCGATAATAATTAGGGCAAGGTAGCCAAAGGCAACAATGAGTACATTGTGATAGAAATCCGGAGAGATGAGTTGATCGATCATGCGTAAGCGTTTCCCTGTTATCATTTTTTATAGCGTGCACTATACAAAAAACGTCAGATGAGATCGCATACAGTTTGTTAATGTTGGGGTATTTGAGTAGCGGCAACGTGTGAAGTGCATGCCTTGCTAAAGTATTTCTTGTTTAAATGAAGCTTCGAATATCTCAATCTGAAAAGGAAACCCTTTATTTTATAGGTGGGCGGGATAGGCCTTACTATCACTCAAAAGCAGGGTGTCACCCACTTTACTGAACAAGAGATTATATACCGATCACCCTTGCATCTTCAAGGGAGATATAGGCTGATAAGGAAAGACGCCGTAGATGTTGTGCAAGTGTCCTTGAAAAACGTTGATGAATGACAAGGGCACTGGCTGTAATGTTAAAAGGGTTTACGGGGTCAGCAAGCCGTTCCAAGTTGTGTCGTCAATGGTTTTTGGGTAACCGCTATCGGATTTATCCTCAGTAATGCTGTAGCGAATATACTTTTTATTTTTGAGAAAGAAATAAGCAGTTGAATCATTCCATTTAACGGCGGAAGTAATATCTTGTATGTAGTTTCCAAGCCCTGGCCAGTTGCCATCAGTGATTTTAGCGGGGTAGTTATCGCCGATTTTGTTATCGTTAAAACCGAAGCGTAAATAGAAGCCGTCGCTAGTAAAGAAGTAAACGTAATCAGCTTTCCAGCGTAATGTGGCGACGATTTTCTTGTCGTAGCTTTCAAGTCCCGGCCAGTTTCCTTTTATAGGCTTGGGATAGCCATCATGTGCCTCATCTTTATTGATGTCGTAACTAATATAATTTCCATCGGATAGAAAGAAATAAGAGGTATCTTCATCATAGGTGAAGCTTGCCACGATGAGTGATTTGTATGCCTCAAGTCCAGGCCAAGTATAATCATCTGTGGCTTTTGGGTAACCGTCAGAAGCTTTATCAGTATCGGTATTGTAACGCACATACTTTTCATCACTGCGAAAGAAGTACGCAGGGTTAGTTCCCCACGTGAGGGCTGCTGTAATGTCAAGGTGCTGAGCTCTATAGGCAACAGGGTTATCATTAAGAGCAACCACGTAATCACTTAATGGTTCCTGCTGTCGTACGGTATCTGTCCATTGTTGCTGGTTGGCAGTTACTGTATCAATGAGTTTCCCATTTTTATAAATTTCCACATTTTTTGTGCTTCCGCTACGCCATGCGAGCGTTGCTTGACTGCTTGGCATGAGCTTTCGAATGCCAATTTCACCAAATAAAGAGGGGCCGTCGAGCTTCCATTCTTTTTGAGTGGGGATATCTAAATAACTCAAAATAGTAGGAACAAGTGATGCCTGTGATGCATAACCGTAAAGCCCTTCGAAATCATTGATGCTGGGTGTGGCAGTTGTTAAAAACTCGTCATTAAGATTTTTGTTGGTGGCGATAAAGACTGTTTTTTGGCTTGTTGTTTGGCTGCCATGGCCATATCCAGACGCTTCTCTCCCGTGATCGGTGGTAACGAGAACGAGCCACTCTTGCTGTGAGCTTGATTGCGCCGTATCGATGGCGTCAAGTATTCTACCGAGCTGGCGGTCGGCTGTTGTCACGCTGTTGTTGTATGACCCACCAAACCCATCAGCGTGACCAACATGATCGGGGTCATCAAGGTGAATGAAAATGAAATCTGTACCTTTATTAATTTCTTCGATGGCCGCATTTGTCACAGCTTCATCATTAATGCCATTTTCTATGCGATCAACAACCGTTACATCATTTTTGAAATATGTTTTATTGGGTGTATCCCAGTGTTGGATCGAAGCTTGTTTTAAGTTGGCGTTATGGTCATGTAAGCGTTTAAAGATGCTTGGGTAATCGGTGCTGGCCAATCCCGAGCCATTGGATGTAATTTTGTGTTTGTTGGCCCAGACTCCGGTTAAAATGGTTGCCCAGCCAGGGCCGCTGGAAGTCGCTTGTTGACTGCCATAGCCATTGATTCCGCCTGTGTATGCTTTTTTGAGTGTGAGCCGATCAAAGTTGGGTGTTGTTAAGGCGAGTATTTTTTCATATTGAAGGCCATCTATGCCGATAAGTATGGCTTTTTTAATGGCAGGTTTTTCTGCTTCATTGATGGTCAATATGATTTTTTTCTCAAGAGATGTGGCGCCTTCTTTTTCTGCGCGAAAAGTAAATTCTACATCACCGCTGTCATGTGTATAGTTTGAAAAGTCTTCGATTTTTCCTTTGCCATCAAAAATTTCAAGGTTACCATTTTTATCAACCTTTACTTGGTTAAGCGCCGCTCTAAGGGCTTCGATAGAGTAATTGCCACTGGCGGTAGAGTCCGAAGAGAGTAACGGTGGAGAGTTCGAGAATAGAGTAAAGCCCGAAGAAAGTAACGGTAGACCTGAGAATGTAGTAGAGCCTGAAGAAAATAACGGTGGGCCAGAAAATGTAGTAGAGCCTGATGAGAGTAACGGTGGGCTCGAACGGAACGCCTCGAAACCGGCAATTTTTGATCAAGCTACTTTTAATGAATCTACATGGGAATAATCAAGGATGACACTAAGAATACTGGACACAAAAGCTGCTCTAGCAACGGCTCTACTTACAGTTATCACATGGCCGGCATTTGCAACTCCCTCTACAGCGCTCAATATTTTTTTGGCTGGTGATATCATTAAAGCAAGTGAAATGAACCAAAATTTCGATCACTTAGTTAACTTGGTTGAAGCTGTAAGCTTAACGCAGGGCCTTCAGGGTGAGCGGGGTCTTCAAGGGCTTCAGGGTTCTCAAGGAGAGCGGGGTCTTCAAGGGGCTCAGGGTTCTCAGGGGGCGCTGGGCCTTCAAGGTCAGCAGGGTCTTCGTGGTGAACGGGGTTTTCAAGGGCTTCAGGGTTCTCAAGGAGAGCGGGGCTCTAAAGGGGAACAAGGTTCTCAGGGAGAGCGGGGTCTTCAAGGGGCTCAGGGTTCTCAGGGGGCGCTGGGCCTTCAAGGTCAGCAGGGTCTTCGTGGTGAACGGGGTTTTCAAGGGCTTCAGGGTTCTCAAGGAGAGCGGGGCTCTAAAGGGGAACAAGGTTCTCAGGGAGAGCGGGGTCTTCAAGGGGCTCAGGGTTCTCAGGGGGAGCAGGGCTTTCAGGGAGAGCGGGGTTCTCAAGGGCTTCAGGGTTCTCAGGGGGCGCTGGGCCTTCAAGGTCAGCAGGGTCTTCGTGGTGAGCGGGGCTTTCAGGGTTCTCAAGGGCTTCAGGGTTCTCAGGGGGAGCAGGGCTTTCAGGGGGAGCGGGGTCTCCAAGGGCAGCAAGGTTCTCAGGGAGAGCGGGGCTTTCAGGGTGAACAGGGACCACAAGGTAAAAATGCCCTGATTAATTATGTGCCTGTTGTAATCCTTGTGGATAAATCAACTATTCCACCCTTCCCCGATGAGTTAAGTGTTAGTTGCTATTTTCAGGCAGTTTGTCCTGTCGTTCAGTGGAATGGAGTTACCTATTGGGCATTAGATTATGATGACAACCGTTTTTCTTTTCAAATTATTGGGTTTGACTCTACCGGTCAGATTGTTTCATCCACAATAAAATACGGTGCCCGATACTTGGAAGACATTCGCGTTGATATAGAAAATCAGCTAATTATTTTTACTGGACAGGGCGGGGAAACAGTGTCCATGGGTTATACGGTGCCATGGTTATTAACCCCGTAAAATCTATGTAGCAAAGATAACCTTTCCACCGTTTCTAGGCAGCAGCTTACCTAGGCCTCCCTTGCTCAGGTATTTTATTTGTCTTCATTGAGTGCAGTAACGACATGATTCATTCGCGTGATTATGGCGTAACTTGTTGAATGGAGATATTACCACTTTGTACGTTTTTAAAGTGCGGCGAAGGCGCGTAATTCTATCTGGAAGAACCGCATTGAATGCTACCCTAACGATTGATGCTATTTTGAAACTTTATCAATGTCTGTTTATCTAAATAAGCATCTATAAAAAGCTAGAGTTTGATAAAAATGCCGGTAGAGGCTCGCACATTTAAAGCGCATTTGTTAAGTGATTTTTCTTCAAGTATCGTTGTTTTTCTTATTGCCATTCCTTTGTGCTTAGGTGTTTCTTTGTCATCGGGTGTACCGTTGACGGCGGGTATTATTGCGGGTGTAGTCGGTGGCATTGTAGTCGGTTCAATAAGTGGATCTGTCTTGGGTGTTAGTGGTCCTGCTGTAGGTTTATGTTTGGTGGTTTTGGATAGTTTGGCAATTTTAAAAGGATTTGATGTTTTCCTGTTGGCTGTTGTTGTTTCAGGGTTTATACAGGTTTTATTAGGTGCTATGTCGGCTGGCTATTTAGCAAGCTATTTTCCGTCATGTGTTGTTAAAGGTATGCTGTCTGGAATTGGGATTGTGCTGGTTATTAAACAAATACCTTATGTTATTGGCTATGATCATAGTCCTGGATACTTACTCGATATGGTAGATATAAGTGCTTCTTATATAAGGTTTGATTTGGCGCAATTATTTAGTGCTTTTAAGCAAGGTGTTTTAGTTATCAGCCTTTCATCGATATGCTTGTATGTGTTTTGGGAGTCATGGGTAAAACCGAAATTCCGATATTTAGCGTTGATCCCAGCACCTTTACTTGTTATTTTTTTGGGGATTATTTTATCGGAATATTTTGAGGAAATTCCTCATTTTTCTTTGATGGAACAAGATCTTGTGAGTGTTCCTATAGCCAGCAATTTTCAAGAATTTTTAAGTAATTTAACGTGGCCTGATTTCTCGTCATTGATTAACCCACAAGTTTACCTTTGCGGTCTGCTAATTGCGGTTGTTGCCAGCATTGAAACCTTATTGAGCGTTGAGGCGATAGATAAGCAAGACCCCTTGCAGCGTAAGACACCCACCAACCGAGAGCTGAAAGCGCAGGGCGTTGGAAATATTATCAGCGGTTTATTAGGCGGCTTACCTATTACGCAGGTGATTGTCAGAAGTTCGGCAAATTGTCAGTCAGGCGCTAAGAGTAAGTTATCGACGATTTTTCATGGTTGTTTTCTGTTGCTCAGTGTTGCGTCGATACCCCACTTATTAAATATGATTCCACTCGCCTCACTCGCCATTATTTTATGCGGCATAGGATTGAAGTTGGCTGCATTTCCATACATTTTTTCTGTACATAAAATGAAGTATGCACAGTCATTCCCTTTTATGGCAACGCTGCTAGGTGTAATATTTTTTGGGTTTTTAGCTGGCGTAATAGCTGGGCTTTTGCTTGCTTTATTATTCATTTTAAAAAATAACCTGCATCTACCTTGTCAGGTTGTGATGCATAAAAATAAAACACGGATTATCCTCGCGCAAAATGTAAGCTTTTTGAATAAAGTGGCTATTCAAAAAACCTTAGATGCTGTGTCGCATGGAAGTGAGTGCGAAATTGATGCGCAATCTACACACTTTATTCACCCAGATATTGAAGAATTGTTTTTAAGTTTTATTCACTATGCAGAAAATCATCATATTAATTTAACGTTCGTTGGTTTTAATCAGCGCTTTAATATAGAGTAATTGCCCAATTAATTGTGGCTAATTTCACTGTAGATAGTTTGATTGGTGAATAGTTTGACTGCGGCTAATGGATAAACGATTTGGATAATTTTCAGATGAAACCATGACGAACAATTTATTTTGAACGGGAGCTGTTAAGAATGAAGAAGTTTTTAATGTGTTTCATTGGCTCATTTGGGATGTTTATGGTGATACACGCTATGGCAGAATTAATTGTGCTAGCTTCTCCACCTAGCATTGACAATTATTACAAGAAATCACAAGATAAAATTATCGATTTTCAAGCGAATTGTTCCGGTATGCTGCCGTAGCTCAAGGAGGCGGCAAAAAGGGATAAATCCAAGCCGATGAAGTACAGGATGTCTTTTATAAATTTGCAAGCAAATCAGGATTGCGTTTTACCGTATTAAATCTTTTTGATGATGGCGGTAATTTTATCGATGACTATGCCGGAAATGTTGTCATTAGTAAAAAATTTCTTCGTGATAATCACCTGACTGAAAAACAAGCTCGTAAAAAATTACGCACGTTGATTGGCGTAAAAAATATAGCGTTTATAGAGGCAGATGAGCAAGGAGGCTTTGAACATGCAGATGGCGTTGTTAGCTTTGTCGATACGAATACGCTGGTGATTAATTCTTACCTCGAAGATGCAAAATACACTAAGCGGTTAAAAGAAGACTTAAGGCGTGGATTACCGAGTGTTAAAATCTATGAAATTACAACGCCTTATGATGGCAGTCAAATTTATGATAAACGCTTTGGCTCTGCGTGTGGCTTGTACACGAACATGCTAGTAACAGAAAAGCGAATATATCTTCCTCAGTTTGGTATACCACAGGATAAACTTGCCTTGAAACAAGTTCGAGCGGTCACGCCACGGGAAGTTATTCCCGTATTGTCATCTCAGGTTTGTCATATGGGCGGCGGTGTACGCTGTATGTCTCTACAAATACGTGGCGAGAATGCACGAAGGTTGTTGGAATACGCTGAAAAAAAAGGTGTACGTTTATACCCAACGCCCTTGCATCTTCAAGTGTGATCGGTATATACCCATCTTCAAGGGTGATAGGTATAGATAATTAAGCCCTCCATCACAAGTAATTCTTATTACTTTCGATAGTCATCCTTAGCTTCACATTCGATATATAGGTTATTTAATTCAACTCTCGGGGTTAACAGTTATGCAGACGAAATTTCTACTTACCTATCTGTTGGTTGCTTCTTTTTTTGTGGTTGCTGACGATTATACGGTTGATCTATCTTTAGCTTCTTTTGATGGGTTTCAACCGAGATATGTGAGGAGTATTGATAGCTATTGTATGGAGAGCACACTCGCTGAAACGCGTATCGATAACGGGCATGCGTCTTTTGTTATTTATACCGACAGTAATGTTCTCCATTATTGTGGTTGGCGGCATAGCTCTGAAACTTTTGCTGTTATTGATAGTGCGGGGGATACCATCATGACATTTAAGTTCGAAAAATCGATAGCTAAGGCAGGCACAATTTATGGTGTAAAACAGCCTTCTTCGCTATCGTGTGATTATGATGATTCGGGTTATTTTAAGCTAGGTGTCGATTGCAAGCAGAAAGTCTCAACAAGCGCACAGCGTGCTAAATGGCGACTATCAAAGGGCTCTGCGAATAAAGGCATGATGATAACACCTTAACAAAGACTTTCGATGACGCTGAGATAAACCATTTTTAACGGCTCAAGATCAGCAATAGCAACGCATTCATCAACCTGATGAATGGTCTTGTTTAAAGGGCCAAGCTCAACAACCTGTACGCCGTAAGGGGCAATGAAACGTCCATCGGAGGTACCACCAGAGGTAGAGAGCTCAGTTTCAAATCCTGTGACAGCTTGGATGGCATACTGGCATGCTGAGACTAAAGCACCGGGCTCGGTTAAAAACGGCTGGCCGCTAATCGACCACTCAGCATCAACGGTTAGCTGATGCTTTTTAATCAGTGCAGTAAGCTTTTCTTGTAAACTTTCAGGGGTGCTTTCAGTTGAAAAACGGAAGTTGATGTGTAATTCGCAGGTACCAGGGATAACATTACTTGCACCTGTGCCTGCCTGTATATTAGATATTTGGCAGGTGGTTGCAGGGAAGTAATCATTGCCTTGATCCCATTCGGCTTGATCTAATTCAGCAATAAACGGTGCGGCTAAAAAGATGGGGTTTTTAGCGAGATGTGGGTAAGCAACATGGCCTTGAACCCCTTTCACCGTGAGCTTGCAGTGGAAGCTGCCTCGGCGGCCATTTTTAATGATATCGCCAAGTCTGTTTGTGCTTGACGGTTCACCTATTAAGCAATAATCGATTTTGTCTTTGCCTTCCAGCCATTCCATGATTTTCACTGTACCGTTGATGGCTGGGCCTTCTTCGTCACTGGTGATTAGGAAACCCACTCGGCCCTTTGCTGGTGTGCCATGTTTGGCGGCGTAAGCTTCGCAAGCGGTAACCATAGCAGCAAGGCTGGCTTTCATGTCGGCAGTGCCCCGGCCATAGAGAAAACCATTATGTTCTGTTGGCTCAAATGGCGGGAATTGCCATTCGTTTTGATCACCTACTGGCACGACATCTGTGTGTCCAGCAAAACACATTAAGGGGCCTGATTCTCCCCAGGTGGCAAAAAAATTATCCACTTCGCCAAAACGTAATCGGTGACAAGTAAAGCCAATGGCTTCGAGCCTTTCGATCATTAAATCTTGGCAGCCTTGGTCATCGGGTGTAACCGAGGCTTTTTCAATCAGTGTTTTTGTCAGTGCAAGTGTGTCGGACACAGGGTGCGCCTTTTTTAAGTAGTTATCAAAAGTCGTTATTGAGATGGGTGCCTCATCTCAATCTGACTGTCGGGTTTAGTTTTATACCGATCACCCTTGAAGGTGCAATGGCGTTGGCCGCGCTCGATCACTTCAATCACTTGCTGACTGTAAGCTCATGGGGATTCACTCGCTTGCCGCTTTCTTGCATCTCCAATTCCGATGGGTATATGCTTTTTTAGTCATTTAATTATGGATTCCCGCGAAGGCGGGCACCCATGAACAGACAAACCTTTTGAAAGGATGTACTAGTTATGAGAATGCAATTCTTCGTTAAGCTCAATCGCTGACTTGTTGGTTAATGCCTCAATTGCACCTGTGATGGAATTGCGTCTAAAGAGTAAATCTGGTTTTCCTGCAAGATCACGGGCTTTGATTTTTGATTGTACTTGTCCTTTATCGTCGAGCACTTGCACAACGGAGCCGGCAGTAATATACAGGCCTGCCTCAACGGTACAGTGATCGCCAAGAGGAATACCAACACCTGCGTTGGCACCGATAAGGCAACCTTTGCCAAGAGAAATAATGATATTGTTGCCGCCAGATAGAGTGCCCATGGTAGAGCAACCGCCGCCTAAATCCGTGCCTTCGCCGATCATAACACCTGCTGATATTCGCCCTTCAATCATGGCTTTACCTTCGGTGCCTGCATTAAAGTTTACAAAGCCTTCATGCATGATGGTGGTACCTTCACCTATGTAAGCGCCGAGACGAACCCTTGCCGTATGTGCAATGCGCACGCCTTCGGGTACCACGTAGTTGGTCATTTTAGGGAATTTATCGATCGACATCACTTCCAATACGCGGCCTTCTATACGGGCTTGTAATTGTGCTTCAGGTAATTCTGATAAATCTATAGCGCCCTCGTTAGTCCATGCTACATTTGGCAGCAAGGGGAAGATACCATCGAGATTGACGCCGTGCGGCTTGGCAAGTCTGTGCGATAACAGGTGAAGTTTTAAGTAAGCTTCAGGTGTGGTCTTTGGTTTTTCGTCAGTTGCCAAAAGTGTAGCGACAAGGAAATCTTTCCCGTTGCTAAGGGCTTGTGCCTGCTCGGCTAAATGAAGCTCATCAATAACGCTAAAACGTTCTGCGAGTACACGCATTTGTTCATTGGTTGTGGCTAAGGCTTCGTTGCCGCCTCCGTACCAGAGTACGTCTTTTAAAACGCCGATGGCTGCATCAGATAGCGATGTTAACGGTTTAGGATAAAAAACCTCTAGCCATTGGCCTTTTTTATTCTGTTTACCTGTGCCGAGCCCGAAACTAAAGATACTCATGGAGATTCCTTACAATGATTGAAAAATGTCTTGGTATTGTTTATCGCTAAAACCCAGATGAAGGCTTGTGCCCGTGCTTGTATCAGTGTTGAGTAACGGCCGTTTGATCAAAGTGACATTGGCGGCACAAAGCGCAGGCGCTGTGTTGACTGATAGCGTGTCTTTATCGTGTTGGTCGAGCTGTTTCCACGTTGTACTGCGTTTGTTGATTAGTTTTTCTAGTGGCAGTTTTTCTAGCCAGTGGATCACTTGCTCTTCGCTTAAGCCTTCTTGTCTAAAATCATGAAACTGGTAATCGATGCCGTGGGTGTCGAGCCAGTTTTTTGCCTTTCTGACGGTATCGCAGTTTTTTATGCCGTAAAGCGTGATCACAAATCACCTATGCGTTGGGGTAGTTTTTTTTGACGAAGGATTTTAACCGATTTGCCGCTTCAATGCATTGCGCTAAGGGGGCGACTAATGCCATGCGTGCATAGCCTTTCCCTGGGTTTATCCCATCGGCTTCACGAGAGAGAAACTGCCCTGGTAATAAGGTGATATGTTCTTGTGCAAAAAGTTGTTGGCAGAACGTAATATCATCGCCAGGTAGTTTTGGCCATAAGTAGAAACTGGCATCGGGGCAGGAGACATCAAGTACGTCTTCTAAAATATCGAGTACAGCTTTAAATTTTTCTTGGTAAGCTTCTCGGTTTTTTTCAACATGTGTTTCATCCAGCCATGCTTTTTCGCTGGCTATTTGCGAAACTTCCGGCATCGCACAGCCGTGATAGGTTCGGTATAACAGGAAGGATTTCAGGCATTCAGCATCACCAGCGACAAAACCAGACCTAAGTCCAGGCAAGTTAGAACGTTTGGATAAACTGTGCATGACAATACAGCGTTTGAAATCAGTACGCCCAATGGTCATACAGGCACCGAGTAACCCTTGCGGCTTGTCTTTGAAATAAATTTCGCTGTAGCATTCATCACTGACCAAAATAAAATCATGTTTGTCGGCCAAGTGAATCAGTTTGATCAGTGTGTCTTCGTCAATCACTGCGCCCGTTGGGTTGCCGGGTGTACAGATGACCATGATCTGGCATTCGTCCAGTGTTTTGTCATCAATGTTGTCAAAATCTGGAATAAAATTTGTTGCTTTGGTGGTATTCAGGAAAACGGGTTTTGCACCGGCTAAAAGTGTCGCGCCCTCGTAAATCTGATAAAACGGGTTGGGCATTAACACCTTCGCATGAGGCTGGCGCTGCGTTGCCGCCTGAATAAAAGAAAACAAACCCTCGCGTGTGCCATTAACGGGGAGTACGTGCTTTTCGGGATCTAGCTGACCTTGCAGCGCATACCGTTGGTTTAACCATTGAGTAATAGCTTGGCGCAATGTGCTTGTGCCTTTGGTTTTTGGGTACTTTGATAGGGCGCTGAGGTTGCTAGCAAGCGCTTCAAGCACGAACGGTGGGGGCGCATGTTTAGGCTCGCCAATGGATAAGCTAATTGCTGACTTGTCAGGCGGTGTAACTTGCTTGAGTAGAGCGTTTAGTTTTTCAAAGGGGTAAGGGTGCAGTAAATCAAGGGCGTTATTCATTGGCTGGTTTTTGCTACCTGTTGATCGAGTTGTTCGCGGATGGCTTGTTGCAGTGATGCTGCAATGGCTTCATCACTGATGATCTCGCCGTTAGTCCCTTTAATGTAAAAAATATCTTCAACGCGCTCACCGAGCGTCGTGATTTTGGCGCTGATTAATTCGATGTCATAGTCGATGAAGAGCTTGCCTATAATCGCCAGTAAGCCTGGTCTATCAGCCGTGGTGACCTCTAAAATATTGAAGCCTTTCTCTGTGTTCTTCATCCATTGTGTTTGTGTTTGGATGGGAAAGAATTTGAGCTGTCGAGGTGTCCGTCGGTGTACTTCGTTATCTTCGTCCGACATTTTCTGCAAACTCTGCGATAGGCTGTGAGTGAGCTGGCGATCAAATCCATTGTCGAAATTAAGCCGCTCACCGTTCTCACTGATAACGAGGAAAGTATCAAGCGTGTAACCCGATTCTGATGAATAAACTTGCGCACCGACAACGGATAAAGATTCCTGCTCTAGGCATAATGTCACCTTCGCGAAAGTATGGGGCATATCTTTGGTGTAGACAAAAAGCTGACTACCGCCTAGATGATCTTTGGTTTGCGTATTTCGAATAAAGACTAAAGGCTTGTCGGTTGCAGGTTTATCAATCAATGTATTCGCATGCCAAATAATGTCATCGACGCTTTCTTTCAGAAAATAGTCGTCACCTAACGCCTGCCAAAACGTTTCTAAGGCTTGGGTATCGATCGTTTGGAGGGATGTCAGCGCTTCTTGCTGGTTCTCCAGAATCAACTCATGTTTATCAACAATTGTTTCAAGTCCTTGTTTAAACAAGAAGTTTGTTTCGTGGTAGAGCTGTCTGAGTAATGATGCGCGCCAACTGTTCCACAAGTTTGGGTTTGTGCCGTTGATGTCTGCAACCGTTAATAAAAATAGAAAATCCAGACGGCGCTTATCACCGACACGCAATGCAAACTGCCGAATCACTTCTGGATCTGTTAGGTCATGTTTTTGCGCCGTTCTCGACATGTAGAGGTGATACTTAATGAGCCAGCTCACAAGGTTACTGTTTCGGTGGCTTAAGCCTAGATAGCGGCAAAAATCATACCCTTCTGTGGCACCTAATACGGAGTGGTCACCGCCACGGCCTTTAGCGATATCGTGAAAAAGACAGGCAATATAAAGGAGCTCTCGATCTTTTATAGGTCGAATGATATCTGACGCCAGCGGGAATTTCTTCGTGATCTCATCTTCTTGCTTGTAAGTAAAGCGCCGCATGTTTTTTAGCACCATCATTGTGTGTGCATCGACTGTATAGATATGGAATAGATCGAGCTGTGTTTGACCAATGATCTGACCAAAAGCAGGGATAAACTTTCCTAGAATGCCGTAACGAAGCATCAGTTCAATACAGCTTGCAACACGGCGCGGCGATTGGAGAATCTTTAGAAAAAGATTTTTATTTTTTGCATAGGAACGAAATTTATCATCAATCAGGTGCCGGTGGTCGCGGATCTGGCGGATGGTTGAAGCCTTGACGGCTTTAATGTCTTGGTTGCGGCAAATGTGCAGGAAAATTTCTAGCAGCGCGGAGGGCTCTTCCTGAAAAAGTGTTGGGTGCGTCGATTCGATGAAGCCATTGGTGACCATAAACCGATCGTTGAGTCTGAACGGTTTTTCTTGGCTTTTTTGTTGAACGATGGTTTCATCAAAGAGCTGCAAAAACATCTCGTTGAGTTCGCTTAATGCCAGTACCCAGCGATAATATTGCTTCATCATTTTTTCTATGCCGAGCGACGTTTCATCGTCTTCATAACCTAGGCATTTAGCAATGGATTTTTGATATTCAAAGAGTAGCCTGTCTTGTTTTCGTTTTGAAAATAAGTGAAGTGCGAAGCGTATTTTAAACAAAAAATGCTGCCCGCTATTGAGGATGTCGAGATCTTCTTCGCTCAAAAAGCCGTTATGAGTAACGCCTGTGGCTTGCGGGTCATCGAAATGGCGTCGGGTGATCCAACCGATAGTTTGAATGTCACGCAGGCCACCCGGGCTATTTTTGACGTTAGGCTCAAGGTTGTATTCGGTTTCTTTTAGCTTAATATGACGTGCTGTTTGCTCTTCAATTTTGGCTTGGAAGAATTCTTCGCTGGTTAAAATGTCATCGGAATTAATGGCTTCAAACAAGTTTTCATAAAGGGTTTTATCGCCACAAATAAAACGTGATTCGAGTAGATTGGTGGCGGTGGATAAGTCAGCAGATGCTTGCTCGACACACACCTTGCAACTTCTGACACTGTGACCGATTTCGAGGTTGGTATCCCACAAAAAGGTCACGAAATCTTCGAGTTTATTCTTGTGTTGCTCGACCGATGTTTCATCCGTCAATATCAATAAATCGATATCCGAAAAAGGTAATAGCTCTTCTCGCCCGTAGCCGCCAACAGCGACGAGTGTTAAATTTTGTGTCGATTCAGTGAAAAAATAAAACCAAGCGGTTTTGAGTAAATCATCCATATATTGTGAGCGAGTTTTGATGATGTGCTCAACATTACTGGGGTTTTCCAAGAACTGGACTTCTAGCGCTTCACGGCACTGTTTGATGCCCGCCTTGCTGACGGCGAGCAGTGATTCTCTGGATGAAAATGATAAATCTAAAGGGTTAGCCATTGAAATAAGGTTCGTTTTTTCGTGCGGTAAGGACTTCAACGCCAGTTTCTGTGACGAGTAAGGTGTGTTCCCATTGGGCTGAGTGGCGTCGGTCTTTGGTCGTGACCGTCCACCCATCTTTTTTGTTGAGTTTAGTGTGGCGTTGACCAAGGTTGATCATAGGCTCAATGGTAAAGGTCATGCCTGCCTGAAGTTTGAGGCCTGTATTGGGTTTGCCATAATGCAAGACTTGCGGCTCTTCATGAAATACTTTGCCGATTCCGTGCCCGCAGTATTCTCGAACGACTGAATAATGTTTACTTTCAGCAATCTTTTGAATGGTGTGGCCAATGTCACCAAGGGTTATGCCGGGTTTGACGATATCGATGGCTTTATAGAGGCATTCTTGCGTGGTATCGACCAGTTTTTTTAAGTGCGGTAAAGGTTCGCCGACATGTACCATGATACTTGAGTCGCCATGGTAGCCCTCTTTAATGACGGTAACGTCAATGTTAATGATATCGCCATCTTTTAATATTTTTCCATCACTGGGGATGCCGTGGCATACCACCTCGTTCACTGACGTGCAGATGGATTTAGGGAATCCGTGATAGTTTAGCGGTGCCGGTATCGCTTGTTGTGTTTCTGTGATGTGTTGGTGGCAAAGTCGATCCAGCTCGCCAGTGCTAACGCCGGGTTTGACGAACGGGGCGATCATGTCGAGCGCTTCTGCGGCAAGGCGGCCTGCGATGCGCATTTTTTTGATTTCTTCAGGGGTTTTTATGGTGACGGTCATAGCTTCGTTTCAACTGTAAGGCCGCGCTAGTATAACTAATTTGCCAGAAACATTCTAAATTGCCGAAAATAGAAAAAAAGAGTGAACCTTATTTTCTATCACTGGACTAATAGCCAAGTTTTTGGATGCGTGGTGTCTCGGGTTTTGTGTGAGTAAATTAATGATGTGTGGGTGTAATTAATGAAGGGCAACTGGATTGTTTATGTTGTTATGTCTTTTTCGCTCACTGTGAAGCCCTGTACAGCAGATGACAAAGATAAAAAGCAATTTACTGCCCATTATGCGGAGCCGCCTACTGGATTGTCATCGGAGGTGAAGAGCGGTTGTTGCCCTAATTTCTTAAGTTTATTAGCGGGGTGTTTTCGCATGAGGTGTCAATATGATCCTGAGCGAGGCTTTAAAGGTGGTACGGCTAAAAAATGAATTTTTGTAGGTGAAAATTTGCAACTTATCTTTTTACTTATATTTAGTTGTTTATTCAGTTCTGTGCGCTTTTTCTGTAGGAGTCAGTGCTTCTGATGATCAGTTATTTGGCGTGAAATCATCGATATACGCTGTCCTGTTTTCGGTAGCATCTTTAGTGGGAGAGAAAAATAAAGAGACATTTCTTGATGTATATGGAACTATTTTGGATGAAAGCCCCGATCATGCGTTGCCTGTAGATTGTGAGGTGCGCCAAGCTGTGCCTTCGAAGGCTGAAATTAAACGGTTGATTGCGCGAGATTTGGGTCCCCTTAAGTAAGGTTTGGGCAGATAATTTGCTTGTAGAGTGAGTGAGAGTTAGTCCTTGGTTTTAATCTTGGCCGTTGTCACGCCTGTGGTTATTAGTTTTATGTAGAGTTGTTTGTTGTGGATATTAAAGTCTTATTTCTGGTGGTGATAGTTATTATTCCACTGTTTGGGTATCCGAGTTTTGTTTATAGCGAAACAGAAAAAAAATCAAAAAGTAAGGTGAGCCGAGTGGGTTGGTTCCTGCTTGATAAGCTGCCTTTGGGTTTGGGTTGTAAGCATGTCATAAACCCTAAAAAAGATGGCTACAGGACTTTTCGTAATGAAGAGGGCGAGATAAAGAAAAGAAAGTCTGATAAGAGTCTGACTAATGATGAGTGGGGAGCCCTGTGCTGTCGAGCAGGGAAAGGGGGAACAAAATCTTTGTTGGCATCTATTAAGGGTAAGGGCAGCTAGGGGCAGTTTGAGGAATAATAAGAGAAGATAGTTTGTAAGTTCATGATGTTAATGAAACGTGTTTTGTGAAAAAGTTAGTTTTTTTGATGGGGTGTCATATGAAGAGAAAGTTACCGTTTTTATTTATTGTTTTTTTGTTTTCTACAGAGGATTTGCATGCGACGAAGGGGGGAGGGTGTTTTAAATTTTTTAGTCCTCTAAGGTTATTCGTTAAAGGAGGGTATAATACATTTGATGATGCGTATGAGTCGTCAGATTCCCAACAAAAGGTTGCTTGTGATGCGAAGCCCCTGAGCGAAAAGGAGACAGTTTCTTCGTTTCAAGAGGCCGTATACAACTCTAGTGGGCGGACTGGCGTTAAGGCGCGGGGACGTGTAAGTTTAGCCGCGACTTTAGGAGGTAAGTAATCTGGGTGCCGCTTGTTTGCTTGTGTTTCAGGTTGCAGTGAAAATAGTTTTTACTCAGTTTTGTCGTCACGCAAAAATACTTCTTTGAGGTTTTGCGCTTTTTATGGTATAAAGCGCCCTGAAAATTCGGGGTGGTGAAAGAGCCAGCCCATTTGTTAAATCCGCACATATATCGACACAGTCGGCTGGGTGCTTTTTTGTCGCTTAAACTCTAAAGAGTATAGATAAAAAAGTTGGCCGTTGGGGTATATGGAAGCTTAAACCCAAATAGGAAAATATTATGGCACAAGTATCCATGCGCGACATGCTTCAGGCAGGCGTTCATTTCGGTCACCAAACGCGCTACTGGAATCCAAAAATGCGCAAGTACATTTTTGGTGCACGAAACAAGATTCATATCATTAACCTTGAGCACACCTTACCGACATTTAACGATGCACTGGGTTTCATTAAGCGCTCCTCAACAGGCAACAAAAAGATCCTTTTTGTGGGCACCAAGCGCTCTGCAAGCAAAATCATCAAAGCAGAAGCAACACGTGCAGGCATGCCTTTTGTTAGCCATCGTTGGTTAGGTGGCATGTTGACGAATTACAAAACTATTCGTCAGTCGATCAAAAAATACCGTGATTTAGAAGCGCAAAGTAATGATGGTACGTTTGAGCAGTTAACCAAAAAAGAAGCGCTAATGCGTACGCGCCAAATGGAAAAGCTTGATCGTTCTATCGGTGGTATCAAAGACATGGGCGGCTTACCCGATGCGATCTTTGTGATCGATGTTGATCATGAGCGTATTGCAGTTACAGAAGCCAACAAGCTAGGTATCCCTGTTATTGGCGTTGTAGATTCCAATAGTAATCCTGACGGTATCGACTATGTTATCCCTGGTAATGATGATGCGATCCGTTCGGTCAAGCTGTTTGTTTCAGCGGTTGCAGATGCATGTATAGAAGGTAAAGTTGATTCATCAGCTGCCCCTGTTGTTAAAGAGTTTGAGGAAAAAGAAGCAGCTGAAGACGTTGTGGTTGAAGACGTTGTGGTTGAAGAGGTCGTAGTTGCGGTTGAGTCTACAGTCGTTGAAGAAAATACGACTGTGCAGACAGAAAAAGCAGCTGATGACGACACTAAAGATACACCCTCTGCAGAGTAAAGTCAGCAATATTAGTGATTGAAAGGGGAGTCTACGCTCCCTTTTTTTTGAATGAGTAAAAATATAAAATTTGAGGAACGTATAATGGCAACGGTTTCTGCATCAATGGTGAAAGAGCTACGTGAGCGCACGGGCTTAGGCATGTTGGATTGTAAGCGAGCACTTAAAAATGCTGATGGTGATATCGAAAAAGCGATTGAGGACCTTCGCAAATCCAGTGGTTTAAAAGCA
This sequence comes from Pseudomonadales bacterium, assembly GCA_965248335.1. GTDB lineage: Bacteria > Pseudomonadota > Gammaproteobacteria > Pseudomonadales > DT-91 > CAKMZU01. The sequence continues at coordinate 821,862 of CBDFIY010000003.1, forward strand.
GCGAAGAAAGCCGGCCGTGTTGCAGCAGAAGGTATTGTCGTTGCTCGCGTTGAGTCAGGCTATGGTCAGCTTGTTGAAGTGAACAGCGAAACTGACTTTGTCGCACGTGATGATAGCTTTAAAGGGTTTGTAGCTCGGGTGGCTGATAAAGCGTTTGCAGATAAAAGCGGCGATGTTGCTGAAGTTATGGCTGGTGATCTTGAGACTGCACGTGAAGCATTGGTGCAAAAAATTGGTGAAAACATCGCTTTACGTCGTATTGCCGAAATCTCAGGCGATACAGTAGCGGCTTATGTGCATGGTACGGATCGTATTGCTGTGCTGATTTCTCTAAAAGGTGGCGATGAAGCATTAGCAAAGGATGTGGCCATGCATATTGCAGCCGTTAACCCGCAAGTGGTTTCTCCTGGCGATGTTAGTCAGGCAGTCATCGAGAAAGAGTCAGATATCATCAAGGCTCAGCCAGATATGGCAGGTAAGCCAGATAATATCGTTGAAAAAATGATTGGTGGCAGAATTAAGAAGTTTCTTTCTGAGATTAGTCTCACCGAGCAAGCATTTGTCAAAAACCCTGAGTTAACCGTCGGTAAGTTGGTGGCAGACGCAGGTGCTGAAATAACAGGCTTTGTTCGTTATGAGGTTGGTGATGGCATTGAAAAAGAAGAAAAAGATTTTGCAACAGAGGTTGCTGAACAGCTCGCAGGAAAATAATTCAAAAGGCCCGTTAAGGGTCTTTTTTTTATCTTCTATTTTAGTGGCGGTCGGTTAAGCCCTTTGCCGAGGGGTTCAAGTGTTGTTAAGCAAGAAATAGTGAAGTCATCACAGGAGATAATCATGTCAAGCGAAAATAAATTTAAACGTATCTTGTTGAAGCTGAGTGGTGAAGCGTTAATGGGTAAGCAGGGTTTTGGTATTGACCCGACTGTGCTTGACCAGATGGCGCTAGAGATTGGTCAGTTGGTGGGTATTGGTGTGCAGGTTGGGCTTGTGATCGGTGGCGGTAACTTGTTTCGGGGTGCGGCTTTATCCGAAGCGGGGCTTGATCGTGTCACGGGCGATCACATGGGGATGTTGGCAACAGTGATGAATGCGCTGGCTATGCGTGATGCGTTAGAGCGCGCAAGCATTCCAACACGTGTCATGTCTGCTATTTCTATGGCAGGTGTTACCGATCTTTATGACCGTCGTCAGGCGGTTCGTTCCCTTTCGCTGGGCGAGGTTGTAATTTTCTCGGCGGGCACGGGTAATCCATTTTTTACAACAGATTCGGCTGCATCGCTTCGGGGTATTGAAATTGAGGCAGATCTTGTGCTTAAGGCAACGAAAGTCGATGGTGTTTATGATAAAGATCCCGCGAAATATAAAGATGCGGTGCGCTACGATGCATTAACGTATGATGAGGTGTTAGAAAAAAAGCTGGGTGTTATGGATTTGACAGCCATTTGTTTGTGTCGTGATCATAATCAACCATTGCGCGTATTTAAAATGGATAAAAAAGGTGCGCTGCTTAATATCGTGATGGGGAAAAGTGAAGGAACCTTGATACATTAAACTTGTCGAACCGCCTAGTAATGCAACCGCTGCCTATGTTAGATGAGCAGCGGATTGTAGTTCGTTCTTTTACTTAGGCAGATTATTATGAGCAGGTTTTGCTGGTTTTTTTTGTTTTGTGTGGGTACTGCCTGTTCTGGCTGGTGATTCATCAGGGATCTATCAGTCCCCGGTAGATGAGGTGTTTTTACTAAAAAAACATCGTCCCGGTTAATTAATGTTGCACGTGGTTTGTACTCGGTGGATGAGTCGATCCGTGGGTTTCGTGTGCAATCAGTGTCAGACCCCAGCCTTTTATTTGATCTGTATGCCGTAGGTTTTCTGGATGTGCAAGGTGAGACTCGTATTGAATAGATAGGGTATTTATACAAAGATCCTGAAAAACCAGAAGAGGACGTAATTACACGTTATTTTACGCCGTCGAATTGTGTATATTCCGGTGATAAGCTCGAGAGGCTTTCTTGTCTGTGTAAGAACTGCGCTTTTGGTGAGCAGATGTATGGTGAGTGGGGGGGGAATCTTTCCCATGGCCATGAAACCTGCAGTGAGCGATCGCTCAATTGATGTGACTTTGTTGACGGCGCTACTGACAAAGCTTTTGGATCCGGATCGTAGGATAGAAATAGATTGCACTAGTGAGAGTTGCAGTATGCAGAAAGAAATAATTATTGATTCTTCTAAGGTCAAAACTTATCGAGCTGAAAAGCGGCCGGGTGAAATTCTTACCCTTTTTACTTCCCCTTGATGCGCCAACGAATGAGTCGCGCCTAAGTTTATTCGACGTAGCGTTAATATCTCTTAATATCGTGCGTCAACAGGAGGTAAGCATCCTTACCTTTTTTGTTCGCTAAGGCGTGGTGGTTGGTGTCTTGGGTGTAGGCCTCGCGTTTTCTTTTGGGCTTGTTTAAGCGGGCATTTTTTTATGCCAGCTTCTTGTTAGAAGGGTAGCTGTTTCTGTCATGATGTGCTTATCCTGAGAGATTCTTGGTTGGTTGAGTTTTGCCATGTGCCAATGGGCGGGTGGGCCATCCTCTTTCGGCGCTAAGGGTTATTTGTTCTTTTTCTCTGCCGAACTTACTGGTATCCTTGCGGGCTTTATTTTTTCAGAATATGGATTTGGGTGATAGCTGTGATAGAAGAGATTAAATCCGACACAAAAACACGCATGGTAAAAGCCATTGATGCTTTGCAGGTTGCCTTTAAAAAAATACGTACTGGTCGTGCGCATCCCAGTATTTTAGATGCGGTTCAGGTTGATTATTACGGGTCGATGACGCCTTTATCTCAACTCGCCAATATCAGTGTGGAAGACGCACGTATGCTTTCCGTTACACCTTGGGAGCCTAAAATTGTCCCTGAGGTTGAAAAAGCCATTATGAAATCAGATTTAGGGCTTAACCCTTCAACGGCTGGTACTGTAATTCGCGTGCCTATGCCAATGTTGACGGAAGAAACGCGTAAGGGGTTTTTTAAGCAAGCTAAGCAAGAAGCTGAATCTGCACGTGTTTCTATTCGAAATGCGCGTCGTGATGGTAACTCTGAACTCAAGGCCCTGGTGAAAGAGAAAGAGATCAGTGAAGACGAAGAGCGTAAAGCGAGTGAGTTGATTCAAAAAGAAACCAATAATTATGTTGCTGAAGTAGAGAAAATGCTTCAGAAAAAAGAGCAAGATTTACTCGAAATCTAAGCGAAGATGACACTCTCAAAGGACAACGTTCCTGCGCATGTTGCTATTATTATGGATGGCAACGGCCGCTGGGCAAAAAAACGTCATTTGCCCGTCGCTGCAGGCCATAAAGCCGGTGCTGAAAATGTGCGTCTCACTTTACAATCCTGTAAAGAGCTGGGCATTTCTGCACTGACGTTATTTGCTTTTAGCAGTGAGAATTGGCAACGCCCAGCTCTTGAAGTTAAAGCATTGATGGCACTGTTTTCTGATTACCTCGACAGGCATATTGAAACTCTTCGTCAAGAAGGTGTGCGCGTGCAGTTTATTGGAGCGCGGGATAAATTCCAAAAAGCGTTGTTAAATAAAATTGAGTGGGCTGAATCACAAACCCTTGATAATAGCACTTTCACTTTAACGCTTGCTGTTGATTACGGCGGTAAATGGGATATTACGCAGGCCGCTAAGCAACTTGCTCAAGAAGTTGCTTTGGGGGAAATTAGTCCAAACGATATTGACGAGTTGACCCTTGAAAAAAAGTTGAGTCTCTTTGATGTAGGGTTCCCCGACCTTTTAATTCGTACCAGTGGCGAGTGCCGTATCAGTAATTTTTTATTGTGGCAGATAGCTTACAGTGAATGCTATTTTACCGATCAATTATGGCCAGATTTCGATCGAGATGCTTTGATTCGAGCGATTGAAAGTTTTGATCAGCGTGATCGTCGTTATGGTGGCAGAGAAGAATAATGAAAAAAAGAATATTAACGGGCTTGGTTGCTGCTGCACTTATCCTAGCTTTACTGTACTTTTTGTCACCTACGTTATTTTTTCTGGTGATTGCTGTAGTTTTCTCTGCCGGAGGGTATGAGTGGGCCTCTATGTCTGCGGTTCAAAAGCGACCCCTTAAAGTCATCTATGCCCTGAGTCAATTTGCCGGTATCTTGATTGTGGGTTTCTATGTGGGATTATTTGGCGATGTAAATCTTATCTGGATGAAAGAGCTCGTCGGCGCAGCCTGTTTGTTTTGGGCTATAACGCTATTATGGGTTTTATCCTATCCAAAAAGTGCACTTATTTGGTCGAGGCCTTGGTTCATTGGCTTGATGGGGTATGTGGTATTGATCCCCTCCGCCTTATCAATGTTCTACTTATTGCAGCAGCCTTACGGGAAAGCAATCATATTGTGTTTGCTTGCTTTTGTGACTTTAGCTGACACGGGTGCGTATTTCTTTGGACGGCAATGGGGCAAGCGAAAGCTTTGCCCATCTGTAAGCCCTGGGAAGTCTTGGGTCGGGCTATTTGGTGGGCTGTTTTCGGTTGCTTTTTTCACGTTTATTCTTGCGCAATTTTACCGGCCTTTTGAACTCAGTGTGGTTGCGCTAGTGGCAGTGGCTCTGGTGACGGTTCTCTCTTCTGTTTTAGGTGACCTTGTTGAGAGTATGGTTAAACGTCAAGCAGGAAAAAAAGATAGTGGCAGCCTGCTACCTGGTCATGGGGGTATCATGGATCGAATTGATAGCATGACAGCCGCCGCTCCAGTGTTCGTTTTGTTAACACTCTTGATATCGGGTAGTTGATCAATGCAAACGCTGGCGGTTCTCGGTTCAACAGGTTCGATAGGAAAAAGTACTCTAGCGATTATCGAGCTACACCCAGACCAATACGATGTGTTTTTTTTGGCGGCGCACTCGAATCATCAAGAAATGTTTTCTCAGTGCCAGCTATTTCATCCAGAATATGCCTACCTTGAAGATTCTACCGCCGCCGTTAAATTACAAGAAGCATTGATAGGGGCAAACCTCCCGACGGTTGTGATTTCATCACATGCTGCTTTGCTTGATCAGATAACCGATTCACGTGTGGATACGGTGGTTTCAGCTATGGTGGGTGCAGCGGGTTTGCTTCCTACATTAGCTGCGATCTCAGCCGGGAAAAAAGTATTATTAGCCAATAAAGAAAGCCTTGTCACTGCTGGGCAGTTATTCATGGATGCGGTGAAGCAGTCTCAGGCTACCTTGATTCCTTTGGATAGTGAACATAATGCGATTTTTCAGTGTTTGCCGCGGCAATCATCCACATTGATCGAAACCGATGCGTTGTCGAAACTCATCTTGACTGCATCCGGCGGACCTTTCCGTAACTTTACTTATCAGCAAATGCATGATGCAACACCCGCACAAGCGTGTAATCACCCTAACTGGTCAATGGGTAAGAAAATTTCTGTGGATTCAGCCACCATGATGAACAAAGGCCTTGAATTGATCGAAGCGCATTGGTTGTTTGGTGTTGATGTTGATCGTATTGATGTGATCGTTCACCCACAAAGTATCGTGCATTCGATGGTGCAATTTAATGATGGATCAACCTTGGCTCAGCTGGGGAACCATGATATGCGCACGCCGATCAGCTATGGTTTGGCATGGCCTGAGCGTATTGTTTCAGGTGTTGACGATGTAGACTTGATTCATTTGGCCCAGCTAGATTTTGAACGTGCCGATGAAAAACGTTTCCCTTGCTTACGCCTTGCTCGAGAAGCATGTAAGGCCGGGAGAAATGCGGCAGCAGTGTTGAATGCGGCGAATGAAGTTTCCGTTGAAGCTTTTCTTACAGGGCGTATTGGCTTTACACAGATTGCAAACATTAACGAAGAAGTTTTGCAGCAAACAGCGCTTGCGGAATTGACAAGCATTGATGAGGTATTAGCGACAGATTTTGCTGCACGTGAACTCGCAGCAGTAGTCATTAATGAAACGTTGACAAAAAAAGGAAGGGTGTAAGATATGGAAATTTTACAACAAATCTTCGTCATGGTTGTCACCTTAGGTTTATTGGTGGCCTTTCATGAGTTTGGGCATTTTTGGGTCGCAAGGCGTTGCGGTATTAAAGTGCTGAAATTTTCCGTAGGCTTTGGCCCTTCTTTATTTACGTGGCGCGATAAACAGCAAACTGAATACACGCTGGCTGCGATTCCTTTAGGGGGCTACGTCAAAATGCTCGATGAGCGAGAGGGTGAAGTCAGCGATAGCGAAAAGCATTTAGCGTTTAACAATCAGCCTGTATGGCAGCGTATGTTGGTCGTTGCAGCAGGCCCAGTGGCGAACTTTATTTTAGCCATTTTTGTTTATTGGCTCGTTTTCTTGCAGGGTACAACCCAGCTTGTACCCGTAATCTATCAGGTAGAGCCTGACTCTATTGCGGCAAAAGCAGGCGTCGTGCAGGGTGTTGAGATTGTTTCTGTGGATGGTGAAAAAACGCCGTCGGCTCAATCTGTAGCTCTGCGTTTGGTGAGCCGAATAGGTACAACAGGCGATATTCAGCTACACCTCAAAAATACGAAAACACTTGAAGGGTATGATGCATCGTTGCCGGTCGAAAAATGGCTGTCAGATGTGGGTGAGGGTATAGACCCCCCTGTAGCGCTTGGCTTGCATTTCTATGAACCCGTGGTTGAGCCAGTGATAGCAGAGGTGCTGAAGGGTTCACCCGCCGACAGAGCTAGCTTGCAAGCAGGAGATGCTATCTTACGTGTTGACGGTATTGAGACCCCGCAATGGAAGCATTGGGTGGATTACATCAAGGCAAGGCCGAATATACCCTTGAAAGTTGATGTGTTAAGAGGCAGCCAACGTTTAACGTTGAACCTGACGCCTGATGAAAAAAGAGTTAATAATAAAAGAGTCGGATATGTTGGCGTCAAGGCAAAAATGCCTAAATTCCCAGAGCACCTTTTTAGGCATCAGTCGTATAACGCTCTGACGGCGATAAAGCCTGCTTTAAAAAGGACTTGGCAAAACATTGTATTTAGTTTAACGTCCCTGAAAAAATTGATCACAGGCCAGTTGTCTTACAAGCAGCTTAGTGGGCCGATTAGTATCGCTCAGGTAGCGAATGATTCGTTTAATATTAGCTTGTTTGCTTATTTAAGCCTGTTAGCTTTATTGAGCGTAAGTTTAGGTGTTTTGAATTTATTACCCGTGCCTGTGCTTGATGGCGGTCATTTGTTTTTCTATGCTGTTGAGTGGATTAAAGGCTCTCCTGTTCCTGAAAAATTACAAATGGTGGCCTATCAGGTTGGTATGTTCGTTGTGTTAGGTATTATGTGCTTAGCGCTCTTTAATGATTTCAACCGATTAACGTAAGTGAATGTATAAACGACTTGTTTTTTGTTTCTTGATAATTCTTTCGCCTGCGTTGTTTGCTGAGCAGGATTTTACCGTTAAAGATGTGCGTATCGAAGGCCTTGAGCGTGTTTCCTCCGATAGCATTTTTGCGGCATTACCTTTTGATATTCATGAGCGCGTGAGCAAGCAGGATGTGCGTGATGCTATCGGCGTGTTATTTAAGACGGGTAACTTTGATAATGTAGAAATTGGCAGAGAAAACAATACTTTAGTTATCCGTGTGCAAGAAAGACCCGCCATTGCCACCATTGATATCAAAGGCAACAAAGCCATCAAAACTGAGGACTTAAAACAAGGCCTGTCACGTTCTGGATTGGCTGTGGGTAAGCTCTTTAAGCGTGCCACACTTGAAGGTATTCGCCTTGAACTTCAGCGGCAATATGTTTCTCAGGGCCGGTATGATTCACAGATTGAAACCACCGTTAAAAAAACAGGTAAAAACCGTGTCGCCATTACGATTAATGTTGATGAAGGTACAGTTGCTAAGGTTAAACATTTTAATATTGTTGGTAACAAGCAATTTTCAACAGCTCGGCTCATTGATGAACTCGAAATGCGTCAAACCGAGTGGTTATCGATCATCAAAGGTAATGATAAGTACTCAAAGGAACGCTTGCAGGGCGACCTTGAGCGCTTAGAGTCTTTTTATCGCGATAGGGGCTATTTGAAGTTTTCAGTGGATTCGACACAGGTAGCCCTTAGCCCTGAAAAGGATGCCGTGTTTATCACCATTAATGTTACGGAAGGCGATATTTACACAGTCACGGGCGTGAAGCTATCCGGTGACATTATCTTGCCAGAAACGGTGATCAGAAGCCTCATTTTACTCAAACCAAATAGTGTATTCTCGCAATCGAGGGTGACGCAAACCCAAGAGTTGATTTCAAAAGTGTTAGGAAATGACGGTTATACGTTCGCTAAGGTGAGGAGCTATCCGAAAGTTAACGAGGAAGATAAAACCGTCGAACTGACATTTTTTGTTGATCCGGGCAACCGAACTTACGTTAATCGCATCATCTTTAAAGGCAATTACATGACTAAAGATGAGGTGCTTCGACGAGAATTAAGACAAATGGAAGCAGCGCCTGCCTCGGGCAGTAAAATTGAACAGTCGCGCTTGTATCTCAATCGCCTTGGTTTCTTTAAAGATGTCAAGTCAGAAATTGTTGAAGTGCCGGGGAAAGAGGATTTGATCGATGTCATTTTTAGTGTTGAAGAACAGGCATCAGGCAGTGTTAACGCGAGTGTTGGTTATTCAGATGGTTCAGGATTGTTACTTTCTGCAGGCTTGCAACAGAATAACTTTTTAGGCTCAGGTAATAGTCTTGGCTTTTCGGTGAGTCGCAATGATTATCAAAAAAGTGTCGATTTGAGTTTCAATAACCCTTACTACACAATTGACGGTGTGAGTCGTGGGTTTAATATATATTACCGCAATACAGATTTTCAAAAAGCTGGAATTTCAACTTACAGTATTGATACTTACGGCGCAGGTTTAAATTACAGTTATCCGATTGGTGAAGGTACCTCGCTAGGGTTTGGAATGGGCTATGCTAATATCAAAGTTCATACAGGTACTTATGCCCCACAAGAAATCATCGGCTCGCCGAGTAAGCTCAATCTCGACAAATATATTGAACGCCTTTATATCCACGGTGTACCTAAATATCAGAATGAGCACCTTGAAAATATCGATGAACTGTTTAATCAAGGCATCGATCCTTATATACCAAAAGGTGATGGTTTTGTTGACCGGCATGGTAGTCAATACAACAACTATAAGTTGAACTTATCTTGGCGGCAGTATCGCCTGAATCGCGGTATGCTGCCGACTAAAGGTTATGATCAACGCTTTGGTATCGAGGTGGGTGTGCCTGGCAGTGATCTTGAATATTACAAGATGACTTACTCTGGCCAGGTTTATTTACCGATACACCCTGAGTATATCTTTCGTTTACATACACGGTTAGGTGCAGGGTTTGGTTACGGTAACACTAATCGGATGCCATTCTTGGAGAATTTTTACGCAGGAGGCATAGGGTCTGTCCGTGGGTATGAGCGATCAACACTTGGGCCAAGAGGCACGCCAGCACAAAGGTATGCCTATGACCAACCAAGAAACCCTGATGGCACCGTAATCCCTGATAAAGGTTACGGGTATCTTTACAATCCTGATACTGAAAAGTTTGTTTCTAATGAAATTACCAACAAATATAATCATATCGGTGGCAACGTGTTAGTAGAAACCGGTGTAGAGTTTATTTTCCCCGTGTGGTTTATCAAAGATAGAAGCTCTATGCGCTCTGTATTGTTTGTCGATGCAGGTAATGTTTTTGATACGCAGTGCAATGCTACGCAGCTTGATTGCTCTTCACCTGATATTACCAATCTCCGTGCCTCAGCGGGTTTGGGTATTACGTGGTTTAGTCCGATGGGGCCGCTCACCTTCAGCGTTGCCCAACCTTTTAATTACGATAAAATTAACGAAGGCAATCGAAAATTCTTCCAGTTCACTATTGGGACAGGTTTCTAACTCGGTATAGGTAAATAAGGAAAAATGATGAAAAAAAATGCATTAGTCTTCTTGATGATTTGTGGCATGAGTTTTATGGCGCAAGCGGCAATAAAAGATAAAAAAGTGGCTGTGATTAATATCGAGCAAGCGATTTTAACCACGGAGTTGGCCAAAACTGAGATTGCCAAACTTGAATTAGACCCTGAATTTAAAAAGAATATGGATGCAATCAAACGCATTCAGCAAGAAGGTCAAAAGCTCACCGAGCAATACAAAAAAGACGGCGCGTTAATGAGCCCGAAAGAGGCACAAGCGTTAGAAACTAAAATTAAAAGCAAGCAAGCTGACCTTGAGCACATCGGAAAAAAATTACAAGAAACGCGTGCAACTTTTATGCGTGCGATGATGATAAAAATGAACGAAGATGTTACTACTTTTGTTAAGCAGTTAATTGAATCAGAAAACATTGGTTTGTTATTGCCTGCTAATCCACAGATCATATTACATGCTGATCCAAGTTTTGATTTAACGCCAAAATTAACGGAAAAATTGAATAAAAAATTTAAAAGCCAATGAAAAAAACCTTAAAGGAGCTTGCTGAATTACTGGGCGCAACCTGTGTGACTGAATCACAGGTTGACATTACAGGGATTGCCCCACTTGATACAGCCACTCGGGGCGATATTAGTTTTTTATCCACACCTAAATACCTTGACCAGCTTGAAACAACAGCAGCGTCTGCCGTGATAGTAAAACGCGGCTTTGAAGATCGCTGTAATACAGCAGTATTGATCCACGAAGACCCTTACCGTTGTTTCGCGATACTCACGAATATTTTCAATAATGAAGATACATACTTACCTTCAGTGCACAGATCTTCACAGATTGCGGATTCTGCGACTGTCGCTGCTACCGCGCATATTGGTCCGAATGTATCTATAGGTGAAGGTGTCAGCATTGGAGAAAGGTCAGTCATCGAAGCCGGTACTGTGATTGCTCAAAATTGTGTAATAGGCGATGACTGCCGTATTTATCCCAATGTAACGCTTTATCGAGAAGTGAAATTAGGCGATGAAGTACAAGTTCATAGCGGTACTATCATTGGCTGTGACGGCTTTGGCTTTGCACCTGACCCAAAAGGCAAGCGTAAGTGGCATAAAATCCATCAGCTCGGCACAGTGATTATAGGTGATCGCGTAGATATTGGATCGTCAACCACCATTGACCGTGGCGCTTTGGGCGATACGATTATCGAAAACGATTGTATTATCGATAGTCAGGTACATATTGGCCATAATTGTGTCATTGGTGAAGGTTCGGCACTTGCTGGGTGCGTCGGGCTTGCGGGCAGTTCGATTATTGGAAAAGGCTGCTTATTGGCTGGTGGTGTGGGTATTGCCGGGCATTTAAGCATTGCCGATGGTGTGCAAGTGACGGGCATGACCATGGTGACCAAGTCTATTACCAAATCCGGATCTTATTCCTCAGGTACACCGATGATGACGACTGCCAGCTGGCGTAAAGCTGCCGTGCGTTTTAGCCAATTAGAATCATTAAATAAACGACTTAAGGCACTTGAGAAAGCTGTCGAATCAGATTAATCAGGAATCGCCGGAAGTATTCGGCACGCCAGGATAAGTAATAAGTATGATGAAAATAGATGAAATCAGAGAATATCTGCCGCATAGATACCCATTCTTATTGGTTGATCGTGTAACAGAAATTCATTTGAACGACCGTATTGTGGCCTATAAAAATATTTCCATTAATGAGCCTTTCTTTGATGGACATTTCCCTGATTATCCTGTGATGCCAGGTGTGTTGATCATTGAGGCGATGGCGCAAGCAGCTGGTATTTTAGGGTTTAAATCCATCGATAAAAAACCGGCTGATGGGTCGATGTACTTGTTTGTAGGCAGTGACAAAATGCGCTTTAAAAAGCAAGTTGTACCGGGCGATCAACTTATGCTTGAAGCGCAAATTGACGGTAAACCTAAACGTGGTATTTGGCGTTTTCAGTGTCAAGCTTTTGTTGATGGTGAGTTAGCTGCTTCAGGCACTATTTTGTGTGCGGACAGAAAGCGGCCGTAATGTTAACTCGACGTTGCCCTCCGTCAGTTATATACCGATCACCCTTGAATATGCAATGGCGTTGGCCGCGCTCGCTCACCCCAATCACTTACTGACTGTAAGCTCATGGAGTTTCGCTCGCTTGCTGCCTTCTTGCATTTCCAATTCCGATGGGTATATTCGTTAAAGGTTATTTTCTCCAGTAAAGAAAAGGTCATCAATGCGAATAGCCATAGTTGCAGGTGAAGCCTCAGGCGATATCCTCGGTGCAGGTTTGATCCGAAGCCTTAAGCAAAAAAATCCCAAGATTGAATTTTTGGGTATAGGCGGTGAGCTGATGATTGCCGAAGGCTTTCAGAGCTTGTTTCCCTTAGATCGATTATCAGTGATGGGTATTGTAGAGCCTTTAAAACGTCTGCCGGAACTTCTGCATATTCGTAAAACCGTCATCAACACATGCCTTGAAAAAAACGTCGATCTGTTTGTGGGTATTGATTCACCTGACTTTAATTTAGGCATTGAGAAACGCCTGAAAAAGAAAGGTATCAAAACCTGCCATTATGTTTCACCTTCGGTATGGGCGTGGCGACAAGGGCGTATTAAAGGCATTAAAAAATCAGTTGATTTGATGCTGACACTGCTCCCTTTTGAAGCTGACTTCTACCACCAGCACCAAGTGCCTGTCGCTTTTGTTGGACATCCGCTAGCGGATCAAATCGCCATTGAAACCGATCAAGAGGCAGCACTTTCTGAGTTGAGTATTAATCACAAAGGCCCAGTGCTTGCCGTTTTACCTGGATCACGCGAAGGCGAAGTTAAGCTTTTGGGTGAGCTTTTTTTGACGGTTGCGAAGCGTATTCGAGCGAAATATTCGGATTGTTTGTTCGTCATCCCTGCCGCTAATGAGTATCGTTATCAGCAATTGAAGGGGATGCTTGATGCTTTCGATGAATCATTTCAAGAGCAGGTGCATTTGGTTTTAAGGCAGTCGCGAACCGTCATGGCCGCCGCAGATGCCGTTTTGTTGGCCTCAGGGACCACTGCACTTGAAGCCATGTTACTGAAAAAACCCATGGTTGTGGCCTATAAAATTTCACCGCTGAGCTATGCTATTGTTTCGCGTTTAATGAAGAGCCCGTACGTCTCCTTACCGAACTTATTGGCAGGTATGCCCTTGGTCGCTGAATTATTACAGGATGAAGCGACGCCTGCATCTTTAGAGAAGTCGGTGTTATCTGTTATGGAGGATGAGGCGACCCGAAAATCACAAATTGATGCGTTTAAGACGCTCCATAAAAAAATACAATGCAATGCTGATGAAAAGGCGACCGAAGCGGTATGGACATTATTGAATGATTGATTTTATGCTGAATTATACCGGTGATTTATTAGCGGGTGTCGATGAAGTTGGCCGTGGGCCGTTAGCGGGTGATGTTGTTACAGCAGCAGTTATACTTGACCCTAAAAACCCTATTGAAGGCCTAGCTGATTCCAAAAAACTCAGTGAAAAAAAACGTGAACAGTTGTTTAACGTGATTCAAGAAAAAGCCTTATCTTTTTCGATCGCACGCTGCAGTGTTGCTGAGATCGACCAATGGAATATTTTGCAAGCCTCCTTGATTGCAATGCATCGTGCAGTAGATTTTCTGCATATCACACCTGAGTATGTTGCGGTAGATGGTAACAAATTGCCTAAATGGCACTACCCGAGTGAGGCGGTTGTGAAAGGTGATGATAAAGTGCAGGCCATTGCTGCAGCATCTATTTTGGCCAAAGTAACACGCGACCGAGAATTGATAGCCTTTGATGTCGAATATCCAGCGTATGGCTTTGCCAAGCACAAGGGGTATCCGACGAAAGTGCATATGCAGGCGATCGAAACCCACGGTGTTTGTCCGATTCATCGTAGATCTTATGCCCCTGTAAAAAAAGCACTTGCACAAATGGAGATGTTCAGTGAATGATCCGAGTTTTGTGCATCTTCGTGTGCATTCACAATTTTCATTAATTGATAGTCTGATCAGCGTTAAAAATTTGGTGAAGCAGTCCGTGGCTTTAGATATGCCGGCTATCGCATTAACGGATCACATGAACTTTTTTGGGTTGGTGAAGTTTTATAAAGCAGCGACGGGTGCAGGTCTCAAACCACTCATTGGTTGTGATGTGCTGATTCGTGACGAGCATGGAGATACCTTTTTAGCCACGCTTTTAGCCATGAACGAAAAAGGCTATAAAAATATTACGGATATCATGTCCGATGGATACTTAAAAGGGCAAGTAAACGCTATTGCTGCGGTTGACCGTGAATGGATAGAAGAAAAAAACGAAGGCATCATTATGCTCTCCGGTGCAAAGTTTGGTGATGTGGGTACAGCATTATTGAGCGGCAATGACGAGCAGGCTAAAGCGCGTTTACAGCACTGGATGTCGGTTTTTCCCGATCGTTTCTATCTTGATGTGCAGCGTACAGGTCGTGCAAATGATGAAATATATTTACGACAGGCGGTGCGCCTTGCTCAAAACTTGGATTGTCCGCTCGTTGCAACCAATGATGTCAAAATGGTGTCGAGCGAGGATTATGAAGCCCATGAAGCTCGGGTTTGCATTTATGAAAGTGAAGTTTTAGATAACCCCAAGCGTCCGAAGAAGTTTTCCAGTGAGCAATACTTGCGCTCTGCTGATGAGATGGCTGCTTTATTTCATGATTTGCCCGAGGCGTTATCTAACACGGTCGAAATCGCCAAGCGTTGTAACGTGCAATTGCATTTGGGAGAATACTTTTTACCCGAATACCCAATCCCTGAAGGGTTAACACAAGATACTTTTTTCAGAAAGCTTTGTCGAGAAGGGCTCGATAAGCGCCTCGCCTTTTTATATGACACCACTGATGCCGGTTTTTCTGACATACAAACAAAATACCTAGACCGCTTATCGTTTGAGCTGGATATTATTTTGCAAATGGGGTTTCCTGGCTATTTTTTGATCGTCATGGATTTTATCCAGTGGGCAAAAGATCATGAGGTTCCTGTAGGCCCTGGCCGAGGCTCGGGTGCCGGTTCCCTTGTCGCTTATGTACTCGGTATCACTGACCTTGACCCCCTAGAATACGATTTGCTGTTTGAGCGATTTCTCAACCCTGAGCGGGTATCTATGCCGGATTTTGATATCGATTTCTGCATGGATGGGCGTGATAAAGTTATCGCTTATGTAGCCGATAATTACGGTCGAATGGCTGTTTCACAAATCATCACCTTTGGTACCATGGCTGCAAAGGCGGTAGTACGTGATGTGGCGCGTGTGCAAGGCAAGCCTTACGGGCTTGCTGATCGTCTGTCAAAAATGATTCCGTTTGAAATCGGTATGACCCTTGCCAAAGCCGTTGAACAAGAAGAACCGTTAAAAGAATTTATAACGAATGATGCCGATGCAGGTGAAATTTGGCAAATGGCGATTCAGCTTGAGGGCACCATTCGTGGTGTGGGTAAGCATGCGGGCGGCGTGGTCATTGCACCGACCAAATTAACCGATTTCTCAGCGGTTTACTGCGATGAAGATGGTAGCGGGTTGGTGACGCAGTTTGATAAAGGTGATGTTGAAGATGCGGGCTTGGTTAAGTTCGATTTCCTCGGGCTGAGAACATTGACTATTATTGACTGGGCGAAAAAAACCGTTGATGCCATTCGTGCAAAAAAGGGTGAAGAGCCTATAGATATCGCACGAATTCCGCTTGATGATAAGCGCACTTTTGACCTTTTGAAACGTGCTGAAACTACGGCCGTTTTTCAGCTAGAGTCACGCGGCATGAAAGATCTCATCAAGCGCCTTCAGCCTGATAATCTTGAAGATATGATCGCGTTAGTCGCACTCTTCAGGCCGGGGCCTCTTGATTCGGGTATGGTCGATGATTTTGTTAACCGAAAGCATGGTCGTGCAGAAGTTGCTTATCCAGACGCTAAATACCAACACGAGTGGTTAAAGCCGATTTTAGAACCCACCTATGGTGTTATTGTTTACCAAGAACAGGTTATGCAAATCGCACAAGAGTTGGCAGGTTATTCACTGGGTGGTGCGGACTTGCTTCGTCGGGCAATGGGTAAGAAAAAACCCGAAGAAATGGAGAAACAACGCAGTATTTTTAAAGAAGGCGCAATAAGCAAAGATGTTGACCCAGCGCTTGCTATGAAAATCTTCGACTTAGTGGAAAAGTTCGCAGGTTATGGTTTCAACAAATCCCACTCTGCCGCTTATGCATTAGTTTCTTATCAAACCGCTTGGCTAAAAACGCATTATCCAGAACCTTTTATGGCAGCGGTATTGTCGAGTGAATTACAAAATACTGATAAAATCGTTACCTTAATTGATGAATGCCGCAATATGGAACTCGTGCTTACCCACCCTGATGTGAATAAAGGTGAGTATATGTTCACGGTGAACGAGGCGGGTGAAATCGTTTATGGTTTAGGCGCAATAAAAGGCTTAGGCGAAGGGCCGATTGAAAATATCATTGCAGCCCGAAAGGCAGGTGGCCCTTTTACCGATTTGTTTGATTTCTGTGAGCGTACCGATAACCGTAAAATGAATAAACGCTCCTTAGAAGCACTGATTAAATCAGGTGCTTTTGATAGTTTAGCGGTAGAGCGCTCCATTCTTTTTGCTGCAATGCCTGAAGCTGTAAAAGCCGCCGTGCAAGTTTCTAAAAATGCGGATGTTGGCATGGATGATTTATTCGGTATGACGACCGAAGCGCAAGATGCAGACCCCTATGATAATTTACGAAAAACGCCTGCGTGGACACCGAAGCACCGCCTGCAATGTGAAAAAGAGTCGCTAGGATTGTTTTTAACAGGGCACCCTATTGATGATTATGAAGCGGAACTGAAAAAGCTCAAGGTCAAACGATTAGGGCGTCTACAAGCAGATAAAAGGCAGCAAACCGTTTGTGGGATGTTGGTTGGTGTGCGCTATGTTAAAACCAAACGTGGCGACAAAATGGCGATCTTAACCCTCGACGATAAAACAGGCCGAATTGATGCAACTGTGTTTGCTAAACTTTTGCCGGAAGTACAGGATAAACTGATTACCGATAACGTGATATTTGTACGTGGTGAAATAGAAAATGATGAGTATTCAGGTAGTTTACGCATGCGTGCGGATAGTGTACTCAGTATCGCAGAAAGCCGAGATCAACTGGCCAGTCGATTGATTATTGACGTTCAGTCGTCTACTTGGGCAAAACAAAAATCCTCCTTTCATGCATTAATTGATGAGCAGCCCTTAATGAATGAATCAATGAGCGAATCACCCTCTAAAGGGTGCCCTGTCGCCATCCGATATCATGCTGATGAGGCGGTAGGATTACTTCAGTTAGATAGCCGGTTTCGAATAGATTTGAGTGATGAAAACCTCGCACAGTTAAAAAATATATTTGGGCAATTGAAGGTGTCAGTGGAATAAACCACATTTTCACCCATCTATACCGATCACCCTTGAAGATGCAAGGGCGTTGGTCGCGCTCGCTCACCCCGCTCACTTACTGTAAGCTCATGGGGATTCGCTCGCTTGCCGCCTTCTTGCATCTCCAATTCCGATGGGCATATGATTTAACTTATCTAAAAAATAGATTATAGATGCCCTGAGTGTCTCCTACGATATTTCTAATACTGAGCGTACTCTCATCGGCAGAGGAAGTTACGGTTGTCGTGGGTGCAAACACATCGTCTTCGAGCTGGGTGACTGGTGTCTGTTGATTGAACGGCAGCCTTAATTCACTGGCGTTGAGTATTTCAGGTGGGTGCGCCCTGATAGCTGAGACACTGTTAGGGGCTGAAGATAGCTCGCTAGATAGGGGTGAGTTCTGAGCTGATGAAGGTGGGGCTGATAGAGGAGATATGTTGTTAATTTCATCAACGGTTCCGTTAAATGAAGCAGGGGATGATGCATAGCTACTGCTGCTACTTGCAGGCTCGCTGTAAATTGTAAATCCTGATCGTGTAGTAGAGCCAGCGAACTCAGGGTTAAGAGAATTCAGATACTCACTCGTTCTCAATGCACGTGCTGGCATGTAGGTATTGAAGGATGACCAAGAATCATGAGTGACTTGATAAATGCCTTCCACGCTAGGTGTTGATGATGAAAAGCTTGATGACGAGGCAATGAGTTGAGAGGCGGCTGGGGCAATAGATATGCCTGCTGATACAAGCGCCGCAACACCTAAACCGATACTGGTATATTGTAAGGCTTTTGCAGCTTGCTTGTTTCCTGAGTCGAGAGCGCCTTGTGATCCCATCAGTGCAATTCCCGATAGCGCAGAAGTGACGCCTGCTGCAATGCCAGCGCCTGCGGATAGCGTTAGTGATGCGCCCCCTGTAGGAATGGCAAAAAGTGCACCAACAATGCCGAGTGCTGTAACACCCGATCCCAGTCCGTAATTAAGTGCTGCACTATGACCTGTGGGATCATGAAAGAAAATAGGATTTCCTTTAGCGTAGGCATAACGATTGTCTACCAGCGTGTTATCTTTGGTAAGGAAACGTTTGATTTGAGGGTGATAAAAACGTTTTTTTAAGTAGATTAATTGATTCGTTGGGTCGGATAACGCCTGATTCCAGCCGTACTCTCCTGTCATAGTTGTGGTGTTCGGTTTTAGTGGTATGCCATACCCGGTATAAAGCTGTGTTTGTAATGAGTCTCCGGATGTGAGTGTTGCACCTGTACTGTTATGTAAGGCAAAGAGCTGCTCGACTTTTTTATCGTAGAGCCCTGCTAGGATTTGTCTATTAAAACGAATGAGATCAAGCCATTGGTGATTATTTTTCTGTGAAATAATATTATGCGTTTGGTCGAAATAGAAATATTGTGTAAGGTCGGTACTTTGACGGCTATGCATTAATCCATCGGGTGAGTAATCATAGCTCACTGATTGCATATCTTTATTGCTACTCAATAAAAAGCTTTTATCATCGTAATGAAATTCAGTGCCACTTCCATCATTGATTAAATCGCCATTAAGGTTGTAACTGAGCGTTATGGTTTTTTCTTCATGCGCATCGTAGCTTTGTATGAGTTGGTCCGCACCATTATAAGTGTAGTGATGCGTGTATTGCTGGTCGTTGTCTCTGTGTGTTTCCGTTAAGATATTGTTATTTGCATCGTACAGGTAGCTGATGTCATATTTTCCGTGGTCATGCTGAAGCGACTCGTTGACTAAGCGGTTCATTGCATCATATTGATAAATGAATTCTGTGTTTTCTGCGGTGAGATGAGCAAGGTGAGCATGTGTTTTCTGTGTGATTAACTGCTTCCTTGGATTACTTGTATAGGAGACGTTATAAATAGAGCCTGATTGATGATTGGCTATTGAGCTATTTGCTAAGATGCCTGTAGCCCCATAGATAAAAAAGTTTTCAGTTAAGCCATCTTTCTCGGTGTGAGTATCACGCTGCAGGAGCTGCCCTTTTAAACCGTTATGATCAACCCCGTAATGAAAAATAATGCGGTTGTTATTGAAGTTGATTTCAGAGATCTTGCCTAGATCAGTGGATTTATAAATATACTGTTGTGTGAGTCCGCTATAGTCTGTGAGTGATTCTATTCTGTTTTTATTGTCGTATGTGTAGCGTAATAGCTGATTGTCTGGATAGGTAATAGCGCTAATTAACCCGTTACTTGTATGTTTAAAGTGGAGCGAATTTCCTTTGCTATCACACGCTTTTTTCAATCTTTTATCCGCATCATATTCTCGATAAACAGTAAAAGCTTTTTTTTCTCTCAGCCATGTGCTTTGGGTGAGTAAATTTCGAGGGTCATATTGGTAATAAATTGCGTTACCGTTAGGCAGAGTAGTTTTGATTCGCTTACCGTTTTTATTATATTCGTAGCGGGTTGTTGAAAGTGGCTTATCTGAGTTGTTGGTTACGTCAACACGAACTAATCGATTATCTTCATCGAAGGTGAAGTGCTCACCTTCATTGCTCTGCCATGCATTATTTATCTTTTGTGACTTTTTAAGGTTGACGGGGTTGTTAAACAAATCATAGTTCTTGGATTTGCAATGAGTCATCCCATCGAACCCTTCAACATGTTCTTCAGTAGGGTTTAGGCTGCCATCGTAAGTATATTTTTTTGTAACGGTGTCTGTTTTCTCCAACGTGTACCTGTGCACAAGGCTATTTTCTTTGTGTGTGATTTTGCCTAGTCCGTTTTTTAGGGTTAGGTTTTCAACGTAACTCGTTTGTTCATCGTAAGGGTTATCAAAGACAGGGAAGTACCGCTCTTTGGTGGTGAGAGTCCAGGGTTCGGTAAGTTTTTCATGCATCTTTTTATTGTTACGATAAGTCGTGGTGGTGAGTAGGAGGTCGTTATAATCGGTTTTCGTGATGTTGCCGTAGGGGTCGATATGGCTGATCTGTCTTTCAGATTCATCGTATTGAATAAACGCTGATAGCCCGAAGATGTTGGTTTTTTTGAGAATTTTACCCCAGCCGTTGTAGTGATAGGTTGTTAATGGCCGCCACAGGTTTTCATACCAATCTTCATGAGAGGATAATTGGTGTAGTGCATCAAATTGGCTACGTGTTTGGTCATTGAGCGGCGTTATTTCAGTGACGCTATTTATTTTTGACCGCTGGAAATCTTGGTAAGTTTTAGATGCGATGTGCCCTAATGGGTTGGTTAACTGTGTTTGTCTGCCTAGAGGGTCATATTTATAGTGCCACTGCTCACCTAAAGGCGTTATCTCAGCCAGCTTGTTGCCATTTTTTGTATCAAGCAGAGCGGTTGTCGTTGCACCTAATGCACTTTCTTTTGTAATGGTTAATTCAGCGGTTTTTTCGTCAATCTCATAAGTCTTTTTAAACCAAGTTTTTTGGATGCCGGGTTGGTTGGAGGCACGCCACTCTGTTGCCTGATAGGTGAGGCGTCCCGATTGATCATGTGTGAAATTTGTTTGTCTCCACGGAGCCCATTGGGAATTATGATCTTTCTTGTACTGGCTGTTAAATTGCGCGTGTGTTTTTTTGTTTTTTGCAAGATGGTATTTTTTTTGTAGTCGCAATCCTGAAATGCCGTCAATGTGTGTTGATTCAGCAATCAAACTATATGCATCTGTAAAATATTTTTTTTGTTCGGTGCTGATTGGTTGCCACTGCCAGTGTAGTCTGTCGAATATGAAATGTTCAGCTTGTAGTGTGTTACCAAAAGCATCGTATCTATGTGTTTTTTTGTCGGTAGGTATGTAGATGTTGTGAACATCACTCCAAAGGTATTGAGTCACTGTACTTGGCTTATCATAGTTCGTTGATCGGCTGTACTTGAAGGGTGAAATAGCATACTCATAGGCTGTTTTTAAATAGTTCTTTCCTGATTTTTGTGTGAGGACTTCGGTTGGCAGGTGGAGATAGTTGTAATAGAAAATTTGTGTGTGCTGCTTAGGTTCTTTTTCATCCAGATCACTTTTCGCAATCTGTACCCAGTAGCGGAAACCTTGATTGTTGCTTTCCATCAGATTGTCGCCGTCATTTGATAGTCCATAAACGGGGTAACCTGTGAAATTATTATCTTTTGAATAAGTGTAATGCGTTTCCCGTAAAGGTTTATGTGTCGATAAATCAACTTTCTTTACTTGGGTGATGACAGGCATGGCTTTTGTTTTTGATCCTTCTTTATAATTAATAGCATCGTAACTGAGTTGTGTGAGCAAGCCTGAGGGTGTTTCAATCGTGCGTAAAAGTGTACGGTTAAATTGAGTAAGGTAACTAAAAATGATTTCTTGATTCAGCGGATTTATAATTTTTATCACCCCTTTATCGTCGTGATAAATATGGGTGGTGCGATGATCGGGATAATGAATGATAAGCTCATTGGGTGCGTAGCTGAACTGATAAACGTTTCCGTAGTTATCTGTAATTGTTTTTATTTTTGCTGATGTTAATGAGTCAACGGGCGTTTCATAATCAAACTTGATGGTGTTGTTAAAGCGGTCTTGCTTTAAGACAAGTAAGCCTTGATGGGAAAAATAATTGATACTGCCATCTTTGTGTTTTGTACAGTATCTAAAGAATATGCCTTTATGCTCAGGAACCTCTTTAGAAACACCTGCATCTTTGAATAGGGTGCCGTGCTGATTGAAATATTTTAACCCCGATGCAAAAAGGGCTTCATCATGCCATAGAGGATCGATCAGCCATTGCTGTCCATGAATATTTACGAATCTGTCATTGATAAAATCGACATCTAGCTGCCACCCTTGGGGGAGGCCGAGCATGCCGGCTTTGTTAAACCGATAGGTCAGATTCAGCTTGAAAGTCGATCGTCTTCCTTGTGTCGATATAATGGGGTAAGAGAAATCAAATGTGCCTGTTGCTGCATTGACCGATTCATGAAGCATTTGTGATTTGTTGTATGCTTGTGAACCTTGATAATCTGCACCGCAAGGCGCTGCAAGGTGGAGTAGCCCGATAATACTTATTATTACTGCGTGTTTACATCTCATATTGTCGCCTATTAAGATTTAGCGATGAAGTTTTTGGGTGTCCTGGATTTTTTGTCAGATTAGGTTGTTAACTGATATTTCTGTGCTCGCATCTCATGGCTGTATTCCTGCTCTATTATTTGGATGAGTCGTTTTGATGAGAGTTCCCTTTTTTAGGTTGAGAGCAGGTGGGGGCGGAAAAGTGCTTTGCTTTTAAGTGGGTAGTATAAATATCAAGAACAAAAACCGATTGAGAACGGTTTCTAAATACAGTATGTTATAGCGCTGATTTATAAGCGGCTGCTAGGTGTCAAGGATTGCTAGTTGGCCCGTTGTCTGTAAATGAACATAGAAGAGTCGCATGAACCCGAACTACCTAGATTTTGAGCAACCTATAGCGGATTTAGAAGTAAAAATCGAAGAACTTGAATCCTTGGGTGATCATGTTGATGTCAATATTGCGGATGAAATCGCTACCCTCAAATCAAAGAGTGCCGATCTGACAAAAAAGATCTTTAGCGATTTAACTGCATGGGATGTCGTCAAGGTTGCCAGGCATCCGTTAAGACCTTATACCCAAGACTATATTCCGCTCATTTTCGATGATTTTCATGAGTTGCATGGCGATAGACACTTTGCTGATGATCACGCCATCATTGGTGGAATGGCACGTTTAAACGGCCAGCCTGTGATGGTGATAGGTCAAGAAAAAGGGCGCTCAGTGAATGATAAAGTAAAGCGTAATTTTGGTATGCCGAAGCCTGAAGGCTACCGCAAAGCGTTGCGTTTAATGGAAATGGCTGAGCGTTTTAATATGCCTATTGTCACTCTAATTGACACACCTGGCGCTTATCCGGGCATTGATTCAGAAGAGCGCGGTATTTCAGAAGCCATCGCGCAAAACCTTGCTGTTATGTCACGCCTTAAAACGCAAATTATTTGTGTGGTTATTGGTGAAGGTAGCTCGGGTGGTGCACTCGGAATTGGTGTGGGCGATCATATTGCGATGCTGCAGTATGCGACTTACTTTGTTATTTCGCCTGAAGGCTGCGCCAATATTATCTGGAAAACCTCAGCTAAAGCGAATCTCGCCGCTGAAGCCATGGGGGTGACTTCATCCAAGCTTGAAGAGCTAGGTATTGTCGATGCAACGATTCCCGAACCTTTAGGTAGCGCTCACCGTGATATCTCACTAATGGCAGAAACCATCAAACAGCATTTGATTGCCGAGATGGAAAAACTTAAGGCGTTTGAAATGGATGGCTTGCTTGAGAGACGTTATGACCGATTAATGTCTTATGGGAATGATTAATTCAGCTTTAAAGGTTGGTTTTCTTTTTTCTCTCCTTTTGATATTAAATAGTTATGGTGGTTACTCATATTACTATGCTAGAGCAAGTGAAAAAACATTATCTGTAGGCCTTGTTGGAACGTTAAGGCCACTCGTTATGCTTTCAGCTGTTGAGCTAGGAGTAGGGTCACTAGGGAAAGTTAAGCGATTCTGCGATACGAGTGATGAACTTGTTGTTGTGTTATCTACAGATTTAGGTGAAAAAACAGTGGCAATCGATTTAATGAGCGCTATTGACGATGTTGGTTATACTGTCACATCGAGTGAAACGGCTTTCTAGTATGGGAATGGACTTAGCTAACTCAGCAAGTCCTCTTTTGTGTGTGTATTTTCTTCTATGATTACTAAGCTCCATGCTATTACAACATCTTATCTCACGGTGAATCGCTGGGTCGTAGGTTTTTCTGGTGGTGTTGATTCCTTGACACTGCTCCATAGTTTAATACAAATTCCTCATCATCCACCTGTTGTCGCGTTGCATATCAACCATCAAATTCACCCGCAGGCCGATCAATGGGCTGAAACCTGTCGAGTAGCATGCGAATCAATGGGTGTGCCTTTTTATGAAGAAAAAGTTCAAGTTTTAGGTGCTTCGAATGTTGAGCAAAAGGCGAGAGATGCGCGTTATGCCGTGTTTGAGCATTTTTTGCAGCAGGGTGATGTTTTGATGTTAGGGCATCACCAACAAGATCAAATAGAAACATTTTTTTATCGTCTGTTTCGGGGTGCTGGGTTGAAGGGGTTATCAGCCATGCCAAAAACACGTGAGCTAGGCAAGGGGCGTTTATTGCGACCGGTGCTTACTGTGCCGAAAGCTGATATAGGAAAGTACGCGGCGACTCACCAGCTGGTGCCGGCGCAAGATGATTCTAATTTTGATCAGGCCTTCGATCGGAACTACTTACGGCATAGTGTGTTACCTACGATTGATGCGCGCTGGCCTAAGGCGCAAGCCCAAATCGAAAAAGCGCTCAGCCACCTCCATGAGGCGAGTCAATTGCTTAATGAATTGGCTAAAGAAGATCTGGAAAACATCTCGCACGGAGAAGGTTTCGAGCCTTGGATTGCATACGGCGAGTTTTCTCAAGCCTCAAAAGCTCGGCAAAAAAGTCTATTAATGTATTGGTTGCTTGAACGTGGCGTGCAGTTATCTTCAAGTCAATTTGATGTGCTTCTTAATGAGGTGCTCTTGGCGGAAGCTGATGCAATGCCTGAATTGGTTGTAGGGCCGGTTGTGCTTCGGCGTTTTAAGCAAAAACTTTATATAACAAAAACGGATGAAACCAAAAAGCCTGATACGTGGAATTCATCTCAGTCGTTAGTTGTAAGCGGCTACCCTCCATTAAAACTGACAAAGACAGTTGGCATGTTGTTGTCGATACGTTATCGAAGGGACGTTAGAGCCGCTAAAATAGCAGATAATCGTCCGACGAAAAAAATCAATACGTTACTGCAAACCCTAGAAATACCCTACTGGCGGCGAGATAGCACCCCTTTAATTTTTTGGGGTGAGCAGTTGGTCGCTATTGGCGAGGTATTTATTTCTACTTATGGAGAGGTTATTTTTAAGCATACAAAGATTGCTTTGGAGGAAAATGATTAATTGAATTGTTTAAACTTTAATCACTGATTAAGTTTTTATTCTATTTCATTAAAAAGCGTTTGACAGAAGCGCTGAAAACCTTAGAATACGCCTTCTTAATTCGCTGGGTGATTAGCTCAGCTGGGAGAGCATCTGCTTTACACGCAGAGGGTCGGCGGTTCGATCCCGTCATCACCCACCAATTTCTAATTTGGTATCAGTGAATTAAGTGTTGATCGATAGATGCTAATTTATGATCTTGATTATATGATGCGGACCGGTAGTTCAGTTGGTTAGAATGCCGGCCTGTCACGCCGGAGGTCGCGGGTTCGAGTCCCGTCCGGTCCGCCATTTAATATATCAAGTAGCCTATCTATCATTTTGGGTGATTAGCTCAGCTGGGAGAGCATCTGCTTTACACGCAGAGGGTCGGCGGTTCGATCCCGTCATCACCCACCATTTTTTTAAGCGTTTGAGTCTTATCTTGAGCGCCGCTTTAAAGGTTGCGGACCGGTAGTTCAGTTGGTTAGAATGCCGGCCTGTCACGCCGGAGGTCGCGGGTTCGAGTCCCGTCCGGTCCGCCATTTTCTTGTCTTTGATGAATAAAAGCTTGAAAATTATCCTTTAAACATCCCACCGGAAGGACCGGTAGTTCAGTTGGTTAGAATGCCGGCCTGTCACGCCGGAGGTCGCGGGTTCGAGTCCCGTCCGGTCCGCCATTTTTTTATTAAGTTATTTTCTGATTGACATCAACGAGCTATATAAACGCTCTATTTTTACTTTCACTCTTTTTTATCTTCGCTTAATTGCCTGATGTCATTTATGGCATAACTGTGTCGTTTTGATTTATCCCTACCTGTTGAGGATGGTCTAAAAAGTATTTGATTGTGGGGTTTTCGAGTAATTCTGAGAGCGTTCTTTGTGTTTCTGTGTCGCCTATGCTCATCGGTTGGTCGCCCAGCTGCTGGTAGGGGGTCTGTAAGTTAATAATGTGTTGAAGTTTTGGTTGCCGAAGTAAGTGAATGGCTTCGTTGTTTAAGTGCGATGCAGCTGCTGGCATGGCAATATTTTCTTTGCTTGTCATGACACCATAATTGCTCATGATGAGTATGAGTTTTTTCAGGGTATTAAATTTTTCTGCCGTAAGTGGATGCGGGCTGCCCGCATGGTTGTTTACTGGTTGTGGGTACGCGATAACTGGATATCCTGCAAGTGGCGGCTGCATAATTCTAGGTGGCGTTATCATTGGAGGCGGTATTGGCTGTAGGCTACTATTTGATCCGACAAGAGGCCCCTCTAGCATGGAATGTATAGGCGTTGGGTAAGCATAAGGCGCATTGATTTCACTCGCATGGCTATGATGCTTTAGATATTTTTTGATATGTTTTTTTTGGTCTTTAAACGCGTGCTTTAGGGCTTTTTTTTGACCTTTAAGAAAATGATGGAATGGCCAATGATGCTTGGCATGAACGTTAACGCAGCAAACGAGAATGCTAGAAAGCATAACTGCAAAAGTGTATTTATTCATGATTGTTTACGCGTGAGAGCATTCTTCTAAGTAGTGACTATGTGATTTCTATACCCATCGGAATTGGAGGTGCAAGAAGGCGGCAAGCGAGCGAATCCCCATGAGCTTACAGTCAGTAAGTGATTGGGGTGAGCGAGCGCGGCCAACGCCCTTGCATCTTCAAGGGTGATCGGTATATAGGGAGGTTCTCAACGAAAATAAACGTTATTTATTGTTGAAGAGAACTTATAAAAATTACGCAGCGGGTGCAGCTACGTTGTTTGGCATACCTTCAAATGTCTGTGTATTGGAGTGCTGCGGCATATTACTGTGCTGCTTAATAATATCGGGGAGCCGGGGGTTACTTAATATCTCGTTCAGTTGACCTTTAATGCTTGGATTTTCGATTGTATCGACGAGGCCCTGTTGATTAAGTATCTGCAAGAGATTTGGATTCTTAAGCGCTGTTGCAATGACCCCCAAATTTTTCGGATCTTGCATGCCCTCGGGAACCTGTTGCTCATGCATTTTTTTAGGGCCACTAGAAAAGTAGCTTAAATAGGAAATTAGCATTGCCATAATTTGTGGTGTCATGGTTTGTGGTGCGATTGTTTCGGTAGGATGCGATTTCATTGGTGCTATTGGTGCAGGCAGTTCTCTTGCCATAGGTACACCTACTGATGCTACCGTATGAGGTGCAGGTATTCCTGTTGTAGGTGTAGTTAGCGGCATAGGCATACCTGCTGGTGCGGGCAAAGGTTTGCGTGGCATCATAGGCTGTGTAGAAACCATAGGTGGTGCAGAAACCATAGGTGGTGCAGAAACCATAGGTGGTGCAGAAACCATAGGTGGTGCAGAAACCATAGGCGCAGCTGGGCCTAAATGAGGTGCGATCTGTTGTGGCGGTATAGGAGTGATGACCGGAGGCATTATAACGGGTGAGGCTATAGGGGCAGGATAGGGCATATACCGAGTGTGATGATATCTATATCCGTGATGTCCGTGATGTCCGTGATGTCCGTGATGTCCGTGATGTCCGTGATGTCCGTGATGTCCCCAGTGGAAACCAAAGCTGAGAGGAGCTAATAATATGCAGCAAAGAATGTAATATTTTTTCATTTTAATAGTCGAGAAAGTAAGCTGATTTCATGAATGTATATGGTCTCGTTCTGACTGTTTTAAAAAAAAAAGTTCAAGTTTTGAATATTAACGTTTCTCAATCTTAATGCATGTCATTCATTTAAATTTAACAGTAAACCTGCGTGTAACTTTCTCTATAAACTGGAGGCGAAGAGTTGGGGTTTCAGAAAGTTTTCATGGAATTTTGGTTTTCAAAAAATCTGAAATAGATCATTTTTTGCAGGTGTGATAGATAGCGTAAGCTCAAATGAATTTACGCTATTGGTAGCGGGTTATTGGCGTAGCTGCCCCTGAGTGCAACCTCCTGCCTTTTTTTTGATCAGGAAGGGCTGCTTGGCAGATTTACTGTTTTCTTTAGTGCCTTCTGTTTGCAGTGGTGTTCCTCTGCCTCTCCTTATGTATGGGCTGCCATCAAGCCTTGCAATTTGTGCTTCTGTTAAATTTGTGTCCTTGTTGTTATGAGTTCTATTACCTCTTCTTCTGGTAATGTGCGGGCTATCATCAAGGGTTGAAATTCGATCATTTGTTAGCTGGCTAGCCAAAGCCGATATTGTGCCTAGTAGATTGTCGGTTTCGGTAGTGATAGTTTGATGGCGAGGTGTTTCTGTGATTGTGGGTTCAATATTTTCAGCGTTGGCATCTGGTGAGGGATCAGTATAAATATAAAAGTTAGCCCCTTTAATATACTTATTTCCCTGCTTATCATACCTATTACCTTCCTTGTCATATCGATAACCTTCATCATCATCATAAATATATACCGGATGATTTGTATTGTCGGTTATTTCCGAGAGTACGGGGACGGGCCTTAGATTTTGGTGAACATCTTGATCGTTTACAGCACAAATGTGGAGTGATAAAGAAAATGGGAAAAAAAATAAGAAATAATGCTTAAGAACCATGAAATTGAATACCCTAATAGAAAAACTAAAGACGCAACAATAAACCGTCGATCGAGCGTTGACGTTATGCGTCTATTTTTGTTCAACCTAGTTCCGGTGAAATCACAGGTTTATTTTTGATCCGTAAGATTTTCTCTTTCACCCATTGGATGCATAGAGTAATGCAGAGCACGATAGGCATCAAAAGTAGTGTTTGTGTAGCGTTTAATGTTTGATACCCGATAAGGCCCATACCCCAGCAAACCACTATCCACTGGATAATATAAATCGAGGTCACACGCTTTGATAGGTAGCTCAAAAATTGAGTGAAATGATTTGTTAATCCAGCCTCTACTAAACGGTGAATACCCCAAAATAGCAGCATATTAATACCGAACAAATAAAGTACACCGCCTAATCCGAGATGAAAGAAATTATTAAAATGGTAGTCAAAATTTAAAAAACAAAGCCCTCCACCCGATAAGAGTGAGCCAAGCCCCACCCAAAACGTTTGGTTAAATAAGGCGAGATGCTCGAAATGCCTCTGCTTTAAAATCAAGCCCATCGCAAAACCTAACAGAATAAAACTGATCCAAGGGAATACAGGAAAATACACCTGATAATGGTTACTAAATAACAATCGTGCAACATAGCCAAAAGTGTCGTGATGATTCGCAAGACCACGTAGTTCGCCAGACAAAACAGCAATCAAGAACGCGAGGCCAATAATAACCCAAGGATTTTGAATAAAATGACGAACAAAGGCGATAATAAACAAAGATATGCCTACCATTTGCAAAATATCGCCAGTACCGATCAGATAAAGATATTGATTGGTCGTCAAGGGCGATTGCCAGCGGTAGGCTTCAATGAAGCTTTCTGGCATGGTGCCGAAAACCGCAATGGGCGCAATGAATTTTAAGGCATTCATGATATAGGCGAAGGCCAAAATCATTAACCCGCGTAAGCAATCACTGCGCAAAGATTGCTTTTTGGAGAGACTGAGGGATATGCCCATTACAATCAAAAATGCAGCAGTGCCTTTACCGATAAAATGAATCACATGGCCGAGCCATGAATCTGCTTGTACACTGCTATCGGCATACATCCACAGTGTATGCACAAAAATCATCAACAATACGGCAAGGCCACGGCCGTAGTCGATAACCTGAAAGCGCGGCACGTGACGAGATAAGGGTTGAGCGTTTGTCATACGTGAGCCTTTAGGTGGTTGATAGGTGGTGTTTGAAAGGGGCGACAGGGTTACTGATACGTCCGGCAAATTGCAGGCTATTGGCAGGGTCAGTTAAATCGACCATTTGTTTATTGTTGCCGAGTTGTAAACGGTTAAGGCAAGAATGGGCGAAATCTTCAGCAAATAGATCATGCTGCGTAAATTGTTCCGCAAGATCAGGGTTGGCAGCTTGAAAGTTATGAATATGCAAGGCGACCTGCTGCCAAAAATTATGATCAGTAAAATCCATGTGCTCATAAAGAATGGCGGCCAAAAATCGGAAAAAGTCATCAAATACATCGGTGAAAATGGATAATAAGGGAGGCAGCATTTAAGAAGATACCTTTTTTGGGTGTATAGTCACATCCCACTTTTTCAGCTCGGCATGTCTTGTAATGTGGGGTTGAATCTCGTCAAGCACTTCCTTACTTGGCCTTACACCTTTCGTATAAACCTTATCAATTAAATCAACAATTGTTTTTTTACATTTATGCACAAGACTTTTTGTCCACTCCACCACCACATGAACTGAATTTAGAAGTGTGCCATTCCAATGGCTTTCCAAAAAAGCCCACCGCCTTTCAATGGGATTATATTTGCTGTGATAAGGAGGGTAGTAAACCAGCCTGATTCTCAGCCCAGTTTGACTGGAAAATTGCACCATCCGCAAAAGAAACTGAGTTCGCAGGCTATTACTCTCCGGGCCATTGTCTGTATAAATAATCAGCTCATCTTTGTCCTTGTTAGCTTCTTTGACATTCTCCCACCACAATTGCAGTGCATCACAAATAAAGTCGCTCGTCTTGTAGGAGAGTCCATAAACAACATGGAGTTGATCGTTATCTAGGTTAAGAATCCCAAATGGCACCATTTTATCTTTATCTGCCATATCGTGATCTAGCGCCTGGACCACTTCTGCTCCGCGAGATTTACCCGCTCTGGAAAAGTCGCCGAGATTAACAGTAGCCTTGCAGTCTATGCTGATCTGCAACGTGTTTTGTCGTTGACTGGCTTCTGCTCTAACTTTGTTGACGTTGTCGAAGATGGCGTTAGTTTCTGGTATTTTTTTTCAGGTTTGGATTTCTGCACCTTGCGGAGCTTATAACCCATCCTATTCAGGATATTGCTAATGGTTCGCTCTTTAGGTAGAAGGTCTTCTTGCCAGTTCTTTTCCTCGACTAGCTTCTGCCGTACAACTTTGGCCGTTATGCGGGTATAGGCAAATGTATTTCTTAACCGTGAATCCGCTTGGCTTTCAGGCTCAACCAGGCTACGGATATCATCTTCAAGGCCTACCAGTGCAACCTCGGATTTATTTTTTCCGCAGGGTTCATAATTTCCATAACAGATCATCCCAGTTTTTTTTTCGTTGATCCCTAATGCAACCGCCTTTCGTCCAAACCCAAAGGTTGATTCAGTCAACCGGGCACTTCCACTGCAAAGGGTTTCAGAAACTTCAGCCATAAAAAGTCTTTTTTCAGGGTTTTTTAATAGCCTGGCTGCTAATTTGAAGAGAGAAATATACTCAGGTTCTATATCAATTGAAGTGGGCATAAATAAAATAGAGAATAAACAACTTTAGACATGTAATGGTAGGGCATCATACGCTGGTAATGTTTAAAATGCTACTTCCCTAACTCCATATCTTTATCGAGTGTGATGGCGATACGCTTTACATCGTCGGGAAGTGCATCGGGCGATACATTAAGCAGGCAAATTTCTTCAGCGATATCTTTCATGAATGCCTTTACGGGGACATGTTGGTCAAAAGCCAAAATAAGATTTTCACCGTGCGGCATAAAGACCAATTTATGGCGGTAAAAACAATGTAAGAGCGGTGTGAGGTAAACCGAAAAATACGCCTGAAGCCATGCCTCAGTTGATAAACCGCTCGCGTTGATTAAAATTTTAACGAGTGCTTCACCCTCGAAGTCCACATGCAGCAAACCTGCCATGGTCAT
This sequence comes from Pseudomonadales bacterium, assembly GCA_965248335.1. GTDB lineage: Bacteria > Pseudomonadota > Gammaproteobacteria > Pseudomonadales > DT-91 > CAKMZU01. Next base: position 853,969 of record CBDFIY010000003.1, read on the forward strand.
GAGCCTTTGTTCGCCTGATATTTTTGTTAGTGGGTTCTCACGCCATAAACAGGCCAGCATTTTTTTGAAAGGTGCATCCTTAAGTACTGGTAAATCATAGGTTCTCTGGCGATAACCCATGGCAGCTTCTTCTTTCAGGATCTCAAAAGGTAACTCTTTAAGAATTGCATCGTCTTTGAGTAATTGATCAATATAATCATTAATGGCAGGTGTTACGCGCATATAATCAGCACTTAAACCACGAACGAACCCCATGTTGGTAATCGACAGCGCCACTTTGACATAACGTTTGCCAAAGCTGGATTGATTGAAAAAGGTACGAATAGACTGCTGTGGCTGGTAACGATCTTGCGACTCTCCTAAGTAAACCAGTTTTTGGTTTGCAATATCCTGTGTGAAGAGTTGCTGTAATTTGTTTTTCCATTGCCATGGATGCACTGGCAAAAATACATAACCGCAAGGGTTAAGGTTTTGGTTGCGTAATAAAGCGATAAATTGATCACGTTCGCTCGCATCAAGTTCTTCCTCGATCAATTGTTGATAGTTGATACCTTCGCTATGACTAAAATGGCAGTCATTTTTATCGGCGGCTAGCCATACCAAAGATAAAGGCGTAGCGGCTTCTGGGCTATAGTGATGAAAATCGGATTGATCAAAACCGATTCGTCCACTATTGGCAATAAAAATAGGGTGGCCTTCGATCATGATTTGCTCGAGCGTTTGAAAATCGGCATCAAGCAATGCATCAATCGCTGTGGGGTTTTGGTATTTGAATAACAAGCTATAAAGCGTGCTGTTAACTTCTTCGAGATAGTTGGCCAAGGCAAGCTGCTGAAGGCCGAGTGCATCGGCAAAATCTAAAATAAAATGACTGATACACAATGTACGATGTTGTCCATTATCATCAAGGCAACGAATGGATGGTGCATCGATTAAGTAATGCTCTAGCAGCAAAATATCCGCCGTGAATTGATAACGATTACCAGAAGGCTCGGCGACGACTTCAAACAAACGTGCAGCACATTTTGTGGGTATGATGAGTCGCTCATGAATAAATTCAGTCAGTGATTTTTTGATGAGGTGAAGATTCACACGCTCAAAGCCTTCTCTGTCTTGAATATCCACAGCTTGTTTCGTGGCTGTGTTCATCCACTGCTTATAGGCAAAGGAAAAATCTTGTTTCTCACAAATACCCAAATACGCTGTTTTGTTTTCCAGCTGAATTTGCTGCGTATGTTTAAAGCCAAAGCGCCGGTTCAGTTTATGAATGTTTGTGTTACGGATGTCGGGTTCAACCAAAAGGCGAGTGATTTGTTTTTCGTTAAATAAAAAATCAAGGCAGGATGCAAAAATATGGCTGCTAAAACCGCTGATAGGTGTTTTGTTGGGCGCAAGCAAAATATGCATACCGCAATCACCTTCGTGAATATCAATATGCTTGGCGAGTGGAGAGCTTGCGGGTTGATAAGTTTCTAAAAAACACACAGGTTGCTGTGCAATAAGGCCGATAAAGCACGCCGTACCCTGTTGATCAATCAGCTTTGCATATTCAGCTGTGATCTGTGTTGTGCTGTGCGATTGCATCCCCCAAAAATGCGCATAAGGCTGCGTGACCCAGTCATGAAATAATTCAACATCATGCGTAAAAGAAAAGCGTTTAAAGGTAACAGAACCTAAAGGTGTATTTGTCATCAAGAAACCTCCACTGTTTTAGCTGTGTTAACGGTTGAAAATAAGAAAAGTAATGCGACAAAGGCACAAAGAAACCCTGCAGCAGAAAGATAAAAAGGCGTAGAAAGGCCAAAGGTATCGACAAGCGCAGCCGATGCAAATGAAGCGGCAATCAAACCAATATTTTGGCTAATATGAAGCTTGGCAAAGTGTTGGCCAAAATCAGCTTGTGGGCTGGCTTCGAAAAGAATGAGTTCTAATCTAACCGTCATTTGATAAAGCGCCCATGCATAAAGAATACGGCCTAACACAATGGATAACATATGCGGTTGCGATTGAAGTAAGGTGGCTGCAATACTCAAGCCTATTGCTGAGCCGAGTAGTTGAAGGTGGCTTTTTTTCGATATTTTGATGTGGTCATAGCCGAGACAACAGAGTGCAATGATCGCCGGAATGGCATATACACAAGCGGTTATCAGTGTATTTTTTATTTGTGACACATCTTGCCAGTACAGGGTAAAAAACGGACGAATCAAAAACGCACTGAAGTAAACAAATACCGAAATAATGCAAAGTTTGATCAGTAAAGGGAATGTATTGGTTTTTTGAGAAGCGGCCTCATGGGTATCATTTACAGGGGCTGAAATACGTGTTTTTAAGTAGAAACACAACCCAACCTGCAAAATATCGGCACAGGCCATGAGTAAATAGACCGCTTGCGCGCTAAAGTGCGTCATCCAAACCCCACCTAAAAATGCACCGCCAATGCCACCAATATGCATGAGCACAGAAAATAAACCCACAAGCCCTAGGTGTTGATCGCGTGATTCCAAACGTAAAACGAAAGGGTAAATGAGTAAATAGCTCGCCTTGAAAGCCAGCATTAATTGCGAAAGTAGCCAGAAGAGCCAAAGCTCCGTCACGAAGTAGCAGGCGATAGCCAAAGTGCCTGCAATGAGCTGGGTGACTACCCATAAATCTAGCTCGTGAATGTTTTTAGCCACTTTTGCCCATAAGGGTAAGCAGAGCATTACGGTGAGGCAGCTCATTGCCAGATAGGCACCTGTCACCTCTGCATCGCTTACTTGGAAAGCTTGCTCAAAGAATATTGGATAATAGGGCAGTAACAAGGTATCTACAGTGACTGATACTAAGGTTAATGCGATAAGGGTTAATTTTATATTCATGTCATGACACCCTTGGCATCGAATGTTTGAAAAGCTATGCGTTCTTCTATCGGGTAATAAGCAAACCCTAAAAGCTCGCGAATGATGATGCTGTTGCGGTAACAGGCCATGCCGAGATCGGGGGTAGAAAACCCATGAGTATGGAGTTCGGCATTTTGTACAAAAATGCTGTTATTGGTATCGATACTGTAATTTCTTTTAACGGCGTAGCGGTTTTCATTATCCCATTCAATACGATCGTGAATGCCTTGGATAAAAGCCGGTGGCTGGTAGTTAAAACCTGTTGCAAAAATCACAGCATCACTGATCAAAGAAAAATCTTGTTGTTGCTCTTGCTGGTAGCAATGCAAGTGAAATGAGTTATCAGGGCGTTGCGTAATCTTATCTAATCGACTATTGGTGATAAGTGTTGTTGATAACGTCTTATCCAGAGATTTTATATAAAGCGTATCGTGAATCGCATTGATTAAATCAGTATTGATACCTTTGTAGAGATTTTTCTGCGAAGCGTTTAGCTGATCTTTTTTTGTATTGGGGAGTGCATAAAAGTAATCAACATACTCAGGTGATGTCATTTCTAGTGTGAGTTTACTGTACTCCAATGGAAAAAATCGTGGCGAACGAGTGACCCAGTTAAGCTGATAGTTAAGGCGATCGATATCTTGTAAAAGGTCGTAATAAATTTCAGCTGCTGATTGGCCTCCACCGACAAGCGTAATACTTGATTGCTGTTGTAATGCTGTTTTTTGTGTCAGGTAATCTGTTGAATGCAACAAATTATTCGCATCAAGCGATACATCACAATCAGGGATAAAAGGCCTTGGGCCTGTGCCAAGAATCAGTTTTTTCGTGGTGTAGGTTCGTGTGATGCCCGCTTGATGGCAAACAACAATATATTCTGCTTTTCCTTCATCATAAGTAATGCCAGTGACACAAGAGGAAAAGAGAATGGAATTCAGCTGGTCAATGACCCAGCGGCAATATTGATTGTACTCTTTACGCATTAATAAAAAATTTTCACGAATATAAAAAGCATAAATTCGACCTGATTTTTTACAGTAATTTAAAAAGCTGAGCGGGTGTGTGGGGTCTGCAAGCGTGACGAGATCTGATAAAAAAGGGGTCTGCAAATGTGCAGATTCGAGCATCAATCCAGGATGCCAATTAAACTCACTGTTTTGCTCTAAAAATAACCCATCAAGATCATCAATATTACTCGTGAGTGCGGCGAGTGATAGATTAAAAGGGCCGAGACCAATGGCGATGAAATCGTAAACGGAGGTGCTCATGCAACTGTCTCCAAGCTGTTATTTGTTGTACTTTTCTGTTGTAAATAAGCATTAGCGGTGCGCTTGATTTCATCACAGGCACTGATGATGTGGGATATTTCGGTATTGGGGTTTAAAAAGGTCATTTTTAGATACTGCTTGCCTTGGTATGTCGTGGCGGCAATCATTGTTTGGCCTTTTGCAACGATCTGCTGGCGGGTGCGGTAATTGCAATCATTCAATAGATCATCGTTATAGTGACAGTGAGTTGGAATAAAGCGAAAGACGAGGGTGCTCAAGTCACCAGTAGGTAAAACCTCAAAATTGGGTTGTTGACCAATGATGCGTTCTGCTTTTTTTGCCGTTTTACAAACTTTATCGAACGTTTCACCGATGGCTTCTTTACCAATAACACGTAATGTCATCCAAAGTTTTAATGCATCGAAACGTCGAGTGGTCTGCAAGCTTTTATTGACTAAATTAGGCGTGCCATCATTCGTCTGGCTTAACGGATTCAAATAATCGGCATGGTAGGTGATGTGCTTGAAATGCGTTTGATCACTCACCAAAAATGCACTGCAACTGACCGGTTGAAAAAAAGATTTATGGAAATCCAGCGTGACAGAATCTGCTTGCTCAATACCTTTAAGTAAATATCGGCGTGTGTCAGAGGCTAAGAGGCCGCAACCATAAGCTGCATCTACATGCATCCAAAGACCGTTTTTCTTGGCAAGCTTGGCAATGGGTGTGAGTGGGTCAATGCTGCCAAAATCTGTCGTGCCTGCGGTGGCAACAACGGCGATAGGTATTTTTCCTTGACGCTTGGCTCGAGTAATCGCAGCTTCCAGCGCATCGGCACACATTTTGTAGCGATTATCACAAGCAATTTTGATAACGGATTGATATCCCAGGCCACAGAGTGCAGCAGCTTTTTCAATACTAAAGTGGCTGAGTTCAGAGCAAAAAATAACAAAACGCGAAGCACATAAAGGCAACCCGTAATTCTTTGTAATATGGCCGTTGAGTCGTTGTTCGCAGAAACTGTCGCGTGCAAGCAGTATGGCCATAAGGTTTGGTTGTGTTCCACCGGCTGTAAACACGCCATCGGCTTGTTTGCCAAGGCCACATTGTTCGGCAGACCAATTAATCATTTGTTGTTCGATCAGGGTAGCGCCTGCACTTTGATCCCATGTGTCGACCGAAGTGTTTATCGCTGTCGCGATCATTTCAGACATAATTGAAACGTTAGATATCGGGCAGTTTAAATGCGCCATGTTTTTTTCATCATGAAAAAAAACAGCGTGATCGAGATAAATGTCTTGTAATTCGAGCAGTGCTTTGTCGCTTGATTCTAGGGGTTTATTGAGATTAACGGCCTGGATTTTTTTAAGTAATTCTGAAACCTTTGCACCAGAGAAAGGTTGTTGGGTTTGCTGAATTTGTTGTGTGATTGTTTTTGTTGTCGTTTGGATGAGCTGTTCAAATTGTGCAATATTTTTTGAGTGGAATAACCAGCCCTCATTATTTGATCCTTTTGTTATTGATGTTGTTTTCATGACACCTGCCTTTTATGACGTTTTTTGAGGCGAATGAATCTAACGGAGTAAATAAATTTCTCCGTAATTTTTAATGAATGGGTAATTAGGCAGTGGTTAGCTGCCTAAATTAAGGTGCGCTAGAATTTAGCGGCTACGCGGAGCACGGCCGTTCTAGCTGTGCCGTAGTAACAATCGCCACGTGCGAGGCATGTCGATACATAGGTTTTATCGGTGAGATTGTTGACGTTGAGTGCAACATCGACACGGTCATTTTCATAACCGACCATCGCGTCCATTAATGTATATGAAGGTGTTTTTAATGTGTCTGTTCCATTTTGGCTTGCACCGTTAAAGCGTGCGCCGAAGCCTGTTTTAAAGCCTGCTAAGAAGTTTGTAGGTTTGTAGCTTATCCATGTAGTAGCGCTGTATTTAGGTACTGATGCCAATTGATAACCATTTTGATCTTCGCTGTCGATCATTGCGGCTGTGGCATTGATGGCGAAATCGCTGATAGGTAAATATCCTTCAAGTTCATAGCCGTAAATTTTCCCTTCACCAATTTGCATATTAGAACCCGCGATACCATTAGGGTTGTTCAGATTTTTTTGTTTAATATTGAAGTATGATGCAGTGAGGTAACCTTGGTGACCTTCTGGCTGATACTTAAGTCCAGCTTCAAGTTGTTGGCTCTCTTTAGGCTTTAAAGCTTTTCCTGTTTTTTGATCGACACCAACAACGGCTTCAAAGCTGTCAGCATAACTAACATAAGGCGAAAGCCCAAAATCGAGTTGATACATAGCGCCAGCGCTAAGGCTTACAGCACTATCGGTTTGTTTTTTCTCAGTTAAGGTTTTGGACGAAATATGGTCATATCGAATGCCAACGTTCACCAAGAGATTTTCATAAGAGAGCTGCTCTGTTGCATAAACACCTGTACTGATCGTTTTGCTATTTGAAGCTCTGGCGTAAGGCGCTAGCTCTGCTTGAGTGGGTATTTTTCCGTATTGCGGATTAAAAACATTGACCCAATAGGTTTCATTCAAGGTATCTTTACCCAGTGCATAGGCGTAGTAGCCTTCATCTTTAAGTCTCACATCTTGATGCTGAACACCGAGAATAACTTTACCTGATTACCCCTAAAGCTCAGCTACTGTTACACTTGCGGTCAAGAACAGTATCGTTGAGGTGTTCACATGTCTAAAAATACGGTTCAATTCCAAAAAGGCTACAGCCTTTCAGATCTGTTTAGAGATTATGGATCAGAGATGCAATGCGAAGCGGCACTCTTTAACTGGAGGTGGCCCAACGGCTTTACTTGTCCCGATTGTCACTCGACATCCTATTGCAAGCTTAAAAGCAGAGCCCTGTATCAATGCAATAAATGTCACCATCAAACATCACTAACGAGCAGGACTTTATTCGCAGGTACAAAGCTACCATTAAAGACATGGTTTCTTGCTATTCACTTACTCACCCAGTCAAAAACTGGATTATCGATATTGGCATTAAAACGCCAACTAGGTGTCGGGTACAATACGGCATGGTCAGTTAAGCATAAAGTCATGCAGGCAATGAAGGAGCGGGATGATAGCAAACCTTTGTCGGGTTTTATTCAGGTGGATGATGTTTATTGGGGAGGAGAGCAAAGAGGCGGAAAGCGTGGACGTGGATCTTCTAATAAAACACCCTACATCACAGCGGTTTCTCTTGATGATGAGGGTAAGCCAATTAGCATGAATATGAATGTCGTTGAGGGGTTTACGCTTAATGAGATAAAGCGATGGGCCAAGAGGCATGTAAAGGAAGGAAGCACTGTGATTTCTGATGGCCTTGCTTGCTTTAATGCCATCAAAGACGCTAATTGTACCCACAACAAATTTGTCACTGGTGGTGGGCCTGATTGCGTTAACCTCGAAGAGTTTAAGTGGGTTAACACAATAATCGGCAACATCAAAACGTCTATGCATGGCGCTTATCATTCCATTAGCCCAAGGCATTTGCCACGATACCTGGCTGAGTTTTGTTATCGCTTTAATCGTCGTTTTAATTTGAAGGCATTGCTTCCGCGGTTTATGTCCGTAGCGCTAAAAACGCCTCCAATGCCATATAAGTTCCTTACGATGGCTGAGGCTTATGGGTAATCAGGTAACTTTATGCCCTACATTACCTGTATCAAACTCAGCTAATGAACGGATATCTACGGCCAACTGCTTTGATTCGGAATCAGCTTTGTAGAAAGTTCGTGGCATGAGTCCATCTTTGTAAAGACTCTTACCGTTTGGCGCGTTTATCACAATGTACCTATCTTCAATGATAAGCGGCATGCTTGGTGGTAGACCGGGGATTGGATTTGTATCTGGTAGAAAAGAAACCCAAGCTTGTTGGTAGTCTACTTTTCCTTCACTATAACGGGCTGTACCTGTGAGGCTAAAAACATCATTAAATTGATGGTCGCCAAGTAAGGTTATAGATTTAGATTCGGTATCGTATTTATTAAAATCAGGTTCACCTAAATATGTATTACGATCGATTCTTTTACCATTTATTGCTTTTTTAAGCGTTCCATAAACGGGAAGGAATTGCGATGCAGTATCACTTTTGGTTTTGTTGTAACTCAATAATGCAGTTAGATTAGTTGTATCAGTAGGTTTCCATGTGAAGGATGGGGCTAAGTACAGCGCTTGATCTTTTACATGATCAACTTGCGTGTCGCTATCTCTGATTAATCCAACAAATCGGTATAAAAATTCACTGCTTTCATCAAAGTTGCCAGTCCAATCTGTGGTGATTTGTTTTCGATCAAAGTTACCGTACTCTAAAGCAATTTCACCTTTGCTTTCTGCTTGCGGTTTCTTTGTGATGACATTGACCAAACCGCCAGCATTGCCTGAGCCGTATAAAACTGCTGAAGGGCCTTTAAGGATTTCAATTTGCTCAACGCCATAAATAGGTAATCGAGAGTTATTGTAGCTACCAAAAAGCGATTGGAGACTATCTTGGTAAGTACTTGCATTGATGCCACGCACTTTTATCCAATCACCACGTGTCGCAAAACCATAAGCATTTGCTGTTACGCCAGCGTTATACGCTGTGGCATCAGCAAGGCTTGCTGCGCCTTTATCAATGATAGCTTGCTTGCTGATAACAGAAATAGAGCGCGATGTTTCCATAACAGGTGTATCAGATTTTGTTGCGGAGTAACGACTTAATCCTGTGACATGAATCTCTTCAATGGCGTTATTTTCTAGGGCTTCTGGTTGACCTATTTTTTTATCTTCTGCTTGTGCTGAGTAAGCAATGCACAGCCCTAGTAGGCTGGCATTGATGATAGGAGTTCGCATAAATTTCAGTATCCTTGGTTGCTGTTTTTATATCTAACGGAAATACTAAATCTAAAGTATTGTTGTTCACGTTATATGAGTGGAGAGCAATATACATAACGCCAATAAGAATGTAAATGAGAATGATTTCTATTTGTTAAATATTTTAGTGATGGTATGATGCACATAAAATGACTTGCTTTGCGTGTTGCAACATAGACTATTTGTTATATTTAACCGGCTTTATAAAATTTATAACTTTACTCTTAAATATTTTCAATACGAGAAAAAGTTAATCCATATAAAAATATAAAGTTACACTAAAAAGATATTCTTATGTTTGATGACTTACTTTTTTATACTGCGTTTTTGGCAGCATTCTTCGCTATTTTTTCATTGTCCAGCAAGAAAATCATGTCTCATTGGTTAGGGTTTTCTTTCTTCACCGTTTGTTTCATTGTGGTATTCGTTATCTATGTTGTGTTATTAGGTATTGAATTTGGCTTAACTTATGGATTTTTTGCATTTTACATCTCAGCACTTTTGCTTATATTTTATCGCCAAAATAAAAAAACAAAGAAAAATATAAAGCCTATTCGTTCAAAAAAAGAAGAGATCCCCTCTGTATGGTGGGTAAAGATTTTACGATTTATTTGTGTGGGACCTTTAGCGGGCATTATTGCTGCATTTGTTTGTGTTGGGTTTTGCCGAATTTTACCGATAGAGACAATTGATCAGCTCGTGCTTGCAGCATTTTTGTATCCGCTTATCTGGATGGGGTTTGCATTTTTTTGTTGCTACGCTCAAATAAAAAAAGTGCATCATACCGAGCTGGAGATGGCATTATGAGCTTTTATCAAAAAGAAAAGGTTAAGCGCGCCTTAGGTGTACACACCGTTGTGGCATTAGCTTGCGCCTGGGTTTTATATTTAATTTGTTTGAGCGGCACTCTGGCTGTGGTGGTTGAATGGATTGAGCGTATTGAGCAACCTCATGTACCTGAATTTTTAACGGTTAATCCTGATGCGCCTGCACGAGCCATTGAGCAGCTGCAAGATACATTGGGTTATTCACCAAAATCAATCTATGTAGTTTTGCCCAATGATATTTTACCGCGTATGCATGTGTCGGCAGATGGTAATGAATGGTGGCTTTCGGCTAATGGTGAGTTTAATGAAAAAGTCGTAGATGGTTTGGCTGGCTTTATTCGTAGTTTGCACACGCATTTGCATTTACCTGAGCAACTCGGATTAATTCTTGTGAGCTGTTTTGGTGTCATGATGCTGTTGTTAATTTTTTCTGGTATCTGGTCGCATCCGAGTATTTTGAAAGATGCCTTTAAGTGGCGGCGTGATGGAGAGCGATTAGAACAAGTTGATTTGCACAATCGCTTATCGGTGTGGGGGCTGCCTTTTCATGTCATGTTTGGTTTAACGGGAGCGATATTTGGTTTAGTGAGTGTTTTAGTTTTTATTGCTTCTCAACTATTTTACAGCGGCGATCAAGATGCAGTTGTGGCTGAGGTGTACGGGCATGATCCTGTGATTGAGAAAGCGAACTCTACATTTAATATCGCTTTAGGCCTTAAACAGCTATCGATAATTGCACCAGAGGCAACACCTATTTATATCGTGGCACAAAATGCAGGTACTGATATGGCATCTTATGAAATAGCGGCAACAAAGCCTAGGCGATTTTCTTATTCTGAGATATATCATTTCAGCGCAGCAGGTAAATTTTTAGGAGCGCAAGGTTTGACGGATGGGCCTATAGCAAGGCAGTGGATTTATTCTGTTTATCGCATACATTACGGGCATTTTGGCGGGTGGCTTACGCGTATTATTTATGTATTTCTTGGCATTGCGCTTTGTATAATTTGTACCAGTGGTATGAAAAGTTATTTTTTACGAACCCAGACATCTCAATCCTTACAAATTATTTGGGGAAGTTTCGTGTGGGGGGCTGTGTTGGGTATCATTGCGGCCGGCGTTGCAGCTTGGCTAAGTTTATCAACATTGGATGGATTTATAGGGGGTTTGGTGTTGTCACTTTGCATGGGTGTTGTGAGAGTGCGATTCAAATCTTGGATGGCTGATCAATGCATAATGCAATAAAAGACGTAAAGCGTGCGTTTAAGCGTAGGTTGTTGAAAGTCTGTTGCTCTGCTTAAAAAGCCCAGACCCGGATTTTAGTTTAACTACAATGGATGCCCGCCCTCGCGGGAGTGACGAAGGTAGGGTATATACCGATCACCCTTGAAGAGGCAAGGGCGTTGGCCGCGCTCGCTCACCCTAATCACTTACTGACTGTAAGCTCATGAGGGTTCGCTCGCTCGCCACCTTCTTGTATCTCCAATTCCGATGGGTATATTCATTGTCATTCCCGCGAAGACGGGAATCCATGACCAGACAAATTTTTTGAAATGATGTACTAGTTTAAGCGAAAAGTATCCATGTAATAGGCGATGCTTCTCTCGATCACTCTCGGATTGTTTACTTTATTTATGTTTCGTATACTTCAACACTTCGGACAGTTTTTTAAATTATTGATTTTAAAGGTTTAATTTTTCGCTTAAATATCAACCAAAGCTTTATAAATCAATGGGTTACAGTTTATATAAATCCTTCAAATCGAAAACTGTCCGAAGTATTGATACTTGTAATGATATTACTTGGTATATCGGATGAAATATTTCTGTATTTATTAAATGCTTTCTTCTTTCTATTTGGAAAAATAGAGACTCTGGTATGCTCGAGTCTAAAAGTGGGGGTGATTTTAGCTGATCGATACTTGATCAGTAGATACCTGTTGCCGTCACTTCTTCAGACCTTAATCTGGTTTTCTTATGAATAAATTTAAGTCACTGCCGAAAGAGTTCGATTTATTAGCGGCCGATGAAAAAAAAATTCTCTATGTTTTATCGGTTATTTATCAGCCTGTTGAAATAACACAGCTCAATAAAATATTTTCAGCGTTAAGTTGGGTGCATGAAAAAGGAGGGGCGCGTTTAACATTTGCAAAGCCTCAAAGAGAAGCCTTAATAAAAACGGGGCTATTGAAAAGCCGCCGGAACAAGTTTCACTGCGCGCCGGAAGTCGTTGAATATATCAGCCAAACATACGGCAATAAAACCCTGTTTAAAGAGGTGGCGGAGGCGTCTAAAAAAGAAATGCCCATTGGGCAATTGAGTTATTATTCTGACCATGAATTAATTTTACGTCAGTTTCGAGAATGGCTTTATCTGGATAACGAAGAACGCGTTTGGCAGAGTTTGAGTATTGAAAATCCCGTGATGCCTGCTGATTTCGATGACATCAATCAGCTCAATGATATCCTCCTTCCCATTAACTTTTCTTGGCTAAGAGAGCGAGGGCTTAGCGTACAGATACAGGCGCTCATTCCACTCATTAATCACCACCTTTTGACGCTGAAAAGCGTGCAAGCATTGGTCGATAGATTACAGGAACAACGCGCCGAAGGGTATTTTGCAGACACAAGCTTTACCTATGCTTTGATTAAACATCAGTTGCTCACAGGCAAGTCGTTTGATTTGGGTTTATTAAGTGATGATTATACCGATGAAGCTTATATTTTGCGTGGGTGGAACAGCTTTTTGCAGCATGATAATGAGATAGCCATCGGCTACTTTACTGAGGCGTTTGCAGCTAAACGCAAAACAACACGCAAGCGTGCAATAACGTTAACGGGCTTTGGCAGCATATTTTATAGCCTTGCACTCCTTAAAAGCGGCACAACTGAGCATTTATCGGCGCTGCGCACGCATTGTAAATATGTCAATAAAATAGATGACGAGCCAGAATCGCTTTATATTCATAGCCTTATTTCATATTACCTAACCCTTCAGTCAGCGCGAAAACCAGAAAGTACGATTATGGGTTGGGGGCGAGAGAATCTTGATGGTGGCGATACCTATCTCGTGCTCATTTTTGTTGCGACGCTTAAGTGGCAGGGTGAGAGCGTTCCCGCGTCTTTAACCGATCTTTTGAGTAAGGTTGCACATGAAGCGCAAAAGAATGGCTTTCTCTGGTATGCCAATGAAGCGGCAACTTTGCTAAAAGCGTTGGATAAAAGCAAAAAGAATAAACTATTTCCTAATTGTGAAAAAATTGCCAATAAAGCGTCAAAAGGAGAATATCCTCCCATCTTATGCAATCTTGTCAAAACCATCGCCCCTTGGGAACGAGCATTGAGTGCACTTGAATTATTGGCGCCTAATAGCGCAGCTGGCACTACCGGCACCGTACCATCAGAGGCACGATTGATATGGTGGATAGAGCCTCAGGGGCGCGGTCACTATACCCTTGTGCCACGTGAACAAAAGCGCAACAAGAATGGGACATGGAGCAAGGGCCGGGCCGTTGCTTTAAAGCGGCTCCGCGATGAAACCGCCCAGATCGATTACTTGACGGATGACGATAAAAAAATAAGTGATACCATAAGGAAAGAGGTTGATTATGGTTATTTCGCCAGAACATCTTACTCTTTGCCTGATAAGCAAAGCTTTCTCGCTGCTATTGGTCACCCACATATTTATTGGCCGAATGATTATTCTCAAGCCGTCAGCATTTCACAGACAGAACCTGAGCTGCATCTGCAGAAAACAGACAAGGCTTTATTGATAGAATTAACCCCACAGCCTCGAGAAGCGGGTTCTGATAATCAAGGTGGTATCAGCATCCAAAAATACAATCAATACGAGATTCACCTGACTGTTTTTACACCGCAACACCATACAATCTCTGGCATTTTGGGGCGTGAAGGGCTAACAGTGCCCTTGGATGCAGAGAAGAAAGTTTTACAAAGCCTTTCATCCATCGCGCCTTTGCTGACGATTCATTCTGACATTGCAGGTCTTGAAACAGGCGCTGAAGCAGTGGAACCTAACAATCGGTTACAACTGCATCTTCAGCCTTTGAAGCAAGGGCTTAAAATCAGCTGTTATAGCCAGCCTTTTATGGGAGGTGGCCCACTTTTTGTACCGGGAGAGGGGCGTGCAACGGCCTTTGCTGAAATCGAAGGGATAAAATATCAAACAACACGCGTATTAGACGATGAGAAAAAACAGTTTCAGAAACTGACTGAGCAGTGCCCAAGCCTCATGGATGCAAGCCTCATAGAAAGTAGCAGCGGTCTTTTAGAGCAGGGTAATGAATGGCAACTCGAAGAGCCCGAGCAGGCATTGCCAGTGTTGCAGGAGTTACAAGAGCAACAAGCGCGTACCGATAACATCGATATACACTGGCCCAAAGGCAGCCCGATCAAGCTTCGGAATGCGAAAGGCACTGAACAAATGCAAGTCTCCATTCGTAAACAACGAGATTGGTTTGCTATTGATGGGGCGCTTGATATTGGTGATGGCGATGTTTTATCGCTTCAAAACCTAATGGAATTAATGCAGCAATCGCCTGGGCGCTTTGTGCGCCTTAAAGACGGCGATTTCCTTGCCTTAACAGAAGATTTACAAAAACGCTTGAATTCTATGGCAAAGCTGACGGATAAAGGCCGCTTCCACCCGTTGGCCAGCCCCGTGTTGGATGATATTACCGCCGATATGCAGGTGGCGGGTAGTAAGCCTTGGCAGCAACAGCAAACACGTTTGGAGGAGGCTTATCAATTAGCACCTGTTGTTCCTTCAACATTGCAAGCGGAATTACGGAGCTATCAAGTAGAGGGCTATGTGTGGTTATCGCGTTTGGCGCATTGGGGTGCAGGTGCTTGCCTTGCCGATGATATGGGGCTGGGAAAAACATTGCAGGCGCTGGCGTTGATTTTATCGAGAGCGGCTAATGGGCCAACGCTTGTACTCGCGCCAACCTCCGTTTGCTTTAACTGGGGTGAGGAAGCTTTGCGTTTTGCGCCGACGCTTAATGTCAAACATTTTGGTCGTGGCGACCGAAAGAAAATGCTTGAGAGTGCAGCGCCTTTTGATTTGTTTATCTGTAGCTATGGACTATTACAAACCGAAGATGAACGTTTAAAGGAAACCCATTGGCATACGCTTATCGCTGATGAAGCGCAAGCGATTAAAAATCCACAAACAAAACGTTCCAAGGCTGCCATGGCGCTCAATGCCGATTTCAGAATGGTTGCTACGGGCACGCCTATAGAAAACCATCTCGGTGAGTTATGGAATCTTTTTCATTTTATCAACCCGGGCTTGTTAGGATCGTTAGATACGTTTAATCAACGTTTTGCGTCAGCTATTGAGAACGATCAAAATCATCAGGTTCGCTTGCAACTCAAGCAGCTTATTCAGCCTTTTATTTTACGTCGCCTCAAGTCTGACGTGCTAACGGAATTACCCGCACGGACTGAGGTCACCTTGCATGTTGAGCAAAGCCCAGAAGAAAAATCTTTCTATGAAGCGTTGCGTCGTAATGCACTCAAAAACATTACTGAGTCTAAAAGTGAAAAGCCGGGCCAGCAACGTATTAAAATGTTGGCAGAAATCATGCGCTTGCGCCGAGCCTGTTGTCATCCACAGCTCGTCATGCCGAGCAGTGAGATTAGTAGTGCTAAATTGGCTGTTTTTGGTGAAACACTTGATGAGCTACTGGAAAACAAACACAAAGCATTAGTTTTTAGCCAATTTGTTGGCCATTTAAGCATATTACGAAACTATCTCGATACGCGCGGAATTACCTATCAATACCTTGATGGTAGTACGCCAGAAAAGAAACGACAAAAAGCTGTTAACGCCTTTCAGTCCGGTGAAGGTGATGTATTCCTCATCAGTTTAAAGGCTGGGGGTTCTGGCCTTAATCTTACGGCGGCCGATTACGTGATTCATATGGATCCCTGGTGGAACCCTGCAGTAGAAGACCAAGCTTCTGATCGCGCACATCGCATGGGGCAAAAACGGCCCGTCACCATTTATCGATTAGTGACCAACGAAACCATTGAGGCAAAAATTGTGGCGATGCATGGGGAAAAACGCGACTTGGCCTCTAACCTGCTGGAAGGTACTGAGATGAGCGGAAAAATCTCGCTGGAAGATATGGTGAACCTTATTAAGGATATTTAGTTCTCGGAGCAATCTGAAATTAGGGTTGCTACACGGACTATTATCGCTCTCTGACATACGGTATAGCGCGAATCGCCATTTCATGGCAACAGGTCAAAACGAAACCTCAAGATAAATATTTTCGACAGATGATGGTGTAAACGAGGAAGTAATTGAGTCTAAGTATGTAAATGGCGGGATGATTAAATGGCGAGCCTAGCCTAAGTGACGCCGAGAGGGTTTGTTGTGGATAAGCATTTGGATATTAAAATGGCTCTGCGCGTTTTCCATAAAGTTCTGGAGAAAGGGGAAAAAAAAGAGGATGGATATCACTATGATGGCCTCACGGCCTCTGAATCATTTGATGGTTATACGCTGACGCTTAAAGATAGAGATGTCACTTTGCTTATCTTTTTTCATAATGAATTTGATTTACAGTTTAAGCATGAGGGTGAAAATGAAGATTTTATAAGGTTATTGGAGCGTATTGATGAGGGTGAAACCTGAGCGTATTTCTTTATCGAGGTTACTTAGCTCACATTGCGCTAAGACATTGGCTGCGTTAAAGTTACGCTTTATAACATTTTGTTTGGAAGAAAGGGATTTTTAGAATGTATAATCGCGAACAGCTACAGGCATGGAAGCAGCTTGAGCAACATTTTTACCGACAATCATCGTTTTCACTCCAACAAGATTTTCAGGATGACCCTGATCGTGCTGAGCGCTTTGCATTTTCTGCCGCAGGAATTTTTGCTGATTTTTCCAAGGCATTGATCACTGATCCGACTTTATCGCTTTTATTAACTTTAGCTGATCAGTGTGGCCTCACTGAAAAAATAGCCGCGCTAAAAAATGGCGAGGCCGTGAATCAAACCGAAAATCGCCCTGCATTGCATTATTTACTACGTGCTGAACCGTCGGATGTACCGGGTAATTTACAAGCTGAGTTTGCGGCAGTGGAGCAAACAAAGCAGCGTATAAAAACAATTTCGACAAATATTCTTGACGGTACGTATCGTTCGTTCACGGATGAGGCATTTACGGATATTGTTCATATCGGTATTGGTGGTTCGTATTTAGGCCCTGCAATGATGGTTGAGGCCTTAAAGCCTTATCAATCTGTCGGTATCCGCTGCCATTTTGTCTCGAATATTTGTGCGAATAATGTAGGCGATTTACTGCCAACACTCAATCCAGCGACAACCCTGTTTATTGTTGCCTCAAAAACATTTACGACACTTGAGACGTTTCAAAATGCAGAAAAGGCCAAAATTTGGCTGGAAGAAAGTTTGAGCGTCGAGAAAAATGTGATTGCGAAGCACTTCTTTGCGGTTACCGCTGCGCCTGAAAAGGCCTTGGCTTGGGGCTTTACGGATGCCAATATTCTGCCCTTCTGGGAGTGGGTTGGAGGGCGTTATTCAGCTTTCTCATCGATTGGCCTTGTATTGGCTATTGGTGTGGGCTATGACAATTTTGAAAAAGTACTTGCGGGTGCTCGTACGATGGATCAGCATTTTTTTAACACGGATCATGATCAGAATATACCGGTTATCATGGCAATGATTGGTATTTGGTATGTTAATTTCTACCATCGGGATACGCTTTGTATTGCGCCTTATGATCATCGTTTACGTTCTCTGCCGGCGTTTCTTCAGCAGTTAGAGATGGAAAGTAACGGTAAATCTGTGACCAATAAAGGTGAGTCGATTGATTACCCGACATGCCCTACGATTTTTGGTGAGGCGGGCACGAATTGCCAGCATTCATATTTTCAGTTATTACATCAGTCGCCCGATTTTATCCCGGTAGATTTTATTGTGTGCTTTGATCAGCCTCATGGTGATAAGGACGCTCACCCTTGGCTTGTGGCTAACGCATTGGCGCAATCTCAGGCGTTGATGATGGGGCAGCAGCGGGATGAAAGCGACCCATTAGCTGCACATAAGAAAATGCAAGGCAATCGCCCAAGTGCCACCTTGGCTCTCGATGCGCTAACGCCAGAATCTTTAGGGACGCTTATCGCGTTATATGAACATAAAGTTTTCGTGCAGGGTGTGATTTGGGATGTGGATTCGTTCGACCAATGGGGAGTGGAGTTAGGCAAAACTATCAGTAAATCGATTCATGCAGCGTTAACCGATGACGCCTTGGCGAAGACAATGGATAGCTCAACACAGCAGATGATGGTACGGTTTAATCAGGCTACGAGCGTTTAACGGGTTGTTCAACATTATCGTAGCGAACATGTTTACTACAAAGTAAGGATTGCATTTCAGGTGTTTGTATAAGGGTATCCCGGTAGCGTTGATACATACAGGCGTGCTCCTTTCTTTGTGCTTCCTCATCAACGTATTCGTTTTCAGTTTTTTTATTTACAGGCAATTTGTAGGTTTAGGTAAGCCTGCAATTTTACTGATCATTTTTGTGGGGCTGTCAGGGAATAGTTTTAACAGATAGAGACTATTGATATTCTTAACTTTAATTTTTTTGTTAAGCCACTTGATGTAAGGACGCATTTCTGGCGATAAATTAAATTGTGCATAATATTCGCGTGCAAGCAGGATAAGTTCCCAGTGTGGTGTGGTTAAGTTGATATTTTCGGTTTGTGCAATATTGACGGCGAGTGCCTTCGACCATTGATTGAGGTCGAGTAAAAAGCCTTCTTTATCATAAGTTTCTTTCATGACCATGACATTATATGTTTGGCTTTGAAAGATAGCTCGACAAATGCCGGCATATCAACTTGCTGAACGTTGTCTGGTGCATTAACGCCGCGCAGTGAAAGGTCGCTTTTTAGGGCAGAAATATGATCGGTGCATTGTGTAAGCTGTATGATGAAATTAGCATGCGTTAAGTTGTAGCAGCCATCGTTAATGAAAAGTACATGATCTTTAGAGCCAATAAGTGGTAGTGCTTGAAAGGGCGATTTTCTAGAATAAGCCGATTCGCTAATGATATGAAGATTCATAACAGGTTGCTCACTTTTTTTGCCTGTCCGATTAAGTCTTGCAGTTGGGTGGAGGAGAGGGTACTCGCCTGAAGCAGTAGAGATTCTTGTTTGATTCCGCGATTGGTAAGTGAATTTTCATCAACATAAAGCGCATTGATACCGTAAAGCTCGAAGGCCTGAATGGATTTGCCTATGTTTTTCTGTTCAGAGGTTGTTTGCTGACCGTTGAGAAGCTGAAAAACACCGTCGTTTATAAAAACAACCGCTGTGTTATCGTTAAATATAGCTGTGGCTAACACAAGATCTAGCGTTTCTCTGGCTTGATTGCTCTGGTAGGGGGGGCAGTGGATAAGAAATAGGTGGTCCATGATATTAACCAAAGATAATGTGTTGATCCGATTGTTTAACAGCATCGGCCCATTGGCCTAACCCGCCGAGCTTGATGCCTTGGGCAATATTCTCTCCGGATTTTTGGTGGCGATCAGCTTCCTGTTTATCAATGACACCACGTTTCAGTGCTGATGTAATGCATGCTATTGCAGGTAGCTTATGGGTTTGTATGAATGCCTGCCAGTTGCTGATGACAGGCGTGTCGCCTTGTATGCTAACTGCTAGGCTGGCTGCCGTTTGTACTGCCTCACCATAAAAGAACAGTAGCGATATCTGTTTGTTTTGCATTATGACGGTGTGTGCAAATTTTAGCGCTGTTTCGCTTGTGCTTGAAAGTGCGGGGCATCTAATCATGATGGCGATGCTTTGTGTCATAAGCGCTCCGTATTTATCTGTGTGCCATAAAAAAACCCCGCAAAAGCGGGGTTTTGCAGGTATGACCAAGATTAGTCGTCATTCATCACGCCGAGTATTTGTAATAAGCTGATGAAGATGTTGTAGATGCTTAAGTATAAAGAGGCTGTTGCCAAAATATAGTTGGTTTGGCCGCCGTGAATGATTTGGCTTGTCTCGTATAAGATAAAGCCAGACATGATAAAGATGATCGCGCCTGAAATTGCAAGGCTTAAAGCGGGCATGCTGAAGAAGATGTTGGCTATTATGGCTAATAAAACAACAACCATACCCATCATGAGAAAACCGGTTAGAAAAGAAAAATCTTTTTTGGTGGTCATGACGTAGGTGGATAGTGCAAAGAAAATAATACCTGTGCCGCCGAGAGCTTGCGCAATAATAGCGCTACCGCCTTGCATGCTGAGGTATTGATTAAGAATGGGGCCGAGACCAAAACCGAGAAGGCCTGTAAATGCAAAGACCGTTAATATTCCTTTTTCTGAGTTCGCGGTACGGGGTAAAACGAACCAGATTAATACGAGTGCAGCAATTGAGCAGATCAAGCTAAACATAGGTGGAACAACAAGCATGACTGAAATTGCTGCCATGATAGCGCTGAAAATGAGCGTTGCGCTTAAAAGCATATAGGTATTTTTTAATACCTTATTCATTTCAACGGCATGGGTGCTGCTGGTTTGGAAAAGCTCGTCGCGAGACATTTTATTCTCCTGAAAAGGGGGTCGCAAAGTTAAGTGTAGGATAATGCTAATTGAATGAAAAAAAAAGTGATGATTTTAACAATTGAGCAACAAAAAACCTGCTTAAGGGGGGAGTGGCGGAGAGATAGGGATTTGAACCCTAGAAGGGCGTTAACCCTTGCCGGTTTTCAAGACCGGTGCTTTCGACCACTCAGCCATCTCTCCGCAATTTAGCGCATTTCCCTGTATTTAAAAGACAATACATTCAATGCGTTAAAGAAGGTGCGCATTATACCGAGGATTTCCCCAAGTGCAATACGCGTTTTAAAATTATTTACTCTCCGACGTATGTTCGAGTGTTTTTGCATTAGACACAATCGCCTGAGGTGTGGTCTGTTGCGTTTCACGAGGATCATTTATTGCACGTGGCTCATCAGAGCGTGTGCGTTGTGGAACTACGCGTTGTGGGAGTGTTTTTTCTTCGAGGGTGATGTTTAAGACATCCATTGTTGAAGGCGCAGGGTTGTCTCTTGGGTCGTTGGTCGCTCGGGCAGTTGATTTTGATGTGGGTTCGGCCGTAATAACAGGAGGAACTTTGATGAGCGCTTCTTTTTTAGGTCGTACCTGAGGTTTTTTATCCGTGGACTTTGCCGCAGAAGATGTTGGCCTGGGTGCTGCTACTACCGGCTCTTTTGAATTTTCGCGTGCTGGTTTTCTCTCGCGGCTTTGGGGTTTTTCTTGCGGTTGTACGTCTTTTTTTACTGCGCGTTGCGTGTTCCCTGCTTGTTGTGATGTGCCTTGAGCGCTTGCGTTGGGGGTGTCGTGAGCTACTACCTTAGGTGCTGTAGGTGCTGTAGGTGCTGTAGGTGCTGTAGGCGCTGTAGGTGCCTGTTTTTTTTCAGTCGATTGAGTGTTTCCTTGGGTGGAGGCTACTACTTTAGGCTGCTTTTGTCGCTCTTTTCGGCGGCGAGGGTTGCTGCTTTGCTCTCTGGTATCGTTATCTCGCGCTTGGTCGCGTGATTGAGCTTTATTGTCTCTTGTGTTGTCGTTTCTTCTTGTGTTGCGTGGCTTGTTTTGCCGTTGCGTGTTATTACGCTGACCAGATGTGCCTGTAGAGTTTTTCTTTTGAGGTTGGCGTTGGGCAGGTTGACGTTTTTCGGGCTTGCTAGTTATTTCTTCAGACTCGGCCATATCGCCAAAAATGGCAGTGGCGAGGCGTTTAAATAAGCCGGTAGCCTTGACTGCACTTGCTTGTGGTGCGGGCGCTTTAGGTTTGAGTGTATCTATTGCTGCAACAGGACGGGCGTCAGCGATATCGTCCTCAACAATAAGATTGAGTTCCTCGGGTTTTTCACGTTCGATTTGATAACTAACTTGCTCACTGGTTTGATCTTTATCGGTCTTAATTCGACGAATCTCATAGTGCGGCGTATCAAGAGAAGGGCTTGGGATAATGACAATGCGCTTGTTGTATTTTTCCTGTGTGAGGTTAATTTCAGCGCGTTTCTCATTAAGGATAAAAATACCCACTTCCATCGGAACCAGTGCGTGGACTTCGGAGGCTGTATCCTTGCTGGCTTCTTCTTGTACTAAGCGCAAAATTGAGAGTGCTAGGGATTTAGTAGCACGGATGGAGCCGTGACCTTCGCAGCGAGGGCAGGTGATACTGGATGTTTCGCCTAGAGAAGGACGTAAGCGCTGACGTGACATTTCAAGAAGGCCAAAACGTGAAATTTTTCCGACTTGTATGCGCGCTCTATCGACTTTAAGTGCTTCTTTGATACGATTTTCGACTTCGCGCTGATGCTTGGCGTGGCTCATATCAATAAAATCGATGACGACTAGGCCACCCATGTCGCGGAGCCTTAATTGTCTGGCAATTTCATCGGCTGCTTCGAGGTTTGTTTTGAAGGCCGTTTCCTCGATATCAGCACCTTTGGTTGCCCTCGCTGAGTTGATATCAATGGAGAGTAGGGCTTCTGTAGGATCTATCACGATCGAGCCACCCGACGGTAATCGCACTTCGCGCTCGAAGGCGGTCTCTATTTGGCTCTCGATCTGGTAGCGGTTAAATAAAGGTAGGGCGTCTTTGTAAAGTTTGATGCGACTTTCATAGTGGGGCATTACCTGGCGAATGAAAGTGACGGCTTCATTAAATGACTCTTGGGTGTCGAAGATAACTTCGTCGATATCACGCCTAAGGTAGTCGCGGATGGTTCGTATGATGACGTTACTTTCTTGGTAAATCAGAAAGGAAGCCGCCTTCTCGCTGGAGGCTTGTTTGATGGCATCCCAAACCTGAAGGAGGTAGTCCAAATCCCATTGTAGTTCCTCTAGGCTTTTCCCAACACCGGCGGTTCGGATAATTACGCCCATGCCGCCAGGGATTTCTATTTGGTTTAAGTTAGCTTTGAGTTCTTTCCGTTCTTCCCCTTCAATGCGTCGCGAGATGCCGCCTGCACGTGGGTTGTTCGGCATCAGTACCATGTATCGGCCAGCTAGGCTGATAAATGTTGTTAGCGCGGCCCCTTTATTTCCACGCTCTTCTTTGTCGACCTGGACAATGATTTCAGTCCCTTCTTGGACGACATCTTTGATTTTGATGCGACCTTGAATCTCATTGGGTTGCTTGGTGAAGTATTCGCGAGAAATTTCTTTGAGAGGTAAAAATCCATGCCTGTCGGCACCAAAATCAACAAAGGCGGCTTCTAGGCTGGGTTCTACACGGGTAATTTTCCCTTTGTAGATGCTTGCTTTCTTTTGTATGCGGGTTCGGTTTTCGATGTCGAGGTCGTAGAGTTTTTGTCCGTCGACAAGCGCAACACGTAGCTCTTCAGCTTGTGTTGCGTTAATGAGCATTCTTTTCATTTATAATGTGTCCATAATTATGGAGAACACATCGGCGGCCGTTGAATCTTTGTATGAAAGCTTATTTCCATGCGTTTTGGTAGAGCTTACCTCAACATGCGATGGAGTTAGCGTTAACTGGCTGTATCTTTTACTTCTATATGGCATTTTTGCCAGTTTGCTGTTTATTACGTACTTTCTATCTATGCGTTGTACTTGTTTTTTTGATATGTATCTAAAAACCGGTGCGCCCACCTAAGTATTTGTTCAAACGACGGCTGAGTGTTCAAAAATTGCAATCGTGCGCGCATTTACGATTCTAGAGGCGCACGTTTTAGTTTAAAATGTTTTTAGGGAGTGTAGCTAGGTGTGTCGTGTAAAACTACGGACTCTCGTTGACTGTTTACTGATCTTATCAGTAGCTACCCTTTTATAGGCGGTCAAAGAATACACTCCCCACGCGCTAATATAGCAGTATTTCATTTTTACGGCAAATTAATGTGAACAAAGAGTCTCGCGTCAGTCAAGTTTCTTTTCATGAAATATCTATCGATGAAGAAGGCCAAAGAATCGATAATTTCTTAATGTTTAAGTTAAAGGGTGTGCCTAGGTCACGTATTTACAAGGCTATACGTGGAGGAGAGGTGCGTGTTAATAAAAAACGCGTTAAACCTCCGTATAAATTGTGTGCTGGAGATCTGGTGCGTATCCCTCCTCTTTTTCAGGCAGAAACCGATCAAGTCTTTGTTGGGCATGATATTAAAGCGCAGATTGAAGCGTTAATTTTGTATGAAGATGATGATTTGTTGATTGTTAATAAGCCCTCGGGTTTGGCAGTTCATGGAGGAAGCGGCATCAAATTGGGTTTAATTGAAGTGGTTCGGCAGCTGCGGCCCGATTGCCGCAGGATGACCTTAGTGCATCGCTTGGATAGAGAGACGTCAGGTTGCATTGTGCTGGCAAAGAAAATGGCTATTGTTCGGGCTTTGCATCAACAGCTGCGCGAGAAAACCATGCAGAAAAAATATTTAGCCTTGGTGAAGGGGCGTTGGCCTAGGCGAAAAGTACAGGTTGATATCGGGCTTGAAAAAAATGTACTGCAAAGTGGTGAGCGTATCGTCAAACCAGCGGTTGAGGGTAAGCGTTCATTGACCCGCTTTAGGGTTGTGGAGCCTTTAATTGGGGCGACGTTAGTTGAAGCGAGTCCTGTGACGGGGAGGACGCACCAAATCCGGGTGCACTGTCAATATGCAGGGTTTCCTTTGTTGGGCGATGAAAAATATGCGGGTGTGGATGAGGGCGCGTTTGCAAAAACTATTGGTTTGAAGCGTTTGTTTCTTCACGCTTCATCGATTAGTTTTCATTTGCCAAGTGGAAAGACGATGACGTTTGATGCACCACTTCCTGAAGATTTAAAGCGTGTGTTGGATGGTTTGCACCAAGCCTAAAGAGTGGGGCTGTACATCTTGTTGGTGAATTAGTATGCTTTTGTGTCGAGTATTCATTTATAAAAATAAATAGGTTTGCGATGCAAAATCAATCACAAGAGTGGCAGTTACTCGAAAAAATTGCCATGGCGAGCGTTGAAGAGCAAAAAAAGAAGCGGCGCTGGCGTATATTCTTCCTGTTGCTGACCTTTACCTATGTTGGTATTTTGTTGTCGTTTTTGTTGCGGGATGGGGGCGATTTGTCTTCTGCGTCACCGTCGGGTGGTCATACTGGGCTAGTTAAAATTAGCGGGCCAATTATGGAGGGGGAGCAAGCTAACGCGAATGCAATAGCTAAAGGGTTGCGCAAAGCATTTCGTGCTAAGTCGGCAAAGGCTGTGATTCTATCGATCAATAGTCCGGGTGGAAGTCCTGTTCAGGCGGGTTATGTCTATGATGAGATATTAAGATTACGTGCTGAGCATCCAGAGAAAAAAGTGTACGCGGTTATTGGCGATTTGGGTGCGTCAGCTGCTTATTATATTGCAGCTGCCGCTGATGAAATTTATGCAGATAAGGCAAGTTTAGTGGGTTCAATTGGTGTTATCTCGGCGAGTTTTGGCTTTTCGGGTGTCATGGAGAAAATTGGCATTGAGCGTCGTGTATTTTCATCGGGCAAAGATAAGGCTTTCTTAGATCCATTTCGTGCATTAAAAGATTCAGATGTTGCTTACTGGCAGACTTCATTGGATGTGGTTTATCAACAGTTCATTGAGCAGGTCAAAAAGGGGCGAGGAGATCGCTTGGTTGTTGATGAAGAAACGTTTTCTGGGCGTATTTGGCCTGGTGAAGTGGCTTTAACAAAAGGTTTGGTTGACGGGTTAGGTAGCCCTGGGTTTGTTGCAAGAGATGTTGTTAAAGCCGAAAAGATAGTGGATTACTCTGTTGAGTTGGATCCTGTATCTAAAGTGTTGAAACGGTTTTCTGCTTCTGTAGTGAGAGAGTTGCGGCTGGTGATGATGCAATCGCAGTTGTCTATGTAGGTTGAGTTCTGGTCGCGATTACTTGCTTGTTAGCCACTCCTTACTTAAATAAAAAGGGGGTGTCTGTCGGGATTGTTGGATTTTAAAAGGTAGGGTAGCTATACCTGTCACCCTGGGATATGCAAGGGCGTTGGCCGCGCTCGCTCACCCCAATCACTTACTGATTGTAAGCTCATGGGGATTCGCTCACTTGCCGCCTTCTTGTATCTCCAATTCCGATGGGTATATATTCATGACCCTTTTTAAACTTGGTTGGATTTGCATTTAATCTTTGACTTTGAATCCGCTAATCCCTATGATTGCCGCCCTATGTTTGAAGACTTACTTCCAGCGAAAGCTGAGTTTAGGAAACTTGCTCAGAAAGACGCCCACTTTAAAAAGTGCCTACAAGTTGCAAGCTTACCTCGGATAGCGGATGTTGTTCAAGGAGGGGTTGGTGAAGTCGAGGTGGATGTAAGCTTTGGCTATAATCACAAGTATCAAGTCGAAATCTCAGGTAGCCTGAAAGCCAATATTACATTGGTTTGTCAGCGTTGTATGAATCCCATGGATGTGTCGATAGGTACCGATATCAAGATCATCGTGATAACTGAAGATCGAGTGGGTGAGGTTGAACGCACCAGTGATCCTTTTATTGCAAGCGAAGATTGGATAGATTTAAATGCTTTGGTTCAGGAAGAATTATTGTTAGCGCTCCCTTTTGTGAGCTACCATAATTCAGATGAGTGCCATCGGAAGAAGTCAGAAAATATGAATCCGTCGTCAGTCAATGAAGAGCTGGGCGACACCCCAAAAAATCCTTTTCATGTGTTGTCTTCACTTAAAGAGAGCAACAAGGAATAAGCAATGGCCGTACAAAAAAGTAAAAAAACACGTTCTCGTCGAGGTATGCGTCGCTCTCATGATGCGTTGACGGATAAAGCATTGTCTGTTGATAGTACAAGTGGCGAAACGCACCTTCGTCATCATATTACCGCCGATGGATTCTATCGCGGACGGAAAGTTATCGACACAGGTAGCGATGATTAATCGCTGATATTTGAGTCGACAATGGCAAACATAACGATTGCTGTTGATGCAATGGGTGGCGATTTTGGGCCACCCGTTGTCGTTTCTGCATCATTGAAATTCCTGCAGTCCACCTCTGCTGTTCGCCTTATCTTAGTTGGCGATAGTCATCAAATTAAACCGCTTATCCCTCACGAATTTTCCTCGAAGATAGATGTCGTTCATTGCGATCATGTTATATCGATGGATGATAAGCCCACCCAGGCTTTAAGATCAAAATATCCTTCCTCTATGCATATTGCACTTGAGTTAGTTAAAAGCTCTGATGCCGATGCATGTTTAAGTGCCGGTAATACAGGTGCTTTGATGGCTATCAGTAAGATGATGCTAAAAATGATTGATGGCGTCACGCGTCCAGCAATATTTGGTGTCGTCCCTTCAGTTGATGATCATAGCTATTTGCTGGATATGGGAGGGAATGTGGATTGTGATGCTAATCAGTTGCTGGAGTTTGCACTGATGGGTACGCTGATGGCTAACGCCCTTGATGGCAAAGTTAGTCCGAGTGTCGCATTACTGAATAACGGCCAAGAAGAAATCAAAGGTAATAGTCGCGTTAAACAAGCTGCAGAGTTGCTTTCTGCGCATGCGCACATTAACTACATTGGTTATATAGAGGGGCATCATTTATATCAAGCTGTAGCGGATATTATTGTCTGCGATGGGTTTGTGGGGAATGTTGCCTTAAAGGCATCTGAAGGCGTGGCAAACTTTATTTTGGAGGTGTTTAAAAAAGAGGTAAAAACCAAATACTTTTTAAAGCCTTTATTTTGGCTGCTCCTTCAATTTACGCAACAAGCAAGCCGACGTATTGATCCTCGATACTTAAATGGCGCTTGTTTTATGGGTGTTAAAGGTATTGTGATCAAGAGTCATGGTCATGCAGATACGCTCGCCTTTACGCAATCTCTTCATTATACGAAGAAAATGGTTGACTCGCAGATTGTCCTTAAATTAGAAAGTTTAGCGCAGCTTAAGAATAATAATTAGCGTTTTATTATAGGTGATTTTATGAATGAACTAGCTTTTGTTTTTCCAGGACAGGGCTCACAAAAAGTGGGTATGCTAAATGATGTCGCTCAAAGATTTCCACTGATTATAGATGTCTTCGCAGAGGCTTCCGACGTTGTTGGTTATGACATGTGGAAGCTTATTCAAGAAGGCGAGCAAGAATCATTAAATATGACAGAGGTGACACAGCCCGTATTGCTCACGTCATCTGTTGCGCTTTGGCGTGTGTGGCAGTCTTTAGGTGGTCAAAAACCCTCTTATTTGGCGGGCCATAGTTTGGGTGAGTTTTCTGCGCTTGTATGTGCAAATGCGTTAGATTTCAAAGATGCCGTTAATTTGGTAAAGCTGCGTGGGCAGTTTATGCAGTCGGCTGTGCCAGTAGGGGTAGGCGCTATGGCTGCAATTATAGGTTTGGATGACGCGACTATTGATGATGTCTGTAGAGAGGTGACTGGTGATCAATGCGTACAAGCTGTTAATTACAATTCCCCTGGACAGGTGGTGATTGCAGGGCATGTGGCCGCTGTTGAGGTTGCTATTGATAAATTGAAATCGGCGGGGGCTAAAAAGGCAATGCCTTTACCTGTTAGTGCGCCTTTCCATACAGATTTGATGCGGCCTGCGGGTGATCAGTTGAAGTTGGCGATGGATAGTTTGGTATTTTCATCGCCAGAAATCCCTGTTGTGCATAATGTTCATGCGCAGGCAGAGTCTGATCCTGAGGCCATTAAAGTGTTAATGTTTAAGCAAATATTTAGCCCTGTAAAGTGGGCTGACTGTGTGCGAACTATTTCAGATGACGGTGTCAAAGGAATGATTGAGTGTGGGCCGGGAAAAGTACTTTCCGGACTTGCAAGGCGGATTGATAAATCGTTATCCTGCCAGCCAATCGAAGGTCACGCACTTTTAAATGCGGAATAAAACGGACAATAGACTAGGAATATTTCATGACAGATAAAAAAGTTGCGTTAGTAACAGGCGCGTCAAGGGGAATAGGGGCTGCTATCTCCGATCGCCTTGGTGCCGATGGTTTTTTTGTGGTAGGTACGGCTACGACTGAGAAAGGCGCTAACGCAATAACAGAACGTTTTAGTGCGGCTGGTGTGGAAGGTGTGGGTGTAACGTTAAATGTCACTGATCCAGAAGCAGTTACTGCAGTTATTAAAACCATTGCGACTGATTATGCAGCGCCTACAGTGTTGGTTAATAACGCAGGCATTACTCGCGATAACTTGTTTTTACGCATGAAGGAAGGTGAGTGGTCGGATGTTATTGATACTAATTTGAATGCATTGTTTCGTGTATCAAAAGCCTGTGTAAAAGGAATGACTAAAGCGCGATGGGGAAGGATTATTAATATCAGCTCAGTTGTTGGGTCTATGGGTAATCCTGGGCAGGCTAATTATGCGGCAACTAAGGCTGCTGCCGACGGGTTCTCGCGTGCTTTAGCATCAGAGCTTGGTTCGCGTGCGATTACGGTGAATTCGGTTGCTCCAGGTTTTATTGATACCGATATGACGAAAGAACTCCCTGAAGAGCAAAAAGAAGCGCTGTTGAAGAAAATACCTTTAGGGCGCTTGGGTGATACGAGTGAAATTGCTGGCGCTGTATCGTTTTTAGCAAGTGATGATGCAGCTTATGTCACAGGCTCAACTTTGCATGTTAATGGCGGCATGTATATGATTTGATGAAAGCTTGTTCTCTTAATTAAAAAAAGAGTACAATGCTTGGATAAGTTGATAGGACTTAATTTAAAACGAGCCAGTTTATACTGGAATCATGTTATAGAATTATTTGGAGTTAATTGGGCATGAGTAGCATTGAAGAACGCGTCAAGAAAATCGTTGCTGAGCAACTAGGCGTTAAAGAAGAAGACGTAAAAGCTGAAGCCTCTTTCGTAGAAGATTTAGGTGCCGATTCTCTTGATACAGTAGAGTTGGTAATGGCTCTTGAAGAAGAGTTCGAAACTGAAATCCCTGATGAGGAAGCTGAAAAGATCACGACTGTTCAGTTAGCTATCAAGTTTATTGAAGAAAATTTGTCTTAATCAACTTAGACAATTTATGGATGTTAAAAGCCGTAGCTATATCTTTGTATTATAGCTCGGCTTTTTTTGTTTGAGATGGGAGGTTTTTGTGTCAAAAAGAAGAGTCGCCATTACGGGTCTGGGTATTTTATCACCTGTAGGAAACACCGTAGCATCTGCTTGGGAATCTGTGGTTAATGGGCAAAGTGGCATTGGCTTAATTGAACATTTTGATACACAAGCTTATGCAACCCATTTTGCCGGTTTGGTAAAAGATTTTAATGTAAGCGAGTACTTTGCCGAGAAAGATGCTAGAAAGATGGATTTGTTTATTCAGTATGGCATTGCTGCTGGTATTCAAGCTTTGAGAGATTCAGGTTTAGTTATTGATGATAGCAATGCTGAGCGTGCAGGTGTTGCCATGGGGTCAGGCATTGGCGGTTTGACTATGATCGAAGAATGTAAACAAGTGATTGAAACAAAAGGGCCTCGCCGAGTTTCGCCTTTTTTTGTCCCCGGATCAATTATCAATATGATAGCTGGAAATTTATCGATTCAGCTGGGGTTAAAAGGCCCTAATATTGCGGTAACCACAGCCTGTACATCGGCTGCGCATAATATCGGTTTAGCCGCGCGGATGATTCAATATGGTGATGCCGACATTATGCTAGCTGGAGGTGCAGAAAAGGCATCTACCCCCGTTGGCTTAGCTGGCTTCTGTGCTGCGCGTGCTTTATCAAAGCGTAACGACGACCCGCAGGCTGCGAGCCGCCCATGGGATCGCGATCGCGATGGCTTTGTTTTAGGTGATGGCGCGGGCGTTTTAGTGCTTGAAGAATATGAGTCAGCCGTCAAGCGAGGCGCAAAAATTTATGCTGAGCTAGTCGGCTTCGGTATGAGTGGCGATGCCTATCATATTACTATGCCTTCGGGCTTAGGTGCACAGCAAGCGATGAAAAATGCGTTGAGAGATGCAAAACTTGATACGGACTGTATTCAGTACATCAATGCACACGGAACATCAACTAAAGTTGGCGATACTGGTGAATCACAAGCTGTTGAGGCTGTTTTTGGTGAGCATGCAAAAAATCTTGCTATGAGTTCAACTAAATCAATGACAGGGCATGCATTAGGTGCGGCCGGTGCGTTAGAAGCCGTATTTACGATTAAATCGCTGAATGAACAAGTAGCTCCACCAACCATTAATCTCGAGAATGTCGACGAAGGCTGCAATCTTGATTATGTGCCAAATACAGCACGGCAAGTGAAGATGGATTATGCACTATCAAACTCTTTTGGTTTTGGTGGTACAAACGGATCGTTACTTTTTAAGAAAGTCTAAGTATTGATTTATGGGTTTTATGTGTTCATGGGTTAATGGCGAAAAAACCGATAAGCTGGACTGTCTAGATCGCGGGCTAGCTTTTGGTGATGGTGTATTCGAAACCGTCTTGATTCAGAAACCCTCGAACATTGTATTACTTGATTTTCATCTGGCACGCCTTGAAAGATCTTGTTCCCGTTTATCTATTAACTTTGTTCGGTCAGATATAGAAAAAGATTTGTTGGATGTCGTAGCGCTTATTCAGCAGCACCCTGAAGTTAATCAATGGCGCTTAAAGATTATTGTTACGCGTGGCAACTCTAATACAGGCTACGCTTATAAGACGAATTTACAAAATCACAGATATTTTATATTGAGTGAATTTGTGGCGGATCTTGTGCTTATTCAAGAGAAAGGCGTGAGTACACGCATCTGCGATTGGTTGATTAGTCGGCAGCCACAGCTTGCAGGTATTAAGCATTTAAACCGCCTTGATCAGGTGATGGCGCGTCGTGAGTGGCAGGATACTGCTATTTATGAAGGCTTTTTGAAGGATGATCAAGGGAATCTCATCGAAGGAACCTGTACAAATCTATTCATTGTTTCCGATAAAAAGCTAATAACGCCAATACTCGATAATTCAGGAGTTGAGGGTGTAATGAAGCGTTTTGTCATTGATAAACTCTGTGAAGAGGTATCACTCGATTGTCGAGAAGCTGTTGTAAAATCTTTTGATCGAGCTGATGAAGTTTTTATTACTAATGCACTTGTTGGTATCGTGCCAGTCGTTTCAGTTAATAATAAAGAATTTCCTGTAGGGTCAGTAACACGATCCCTGCAAGTTGCCTTCCAGCGACACGTTGAGTCCGGTTATGAGAAATAAATTCCTGCTGCTTTTATGTTTAATCCCCTTTTTCTTTATGTTGCTTGTTGGCTTATCGCTCAAGCACTTATCTGCACCCATTGGGTTAACCTCGCCAGAGAAAATTGAGGTTCTTTATGGTGATTCTATTTATAAAGTGGCCGATAAAATGGAAGTACGTGGTTTTATTGACTATCCTTTTTTGCTGGCGTGGTATGCGCGTTTTACCAATATGGCCGAAAAAATTAAAGCGGGGGAATATGCTGTCACATCTAATGACAGCCCGCTAACCTTGTTAGAGAAAATGGTTCAAGGGAAAGTGTTTTTATATAAAGTGACATTAATCGAGGGCTGGACAGCAAAGAAAGCCATTCAGTTTTTACAATCGAAAGATGGCATTGTATCAACCTTAGACGAAGAAAGTATGGTGCCTTTTTTAAACAGTATTGCAGGGTTTGAAGGTTATAAAAGTGTCGAAGGGTGGATTTTTCCTGCCACGTATAAATACCCTCGAGGAACCAAAGATAGTACGATCGTCAGAAGAGCTGTCATTAAAATGCGCGATAAGCTTGATCAATATTGGCCTGGGCGTGCTGACGCTTTGCCTTATACGGATAAATATCAAGTTTTGACCATGGCATCGATAGTCGAAAAAGAAACCGGAAGACACAGTGAACGAGAGCAAATTGCAGGTGTTTTTGTTGAGCGTCTAAAAAATAAAATGCGACTTCAAGCTGACCCTACAGTGATTTATGGTATGGGCGAGAAGTATACAGGTAATATTACGGTCTCTGATTTAAGAAATTGGTCAAAATATAACACCTATCGCATCAAAGCATTGCCACCAACACCTATCGCTTTACCGGGTGAGGCTTCCATAAAGGCAGCCCTGCACCCACTGGAAAATGGGATGCTATATTTTGTGGCCAAAGGTGACGGAACGCATTTATTTTCCAAGTCTCTACCTGAACATAATGCAGCAGTACAAAAATTTCAGATTCAGCGTGAATCCAATACTTATAGGTCATCGCCTTGAATAAAAAGAGTGACAAAAAAGGCCTTTTTATCGTTTTAGACGGCGGTGAGGGTGTAGGTAAAACCACTAACTCGGCTTTTATCAAAACATACCTCGAAAATAAAGGCATTCCATTCACAAGGACAAGAGAGCCAGGTGGCACACCATTTGCTGAAAAGATTCGGCAGATGGTACTTACAGAAACGGATGAAAAAATTGAATCTGTGACAGAGCTGTTGCTCATCTTTGCAGCGAGGTGTCAGCATCTAAGTCAGCGCATATTGCCTGCTATTGATTTGGGCGAATGGGTGTTGTGTGATCGATTTACCGATGCCACTTATGCCTATCAAGGTGGCGGCCGAGGTTTGCCCAAAAAAACCATTGGTTTACTGGAAACATTGATACAAGGGGAGTTAAGGCCCGATTGTGTGATTATTTTAGACGCCCCGTTAAATGTTGGCTACCAGCGAATTCAGTCACGCAATCATCTTGACCGTATGGAATCTGAGCCTGCGCAATTTCATGAAAGGGTCTTATCGACCTATAGAGAGCGTGCAGCACAAAATCCAGAAGGGTACCGACTAATTGATGCAAGACGACCTTTAAAAAACGTTCAAACAGACATTGCGCGCGTGCTTGATCAATTAGTTGAACAATGGCTGCAACATGAGTGAGGTAGCGAGTCCAATACTGCCTTGGCATCTATCGCTATTCGAGCGTTTGAATCAGCTGGATGCTGACAAGAAATTGCCACATGCAATGATGTTGTTGGTAGACGGCGGGCCTGTTGCGGAGACTTTTGTGTCATCATTTGCCGCACGGCTCATGTGTGATTCGCCAACGCTGGTTGCCTGTGGGCATTGTAAATCATGTCACTTGATTGCCGCCCACTCTCACCCAGATATTATTTATGTACGCTTGGAAGAGAAAGCTAAACAGTTAAAGATCGAACAGATTCGTAAGGTTATTAATTTTAATACCCAAACTGCACAGATTGGCCAGCGTAAAATAGTAACTCTGCTGCCAGCAGATGCAATGAATATTAATGCCGCTAATGCGCTCTTAAAGTGTTTGGAGGAACCTGCTGGCGATACAATTTATTTATTACAAAGTGCGCATCAAAGCCGTTTGCTGCCGACAATACTGTCAAGGTGCCAGCAGTTTGTTTTACCAAAACCAAATGATGAGCAAGCAGATCAATGGTTATCAGCTGTTGTCGCTGAAAAGTTACACCGAGAGAGGTTATTATTTTTTGCGCAAGGTGATCCCATCAAAGCTGCCGAGTTTTATGAAAAAAAGCAATTATTGGTGCTTGATGAGTATGCTGAACAATTAACATCGGTGATGTTAAAACAAGGTTCTTTAGTGGAAATAGCTGCACGGATTCAGAAGACGGATGTTGTATTATGGATTGATTTCTTACAGATTTTATTTCTTAATTTATTAAAGTTGCATCATGGGCTGGCACGCGAAGAATCGTTATTATCTCTCTTTGTTGAGCTTGCACAAAAGCCACGATTTCCACAAGCTACTTATCATTTTCTTGAGGCAATCCAATCGGCTAAGGCGGAACTTGTTAGTCAGAATAACCCTAACATAGCATTGCTGGTTGAATCTTTATTGTTCAAGTGGCAGCAAATTAGTCAGCGCATTTAGCATACCTAAAAGTTATAAGATGACGGTTTTAACACTGCGCAACTGAAAAATTAGAAATTTTTAAGAGGCCAAAATATTGAAACACCAAGAACATATTGTATGTATTAAATCTTCGCATGTTAAACACAGAGAGTGTGGATTTGTTGGATACGACCTCGCGTTAAAAGATTTGATGCTTGGGCAAAGAGCCACTTTAGAAAATGATGATGATTTTAGGCAAGTACTGCCCATTTCAATTTTTACCTGCAAAGGAAAAGTTTGGGCTTACGAGCGCACCTCAAAGGGTGGTGAAAGTCGTTTGCATAATAAAGTTGCAGTAGCCGTTGGTGGCCATTGGGATATGGCCGATATTATTATTAAAGATGGCGTTATTGATCTGGATGCATCATTGAAGAATGCGGTCGCGCGTGAATTAGAAGAGGAAATTGTACTTACCTCCAAGATTTTGTGTACAGAGCGACTAACTAAAATGATTTGTGCTGATGAAACCGAAGTCGATAGAGTTCACTTAGGCATGGTTTGGATGCATGAATTAGATGGCGAGGGAATTGAATCGGCTGAAGATCAGTTAAAAACAATAGGCTTTGTTACGCCAGATGATCTGCTGCATGGGGATTATAACACTGAAGTTTGGGCTAAAATAATTTGTCGAATTTTGAAGGAAAGAAAATGAACCTAAACTGCTATAGCTTAAGTCTATTTTTTTAGGCTTTATCTGTCGGTAATTCTTCTGCAAGCGCCTATTAGATTTCATTGATATATTGTAGATGGAGAATGATTATTCGTCACATATCGACTGATATTCATACGGTATTTTCAAAAAGTCAGGTGCCTATTTTTTTAAATTGACTGAATAATCGCCAAATCCACATTAGAAATATGCTGTGCTATTAATTAATAGTTCATTAAACTTTAGTAAGGGAACTAGAGTTTGAAGTGATAGTCATAGGCCTATTATAACCATAGGTACTATAAATTTTAATGATGCAATTAAAACTAACAAAAGTATATATATTGATTGCTGCTATATCATTAAAGTCTGTGGCATATGGAAAAGCATGCGGTGATCATGAGGGAGTTTTAGCGAACGACGTAAACACTATAAATATATCAGCTCAAAAATTTCTAGGGGAGCAAGCCGATAAAAAGGTCGCCATAGTCGTTGCTGCGAATGATGGGAAACCATTCGGAGAACTTGGTTGTGATACGCATAAAGGTAATAAAAAAGGAAAAACAGCTTTTAAAAATGCACTTTTAAATGGCGGGGGGCAAGAAGAGTCTATTGTGAGCTCTATGCGAGCAGGGTTGGCATTAATTGGGGTTCCAGAAGGCAAGTATGTAAAGTCTAGGTTTACAAAAGAAGATGGAATAACGCCCGCGTGGGGGTTAAAGGATATAAAAGGCGACCTTTACCAAGGAGGAAACCTTAATGAAGTCACAATTCAAGACTTAGCTAATGGTACAGGAGAGGCAAAAGGGATGAAGCCTATAGTGCATAAAGTGTCAAATGCGCCAATTGCGACGCCAAAAGGTAGCGTTATATTAGCTGACCTTATTTTTACAGCCGGGCCAAATTTTACGGCTAATGGAGGGCAGTGCTCAAGCACTGGTCTCACTCAAGTTAAGGATTTTAAAAATAATCAATATAGGGCAAATAATCAAAGCGAGTTTAATTCTTACTATCAATATGTGCAAAAACATTTAAAGAATTGTTATCGGGCAGTGTTAAATCAACTTGATGGCGATGAAGACTATGTGCTAATGCCAAAATTGTCTTCAAATATTTATAGTAAAATACATCAGGAAAATGGGGTGCGCAAAAATAGTTTGTTGAGTAAAGCGATCGTAAAGGATACAAAATCATTATTAGGTGAAGTAATGAATGAGCGACGCTTTAGTAATAAGTTTAAAAGCACGGAGTTTAACTTAACTGAGCCTACTATTGGCGAATTAGAAAATGAGTTCAATTATACGCAAGACTTGTATCAAACGGCTATACAAGAAAGGCGGAAAGAGCCACTCTTTTGGAGGCGGCATGAAGAGCTTAAGAATAAAAAGAAAATTACATGGTTTTCCGAAGAAAAACGGTTTGAGTTAAAAACAAAATACGATGAGATTCAAGAAAAGCGTAGCGGCTTAATTTATTATGTTCTCCATGCAATGATGAGGCGGTTTTAAATAAGGGTCTTTCTATGATGGAAACGTTATCATCGGTGTTTGTTCGAGTACGTGCCATTTTGAGTAATAAGTAACCTGGGTCACACCGGCGCTTGTTGCAAACTGATTGTAAGTTTTATCAATTTTAGTGAGGCCTTTGGGCGGGAAACTGACTTTGAATAAATAAAGCAGAACAATCATCTACCTTGAAATTCTAATAAAAGAAAGTGCACATAAATTTTGTTCTGGTCAACTAAAACCGGACACTAAAACTTGAGAATTTTACGCTAGAAATGTTTCCATTAACTAACGCGCTTCGCTTGTTGGTTCCCCGCTCCGATGAAATTTTCGCGAGCGAGATTCTCATCGTTTCGTGCAGCTCGATAAAATTCTTTTTCCCATTGTATCGGCGTCTCATCACTATTAGCTGAATGGAGGCACTCATTGTTGTAATATTTTATGTACGCAGCAACATCCTGCTTCATATGTTTACGCGTAGGTTGATGAATTTTAAATAGCCAGCCATGCTTGAGACTGCCAAAGAAACGTTCAACAACAGCATTATCCCAACAAGCACCCACATCCCCTATGCTGGCCCTCATACAGCAACTTACGGTAATGTTTACTGGTATACTGCGAACCTCGATCACTGTGAAATGCCAACCCTTCAGGTGGCTGCCGCAAATTATAAGCTTTGATCAACGCTTTGCTAATCAGATCTGTTTTCATACGTTTATCAATATGCCAGCCTGCAATACGCCTTGAGTACAAATCCATGACTATGGCCAAATACATTCAGCCTTGCCCTGTCTTCAAGTAGGTCACATCGCCGGCCCATGCTTGATTCGGGGCAACTGGGTCAAAGTTCATATTTAACAAGTTGTCAGCCACTGCATCGCCGTGTCTGCGGTTAGTTGCGATCTTATAGGCTATTCGCTGAGTCACAATGAAGTTGAGCTTTTTCATAAGTTTGCTCTGGTTTAAAAAACCAAGTGCAGTATTTATTAGTTAAGCTTTCGGCACCACAAGTTCTTAGCGGCATCCACAAAAAACCGAATGGGTTTTTGCTTCAGCTTTCGTAATTTAACACGTCGCACAGCACTGCTTGGGTTGCTTGTGTAGTTTTTTGATTTTAGGTTTGATCCTCGGTAGCGATCAAACAGCGGGCTACAGAAGGCAATGGGCTGGCTGCTATCGATAATGAAATCCGTACCAAAATTCCTCACCTCATCGTAGCAAATACGAGACGTAACTGTTACAGGGTAGCCATCATCATTGACGATACGGCGCTGGTGCTGCTTACCGAACGAATAAAATACATAACGTAAATAATAGATGAATCGTTCGACGGTTTGTCTATTCACGAGAAAACCGGCTTTGATTAACGCAGGTAATTGCTCGGCGTTTGTCACTTGAACATTCATGCCATTATGTTGATACCAAGCTTCCCCAAGAACATAAACAGGTTTACCAAACATGGCACCGTATAAGCCAACGCCTGAGTTAATGACAACGAGTGCGTCAGCCAGCTCAATGAGATCGTAGGTGTTAAAGGTGTCAGCACAAATGGCACCTTTAATGGGGGGAAGTGAGTTTTCCGCCGGGTGTTTTTTGTAGATCACGCACCAGTTGTCACCCAATTGTGAAACAAGCTCAGATATCACACGATGGAAATTCTCAAAGCTACCCGTTGCGCCAGAAAAATGCCGGATAACGGTATCATTAGGCTGCTGAAAGGGAACAAAAACGACTTTTTTTGTGTCGTTAATGCCGAGTGTTTTGCGAACGGTTGAAGGCTTGAGCCGATCAGCTTGTTGCTCCAGCATTTGGGAGCCGTGACGAATGGCGGCAATATAATCACAAACTTGTTGCTCTTGTGTGGGGGTGAGTGGCTTATCCCACTTTTCTCTTGCGTAGCTATCACTGTCGGTTAAAAATCCGCTCTTATCATGGTATATCGAATCCGGCAGAGCACCTCTTTCAGCAATAATCATCGGGAAGTTATTGTCTCTGCACCAATCATACAGCGCTCTTAACGTATTGTTTGCGTAGGGATTAGGGAAAACGATACGGCTAATATTATTCGCTGTTAAATAAGCCGAGAGCATGGTGGTATTGGTGAGTTTATCGTCGTTCCCAAAAACAATGTCGCCTAAAAAAGGGGAAAATGTAGGGCTATAACAAAAAGGGTTATCGCTTAACAATAGCGAGCGGCCAGCATCGGGGTACGCTAAAGGTGTCGGGTCTTTAGCGGATTTTCCACGCTTGAGTTGTTGTTTCAATAAGCGATGGTTCTTGTTGGCGTTAGCATGAAACTTTTTGTCGACGGGGTGATGAATATGGCAGAGATAAATCCCTTTATTGCCGAGCCAATCACCGTGTAACCGGTAGGCTGCTTTCCAGCCTTTGTAGCTATAAAGAGACATGAAATTTCCCGTCATAGAGGCCCAATGCTCAGGTAGGGGGAATTGCGGGTTTTTCATCATCAGTCGCGTTGTGAATTCATAATCCTCATACCCCCACTGCTCGAAGCTTTCGTTATGCCCGCCAACAGAAAGGTAGTAGTGGCGATTGATGATGATGACGGAGGTGCCGTGCGAATATTTTTCCATCAATGTGCAGTCAGCTGAAAGCATGGCATTGATGGCAAATTGTCTGCGATGCGATCGTTTTTTCTTTTCGTGTTCTAGGCTGCCTTGCTCGGTTAAATGGATAACTGGGCACATTAAAAACTGATTAATGTGTTTTTCCATATTGAGCAGTTCTGCCTCTGTGATGATGTCGTTATAAAAGCCATCATAAGGCATAAAATCCACATCCAAAAACATCACTAATTGCCCACGGGCGAATTGAGCGCCATGGTTGCGTATGCGTGATAAATTGAAGGGGTCGTTAGGGTTGGCACCTGTTTCGCTGTAGCCTAAACCTAGCTCACGGCAACGCTGAACCAACTGTTTTTGTTTATCGCCTGCGGAGCCGTCATCCACCACCAAAAATTCAATGTTATTGGGCCGTTGATTGTCGTCAATGCAAAATGCGAGGCGATCAAGAATATCCGCCCGCGCTTGCGTATAGCGCACGGGCACAATGACAGAAAGAACAGGTGCATCAGGCATGCCGATTATTCTACAGTAACAGACTTCGCCAAATTTCTTGGCTGATCCACATCGGTGCCTTTTAGCAGCGCTACATGATAAGACAGCAACTGCAACGGAAGGGTATAAATAATGGGCGCGATAAGATCGGGCACCTTGGGGATTTCTAGCCAGGTGGTTAAGGCATTATCACTAAAGGCTTCTTGATGATCGGAGAACACAAATAAATGTCCGCCGCGTGCTTGTACTTCTTCAAGATTAGATTTGATTTTTTCTAACAGCTCATCACTCGGGGCAATGGCGACAACGGGCATGTCGTCATCAACCAGTGCAAGCGGGCCATGTTTGAGTTCGCCAGCGGCGTAAGCTTCGGCATGAATATACGAGATTTCTTTGAGTTTTAATGCCCCTTCCATCGCGATGGGGTACATCGGGCCTCGCCCTAAAAAGAGCGCATGATGCTTATCGGCGAAGCTTTCAAACATATGTTTGATTTGTTCGTCGAGTGATAATACCTGCTGGATATAATTAGGTATGCTGCGAATAGTCGATAAGGTCTGCGTTTTATCACTCAGTGGTTTGCGCTGCTCGGCAAGGTAGAGTGTCAACAGTAATAACAAAGTGATTTGTGTCGTAAAGGCCTTGGTTGAGGCGACACCGATTTCTGCGCCTGCATGCGTCATTAGGTACATGTCTGATTCTCTCACCAACGAACTCTGGCGCACGTTACAAATCGCGAGGGTCTGAACAAAACCTAAATCTTTAGCGTAACGTAATGCGGCCAGTGTGTCGGCGGTTTCGCCCGATTGTGAGAGGGTGATGAACAGGCTATTAGGCTGTATGGCCACCTTGCGGTAACGAAATTCGCTGGCGATCTCTACACTGCAGGGCAGGTTGGCAACGTCTTCGAGCCAGTATTTAGCTACTAATGCCGAGTGGTAGCTGGTGCCGCAAGCGACGAGCGTAATTTGCTGGATGCCTTTGAGTGCTGCTTGTTGTGCCTCGGTAAAGCTCTCGGCAAGCGGGCCAGCTTCTGGTAGGTGATGCTCAAGCATGGTTTGGATAACCTGAGGCTGCTCGTAAATCTCCTTCAGCATGTAGTGCTTGTACTGCCCTTTAGTGGCGTCGCTGGTGTTATCTTCGATGGTTTGTAGCGCTCTTTCTACGCGCTCGCCTTGATTAATAATCAAGATTTCACTGGCGGTGATTTCAGCAATATCGCCTTCTTCAAGATACATAAAACGATCGGTAACTTGGCGCAACGCCAAATAATCCGAGGCAATAAAGTTTTCATCAATGCCGAGGCCGATAATGAGTGGGCTGCCGCTGCGTGCGACCACGAGGCGATCGGGTGTGTTTTTGTCGATAACGGCAATGCCGTAGGCGCCCTTAAGTTGCGGAATCATCTGTTGTACGGCG
This sequence comes from Pseudomonadales bacterium, assembly GCA_965248335.1. Taxonomy (GTDB): domain Bacteria; phylum Pseudomonadota; class Gammaproteobacteria; order Pseudomonadales; family DT-91; genus CAKMZU01. Next base: position 895,358 of record CBDFIY010000003.1, read on the forward strand.
GCAAAAAGGTTGTGCCCTTGTTGCATGATTTGATGAAGCAGGTGTACCAATACTTCGGTATCGGTTTCGCTCGTAAAGTTGTACCCGTCATTGATTAAGTCGTTTTTTAAAGCTTGGTAGTTTTCGATAATGCCATTATGAACCAGTGCCAGTTGATCGCAGGATACATGCGGGTGCGCATTGGTACTTGTTGGCTTGCCGTGAGTAGCCCAGCGTGTGTGAGCAATACCCAGCGTGCCTTGCAGTGGGTGCGCATTGAGCTGCTCATCTAAGGCGCTTACTTTGCCGGCCGTTTTACTGAGGTTAAGTTGTTGCTCGTTGTTGATAATAGCGACACCGGCCGAATCATAGCCACGGTATTCAAGGCGTTTTAAGCCTTCGACCAGAATATTTGTCACGTTCCTTGTTGCAATGGCACCTACTATTCCGCACATTATTTTTTCTCCGGTCTTTGCCAGTTATCGATATTACGTTGTTTGCCGCGAGCGATGGCGAGCTGTTCATCCTGGCTATTCTTGGTGATGGTTGAGCCAGCAGCAACGGTGCTTTTGTTGCCGATTGTCACGGGGGCAACCAACGAGGTATTGGAGCCGATAAAAGCTTCATCACCGATCTGGGTTTGATGTTTGTTGACGCCATCATAGTTACAGGTGATGGTGCCTGCGCCAATATTGGCTTTTTCGCCAATGTGCGCATCGCCTATGTAGCTCAAGTGGTTCACTTTTGATCCTGCACCGACAATAGACTTTTTGATTTCCACAAAGTTGCCGATTTTGGCGTTTTCTTTCAGGTGCGTATCGGGGCGGATACGCGCAAAAGGGCCGATAACACAGTGATTATCGATAGTACCGGCTTCAATAATGCTGTTGGCTTTAATTTCAACGTGATCACCGATTGTCACGGATTGCCCTGCCTCGCCAATGATGCAATTAGGCCCAATGCTGACATGGTTGCCGAGTGTCACCGTGCCTTGAATCAGGCAATTGATGTCGATAAAAACATCGCTACCTACTTTTATATCACCGCGTAAATCAAACCGCGCCGGGTCTGCGAGTGTTGTGCCTTGCTGTAAAAGTTGCTGGGCTTTCTGGTGTTGGAAATCACGCTCAAGGTTGGCGAGTTGTGCTTTGTCGTTCACCCCTTGCACTTCACTCGGGTTTTCTACGCTCAGGCCTTTGATGCGAATGTTTTTCTGATGCGCGAGATCAATCAGGTCCGTCAAATAATATTCGCCCTGCTGATTTTGGTTGTTGATTTGCGGTAATAGCGTGTGCAGATGGCTGTTTTTTATGGCCATGATGCCTGTGTTGGTTTCGTTAATCTGGCGTTGTGCGTCATTGGCGTCCTTTTCTTCCACGATCGCCACAATGTGATCATTTTCACGCACAATTCGCCCATAGCCGAAAGGGTTGTCGAGCACTTGGGTGAGTAGCGCCATGGATGAATCGCTGACCTTATCCAAAAGCGCCCTGAGGGTGCTTGCGCTGATCAAAGGCACATCCCCATAAAGAATAATACTGATGCCTGTATCATCAAGCGCTGGTAGCGCTTGTATCACCGCATGCCCAGTGCCGAGCTGCTCCGTTTGGCTGTGGTACTGTATTGCGCTATGGCTGGGTTGGGTTTGACAATAGGCTTTTACCTGATCGCTGGCATGGCCTGTAATGAGATGAACGGCACTGTTTTGCAGGTGCGTATGCACCGTACTGAGAATGTGCCCCAATAAGGGCTTGCCAGCCAAGGGTTGGAGTACTTTCGGTAAGGCAGAGTGCATGCGGCTGCCAGCACCTGCGGCGAGTATGATGATGTTTGTTGTCACGGCTAAGATTTTCGCTAGATAAAAAAGCGTCAATAGTAACACGTTGTATATAGCAAAAAGAAGATTTTAGGGTGATTTATATACCATTTACTCAGGGCTTCCTAGCACTTTTTGATCAGTACAAAGTTTAAGCTGTCATATAATACGAAGTCCTTGAAAAATTCAATATTAAAATAGTCAATTTCTCATACCTATTGTCAAAGATAGTTTTCTGCCATCCAAACACCATGAATATATCTGCATGTACAGCCTCAATAAGAGATCCGCGACAAGGCATCAATCAAAAACACAGCCTTGAAAGCCTCCTTCTAATCGTTTTTTCATCAATAATAAGTGGTTATGATAGCCCTAACAGCATGTCTAATTTTGCAGCTATGAAGCTTGACTGGCTGCAGAAGCATACAGATATCGAATCTGCTCCCTGTGCAGAAACATTACGGTTTTTACTTGCATGCATAAGACCAAGAGATTTGATTGAAGGGTTTACGACATTCGTTTCAAGTTTGCAGGGTGAATCTACAGGAGATGTTATTTCATTAGACGGCAAAACGATGCGAGGAACAAGGCACAATGGTCGAGAAGCCATCCATGTTATTAGTGCATGGTCTCAAAGCCGAGGCCTGACGCTGTGTGCCCTCGAATCAGAAGGAAAGAAAAATGAAATCAAAACTTTGCCGAAGCTTATCGACAGAATTGAGGTAAAAAATGCCACTATTACCATTGATGCGATGGGATGCCAAAAAGAAATCGCAAAAAAGATTATTGAAAAAGAAGCTGACTATTTTCTGCAACTGAAAGGTAATCAGCAGGGGTTGCTGGAAGAAATCCAAGCTTTTCATCACAAGCTTGAACGTGATGGTTATGAAGAAAATAAGACCTCATATTTTGAGGAGGCGAATAAAGGGCATGGTCGATTAGAGATAAGGAAATATCAGCACTTTGAATTAACAGACTGGGTAGATAAGGCTAAACCTTGGAGCGGCTTGAGTTCGGCTGTGCGTGTTGAGCGGCATCGGTCTTCAAATAAAGGGGAGTCTAAAGAAGTTTCCTGGTATATTAGCTCACGCTCTCCTGATGCAAAGCATGCGGCGAAAGCCATTAGGGGACACTGGGAAATAGAAAATAAACTGCATTGGCGGTTAGATGTTACTTTTAAAGAAGATGACTGCCAGCTTCATTCCGCTGGGCTCAATATTGCTACAATAAAGCGTCACTGTATGAATTTGTTAACACTTAATGATCAAAGCAAAAAGGGTATGAAACATCGAGTTATGGGGTGTGCAATTAATGATAAATACAGAGAGAAAATGCTTTTCTCCGGTCAATTTATGCACTGATCAAAAAGTGCTAGGAGGCCCTGACCATTTACTCTCTCGAATATGCAAGGGCGTTTGTAGTGCCTACCTACCCCATTCAATTACGGGCTGTAAGCTCACGGGGATTCACTCGCTTGCTGCCTTCTTGCATTTCCAATTCCGATGGATATATAACACTCGATGATAAAAATTATCTGTTTTTTTTTCGTTGTATAAAAAATGTCGAATAGGAAAATTTGATTGGTAGTAGTGTGATAAAATTTTGGATATTAGGGTTTTATACTCTGATATATTTCGTTAGACTGCATTTTGAGTTTAATCAATAATTGCAACTTGAAAGCGTGATGCATATAACGCTAAAAAGATAAATGCAAGCCTGTAAAAATAATAAAAAAGGTCTCGTGACGTGGTAAAAGACAGAAAAGGAATTATTCTCGCCGGAGGATCCGGAACGCGATTACACCCGCTTACCCACGTTATTTCGAAGCAACTCATGCCGGTTTATGATAAACCGATGATTTATTACCCCATATCAACGCTTATGCTTGCGGGTATACGCGATATCTTGATAATCACTACACCACAAGATCAAGAGTCATTTGTTAATTTGTTAGGTTCGGGTGCGCAATGGGGGCTTAATTTTGAGTATGCCGTACAGCCATCGCCGGATGGCCTAGCGCAAGCCTTTACCATTGGTGAGCAATTTGTAGGGAATAACCCGAGCGCCTTGATTTTGGGTGATAACCTTTTTTACGTGCAACACCTCAGTAAAATTTTGGCGAAAGCCGCAGCGCGAGAAAAGGGTGCCACGGTATTCGGCTATCACGTCGCTAACCCTACAGCTTACGGTGTTGTGGAGCTTGATAAAAATGGCCAAGCCGTATCTATCGAAGAAAAACCAGAAAAACCAAAAAGCCCTTACGCCGTGACTGGCCTGTATTTTTACGATAATCAAGTCGTGGATATTGCTAAATCCATACAGCCTTCGCACCGTGGCGAATTAGAAATTACCTCTATTAACGAAGTGTACTTAAATCAAAAAGAACTTTGGGTCGAACGCCTTGGCCGTGGTTGTGCCTGGCTAGATACGGGCACGCATCATGGTTTGTTGAGCGCTGGACAATTTGTGGAAACCGTTGAAACACGCCAAGGCCAAAAAATTGGCTGCCCTGAAGAAATCGCCTTCAGGCTCGGCTTTATTAACGATGTTGAGCTAGAGGCCATCGCGCACAAAAATGTAAAAAGCGGTTATGGCCAATACCTGCTGCAAGTGCTCGAAGAATACGAAATACACCAAAAACAAAAAACCAACGATCATAATATGGTATTGGATTTTGCCTTATGAAAATAACAGCGACAGCCATTCCTGATGTAGTGATATTTGAACCACAAGTTTTTGGTGATGACCGTGGTTTTTTTTACGAAACCTTTCGCGCAAATTGGTTTGATGCGTTAGATATTTCTCCAGCTTTTGTTCAAGACAACCATTCCAAATCAAGCCACGGTATTTTGCGTGGTTTGCATCTGCAAAAAGAGAATACTCAGGGCAAGCTTGTACGCGTAGTGCAAGGCGAAGTATTTGATGTTGCGGTGGATATGCGGATAGATTCCGAGACTTACGGCCAGTGGGTGGGTGAGTTGTTATCTGCAGAAAATAAAAAAAGCTTTTGGGTGCCAGCAGGCTTTGCACACGGTTTTGTCGTTTTAACGGAGACTGCTGAGTTTGTTTATAAGTGTACGAACTACTATCACCCAGAGAGCGATTTATCTATCGCCCACGATGACCCAACACTCAATATCGATTGGCCCATCGATAAAGCAGCGATACAACTCTCGCAAAAAGACAAAGACGGCCAAGCCTTCATTAAAGGTACAGGTTTTAAAGGCAGCGAGTGGGTAGACGCAACCTAAAAAGTGCTTTCATTGTAAAAAATTTGTCATTCCCGCGCAGGCGGGAACCCATAAAGGAATAGACCGACCATGAAAGTGGCCATCATAGGATCAGCGGGGCAGCTAGGTTTCGAACTCGCCCAAACAGCACCCAAAACTGCCGAGCTACAGCTTATAAACAGGCAATCACTCGATTTAACAGCAGTAACACAAGAGGCACTTGGCCAACTTATCACCGATGCCGATTTAATCGTCAATGCAGCCGCTTATACCGCTGTTGATAAAGCAGAATCTGATAGTGATACCGCTTATCAAGTGAATGCGCTTGCTGTGAAAGCGTTAGCTGAGTTTAGCCACAAAAAAAGTATCCCGCTGATTCATGTTTCCACTGATTTTGTCTTTGATGGCGACAGTGCTATTGCTTATAAAACTTGCGATAAAAGAGTACCTCAATCGGTGTACGGCGCATCAAAATCTCAAGGCGAAGATTTTCTCTTTGACGAAAATCCTAACGCCACGTGCATTCGTACAAGTTGGGTGTATTCTCAGCACGGTAATAATTTCGTCAAAACCATGATCAAATTGATGAATGAGCGAGACAGTCTCAAGGTGGTGGCCGATCAAGTCGGTTCCCCCACTTGGGCAAATAATCTTGCTACATTTATCTGGCGCATCGCAGATAAGCCGTCAAAAGGCATGTTGCATTACAGCAACGAAGGTATATGCAGCTGGTACGATTTTGCTCACGCGATTTATCTTTTAGGGCAGCAGAAGGCATTGATCACAAGCGATTGTGTATTATCACCGATACTTACTGAGCAATACCCAACGCCCGCCAAGCGACCCGCCTACAGTTTACTGAATAAAAACAGCACAAAGCAGGCGGTAGGTGTAGAGATACCTCACTGGCTACAAGCTTTAGATAGCATGATGGATCAATTGAACGACCGATCATAAAAAGAACAAATAATAAAGACGTAAACATGACCGATTATCAAACTAACGCCCTGCTCGTAACAGGCGGTGCCGGCTTTATTGGCAGCAATTTTGTCCACTACTGGCACCAAACCTACCCTAACCAAAAAATAGTGGTGCTGGATGCGCTGACCTATGCTGGTAATCTCGTGAATATCGAGAGTCTATTGGCAAGTGAGCAAGTGGATTTTGTGAAGGGCGATATTTGCGATACACCCTTAATCGAGCAATTACTGACTGAATATCGTATCGATACGATTGTGCATTTTGCCGCAGAATCTCACGTAGACCGCTCCATCACCGGCCCCGATGCCTTTATCGAAACCAATATCATTGGCACTTATAGTCTTTTAAAAGCGGCAAAAAAAATCTGGATAGATAACCAGAAAGCCAGTAACGAAGCGCCGCTAGCGCACCGTTTTCACCATGTTTCCACCGATGAGGTGTACGGTACATTAGGGCCAAACGATCCGGCCTTTCGTGAAGATAAAAACTACGAGCCTAACTCGCCGTATTCGGCAAGTAAGGCGGCCTCGGATCACTTAGTGCGTGCGTATCATCATACCTACGGGCTAGAAGTGACGACCAGTAACTGCTCCAACAACTACGGCCCGTACCACTTCCCCGAAAAACTGATTCCGCTCATCATTACCAATATTTTATTCGATAAACCCTTACCTATTTACGGTGACGGCCTGCAAATCCGTGATTGGCTGTATGTGGAAGATCACGCTCGCGGTATTGATAATGTCATCCAAAAAGGGCGACTCGGTGAGTGCTATAACATCGGTGGCATAAACGAGTGGGCGAATATCGATATCGTTAAATTGGTGTGCGAGCGCATCGATAAAGCCTTTGCTGGTAACAGTGCATTGATGGAAAAATACCCATCGGCCAAGCAGGCGATAGCCGGAGATTCGGTATCACTTATTACTTATGTCGAAGATCGTGCAGGGCATGATAGGCGCTACGCGATAGACCCGACGAAATCTCAAAACGAATTAGGTTATGCGCCCGTCGAGAATTTTGAGACAGGGATTAATAAAACAATTGCTTGGTATTTGGATAATGACAGTTGGTGGCAGCCACTTATGAGAAAGATGTAATGACTGAATTGAGTGAAATCGTAATGAGTGAAGAAATAATTTTGTGTCATGTAGATAACGCCGAGTATGGCTGCATTAAAGGTTGGGTTTCTTATAGAGATCACTCTAAATTCTGTGAGAATATTGAATTATATTTCAATTCGAAGTTCATCACTGAAATATCCTGCAATAATTTTAGAGAAGATTTATTACAAGCTAAAGTGGGTTCAGGTTACGGCGCTTTCGAATGCGATTACTTAAGTGAGCTATCTGAAGAAGAGGGAATAGTCGATTTAGTATATAAAGAGGAGAAGTTATTTTCTTCTTTAGTACGGAAAAAAGCAGACGTTATAAAGAATGCCGATTATGGCCTAGTTGAGTTCGTTAATACACTTATAAAGAAAAATAAATTACCTGAAATAATGCCGGGGGTTGAAGTTAATTTATTGCCGAGCTCAATGCTTGAGAGGATTCACTACGGGGATAAATTTACAAGGATAATCAACAAAACAAATAAAAATAGAATTATTGACGTTAGCGATAAATTAATCTCGGTAGTAAAAGCGGGTGATATTATCTGTGTGGGTTGCACTGCAGAGGATGATACCTACTTGATGGTAGAGTTTTATGATGCGGTAAGAAAAAATATTAACCAGTCATATAGAATCGACATAAAGAAAAATAAATTACTTACAGAATACGAAGTTCTTGAGAATATATCGGATGTGGGTGTTGTAAATTACAAGATAAATATCCCACCATTATCTTCAGTGGATTTAGGTAGTATTGTTATTTGTGAGAAGCTTCAACGCCTCCACGGTTTTGAAAAAAAATATAGCCTTGAATATGAAAAAGTCGTCAATACAGAGAAAGTAATTTCTTTTCTCGGTCAAGATAGCCCTACTTTTAAGCCTCAGAGAAAAAAACAGGTAGTTGAAGGTTTGGTATATGAAGAGAAAAATAAGATTGAAAATGAAATAGGTATCATAATTGAAAATGGTATTGCAATAATTCAAACCGGTTTACTTACTGGGTACTCGAGGGTTAGTTCCCCTGTCGAGTTGTCCCCATATGACTCCAATCCTTTTAAAATTTCTATCAGTGTGGATACCGGTAGCGATGACATTTTTAAAGGGTGTTATATATATGCTGATGGTGAAAATGGTAAAACCTTAAATAAGTTAAAGCTAAAAAAAGTAGTACGTGATGAGTGCGTATTTTTAGAATCTACTTTGAGCTTAAAGCAAACGCATGATTTGTTTAAGGCCTTGAAAGATTATGAGATTGTCAAAGTTGCTTTAGAATTTAGTGGTAATTCTACATATAGAATTTCAGAGATTAAGATAGGACAATTTAGCAGTGACGCTTCAATATATAGTCCATCTTCTCTTGGGTTTGAAGATGAAGCGTTAGAAAGTCAAGTGAGTGGCGTAAATTCATTCAATAAAGTTTACAAAAATGAAAAAACATCAATAGAAAATAAATCAATAAAAAGAATTACGATTAACGCTGATGAATGCATTGATATTGTTATCCCTGTATATAATGCTAAAGAATTTGTTATTGAATGTATTGAATCTATTCAGGCGAATACATCAATTAATCATCGCATTATTTTAATGGATGATTCTTCTACTGACGGTATATCGGAGTACCTTAAAAATCTTTCTGAAGTAACTGATAATGTCACGCATGTAAGGCATGAGATCAATATTGGATACACGGGGAACGTTAATATAGGGATGTCAAACGCGTCAAGTGAGTGGGTTGTTCTGTTAAATAGCGATACCGTTGTTTCGCAATTTTGGTTAGAGAATATGCTTGAGGTGGCTAAGTTGCATCCAGCCGTTGGCATTGTTGGGCCTTTAGGTAATGCTGCTTCATGGCAATCAATACCTAATGTTTTTACAGAGGAAGGTGCTTGGGATTTCAATTTATTGCCCGAAGGGTTAGCCGTTAATGAAGTTTCGAGAGCTTTAGCTAAGCTCTCGCATTTACCACCTGTTGAGGCTGGTGTCCTTAATGGATTTTGTCAGTTAATCAATGCAAAAGCATATAATGAAGTAGGTAGGCTTGATGAAGAAAGCTTTCCGCAAGGTTACGGCGAAGAAAATGATCTTTGCGCTCGACTGATAAAAAATAATTATAAATTATTGGTTTGCCCTACAGCCTATGTGTATCACTACAAATCAAAGAGTTTTGGCCATGAGTTGAGAGGTGAGCTTTCAAAAGTGGGCAATGATAAATTGAAAGAATTACACCCTGATTATGATTGGAAACTAGTTACTCAGCGCTTTTATAAAAACCAAACAATGGAATACGTTAGAGAGTTTTCCAAGGAAATTTTTACTTTATGAATAGAATTTTATTTATACTCCCCGTAAAAGGTGGGGGTGGTGGTGCACATTCCGTCATTCAGGAAGTTTCTGAGATGATAAAAATGGGCGTAGATGCCAAGATCGCAGTAGATGACAGAAATATTATGTCAATGCGAAGTAATTATTTTGATTTGCCTGAGGTGGTAAAAAATTTCGTTGCATATAAGGATGAAGAAGATCTACTTAGTAAGATAGAAGATGATTCAACAGTAATAGCAACTATTTTTACGACAGTTGAGGTTTTAAAAAGACTATGTAAAAAGAACAATTCAATAATACCAGCCTACTACATACAAGATTATGAGCCGCTGTTTTGTGAAAAGGGCACTAAGCTCTGGCAGCAAGCTTATGATAGTTATACCTTGATAAAAGGCTGTAAGCTTTTTGCAAAAACAGCATGGTTGCAAAATGTTGTATTAGACAATCATGGTGTGAGTGTTCTTAAAGTTGAACCTAGCATCGACCATGGCGTGTATTTTCCTAACTTTAATAAAACTGAAAAAATAATTTCCGCCATGATAAGGCCAAAGTCTCCGAGGCGAGCCCCACATAGAACAATGAAGATACTGAGGGCCCTAAAGAAAAGCTATCCGGAATATAAAGTTTGTATTTTTGGGTGTACCGATGATGAGATTATTGAAAATGAGCTTGTTCATGATTTTGAGTTTGAAAATCTTGGTGTACTGAAGCGGCTTCAAGTTAGTCAGTTGCTAAGGGAATCTGAGTTATTTTTAGATTTATCAGATTTCCAGGCATTTGGTCGAACAGCATTAGAGGCTATGGCCTGTGGATGTGTGCCTGTCATCACTCAATACGGTGGTGTTTATGAGTATGCTATTCATGAGTACAACAGTTTTATTGTGAATACAAAAGACGATAGAGATATATTGGATTCAATAACAAAATATTTCACGTGTGACTCTTTGGAAAAGGTGATGTTGCGAAATAATGCAGTGAATACTTCACAAAATTTTTCTGTCAGAAGGGCAGCGTTGTCCGAATTGAAAGCTATAGCTGGGTGATTTATGAGTTTACATATAATATCTTATGCCGACGAGAAATATGAAATATTTATTTTACCATATATATATTTCGCATTAAAAACAAATACAGATTGTACGATAGAAATATTTCTCGATGACTTAGATGGATTCTACAAAAGATACTCATCTTCTGTGGATTACTTTAGAAAAAAATTCGGAGATAATTTTTATTTAACGCAATCTAAATTTGAAAAAAGTAGTGTAATACCTAATACGATAAGGTTCTTGGAAGCGCCTTCAGTAGAGTCAACGTATATTTATATCGGTGATATTGATCTTTTGATATTAGCGGATGTTGCCGACGTACATGTTAAATTGATCGAAACTTATAAAATACCATTTAGTAATATTGTTAGATTATCGAGTATTGATACTGACCAACCTAGGTTGACAGGCCTCCATTTCTGTAAGTTCACTGATTATTATCCATTGCCCGATATATCCGACTTGGATTTAAAGAAATTAAATGATGAGCACGTGTTATTTGAAATAATGAATCGAAAAGGAAAAAAACTACCGCAAACTTTTCAAATGAGACCAGATTGCGGTATTCATATGTCACTCAATCGTGATCCATTCGGAAGGTATAGTGGTATCAATGCTAAAAAGTTTGATACGAACGTAAACCTTAAATGGTCTGGTTCGGCGTACTTCAATAAATATATTGAGGTTGTAAAAAGTGAATGTTATGCAAATTCTTTAAGACATTTTTCCTTCGAATTTAGAGCATTGTCTTTAATTTTAGAAGCATTAATTGATGAAAAAAATGACGTTCTTCACCAAATCGCGAGCTCTTTTATGATAGATCGAAGGACAATCTCCTGTCGGGATATTGAAAAATCGTCAATTATAAAAGAGCGAGACTCTTATATAAAAAGTAAAGATATGCTGTCAGCCATGGAGCTTTCATCAAAACTGATTCAATTTTGGCCACTTGACGTAGATTGTTGGTTTAAATACACATGGAACGCTAAGGCTATAAAAGATTCAGAACGTTATGAGTTGGGGCTAAGAAATTTGAAACGCTTAGACCCAAGCATCATAGAAAAATCAAGCATAGGTAATTGGCCATGATTACAGATATCTATCAAGATGACTATATCTATGCAGGATATAAAAGAGGAAATTCAAAATACTTACTGATTACTTTTTCTCCATTAAATGGCCCTGGCGGAAACCACAAAATTTGGGGAGAGTCATTAGCAAAAAGCGGCGTATCAATTCTCGGTTTTTCTGGGCGCAATCGAAGTTGGTATCCTGAGAAAAATATGCTAAGTGCAATATCTAAAGCGTTAGATGTATTAAGTAATTATGAGCATCGTATCTGTTATGGTACATCTGCAGGAGCATACGCAGCACTAAAATTTAGTAATAGCTTATCTGCAGATACTGTCTTAGCATTTTCGCCGCAATATACAATTGATCCACTTATCGTCAGTACAGAAATTGATAATAGATTCTCAAGATTTTTCAAAAAAGGTGTTACTGGTGGTAGTCAGATTTTGTCAAAAGATATCCATAAAAAATGTTATTTGTTTTATGATAAATATTTAAAAGAAGATAGTTATCATGCGAATAAGATAGCTTCATTATCCGATAGCATAAAATTGATAAATACCCCATTTTGTGGACACTTTCCTATTTTGACAGTAAGTTCATCAGATAAAATAATTGAACTCATAGACTGTGCAATACCTCAAAGGGATCAAGATATAGTATTCTTAATTTCTAAGTATAGAAAAATATCAAATATTCGAATTAAAGGAATTATTGAGTACATCTTGAAATCTAGTTCGAGAAGAGAAAAGCTTGCATTAAATATATTTGAGACCTATAAAGAAAAATTAAACAATAATGATATTGCTTCTTTATATCTTTTACTTGGAAGGTCTTTCATTGCATTAAATGAATTAAGTCTCGCGTTAACCTGTTTTGTTGGAGGGGTAAAGCACACACCTGAGAATTCTCATATACACCGAGAACTTGCTTTAACGCATTTAAAGCTAAACGACCTTGAATCAAGTGAGTCTGAAATATACCAGTCTTTAGCTCTTGATACTAAGTGCAGCCACACATGGAATGCATTAGCCAGCATTATGTTAAGAGAAAAGCGTTACCATTCCGCTTGCGACGCATTAACTAAAGCAATAGATTTGTACCAGCATAGTGACTTCTACCGTAGGCTATGTTCTGTATACGAAATTCTAAATGATCCAGAAAATTTGTTAAAGATCAGCAGTCAGGGAGTCGAAAAATTCAACGATGTACAATTTTATCATTTCCTATACAAAGCAAGGTTGATGTTGAGTAACCAGTCAGAGGCGATAAAAGTAATTAACTTAGGCCTCGAAATATATCCAAATGATGTATTTTTGAATAGAAACAAAATTGAAATTAAAGTTGGTTAACTACATAAAAACAGTAATATATTCGCCTTGCTTAGAAGCCGATATGATTGACTATGGATACATTTCTATATCAATGTAGTCAGATGTCATGTTTTCTAAAAGAAAGAGACTAGAAATTTATTCTACAGGCATAAAACGAAAAAGCAGTGTTCGGCTTATGTCGATCCTTTATTGATGGGTAAATTGGTATTGCTAGGTAGAAGTTGATCAATAAAAAATTCAGGCAAATGTAAAATGAAAATAACAATTTTTGGAACTGGCTACGTAGGCCTAGTACAAGCTTCCGTGTTAGCTGAAGTAGGCCATCATGTGCTCTGTGTCGATATTGATCAAGATAAGATTAATCAGCTCAAAGAGGGTCATATCCCGATCTATGAACCCGGTCTTGAATCTTTGGTTAAGTCTTGTTACAAATCCGGTACGCTCGATTTCACCACGAATGCCGAGCAAGGCGTTGCGCATGGAGAAATACAGTTTATAGCGGTGGGTACGCCTTCCGATGAAGATGGCTCTGCAGATCTTCAATATGTTTTGAAGGTGGCAGAAACCATTGCCACTTATATGTCTGATTATAAAGTGATTGTTAATAAATCAACCGTGCCAGTGGGTACGGCTGAAAAGGTAAAGACGACAGTTCAAGCTGTGCTTAACAACAGAAGTGTTGAGTTACCCTTTGATGTGGTTTCTAATCCTGAATTTTTAAAAGAAGGCGCTGCTATCAGCGATTGTCAGAGGCCTGATCGTATTGTTATCGGTACGGATAGCCAGTCTGCAGAAAAAATCATGCGGGATGTTTATGCCCCTTTTAACCGTAATCACGATAAAATTATCGTGATGAATATTCGCAGTGCGGAGCTGACTAAATATGCAGCTAATTGCATGTTGGCGACCAAGATTTCATTCATGAATGAAATGGCAAGCTTAGCCGAAAAGCTCGGTGCCGATATAGAAGATGTCAGAAAAGGCATCGGCAGTGATCAACGTATAGGCTATCACTTTATATACCCCGGTTGCGGCTATGGCGGTTCATGTTTCCCCAAAGATGTTCAGGCGTTAATTCGTACCGCAGATACGGTTGATTATAATGCCGAGTTGTTAAAAGCGGTTGAAAATGTTAATTACCGCCAAAAAGAAACCTTATTTAACAAGCTTTCTCGTGCGTTTAATCACGATTTAAAAGGCCGAACTATCGCCGTTTGGGGGTTATCATTTAAGCCTGAAACGGATGATATGCGTGAAGCCAGTAGCCGTATATTGATGGAGTCACTTTGGCAGGCAGGCGCATCCGTGCAGGCCTATGATCCAGAAGCTATGACAGAAACCAAGCGGATTTACGGTGAGAGAGATGATTTGGCGTTATGTTCTCACAAATATCAATCATTAGAAGGCGCGGATGCCTTGGTTATTGTTACTGAATGGAAAGAATTCAGAAGCCCAGACTTTGCTGAGATAGCTAAGCAATTACAACATAAGATTATTGTTGATGGGAGAAACCTTTATAGTCCCAGCGATATGAAGCGATTAGGGTTTATTTATTATGGGGTGGGCCGTGGTGAATCCATCAAGCTCAAAGAAGCTATGGAAGAAATCAACAAATAGATAAAAGGATATCCCTATTGTTTATAAATACGTTTGATTCGCCTACCTTTTGAGGAGTCGATAAAACAGGATGTTAGGCTATGACACGGGCTCAAAGCGCTCAGATGACGTTATCCGCAACGCGCTATTAGCATTGTGTTTCAAAATGGGTGAGGCGTGTTTTTTTATGTAGTGATGTGTATGCGTATCGAAAAGTGTAGGTTTCAGGAAAGTTATCGAGGTTTTGGTTGCCTTTGCCCTTGAGTTTGATCAGGGTCGGAAGCCTCCCATTTTGGTTGGCCAGAGAATAAAATTATCCGATTGGATAGCGCGTTATCGGGTGGGAAAGGTAAAGAGCATAAGATATATCAAAAGACCGTTTAATAGGTCTTTTTGTTTGACTTTTACCTATAAAGACCTATAGTTGGTACTTTTAATAGGTTTCGAGGGGCGTTATGATTCATCCAATTTTAGCTGATTCAGTAACCAGTATTTCTGAATTAAAGAAAAATCCTATGGCGGTTGTTGATGGTGCTGATGGCTTTCCTGTGGCTGTTTTAAATCGGAATGAACCTGCTTTTTATTGTGTTCCTGCTGCTGCTTATGAAGCACTTATGGATAAGCTTGAAGATATTGAGTTGGCAGAGTTAGTCAAGGAACGGCAGAACGATGCTGAAATCGAGATTGACATAAATGAGTTATAAACTCCGCTTTAAGCGTCTAGCACTTAAAGAATGGCGGAAGCTGGAAGAATCAATCAAGTCTCAGTTCAAGTCGCGACTAGAGAAACGATTGACGCGTCCGCGAGTTGTATCGGCCAAGCTTAATGGCATGAAAAATTGTTATAAGATAAAGCTTAAGGCTAGCGGATACCGGCTTGTTTATGAGGTTCGTGACAGTGAGGTTGTTGTGTCAGTTGTTGCGGTAGGTAAAAGAGAGCGTAACGCAGTTTATAAAGCTGCGATCAAGAGAGTTTGATGTTAAAAAACAAAGATAATATGAAAGAAATATCTTTTAAAAGAATAAAAGGCTACGTTAAGGCGAAGACGTCTCAATCTTCAACGTGCAAGGTACTTTCTGTATTTAACGTTGAAGAAATAGAGGATGTTTATCACTATAGATCTCTTAACGATGATCCACAGTTTACGATCAAGCCACGACAAGCATTTATACTAAACAAACCCTATCTATGGTTGTCTTTTTTCTTCTCCTCCGAAGAAGAAACATCCACGGCTGAAGTCTTTTTTGATGTTGGTGAAGGGTTTACACAGGCATTATCATTATCATTCAGTGCTGTTCATGGCTCCCTGCAAGTCCGTTTTCCAGTCCCTGTAGGTTGTCAGGCGTTACGTATTGACCCTGTTGGTACGGCGATTAGATTTTCATTGAGCGATATCCGATTAAGTGCAGATAGGCAAATAGGTTATCTAGAGCGGCAATGTGAATATAGTTTGCTCTTGGGAAATTATGCTTCTGATGTATTGTCGATAAGCCCTATCCATGAATTAGAGCCCGTAAGCGATAGGGGGTTAGCATACCGTGCGACAGGCGATGATCCCTATTTTGACGTGGATACGGCCGACATTCATAAAGGCTGGTATATGTTTTCGCTTCAAATAAATGTGGACAGACAAGGGTTGCAGTGTGCAAAGTTTTACTTTGATGCGGGTGAAGGCTATAGCGAAAGCACCAGCGAATCATTGCCGTTTTTCTCGGGTAAATTAGTCAAACGATTGATTTATCTAGAAGCCCCTGTCAATGGCATTCGATTTGATCCGTTAGAATGTGCCGCTGAATTTTCTATCATGCACTTTTCGTTCAAAAAAATCGTTCCTTTTACTGAAAATAAATATATCAATAAAAAATTGAATGCTTTCGGTGTTAAGCCAGAAAAGTGTAGAAAAATACGCTATGAACAATATAAAAAAATATTCTCACCGTCTGTGATACGCGTAGATTACGATGATTGGATCAATAATACGGAGGCAGGTTCGATACACTCAGAAGATGAGATGCTTGAGCGAATAGCAGTATTTAATGGGCGGCCTTTGTTTTCTATTATTATGCCCACCTATAATACGGATGCTACCTATCTTCGTGCCTGCATTGATTCTGTTTTATCGCAAACTTACCCACAGTTTGAGTTATGTATTGCTGATGATTGCTCAACAGAGCCACAGATTAAAGCAATATTGCAACACTATGCGGCACAAGATTCGCGTGTAAAAATTTATTTAAGAGAAGAAAATGGGCATATTTCTGAGGCGTCAAATTCGGCACTCAAATTAGCCACGGGTGATTTTGTTGTGTTGCTAGATCACGATGATGTGCTGCCGAGTTGCGCATTGTTTTATGTGGCTGAGCTATTAAACGATAACCCAGAAGCAAATATTATCTATTCGGATGAAGACAAAATTGATGCCTCAGGTAATCGTTTTGAGCCACATTTTAAGAGTGGCTGGAATCCGGATTTATTGTACGCACAGAATTATGTTTCTCATTTAGGTATTTATAGGCGATCGCTTGTCACGCAGGTAAATGGCTTTAGAGCAGGGTTGGAAGGCAGCCAAGATTATGATCTATTGCTGCGCGTGTTGGCCGTATGCAAGCATCAAGGCATTCATCATATACCTCGTGTGTTATATCATTGGCGGGCTATAGAAGGCTCAACGGCACTGGCATCATCCGAGAAATCTTACACGACACAAGCAGGTATTAAGGCGCTCACTGATTATTTCGAAGGTAATAATGAAAAAGTTAACGTAACCAGAGGGTTTATTGATAATACCTATAAAGTCGAGTGGCTGCTTAAAGACGAGCCTATGGTGTCGCTAATTATGCCTACCTACAATGGGTATGAGATCACCAAGCAAGCCATTGAATCGATTATCAATAAAACAACTTACAAAAATTATGAAATAATTCTGGTCGACAATAATTCGGATGACGAGCAGGCACTTAATTATTTTTTAGACATTGAAAAACACAAGCAGGTGACGCTTTTACGGTATCCACACCCTTTTAATTTTTCCGCGATTAATAATTTTGCAGTATCAAAAGCCGGAGGTGAAATTATTGGTTTAGTGAATAATGATATCGAAGTGATTAATAAAGAGTGGCTAACCGAAATGGTAAGTCATGCTGTGCGGCCTGATATTGGCTGTGTTGGGGCTAAGCTGTATTACCCTGATGACACGGTGCAACACGGAGGTGTTATTATGGGTTTGTGTGGTCTTGCTGGACATTCACACAAGCATTTTAGAAGAAGTTCCCCTGGTTATTTTGCAAGGCTCATTGTGGCGCAAAATTTATCAGCAGTAACAGCCGCTTGCTTGCTAGTTAAAAGATGTATTTATGAAGAGGTAGACGGGTTGAATGAAAAACATTTGACGATAGCCTTTAATGATGTCGATTTGTGTTTAAAAGTACAAAAGGCTGGCTACCGAAATTTGTGGACGCCTTATGCTGAGCTTTATCATCATGAATCGATTAGCCGTGGCGCTGAAGATAATCCAGAGAAGCAAGCTCGGTTTTTAAGTGAAGTCGATTATATAAAAACTTGCTGGAATGCGGAGGGTAAAGTTGATAGATATTACAATAAAAACCTTACGCGCAGTGCCGTCGATTTCTCTTTGTCTATCGCGTCTGAGCAATAACATTTTGGTTGCCTTGTTTAGGTTAAAATAGGGATTGAAACCGAGCTTCGCCAAAAGAGAATTTAACATACAAGAGTGAACATGAGTTTAGATCAATTAAAAAATAAAGGCTTCGCTTTTTTAAATATAGAGACAATGGCTGCATCCAGTAGAACTATTGTTGTTGTTGGTGCAGCGAGGGGAGGTACATCTTTAGTAGCTGGGGCTTTGAAGCATCTCGGTGTGTTTACAGGCAAAGAAAGTTGCTCGCCGGTATTTGAAGACGTTGCTTTGAGTTCGGCATTTGAAGCCAATAATATGTTAGGCGCTCGGGCTATTGTCGAAGATTACGAAGCTAATCATTCGCTTTGGGCATGGAAGAGACCTGGTTCGATACACTATTTTGATAGAGTTAAGTCCGTTATTAAAAATCCATTTTATATTTTTGTATTTAAGGATATTTTTAGTATTGCGAATAGAAACAGTATTTCAATGAAAACCGATATCACTATTGGGTTACGGCAAGCTTTACAGGATTATATCAAAATCATTGATATAATCGAAAATTCAAAACAACCCTGTATGTTAGTCTCTTCAGAGAAAGCATTACAAAATAAAACTAGCTTTGTAGATGCATTAATAGATATGAATAAAGATATCAAAGACCTTTCTGCAAATAGGCAGAAAGCTTTAGATTTTATCTCTCCAGACCCTCAGGCATACCTAGATGCGACACGTATAACAAAAGCAAAAGGGAGTGTGGTTGTTGCTAGCGACAGTGAGGTAAGTGGATGGGCATTGCTACAGTTTCAACAACAGGTCGTAAACGTTGAGATTTATGTTGATGGCAAGTTATATGCATCGAAAGAGGCTACTGAGTATAGGGATCATCTTGAACAAAATAAGCAGGTTAAATCTGCTTATCATGGTTTTAGTTTCGATATTAGTGAGATAAAACGGCCCTGTGATGTGATGGTGAAAGCCAAGGGTGATGTGATTCCGTTGCGTAATGGAAATTTTGAATTGAAGTAATAGGCTTATAATTTTTTAGGATACTGGCTGATGATTAATAAAGTCGAAGACAAAAAGTTTTCTGGTGAGTTAGGTGTTTTTCAAGATCTGTTGTCTACGTGTGACAGAAGGTTACTGTCAAGGAAAATTGTAGAAATAGCTATATCCGAACGTTTTCATTTAAACCACCCTATAAACAACACACCAACTATATGTAGAAGTAGCAAAAGAATAGGTATGACTAATGTGCTTGCATTTTCATGTGAAGGTGGGCGTAACAGGTGGGCTGTAATTCAGCTGACCAACTTTATTGATGCAATTTATGTTGATGGGCTTTTATTTCGGATAAAAAAGGCGATAGATGTCAATGTTTGCTTGAATGCGGTTAAAAAAATTGAATCCAATGAAGTTAAATTGAAATATACGTCAAATAAAAAGGTAGATGGTTTTATTTTTTCTCAGCTAAGGCCTTTCCATTATTTTTATGATCAATACGTTAATATTTTTGAATTTTTAGCAATTGACTCGTGTATGTCATCCCGTTTTTATACGGATAGATCTTGTTACTTTGATGGCCCCCCTAGCGATGTAGTGTTTAAAGATGCCAGTAAGAATGGTTGTTATATTATGGGTTCGACCTGCGCTAATCAGATAGAAACCAATCATGCTCTGAGTATGCATAAATTTCTTAAATCATCCGTCCCTAAAAAACCTATTGATACGGATTTAACTATTTGGATGGGAGTGACAGGTCAAAAAAGGGTATGGCTAGAACAGGAGGTAGGTTACGCGGAAATTATAAACAAAATTTCACAAAATTTTATTGATGTCACTGTGATTGTTGATGGATGGACGAGTTTTGTAAATACAGAGGTATCCAATGCCGAGGATAATGCTGTCTATAGAAATATAGTCGCTAATACAACCGCTCCTAATGTTGAATTTGTTAATTTGATTGGAAAAGACTACCGCGAAAAAATATCATATGGAAACTCTATTGATATATTCATAGCGAATGCAGGTACAGGCTGCATGGTTCCAGCGATGTTTTGTAATAAAGCCGGCGTGTTGCATGCTAACAAGTCACTGAATACCTTTAAGTTAGAAAACGATGAGCGTATTCGTATAGTTCCTGATATGTATATTAGAGAAGAAGTTAGTGATGACGCCTCAGTGATGAATGTTAATTATAGTATCGAATGGCAGGTACTCTATAATCTCATGGTTGAACTGTTAAATGAATCAGGCATGGAAGTATCCACTATTCCTGGTTGGCAGGGAGTTGAAAAAAACAAGGTCATCTTTGGTAAATTGAAATTTACTTCGTCTATGCAGTCAGCCGATATTCTGAGAGAAGTAGCGGTAGCCTTCGAATCTGCTGGTGATATCAGGACAGCTGAGAGAATCATGAAGCAGGCGCTATTGCAGCGTCCCTCTGGGCCATTTATACAGAGAAAATATAAGCAATATTGTCATAAATTAGCAAATGTTTAGATCAGCTAAGCTTCGTAGGTGTTGGTTTTTAATAGGTTACTGATTACTTTATAAATATTACGCAAAGATAAACGTTAGATTGCTTTAGCTTATAGAGCAAATGGGCAGTTGGGTCATGATTTCATTTATGGCCTTAATTTGAATCTAAATACAGAAAATTTTCTTATTACATATGAAACTTCCTAAAATTTTTTCTCAACAAAAAACGCTGCCTTCTTTGCCAAAATACAAAGGCTATGTAGATTCATCTATAGGGCCAGTCGTGAGAGGTTGGGCGATTGATACTGCATCATCGTCGCCAGTCACAGTAAGAGTGACTTGTGGATCGGAGGTTCAATACGTCGAGGCAAGTGATTACAGGGAAGATCTGTTGGCAGTAGGCCAGCACCCAACGGGGTTTTGTGGGTATAAGGTTGAGTTTTCTGAATATAATGTTGATGTCGCAACCGTCGAGATCATTGAAAAGATTAAAACTTTACCCGCGAGTAAAATGTCGTTCAAAAATCATCAATGGTTCTTGTTACATTTACCAAGATCAGCAGGCTCTTCTTTTACGCGTGTGATGGATAAAGTACTTGGCGATAAAAATACAGAAAACACTATCGAAACAAAACAGGATAATCTCGACGCATATATTGAAAATCAATTCGTGTCTGGCTGTGTTGGCTATGATTTTTTCGTGGAGAACTTTTCTGCGCATAATTTTGTGAGCCTCGTTTTTTTGCGTGACCCTATCAAACAACTCATTTCGCACATTAATTGGGTAAGGCACTTAGATGATATTAAAGAAACAGACTTTGCAAAAAATCATCCTGAATCTGTGTTAAAGCTTGCCAGTAAACTGAATGCGATTAATTTTAATGACCTTAAATCCGTAGCTACCCATTTCAGCAATTTAACGCCTCTAGAAACCAGTTTATTTAACAACATGCAAACCCGCTATTTAGCTGATATGTATAAAGGCCCGATCCAATATCAAGATTATGTCAAGGCTAAACAAAATTTATCGAAAATTCACTTTGTGGGTATCACAGAGGCGTTTGAAAAATCCGTCATGAAATTTTCAGAGCATGCTGGCATGGATTTATCTGAGCATGTCTCCACCCAGGTGAATGTTAACCGTTACAAAGATGGATTAAGCCCAGAGAATAATGAACTTGCTTTGTTTTTAAAGCCACTGATTGAATATGATCAGCTGATTTATGATTATGGTAAAACGATTTTTGAACGTACTTAACATTGACGTTGATATTATTTCCGTATGGTTGCCTGCATCGTAAAAAAAATCAGTCATCATTTAATCGGATTCTGTAAGTCGCTTATAGGGTTTTCAGGTGATGATCTTTTATCGTCAGAAGAAGGTTTTGTTTTGGCAAAACCATTATCCAAAGGTTGTTACATTATTGCGCTAAAAGGTACACAGCCTGTAGCGCTGCAATTTGCATCTAATCGTGCGCATAAAAAAATAAATTTGCAGGTGAAACCTTACTGGGTTACCAAGTATTTTTTCTTTTTACCTGAAACGTCGTTATTGTATTTATGCGGTGATGATCTTGTGGCTTTCGATGAATTTTCGCTTAAGCGCGTTAGTTTTTCTTTTGCAAAAAAAAGATTGGTTAAAAAAGTCCTTGCTAAACATTATTTGTTTCAATTACGAGGCCAGCAAGCCTTATCAGATTACCTTCAAAACCAAAAATCCTGTTTAAAAACGACGCTTTTTAATCTGTATAATCAATCCATGCAGCGCACCTGCAATATCGACGCTTATTATCCCACCTGGTATCAGCAGCATGCTGCGAGTGTTTCTTGTTCTCCTTCATCGTATCAGCTACCGCTGATCTGTGCTGTCACTGAAGCTACGGCACATCAGTTTGAAGCTTGCTTGGCGAGTATTAAGGCGCAATCCATGTCGCCAGCGATGATTTATTTGTATGTCTCTGAGGGCAATGCTGAGGCAATGCAACAGCGGTTTGCATCGAGCGTTGATGATGCGTTGATACAATGGGTTTCTGCTGAATCATTGGCTTTATTAGTGGCAAGTTTTGGTGTTACGCATGTGTTTGTTTTACAGGCAAATTGCCTGCTTCATTCTGAGGCAATGCATTGCATGGCGCACGAGGTTGAAAACCAGCCTGAGGCGGCATTAGTTTATACCGATAGCGATCATTGCTTTGAGGGTGAGCATATGCACCCGTTATTAAAACCCGATTTTGATCCTGTGTTACTTTCGCACATGAATTATATCGGTCAATCAGTGGTGTTAAGCCAAGCCTTGTTACTTGATGCGTTAAAGCTGCCACAAGCGCTATTGGGTTCATCATTCGGAGGCTTCTTACAGGCGCTGGATTTATGCAATGAAAAAGTTGTGCACATTGATAAGGTGTTGGTTAGCGACCAAAATAGGCCATTCAGTCGTCTTCATGATGTAGGTAGTAATAAAAAAATAGTAATTGATAACGCTTTTTGTGATGATAGCTCATCACCACTTATCAGTATCATTATCCCTACGCGTGATCAGTTAATTTTGTTACAGCAAGCGGTGGAAAGTATTTTACAGTTAACGACTTATCGACATGTTGAAATCATTATTGTCGATAATGATTCACAGGATCAGGCCACGAAGGATTATTTAAACGCAATGCGTCAGAGGCCAAACATTCAGGTAGTCGCCTTTCATGGCGAATTCAACTTCTCTGCAATCAATAATCAAGCGGTTTCTGTTGCTCGTGGCGAATATCTCTGTTTGTTAAATAATGATGTAAAAGTGATAACCCCACATTGGCTTGAAGCTTTGTTGGGTTATGCGCAGCAATCAACGGTCGGTTGCGTTGGCGCTAAATTGTATTATGCCAATAATAGGGTGCAGCATGCGGGCGTAGTGCTGAACCCTGATGCGGTTGCACAACATGCGTTTGCCTATGCTGATCGATCTGATAGTGGCTACATGGGGTTGCTCAACACGGCGCATTGCGTGAGTGCGGTGACGGGTGCTTGCTTAATGGTAGCAAAATCGATTTATCTTGAAGTGGGCGGGTTAAATGCTTGTGATTTAAAAGTCGCGTATAATGATATTGATTTTTGCTTAAAGGTGATGAGCGCAGGCTACCGCAATGTATTCGCACCCGAGGCTGAGTTGTATCATTTTGAATCAATTTCTCGTGGTGTTGCGGAGACAGCTGCAGAGAAAGCGCAGTATGTTTCTGAGCGGGCCTATATGTTGGCACATTGGAGAGAGCAACTCGCACACGATCCTTACTACAATCCCCATTTTTCAACGACGGGTTATAGCTATTGCTTGCCCGTTGTAGCGTAACGCCTGATGAAGCTGCTCTATGATGTCAAACGTTTAATTTCACGCAGTTTAGCGCTTTCACCGCGCGGTATTGATCGTGTAGATATTCGTTATGCGTATTATTGTTTAACTGAGCATGTAACGATTTTTGTTTATTCGCAGTCGGGCATTTTTTATGCTTTGGATGCCTTTAACGCGAGCGAAGTTGTGGAAATCAATGATGTAGGTGTGCAGATCTCGGCACACAAATTTGCGGGTACTTTATTTGGCTCGCTCTCCCCTGTACAGGCTACAGTTGCATTGAACGAGTGGCAGCAAGAGTGATGCCATTATTGTTGAACCCACTGACAGTTTTTCGTCGATCTTCGGGGTTGTTTGATTTTGTCCGACAAAATGTGCTCTTGAATCCAAAGTTTACTTGGGTTGCGGGTGATCTCGCTACACCTACGCTTGATTTTTATTTTCGTAGTAGACAGCAGGATTTTTCGAATTATTCTGAAATAGATACCCATCAGCTGCCGCCCGATAATCATCCGTTATGGTCAGAAAGCCAAAGCCAGTTAATTTTAGTACGTGAAGTTCCCTTAGGTTTTTTAAAAAAACTACTGCGATCGCCTCATCGACCGAAGCGCATTATTTGGTTTATTGATGATGATATTCCGAGCGTTGGTACAGATGCCAGCTTGCCGAAAGCTTACCGACAAAAGATAAGCAGCTGGTATAAATCGGCATCGCCACTGCTGGCGAAGCTTTGTGATCAAGTATGGGTATCGACACCTTATCTTGCGAAGAAGTATCAATTACGCGACGAGTGGGTATTGCAACCAAAACAACTGAGAAATCCAGAAGTACGCATGATTCGTTGCTTCTATCATGGTGGGAGCAGCCACACGCAAGAATGGATTTTTGTTGAAAAATTAGTTGCGGCCATACAGGCAACTTATAGTCATACGACTTTTGAGCTTGTGGGCAATCATCAACTTAATAAGCAGTTTCGCTTGATCCCCCGGGTAACCATTTTGCACCCTATGCGCTGGGATAATTACCAAGCATTACTGGCATCAAGAGAAATGGATATAGGGCTGGCTCCACTTTTTGATACGGTATTTAATCGCGGTCGGTCACACACAAAAATGTTAGACATACAGCGTCAAGGTGCGATAGGTATTTATTCTGAGCGAATTTCTCACGCTGAGCTGATTAAGACGTATAAAGCTGGATTCGTGGTTGATGATGCTATTGAGTCATGGCTGTCTGCATTTGATTGTGCGCTGAGAGCTGACCGGTCTCGTTTTTTTGAGAATTCTACTCATCTAATAAATTTTTTAGATTAATCTCCCACTGTAAAGAAGATTCTTTCGATTCGGCAGTCTCAGAGCTTTAAACGGTTGATGAAGCTTATGAATATACCACGTGTGTTTTTTTGTGATGCGCAGTTTCGTTTTTACGGTTGTTGAGTCGGCTTTTTTCGGGTGTGCAGAAAGCGATACTTACGTTGGTTGTTGGGGTTGTTGTGCTAGGATTCCTTATCTAACACTACCTGTCAGTGCCGGAAGGCTCTAGCGTTGCTTGTGGAGTGAATCAATGAATATCCTGGTTTAGTCTTTTAACAAAATACTCACAAAGTCTACGTTTATACCGATTACCCTTGAAGTTGCAAGGGCGTTGGCCGCCCAATCACTTACGGGCTGTAAGCCCATGGGGGTTCGACCGCTTGCCGCCTTCCTGCATCCCCAATTCTGATGGGTATAATCATGAGAGAATGTTCCGTGTTCAAGTAAATGCAGCAACAGGAACATTCAGTTTTTCTTATCCTTTGATTGATGTGTTGGGTGTTCGATAGGCCCATGAAATATCCCTCCAGCTTCATTTTGCGGCATTAATAAGTCCCTGAAAATACAATCTGGATGGGTAGCGCGGCTCATTGGTGGATGAAGTAAGCAATAGGCGCTTCAACGTGTTAAAATCCCATACTTTTTGCGGCGATTGGTTGGTTTGCTATCGCAGCTTGTCGTATTTATATAATGTGGGTTGTGATATGTCAGATAAATTCTTTTTCAAGGGTCGGCAAGAGGCGCGTGTCAATCATGTTGAGTACGGGTACGAGGCCAAGGGCAATAATAAAGCAGGGAGCAAAAAGTATCCCTTAACGTTGACGGTGACGAATGAGAGTCGGCAACAAGAAGTAAAAGCGATGTTGGCGGATGCAGGATTGCATGGCGATGTGCGTATTGACAGTGCAGCCGGAGCCGTGGAGTCTATTGATTCACTTCTGGTACTGCTTAATAAAACAGCTACCGTGGTTAAACAGGAAAAAACGCCTTCACGCAATGAGCCTTGTAGCTGCGGAAGCGGTAAAAAATTCAAGAAATGCTGTGGGTAAAGACAGGTGTTGATCCGAGGGTAGTCATGATGCCTGCAATGACCTCGTGAGTAAACGCTGAGAGCCGTGACTTTTATGCACATCAACGTGTATTGGTGCGTGCTTTTGTGCAGATAAACGACGCTTTATCTTGCTGGTAGTCGCTCTTCCTATGAAGTGGGCATTACGTGAGAATCACAAAGGTTATCGCGTTAAGCGCTAGATAAACACTGCAGTCAGCCTGCATCAAACCATCAAAAGACTCATCTGGCGGTATCCGCTACAATAATTAAATCATTTTACCCATTTGGTTGGCCATTTTTCACATGCTTTTTATTTCTCACGCGGTATCAATTCCTAGCGATCAAATTGACTTACAAGCAATGCGCTCTCAGGGGGCTGGCGGGCAGAACGTAAATAAGGTATCCAGTGCGATCCATTTACGCTTTGATATCAAAGCGTCGACCCTGCCTGAATTTTACAAAGAACGTCTCTTAGCGCTGAACGATCATCGCATCACTAAAGATGGCATTATTATTATTAAATCCCAAGAGCATCGGAGCCAAGACTTAAACCGTCAAGCTGCTCTTGAGCGACTCGCGGTATTAATACGCCAAGCGGTGGTCATCCAAAAGGCACGTAGACCGACAAAGCCCAGCCGTTCTTCTAATAAAAAACGTATGGACAGAAAAACGAAGCACAGTAAAACCAAATCCATGCGTGGTAGGGTGCGTGACGAGTAATTCTTTAAAAAAATAACGCATTTCTCTTTGGGTGGGAAATAATAATATGTGTAAAAAATATATAAGTATTGTCGATAGCGGTATGAATAAAGATGATGAGTGAAAGGAGGCTTTAGGGTTGAATCTGTTCGACTCAAAAATAAAGGCACTTTACTGAACACTTGGTGAGTATAAGGTTATCAAAAAATGGCATAAATTTGAGTGGTAAATAGAGCTTTTTAGACAGTTTGATAGAGCCGTAAATAGCCCAAAATTTCAAGTTAATATGGATTAGATTGCTGCTAATGTTTCAGTAGGTGTTTTGTTGGTCGGTTTATCAGTGGCGCTACGCTGAAAGGGCTGATGATAAATTAAGATGAATTGACACAATGCAAACTTCTTCGGCGTAACCATTTTTCCAAGTTCTAAAGTTGGCTAATACGACTGTAAAATTCTCAGATATATACCGATCACCCTTGAAGATGCAAGGGCATTGGCCGCCCTAATCACTTACTGATTATAAACTCATGGGGATTCGCTCGCTTGCCGCCTTCTTGCATCTCCAATTCCGATGGGTATAGAGTTGCATCGAGGTGTTTATAGCATAGCTTCAATCATCTTATCTCTCAGTTTGTCAGCGAAGTTATGAGTATAAAAATGATACCTATCAGGTTGAATTTCAAACCGTGTAAAGCAACAAACCTGGCAAATATCATTGATGGAAATACCCTGTTCGTTAGAAATGATTTCAAAGTGGCTATTGCGTGTATGGCTGAGGGAAGGAAATACTCTTTCTGAAGGATTAACGAGCGAACAAAGATGTCAGTTTGACTGTGCTGGCCGCGAAGAAAGCCAGTTTTTCAGCAATGAAGCTATATAATTGATCCTATTCTAGAAAAAATACCGTCAATACAATAGTTTTTAAGGTAGCGTAATGGCTAAATGCTTAGCTAATTTCCAGCTGCCAATTCGCTAGCGCTCAGCGTCTTTTAGTGAATGAATGTTCTTTCGAATCATAATGTAGCCGGCGACTAAAACCCCCATTAGAGCGGCTAGACCAACAAGCAGCATGGGTTGTATGTCTTCTATATGAAGCTGAATGATGTGGCGTGATAGCGCGAGAATAGAAATCACAAGAATTGACTCGATCTTAATATAATTTTCTTTAAAGTAAACTTTGACGGTATGGATAAGCTCTAAGCCTAGCAATATGGTGAGAAAGCTACCATATAGCCGATAAAGACCTGTTTGTACGATGGCGTGCTCCATCGTTTTACCTGTAAGCGTTCCAATAATAATATTTTTGTAAATGACCTCAAGCCCAATATAAGTAGCATAGGCGACGCCGAGAACCATGGTTGCAATGAGTATGGTCACGATAAAGCGCTCAAAATAATGGAGAGCTAGAATAATAAGTTTTTCCATAAGATACCTTATCAGTGCTGAGCCTTGTAGTCGAAAGCAAAGGTACCACAGCTGGGTTGGGAAGTGTAATAGGGGTACTGTGCGAGTAGAGCGGAAGATGACTAACAGTTAATTTCTTATACTCTGGGTCTGAGTTTAAATCGAAGATTAAAGAGGGCGATGAGTGTGGTTCTGTCGTATCTATACCGATCACCCTTGAAGATGCAAGGTCGTTGGCCGCCAATCACTTACTGACTGTAAGCTCATGGGGATTCGCTCGCTTGCCGCCTTCTTGCATCTCGAATTCCGATGGGGATAGCAGGGCCTCCTAGCACTTTTTGATCAGTGCATAAATTGACCGGAGAAAAGCATTTTCTCTCTGTATTTATCATTAATTGCACACCCCATAACTCGATGTTTCATACCCTTTTTGCTTTGATCATTAAGTGTTAACAAATTCATACAGTGACGCTTTATTGTAGCAATATTGAGCCCAGCGGAATGAAGCTGGCAGTCATCTTCTTTAAAAGTAACATCTAACCGCCAATGCAGTTTATTTTCTATTTCCCAGTGTCCCCTAATGGCTTTCGCCGCATGCTTTGCATCAGGAGAGCGTGAGCTAATATACCAGGAAACTTCTTTAGACTCCCCTTTATTTGAAGACCGATGCCGCTCAACACGCACAGCCGAACTCAAGCCGCTCCAAGGTTTAGCCTTATCTACCCAGTCTGTTAATTCAAAGTGCTGATATTTCCTTATCTCTAATCGACCATGCCCTTTATTCGCCTCCTCAAAATATGAGGTCTTATTTTCTTCATAACCATCACGTTCAAGCTTGTGATGAAAAGCTTGGATTTCTTCCAGCAACCCCTGCTGATTACCTTTCAGTTGCAGAAAATAGTCAGCTTCTTTTTCAATAATCTTTTTTGCGATTTCTTTTTGGCATCCCATCGCATCAATGGTAATAGTGGCATTTTTTACCTCAATTCTGTCGATAAGCTTCGGCAAAGTTTTGATTTCATTTTTCTTTCCTTCTGATTCGAGGGCGCACAGCGTCAGGCCTCGGCTTTGAGACCATGCACTAATAACATGGATGGCTTCTCGACCATTGTGCCTTGTTCCTCGCATCGTTTTGCCGTCTAATGAAATAACATCTCCTGTAGATTCACCCTGCAAACTTGAAACGAATGTCGTAAACCCTTCAATCAAATCTCTTGGTCTTATGCATGCAAGTAAAAGCCGTAATGTTTCTGCACAGGGAGCAGATTCGATATCTGTATGCTTCTGCAGCCAGTCAAGCTTCATAGCTGCAAAATTAGACATGCTGTTAGGGCTATCATAACCACTTATTATTGATGAAAAAACGATTAGAAGGAGGCTTTCAAGGCTGTGTTTTTGATTGATGCCTTGTCGCGGATCTCTTATTGAGGCTGTACATGCAGATATATTCATGGTGTTTGGATGGCAGAAAACTATCTTTGACAATAGGTATGAGAAATTGACTATTTTAATATTGAATTTTTCAAGGACTTCGTATTATATGACAGCTTAAACTTTGTACTGATCAAAAAGTGCTAGGAAGCCCTGATGGGGATAGACGATGAGCCGAGCCGGTTTTCGATAAATGAAATTAACTTCATAAATTATTGTCTTATGAGTTTCTCTTATTTTCTAACAAGGGGAACCCATGCGATTGGTAAAGGATAATAAGTTAGTAACAT
This sequence comes from Pseudomonadales bacterium, assembly GCA_965248335.1. Taxonomy (GTDB): domain Bacteria; phylum Pseudomonadota; class Gammaproteobacteria; order Pseudomonadales; family DT-91; genus CAKMZU01. The sequence continues at coordinate 925,491 of CBDFIY010000003.1, forward strand.
TTTTTATGAGTCTTTTTGTTGGGCTATCTTTGGGTGTGACTGCCGAGAGCTATAAAGGCAGCCAAGCTTATAACCATGAAAAGATGTTCCGTGCGCAAGTGAATGCAGCCACAGGCACATTCAGTTTCTCTTATCCTTTGATTGACGTGCCTGGTGTTCGAGAGCCCCTTAAAGTTCACTTAGATTATCATTTTAATGCCGTGGGTATGTTTGGATTGCCCGCAGGCTGGCGTTTGGATTTAGATTACATTTCAGGTAAGACCGCTGAGCTGGGTGGTAAGCAGTGGCTTATCGACAATCTATGGCATGATGAAGCCGGCTATGCCTCAGGCTTAAAGTATTATAACCAGCATGGCACACGTTTTGATGATCTTGGTGAAGCGAAGCCGATTCCTGAGTTTAATCAATTAAGTTATCGCTATAAGACAACCTATAAAGATGGGAGTATTCACTATTTTTCTCATCAAGGTCTGTTAATTCTCCGTCTTGATCGATTTAATAATGCTGTTCAATTCTTTTATCAAAAGCCAATCTCAAACCTTGAGTCTGCTCGTTTGATCAAAATTATCGATAATTACGGCAATGCCTACCACTTCGACTATGAGCCTCATACCATGATCATACGGTATCCTGATGGCCGTGATCAGCGGGTCTATTTTAATGACAATGGCGTCAATAAAATTATTAACCCATTAAAACAGGTTTATCAAATTACCTATACATCTGCAGCGGGTCACAACTTAATACGAACTATAGCGTCACCCGAAGGGTTAATGACGGATCTTGTTTACGACAGTATTCCCTATAAAGATGATAAATCAACAAAAAAACTGCCCGTGGTTATTCGCTTCAAACAGTTTGATTTAGCCGATGATAAAATGCATCACGAAGTGAGCTATCAATATGCTAAAGGCAATAATTATACAGGCTACCCAAGATATGCATTGTCCGCTCAGGGTGATAGTTTAATGGACAGTGAGGATCAATCTTACCGATATGCAGTGAATGTTATTCGTGTCAATGGAGAGCAGTTGAATAAGAAAGTGCATGAATACAATTACCTGCATTTGCCTATTGAAATTCGTACCCTAAGTGCGGGTAAACCCTATACAAAAACAACCTATCAATACGATATCTCTCCTTTTAAATACAGTCGATCAACCAATTATGATAAACCGCTGAGTGTCACTCATTGGGTTTGGCATGAGTCGCAAGGTGCCTATGTGGCAAGTGATAAAGTCGAAACCCGCTATGACCGATATGGCAATAAACTCAATACACTGCACTCAGTGTATGATCAAGATGCAAGGCAGTGGGTGCAGTTAAATACAACCAGTTATCAATACTTTACTGATCATTTTAGTTTGCTCAAAGAAAAAATAGAGCAGGATGAGCTATCGGGCCGCGCCCTACAAAAGCAATATCAGCTAGCACCCTCAGGGATGATATATGGTGATGAAACACAGCAATATAAATCAGGTAGCCATCAAGAAAAATGGGCGCCGTGGAAGCAAACGCAGTTTACTTTTGATGAAAGAGGGCGAAAGCGATCCACAATCACGAAATGGCTAGCGGCTGATAAACCTGGGGTGCAATCCATTTCTAAAAGCATCAACTATCTCTTTAATCCAAAAACGTATGAATTAGACGTCACTAAAGTCAGTGATGGTCATCGAGAATACAAAAAGATTGTTGATACCCGTAATGGGCAAAAAATAAAAGAGTTCACGCCCAAAGGTGAGTTAATCACTTATACCTATGATGCACTCAATCGACAACTGACCGAAACAGACCCTGAAGGTAATGTCATTACCATCGCTTATGACGTGTTTGCGGTGGATAAAAAGAACAGTGTTATTCATCAAAGTCCTTTAGGTGATAAACACCAAACGCTCTTTGATGCCTCTCATCGAATGATCGCTCTCATCGAATGATCGCTCTTAATGATGAATACAAAGGCCGGTGGCGGAGTTTGCTCAGTCAAACCTATAACGGCTTTGGGAAAATAACGACGAAAACAGATCGGTTAGGGCTTACGACAACAACAGAATATGATGCGCATGAGCGCCCGGTAAAGACCACAGATCCCTTTGATAATGTGCATACCTTTCAATATAAGGATGTGGATTTAAAAACAACCACATTCATTAATGATAGAAAGCGAACAGTCGTGACCAAAGTGCCTTGGCAACGTAAAACAGTTACTGCATCGTTTCCGGTTACCAACAACTGCCATGATAAACCAACAGATGTTATTGAAAAAACAGAAATCCACGACGGATTTAAGAAGCTTATTCACCAATCAACCAGCCTTGTCGATTTATCATCGTTAAAAAAACACAGTACGGTTGAAGTTGAGCATGAATATGATGCGAATCAGGATGCTGTGCTATCAACAGTGAGCACCTTTGATCAGCGGAGTATTCAAAAAAGCCGCGCGTTTAACCTAGGGGGTAAGTTGTTTACCTGGTATAGAACCTATACGTCACCCGATATGTCCAGCTCACATGAAGGGTATCGATATCATTATGATGGTGATGGTTTATTGCGCCAGGTGGAATCGCCAGCATTTAATGGTAATCATCGCTTATCAACCAAACATACCTATGACAGTAATGGTCGTGAGATCGAAAGAGTATTGCAAGATGGCCATGTTATTGACTATCAATATAATCCACGCGGGTTATTAGCTGCTCGATCTTGGTATCGAAATCAAAAACCTTATCGAGTCGATCACCACTACGATGCTGATGGAAAGCTAACAGCCCTTTCAGACAGTGAAAGCCAATGGATGCATTATCATTATGCGCAAAATGGCACATTGAAGGCGTTGTATTATCCTGATGATCGATCATTGACGTTAGAAAGAGATGCCTATGATCGCGTTTATCAACAAACGGATGCCAATGGTACTGTGCAGGAATGGGTATATAAGAATGGAGATAAAGGGCGTTTATCGCAAATCATGGCTGGTGATAGCCGTATCAACTTTCATTATGGCGAAGACGACAATGGCAAAAAAGGTCAATTGGTGAAAAGGGATTTTGATGCCATAGGTACAGGCTTAACTCAAACACATTACACCTATGGCGCATTGGGCCGATTAATCCATTCATCGAGCACTAATCAGTTAGCCCATTCAACATTTAAAGTGGATTATGCCTATGATGCACTAGGTGAGTTAACCCAACTAAAGCAAGCATTAGGTCATGCCAATCAATCACACACAAAAACGATAGATTACAGATACGATGGCTTACGGCGCTTATTGAATGAAAAACACAGTACCGAGAGCGGAGATGAAAATGATAACTGGAAAGGGCAATATCAATACGATGGCAATGACAACCTGATCAGTGAGCATGTGAATAGCAGTATTGATGCAGCAGAACATACCGAGTATTTTTATAATGCTATGGATCAGATGGTGAATGTAAAAATGAATGGTAGACAGTCACCCATCCCCATTATTCATGATACCAACGGCAGATTAATGCAAGACCATAAAGGTCGGCATTACGCGTATGATGATGTGGGTTATTTATTAAAGGTATCGATGCACGGCTTAACGGATACAGCGTTTCATTATTGGCCAAACGGTTTATTGGGGCATACCTTTAAAGGGCAATCACATATCGATTATTATTCTGATCAACAAAATAATATTCAGACAGTCTATAAAGACAACCTGTGGCATAGTTTTATTCGTCAGGATAAAAGCATTATCGGGGTAAAAACAGATCAGGGAATGGGGCAGGCATTTACCGCTAACCAAAGTATGGGTGCCTATTTACACTTATTAGGAATAGGTGATATCTCATTTGAGGCGCAACAATATGACGCCTACGGAAAAGTTTTAAATAAGAAAAAAAATCAAGATACTGTGTTGAACGAATTTGGATGGAATCAAGAATTAAACAACCCAGATCTTGGTTTAACCTACCTAAAACACCGTTTTTATTCGCCTGAATTACGCCGTTTTATTTCTCGAGACAGTTTAAATGTCGATAATCGATACGCGTATGTGTTTGCCAACCCTGTTAACTACATTGATCCTACAGGCCATAGCCCAGCGTTAAATTATGCTTTAGGCAGTGGTTTTACCGCTCTCGGTATCCTTGGTGCTGTGCTTGCTGTGCCAACGGGTGGTGCTTCTCTAAGCTTATCGGCGGCGGCGGGTATCGGGGCAGGTGTTACCTCTGCTTTGTCAGGTATGTCATTGCTAGGTTCACAGGTGGCGTTAGATGCGGGTAATAAAACGGCAGCAAAAGCATTGGCTGTATCCAGTATAGCGCTCAGTGTGCTGGCTATTGGTGAAGTGGTTGTTTCCTTAGCGCCAACCATTTCAAATGCCTTTGCTCAAGCGAGCCGTTTCTTTGGTTCATCGAGTGCAGGTATCACCTCAAGCACCGGGACATCCTCAAGTGCAGTGGTTGATTCACAAACGGCCACATTATCAGCAAGTGGTGAAGTTAACAGTGGAGTAAATTCAGCCACTGCAGCAGCCAATACAGAAGCCGTTGTTTCAGGGTGGAGTGTTGCAGCAACAGCCACTGAAAATGCAGCAGATCTCACCACAGATATTTTTGCTGATCATGCCGTAGGAACACTGATAGAAGGGCTGAGTGATGGCCAAGTGACAAACTTGGTGCCTATGGAATCTAACTTCCCAGAAAATGTAACGCTGAGGCAACATGCTTGGCTAACACGCATGCGTGGCTGGTTATTTCAGCGGATGCCAGCTGAGGATGTTGCCCATTATATAGGGCGGTTTAATGCTGAAGCGGTCTTTTCAGAAGAAGATTTACGTATACTATCAGAACCTAGCGGGCTCGATTTATTCAAACGCTTTGGTATTCCAGGTAAAGAGGCTAAGGCTGGTTTTTCATACTATAAAGCACCTTTGGTGAATTAATGGATTAATCACCAAGGGGTATTAATACGCTTTATTCTTCTGGAAAGATGAATGCTTTGAGATATCTCTACTTTAACGGCTAAACGAATTTCTAATGAGACTGAGTTTAGCGCTATAGATAATGCTTACTTGGCATTAAACACCTTAAATTCATATCAGGGTAAAGTGATTGATCAGCCGGAATCTTTATCTATACCCAACGCCCTTGCATCTTCAAGGGTGATCGGTATATAACTTACTATGAGTATGTGGAGGTAGATAATAAACCTACTGCCTTATCTCCTAAGGCTCAAGATTCCGTTAGAAACCAATCTGTTTTACTAGGAATCGAAGGGTTTGATATTACTAACGTTGAAGATAGTTATTTTATTGATCTAGATTATTCAATCGATTCAGTTGAAGGGAGCACTAATTTTACTGCATCTCCTGATGCGTTTACTTGGACTTCAAGTTCCCCTAGCGGTCTTTTTAAATCTAGCTGGCATAATCAATATGGAAGACGACACACATGGCTTTTGTCGCAAGGTGATTGAACGATATATGTTTATTTCATATAAATTGCAGCATTTCGTTGGCCTTACGTATTTCATTTGTCATCGTGTTTTTCTGTATGCTTGTTCAAAAAAACGGGGACCTAATCCTCATATTCTTAGACCAGTGCAAACATCTGCTTTAGGGGTTTTGTAATTTCGTCACACCCATTTTAAAATCTTCCGACAATTTTTAAAAAATCGGTGAAGGATTATGGGTCTTTTTTGTCGGCTGTTTTGGCCACTTATTTTATTGTCGCTTGTAGGTTGTTTGGGAAATGATCTTGTTGATGAGTCTAACGATATGGTGTTTTCTGTCTCCTTAGGTTCGGATATTACCGTCAAAGAAGATAAAACATTGACGTTGAGTGCCAGTGTGTCCGTGAACGAGGGCGTTACTTTTCAGTGGTCTTCTGATGATGCGGCGGTGATCTTTTCAACACCTAATCAATCTTCTACGATGATAACGGTAGAAAACATTTTTGAAACAAAAACCGTTACACTTCATGTGCAGGCATTAAAGGGAGAAGAGGTAGCAACCGATAGTATTAGGGTGCACTTTATTGATGCTATTCATGAGGCCATGAAATCCGGTGACGCAAGGCTATTACCACCCAATACCGCCGATATTGAATCACGTATTCAGCAGGTGATTCAAATGCATGAGGCACGCGACAGCGAGTTTTTGCAAGCAATCTATGGCGATTTACCGGTTGTTTTCTCTCCGGGTAAGCATTCCCGCTTTTTTTATAATCTTGATTCTCAGCGTGTTATACCGGTTGTGGTGGGTAATGATGAAGGGCATTTATTTGTTGCAGCTTATGATTCAGGTCGCTATCGAGCGGTAGCATTGGGCGATGATATGTTAGATGAAATGCCAGGTGGTGAGCATGCTGAGTTTGATGAACCGCTTCAACAACTTGTGGATTGGGCATTGGAATCGTTGAAATTGTCGCAGGGTGATGGCATTACAGTCGCGATGATGCTCATGAGCTCTGGTGAGATGTCTAACGCGAAAACATGGATTAAAGCACAATACCCGAGTGCTGAGGTTGTGTTTTGTGGAGATCCAGACAAGGCATTAACCTGTATCGCTGATGCCCAATTGCTGGTAACAGGTTCAGATCCTGATATGCCAATTGACACAGTAGAACAGGTATTGAGAGAAGCAACCGAACAAGGTACAGCTTTACTCTATCTGCATAATAGGGGGTGGAATGCCAGTGAGTTGACTAACCCAGTATTAGCTTTCTTTGGTCTGCAGACGCAATCCCCAGGGTCTCCCGGTAACTATTTTTCTAATGATGCAGCTTCATGGTCTTCGTATCAGGCGATGATACAAGCTGCCCATGCCACTAAGCGTAATTTGGCAGCAATGGTAGGTCATATACAACATGAAACCTTTGCATTCGATATTATTAATTGCGCAGGTGGTGATGAGGCATGTGTTGATCAGCCAGCCTTCAAATCAACGCTGTTAACGCCTCTCGATGATATGCATGAGACTATTGCCGCCTTTGATCAACAAGGTATAGCGATATTTACCGAGGGCGATAAGCATAGACTTGAGAAATTGTTTATTTTATTGGCAGATCGTTACCGGGAGTCGATACAATTTCCTATGTCTCGGAATATAACACCCACGTATGATTTTGTTCGAAGCCTAGTTGCTGACTATCTCGTCTATAATTCGCGTGCTATTAACCCTGCGCAATCGGATTTAGGTGATTTTAGTCGAACGGATTTTAGCACCGTTAATTTGCAGGATAAACGAGTTGATCTAATCAGTCGCGAGCCGTTTAGAGCGGCTGGGGTTTACGCTTTACCGGGGCAAACTGTTAAGGTGAAACGAACCGATAGCAGTCCAATAAAGGCGGCCATTTTTATCAATACGGTACGCACGGGTACGGTTGATCACATGGATAATGACGGCTATGTCAGGCCTAAATTTATTCAATCACGAAAGATGCCCATCGCAGCTGGCGAGACCATTGAATTTACATCGCCTTATGGTGGCCCGATTCAGGTTGACTTTGATAATAAAGGTACACCAATGACGTTTGAATTTAAGCAAATAGGGTTGCACCCCTTTTGGCGAGAGGGTGATGATGATGCAAGGTTTCAAACGTTGCTTGCTCAAGATGCCTTTGATTGGGTCGAGATTGCAACAGAACATTTTGAAGTACATTCGAAGGCCGATAAGATACTCAATACCTTCGATGATATACGATGGAGTATCACCCTACCAAATTAGCCAGCTATATCACAAAATATCATCATAATTATCATCGCGTGCTAGCGGGTGTGCGTGGTGAGGCGATTGATGTTGTCAATGAAATTCATGATTTCGCAGCCTCAAAAGGCTACGAGATACCTGAATTTGATCGAGTGCAGCATATGAATGCTGATAGAGCGAGCTGCGGTTATGGTTGCTCGGGTAATCCTTATGATGCCTTTTGGTCATTTGATGTTTTGGGGCACGGTGATTTGCATGAGGTAGGGCACAATGTGGAGAGTGGTCGATTTAAGTTTAATGGCAATGCTGGCCATACGGTGACGAACTTTTATTCGTATTATGTTAAATCGAGAGCTTTTGAAGAAGAGGGTGTAGCGCACAGTTGTCAATCGTTAGATTTCCAGAAAATACATGCAACTATTGCGGATAGTCGTAAAGAGGCAGACCCTTTTGCCTATATGCAAAGCAAGACCGAAAATGGATGGAGCTATGGCGCAACACTGATCGTACAAATATTGATGCATGCACAAAATCTCGGTGCATTAGACAACGGTTGGCATCTTATTGCCCGATTACACCTATTAGAAAATGCATTCGAATTAGCTGATAACAGTGATGAGGCTTGGGATGAGCAAAAACAAAGTCTTGGCTTTGGCCAATTCACTCGAGAAGGCGTGCTTGCATTGGATAATAATGATTGGTTGTTAATTGCTGCAAGCTACAGTGTGGGTGTTGATTATCGACCCTTCTTTGATTTAGTTGGGCAGGGCTATAGTTCCGAGGCTTCAAATCAGGTGGCGGCACTTAGTCTTACTACCCAGGCAAGTGGCTTTTATTTACCTGAATCTGATAATGCCTACTGCAGCGGTTTTTCTAACCAGCCTTTGAAAACCTTTTAAGGAAGATATACCCATCGTTCTTGAAAATGGTTATATACCCATCGGAATTGGCGATGCAAGAAGGCGGCAAGCGAGCGAATCCCCATGAGCTTACAGTCGGTAAGTGATTGGGGTGAGCGAGCGCGGCCAACGCCCTTGCATCTTCAAGTGTGATGGGTATAGATGGTGCTGAGTTAGTTCTTGGCACTACAGGTAATGCAATATTTCTAACTAAATTTGTAAGATACAACGTTAACCTACGTTCGTCGTATTTATTACGGCCCCCCTGTTAACCGTGTTTTGAGCGTTTTTAATTTCTATATTTGACCGATCAGGAGTAGAAAGACAAACTATTCCTTTTTGCTGTTGATAATGATTTTCATTTATAATAGTATTCGCCGCTTTCCATTTGACCTAATAATAAAGAAAGGGATTGGATAATGAAGCGAAATACTTTGCTTGTTCCTGCTATTGTAACAACCGCATTGCTAGCTGCGTGTGGTAGTGATAATAATAAAGACGTCAATAAAGAAATAGAAGCCAACGTTTATTATCAATTTGATAGTCAGTTTATAGAGGGTGAGAGCGCTATTTCTTACACTGGTCAAACGGCTAGACAAGTTTTAATTGCTGAATTAACCCACACGATTGGTGGATTGGAACGTAATTCTGCATCGGTTAAAGACTTATTGGCATCCTATGTTTATGAAGCAAGAGATGATAAAGAATATACATTCAGTAAAGTGAGCAATACGATACCTGGTCCAACATACGGCGATATCAGCACTGGAAAAAATCTAGTGGGTAAAATTGCGGGTGGTTATGTTAAAGAGGGTGAAGAGACGAGAAGCGGTGAGTATGGTACGTTACAAGGTGAACTTGTTGGTTGGGCTGGCGTTAAATTTCCTATCAACTTAGTTGATTTATTCATCAATGAGATTGATGCCTTAGCGCAGTCTTCTGATGGCGCGTTAGGTGATATCGTTATTGATAAAGCTTACGTTGATGATAAAGGTCGTGATTATAAACAGTTGATCCAAAAGTTTTTGTTGGGAGCAGTAACCTTCTCTCAGGGTACGGCTGATTACTTGAAAACTAACTTTAAAGAAAGCAACAAGCAAGATGGCGAAAAGCCTTATACCAAAGCTGAACACAAATGGGATGAAGCCTTTGGTTATTTTGGTGCAGCTAGAGACTATAGCGGTTACACCGATGAAGAAATTGCCGGTAAAGGTGGTCGTGAAGCCTATAGAAATGGTTATTTCGATACTGAGATTGATGGGAAAATTGATTTACGCAGTGAAATCAATTTAGCGAATTCTACCAATTGCGCGAAAAGAGATCTCGGCACGAAAAATAGCGCTAACCCAACCGATTACACGAAAGAAGTGTTTGAAGCGTTTGTTGCTGGGCGTAAAATTTTAAATGATGCAGCTAAAGATGTATCACGTGATTTAACGGATGCAGAAGTCACTGCACTTAATGAGCAAGCTGTTATTGCTGCTACTGTTTGGGAAAAATGTATTGCTGCAACGGTTGTACATTACATCAATGATACCCGAGCTGACTTGATGGCTTCTAACGAGCCGATTACTGCATATGCTGATAAAGCAGCCTATACCACTCTTGCTAAACATTGGAGTGAGATGAAAGGCTTTGCATTAGGTCTTCAGTTTAATCCTGATTCACCTTTCCAAAAAGATCAAGCAGCGATCGATGCATTCAAAAAGTTGCATGATTTGATGGGTATAAAGCCTGTATTACCAAACGGACAAGGCGTTAGTGATCAACCTTTAACGGACTATTTGGCAGGATTGCTTGAAGCAAGAAAGATTCTTAAAGATAAATACAGTTTTGCTGAGGATCATGTAGCAAACTGGTAATCCCTCCTTATTGCGGCACCTTAATAGGTGCTGCATTTTTGCGTTAAAGAGACATTATGAGAACGACCCCCGCAGTACTCCTGATTTTTTTATCAAGCCTTTTTCTTGTTGCCTGTAACTCACCAAAAAACGAATCTCGCTATGCCTTTGATACGGGCAGTATGCTAGCAAACTATGCCGATAATATAATTATCCCTCAATATAAAGCATTCGCAGAAGATACCGCTGAATTACAAAAAAGGGTAGCAGCTTATCGTGAGTCACCCGATACAGCTTTAGCGCCAGCGCAATATCAGTGGAGAACAGCAGCCATTAATTGGCAAAAAATCGAGTTATTCTTAGTCGGCCCCATTGCAGAAAACGAGTTCGCTTTGCGTGACCGTATTAATGTGTACTCAGACAATCAACGAACAAACGCCTGTCAACTTGACCAAACAACACTGGCCTTAGCAGAAAATGCCGACGCAGTGAATATTGATGATTTGTCGGTAAACCAAACGGGTTTAGGTGGGTTGGAATATTTACTCATCAATCAAAGTACAGCTTTTGCTTGTACAAATGCAAGCGATCAAGAATTACAACGCTGGCAAAATATTGATGTTGTAGCCACACGCGCCTTACTGGCAGAAAATATCGCCAAGCAATTAGCAGCTACTGCACAAAACCTGTACCAAACGTGGCAAACCGATGGCGGTAATTTTCGCGCGCACTTTATCAACCCTGCCAATGGTGGAGAGTATATACAGGCATTATCCGATGCGTTGTTTTTCCTTGATAAAAACGTTAAGGATACCAAGCTTTCTTTGCCGCTTGGTATTAGTGCTCGATGTGCTTTCGATGCTTGCCCTAAGTTAGTCGAATACCCTTACAGCCAACAATCATTATCCATGATAAAAAGCAATTTAGAAGCTTTTAAGGCAGCGTTTAATGGTGGTGAAGGCTTTGGTTTCGCCAATATTATTGTAGAAAAAGAACAAAAGCCGCTCGCTGATCGATTTAATAATAATATCGATGCAGCTTTGACGTTGATCAATCAGATTAACGGTAGCTTATATGCACAGGCCGAACTCATCTTGCAAGATAACGATGAAGATAATGCAGCCTGTAATAATGCGGTGGCAAATCCAGAGATATCAAGCAAACTTCCTGCTTGTCAGCTCTATGGTTTAATAAAAAGAATTACGGATGATTTAAAAACAGGTTTTGTCGCTGTTGTTGATCTTGATATTCCCAAACGCGCACAATCTGATAACGATTAAGGTAGTCACCCGCTATGTTTACATCCAAGCATTCATCTTTATTCGCTTTGTTACTACCGATTAGCACTTTGGCTGAAACGACACCGCCTGAAGAAGTGAGAGTGGCTTTTATCGAAGAGTCGTTGATTATCGGTTCTAAAGAACAAGCCAAAAAAGCAACAGGCTCCGCTCATGTACTGGAGGAAAGCGATCTTGAATCCTTTCAGTATAACGATATTAATCAAGTACTCAGTGCTATACCGGGTGTGTATATCAGGCAAGAAGACGGATTTGGGTTACGCCCTAATATTGGTATTCGAGGCGTGACTTCTGAGCGCACACAAAAAGTTACGTTAATGGAAGATGGTATTCTAATCACGCCAGCACCTTATTCTGCGCCTGCTGCGTATTATGTGCCTAACATAAACCGGATGAAGAGCGTTGAAGTTTTTAAAGGGCCTGCTGCTATCGAATATGGCCCTCATACCGTTGGTGGTGCGATTAACCTCGTCAGCAAAGCCATTCCAGAAGATAGGGAAGGTGAAATGAGTGTTTCTTATGGTTCTTATAATCAACAAAAATACAATGCGTACTTTGGCGAAACAGGAAATAATTTTGGGTATTTGATAGAAGGCTTACGCTACAGCAGCGATGGTTTTAAAGAGCTGGGTAGTGATAGTAATACCGGCTTTGTCAGAAACGATGTGAATGTAAAGCTACTATTCAAAACCGATGATTTTGCCGACATGCCTCAGCGTTTATTGCTCAAGTTTGGTTATGCGGATGAAAGCAGTGATGAAACCTATTTAGGTATTTCGACGGAAGATTTTGATAAAAATCCAAACCGTCGATACGCGGCGTCAGAAAAAGATCATTTTGATTCCACGCATTTACAGTTTCATGCGATCCATAAAATCGAATTGTCTGATTCGCTTGCGTTAACCACACGTGCTTACATCAATCGTTTTGATCGCACGTGGTTTAGAGTTTCAGGCATGGGGGAGGGGGCACCTAAAATAGCTGATATTTTATCAGCGCCTGATAGGTTCCCGCGTTTATCCGCTATCATCAAGGGGCAAAGAGATTCTGATCCAACGAATGATATGGATACCGTGATATTAACGAATAATGCGCGTGAATACGGATCAGAAGGTATTGAATCACGCTTAATTGCCGAATTCTTAACATCCGGTATTGAACACAACCTTTCCACGGGTATTCGCTATCACCAAGATTGGGTTGATCGCGATCAGCCTCAATATGGCTATTTGATGAAAGATGGCAATCTCATTCCTGATACTGACTACCACTTACGTGGTGCTGATAAAAATCGATCAGAAGCTAAGGCGTTAGCACTTTATCTGAACGACATTATGACAGTAGGCGATTGGACATTTAACCTGGGCTCTCGATTTGAGTTGATCGATACACAATATACGGATGCCAACAGCGACATCAATGATAAGTCTCGTTCAGCCGCTGTGTTTATTCCAGGTGCAGGTGCATTTTATCAGTGGACGGACGAATTAGGGTTACTACTAGGCGTAAACAAAGGGTTTTCACCTGCGGGTGCTAATGCGGATGAATCCGTTGACCCTGAAGAAAGTATCAACTACGAGTACGGGTTCAGATACAACCAAGATGATTTGTATATTGAAACCATCGGTTTTTTCAGCGACTACAGTAATTTAATTGCGCGCTGTGGGTTTAGCGAAACAACCTGTAAAGATCAATCGCTTAATGGTGGTGGTGCGCATATTTATGGTGCCGAGGTATTGGCGAACTACGTATTTGAGTGGGGAGAGTTGCGGTTTCCTATAAGCTTAACGTACACTTTTACGGAATCCGAATTTCAAACGTCTTTTAAATCTTCGTTCTCGCAATGGGGTGATGTGAATGAAGGCGATGAATTGCCGTATTTGCCACAACATCAATTACGCTTTGTTTCTGCGATTGAAGCTTTGCAGTGGGATTTGATGATGGCAATCAATTATATTGGAAGCATGCGTGAAATAGCGGGTCAGGATGGCAGTATCACTAACACCGCTTATGATGAAGGCATCAACGCCTTAACAGCAATAGATCTTGCTGCAGGTTACCAATTTAGCGATCAGTGGCAGGCCAAGCTCAGTGTTGATAATGTCTTTAACACACAGCAAATCGTATCAAGAAGGTCTATTGGTGCAAGACCTAATAAACCGCTGACAGCTGTGGGTACGATTAGCTATCGGTTCTAATGATGGATTGGCTTGATACGGCATTTATTTATCAAGTAACGCTTTCGCCTTTATGGGTTTTTCTAAAGGCTGAAAGCCGTGTATTTTGGCTTTTTCTCCTTTCATCTTTTTTTCTCGTGGTTGTTTTCTTGTGGCAAGCTGATCGTTTATCGATTAAATCGATCAAGCAAACTTTGTTTAGTACGCGTTACTGGTTTCATCCTTCTTCAAGAAAAGATGTTGGGCTTTTATTTCTGAATGCTTGGGTGAAGGTTTTTATTTTGGTGCCGCTGCTAGCCGGTCACCTCGCTGGTATTGTGTTTGTTTCAACGATGCTCCAACGGCATTTTTCGGATGCGCCTTCTGTGGCGCTTTCCTATACCGCTATCATGCTTTTGTTTTCTGTCGTTTTCTTTGTTACTGAAGATTTTAGCCGATTTTACTTGCATCGATTAATGCATAAAGTACCGATACTTTGGCGGCTGCATAAAACACATCACTCGGCAGAAGTGCTTACGCCTCTCACATTATTTCGTGTGCACCCTTTAGAAATGTGTCTCTACCAAATCAGGCAGCTGGTTGTTATTTCTGTAGTCGGTGGCATTTTTGTGTGGTTTTTTGGTGGAAAAGTCAGCGGGTTATCGATTCTAGGTGTTGATGCGTTTGGGTTTTTGTTTAACTTTTTAGGCGCTAATTTAAGACACTCGCATATTCCGTTAAGTTTCGGTCGTTTTGAAAAATGGTTTGTCAGCCCTGCCCAGCATCAGATTCACCACAGCTCTGATCCCGTTCATTTCAATAAAAATTTCGGTACTTGCTTTGCTTTATGGGATCGTGTGTTTAATTGTTGGTACCAAGGAGTGAGGACACAAAAGCTGTCTGTTGGGTTGAGGTAGAGGAGTGGAGGCAGCATTTAAGAAGATACCTTTTTTGGGTGTGTAGTCACATCCCACTTTTTCAGCTCGGCATGTCTTGTAATGTGGGGTTGAATCTCGTCAAGCACTTCCTTACTTGGCCTTACACCTTTCGTATAAACCTTATCAATTAAATCAACAATTGTTTTTTTACATTTATGCACAAGACTTTTTGTCCACTCCACCACCACATGAACTGAATTTAGAAGTGTGCCATTCCAATGGCTTTCCAAAAAAGCCCACCGCCTTTCAATGGGATTATATTTGCTGTGATAAGGAGGGTAGTAAACCAGCCTGATTCTCAGCCCAGTTTGACTGGAAAATTGCACCATCCGCAAAAGAAACTGAGTTCGCAGGCTATTACTCTCCGGGCCATTGTCTGTATAAATAATCAGCTCATCTTTGTCCTTGTTAGCTTCTTTGACATTCTCCCACCACAATTGCAGTGCATCACAAATAAAGTCGCTCGTCTTGTAGGAGAGTCCATAAACAACATGGAGTTGATCGTTATCTAGGTTAAGAATCCCAAATGGCACCATTTTATCTTTATCTGCCATATCGTGATCTAGCGCCTGGACCACTTCTGCTCCGCGAGATTTACCCGCTCTGGAAAAGTCGCCGAGATTAACAGTAGCCTTGCAGTCTATGCTGATCTGCAACGTGTTTTGTCGTTGACTGGCTTCTGCTCTAACTTTGTTGACGTTGTCGAAGATGGCGTTAGTTTCTGGTATTTTTTTTCAGGTTTGGATTTCTGCACCTTGCGGAGCTTATAACCCATCCTATTCAGGATATTGCTAATGGTTCGCTCTTTAGGTAGAAGGTCTTCTTGCCAGTTCTTTTCCTCGACTAGCTTCTGCCGTACAACTTTGGCCGTTATGCGGGTATAGGCAAATGTATTTCTTAACCGTGAATCCGCTTGGCTTTCAGGCTCAACCAGGCTACGGATATCATCTTCAAGGCCTACCAGTGCAACCTCGGATTTATTTTTTCCGCAGGGTTCATAATTTCCATAACAGATCATCCCAGTTTTTTTTTCGTTGATCCCTAATGCAACCGCCTTTCGTCCAAACCCAAAGGTTGATTCAGTCAACCGGGCACTTCCACTGCAAAGGGTTTCAGAAACTTCAGCCATAAAAAGTCTTTTTTCAGGGTTTTTTAATAGCCTGGCTGCTAATTTGAAGAGAGAAATATACTCAGGTTCTATATCAATTGAAGTGGGCATAAATAAAATAGAGAATAAACAACTTTAGACATGTAATGGTAGGGCATCATACGCTGGTAATGTTTAAAATGCTACTTCCCTAAGGGGTATAAGCAAATATGGTGTGTGGACGATTTTATTGGCGTTATAGCCCCGCTAGAAATAGATAGAAAATACTGTTTTTTTTATTAACGATTAAAGCTCAAATAAGATTGCGATAAGAGTCGTTACAATTACCTCAATTATCCGTAAAATAGCGCATTATAATGAGAATAATAAAGAATTAAAGATTATGAAGAATACTATGAATGGTAAATTATGGGTGCCTACTGCCCTAGTTAGCCTATTTCTATTATTGGCGTGTCAGCCAGAATTAGAAGTCGTTATAGAAGAAGACCCTTTACCAATGGTTCAATTGGAAGCCGCTTACTATGATACTTGCCTGTGGTCAGAAGAGCATGCCGATCTTCGCTGTTGGGGCTATAACGACGGCGCTCATGGCAATGGTCATACCGAAGAGGTTGGTGATTCCTACGGTGAGATCGAATTTACAGAAAGATACTGTAAAACAGCCGCTACAGATCAATGGAAATTCAACGTCGAAGGGGGGGAAGACCGAGGTAGCTGCAATGTTGGGCGGTATGAATTTACTATCAAAGTAACTGATCAACTGGATCAGATCATCACCTCAGATGCGATCTGTGAGCGCCGATTCAGCTCACGTTATATTATGAAGTTTGCCATTGAGGAACTTTCGTCTGATGCCGCGACTTGTGCTTATGGTGGGTATGATCTTCATGTTGGCGAAGATCGCAATAGCGATGGTGTACTTCAGACAAATGAGATGGGTGAAAAGCTGAAACCAACCCTGTTACCTGAAGGGTTGAGCGTTGTTGATATTGCCGTGGGTTACGGATTCAGCTGCGCTATTCTCAGTGATCACACAACGCGCTGCTGGGGAAGTGGCGATGCATTAGGTAATGCGGATTCTGCTATAAACGATATTGATGAAGTAGAAGATTTAGGCAATCAGTTACCTGTTGTCGATTTAGGAACAGGGCTATCCGCTTCGAAAATTACTGCGGTGGAAGATTTTGTTTGCGCCATTTTGGATAACGGTTCCGTTAAATGTTGGGGAGGAAATAACGGTGGGCAATTGGGTCAGGGTCATCGCGATAGCATTGGGGGAGATGATGGTGAAATGGGTGATAATTTACTGCCTATCGATTTAGGCACGAATCCGCAAACCACGAGCCACTACAAAGCGATCGATATTGCAACCGCAGAAAATACTGTTTGTGCCGTGCTTGAAGATGGCCGTGTTAAATGTTGGGGTGAAAACGAAGATGGTCTGCATGGGTTGGGATATTCTTCCTATAATTCTGACGATAACCCACATTATTATATCGGTGATGAGTCAAATGAAATGGGCGATAAACTGTCTTTTGTTGAATTACCAGTAGGTGTAGAGGCAACGGCAATTTATATGGCCTACGGACATGCTTGTGTCACAACCAAAGGTAATAAACTCTATTGTTGGGGCGAAAACTCCGACGGGCAACTCGGTATCGGCGATGCAGAAAGTCGCGGTGATGGTTTTTATATAAGAGAGTATATTTACGATAATGGAGAGAAGCCTAATAGAAAGAAGGAGATTACCGAACTGGATGGAACGGAGTTAGGCAAACAACTCTGCTCACTGGCACCTAATAACGGTGGTATTCGCGGCCGTATTTATATTGATACTAATACTAACGATATCGTCGATAACGATGAAGAGATACTTATTGAACGCACGGTTTGTGACACGGATGATCTTACAGCGTTTTTAAGCGCGCGGTTATATTCCTATCAGGCACGTATGGAGTATGGGCAGTTTGGTTCTGATTTTTCAGAAATGGGCGATGCCTTGAAGCCTACGCCATTGGGAACATCTGCAGAAATCAAAGATGTCTCCATCGGTTACTACAATACTTGTGTACTGTTTGATGATAACGAACTCAAGTGTTTTGGTGACGGCGATTATCGTGGCGCAGATACTGATGAAGATGCCGGTGATACACCCTTGAATACCCCTGACTTGATTGCTCCTGTTGATCTTGGTACTGATAAAATCATTGCAGACATTGCATCTGCCGGTTATCAAACTTGTGCAGCATTTGTCGATGCGACAGTTAAATGCTGGGGTTACAACGAATACGGTGAGGCAGGTTACCCGCAGTATGCGGAAGACACTATCGGTGATGGCGACCCAGAGCCAGAGATGGGAGAGAGCTTGCCATTTGTTGAGGTTCGTTAATTTACTGGAGAGTGTAAACGATGTTGCTCCAAGAACAGGCTTGCCATCATTTTTTTCTGGTGGCGTCTCTATGAGGCTTGCTGTTGGTTTTGATGACGCCTTATTGTTTGGCTATATCCATCGTTCTTGAAAATGAAAGGGCGTTGGCCGCGCTCGCTCACCTCAATCACTTACGAGCTGTAAGCTCATGGGGATTCGCTCGCTTGCCGCCTTCTTGCATCTCCAATTCCGATGGGTATATACCCATCGGAATTGAAAATGCTTGATTTATAAACAGTAAATTATATAGTTCGCAGATGCTAAAAATAAAAATAGACCTGACAAAAAATGAAAAACGCGTACTGGAATTGCGTCATAAGCAAGCAAGAGGCAGTAGAGAAAGTGATCGTTTGAAGGTCGTTTTGTTGCGGTCTGAAGGTTGGTCGACAAGGATGATCTCTCAGGCATTAAGAAAAGATGAGTCAACGATAGTTCGGCACCTCAATGATTATTTAAATGATGAAAAGCTATTATCCGGCAATGGTGGTTCTCAGGGTTACCTGAATGATGAGCGAACCCAGTTGCTGATCAATCATGTATCAGAGAATATGTATGCTCAGGTGAGCCAAATTATTCACTCTATTAAAACAACGTGGGGTGTGCAGTTTAGTGTTTCAGGGCTCACCAAATGGCTACACCAAAATGGCTTTAGCTATAAAAAACCTAAAGGTGTTCCGCATAAGTTTGATGCTGAAAAACAAGCGCAATTTATTGAAAGATACGAAACGCTGAAAGCTGAGCTATCTCAGAGCGAGGCCTTACTGTTCATGGATGCAGTCCATCCGACTCAAGCAACAAAAATAACATCGGGATGGATCAAAACAGGCGTCGACAAACCTATAGAAACGACAGGAAGTCGGACACGACTTAATATCATAGGCGCTATCGAACTCACCCATATAGAAGAAGCTATTATTGGCCAATATGACACCGTTAATGGCGATTCAATTATTGAATTTTTCCATAAAATACGAACACATTATGGCGATAAGGCTGTGCACTTAGTTTTGGATGGAGCTGGGTACCATAAATCTAAGGGAGGCAGCATTTAAGAAGATACCTTTTTTGGGTGTATAGTCACATCCCACTTTTTCAGCTCGGCATGTCTTGTAATGTGGGGTTGAATCTCGTCAAGCACTTCCTTACTTGGCCTTACACCTTTCGTATAAACCTTATCAATTAAATCAACAATTGTTTTTTTACATTTATGCACAAGACTTTTTGTCCACTCCACCACCACATGAACTGAATTTAGAAGTGTGCCATTCCAATGGCTTTCCAAAAAAGCCCACCGCCTTTCAATGGGATTATATTTGCTGTGATAAGGAGGGTAGTAAACCAGCCTGATTCTCAGCCCAGTTTGACTGGAAAATTGCACCATCCGCAAAAGAAACTGAGTTCGCAGGCTATTACTCTCCGGGCCATTGTCTGTATAAATAAAAGGGCTATCCACTTAGCCCGACCTATGTCAATATCTAGTAATGACGCAGAATTCAAATCTACTTAAATCTGGTATCGACTACCCTAAAAATTGGGATCAGTTTATAGATTGGTTTCATGATGACCAAGCCTGCCTGGATTATATTTCTAAAATTCGTTGGCCTAATGGCTTCATCTGCCCTCGATGTCATGTAAATAAAACGCCGTATAAGTTGAAAAACACTACGTTAAAGTGTGCAGATTGCCGTAAAGAAACGTCCGTTACTTCAGGTACTATTTTTAATAAAACCAGAACACCACTCAAAGATTGGTTTGGTGCTGTTTGGTATATAACAAATCAAAAAAATGGTGTTAGTGCATTAGGGATATATCGTCTACTTGGACTTGGAAGTTATCAAACATCTTGGGCGCTATTGCATAGGCTGCGCTCAGCAATGATCAACCCAGAAAGAGAAAAGTTATCAGGCCTCGTTGAAGTTGACGAAATTTTCATTGGCGGTGTTGTGCCGAGAAAAAGCAAAGGAAATCATAACAGTAAAAGTAAAGCAGTCATTCTCGTAGCGGTAGAGCTACTTGAACCTAAAGGCTTTGGACGGGTTCGTTTAAGGCATGTTTCTGCGGCAACAAAAGATAATATTAAACAGTTCATTCTGGATGTAGTGAGTCCCGGAAGTGTTATTTATAGTGATGGCTCTCCAGTATATAACTGCGCTAAAGAAAATGGATTTGCTCATCATAGAACCGTTCATTTGGGCTCTGATATTGCTGCGCATATAACAATGCCTGGTGTCCATAGAGTGGCTTCATTATTAAAAAGATGGCTTCTAGGCGCGTATCAGGGAGCAATACAAGAAAAACATCTAGAGTATTATCTTGATGAATATACCTTTAGGTTTAATCGCAGAAAATCAAAATCAAGGGGGCTACTATTTTATCGACTGATTGAACAGGCTGTCGTAACGAACCCGCTAACTTATGATGATATAAAAACACGGTAATAACTACATCTAGTACCTGGTCGGGCTAAGTGGATAGCCCTTATAAATAATCAGCTCATCTTTGTCCTTGTTAGCTTCTTTGACATTCTCCCACCACAATTGCAGTGCATCACAAATAAAGTCGCTCGTCTTGTAGGAGAGTCCATAAACAACATGGAGTTGATCGTTATCTAGGTTAAGAATCCCAAATGGCACCATTTTATCTTTATCTGCCATATCGTGATCTAGCGCCTGGACCACTTCTGCTCCGCGAGATTTACCCGCTCTGGAAAAGTCGCCGAGATTAACAGTAGCCTTGCAGTCTATGCTGATCTGCAACGTGTTTTGTCGTTGACTGGCTTCTGCTCTAACTTTGTTGACGTTGTCGAAGATGGCGTTAGTTTCTGGTATTTTTTTTCAGGTTTGGATTTCTGCACCTTGCGGAGCTTATAACCCATCCTATTCAGGATATTGCTAATGGTTCGCTCTTTAGGTAGAAGGTCTTCTTGCCAGTTCTTTTCCTCGACTAGCTTCTGCCGTACAACTTTGGCCGTTATGCGGGTATAGGCAAATGTATTTCTTAACCGTGAATCCGCTTGGCTTTCAGGCTCAACCAGGCTACGGATATCATCTTCAAGGCCTACCAGTGCAACCTCGGATTTATTTTTTCCGCAGGGTTCATAATTTCCATAACAGATCATCCCAGTTTTTTTTTCGTTGATCCCTAATGCAACCGCCTTTCGTCCAAACCCAAAGGTTGATTCAGTCAACCGGGCACTTCCACTGCAAAGGGTTTCAGAAACTTCAGCCATAAAAAGTCTTTTTTCAGGGTTTTTTAATAGCCTGGCTGCTAATTTGAAGAGAGAAATATACTCAGGTTCTATATCAATTGAAGTGGGCATAAATAAAATAGAGAATAAACAACTTTAGACATGTAATGGTAGGGCATCATACGCTGGTAATGTTTAAAATGCTACTTCCCTAAGGTGCTAAATAGTTTTTTTTGTGGCATGTATACAGAGTGTCATAGCTGCTCCTACTGAATTAGCATAATAGCTTAAATAGAAGCTATGCGATGTACAAGGTCATGCCTGCTTTGTTATTAGTTGATTATCGCTATCAACCGCATAAGATTTACGGTTTTTTAACATCCTTATTGGTGTCCATGCTCCCTAGATTTTAAACGCATTAAACTTCGGCATTATGCTTTTGAAGGAAGTCGCGGACGATGATTTCATATTATTTTTATATCAGACTTTCTATATTGCTGCGTTTTTATTTCGACTGGCTACCAATGCAACCAACAAACCCCTATCGCCAAGTCCATGCTGAAAGCCCCGTATTTACTGGATTTTTGTTTTTTAGGTCATGGACTTCGGCATTTTTGCCTATGGCCAGATATTGCCAGTGGCGGAGAGTATCGCCGCTATCAGAGAGAATTTTGCTGTTATTAACGAAACATGAAGTCCGCAAGAGCACGCACGAACCCCAAAGGCTGCGCAGGTTTCGTTGTTTGTAATGTGGGAAGAGAGGGTTTTTGTGAAAGGAAGTGGTGGTGGTGTCCGGGCGCGGGTTTAGTTCCCAATAGTGCAATCGGTTTGGGATTATAGGGGTTCTTGTGGGTTAGCTGCGCAGCTTAATATATCCGGCAGATTTTTATATTCTTCATGTGTAGAGTTTTAAGTCTATGTTTATGAGTCTTTGTGTTAGATTTGGTTGTTTTATAGTGTGCATTTTTATCAGTTTTTGGAGTGGTCAAAATTGACCGCTCGCGGACTTGTATAGCTTTAAATCTCGCGTTATTAATGCAAAAACATACAGTATAATTAATATATTGCTCCAGCGATTATATGCGCAGAGTATTTCTTGCCATTTCGCCATGAGGAAGGCTGTCAATGATGTCTGGTATGCCTGTTAAAAAAACCATCTCCGGGGTGTAATTGCTGTAAGCAAGGAATATATATTCAGACCAATAATAAGGATTAGGGCCATATTTCATGAGGTTTTCGTAGGCTTCCTCTTTTGAGTTAGCTTTTATTAAACCCAAGTTTCGATCAAAATAGCCTTGCCAATCTGCTTCATGAGCGCCTACTCTGTAGTTCACGCCTTCCTCATTTCTTGTGTCTGTCAGTAGGTATGGCGTGTTAAAAACAACCGAGTAATCGGCTGACGGATGATTGATTAATGGTGGCATGATGCGCACAAACCAAAGTTCGCCAGCTTGACCTAAGTAGCCACTTGCGCAGATAGCTTTGATTTGCTTGCCAGTGACCATCTCTCGAAGATATAGGAACTTAGGAATAGTCCTTAAATAACTTCCCGATTTTAGACGACACAAGGGACGGCAACGTAGTTCCATTTTGGCAAGAGTTTATCGAACTTAATGGCCATGTTTTTTTTGAAGTCAGCAGCATACTTACGCCCAGTTTCAAATACTTTATCGATGATTCTTACGGCAACCTTAAGCCCTTTGGTCGTTTCAGTTTTTTCCATGTAGTGCTTTGCCATATCAACGGATTCCAGAGGAACGCCTTTGCAGGCTCGGGTCACATGAGGAAATACTCGATGCTCAATAGGGTTGTATTTTGAACAATAGGATGGGTAATGAGCAATGCGAATTCTCAAATTTAGCCTGTTCGACAGCGCCTGTAGGTCTTCTTTAAAAAGATAAGACGAGGCACTGTTACTGCCACCGCCATCACAGAGTATAAGTAGGTCGATTGAACTTTCATAATCCATTCGTCCCTGTTCTAGCCACCATAACTCAAGACTGTCACAAGCAAACTCACTCGTATCGCAGCTGGTATTCAGATGTACTGATGCTTCGTTTTTTTGTACATCATAAATACCATGAGGAATGACTTTGCCATCACTGCTACTGGGGAAATCGTGATCATTAACGATGGTTGGATCTACCGCATCAGTTATGCCATCACGATAGAATTTACCCAACAGTTCCTTCTTTTTCGTGTCGATACTTATCACTGGGTATCCAGCATCCAGGTATTCTTGCTTCAGTCTGGCAATGTTTTCAAATTGCTCATTACGGTCAGCATGCTGCCCCATTGTTCGCTTTTTTTGTGGCTTTCGTCGTCGATAACCATGATCATGAAGCAGTCGCGAGATAATGTTTTTATTAGCTGGAGTACCCAGCTCTGAGAGCTTTCGAGAAATATAACGACGAGACAGATTCGTCCATTTTACATCGCTCCGCATAGGGTCTCCAGCAGTATGATTGCAGAGTATGGTGAGAAAGTTTACAACTAATTTCGTATTTTTCTCGATCAGCCGTGTGCGTCCACCCCTTTTTTTCGCTGATGTTCAGTGTTCAAGTTTTCTGACTCCAAATCAACCATACCTCGACGAATAGTTTTCGGATCACAGGCCAGTAACTTCGAAATAAATTCAATTCCACCATGCCCAAGCTTTATCGCTTCTATCGCGGCATAGTGACGACGATCCCGCTCGTTGAGTGAGCGATAAAATCGAGCCATTTGAATTTCAACTGCTGACGAATAATTGTCCAAGATAATTTCCCGTAATCACTGCGGCTATTATCGATGATTCTTGACCTCATGAATAGGGAAGTTATTTAAGGACTATTCCTTACCCGATGTCCCCTCATGGACATAAATACCCATTCTGGATTGCTGCATGTTTTCATAAAGATCAATCAATGATTGGTCAATACCTATGGCTTTACAGAAATCAATAGCAATCGAAGCCAAGGTTTCTTTTTTCGCACTTTTTGTACATAAATCAAATGCCCCCCAGCAGGTGAAATAGGAAGTCGTCAGTGGGCTCATCGGTGGGCCAGAAGGCGTATGCTCAGTTTGTTGTTCGTCATAGATGTCTGCAAGGTAATTGACGAGGTCCAAGTTGATAATTTGTTCAATGAGGACGGATAATTTGTTTTGCCCATAAATATACATCGCATGCAGAGGGTCGTATTGTTTCAGTGTGTCATCTGAAACAATGCTTTCCTGCAGTTTATCCGCATGCGCTTTGCCAGCTTTCCAGTGGGTTAAATCAGTGACTTTGTTTTCCCAGCTGCTTTCTGGTGGTCGCTATCAGCTTTCGAGCCAAGGGGCCTCTAGCTGGATTTTTGCGGGTGATATTTTTTCTGCGAACGGGTTTTGGCATAAGGTAATTTTGGGGTGGCTATGTATAAAATTAAGGAAAAGAAGGGAAAATGAACTAAATTCCTCCTTTTAGTCAATAGTAAGGCTTGCATTTTAATGCGATGCAAGGAGAGAATGCGAGTTTTTTCGAGAAAAAGGTTGATTAGTAATGCAGCGCATCTCTGGTAAACCTTCTTATGTACCGAGTAGTTCAATGCTTTTGAATGATATAGAGTATTTGGGTATTCGAAAATCGAGAGAGTGATTTAATCAGTGCCGCTTATCAAGCTAGCTTTTAAAAATGGCAGATTCAACCTCGACGTGCATAACCCTTGGCCCGTTATTTTCAACATGTAGCTTGTTTTATTAATACTTAAGGCTGTAGTTGAATCCATTACCCACACCTTGTTTTGGTTTTTCTATGAGTAAATTTAAGTCACTTCCAAAAAAATATGATCAATTAGAGGGTGATGAAAAAAACATTCTTTATGTTTTGTCGGTGATTTATCAACCGGTTGAAATAACACCATTCAATAAAGTTTTATCTGATTTGGCGTGGAAAAATAAAAAAAATACCCGATTAAAATTAGAAAAACCACGCAGAGAAGCATTGGTCAAAACAGGGCTTTTGATATACCACCAAAGTAAACTGATTTGTGCCCCTGAAGTGGTCGAATACATTAGTCAGGCTCAAGGCGATAAGGCTCAGTTTGAGTCGGTGGTTAACGCTGCGGCGAAGATCATTCCTATGAGGAGAATGAATCACTATTCTAGCCGGGAGCAGATTTTACGGCAGTTTAGGGTATGGGTATATTTGGATAAAGAAAAAGAACTTTGGGAAACTCTAGGGATTAATGCGCCAATGGAGCCCGCAGCCTTCGATGAATTAGGGCCGTTGAATGATATTGTTCTTCCGTTCAACTTTTCATGGCTAAGGGAGCGTGGGCTTAGTGTTCAGATACAAGCACTGATGCCCCTCATCAATGATCAGTTAATCATGTTGAGAAGTACGCAGCCTTTAATCGATACATTAAAGGCACAGCAAGCGGAAGGTTATTTTACACAGCCAATTTTTCGGCATGCTGTGATTCAATATCAGTTATTAACGGGGGAAACGCCTGATTTTTCTTCTCTTGATGGTGACAACGATTACATGACGTATGCATTACGTGGGTGGGATAAATTTCTTCAACATGAAAATGACTCAGCTATTGTGCATTTTAATGAGGCACTGGCAGCCAAACGTAAAGCAACACGAAAACGCTCGGCAAGTTTAACGGGCTTGGTCAGTATATTTTATAGTTTGGCATTACTTAAAAGTGGCTCGGCTGAGCATCTATCTGCACTGCTAAAGCATTGTAATTATATAAAAAATACAGAAGATGAAGCTGAAATTGACTATACCCACGAGCTTATTGCTTTGTACCGTAAGCTTCAATCTACTCAAAAATCGAAAGGAGCGTTGCTTCAATGGGGTAAAGAAAATGTTGATTTAAGCGATACCTATCTTTCTCTCATTTTTGTTTCGATCCTTAAATGGCAAGGTGAAAGCGTGCCGGATGAATTTATCAATTATCTCAGTGATATAGCACGTTTGGCACAAGAAAACGGGTTTGAATGGTATGCGGATGAAGCAGCTGTATTACTAAAAGTATTAGGGAAAAGTAAAAACAATAAAAAATTCCCAGATTGTGAAAAAATAGCGGCGAAGGCCTCGAAGCAAGATCATGCACCTATCTTATGCGGCCTTATTAAAACAGTTGCGCCTTGGGAACGCGCTTTATCTGCACTTGAACTCTTAGCGCCTAATAGCACTGAAGCTATCACTGCAAGTGCGCCAGCGGAGGCGCGACTGGTTTGGTTGTTGGAGCTTCAGGGGAGTCGGCATTATATCCTTGCGCCGCGTGAGCAAAAGCGGAATAAAAACGGCGCCTGGAGTAAAGGCCGCGCTGTTGCTTTAAAACGGCTACTGGGTATAGATGGCCAGATAGACTACTTGACGGATGAAGATAGAAAAATTTGTGCAACCATAAGAACAGAAGTTGGTTATGGCTACTATGGTAAGACAACCTATTATTTGCCTCACCAACAAAGTGTATTGGCAGCCGTTGGACATCCACATGTCTATTGGCAGAATGATTTGTCTCAGCCCGTCAGTATTCTGCAAGTTGAGCCGGAACTGCATTTACAGAAAAAGAGTAGCGCACTCTTTATTGAGCTAATTCCCCAGCCTAGAGAATCGGAGTATAGCGACCAAGGGGAGGTTTGGATTCACAAATACAACCAATACCAAATTCATCTCACGGTGTTTACTGAACAGCATCATAAAATTTCGAGTATTTTAGGCGAGGAAGGATTAACCGTTCCACTGGATGCAGAGGAAAAAGTATTGCAGAGTCTTTCTGCTATTGCCCCTTTGCTGACTATTCATTCCGATATTGCGGGCATCGATACAGGTGCTGAAACAGTGGATGCGAACCAGCGACTTCAACTGCATCTACAGCCTTTACAGCAAGGCTTAAAAGTCAGTTGTTATAGCCAACCCTTTGTTGATGGTGGTCCACTTTTTGTGCCGGGAGAAGGGCGCGAAACCGCTTTTGCAGAGATTGAGGGTAAAAAATATCAAACGTCCCGCGTATTAAGCGAAGAAAAAGAACAGTTTAGCCAGTTGATCGAACACTGCCCAAGCCTTATGGATAATAGTGATCATATTTCCGACCAAGGTAATGAGTGGCAGCTAGAGGAGCCCGAACAAGCATTGCCGGTATTGCAAGAATTGCAAGAGGTGCAGACACGTGCTGACAATATGGATTTGCATTGGCCTAAAGGCAGCCCAATTAAGCTAAGAAATACGAAAAGCGCAGAGCAAATGCAAGTCTCCATCCGCCAGCAGCGTGATTGGTTTGCCATCGATGGTGAATTGGATATCGGCGAGGGTGATGTGCTTTCACTACAAAATTTAATGGAACTCATGCAGCAATCGCCCGGGCGTTTTGTTCGCCTCAAAGACGGAGATTTTCTCGCATTAACCGATGATCTGCAAAAACGCCTCAGCTCGATGGCTAAGCTGACGGACCAAGGACGGTTTCATGCACTGGCCAGCCCTGTGGTGGATGATATCACCACGGATATGCAGGTGAAGAGCAGCAAACCATGGCAGCAACAGCAAAAGCGTCTGGAAGAAGCTTACCAATTGACACCTGTCGTCCCTTCAACGCTGCAGGCAGAATTGCGTAGCTATCAGGAAGAAGGCTACAGTTGGCTGTTGCGGCTGGCGCATTGGGGGGCAGGCGCATGTCTTGCTGATGATATGGGGTTAGGTAAAACGTTGCAGGCATTGGCGTTAGTGCTATCCAGAACGGCAAATGGGCCGACACTCGTGTTAGCACCGACATCTGTTTGTTTTAACTGGGGAGAAGAA
The DNA here is from genome assembly GCA_965248335.1 of Pseudomonadales bacterium. GTDB lineage: Bacteria > Pseudomonadota > Gammaproteobacteria > Pseudomonadales > DT-91 > CAKMZU01. Next base: position 953,799 of record CBDFIY010000003.1, read on the forward strand.
GCCCTGCGCTTTGCACCCACATTGAATGTTAAACACTTCGGTCGTGGCGATAGGAAAAAAATGCTCGATAACGCAGCGCCTTTTGATCTTATTGTTTGTAGCTATGGATTATTGCAAACAGAGGGCGAACGGTTGAAGGAAGTCCATTGGCATACTATTGTTGCTGATGAAGCGCAAGCCATTAAAAATCCGCAAACCAAACGTTCCAAAGCCGCTATGGCACTCGATGCTGATTTTAAAATGATCGCGACGGGAACCCCCATAGAAAACCATCTTGGTGAATTATGGAATTTATTTAATTTTATTAATCCGGGCTTGCTAGGATCTTTAGATGTTTTCAATCAGCGCTTTGCGTCGCCGATTGAAAACGACAAAAACCATCAAGTACGTTTACAGCTTAAACAGCTGATCCAGCCTTTTATTTTACGTCGCCTCAAATCGGAGGTATTAACTGAATTGCCCGCACGAACAGAAATCACTTTGCATGTTGAGCAAAGTAAAGAAGAAAAGGCTTTCTATGAAGCGATGCGTCGCAATGCGTTAAAAAACATCACGGAATCAAAGGGTGAAAAGCCTGGCCAACAACGCATAAAAATGTTGGCGGAAATTATGCGCTTACGCCGCGCTTGCTGCCACCCCAAGCTCGTCATGCCGGATAGCGATATCAGCAGCGCCAAGCTGGCTGTTTTTGCCGAAACGCTCGACGAATTGCTGGAAAACAAGCATAAGGCGTTAGTCTTTAGTCAATTTGTCGGTCATTTGAAAATTTTAAAAGAGTATCTCGATGAGCAAGGTATTGCTTATCAATACTTGGATGGCAGTACTCCTACTAAAAAACGACAAAAAGCGGTTAATGATTTTCAATCTGGAGAGGGGGATGTGTTTTTGATCAGCCTTAAGGCTGGCGGCTCAGGCCTTAATCTCACGGCTGCTGATTATGTGATTCATATGGATCCTTGGTGGAATCCAGCGGTAGAAGATCAAGCCTCTGATCGTGCGCATCGCATGGGGCAAAAGCGGCCTGTTACCATTTATCGGTTGGTAACCAGTGATACTATTGAGGCCAAAATTGTTGATATGCACCGTGAAAAACGCGATTTGGCCTCAAATTTACTAGAGGGGGCTGAAATGAGTGGAAAAATTTCATTAGATGAAATGGTGAATCTCATTAAGGGTATTTAATTTAAGATTTTTTTGAAAGGCTGATAATCAATGAGTAGTACAGATTATTTTTCTGACATTCTCGGAAACATTAAGCCGCAAGGTGAATTTTGTACGCGTTTAAATATTCCGTTGGGAGACTTGCATATCGGCACTAAAGGCGGGGACACACTTAAGTTCCCACTTACTGCTAAGCAGGTGAAGGCCTTGATAAAACAAGCTAAGCCCGCTCAGTTCGGCTGGAAAGAGAAAACCCTACAAGATACCAAGGTGCGAGACACGTGGGAAATCTCCAAATCTAAAATCAACATCGATAAACGTCAATGGAATAAAAGTTTTAACCCTTTGCTAGACAGTATAAAGGTTAATCTGGGCTTGGCTGAAAATGCAAAGCTTTCAGCGCAACTGCACAACCTGTTGATTTACGAGTCCGGACAATTTTTTCAGCCGCATCAGGATTCTGAAAAAGCGGAGGGTATGGTGGCGACGCTGGTCATTATTTTACCCAGTGCGCATAAAGGTGGCGCATTATACATTGATCATGCGGGCGAAAAAAAATCGATACAAACTAGCCGAGCGGCCTTGGATAAGCTGACGTGTGTGGCTTTTTATGCCGACTGCCATCACGAGGTGAAGCCGCTTACTGAAGGTTATCGCGTGGCTTTAACCTACAATCTGGTACTAAAAAACGCAGAAGATGCTTATTTATCGGTTAATGCCGACGCTGAAGTTAATACATTAGTTTCTGCGCTTGATCAATATTTTACAGATTGTGATGCAGAGGCTATTGAGCGCAAACAGAAATATCCGAACAGTGGATTAACCCCCAAGCCACCTAAATGGGTGTATTTGCTAGATCACCAATATACACAAAAAAGTCTGAACCGCTCGCATTTAAAAAATGGTGATCGTATTCGTGTATCTTCAATTGAGCAGGCAGCAGCTACGTTAAACCTTGATATGTTTATGGCGTTAGCCGAAGTGCAGGAGATGTGGCAAGCAGAAAGTGACTATGAAGAATATGGATATCGGTCAAGGCGTGGTAGGCGTTATTTTTGTGATGATGAAGAAACCGAAGGCAGTGATAAAGAAGAGTACAGGCTGATTGACCTTATTGATTGCGGTTTTGAATTAACGCATTGGGTAGATCAAACGGGAAAACCGTATACCGGTGATAAGTTATCGATAAGTAATCATGAGGTGTGCTGGACCAAAGCTAACGACACTTTTGATCCTTTTTACGCTGAGTATGAAGGGTACATGGGGAACTACGGTAATACATTGGATCGTTGGTATCACCGCGCAGCCGTGATCCTTTACCGTAAAAATGACCGCTACGCCATGATGTGCGATACCAACCCTGATTTGTTAGTGAAAGAACTCATTGCGCTGGCAAAAAAAACAGCGACACGAGAAGAAGCACAGAATCGAGTAACGAGCATCCTTCCTTATTGGCATTTAGCGCAGAGGAGTGTTTATGCCGACCTAGATAATAAATGGATTAAGTCAGTGTTTACGCTGGCGAGCCTTATGGAGTCACCCTCCCTGGCAAAATCACTGGTTGAGCCACTAGGGTTGGCCTCTTTGAATACAAAAACAGCCCAAGTATTTGTAGATTGCCAATTGGCTCGTGATGTTTCTTGGTGTATTGATGTTTTGCAAGCGTGGATAGACAAGGATGGAGGTCGCTATAATACGAAACAGATTAATGATTTCGAACCTCTGATCAAACAGCTTCATCAAAAATTAGCGGTGCCGGTACCTATTTTGGATTGGTTGTTCGATTATCAATACAGGGCACTTAAACATACCCACGCTAGGCGAGTAGAGCAGGATACGCCTGTGCAGCTGAAGAAAGACCAGCCTCGACGCGTTGAGGATTTCCGTGAATTATTGGCAGCTTGTGTCATCAATGATAAACAGATATTGCACCAAAAGGTGGTTAAGTATCTCAAGAGTAATGCTTTGCTTTATGTGCCTTTAGCGTTGGCTGATATACTATATCCGCTTGATAAGCATGAATTACACGATGTAACTTGGGGTTATCAGGTGCTTTTCAACTACATATATGATGAGCTAACCCATGAACTTCAAACCCCTTTGCGGAAAAAGAGTGATTGGTCAATTACGGATAACGTCAGTTGTCAGTGTGCCGATTGTCAGGTGCTGTCTGAGTATTTGAAATCATCTGAGATGAAAGAAAAAGTATGGCCGTTAGCATCCGCTCGCAGGCAGCATATTCATCGTATGATTGATGGTATGGGGGTTCCGGTAACGCATGTTACGCAGAAGCAAGGAAGCCCTTACAAATTAGTGCTTAAAAAAACAGACGGACTTTATAATCAGGCTGTAAAGCAAAGGCTGGCGGTAGAAGCTTGTGCTGAGAAGTTTAAGCAGAGGCGGGTAGCATCTTAACGATAATAGTAAATTTTGATTGAGTAATGTTGATGATGCGTTGGGTGTGGAGCGAAGCATCTATAATTTTTTGTGGAATATTTATGAAGCTTATAAAAAAAACGGGTGGTTTTATGTCATTAAGTATCATGAATAATTCAAATGTGTTGTTGATGTTTTTATGAACTCTTCGGCAAGTGACGATGTTAGCCAGCTCGCCTGCATTGTTAATCGAGTAACTTTCCATAACCCTGAAAACGGCTGGTCTGTGCTTCGTGTTCAGCCTTTGACAAGGCAAGCCGAGCAAGAAACCGTCATAGTTCACCAAACCAAAGTTTTTGCTGGTGCTACCATGGAGTTTACTGGTCAATGGATTATGAATGCGAAATTTGGTCGACAGTTTAGAGCCATAAAAGCCGTTGAGAAAAAACCCGCAACGACGGCTTCTATTGAGAAATATATAGGTTCAGGCCTGATTAAGGGCGTAGGCCCCAAAACAGCAAAAATGATTGTTCGTTATTTCAAAGAAAATACGCTGAATGTTTTTGATCATGAAATCGAAAAATTAATGGCTGTTCCAGGTATTGCGGAAAAAAAGCTTGCTCAAATTAAGCAAGCCTGGAAGGAGAATACAGCAATCCGAGATGTGATGATTTTTCTTCAGGATCATGGCATCAGCACATTATTTGCCGTTAAAATATTCAAGCTTTATGGTGATAAAGCAATAGGTCGGGTTAAGGAAAACCCCTATCAGCTTTCCAGAGATTTTTATGGCATTGGTTTTTTTTCAGCTGATAAAGTTGCGCTAAGTTTAGGTTTTGAAGAAGATAGCCAGGTAAGGCTAACAGCAGCGATTCAGCACGTGTTGGCGGCAAGTAGAGAGGGGGGGCATTGTTATCTGACCTACCAGCAAGTTTATGAGCAAGTAGTCAGTTTGTTGGCGTTGGAAGTCAATGATCGTCTCTTTCCAATACTAGAGGCGATGGAGCAGGAGCATCTATTAAAACTTCGCCTTTTGCCTGAAGATGATAAACAGGTTACCTGTTATTATTCGAAGTCACTTTATTATGACGAAGATTATGTTGCTAAATATTTAAACGCCATGAAAGGTGAGTTAAATATAGATCGTGAACGTGTCCTGACGTGGGTTAATAATTATTGTCAAAAACATACCCTTAAACTGAGTGAAGAACAGATTCAAGCTGTAGCGGGTGTGGTATCACATCCATTCGCTGTTTTAACTGGTGGCCCAGGTTGTGGTAAAACCACTACAACGCTTGTGATTGTTAAGTTATTAGAGGCAATGAAAAAGCGTGTTTTGCTTGCGGCACCCACGGGGCGAGCGACTCAACGTATGTCTGAAGTGATTGGTCGAGAGGCAAAAACAATACACCGCTTGCTCGAATGGAAGCATGATGGCTTTCAGAAAAACCAAGATAACCCTCTGCAGGCTGATTTTATTATCGTCGATGAATGTTCCATGCTCGACGTTAATTTATCTGCTGCACTTTTTCGCGCCACACCAAAAAAGTGTCAGGTGTTGTGGATAGGCGATGCAGACCAATTGCCCTCGGTAGGTGCAGGCAGTTTGTTAAAAGATATTATTTCTTCGGGTATGTTGCCTTGCTTTCGATTGACGCAAATTTTCCGGCAAGCTAAAACCTCAAGCATCATCCAATTTGCACACAAAATTAATGCGGGAGAGGTACCGAAGATACCCTCCCCTTTTTATCAGCCTGACCTATGGAAACAAGGCGTTGATTGTCTTTTTTTGGATAGCGATCAAGCCACTAAGAAACAGCTTGGGTTTATCGCAAAGGTTAAACGCTATTTTTCTTTGCAGGTGGAGCGAAGTAAACCTTTAACGGTGGATGGGGGTGCGGAGCAACCTGAAGAGAGTATTGAAATACCTAATGAGCTCTTAGAGGATGATGCTTATCAATTTCGAACTCAAGAGGCGATTCGGTCCGCTTATGAGGACGATCTTGTTATTCCTGATGCCTTTCGACATGTTAATCTTGATGATATTAATCGATCAGAAAAAGATATAGATGCCTTTAGATCAGTGTTAAAAAAAATCCATCCATGGTCTTCTTTGCACTACAAATTGTCTGCGTTGGATGTTGTTAAAAAACTTTATTGCGAATGGATACCCAAATATTACGGAGATAATACTGAGATACAAATATTGACACCGATGACGCGTGGCACCTTAGGTGCAACAAACCTGAATCAGGAGATTCAGGCAGTAGTTAATCCAAAAATGAGCAATAAAGTAGAAGTTATTGTAGGCGGTCGATTATTTAGGGTGGGTGACCGAGTTATTCACCGGCGAAATAATTATGACCTGAATGTCTATAACGGAGATATAGGTCGGATTACAGAAATCGATAATCAAGAGATGAGCTGTGTGGTCGTTTTTATGCCGGGAAATAGGGAAGTTCACTATCAGAAAGAAGCTATGCTGGAATTAGACTTAGCCTATGCTATCACTATTCATAAATCACAAGGCAGTGAGTTTGATGCGGTTATTATGCCTATTTTAAGCCAGCATTTTAAAATGCTTTATAGGAATCTGATTTATACTGGGCTTACACGTGCTAAGAAGTTGTGTGTGATGACAGGAACACGTCGGGCTTTGGCAATGGCCGTACACCAGAGAGATCAACAAAAAAGACAAACAGGACTACAATATTTGCTTAAAAATGGATAACGTCATCATTCATTAGTTTTTATCTTTTGGTTGAGCTTGAACAAAAACACCGTTTACGCTGATTCCTCCATAATCTTGGCGGGTTCACTGCTAAATCAAACAAACTGACATGTGGCGGCAAAGTATTATCTAAAATCGCTTCTACAATATCAGGTGCCAGCAGCGTTAGATTAATCATGCGGCTGATGTAACTGTTGTCTAACTCTTCGCGTTCAGCAATCTCTCGTATGGATTTGCACTCGCCTGATTCGAGTAGTTGATTCCAGCGATGGCGCTTACCCCATAGTTAAACCTTCGGTTTAACTATATGCCATAAAGCAAGCTACAAAAGCGGCATATATGTTGCTTTCAGGAGTTTCTTGGTTAATCTGCATGTAAAGCAATTCATTAGTTGCTTTTTACGAAAAATGAAACTAATATGTTTCTTTATGAGTGAAAGCAACTTAAATGTTGACAGGATGATATGGGTACTCTGCTTCAGCAGCTTAAAAAAAGGCGATTAGATTTAGGTCTCAAGCAAAACGACATGATGCTGCGTGTCGGCGTTTCTCGCCAGCAATATCAGCGCTTGGAGTCTAAAGGGAATCCACGCTTGGACACGCTCGAATTGATAGCGAAAGGTTTAAATAGCGAGATAATGCTTATACCCAAAGAGAAGCTTGGTACAGTACTCGCCGCTTTAGAAGGGAGCATTATTGAAGAGAGGGAAGCAGAATCCGAAGGCCCTGGTTCTGAAAATAGAAGCTCTGGCCAACGAGTTCAGCCTAAGTCAGCGAGTAAGAAAAGCTTGTCTGATGACCCGTGGCAGCATCTTTGGGATGAAAATGGGCTTGGAGACGATTCGTGAGCAACGATGTAAACGTTATTAAGTTAACGCTTCATGGAGAGTTGGTAGGCTACTTGGCCGGCTACCTGAATGGTAGAAATGTACTGATTTTTGCCGATGAATTTAGCAGTAATCTTCACCGGCCCACGTTTAGCTTGATCACCCACTCTGCATTCCCTCATTCTAACAAATTGATGTCAGAGCCTTGGGTACGAAATCAACGCTTACATCCAACATTATCAAATCTATTGCCAGAAGGGTCGCTGCGAGAACTTATTGCGCAAGGATTAAAGGTGCATGTCGACAATGAGTTTCATATTTTCTTTTATTTAGGGGAGGATTTACCCGGAGCAATTATTGCTACGCCATTAGATCCTGAAGATGTCCCTGATGATGTAATGCCCCTCATTTCTGGAGGCCATTATCGAAATACCAAAGTCGTTAAGTTCGAGAAAATAGAACGAGAAAATAAATTTTCGTTGGCTGGTGTCCAGATGAAGTTTTCAATGAAAGAAAGGGATGGGCGCTATAACCTTTCTAAATCTGGAGATTTAGGTGATTGGATTATAAAAACGCCATCAACAAAACATAAAGATGTTCCTGTTAATGAGTTTTCGGCGATGACGCTTGCATCATTAGTGGGTGTTGATATACCGGAAATTAAGCTGGTTGATATGGGGCAGTTGGATAACTTGCCACAAATCAATTTACCTGAGGAAACCTTTGCTTTTGCGATAAAGCGTTTTGATCGGCAGGCCTCATTACCTTCTGTGCAAGCTGATCGAATTCATATGGAAGACTTCGCTCAAGTATTGGTGAAGTATCCTCATGAAAAATATAACTCTGCGAGCTATGAGCAGATTGGCCGAGTTCTGTACGAATTTTCAGGTGATGCGTTAACTGACGTACAGCAGTTCGCAAGACGATTGTTAGTTAATATTTTGTTGGCTAATGGTGATGCACATTTAAAAAACTGGAGTCTGTTATACGAAGATAAGGTGACGCCTAGGCTATCCCCTGCCTATGACATAGTAACGACAAGTGTGTATATCGACGGGGAACGAAACTTTGCTTTGAATTTGGGAAAAACGAAGGATTGGTATGCCGTGTCGCTCTTAAATTTCAAGGCATGGTCAGAAAAATCAGATATACCATGGCGAGCAATAAAGCCTCATTTAGAAGATGTAATGGATAAGGCTCGAGCGCAGTGGCATTCAGCTATTAAAGAGCTTCCGATGAATGAGGCGCACAAACAAAAGTTAACAGAGCATTGGAAAAACCTACATCAGGATTTCAAACTGTAGATTCTTTTCCGCTGCTCCATCCACAGCCTCGGCGGGTCAACTGCCAAATCAAACAAACTGACATGTGGCGGCAAAGTATCATCTAAAATCGCTTCTACAATATCAGGTGCCAGCAGCGTTAGGTTAATCATGCGGCTGATGTAACTGTTATCTAAGCTTTCACGCTCAGCGATTTCCCTCATGGATTTGCACTCTCCCGACTCTAAAAGCTGAAGCCAGCGATGGCCTCGGGCTAATGCCATTTGTAGGGGGGTGAGTTCAGTATCCCATGGTCGCGGAGTCTTATTAGTGCCATCAGGCAGAGTAATCAGGTGTTTGCCGCTTCGGTATTTGACCTCGATGGGAATATTGATGCTTAAGTTTCCATCGCTGGCTTCCAATACACTCGGATCTCCTTCCTGTGAAAATTCAATCTCAAAGCCGCTACCTTTACTCATTGCTTCGCCTCCATCATTGCTGAGTCTGTCACTTCCAGAGCTAGCCGTTCAATGCCGTTGTCTCGTAATCGCATATCAATCTTGTTAGCAGTGACGATGATTTTTTCAATCAGTAAGCGGATGATTCGACCTTGCTCATTGGGGAATAGGTTTTCCCAAACCTTGTCTATCTGGTTAAGTCCAATGGTCACTTGTGCTTCGTCGAGCGTTACGCCTTTCAGTTTGGCTTTTTCGACCACTTGCTTCACGACGGGCGGTGTTTTTAGTAATCCGCGTATTTGGCCGACTACAGCTGACTCAATTTCTGCAGCAGGGAATCTTGGGATACCTGAGGCACCTGCATACATTTTATTTTCTTTTGTGCTGACATAGTACCGATAGCGTTTACCGCTTTTCTTTCTGGTTGAGCTCCAAGTGGTGAGTGCATGACCGTCAGGAGCAAAGATCATCCCTTTTAGCAAAAAGTGTACTTTGGCGCGTGTTTGGTTACCTCGCGCATGAGGGTTGGTTTTAAAAATAGAATGTGCCTGATCCCATAAGGTTTGGTCGACGATGGCTTTGTGTTTCCCTTCATACCACTCGCCCTTGTGGTGAATTTTTCCGAGGTATATTCGGTTGCTCAATACCTTGTAAATTACACCTCGATCTATGAGCCTGCCGTTACGGGTTTTGCCGTCTTGGGTGGTCCATGATTTGGTTTTATAGCCATCCAATTGCATCTCTTTGCAAAGCATGGTGGTAGACCCCAACTCATAGAAGCGTTTAAAAATATGATGTATGGTTTTGGCCTCGAGGGGATTGATAAGAAGTTGACGGTTTTTAACGTCATAGCCTAATGGCGGTACACCGCCCATCCATAGGCCTTTCTTTTTACTGGCGCTAAATTTGTCACGTATGCGTTCGCCCGTTACTTCCCGTTCAAACTGCGCAAATGAAAGCAGGATGTTGAGCATTAATCGGCCCATCGAATTCGTGGTGTTGAATTGCTGTGTCACCGAAACAAAGGAGACATCGTGCGCATCAAAGACTTCGATCATTTTGGAGAAGTCACTAAGGCTTCGTGTAAGGCGATCGATTTTGTAAACCACCACCACATCAACTCGGTCACGTTCAATGTCTGAAAGTAGCCGTTGCATGGCGGGTCTATCGAGTGTTCCACCTGAATAGGCTGGGTCATCATAATCATGTTCAACAGGTATCCATCCCTCTGCACGTTGGCTGGCGATATAGGCATGGCCAGCATCGCGTTGTGCATCAATTGAATTGTATTCCTGATCTAAACCTTCATCGGTGGATTTACGGGTATAGACAGCACAGCGAACGCGTTTTTTAATGGCATCGCTCATGAACGTTTCCTCCTTGGTGGGTCATCAGGCCTTTTTCGTAAACCAAAAAAGAGGGGGCCAGACCATCTTGATCCAGTGATCTCATTGGCGATAGTTGAAAGGCTGGTATAAAGCCTGCTTTCAAACTCAAACTGTCCGTCGTACATGACGGTCACGCACAACTCCTTTTCTTTGTAGGTTCGGGTTAGTACGGTGCCTGGTGCTGGTTGGGCGTATCTTTCTCTGAGTGGTTTTTGATCGGTTTTAGCGATGGCGTTTATTCGCCGATCTTTCTTGCCTGCACGCTTTGGTTGATCTGCCCGAAAGGCTAATTCCTGTAAGCGAAATGCCAAGCGTTTTTCAAGAAAGGCCCTTACATGCGTTGGTGGCTCTTTGTGGTAAAGCTTTCGCCAGAGTGATTTAATTTCTTCAATTGGCATATCAGGCAGCAGGGAAACCTGCTTAAGTACCGATCGAGAAGGGTTGTATGCGGTTTTATCGTTCATGTGGACTCCTATAACAATGCTCTCTTACATGAACGCTCTACTTGCCAGTCTTATCAAGTTGATTCGCGCTATCTTTGTATTCGTTGCTGTTTTGCTTTGGCGCATCTGAGACTGCCCGGATCATCGCGTTAGATAGCAAGTCGGCGACTTCTTCAATGCGCTGCTGTGCGCTCATTTGATTGGGGCATAAGGCGTTCGTGGTTTGCATTGGTCTACCAATTTTTCGTATCAATTCAGTTACGATCATTGTGGCGGTAGAACGGGAGAACAGCTAGGTTGAAGCTGATAGAAGATGCGGGTGCGTTAGGGATATTGAGGGTGCCTTAGAAAAGGCACAAAAGATGCTAACAATTTTTTCCGAAAATTAAGTCAATAATGTATTGGTAGGACAAGCCCATATCGTGAAAGTAATCTTCCCTTTCAGTGTATAGTTTTCGTGTCATTTCAATTTTTCGTTCTTTTTGTCCATAGTGTATTTCACCATGACAATTTCGACACAGTGAGAAAATATTGTCTTCTATGTCAATATTCTTATTTGAAAATTTATGCTGAAAGGCCATGTGTATTAAGTGATGCGGCTCCATATATGCGCGCTTATAATCAGCATGTTGAAAGCTTTTGTGGTTGTCAGGATCTATCGCGCATTTATAGTTTGCTAGATATAAAGCGTGAGCAGCAATTTCGGGGTCACGTGTGTATCCTGAATAGATCGATGTTCGAGTGTTTTTTTTCTTTGATTGATGGAAATTGGCTTTTTTTCTTCCAGGGTTAAGCTTAATTCGATTAACAGCGTTTTGGTAATTTTTATCGTCACCGGCATCGTCAGCAATAGCTCGTGTGATAGCGTCTTTCAAAAGATTCTGATTTTTAGTCGTTGGTCGCTCGTAAATATACCGAATTGTAGCTTGGCCAGCACTAGGTATTCTGTGGTTTGAGTTAATCAGCCGTATATTTTCGACTTCATAGCAATACTTGTATGTGCCATTATTGTTATCCGTTTTTCCAGTGTGAGTAGCCCTAGCTATAAGGCATTCATTGGCTACCATATAGATGGTCATGTCTTTGTTCAGCTTTGTAAACTGTCTCGTATATCGGACTTGATTATTATATTTCTCAACAATTTCTTCAATAGCATATGTTTTTAGTTCCTCACATGTAGTGCTAGGGAAGTCGAGGACTAGGCTGGTAGCTTCACTTGGTTCGTTCTTGTTACTCATAGCTTTTCCTGTTGCTACTGCTCACAAATAAATTTTTATTTGTTTATATGAGAGTAGTTAATTCAATATGGATTTTGCCCATTGTTTATGAAGTTTGTATAAGTATCAATTAATAGCGGGTCTTCATCTAGCGGCTTTTCCCATGGATCCCTATCAGGCATAACAATCAGTGAAATAACAAAGTTATACTGATCTGAAACAATGCGCATTTCTCTTGCAGTCATCCCTGCTGGTTCGTTAGGGAACCAAATGTTTGCAGGTAACTCTATGCCTTCACGTTGCTGATTTTGTGTGTGAGTAGCTGTCGAGGATGCCAGTGTTCCTCTTGGAACAAACACCTTCTCTTTTCCAAATCGAAAATAGGACTGGGTTTTCATCGCTTTCTTTGTAGACCATGACCACAAAATTTTGTCTTGGCGAGAGATAACCATAACGGCACGTCTTTGGTTTAATTCTATCCATTGCCTTAATGCTGCGAGTAATGAAACACCGTATCGTTCAGCACAGGCACTGATCATATGGAGATCAATATGCCTAGGATCAACCTGACGCCGGAAATCATCACAGGGCATTAGCAGCATGGCTGAAAATTTGTCTGCTTCAAACTCTATCTTTCGGGCGTCGTTGTTTTGCCCGGTTACGTCGTCTGTGCCGCATTCGAAATTGTCTTCGTTTTGTCTGTGTAACAGGTAGTGCCCAAGTTCATGTCCGATAGTGAAATTTATGCGACCTTCAGATTGAATTTCATCGTTGTAAACGATGAACCAAGACTTTTTGCGAAGAAATAGACCTCCCTCAAATCCATCAAGGCTTGTTCCCGCTATTTTTTTGATAGGGTCTGGTTGGTTCTCACTTATTCCCTTAGCAACTTCTTTGACATTTATTGGGAAATTGTCTCTGCCCCATAGGCCGGAGATGAGGTTTGCCCAAGCGCCAGGAGTAGTTGGGTTATTCATCGTCATCTTCTTCCAGCATATCAAGAAATTTATCTAGTTTCTTTTTGGTTTTAGGTGGAAGCCCACGATATTTACGATAGAAAGCCTTATCCTCAACTGATGGATTGATGTCTTTTAATCTGTCATCCATTAAATATTCAGGGCTTACTTTCAATGCTTTAGCGATTTTATTGACTTTCTCGGCCGAAGGGTTGGTATTTTCTTTGTTTTCAAGTTCCCATAAATAGCTCTTGCTGGATGATGTTAACTCAGCCAGTTTATCAAGGCTCACTTTTCTGTCTTTTCGCAGTTTGTGAATCTTTTCGCCAATGGTTGAAGGCATTTGTTAACTCTCCTAATGTATTGTTGAAAGTATAACGGTATACCGAACGTTTTTATATAGCCTTGACAAACCATTAGGAGCAATTAATAATCTTAATATGTTCGATACACAGAACGTATTTATGCTTTTTAGCGTTTTATGTTTTGTGGTAAATATAAAAACGATAAGTTATAGGGGTTAAAATGCTAGACACGGAAAACTTGGTTAGACTGATTAATAGGGCTGATCCTGTAGTTTTAAAGGGCGTACTTAAGGATAGTCATGGACATATCTTGCCACAGATAATAGAAAAAGAACCAAAGCGGTCAGTAAGGGCTAAATATTTAGAATCACTGCGGTTCTTGTCTAAAAAAGAGCGTTATAAGCTTGATGATTGGGCAGAGCGTATAAATTTTCTTACAGGTCCTCAGGGCGCAGACATTTTAGATGCTCTGCGTGATAAGCTTAATAAGGACCAGCTCGCGAGCTATGAGTTTGTTGGTAATCAATATGATCGTAGCTTGTGGCTCTTTAAAAATGCACCTTTGATTTTTATGGAGGCTATAGACATCAAGCTTGCGGATGACTTCCGCCAAAGTATGCGATGTTATTCGGGTTTTGTTGGGCCTATTGGGTTGCAAGTAGAAACTGACTCATTATCGTCTTCAGCATTTCATGAGGCCGTTGCACATCTTTTGAAATGTCAAAATGAGCAGGTTGCTGTTGATGTTTTCAGGAGACCTCAAATAGAAGATGATGTGGGTGAAGAAACTTCTGCCTATCAGGTTAGCATTCATCATAACAAAGCCCCTGAATCTATTGATTTTGTTAAAGACAGCAAGCTTGAGAATGCTCTTGTCACAAGCGCTGCATCAACCTTTGTGACCTATGATCCAGTCACTGGAAATATAGATGTTTTATCTAAAAAGAACGAAAACAGAGAAACAGTTGCTTTGCTTTTCGCAGAGCACTTACTGCGTTCACCTATTCAGTGTGAAAAAATACCAATTAAATTCTATGACTATCAGTTTTTGAGTGCGCCGGTGCATCTTGATTGCATGGATGGAAACGTGGACTGGGTAAAGGTTACTCAACTGGGTTATTCGAATCATGGAAGAGTGATGGATTTTAAGATCAGTAAATATGATGAGAAAGATATCCATGAGGCAGCGAGAGCTGATGTGCAAAATCAATATCGTTTTGCTGAACATTATTTGACGTTTGCAACTATCTCAATAGGTGTAAGGAAAGAGAAGGGTGAACGAGCAAGAGTCATTCATATTCATCTTCGAGGTGATAACCGTTGCAATATCAAAACTAAACGTGAGAAAGATAGAATTCTCTGTGAGCGCCTTCTAGTCTCATGGGGCATTTTTAAGGAGGTAAGTTATGAACGCATTGCAACCGCAAGTAACGCTTAAGTTAATTCAGTTATTCGATTTTTCTGCAAATTTGTTACGATCGAATACTCGTACTCCTTTATCCGGTGTGCCTAAGAAGGATATGGATAAAATGTTAGATGTTGATTCTGCCGATAGCATCAAGACTTTTCTTGATTGTACTGGCTATGTAGGTTTTGTAGAAGCAGTGTGCCATGATGAGCTGGTATTAGTAGAGCTTGAAGAGGGGGATGATCCTGAATACCTTTATTACCGATCGCCAGAAACATATTTAATGAAGCACCTGCCTATTGCCGAAGCTGCTGTTTTTCAAGTAAACCATCGACGCTTTCTTGAGGAATTGGCAGGTCTTTTTGATATTCCTTTAGCGGATCAGCATGGAATACAAAAACCTCTTATTAATGATGTACTTTGGAAGATTGGGACGGCCAAACTTCATGGTGGGTTTCATGTTTCTGTTTATGTCGTAAGATCACTTTCTAGTCATTTTGATAATGTACATGCAGCACTGGCTAAAGAAAAAACTGTCGCTATTGTTCTCAGTACATCAAAGAATGAGCTTCTGCATATTCGGTGGCCTGAAGGTATTACTGTCTGTTGTTTGTCTGATGCGATTGCCTCTCACCTAGAGGGGACAAAGCTAAATAAAGAGTGGCTTTATAAGCGAGTCATTTCAGGTTCTGATACTTCTAATCAAGTGCCAGATGACTTTCCTATTGAATTTGATCCTTATCGTGGTGTACTCGGTATTCACGGTAAGGCAGATTGGTATCTTAGGGGCAAGCAGTTGCTGGCTATAAAGTTTATGTATGAGCAAAGTGAAAATGGCCGTTGGGAGTTGCCAGCTAAAGAGATTCTAGCTGTTACACGCACAAACGGGCAGGTCGGTGGATCGCAACGGATGGAGTCATTGTTTGCTTCATCTAAGGAGTGGCAAAATTATCTACATAAAGTAAGGAGAGGAATGTGGAGCTTTAAGCTTGATTAAAATTGTCAATAAATCCCGCCATTGACTGGTACCAAAAAACGCTGTAAATAATTTATTTGGAAAACTCTTCGATAAATGTAAATGGATAACCTGTCATGCATGCACTGATCACAGTATTTTTTTCTAATGTAAAGCTCACATTGTATTCAGGGTAATTTAAGATCTTTCGGGTTCCGTCCTTGTTAATGCTCATATTGTTAGAATTTCCAAGCTTTTTAATTATTTCTTGTTCAGTAGTATGTTTTTTGAACCCCATAATATGTATGTCGTATTCATATTGGCATACATACTTCACTGCTAATTTGTCTTCTGATGGCCCTTCTACTCCTATAGTCGTCGACCCATAAAGCATAGGTCTTTTAAAGCCATTAAGTATACTTTCTAGAATGCTTGCTGTGCCGGGCTTACCTTTTGCAAGAGTGACTTCAACTTCTGGCATACCCAAGTATATTCCATTTATATTGGTGATAATAATTGCTCTTTCTGTATATTGAAAATATATCCATACACTTAGAGCTATCAATAACCCAATGCCGATGAGTACAGAGAAAACTTTACCTACCGTTTTCCATACGCGATACCTTGAAATAAATACGATTGAAGCAAAAACTACTATTACTATAGTCGATAGAAGTATTCCAACTCCGATAGGCATGAATTACCTCGCCTAATTGATGACCCTCTTGAGCGCAATATTCAAGCTAGGCTGTTTTTTTTAAAGATAGAATCAGCATTTAAATTAGACACTACGTCAACCCTGTTAGTTCATGACTGAAGTCAAATCCTAGACGGCATGTTCATTTTTCTGGGCATCCCTTGGATAGGTATTTCAAAAATATTAAATAATAGCCGATAAAAACCTCTATTACCCTTCTCCGTACCTTTTTCCGTACCTTTTTCCGTACCTTTTGTGTAACGACCCCCGTACAAAGCATTCGTAACAATAGCCTCACGTTTTAGCAATAACCCGAAGGAGTTAAACGTGAGTATCAATCATATGAATCAGCGGCATCTTGCCAATCGATGGGGTGTCAGTGAAGCCAGCTTAGAGCGCTGGCGTTCGGAAGGCATCGGCCCTGTTTTTCTAAAACTTCAAGGGCGAGTCATGTACCGCCTTGAAGATATTGAAGCCTACGAAAACGAATGTCTTCGTAAAAGCACCTCAGAGCGTGCGGTAGGAGGTGAAGCATGAGTCTTTCTCTTGAAAAATCTCAAACCTTAACGGTCGGTGAACTGTCGAGCCAATCGGCGTTAGATCTCATGCAGGTACAGGCAGAAGCTGCTGACTATTTGCGTAATGCCAAGCAACTCAAAGAGTGGATTGATGGCGCTATCGCACTTAGGTATGAGCAAAAAGCCAATGACTTGCGTGCACAGTTAGGTAAAGACACCGGCACTGTTAACTTTGATGATGAAGGTGTTCGGGTATCCGCTGAGTTGCCTAAAAAGCCGGTATGGGATCAGAAGCAATTGGCAGAAATGGCTAATCGTATTCGAGAGGGTGGCGATGATCCAAAAGATTTTATTGATGTCGCTTATAAAATTTCTGAGCGTAAATACACGGCTTGGCCTGCCTACCTGCAAGCGTCATTCAAACCTGCTCGCACGTTAAAAATCGGTAAACCAACATTTCGCCTACAAATTGTGGAGGTGAACGTATGAGCTTTCCTATCATCACAGCCGATCAACGATTGGCAGAAAAACGCGGTATCAAAGGGTGCGTATTAGGTGGATCAGGGGAAGGTAAGACAAGCCTGTTGAGAACCCTGACAGCAGCATCAACACTGTTTTTTGATCTTGAAGCCGGTGATTTAGCCGTTGAAGATTGGACTGGCGACACAATCCGTCCACGCACTTGGCAAGAATGTCGCGACATTGCGGTATTTATTGGTGGCCCTAACCCTGCATTGCGGGATGAGCAACCCTATAGCCAAGCGCATTATGACGCGGTTTGCGCTCAGTTTGGTAGTTCTGGTGCGCTCGATAAATACGAAACAGTGTTTATTGATTCTATTACGGTGGCGGGCCGACTCTGTCTGCAGTGGTGTAAAGGCCAGCCTCAAGCTTTTAGTGAGCGAACAGGCAAGCCTGATACAAGAGGTGCTTATGGTTTACATGGGCAGGAAATGATTGGCTGGCTCACTCATCTACAGCACACCCGTGATAAGAACATTTGGTTTGTGGGCATTCTTGAGGAAAAAGTCGATGACTTTAATCGCAAGATTTTCACGCCACAAATTGATGGCTCAAAAACGGCGCTGGAACTCCCCGGTATTGTTGATCAAATCATTACGCTCGCTGAAATCGAGAGTGAAGACGGACAAAAGTATCGCGCTTTTATTAATCACACCTTCAACCCTTATGGCTATCCGGCTAAAGATCGCAGTGGTCGCCTCGATATGATCGAAGAACCCCACCTTGGTCGATTGATGGAAAAAATAAAGGGCCCAGTGGCTCCTGCTGCTGATCGCCTGACCTTTTCTTTCCCTGACCCTATTCAAACTAACGCTACCGAAGAGGGTGCACAATAATGACAAGCTGGAATGATTTTAACTCTGCCGATGACCAAAACAGTTTTGGTCCGATCCCTAAAAACACCTTGGTGAAAGTGCGTATGACGCTACGCCCAGGTGGCTATGATGATGCCTCGCAAGGCTGGGCAGGTGGCTATGCCACGCAAAGCGAAACCACAGGCTCTGTGTATCTGAGTGCTGAGTTTGTTGAAATCTACCGAGCATTTAATCAGGAATCATTACAAAGCCTAACAGGGCTTTTTTTATGCATTCCGACATTGCTACCGCAATCTACTTTCTTCCTCTACCCAAGCCGGGTCACCAAGTGAGATAACGTTTAGTGGTGTGGCGGAGGGGGATCACGCCTAGCGAGTTGCCAGATGCGGCTAATCTTGTACATTGGAATTATAGAAGAAAACATAAGGGCATAAGATGAAGAAAAGAGATCTAGGTTTTGGGCACTTAGGAAACGGGACTACGGTTTATGACAGGCTTCACATGAAGAACGGCGACTATGAAATTGTTGCCCACGTCAGCGTTAATGGCAATGTTAAGTTTCGTGTCGAACTAAACGCAGAAGATAGGAAGTGTATTACTGATTACGCGGATGCTACTTACCCAGTCGCCACACACAACAGTAAGGGATAATTCATGAACCTAAGTTTGATAAAAGAGATGGCGAACGAAGCATTCCACAGGATGGTCGCAGAAGGCGAGTTAGTTAGAGCAAAAACTTTATTGAAGTTAGACTTACCAATACTTCGGACAGTTTTACGCAGCAATAACCCCGAAGTTACTCATGCTGTCATAAACTTGTCTGACTTTTTTATCATTTAAGTCAATTTTTAACTCGTTAAAAAGTCTCTGCATCATGTGCTGATTGAGTTTTCGCCGCTTCCATGATGCAATAGATATAACGGTTTCACCCTGTGTTCCTTTTGTTTTTCTGTCTTCAATTTTCATTAAATTTAGCGCAGTAAAGGATGCATTCAGTTGAAAGTTGATCGCCTCTTCATTGCAAGACTGGCAATCCATCAGACCCGTGTATTGTTTGGCGTCCCTAAAAACAAACTCAATCTGGAACCTTGCTTTGTAATAGGTAAGCAGTGTCATAGCAGCTAGATTGGTGTCCGTTGAATATAAAAGAGCGCGGCCTTCTTTATCGCCTTTTTTAAAAATTAACATGACCACCTTGATATCACGTTTAAGGGAAACTGAGTAAGCAACGGTTGTGTACATATGCGTTTTACCTTCATCAATCTCTCCTACATACTCAAATCGACAAAGATCAGCTTCTATATCGACTTTGCCATCGAATTTTTTGGGGCGCCCCTTGCCAGAATATTCTCCTTCGTAGAGCCATTTTAAACGGGCGTCTATGCGTAGCTTACCAACGATATGAAGACCTGCTTCGGCAACAGGGTTGACATATTTTATCTTCGTATAAAAGCTATCCGTAGAAATATAACGTATTCCCTTGTCTTTTAATGCTTTAGCCATACCAACAGTCTGCTCTGCATACAAGTCAGTACGAGACTTGCCTTCTTGGTCTATGGTTTGTTTTGCATCCAGCCCATACGCGGTATTTGATTTGAGATGGACAATGCTAAGCAATGAGACCTCAAGTCCTTTTTCAGCGGAGCCTGAACCACCGCTCCAGAAGTTCCCTAAACCTGAAGTGCACTTGCCGCTCTTTTTTACGAAACTTGCATCTATAGCTGCAATCCATTCATCTTCTTTCGGTAACTCGCTAAAAATGAGCTGATTATTAAAAGCTTTAAAGTCGAAGGATACACGATACCATCGACTAAAAGTTTTCTCGCACAAGCTTGAAAAACGACTCATATTGCGAAAATTTGCCTTGCCACGGAATACCATTAGCGTAATCAATAGCGCCCTAATGAATTTTTTTGTGGTAAGCAAATATCGGACATTGAATCTAAAATCTGTGAAATCAAATTTTGCATGAACTATTTTCAGTAAAAACATTCATAGACTTAGATCATCTCAAGTGGTTCAAAAAACTGTCCGAAGTATTGCTTACAGGACGGAGTGAAATCAGGTAAATCACTTTTTACGCCAGCCGAGCATGAGAAAATGAACGCATTAATAGCCAATAGCCAAGCAGCCAATAGCCAAGCAGCCAATAGCCAATAGCCAAGCAGCCTGACTGGCTGCTGGTTTCATTCATCTGGGTCGCGTTGAAGTCTTAATAGGAAGTATAGGAGAGGAAAGAGTGAACTCACGTAAAATTTGGAATGTTCAATTCGTCGCAGGCAACCCGCAATTATTCAGCAAAATAAGGAGCGACCCCAACAATCCCGCTACGCGATCCGTCGCGATAAAAAAAGCTGAAAAATTAGAAGCCTACGGGTGGCGTGTATGGGTAGAAAGCGCCCAAACTGGCGAGATAATTTTTCAGTCCAAGGCTGAGCGGCACATGAGTGCGACACCACAGCCAATCTAGGTTTTGGGTATCGCACCCCGGAGGTATTGCTAACGCAATTCCTCTGTACCCATATCGAGTTCCATTTTTAAGTAGCGAAAAATCAATGAGGTTGAGTGGTGCGTGGCGGAGTGGTAGTGCTTTCTCAGTGATTTGTGCGAGTAGTCTAATGATGTACGTTGATTGTATAGACACAAAAGGACGAACAAATGACCGCACAAATATCAGCATTCGAAGTACTAAGTTGTTTGCATACTGAAATATTATCAGAACTTGCTACAAGCAAGATGCACAAGAGGGAGGCTGTAACGGACAGAGGTAAGGAGCGGCATACTGGTAAGTGGGCTGGCCTTAGGGTTGCTCTAGACAAGGTTGAACTTCAATTGAGACTATTAGAGGCGTAAGCCTCCAGGACAAATAAAATGGACAGTTACCTAATCACCAAAGACGAGCTATTTCAGCAGCAAGCGCCAGCATTCAATTTCGAGCTAAATGCCGACGAATTATTAGAAAAGGCACTAGCCTCTGGCTACGTGGAGTGCACCGGAAAAGAAGGCCTGTACGCAGTTAACTCAAATTACGGTGGGTAATTCCGATCCGTTAAAAAGATAAAGGCCTGTTAGCATTCCCGCGACACAGGCCGGTCACAGTAGATTGCCGGCACCGAGTCGCCGTAATCGATCATTAGGCGATATAGAGACCTTATTGCTATCGCAATAATATACAACTCAGATCCCGGAAGTATCTAGTTTAGCCAGATCTACGTATAGGTTAAGTGTAATAGGGGGGTGGCGGACAGCATTCCCTCTCCGTTGCACTCTTGCCGACAAAGGATACGTTAAATACAGGAGACGGATCTCTATTAACAACCCACGGATGGGTATCACTTTCAGGATTGGCGATATGAGCATAGAAAAGAAAGCAATCAGAAAAGCATTCAAAGACATTGGTTATAAAGCCAGTTTTATGAACAATCCAATAACAGGATCAAATAGCGTAAGCTTGACCTTTCACGGGAACGGCATCGAGAAGCCCGAACATTACTCGAACGTCTATTTCCCCTCGTTTCACAAGCTGCATAAGGCCGCTTTTGATTTGCTGCGCACTTTTGAGGGTGCAGTGCTCGAATGCTCAGAAAGAAAAATACGTATTTAGCAGGTGCTATGCGAAGGGAACGGTTATGGGTGTTCCCGCTCGATTGCAATCAAGCCGATACGCGATACGTTATAAATACAACCAACAGAGAAAGGATTTGAAAAATGAAAACAGCGATATCGAGATTTCTTAAAAAAGAGATAACTGTTCTTCCAGGACTGATTAAAGCATCCGTAGGACGAGCGATTGTTTCCGCCTCACTGCTAGTGACTCTAGTATTATCCGGTCTTTTTCTTGGGGGTGAGGGTATGACAGTGCAAGAAATACACGCGGTGACTGATGCGAGCACTTTTATAGCGCTTATACTGCTTATTTTCCCCATCGTTGCACCGCACGAATACAGTAAGCAACCCGCCAAAATAAGCGAGGAATAATGACGTGAGGCATACACAATATGCAGTCTGGTTCACCAATGGAAGCTATGAACCTCAGTGCATTATGGTTAGCGCACTAAAGGAGGGTGACGCGATAATTCTGGCGAAAGCCGAGCGGATTAAGGACGGACTCGACCATACGCTGCATAAACTTGAGGCCGTAGAATAATAGTAGAAAGGCTAAAGCTCTAGCAGGGCTTTTTGCAGGGCATGATATTGCTACCGCAATCTCACCATACTAACCCATTCAATCTCTCTCCCACACACAAAAAGACAAATAGGTTAAGTGCCGAGTGGCGGAAGATGAGATCACTCTCCGACTTGCACTCGCGCGCACAATTGTTACGTTGGTTACACAGCAACAAGGAGTCCCAAATGATGAATACTTATAAAATCTATACTACCGTCGAGTTTTCTGGAGAGCTAACAGTAGAAGCTGAAACGCCAGAGCAAGCAGCGGAAGTTGCAAATCGAGATTTTGGCGTTGTAATTGGCTGCAACAACATTACCTGCTCTAACACGCAAGCGATTAAAAACTGGGATTTCTCACTGCACCCCTCAGCAGTAAACACCAGCGTTACTATAGATAATGAAGCTGGGCGTGGCATAGACGACCTTGCGATTAATCCACTCGCAATCAACCCCGAATACAACAAAGCAGTTTGCGTATCCACAGCTCACATCTCCATACAATCATCCCTTGCTTTAAGCAAGCTGTCCAAAAGCAATGACATGATCCACAGTCGCGAATTCGGATACATAATTAAGCTTTTTGAAGATCTGCCCGACAACCTTTCCTATCAGGGTGTCGATGATAGCCTTAACACCGTCATAAAAATGGCTCATAAAGCTGGGTTCAGGCTTCTAGAGATAGACGCAGATGCGAAGATCTATGACGATCTACCCCAGCGCTGACACTGCCAACACAAAACAGGTACGTGGGGGGGAGTGACGCGCAGGCGTTGCGCTCTCGCTCACAAGTGATACGTTGGTTATACGAAAAGCAATTAACCCATAAGGATTTTACGTTTTGAAAGCAACGACAAATAATGACGTAATAGACGTTAAGCCTCAAAACGAAATTAGTGTTGCTCAAATTAAAGAAATCAAAGATATTACCGCTTTAGGAGTGCTTCGAGCCAAAAAATTAGCGAAAATCCTGAATGAAAACGGTAGGCTAACCTGGGCCGATGTTCATAAGCCTATGCGACAGAAAAGGGTTTAGAATGTTGAAATTAGAAAAAGAGCTGGCGTGCTTGCTAAGCTAGGTATATCTGCTAGCGAAGTCGAATTTGGTAGCACCAGAAACTGACGGGTAAAGATCGCTAGCAACTAAAGCTTTGACGGGTAGTATCAATAGTGATACTATAAAAAGATGGTTAAAAAAACTCCAATCAAAGTAAAGCTACTTAACTCACCTGAAAATATATCGTTTCACGAGCTAAGTAAGGCATGTGAAGTCTATTTCGGAAAGCCCACTCAAAATGGCACTAGTCATAGAATTTACAAAACACCATGGAGGGGAGCTCCTTTCGTTAATATTCAACGTCGAAAGGACGGGAAAGCAAAATCATATCAGGTGAAGCAGGTAACTCAGGCCATTATTAAACTAGAGGGAATAAACAATGAAAAATAATGTAGAAAAATATAGCTATCGTGTATTTTGGTCTGATGATGATCAAGAGTTTGTTGCTGTATGCGCAGAATTTAACGGGCTTAGCTGGCTCGACGAAACCCCCGAAAAAGCCTTAAAAGGTATAGGGAAAGTTGTTACCGATGTCATCGAGATGATGAGCAAGGATGGGGATAAAATCCCTGAACCTATAGGAACAAAAAAGTTTTCTGGTAAATTCCAAGTAAGAATAACCCCAGAACAACATAGGCAACTTGCCATGTTGGCGGCAGAACAAAATGTCAGTCTAAATAGGCTTGTTTCTAGCAAGCTCTCCTAACCCACGAAATCTATCTTCCATACACAAAAAGACAAATAGGTTAAGTGCTAGGTGGCGGAAGGCACGGCGAATTTTCCCTGGTTAATTTTCCTTGTAAAAACAAAAACATAACCCTATCAACTGGACAAAAGCAATTTGTTCTGTAAAATGCCATACCTCAAACAGACAAATGAGAAGTGGCTTGCGGCACTCCCGATTAAAGGTTAGACCCGTAGATGCAGCGGAAGAGCAGCTATTTCAAGACCTCATGCAAGCTCATCACTACCTTGGGGCACTACGGAAAATTGGTAATACAATCTGGTATTTCGCCATAATTGATGATCAGCCTGTCGCATTGCTCAGTTTTTCTGCAGCTGCACTGAAGTGCGCAGACAGGGATCAGTGGATTGGCTGGAGCTATAGGCATCAATACGACAGGCTAAATTTAATAGCCAATAATTCACGTTTTCTGATATTGCCTGGCTGCCACGCTAAAAACCGAGCATCACAAATCCTTTCCTTATGCCGACGAAGAATTCAAAAAGATTGGATTGAACGCTTTTCTTACCCTTTGTTATTACTCGAAACTTTTGTTGATCCAGAACGCTACCACGGCACGATCTACCGCGCATCAAATTGGGTGCTTGTTGGCAAAACCAAAGGCTATAGCCGGACAAGAAATCATTACAGCAAACAGTCAGAATCCCAGAAATTAATTTTTCTTCAACCCTTGCAGAATAATGCAAAAACCATACTTTCCAGCCCCCTTATCGACGAACACTATCAAACAGGAAAAATAAGAAGAATGAAACTCACTGCAGATCAAATGCTATCTTTGTATGACGCGTTTAAGGGTGTTGATGATAGCCGCAGAGCACAAGGAAAAAAACATAAAATGCCTAACATATTATCTTTATCTGTAGCGGCAGTTCTTTGTGGCATGATTGGATATAAAGATATTTCCATCTGGGTTCAGTCACTAGGGCAAAAAGCGCGTAGCCGCTTTAAATGTAGAAAACGCAATGGCATCTATGAGGTTCCAAGCCGGACGGTTATTCGAAACGCACTAATTAATATTAAACCAGAGCAACTTGATCAGGCTCTGAATGCGTGGAACGAACAATATGCATCCATCGACGAAAGCCTTGCGATTGATGGGAAAACAATGTGCGGAGCCATTAATGAAAAAGGTTTTCAGACACATATAATGAGCGCTATTGGTCATAAAAGTGGGCGTTGTTACACTCAAAAAAAGTAGGTGTCTTGGCAGTGGATGGTAGCGATGAAGAAAAACAAACAAATGAAATAAAAGTAGCTGCACCAATGCTGGACAGCATCAACATTAAAGGGAAAACAATCACTGCAGATGCACTACTTACACAAAGAGAATTTGCTACTTACATTGTAGGTAAGCGCGAAGCAAATTATCATTTAACTGTAAAAGGTAATCAAAAAAATCTTCTAGGAGATATTAAATTACATTTCAAAAATATAAAGAAAGAAGCAGATTATATTAAAACGGGTAAAGGAGAGCATGGCCGGATAGAAACGCGAAAAATATGGACCACAACAGAGCTAAATGACTATCTTGATTTTCCGTATGTTCGTCAGGTTTTTATGATTGAGCGTGAAAGTGTTGAGAAGAAAACGGGCAAGAAAAGCCATGAGATTGTTTATGGTGTTACTAGCATACCAAAGGAAGATGCTAATGCGGAGCGAGTGCTTGAAGATAATAGAGGGCATTGGTCTATAGAAAGCTGTCATTATATGATCGACTGGAATTACGATGAGGATCGTAGTCAGATTCGTACCCTGTTTGGCCCTGAAAATATAACCCGTCTACGACCTGTCTCTTTATCACAAATATCCAGCAATTCATAAGTTATCTGGAGCTTATTGATTCTTAATCTGTAATAAATTCAATAATTTCGCCCTTAATTTAAACTTTCTCTGTATATGAAGTGTCATACATGACCAAACATACAAAGGTCAGTAAATCATTAACAGCATACTTGATTCAAAAAAATGGGCAGAAGTAACCTTTGGAGGTGCAGATTTGGGTGATAAAAGACGAACAGATAGGCTGATTCATGTAGCCGCTGAGTTATCGGCAAATACAGGATCCTCTTTGGCTAGTTCATGTGCAGATGACTCAGCGGCGCTGCTTGGAGGGTATCGTTTTATTGAAAATAAAGCGGTTAAACCCGATGATATTGCTAAATCCGGATTTCAATCAACGGCAGTTTTATCACAAGAATCAAATTTACTGCTGGCTATTGAGGATTCAACAACGCTTAGCTATAAACATTCAATTGTTTCGGAATTAGGTGGATTGGGTGGCCCTAAAGATTCAACAGCCAAAGGTTTCTGGGTTCATTCAGTTATGCTTATGGATGCTAATTTGGAGAGAACTGTTGGTCTGATTGATCAGCAGCGCTGGATAAGACTCGGCAAAAGTGAGTCAGAAAAAGTTTCCACTAGAAAAAGGCCTTATGAGGAGAAAGAAAGTTTTAAATGGCAAAAATCCTCAGAGAATATAAGCCAGAGACTAGGTGATCAGATAGCTATAACGATAAGTGTATGTGATCGTGAAGCAGATGTTTTTGAATACATCCAATACAAGATTGATAATGGCGAGCGATTTGTTGTCAGGGCATCGCAGAACCGGAGGTTGGTTGATGAAGATAAATGTTTGTTTGATGCGGTATTGGAAACGCCTGTAATTGGCGAGTATACGATAAAGATTCCACAGCGAGGGGGAAGAAAAGCGAGAGAAGCCAAGCTCGAAGTAAGAAGTAAACGAGTGACAATTCTGCCTCCTCAAAGGCCTGATAGTCAGTTATCCCCCTTGAGTGTTAATGTTGTCATAGCACAGGAAGTGGGTGCTGACTCGGATGAGAAATTATGCTGGATTCTTTTAACTTCCGAGAATATAGAGACCTTTGAATGCTGCCGTAAAATATTAAGATTTTATGAACTTCGCTGGGGTATAGAAGAATTTCATAAAGCGTGGAAATCAGGCGCAAAGGTCGAAGAGCAGCGTATGCAAAGTGCCGGCAATATGGAGCGAATAGCTGTTATTTTGATGTTTATAGCAGTAAGGCTAATACAGTTACGCGAAGCACTAATGAAGCCTTTCAGTGCAAATTTAGAGAGCGGGCAGAAGGGAAATGAAAACGCAGGAAATGAAAATACACCTGCGAATAAAGTTGTTTCTGCTGAAGAATGGCAAGTGCTTTGGTTTCTGAAAGAGAAAAAAACATTGCCTGATAAGCCACCAAGCTTACTTTGGTTTTTTCAAACGCTGGCAAAGCTTGGCGGTTGGTATGATTCTAAGCGAACTGGACGACCTGGATGGTTAGCCATCTGGAAAGGCTGTATGAAATTACAACTAGTCATCGAAGGGTACCGCGTAGGCCACCAATTCTATAGCAGGGAGATGTGATAAAGAGACAGGTCTACGACGCTTTGCTATTGGTCTACTTAAAAGCCGAAAAAGTACAGAAACCATACCCGAAATGATGAAAAAATTAATGTTAAATGTAAGAAGCGTGTTTGATTATTTGAAAATGACTAAGAATTCAATGGCGACCATGAGTTAGCGTAGATTCGCCGTGATGGTGGCGGTGCCTTCGTAGCCATCAAGCATACAGAGCAATCGACCCACTTTTTTGGGTTCGGTAATGGCGGCAAGGTGAGTTTCAATAGGGGTTTGCAATGCGCCTTTTAAGTCAGGGGTGTAGTCTCTTTCAGCTCTACCCGTAGCGATGGCGTAGCGCATAGCTTGGCCGATGACGTGCTTTGCTCGGTGGGCGGTTTCTATTGCACCTCGGGCTTCTATTTTTTTGAGTACATATAAAATATCAGGGGCTTTGATCGTCGATGCTGGCATCTTGCCAATATAGGGGCATATATCTTTAGTTAATAATCGGTCAACACGACTGGCATGGCTTTCTGACCAATGCGGTTTTTCTTTGATAAACCACTCTGTTGCGACACTTTGAAAGTCATTATCTTGTGCTTGGTGCAAGTTACGTTTGCTTATGCGTTTATATTCTGCTGGGTTGATGCCTTCGTTGAGCTTTTGTTTTGCTTCAAAGTGTTTTTCGCGGGCTTTTTTCAAGCTGATGTCGGGGTATGCGCCGATGGTAAGCAGGTTTTCTTTTTTGGCGTAGTGGTATTTATAGCGCCACACCTTGGAGCCGGTTTTATAGACTTGTAGATACAGCCCTTTTCCATCGGTCAATTTATAGGCTTTGTCTTTAGGTTTTGCTGCTCTTATCGTTGCATCCGTTAATTTCATTGGGGGCATCCATTTTGGGGTATGATGTTTTTAGACTGCTCATATACCCCGCAAGTTACCCCTAAATAGGTTAACTGTAAATGGTGCTTATTGATGCTCGTTGTGGTTTGGGTTGGCTGAAAAGCCTATTATTCGGGGGCTTTAGGTGCTGGTTGGGTTTTGTTGAGGGGGAGGGTGGTGGAGTCGGCGGGAATTGAACCCGCGTCCGCCAGCTCGCCATTAGTGGCTCTACATGCTTAGATCCATCGATTGATTTAACGCATTACAGCCCGATGGGCAGGACGTAAATTGCGAGCTTAAGTTTTAGTTTAACTACGACACCTTAAGCAAATGTCGCTGCGATCCAGTTCTGTTTGACAGTCGTTACCTCGGTACTGGCACCTTGGTAAAGACCGTAACGGCCTAAGCCGCTAGGTGTTCTAGGTTAGGCTACTAGAGCTTCTCCATAGAACGGGTCGTTTTTTGCAGTTGCAATTATAACGAATTCAGCTTTGGATTTACGTGATTGGCTGACCTCACGACATGCACCAAGAACTTTGATACCGGCGTCGAATCCAAATCGACCCCAATGCACAAGTACTAAGAATGGGTGATTATGGTTGTCAGCATGCTTTACGTCAAGGGATTCGTGAAAAGCTTTGCGTGACGATAAAGTGACTTATTAATGCGAGTCATTGGTTTTTATGTAAAATACGTTGCTTTTCTCGGTTCCAGTCACGTTCCTTTTCAGTGGCACGCTTGTCATGTAAGGCTTTACCTTTGGCTAGTGCAATGGTGGCTTTGACTAAATGATGCTTCCAATACAGTTGTGTGCAAACACAGGTGTAGCCTTTTTGGTTGATGGCATCTTGTAGTTTTCCGATTTCTTTTCTATGCAGCAATAGTTTTCGAGTACGCTGTGGGTCGGTGACGAAATGTGTTGAGGCAGTAGGTAGGGGATTTATTAGCGAGCCTAAAAGAAACGCTTCTCCACCTTTAAGCAAAACGTAGCTATCGACCAGCTGAACTTTTTTTGCTCGCAAGGCTTTTACTTCCCAGCCGGCGAGGACGAGACCGGCCTCGAAGGTATCTTCAAAAAAGAAGTCATGCCGCGCTTTTTTGTTTCGCACGATGACGTTGTCGGGTACTTTGGGTTTTTTCTTTGCCATCGGTGAAGTATATAAGGATTTATTGAGCTTGTGTATGGTTGTTGAATTCTAGCGGCATTTTATTGACAATACAGCCTCAAAATTTTGGGCGGCAGTATGACGCATATTAATCGCAGTGCCATCTTACCTTACAGTGATGCAAAATTGTTTGCGTTGGTGAATGATGTGGCGACTTACCCTGAATACCTTGAAGGTTGTGTGTCTACTGAGATTCTTTCTGAGTCGGCTATTGAGATGACAGCGACGTTGTTTTTACAAAAGCGCGGCATAAAAATGCATTTCACAACGGTTAATAGTCTGGATTCACCAAAATCTATTACTATGACGTTAAAGGAAGGGCCTTTTGATACCTTTTCGGGTAGGTGGTTTTTCCAGCGATTAAATGATGATGCGTGCAAAGTTATTCTCGATATTGAGTTTAGTTTATCTAATCGTTTGGCTGGGGTTGCCGTAAAAAAATTGTTTGATTCAGTCAGTCAGAATATGGTTGATTGTGTCGTGAAAAGAGCGAGGAGTCTCTATGGATAAGGGTGTGAGTATGAGCGGGAATACTATTCATGTGGAGGTGGCGTATGCGCTATCTAATCGACAACAGATTATTGCGCTTGATGTCCCTGAGGGAACCTTGGCTTTTGATGCGGCGATGCAATCAGGAATTGTAAAATCATTTCCTGAGATTGATTTGGAAGCGACAAAAATGGGGTTGTTTGGTAAGGCGATAAAGCCTAAGACGCAAGTATTGCAAGCGGGAGACCGGGTGGAGATTTATCGGCCATTAATTGCCGACCCAAAAGCTTCGCGTAAGGCGCGTGCAGATAAGTCGAAGTCTAAAAAGGAGGCTTAATTTTTTTCGCTATTCTTGCATTAATAAAAGTTTCGCTGAAAAGTCTTCATGTCTTTTTGATCAATACGGGCGAGACTTTGCTCTTCGTTGAAGTGTAGGATAAGTGATTTTCTGGAAATTAATCCCTTGCCCGTTTCGTAGCTATAGAAGTAATCCCATCGGTTCGGGTGGAAAGTATCCTGGATGAGTGGCGTACCTAGAAGGTAGCGCACTTGTCGCATGGACATGCCCAGCTCTAATTGATCAAGTTTTTTGGTGTCGACAATGTTGCCTTGGTCAACATCGATACGGTAAACCCAAGGGAAATGACTGGTGCTGCAGGAAGCTGCGAAGAGTAAGGTGCTAATGAATAAGCAGGGGAAAAATTTTTTTAAATCATCAAATTTAATCATTTGGGTGGGTATAGAGTTTCTACAATTGAATTAAGGAATGCTATCATAACACCTCTCATAAAATCACGCGAAGGGTTCGAGTATGTCTTCAGGTAATCAGGAATTGCGCAAGGCTGGGTTAAAAGTGACTTTGCCAAGGATAAAGATCCTCCAAATTCTTGAAAGCGCAGAGGAAAAAACTGCGCACATGAGCGCTGAGGATGTTTATAAAACATTGCTTGATGCGGGCGAAGAGGTTGGTTTAGCGACGGTGTATCGTGTGCTTACTCAGTTTGAGTCTGCGGGGCTTGTCGAACGACACAACTTTGAGGGGGGGCATAGTGTTTTCGAAATCGCTAAAGCTGAGCATCATGATCATATGGTCTGCAGTGAAACCGGCGAGGTTGTTGAATTTCATGACCCAGATATTGAACGATTGCAGCATGAGATTGCCGAACGCTATGGATTTGAGTTAGTTGATCACTCTTTAGTACTTTATGTTAAAAGGCCCGTTTGATCGGGCGTTTCTTTCTTATCGTTTCTTATGATTATATTATTTCTGGATAGACTATTACGCCCCAGCTTGATGTAAAGATGCATCACTATGAGTAACAAATCCGTCTTCAGCAAGGCGGTAAAGCGACTGCCAGAGTTCTTCTGAAAGGGTGATCGGTTTGTATTGGTTGGTAGTGGTTTTGGGCTGTATTTTCTTCGTTTGTTTTTTTATTTCGTCAAATAGCAGCGGTTGATTTTTTTGGTGGCGAGCAATGAGCGTCTCCATATCCGGCTCTTTGTCGCAGATGAGTGTGATTGATTGATCTTTTTCCGCGTGACTGAGGGGCAGGTTGCTTTTTAATGCGTCAAAAAAGTGTAGGTGTTCGGAGCGATGACTTTTCAGCGCGGCAGTTGTGCAAGGTGTCTTGCTCCCTTGGCTCCAAAGCGCGATGGTTGATATGTTGTGTTGTGCAAGTTTTTCTTGGGTGTGAAGAATGAATTTCCGGTTGTGACAGTGTGTTATCGTGCATATTACACTGTCTGATGTTCGCATTTTTAATTGTAAGTTATCTGTTATGTATGACTCGATGGCGAGTAAGCTGTGGTATTTGCAGTCGAAATTTGTACGTTTGTATTTTTTGTCAGTGAACTGGATGGA
The DNA here is from genome assembly GCA_965248335.1 of Pseudomonadales bacterium. Lineage (GTDB taxonomy): Bacteria > Pseudomonadota > Gammaproteobacteria > Pseudomonadales > DT-91 > CAKMZU01. The sequence goes on from CBDFIY010000003.1 coordinate 985,565, forward strand.
CGTTCGCAGCTTTTCTTTTTTTGTGTAGGGGAGTAGTTTTTCAAGCTCTTCGATGCCAGAGAAACCATTGTTTTCGAGCCATATGATTGCTTTGATGGGGTCATCAAAGTTGCCGTAACAAAAGTTTGATGACTGAAAGCTGTTTTTTAAAATCGCGTAAAGTTCGTTCTTCGATACAATCATAAGCGTCTCATTTCATGAATTTATCTGTAGTTAGCAGCTGTAGGCATAAAGCAGTTGTAGGTATTGTCGGGCGTGCTTATCTCGTTGATGAGGGGGGCACCTTGGAAAATCGTATTCTGAACCCATAGGTGTGACTTTGGGTCAAACTTGTTAACGCCTAAAAAAGCAAGCTTGCATCGTAAAAGGTGCATTGGTTTAAAGTTGTGAGCATTCACGTTTGCTTGAATATCACCATAAGTGCACTCCCCCATTGTTTGAATACGTTTAATAACGGTTTTAAAGTGCGGGTATTCGAGTGTAAGTGCGCCAACATTTTTTATTTGGGAGTCGCTACGCACTAACGTTTGTATTTTTTGATAACAGAGGTTTACGCCAAGCGCTACTGAGAGGGGTAAACTTTTTTGTTTGATTTCTTCTTCGTCGCGAGTGCCGAGTCTCGGTTCCATTTTTTGCTTAGAATAGTACCAGCAAGTGTGTTTGTTTTTTGCGTGGTTGAAATTGATTTTGATGGCCCACTGGTAGCGAGATTCAATGATGTCTTTAAGCGTTGCTATCGACATTTCGGGGTTTAATGTGTGTCCCTCTTCGGTGGCGGCATGTTGGTCGAGGTGATCTATTTTTTCAGGATATATTTCAAAAAGCATGGAGATGATCAATTCTTGTGCGTCAATGGATAAGTCAGTTTCGCTGTAAGAAAGTAAAGTATCTATATTGGTTTCATGCTGTAATTTTAGCTGGAGTTTGATCATATCCTTGATGATAATGCTATTGATGACCTTTTGTTCTTTATTGCTAATAATGATTTCTTCATGGTGGTTGATAACATCTTGGCTGACATTTTTTAATGCTGAAATCTTTTGAGGGGTGAGATTGTTTTCATTTCTAATAATCGAGAGGCCGGTTTCTCGGGTGAGTATCCATTTGTTAATGAGTTGCGGGTGGTTGATTAAAAAGGGTGCCATACCAAGCCCTGTAGAGTTGCCAATGCCTAAATAGCGACGTGATGTGTTTTTTAGTGGCGTAAAATTTTCAGGGTTTTTATTGTAAGCAATATGTTCGGCTTGGTAGAGGCTAAAATGCCGTATGATAAAGCAAGTGAGCATTTCGGCAGAAAAAGGCTGGTCGAAATCTGTGTAGTGTTGCTTTACGTGGCTCCAATCTGCCATGCCGAATTTTCCACTGCCATAAACAGCGCTAATGCGGTGGAGGTAGCCTACTTCAATAAGCTTTTCTGCGTCAGGCTGGTTTCCTTGGCTTAGTTTGTCTATGAGGTAATCGAAGCTCCTGCTGCTTCTATTTGCTCGTGAAAGTGATAGGCATCGACAGTCAAATCGACCTTTTTCTTGTCGGGGAACGTTTTTGGTGAGGTGGTTTATATCCGTTTTCGAGATTTCTCCGTAAATGAGTGCTGTGGTGATATCCCATTGCGTGGCTATACATCGATCATTTCTTTCGTTGTCGGGGATGAAATTTGAAAATACGATGAAACTGTAGTGTTCTTTTGGTGTTTTTATTTCGTAAATGGTGTTCCCGAAGCCTTGTTTGTCGATGTTTATAGAGGTGAGTGTTATTTTCCACTTTTCCTTATACATTCGTCTCAGTAAGACTCTTGAGAAACTTAGTCTGCTTTGAAAGAGTGTGCCAAGCCTTTCTATGTCCATTACCTGGTTGAAAGGCCTTAGCTTTTGTTTTTCTTCGTTTTCTGTTTTTTTTACTGCTGAATTTTTCATGAGTCTATGCTTAATTCTAACGCTGTAAGTTTATTAAATATCACATAATTATAAGGTTAAATCTAATAAGAAAAATATATCAGTAAATATTTGAATTTATTTTTATTTTCATTTTATGTTATTTTTTATTATTTCAATAAATCTTTGGGTTTTTTCTTTCTTTTCCGTGGTGGCTGGTTTTACGATCGAAATGGTTCGAATTATTTGCGGTTTTGTTAGAGGGATAAATATGAGCGACTTTATGTCTTTAGGTACCGCAGAAAGAGGCAGTGTCGTGATGCCGTAACCTGATTCGAGCATGGATATTAGTGAACTTGTGTTAAAGAGGCTTATGCTTGATGCATTGATGAGCGGTTTTGCCTCTGTATTAAGTAGTAACCCGGTTGTATCATTTTTTATGTAGTTGAAAGGGGTTAGATCTTTCCATGATAGGGATTTATTCTTTGATAGTGGGTGGTTTTTATGGCAGATGACGCCAATTTCATCCTTGTATAAAGGGATCCATATTTTGGTTTCATCACTGATATCCTGGGTTGTTTGTGCAATCCCAATGTCGATTTCCTTGTCGTCCAGCATTTTGACGATAAGGTGGGAGTTGTAATCGTAGACATTGACTGTTGTGTCCTTGTTTTCGGCAATAAATCTTTTTAGTGTTTGGGGTAGTAGTGTTTGGCTGACTGAAGGGATGGATGCGATGGTGAATGTTTCTTTTTCTTTTTCATTTTTTTTTGAATGCTTAGTTCGTTCTATATCTCTGGTTATGTTGTCGTGGTACGCTAATATTCTTTTTGCTTTAGGGAGGAGGTATTTTCCTGCCTCTGTTAGTTTAATGCTATTTTTACATGAAGATTTGTTCCTTATAAATAGGTCATCGTCTATTTTCTTTTCCAGCTCCATTATTGATAGAGATATCGCCGGCTGTGATCTGCACGCTTTTTTAGATGCAGTATGAAAACTCTTGAGTTCTGCAACTAAAACAAAGTGTCTCAGTTGCGTTATTTTCAGTTCTGTAGGCATTTTTTTTCAACATAATAAAGTAAGTATTCCTTACGGAGTTTTTTTTATTAGATATAAATAATTTTGTATGGTTCATTATTAGTTTATTTTGTTGTTTATCTTGTTTTGATAAGAAATACTAATTTTATTTTTTGGGTGTTGTTCTTTACTATTTGGTTAAGGTTTAAAAATCTAACTGGGAATTATGAGAATGCATTTCAGTAATTATATTAATGGGCAATGGCGCGAATCAACGTCGACTATTACGAACACAAGCCCATCCGATTTGTCAGATGTTATTGGCAAATTTTCACAAGCTACAAAAAAGGATGTTTCTGATGCTATTGTAGCGGCCAGAAAAGCTTTTGCCGAGTGGTCAAAATCAGGGCTAGAGCAACGCTATAGCATTCTCATGGCCATTGGCGACGCATTAGTCTCAAGAAAAGACGAGCTGGGGAAATTATTGAGTCGAGAAGAGGGAAAAACCCTTGCTGAAGGGAAAGGAGAGGTTTACCGATCTGGCCAGTTTTTTCACTATTATGCGGCTGAAGTCCTGCGTCAAATGGGCGATTTTACCGATTCAGTACGCCCAAATGTTGAGGTTTTTACGAAAAGAGAGCCAGTAGGGGTTGTTGGTGTCATTACGCCTTGGAATTTCCCTATGGCAACCGCTGCGTGGAAAATCGCACCCGCATTAGCATACGGCAATACCATTGTGTTTAAACCCGCTAATGATGTACCAGCGAGTGCTTGTGCGCTTGCGGGAATTATTGCAGAGCAAGGTTTGCCAGCAGGTACGTTTAATTTAATCATGGGCTCTGGTTCTGTTGTTGGGGATGCGTTAACGCATTCGCCTGATATAGACGCGCTGACGTTTACGGGGTCTTGTGAAGTCGGTAAAAAAGTTGCCGTGGCGACGGCACAAAACTTGGTTAAGTGTCAGTTGGAAATGGGCAGCAAAAATGCACTTGTCGTACTCGATGATGCCGATTTAGATTTGGCTGTAGAGTGCGCAGTTGCAGGTGCATTCTTTGGAACGGGGCAGAAGTGTACAGCATCAAGCCGCTTAGTTGTTACAGAAGGGGTTCATGACCAGTTTGTTGCTAAAATGGTTAAACGTATGGAAGCGCTTGTGGTGGGTGATCCACTTGCCGAGGGTGTTCACATTGGTGCAGTAGCGAATGCTAAGCAGATGGAATCGAATAAAAAGTGGGTAGAAAAAGGCTTGGAAGATGGCGCAGAGATCGTGTCTGGTGGCAATGTGTTAGCACATCAAAAAGACGGTTTTTACTTTGAGCCGACACTCTTTATTGGCACACATAATAAAATGGCGATAAATAGGGAGGAAATTTTTGCACCTCTAGCTTGTGTCATTAAGGTAGGCGATTACGAAGAGGCGTTGGCAGTTGTTAATGATACCGATTATGGTTTGACTTCGGGTATTTGTACGACATCGCTTGAACGTGCCAGTGACTTCCGGAATCGTGCTAATACAGGCTGCGTAATGATCAATCTTCCAACGGCGGGTACGGACTATCATGTACCTTTTGGTGGAAGAAAGGGCTCGAGTTTTGGGTCAAGAGAGCAAGGTACTTACGCTAAAGAATTCTATACCTCTGTAAAAACAGTTTATAAACAAGCGTAAAGCTGGTTAGGAGGTTTAGATGATTATAGATGGGTTACAGTATTCAAACTGGAGTCGGGAGGTTTTTGAGCAACTTAAATCTGGAGGAGTGACAGCAATTCATGCGACTTGTGTTTTCCACGAACAGATACGAGAAGCTCTCTTGGTTCTTGAGAAATGGAACCGATTATTTGCTAGGCATAGCGATTTAATCATGCCTGTCTATTCATCAAAAGATATTGAGCATGCCCATAAGCAAGGTCGTGTAGGCATTTTGTTAGGTGCTCAGAATTGCTCTTGTATTGAAGATGATATTGACATGGTACAGATCATGCGGGACCTGCATATCTCCATCATGCAGTTAAGCTATAACAATCAAAGCCTGCTGGCTTGTGGTTGTTATGAGGCTGTAGATAGCGGCGTTACCCGCTTCGGTAAACAAGTGATCAAGGAAATGAATCGCTTGGGTATGATTGTTGATATGAGTCATAGTGGTGAAAAAAGTACTTTTGATGCGATCGAATATTCTGAGCGCCCCATCGTTATTTCGCATGCTAATCCGCTCAGCTTTCATCTGGCCAAACGGAATAAGTCCAATGATTTATTGAAGGCGTTAGCTGAATCAGGTGGTCTATTGGGGTTGAGTCTTTACCCTTTTCACCTAAAAGATGGATCTGACTGTTCATTAGAAAGTTTCTGTCAGATGGCAGCAGATACAGCAGAATTAATGGGGGTGGAGCACATAGGGTTAGGAACAGACCTTTGTCAAAACCAGCCTCAATCGATTTTAGATTGGATGCGAGATGGACGCTGGACAAAAGAGCGCGATTATGGCGAAGGCTCTAAAGCAAATGCTACCTGGCCAAAAGCGCTTAGCTGGTTTAAAGATGGCCGCGACTTTAAAAAAATTGAAGCAGGTCTTTCGAAAGTTGGTTTTAGCTCGACAGATATTAACAAGATTATGGGCAAAAATTGGTTAAATTTTTTAGAAGGAGGTTTATCAGAAATGATTGATAAAAATGATGACTATTTTTCTCAAAATATAAGGTTTTCTAATGGAAAATTCAGAAGTTAATACCCCTGTCGCCAGAACAAGTAGCCAGTTTTTTAGACATGTAGATCTTCCTGTATTTTTTCTAAGTGGAGGGATCTCCTGTGCTTTTGTTTTTTTTGCGCTTTATGACTTACCTCTGCTTACCCGCTGGGTTGATGCAAGCTTTCAAGTTGCGGTTACTTATTTTGGTGCATTCTGGCAGTTTTTGATGTTGTTGACATTTTTGATTGCGCTTGTTATGGCCTTTATGCCAACAGGAAAAGTAAAGCTAGGGGGTATATCGACACCAAGCATTTCTACCTTTAATTGGGCGTCGATGATTATGTGTACCTTACTTGCCGGTGGTGGGGTATTTTGGGCTGCAGCAGAACCTATTGCACATTTTATGGCGCAACCGCCTATTTTTTCTCAACCTAATACGACGACACCAGAGATGCTTGCATTCAATGCGCTGGCGCAGAGCTACCTGCATTGGGGATTTCTTGCGTGGTCGATTGTGGGCAGTTTAACGAGCATTATTTTCATGTACTTGCATTACCATGAAGGTTTGCCATTAAAACCACGTATTTTGCTCTACCCTATTTTTGGCAAAAAAATACTCACGAATAGCCTGGGAACCCTTGTTGATGCAAGTTGTATTTTAGCGGTTTTGGCAGGTACTGTAGGGCCTATTGGGTTCTTAGGGTTGCAAGTAGGCCAAGGGTTAGAGCTATTATTTGGTGTCATCAATAACTACAAAACACAAATGGTTATTTTGATGTTGTTGGTGGTTATTTATACGTTGTCATGTTCTGCTGGTATTCAAAAAGGGATTCAGCGATTAAGCCAAATCAATGTTTTATTGGCGATAGGACTGATGGCTTTCATTATTTTTTTTGGCCCTACAGCATTTATCTTTGATGGCTATCTGCATAGCTTCGGTTTACATGTTAACCAGTTTATACCTATGGCGACTTTTCGTGGCGATAAAGAGTGGCTTACGTGGTGGACGGTGTTTTTCTGGGGGTGGTTTATAGGTTATGGGCCACTGATGGCTATGTTTATCACGCGGATTTCTAAGGGGCGCAGTATTCGAGAAATTATTGTCTTATTGAGCCTTATTGCACCCGTTATTACCTGCTTTTGGTTCACGATTCTGGGCGGAACAGGGTTGGGGATAGAGCTCGAGTCACCCGGTGCAATCACGAAAGCGTTTGAATCATTCGATCTGCCTTCTGGATTATTAGCAATAACGAGTCACTTGCCATTCAGCACGTTGATGACTTGCTTGTTTCTTATTTTAACAACGATCTTTGTTGCCACAACAGGTGATTCCATGACGCTTGCAATCTCAATGGCAACAACGGGCGATGATAAACCTAATGCAGGTATTCGCGTATTTTGGGGGGTGATGATGGGTATCATGGCAGCTGTTTTAATTTCTATGGGAGATGGAGGTATAAAAGCATTGCAATCAGTGATTGTGATTACGGCGATGCCTGTATCCTTGGTTCTTCTTCCCTCCTTATGGATTGCACCGAAAATCGCAATGAAGCTTTCACGTAAGTCTGTGCATCAGGCGCACGGTTTAGCGGATGTAGAAAATACAGCTTAATTTTATAGATATTCAACAATATGTAATATGTTAAACCGGTGATGAAGAGTATGCGAAAGAAAGATCAATCCGAAATGATCGTGAAGGCCAGTTGCCCATCAAGAAGTGGTATTGTCTCAGGGATGACGGAATTTATGTCTGAACATGGGTGTTATATTAGTGAATTATCACATTTTGATGATGCTGTGCGTGGACGCCTTTATATGCGTTGTCGGTTTTTTTCTGAAAACGGCACGCATGACCTTGATGGGTTAAAAGATAATTTTCCAAAGGTGGCGAATAACTTTGATATGGATTGGATGATAGCTTCAATGGATACACCGATCCGCACGGTAATTATGGTGAGTAAATATGATCACTGCCTAGATAATCTTTTATACAGGTTGCGTAAAGGTGAGATTAATATTGAGATTACTGCTGTCGTGTCGAACCATTTAACCTTACGGCCTATGGTTGAGCGGGAAGGGATTCGTTTCATTTATCTGCCCATCACGAAGGAGAATAAAGCAGAGAAAGAGCAAGAATTGATGCATATTTATGAATCTACCGGTTCAGACCTTATTATTCTTGCACGGTATATGCAAATTTTATCGGATGAGTTTTGTTCAAAGCTTCCAGGTAAAATTATTAACATACATCATTCGTTTTTGCCGGGCTTCAAAGGCGCTAAACCTTATCACCAAGCGTATGAGCGCGGTGTTAAATTGATTGGGGCAACGGCACATTATGTGACGGCAGATTTGGATGAAGGGCCTATTATCTCGCAATCTATTCAGTCAGTCGACCATACTTATTCTCCGGAGTTATTTGCTGCAGTGGGGCGCGATAGTGAAACGCAATCTTTAGCTGAAGCTGTAAAAATGCATGCTGAGCATCGCGTTTTTCTCGATGATAATAAAACCGTTGTCTTTAAATAAGAGGCAGGAACTATTGGATTTTAATGCGTAAAAATCCGAATAAAGGAGAGTAATCCGTGCCATTGAGTTTATTGAAATACGGTTTGAAGAAGGATTACCCTTTTGATAAAGAGGTTGATCTTCCCGTACCGAGCAAACTAAAGCCTCGCTACGATGTTGTTATTATAGGCGGTGGTGGGCATGGTGCTGCCATTGCTTATTATCTCGCTAAATATCATGGTGTGAAGAATGTTGCCATCCTTGAGAAATCTTATCTCGGTGGCGGAAATACAGCACGTAATACGGCTGTTATTCGATCGAACTACCTGACACCCGAAGGCGTAAAGTTTTATGTTGAATCATTAAAGTTATTCAAAAAACTCTCGAATGAATTTGATTTTAATATCATGTATTCGGAGCGTGGGCAGTTAACGCTCGCACATACCGATGCCGCGATTCGTTCATTTAGGCAGCGTGCTGAAATGAATAAACATTTTGGTGGTCGTTCTGAATTAATCGGACCCGATGAAATACGCAAACTTGTTCCCACGCTCAATATGAACCCTGCTCACCAGCCAATCTTAGCTGGGTTATGGCATGAAGATGGAGCAACAGCTCGGCATGATGCGGTTGTCTGGGGGTATGCAAAAGGGGCGACGCAAAGAGGCGTTGAAATACATCAGCTAACGGAAGTGACAGATGTCGTGGTTGAAAACAATAAGGTCACTGGCGTGCATACCAATAAGGGTAAAGTGAGCTGCGATGTTGTGGTTCAGGCCGTTTCTGGTTACAGCTCGGTGATGGCTGCAAAAGCAGGATTTAGGATGCCTATTGTTTCATATCCTTTGCAAGCGATGGTAACACAGCCTGTTAAACCATTTTTAAACCCTTTGGTGAGCTCTTCAGCACTGCACTGTTATGTGCAGCAAACCAGTCGAGGTGAGATTGTGTTTGGTGGTGGATCTGACCCGTATCCGCTGTACAGTACGCGGTCGACATTGGCGTTAAAAGAAGAGTTGATAGGGCATGCGGTAGATATGTTTCCTTTTTTAAACAATATGCAACTCATGCGTCAATGGGCAGGTATTACAGACATGACATCGGATTACAGCCCTATTATGGGATTAAGTCCTGTGGAAAATTATTACTTAGATGCAGGTTGGGGAACTTGGGGTTTTAAAGCCACGCCAATTTGTGGAAAAACTATGGCTGAACTGATCGCGAGTGGCGGTAAAGTCCCGGATCTTATCGCACCTTTTGCAATGGATCGTTTCGATCAGTTTGTTCAAGTCAATGAAATGGGTGCTACGGCTGCTAGTCATTAATTCAAGTCAAAAGAATTGAAGAAAAAGGTCAGTTTAATGAAGATAATGCCTTGCCCAATGAATGGGCCAAGAAATATCAGCGAATTTGTTTATGGTGGAGAAGTAAAGGATATGCCGAACCCTTCTACTTGCAGTGATAAAGCTTGGGCAGATTATGTTTTTTATGCCGATAACGTCGCCGGTATTGTCACTGAGTGGTGGATGCATGCTGCATCGAGTTATTGGTTTATCGCTGAGCGGCATACGGTGACAGATAGGATTTTGAAAACCTATGATCCCTCTTCGGTTGAGTTCCCTCAAGAGGCCTATATTAAATCAGAAGTAGGCATTGCAACATGAGCGGATCAGAATATCGATTACCTGATGACGAAGGCTGTTTGATTAACAGAAAGAAGCCCATTCGATTCACCTTTGAAGGGCAGATTTGCGAAGGCTTTGAAGGTGATACCATTGCAAGTGCCTTACTATCCCATGGCAGATCCTTACTATCACGCTCTTTCAAGTATCATCGGCCTCGTGGTGTATTAACCATGGCGGGTCAAGATGCGAATACACTGGTACAAGTCGGGAATATGCCCAATGTGCTTGCTGATAAATACCTGATTACCGAAGGCCTTCATGTCACAGGTCAAAACTACACAGGCTCTTTAGCGAAGGATAAAAATGAATGGCTAGGTAGTTTTGGACGATTTATGCCGGTTGGTTTTTATTACCGTGCGTTTTTTAAGCCTTTCGGTGCTTGGGAGAAGTGGGAAAAAATCATTCGTGCCAAGGCAGGGCTAGGAAAAATCGGTCTCGATAATGATAAGCGCTATTATGATAAAGCCTACCGTTTTTATGACTTCGTGGTTGTGGGAAGCGGTCCTGCAGGGATGAGTGCGGCATTAAAAGCGGCGAATGCGGGAGCATCGGTTTTATTGGTAGAAGAACAGCGAATAATCGGCGGCGCATTGAGCTTCAATCGATTTACTTGTGATGAAACTCGAGAAATTACGCTTCAAAAGCAACTTGTTGATCAAATAAAAGCACATGAAAATATCACGGTTTTGACTGAATCCGTCTGCAATGGCTGGTTTACCGATAATTTTTTACCTGTTATCAAAGGTAATCGTCTTTATAAAGTGAGAGCAAAAGCGTGCGTATTGGCAACGGGGTCTTTTGAGCAGCATGTGGTATTTCGACACAATGATATTCCCGGTGTGATGTTATGCAGTGCGGCGTTACGGCTAATAAAGTGGTACGGCATTAACCCTGGAAAAAAAGCAGTCATATTAACGGGTAATGATGAAGGCTATTTAACGGCGTTGACTTTGCTGGATAAAGGGATAGAGGTTGTAGCTGTTGTTGATATGCGTAAAGTTGATATGCGTGAACAGCCGGAATCAGATGAATTGTTGGGTGAGTTAAAAAGAAGGCACGTTCAGGTTTATCAAGGAGCGACAGTCTACGAGGCAATGGCAGATAAAGGAAGGCAGGCATTGTGCTCAGTGGATATTCGCGCCATCAAACGTGAGGGAGAGGTTGCTTTAGATTCAACGATTTTGGAATGCGACTTGCTATGTATGTCATCAGGCTTTATGCCTGCCTATCAGTTAGCTTGTCAGGCGGGTGCTAAGTTAACTTATGATGATGAACATCATCAGTTCTCATTGGAGGGATTGCCAGCGCATTTATACCTTGCAGGTTCGGTGAATGGGATACATGATTTATCAAAAGTAATAGCTGATGGTGAGAGAGCTGCTACAGAAGCACTCAGCGCATTAGGTTTAAGTTCGGAAAAGGTGACGCCTGTTCATTGTCATAAGCGTATGCAGTTTGGCTGGCCTATTTTCCCTCATCCAAAAGGCAAAGATTTTGTTGATTTTGATGAAGACTTACAATCTGCAGATTTAGTCAATGCCACGAAGATGGGTTATCGGGATATTCAGCTGGTGAAACGATTTTCCACTGTCGGTATGGGGCCTTCGCAGGGGCGACATTCGGCGCTGCCCACTGCACGATTAGTCGCCAAAGCAACAGACCGTACCGTTTCCGAAACGGGTGTTACCACCGCTCGGCCCCCGTTTAGTGCTGAAAAGTTGGCACACCTCGTTGGTAGAAATTTTGAGCCTTATCGCTGCACCCCCATGCATACAAGGCATCTGCAATTAGGGGCGAGTATGATTCCTGCAGGAAACTGGCAACGTCCAGCCTTTTACGGTGAAAGGAGGCAGAGGGATCAATGCATTGAGCAAGAGTCTGTTCATGTTCGCACCAAAGTTGGCATGATCGATGTGAGTACCTTAGGTGGCATAGAAATATTTGGCGCTGATGCGGCTGAACTCATGAATCGCATTTATACTTTTGGTTTTATAAAACAGCCGGTAGGGAAAACACGCTATGCCGTTTTGACGAATGAGTATGGTGTTATTATTGATGATGGTGTCGCTTGTCGAATCAGTGATGAGCATTTTTATGTCACGGCGACGACCTCAGGTGTTGAGCGCGTGTATCGAGAGATGCTCAAATGGAATGCACAGTGGCGATTGAATGTGGAAATTGTCAATGTGACGTCAGCTTTTGCTGGTGTTAACCTTGCTGGCCCTGATTCACGTGCGCTTTTACAGCCGTTGGTTGATATTGATTTATCGTCAGAAAGTTTTCCCTACCTTGCGTACCGCGAAGGAAAAATAGGCAACATTCCAGCAAGGTTTTTACGTGTTGGCTTTGTTGGGGAGTTAGGTTATGAGATTCATGTGCCTTTTTGCTATGCGCTCACGCTGTGGGATCATCTTATTGAAGCCGGTAAGGATTTTGATCTCAAGACTTTTGGTGTTGAAACCCAACGGTTACTAAGGTTAGAAAAAGGGCATATTATTGTTAGTCAGGATACCGACTCGATGACCCACCCTGGTGAGGTACATTTAGGCTGGGCAATAGGCAAGAAAAAGCCATTCTTCGTCGGCAAACGCTCGGTTGAGATTGTTATGGCGAGAAAACAGACACGTAAACTTGTGGGTTTCAAAATCCCTTTGGGGAAAGTTAAACCTAAAGAAGGCCATTTAACCTTTAACGGCGATGAGGTCTCCGGCAATGTAACGTCTTGTGAGTATTCTCCAACAATAGGCGCTGTCATCGGTATGGCTTATGTGCGTATTGATCAGGCGAGTGTGGGTGATAGTTTTCATATTGGGGTTGGTGGTAGTGAAAAGGTCACTTGTACCGTCGTTGAGCTGCCTTTTTATGACGCTGAATCAAAACGGCAGGAGATGTGATGATGAAATCTGCAAATGCGCAAGACGTATTCGCTACAGTAAAAAAGAGCCCGCTTAAATGTGTTGCTGGACGGGATCGAACAGATTTTTCTGAAGGTGATTTAGTTCATCCCAACTTACAAGACCAATCAGAATTACCACGTTTTGGTGTTAAAGGTAAAGATGTATTAACGTGGCTATCTGATCAAGGAATAGATGAGCAACAAGAAATAAATGCGGGTAAAGAGATTAAGCAGGGCGGTTGGGTTTTGAGATTAGGTACTGATGAATATTGGGTTCTTTCGAACCCAACAACTAAACAGCCTACATTTTCAGAGAACACGCTTAATGGCGCTTGTTACCCCGTGTACTGTGAGTACAGCCGCGCATGGTTTGTGTTATCTGGCTGTGAAAAAGCAGAGGTGATGGCGAAGGTGTGTGGAGTCGATTTGCGGGAAGAGGCGTTCCCCGTGGACGCTATAGTACAAACTTCACTAGCCCGTGTTAATGCGGTGATTTTTCATCATCGTTTTCAGGGTGACACCGTTTTTTCAATATTAAGTGACGCTGCCTCAGCGCGATACTTGTGGGAATCTTTGAGTGATGCATGCTCAAATACACCCTCTATTGAGTCTAATTAATGCCACGCTCAACCGTAGACAAAAATGGCGCTCGCTGCGGCTTGTTACGTTCATGTTAAAAACCTATCACGTACTTCCTTCGATGGCACCATACAAGTGGTGCGTTTACCAAATAATTTGTACCTATTCCGTGCAAGTAGCCTATAAAAATAGTCTCTTATGCTAGAGGGAACGATTTTGAGTGCTCTAAAAATAAACCAGAATCCATCAAGGTATTTTATTATTTCAAATGCTGCATTTGTTCGTAAAAAACACTCATCATCCCTTATAAGAAGAAATGTTTCATACCCCACTTCATGAACTTGATAATTTGCCATGAGTTCTTGGGCTACTTCACTTTGCATCGGTGCAAATTTAAAGACACCTTTAGAATCTCTTTTAATGATGAAATTCACCGCTCCATTACAGAAGTTACATATTCCATCAAAGATGATTATCTGATGACTCTCCATTTCTCTCCGAGAACGTAACTACACATTAAGGTTTATCATTCTTGTTATTTATGGGGAGTTAAAACACTCCCGCCTGTAAATATACTGTCAATTAGCTGTCAGTCAGTGCGGATACTTTTTCAAAAAGCGCCTCGCTGATCTGTATCGGTTCGTTGTTATCGTAGAATTGTTGTCTTTTTTGTCCTGGCAATCGCGCATTTTCTTGGGATTCAATGGCAGCACAAAGGCTGGATAAGTTATTAAGGTAAGAGCCGCCTGAAAAGGTCTCGGGGTTAATCGCAATAAAAAATTGCCCTGTTTTTGGCGGGCCGCCCACTTCACCAGAAAAAGGGCTGGCGTCTTTTCCAAGTGTGGCACCACTAAGCACGGCGGCGAAAACTTCAACCATTAGACCAACCCCAAAACCTTTATAGCCACCACTGGGTGCCATGCTACCTTTTAATGCAGACTGAGGATCTGTGGTAGGGCAACCATCTGTATCAAAAGCCCAGTGAGAAGGAATTTCTTGTTTATTCTGAGCACGTTTCATGATTTCACTTTTAGCGACAACGCTTGCTGATTGATCCATGATGAAGGCTGCACCGCCTTCGCCATTAGGCACGCCTAATGCAAAAGGGTTTGTGCCGATAACAGGTTTTTTTCCTCCTATAGGTGCTATGGATGCGGGCGAGTTAGTGAATCCTAGCCCGACAAGCCCTTCTTCCGCAATTTTATTGACATGATAGCCAAGCACACCGCAATTATAGGATTGATGGATAGATAAGGCTGCAATGCCATTTTTTTTAGCTGCCGGAATGATATGTTTGAAACCTAGATCAATTGCAGGGTGAGCGAAACCTTGATCAGCGTCCACACGAAAGCTGCTGTCTGTCTGTTTGTTCAACGTGGGTTTAGCTGAGTGTGCAACTTTTCCGCAAGCTAAATGTTGGCAATAAATAGGCAAGTAGAGTAATCCATGACTACTAATACCGCTTTTTTCTGTTTCTTTTATGGAGAGTGCAAGCGAGTTTGCTGCGGCTGTAGAACAGCCGTGGTGGGTAAGTGCATTATAAGAAAGCGTATAAACTTGATGCTCAGTTAATGTCCTCATACGATAACCCTATTACTCATTTAATGATAATTATTACGGATGGATAAACAGAACAATAACTTAGTCTTTTATATATTGAGTTGGTTCAGAGAATTGTTTATTTGTTTGATTTATTTACAAAATATTTTTATCTCTATTTTTCGATGCTCATGTAGTATAAGCATTTATTGACATGTTAGTTTATAAGGATGGTTCAATGCAGTTACCGATTTATCAAGTAGATGCTTTTACCCGTAAAGTGTTTGAAGGTAACCCAGCTGCAGTTGTGCCACTCGATGCGTGGCTACCTGATACGCTGATGCAAAAGATAGCTTCCGAAAATAATCTTTCGGAAACTGTTTTTTTTGTGAAAAACAAAGATAGATTCCATATTCGCTGGTTTACGTCCACAGTTGAGGCAAGGATGTGTGGGCATGCAACCTTAGCCAGTGCTTTTGTTTTATTCAACTATCTCGGATTTGAGGGCGATGTTATCCATTTTGATTCGCTTTCTGGGCCTTTGTTGGTGGAGAGAAAAGGCGACCAATATGCGCTTGATTTTCCTGCTCAAAATTTTGTTGAAATACCGATTGAAAAAAATCTGATTGAAGCCTTAGGTGTTAGCCCCAAAAATTGTTATGAGTCGATAGATCGTATCGTTTTATTAGAAAACGAAGCGCAAGTAAAGGGGGTATCTCCCGATTTTAATAAGCTGTTAGAAATTGATACACGTGGTGTCATCATTACAGCCCCCTCAGAAAGTTATGATTTTGTGTCGCGTTTTTTTGCACCACGATCTGGGATATTAGAAGACCCTGTGACGGGATCTGCACACACGCAATTAGCCCCTTTTTGGGCGGAAATGTTGGGGAAAGCAACGTTTCATGCGAAGCAGGTGTCTCAAAGAGGTGGCGAATTGTTTTTATCATTGGATGGAGATCGGGTAATAATGTCAGGTGAAGCCATACTTTTTCTTAAGGGTTATATCTCTCTGGGTTAGTTGAATAAAGGCGGTGATGTGATATCAGTCCAATACTATGAGTATTTGTGTTGATAAAGGTAAAGTGTTTATGAAAGTTGAAGCACTAGCGCTACTAGAGGGCTTGAATTTTGCTCAGTTGGCAACAGTGAACCCAGAGGGTACGCCGCATGTGGATACCTTATGGTTTTCTTATGAAAATGAGCAAATGGTTGTTGCAACGACAATGGCAACTCAAAAGGGTAAGACTCTGGCATTAAATCCGAATGGCTTTATTGTTGTGACAAATAAAGAGAACCCTTATGAACAGCTGAAAATGAAGGTCATTTTGTCAGAAAGAAGAGACGGTAGTAGCATGGAAATTTGCGATGCTATTTCTCAGCGCTATATATACCGATCACCCCAATCACTTACTGACTGTAATCTCATGGGGATTCGCTCGCTTGCCGCCTTCTTGTACCTCCAGTTTCGATGGGTATAAATAGCCTTTCCCTCAGTGCAAACATAAAAATCGCGTGGCTTTGTTGTTTGAGCTATTGAAGGTTAAATACCATATCGCCAAAGTTTAAGGTTTTTTTTGTGGGTAGTTTGGTCGGTTGTGAGTAGTTTAGTTTGGCCAGTCGACATGCTAATAAAAAATGGCGAGCCAAACGGTTTCTGTATTTTGAGCTGTCCAGCTGACACGGTGCTTTAAGTGTGCGGGCAAGTTGATGAAGTCACCTTCTTTGAGTTCAACCTCGCTTTGGTCAGTAAAGGCTAAACGTGCAGCGCCTTTGAGTAGAATGACCCATTCATTTTCATCTTGGTCGTACCATTCGTCAATAGGCGTTATGTGCCCCTTTGATACTATGCGCTCAATACGAATATGCGTATTTTGGACCAATGTCTCAAGGAGCTCTTCTGGGAGTAATGGCGGTATATCGGCGAAAATATTGGGCATCATGTTTGTCCCTTTTGTGGGCGTTTGCTGAATCACTGCAAGCAAGCACATAATGGAAATGCTTATGGTGCAGGCACTGATGATAAGGTGCGAGGATTTCATGAGTTAAGATGCAATTTTAAGCATTTCCTTGGCGTGATCCAGTGTTCTCTTAGTGATTTCTAAACCACCGAGCATACGCGCGATTTCTTTGATTTTTGAGGGCGTGTCAAGGTGCATTATCTGTGTTGTAGTTTGTTCGTTAGTCTGTTGTTTGGCGGCAACTAAGTGTTGATCTGCCTGACTGGCAACTTGAGGCTGGTGGGTAACACTAATAATTTGCGATTTTTTGGCAAGTGCTTTCATGAGTCTGCCGACAACTTCAGCCGTTGCGCCTCCTATGCCGACATCGACTTCATCAAAAACCAATACGGGTGTGGCGCTGGTTTCAGCAATGATTACTTGAATGGCTAGGCTAATTCGAGAAAGCTCACCGCCAGACGCAATTTTATGCAGAGGCTGTAGGGCTTGTCCTGGGTTTGTGCTCACAAGAAATTCAATGGTGTCATAGCCCGTTGATTTTGCGTCTTCAGGGTTATGGTTTAAAGCAATTGAGAATTGGCAGTTTTCCATTCCGAGTGCTGTGATTTGTTCTTTGATACGTATGGATAATGTACTGGAGGCAAGTTTACGCTGATGAGACAAGGTGATCGCATTTTGATGATAGCTAAGACGTTTTTGTTCAAGCGCTTGTTCAAGCATGATGATTTGGTCGTCACTGGCCGCTAGATTATTTAATTCAGACTCAAGGTTTTTTTGGATGTTGCTCAGTTTTTCGGGCTTGCAGCGGTGCTTTCGTGCGAGGTCATGAAAAAGTCTGATGCGCTTTTCGATGTCATCTAATTCTTGTGGAGATGCATTTAGGTCGTCGAGGTTATAGCGCAACTCAGTACAGGCTTCTTCGATTTGAATGTTTGCTGTTTCAAGTAGTTCGGTGATGGATTGAATGGCTTCAGTATGCACGCGATGCGGATCGAGTTGCTGCAAGCATTTTTTTAGCTGTCGCTCGATCGATTGTTCATCCGTGCGGCAAATATGAAGTGCTTGATGGCAAGTTTGCTGAAGCGCGTCAGAATTGGCAAGTTGTTGATGCCGTTTTTCAATGGCGACGTATTCATTGGGCTGTATAGCAAGATCAATGAATTCTTGAAGCTGAAACTGTAAGTATTCTATACGTGTTTCTGCGTCGTTAAGTTGTTGTGTGAGTTGCGATAATTGTTGATGCGTTTGCTGCCAGTCCTTATAGTTGCGTTTAACCTGCGCTGCATCACTTTCTATACCTGCAAATGCATCAAGGAGTTTTTCATGGTGTTCGCGATTGAGTAATTTGTGGTGTGCATGCTGGCTGTGCATATCAACCAGTTTGGTGCCGAGTTCCCTGAGGTTTTGCAAGTTGACAGGGAGTCCATTAATACTAGCTTTTGATCGGCCTTCTTTGGTGATGATACGTTTTAATATGCACTCGTTTTCTTCCGTTGCGTAGTCGTGTTCAGTTAGCCAGTCTTTAATGGCGGGCTGATTATGGATGTCAAATTCAGCAACAATGGTAGATTTATTGGTGTTGTGCCTGACGACCTGACTATCAGCACGCGCGCCGAGAACCATATTTAGCGCGTCAAGGGTGATCGATTTACCCGCTCCCGTTTCGCCTGTGATAGCAGTCATGCCAGCTGCTAAGTCTATTTGTAATTGGTCGGCAATGGTGAATTGCGATATGGCTAAATTCGTTAACATTTGGGTAAATCCTTAACGCATCTCTTTTATTTCATTGTATGAAAAATGACGCTGCTTGCAAGTTTTACTGTATAAAATTACAGGTTTATTTTATCCTTTATTTTTCTTGAAAAAATATCCGTGAGCCCCATATAGCAAGCAGAAACGAATTGTAGGAGAGTGGGTGTGAGTGCCGAACCGAATAACGAAGAAAAAGCTGCAGTCGAGGTAGATACGGCAGTTGATAGTAAAGCGGCTGAAAAAAACAAAGGGGTTGAAGATGATGTATTTGATAAGGTTGTTGATTGCCAAGGTAAAGCTGCCGCTAAAGAAGCTGAGCAGACTTCTGAAAATGCGCTAGAAGAAACGTTATCAAAAATTGTTGATCTCGAAGATCAAATGTTACGAGAGCGTGCTGAAACGCAAAATATACGCAGGCGTGTGCAGAAAGATGTGGAAAATGCACGTAAATTTGCGCTGGAGAAATTCGTGAGCGAATTACTCCCTGTCATCGATAATCTTGAGCGTGCTTTAGAGGCATCGGGCGACGTAGCTGCAGTTAAAGAAGGCATTGAGTTAACGTTAAAAAGCTTTCTTGATGTGCTTGCTAAATTTCAAGTGGAGGCACTTGATCCGCTAGGCGAACCTTTTGATGCAAATTTCCATCAGGCGATGACGATGGTGCTAAATCCTGACATGGAACCCAATACTGTAATGGATGTTATGCAAAAAGGTTACACATTAAATGGACGTTTAATGCGCCCCGCGATGGTTGTTGTGTCAAAAGCTTAGTACTTATTTATAGGATTTTGGCAGCGTTTAGCCTTGAAGTGTTCATTTGTGGCCTTATATAGAGTTTAACAGTAAAAAATAATCTTTTTTCGGCGCTTGTCTTGTAGAGAGTGCTGAGAATGCTAAGAATTTTGAGGAGAAATAATATGGGTAAAATAATAGGTATTGATTTAGGTACCACTAATTCATGTGTGTCCGTCATGGACGGCGATAGCGTTAAAGTCATCGAAAATGCTGAAGGCGATCGCACAACGCCTTCGATCATCGGATATTCCGAAGATGGTGAAGTGCTTGTTGGTCAGTCTGCAAAGCGTCAGGCAGTAACCAATCCAGAGAATACATTATTTGCCGTTAAACGGTTAATTGGTCGTCGGTTCAAAGATGATGTCGTACAAAAAGACATTGAAATGGTGCCTTATAAAATCGTTGCCGCCGATAATGGCGATGCTTGGGTAGAAGCGCGTGGCAAAGCAATGGCACCTCCCCAAGTTTCAGCTGAAGTCTTAAAAAAGATGAAAAAGACAGCTGAGGATTACTTAGGTGAAACTGTGACGGAAGCGGTTGTGACTGTACCGGCATATTTCAATGATTCGCAGCGTCAGGCAACCAAAGATGCCGGTAAAATTGCAGGCTTGGATGTTAAGCGTATTATTAATGAGCCGACAGCAGCTGCATTGTCTTATGGTTTGGATAAATCTAAGGGCGACCGCACTATCGCCGTTTATGACTTAGGTGGCGGTACTTTCGATATTTCAATCATCGAAATTGCAGAGGTTGATGGCGAGCATCAATTTGAAGTGCTGGCAACCAACGGTGATACATTCTTAGGGGGTGAGGATTTCGATCTTCGTCTGATCAATTACCTCGCAGCTGAATTCAAAAAAGACAGTGGCATTGATTTAAAGGGTGACCCCTTGGCAATGCAGCGCTTAAAAGAAGCATCTGAAAAAGCTAAAATTGAGCTATCCTCTAGCCAGCAAACGGAAGTGAATTTGCCTTACATCACTGCTGATGCAACAGGCCCTAAACATTTAGTGGTTAAATTGACCCGCGCGAAACTAGAGTCTTTGGTTGAAGATCTTGTATTGCGTTCGCTAGAGCCGCTGAAAATTGCACTGAAAGATGCTGATCTTTCTACCTCAGAAATAGACGAAGTATTATTGGTGGGTGGTCAAACACGTATGCCTTTAGTGCAATCAAAAGTGTCTGCATTTTTTGGTAAAGAGCCCAAAAAAGACGTTAACCCTGATGAGGCCGTTGCCATGGGTGCAGCACTTCAGGGAGCAGTGTTGTCAGGTGATGTAACGGATGTACTTTTATTAGATGTAACACCGCTAACCTTAGGTATTGAAACGATGGGCGGTGTTGCAACGCCACTGATCGAAAAGAATACAACGATTCCTTCGAAGAAGTCGCAAATTTTTTCAACCGCCGATGATAACCAATCTGCAGTGACGATCCATGTTGTTCAGGGTGAGCGTAAGCAAGCTTCACAGAATAAGTCACTAGGCCGCTTTGATTTGGCTGATATCCCACCGTCTCCTCGTGGTATGCCACAAATTGAAGTCACATTTGATATTGATGCGAACGGTATTTTAAATGTGTCAGCGCAAGATAAAGCAACTGGCAAGCAACAATCGATTGTGATTAAAGCGTCTTCAGGCTTGTCCGATGATGAGGTTGATCAAATGGTTGCTGATGCTGAGGCGAATGCGGATGAGGATGCGAAGTTTGAAGAAATGATTCAGGTGCGTAACACGGCCGATGGCATGGTTCACTCGGTGAGAAAGACCTTGGAAGAAGCTGGTGATAAAGCCACTGAAGAGGAGAAAACAACGATTGAAGCAGCAATTTCTGATCTTGAAGAAGCGTTGAAAGGTGATGATAAAGATGCGATTGAAGCAGCAACAACAAAGTTGACTGAAGCCTCCTCCGGTCTTGTTCAGCGTATGTATCAAGAACAAGCAGCTCAAGCAGCTGATGCCACCGAACAGCCATCAGGCAACGATAACGCGGATGATGTTGTGGATGCGGAGTTCGAAGAAGTAAAAGATAAAGACAAATAATATTCTTATTACTTGTCGTTAGATAAAAGCCTGAATCGTTAACACGGTTCGGGCTTTTCTGTCTAAAATATGAAAGAATCCACACGAAAATTATACTAAAGAAATTCCATGTCAAAACGCGATTATTACGAAATATTAGGTGTCGATAAAAATATTTCTGAGAAAGAATTGAAAAAAGCTTATCGCCGGGTGGCGATGAAGTATCACCCCGATAGAAATCCTGGTGATGCAGATGCGGAGGCGCATTTTAAAGAAGCTAATGAAGCCTATGAGGTATTGTCTAACGAAGAAAAACGTTCAGCTTATGATAGGTTCGGGCATGATGGTGTCAATGGTCAGGCTGGCGGTTTTGGTGGCGGCGGCGCAGGTGGCTTTGGCGATGCATTTGGCGACATTTTTGGCGACATTTTTGGTGGTGGCGGAAGACAGCGCGGCCCGCAGCCAGGTAATGATCTGCAATATAACTTACAGCTCGACCTAGAGCAGGCGGTAAAAGGTTGTGAGAAGAAAGTTGAAATTCCAACTTTGGTATCTTGCAAGCCTTGCCATGGCTCGGGTGCAAATCCTGGAAGTAAAATAAAAACATGCGGTACCTGTCATGGTTCTGGTCAGGTAAGAATGCAGCAAGGTTTTTTTGCTGTGCAGCAAACATGTCCACACTGTCAGGGTAAAGGTAAAACCATAGAAAGTCCTTGTCAGTCTTGTCACGGAAAGGGCGTTATTCGAGATCGTAAAACACTCAATGTTAAAGTGCCGGCAGGTGTTGATACAGGCGATCGCATTCGGTTATCCGGTGAAGGTGAGGCCAGTTTAGATGGTGGCCAAAATGGAGACCTGTATGTTGAAATTCATGTTCGTGAGCATGATCTGTTTGAGCGAGATGGGAAGCACTTGTATTGCGATGTGCCGATTTCTTTCACTGATGCTGCCTTAGGTGGTGAGTTAGAAGTGCCGACATTAGATGGGAAGATCATGTTGAAAATACCGGCAGAAACACAAACAGGAAAAATGTTTCGCCTTCGAGGGAAGGGCATAAAGCCTGTTCGTGGTGGCAGTGTGGGTGACCTACTCTGTCGGGTCACTGTTGAAACACCTGTGCATTTAACGAAGCGACAAAAAGAATTGCTGGAAGAGCTTCAAGAAAGTTTTGATCAGCATGATTCATCTTTTAAGCATAGCCCGAAACGTAAGACCTGGTTTGATGGTGTGAAATCTTTTTTTGACGGTATGACACTTTAGGGGGGCGATATGTCGATTAGAATAGCAGTAACCGGTGCTAGTGGTCGGATGGGGAAAACCCTGATTGAGGCGATTGCCCAGGCAGAGGGGGTTGAGTTGTCAGCGGCGATAGAGAGACCAGAAAGTTCTTTGGTCGGTGTTGATTCAGGCGAGATGGCGGGGCTTGGTAAAAACAGTGTGCCCGTTGTTTCGAGTATTAGCGAAGTTATTAACGATTTTGATGTGTTAATCGATTTTACAGCGCCCGAGGCGACGCTTGCTAATGCTCGGGCTTGCCAGAAAGCTAATAAGGCGATGGTTATAGGAACGACGGGGTTTACTGACGCGCAAAAATCTGAATTGCTTGCAGCGCAAAAGAATATTCCGCTTTGTATGGCATCAAATTTTAGCGTTGGTGTTAATTTATGTTTTAAATTGCTTGAGCAAGCTGCTGCTGTGCTTGGCGATGATGTGGATGTGGAAGTTTTTGAAGCGCACCACAAGCATAAAGTGGATGCCCCTTCAGGAACCGCACTAAGTATGGGAGAGTCTGTTGCTCATGCGTTAGGGAAAACATTAAAGGAATGCGCGGTATATACACGAGAGGGTCAAACAGGGCCGAGAGAGGCTGGCACGATTGGCTTTTCTACAATGCGGGCGGGCGATATTGTGGGCGATCATACAGTGACTTTTGCTGCTGAAGGTGAACGTGTAGAAATTACGCATAAGGCCAGCTCGCGGATGTCGTTTGCTGGCGGTGCTGTACGCGCAGCTAAGTGGCTTAATACGCAGTCAGTAGGGTTGTATGATATGCGGGATGTATTGGGTTTTAAAGGCTAGCCTGCTGGTCGCAGACCTTTCTTTTTTGCTTAGATGGGTCTGTGAAGGTTGGACAGTTTTTTATTCGGCTCTTTAGCAGGTTTATAAATTAAGGCGATTTTGCCGATTTTCTGTATCACGTTAAACTTGAGTGTCGATTCGGCTTCGGCGAGCATTAATTGCCGAGCGTCGCGATCGTTGCTCGCAATTTTAATTTTTATGAGTTCGTGGTCTTGGAGTGCACGGTTGATTTCAGTGAAAAGGTTTTCACTTAAGCCGTTTTCACCAACGATGACAACGGGGTTTAGTTTGTGGCCGATGGCTCGAAGTTGTTTGAGTTTGTGCTGATCTAGCGTCATGAGAGAATACCTGAATAATTACACGCTATTATATCTGATTTGAACAGAGTAAACACTAATACACTTATGGCAAAATCTAAAAGCAGTAATGACTGGCTTGATGAGCATTTCGATGATTATTATGTCAAGCAATCTAAAATTCATGG
Source organism: Pseudomonadales bacterium (assembly GCA_965248335.1). GTDB lineage: Bacteria > Pseudomonadota > Gammaproteobacteria > Pseudomonadales > DT-91 > CAKMZU01. Next base: position 1,009,433 of record CBDFIY010000003.1, read on the forward strand.
ATATCGTTCGAGGGCGGCATTTAAACTGCTCGATATTCATGAAAAAGATCGCCTTTTAAAGCCCGGTATGCGTGTGATTGATTTAGGCGCTGCGCCGGGTGGTTGGAGTCAGGTAGCCGCAAAAGTGTTGGGTGATAAAGGGACTATTATCGCTTCAGATATTCTACCCATGGACGCTATTGCTAATGTCCAATTCATTCAAGGTGACTTTACCGAAGATGATGTGCTCGATCAGATTTTAGCGAGTATAAATAATCATACTTTCGACCTTGTAATTTCAGATATGGCCCCCAATATGAGTGGAATGAACTCGATTGATCAGCCACGTGCAATGCATTTAGTAGAGCTCGCTTTAGATCTCGCACGGCAAGTGTTAAAACCTAAAGGAACTTTTTTAACCAAAGTGTTTCAGGGTGAAGGGTTTGATCAGCTATTACATGAAATGCGTGCTGATTTTTCTTCAGTCGTGACGAGAAAGCCTAAGTCATCAAGAGCGCGGTCACGCGAAGTTTTTTTGTTGGCCAAAGGTTTTAGGTCACAAGGATAAAAGCAGCTCATGGTAATTGTACGATTTAAACTATAGTATTTAAACTTATAGTATTTGAAGATCAAAACGTAAAAAGCTAGGTTTTTTTAATGAGAGTAAACATTAAAAACAAAAGTGATAAGACTTTGAGGGTAGTATTTTGAACGATATGGTAAAGAATCTTTTGTTGTGGCTGGTAATAGCGGCCATACTGGTCTCTATATTTACCAGTATCTCCCCCTCCAAAAACAACAATGTGTTGAGCTATAGTCAGTTTATTGAATCTGTTCAGAAAGATCATGTCAAAACGATCAAGATAAATGACACGAAAATATTAGGAGAAATGTCCGGTGGTGCACGGTTTGAAGTTATAAGGCCGCGAATTCAAGATCCTCAATTAATCAATGAACTGCTTGAACATAATGTATCCGTTGAAGGCGTGGAACCAGAGCGGCAAAGTATTTGGATGCAATTGCTAGTTGCAAGCTTCCCGATACTCATCATCATTGCTGTATTCATGTTTTTTATGCGACAAATGCAAGGTGGTGCCGGTGGCGGTAAAGGCGGCCCTATGGCATTCGGGAAATCCAAAGCGCGTTTGTTAGCTGAAGACCAAATCAAAACAACTTTCTCTGATGTGGCGGGTTGTGATGAGGCAAAAGAAGAGGTGCAAGAAATGGTGGATTTCTTGCGAGATCCTGGGAAGTACCAGCGATTAGGTGGCCAAATCCCGCGAGGTGTTCTCCTTGTTGGTCCTCCGGGTACAGGTAAAACACTTTTAGCGAAAGCGGTTGCGGGCGAAGCAAAAGTGCCATTCTTTTCTATTTCGGGTTCCGATTTTGTTGAAATGTTTGTGGGTGTCGGTGCCTCTCGTGTTCGAGACATGTTCGAGCAAGCTAAAAAGCAATCGCCTTGCATTATATTTATCGATGAGATTGATGCGGTTGGTCGGCATAGAGGTAGCGGTATGGGTGGTGGTCACGATGAGCGTGAGCAAACCTTAAACCAATTGCTGGTGGAGATGGACGGATTTGAAGATAATGACGGTGTTATTGTGATTGCTGCCACTAACCGGGCAGATGTGTTGGACACAGCCTTGCTTCGTCCAGGGCGATTCGATCGTCAGGTGGTTGTGGGTTTACCTGATATTCGCGGTCGTGAGCAAATCCTTAAAGTTCATATGCGTAAAGTGCCTTTAGGCGAAGATGTTAAAGCTAATGTTATTGCACGCGGAACGCCAGGGTTTTCTGGGGCAGAGCTTGCCAACTTGGTCAATGAGGCAGCACTGTTTGCTGCGCGCAGTGGTCAGCGTACTGTTTCGATGGATGAATTTGAAAAAGCACGTGACAAAATCATGATGGGTGCTGAACGTAAATCCATGGTGATGTCCGAAAAAGAGAAAGAGAACACAGCTTATCATGAGTCTGGCCATGCAATTGTAGGATGGCTGATGCCAGAGCATGACCCTATTCATAAAGTGACTATTATTCCTCGTGGTCGTGCGCTGGGTGTCACCATGTACCTTCCTGAAGAGGACAAAATTTCTGAATCTAAACGTTACCTTGAAGGGCGGATTTGTTCTTTGTATGGCGGCCGAATAGCCGAAGAGATGACTTTAGGCGCAGATGGCGTTACTACGGGGGCAATGAGTGATATTGAGCACGCCACAAAAATGGTGAGGGCGATGGTCACGCGCTGGGGATTGTCAGATAAACTGGGCCCGCTTATGTATGCTGAAAACGAAGTGGGTAAAGATGAGTTTTCGAATGCTACAAGTGAGCAAATCGACATGGAGATGCGCCGTATTATTAATGAGTGTTACTCGAAAGCTGAGAAAGTTCTTGCGGAGAATAAGGATGTTTTACATGCAATGAAAAATGCTTTGATTGAGTATGAAACGCTTGATAAGAGCCAGGTGGATGACCTGATGAATCGGCGGACGGTGAAGCCCCCGAAAGGCTGGGAAGATAAAGGTGACGATATTGCGGTGAGTGATAATACTGAACCTGACGGGCAGGGAAAAGATGAGGATGAAGGTGTCAGCGGCCCTGATTTGTCGAGCACATAAAATTGTAAGTATTATGTTTTTTTAAGAGCCGCTAAATGCGGCTTTTCTATTGGTTAAGTGATGAAATTTGGCGATAAAGATATATCTTTTACAAATACACATATTATGGGTGTTGTTAATGTGACACCCGATTCCATGTCAGATGCAGGCTGTTTTATGCAAAAGGGCCATGTTGATTTATCAAAAGTGTTTGAAGCTGTTGAAGTAATGATAGAGGGTGGGGCGACTTTTATTGATGTGGGAGGCGAATCAACGCGCCCTGGGTTTGAGTCCGTGTCTGAAGCTTGTGAATTGGATCGTGTTGTCCCCGTTATTGAAGGCATAGCTAGTCGGTTTAATACCGTTGTCTCAATTGATACGTCTAAGGCCGCTGTGATGAAAGATGCTGTGAAAGCAGGTGCATTGTTGGTAAATGATGTTAAGGCGTTATCTTCTGAAGGGGCTATGGCATGCTGTGCAAATATAAATGTTCCCGTTATTCTGATGCATAGTCTAGTACAGCGAGCTGATTTACATTCCATGTCTTCAATGCAAGGTCTCATTGTGTCGATCAAGACTTTTTTTGAAGAGCGTATCAGTGCATGTTTAGCAGCCGGTATATCGAGAGATCGTCTTATTCTAGACCCAGGGTTTGGCTTCGGAAAAAAAGTGAATGAAAATGTCGCTTTAATGGGGGGGGTGAGTGATCTGAAGTTGCTCGGCGTGCCTATGGCTGCAGGTTTATCACGAAAAAAAACTATATCCACTTTACTGGGGGGGCGCAGACCAGAAGAGCGCCTAGCGGGAAGTTTGGCACTAGCCGTTCTGGCATATCAGCAAGGTGTTGATATTATACGGACGCATGACGTAAAAGAAACGGTTGACGCTATAAAAGTTGCAACTGCTTTTACGGTTTAGCAGATAACAGATAACGAGATGTAATGATGGTGAAAAAATTCTTTGGTACAGATGGTATTCGGGGCAAGGTTGGCGAGTATCCCATTACCCCGGATTTTGTATTGCAACTTGGATGGGCTATTGGCAATTATCTATCGAAAAAATATCCTGATAAAACAAATATTGTTGTGATCGGTAAAGATACTCGTATTTCAGGTTATATGTTTGAATCTGCTTTGCAGGCAGGCTTGGTTGCAGCAGGTGTTAATGTCAAGTTATTGGGCCCTATGCCAACGCCAGCAATTGCATACATTACACGTACGCTTCGAGCGAAAGTGGGCGTGGTTATCAGCGCTTCACATAACCCTTATTACGATAATGGCATCAAATTTTTTGATGAAAAAGGTGCTAAGTTGAGCGATGAAGCGGAGCTTGCGATAGAGGCGTCTCTAGATCAGAGGATTAAAACAGTTGAAAGTGAAAGCTTAGGTAAAGTGACGCGTATAAATGATGCTGCGGGTCGTTATATTGAATATTGTAAGAGTACCGTGGGTTATGGGTTTAGCTTGCGTGGGAAAAAAATTGTACTGGATTGTGCAAATGGCGCGACTTACCATATTGCTGAAAAGGTGTTTAAAGAGCTTGATGCGCGTGTTGTATCAATTGGTATCTCTCCGAATGGTCTTAATATCAATGCGGGGGTTGGCTCGACATCCCCTGAGTTGTTGCAAGCAACCGTCAGCGAGGAGCGTGCTGATTTTGGCATAGGCTTTGATGGCGATGGTGATCGGGTCGTGTTTGTCGGCCCTGATGGGCAGCTGATTGATGGCGATCAATTAATTTATTTGATTGCGGCCTCTGCCGATCGACGCGAGAAAGGCTACGAGGGGGTTGTAGGGACAGTGATGACAAATATGGGTGTTGAGCTAGCATTGAAAGATATGGGCTTGGAGTTTGTCCGTGCTAAAGTTGGTGATCGGTATGTCAAGGAAGCGATGAGTGAAAAAGGATGGATGTTAGGCGGTGAGTCATCGGGGCATATTATCTGCGCAGATGTGGCATCAACAGGTGATGGAATTGTCTCAGCTCTGAAAGTCCTGGAGGCGCTAAGCAGAAATGATAAGTCGGTAACTGAGATTCTCGCTCAGATCAATACATTTCCACAGCGAATGATCAATGTAAGGGTTAAGAATCAGAAGCTTATTTGTCAGCATGAGGATGTTCAGGCAGCGCAGGCTGCCGTTGAAAAGAAGCTTGCGGGGTTGGGGCGTGTTTTGCTTAGATCGTCAGGCACTGAGCCGCTTGTGCGGGTAATGGTGGAGGCGGAAGATGCCGCTTTGGTTGATCTTTATACCCGTGAGCTAGCAGAGGTTGTAAAAAATGTTGCCGAGAGCGCTTAGCGCAGCTTGTAACTTGTAGAAGCTTTCTGTAAGATTGGCGGCCTTTTTAGGGGACTGTTAATGCGTCAAACGTTAGTCGTTGGTAATTGGAAGATGAATGGCTCAAAAGCCATGGTTGAAAAGTTACTGTCCGATATAAAGTCACGTATTTTAGTAGGCACCTCATCTCAAGTAGTTGTTTGTCCGCCATTTATGTATTTGCAGCAGGCATCCTCATTGTTGTCAGGTACTGATATACAGCTGGGTGCGCAGAATGTTTTTTCTGGTGCTGGGGATGCAGGAGCATTTACGGGCGAAACGTCATCGGCTATGTTGAGTGATGTAGGTTGCTCGTATGTAATTGTCGGTCATTCTGAGCGTAGAAAGTTGTTCGCTGAGGGGGCTGATGCCTTAAGTAAGAAAATAGAATTTGCGCAGTTTTATCGATTGATACCTATACTGTGCGTAGGTGAGGTACTTGAGGAGAGGGAGTCCGGTCTTGCGGAGTCGGTAGTGTCTGCTCAGATAGTTGAGATTATCGAGAAAGTGGGAATTCAGGCTTTTTCTAGAGCTGTTGTTGCCTATGAACCAATATGGGCGATAGGTACAGGTAAGACTGCGACACCTGATGTGGCGCAGGATATGCATCGTTTTATTAGGTCGGTTGTAGCGAGGTATGATCCGGTTGTTGCGAGCGAATTGCAGCTCCTTTATGGTGGGAGTGTCAAAGCGGATAATGCACTTAACTTGTTTGGTATGCAGGATATTGATGGCGCTTTAGTCGGTGGTGCCAGTTTAGATGCGGAAAGTTTCAGTTTGATTTGTAGGGTTTAGGAGTTAGTGTGGTCGAGCAAATTATTGTTGTTGTGCATGTGCTGGTTGCGGTTGGTATAGTTGCTTTTATTTTGCTGCAGCAGGGTAAGGGCGCTGATATGGGGGCTTCTTTTGGTTCCGGTTCGTCGCAGACGGTTTTTGGCGCGCAGGGCGGGGGTAATTTATTAACTCGATGGACTGCCATTTTGGTTGCGATTTTTCTTGCAACTAGCCTCTCTTTGGCGTACTTTGCGCACCAGAAAAGTGAATCCCTTTATGATGTTCTGATCGATCAGCAAGCTGTTGAAGCGTCTTTTGCTTTGCCTGTAAAAGAAGGTGAGGTTGGCGTTAAAAATGATGTTCCTCAGGCTGAAGGGAAAAAACAGCTCGGAGAAGGGGATGTTCCTGTTTCTGAGTAGGTTTTTGATTAAGTTTTAGCCGAAGTGGTGGAATTGGTAGACACGCCACCTTGAGGGGGTGGTGAGCTATGCTCGTGCGGGTTCAAGTCCCGCCTTCGGCACCATTTGAAAAACGACCCGCTGAGGTCGTTTTTTTTATGCCTAGAAATATGTTGTATAGCTTGTCTGGAGCATCCCTCAGTATGACTGTTAATTGTGAGCTTATTTTCTATCTGCTATTTGGGTATTTCCTGTTGAAATTAGTGAGGTGTTAGTCGGTTGGAGTCAGTCTAGTCTAGGCAAAGTTTTTATTTTTCAGTAACTTGGTTAACCTAATTTTCTCATGAGAATCTTTAGAAAAGCCAAGCCTCCAATACGTTTTTATCATCAGATGTTAATAGTATGGCCAGTTTTTTTAGGTTCGAACGTATAAATTGTGATTTCGCGAGTTAAGTTAATTTGTCCGGAAGATAAGGTTTAAATTCCGGCCTTCATCCGAGTAGCTTTAAGCTAGCAGTTGCCTTTATTGTACGGGTATGAAATACCGTATGGTTCGCACACGAAATATAAGATCGAATATCACTTTGTTTGGGTGATTAAATGTCGCTATCAAGTGTTAAGGGCGATGTTGGGTTGAGAGTTCGTGAGTTAATCAGGCAAGCGTGTGAATATTTAGAAATAGAAATATTGCGCGGTGTGATCAGTAAAGATCGTGTATATTTGCTTATACCTGTGCCGCCGACTTTCTCGCAGGTAGAGGTGGTGGGGAGAATAAAAGGTCGATCATCGGCTAAATTGTTTCAGGAGTTTTCACATTTAAAGAAAAGGTCTTGGGGTGGTATTTTTGGGTAAGAAGTTGTTAAGTAACCTGAGTTGCGTATAAGTATTTTTAAATATAAATTTAATAAGTTGAGTCAGTTTATCGCTAGCCTTGAGCGAAAAGTAGCCAGTTTCATGTCTATTCTGAGTATATCCAAGTATTTTTTAAGAAGATTTCTTATGCGCAGCTCAGGTTGGTTGTGATCCTTTCAAGGTTTCGATGTCTTGAGTGTTCCATTTATAAGGGGTGTCGTTTAGCTGGTTAGGCGTTGTTCAGGTCGATATGAATAACTCGGTGCTCTGATTGATTTTCATCTGAGTGCTTCGGTTTTTTCTTGTGCGCAACTCGGGATGCTTAAGAGTATCTGCCTTGCGATTTATCTTGGATATTATGTCGGCACATTTTAGTATGTATGGATTTTTCTGGCGTGTAAAGTTTATACCCAACGCCCTTGCATCTTCAAGTGTGGTGGGTATATCTGTTGCTTTAAGTTGCGCGGTGAGTTGCTGGGCTTATCGAGGGTTGGGGGGTAGTCAGCTGGCGTTGTTCTGGAAGTGTAAAATGAGGGTGTGTGTGGGTGTGACGACTCCAATCAATCTTATGTGGTGAAATCATATGTGAAAGATTTTGTGATGGCGGCGCTAAGTTTGCATCCAGTCAAAGCCTGTAAGTCTGCACCATAAGGCTGCTACATTAATAAAAAGAGGCTTTCTGTTGCTTATTGGTAGTCAAGTACCTATAATCCCGAGCGGAAATTGAGTGGACTGATGGGAAAGTGTTTTTCTTGGATGTTGACGCTGTTTTGAGTGGGCTTTGTGCCCTTTTTTTGTTTTTGGGGTTAATGGTTAATGTCTAGGCCTGAAGAAATTCAAGCACTTATAGAGCCAGCAGTTCAGGCACTAGGAGTTGAACTTTGGGGAGTTGAGTTACTTCCACAAGGTAAGCGCTCATTGTTACGTGTTTATATTGATCATACCGATGGCGTGGGTGTGGATGATTGTGCCAAAGTGAGTCATCAAATTAGTGGTATTTTGGATGTTGAGGAGCCCATTCCTAACGAATATGTGCTCGAAGTATCCTCGCCTGGCATGGAGCGACCTCTGTTTACATTAGAGCAATATCAAACCTATATTGGCGCTGTATTGTCTATCCGTTTGAATTATGCGTTTGAAGGACGTAAAAAATTTAAAGGGCAGTTAGTCGGGGTAGAAGGTTCGGATGTTGTGCTCAGAGTCGATAATGAAGAATATCTGTTACCTTTCGATACGATACATAAAGCCAATCTCGTCTTTAGGGATTAATGCATAATATAGAGGCATGTGATGAGTAAAGAAATTTTATTAGTTGCTGAAGCGGTTTCCAATGAAAAAGGTGTTGACGAAAACATCATTTTTGAAGCGATAGAGCAAGCATTAGCGACCGCGACTAAAAAACGTTTCGATGAAGAGTCGGATGTTTACGTTATTATTGATCGAACGAATGGTAGTTACGAAACGTTTAGACGCTGGACTGTTGTCGCGGATGACGAAATGGCGATTTTGGGTACTCAATTTACTACCGAAGAAGCATACGAAGCTGACCCGGGCTTGCAAGTTGGTGATATTTATAAAGAACAAATTGAAAATGTTGGATTTGGTCGTATAGCTGCGCAGACAGCTAAGCAAGTTATCGTGCAAAAAGTACGTGAAGCCGAGCGTGCACAAATTATCGATCTATACCGAGGGCGAATCGGAGAGCTTGTCAGTGGTACGGTAAAGAAAGTGACTCGCGACAATATTATCATTGACCTTGGCGGAAATGCCGAGGCGATACTGCCAAAATCTGATGTCATTGCACGTGAAATCTTTAGAATGGGCGACAGAGTGCGCGCAATTTTGCATGATATTCCAGAAGAGGCTCGTGGCCCGCAATTGATGCTGAGCAGAATCTGCCCTGAGATGTTGATTGAATTATTTAAGATTGAAGTGCCTGAGATATCTGAAGAAGTTATTGAGATTAAAGCTGCTGCAAGAGACCCTGGTTCCCGAGCTAAGCTTGCCGTTAAGACTAATGATGGGCGAATTGATCCCGTGGGTGCCTGTGTTGGTATGCGTGGCGCACGTGTTCAGGCAGTCTCAGGTGAGCTAAATAATGAACGTGTTGATATTATCCTTTGGGATGATAACCCTGCGCAATTAGTCATTAATGCAATGTCGCCTGCGGAAGTTGAATCCATTGTTATTGATGAAGATACTGGATCGATGGATGTTGCAGTTGCTGAAACAGATTTGGCTCAAGCTATTGGTCGCTCTGGTCAAAATGTTCGTTTGGCCTCTGATTTGACAGGTTGGCGAATTAATGTGATGGGTGTAGATGAATGGCAGAAAAAACAGCAATCTGAAGTCAATGATGTTGTTGCTCGGTTTGTACAAGCCTTGGATGTTGATGAGGATATTGCTGAAGTTCTTGTAGAAGAAGGCTTCTCAACCTTGGATGAAGTTGCTTATATCCCCCTAGAGGAGATGGCCGCGATCGAAGGATTTGATGAAGATGTTGCCAATGAATTACGCACGCGTGCAAAAGATGCGTTATTAACAAAAGCAATTGCTAAAGAAGAAGTATTAGAAGGAAGTGAGCCTGCAGAAGACTTACTAAGCATGGATGGTATGGATGAGTCATTGGCTGTTCACTTGGCTAGTAAAGGTATTGTGACAATGGAAGACTTAGCTGAGCAAGCTGTTGATGACTTATTAGAATTTGAAGGTGTAGATGAAGAAAGAGCTGGCACTTTGATCATGACAGCGCGTGCACCTTGGTTCGAAAATCAATAATAGATCCTTCATTCAGGCGGTTGTAGAGGAGAAATAAACGAATGGCAGAAGTTACAGTTAGTCAATTAGCCATCACAGTGGGCATACCTGCTGACCGCTTGTTGATGCAAATGAAAGAAGCAGGGCTCTCGCATAACGTAGAAAATGAAGTGGTTTCTGATGGTGATAAGCAAAAGCTATTAGCATTTCTACGTGAAGCGAATGGCACAGAAGAACAAGAAACACCAAAGAAAATAACGCTGAAGCGAAAAAAAATAAGTACGCTGAAAGGCGGAAGTGGGCAAGGTCGAAAAACGGTAAACGTCGAAGTTCGTAAAAAGAGAACGATCGTAAAACCTGGAAACGAGCAAGAGAGCACATCAGACGGCCAGGCAGAGTCATTGCAGCCGGAAAAAGAAGTCGCTCAACCCGCTGCTATCGATCCACCAGAGCAAGTTGTCGAAAAAACGCCTGAGGAGATTGCTCAAGAAAAAGCTGCTACTGAAGTGCGAGAGGCGAGAGAAAAAGCCATGCGCATCGCTGCAGTTGAGGCCGAGAAAGCCGCCGCCACCGCCGCTATTGAAGAAGCTGAGCGTCAAGCTAAGGAAAAAATAAAGCACGAAGCTGAGAACCGTAAGCGTGTAGAAAAAGAAGCCATTGCAGCCGCAGAGCGTGCAGCTAGAGCTGCTGCAGCCAAGGAAGCGGAAGAGCGTATTCGACTTGAGTTAGCAGCGATTCGCACAGAAAAATCGGCACTTGAAGAAAAAGCGAAGCATAACCCGAATGATTTCGAAGTTAAGCGTCAGTTAGCAGCCGCCAAGCGCCGTGAACAAGAAGAAACAGACGCGCAAGAACGTTCGATTAGACAGAAAGAACGTGAGCTAGAGAAGCGCCGCCAAGAAGAATTAACTAAGCAGCGTGAAGCCGAGAAAATTAAGGCACGAGAAGACGCAAAAGTAGCGAAAGAAAAAGAAACGACTGAAACTGTATCCGACAAGAAAAAACCAGCACTTAAGGCAAAACGCTTAAGAGCCGATACTTCTCAACAGGTTACTCAGCCGAATGATGACAGAAAGCCGCGTCGTGGCAAGGAAGTAAAATCTTCGCGTGGTAAAGGGCGTGGTCAAAACTTGCAGTCTCGCCTTACGCTTGATGGAGAGTTTCAAGAAAGAGGCTCCCGCAGTCGAAGAAAATCTAAGATCAAGGCAAATGTTGACCGTCAAGCATTTGAGATGCCAACGGAGAAGCAGGTATTTGAAGTCGAAGTGGCTGATGGTATACAAGTTGGTGAATTAGCAAGCAAGCTGAAAATCAAATCGGGTGAAATTGTTAAGTCACTTCTTAAAATGGGTGTGATGGCTACCGTTAATCAGGTTATTGATCAAGATACAGCGATATTATTGGTCGAAGAGTTAGGTCATAAGGTTAAAGTTGTTTCTGAAACCGCAGTCGAAGATAAGTTGTTAGATGATCTTGCTGTTGATGAGGGTACGTTAGAGTCACGTGCACCGGTTGTTACCGTTATGGGTCATGTTGATCATGGTAAAACCTCGTTACTTGATTATATTCGTCAGTCCCGAGTTGCAGGTGCTGAAGCGGGTGGTATTACTCAGCATATTGGTGCCTATCATGTTGAAACCGATAGAGGGATGGTCACCTTTTTAGATACGCCTGGGCATGCTGCATTTACTGCTATGCGTGCACGTGGTGCTCAGTCAACAGATATCGTTATTCTGGTTGTTGCGGCTGATGATGGTGTTATGCCACAAACCGAAGAAGCTATTCAGCATGCGAAAGCTGCTGGTGTCCCATTGGTTGTTGCGATTAATAAAATCGATAAAGAGGGCGCAGACTTAGAGCGTGTTAAAAATGAATTGTCCGCTAAAGACGTCATTCCGGAAGACTGGGGTGGTGATACGCAGTTTATTCCTGTTTCGGCTCATACAGGGCAGGGTGTTGATGAGCTGTTAAATGCGATTCTTTTACAGTCGGAATTGCTGGAGCTTAAATCTGCAGCAGATGTCGCTGCACGTGGTGTCGTGATCGAATCTCGCCTTGATAAAGGTCGTGGTGTTGTCGCAACCGTATTGGTTCAGTCGGGTACATTAAAAGCCGGCGATATCGTGTTGGCGGGTGAGTCTTTTGGTCGTGTGAGAGCGATGATTGACGAGGTCGGTAAATCAACCAAAACAGCAGGACCCTCTATCCCCGTTGAAATTGTAGGCTTGGATTCGACGCCGGATGCCGGTGATGAGTTCTTTGTTGTTGAGTCAGAAAGAAAAGCACGCGAAGTGGCTGGGATTAGAAACCAGCGCACCCGTGAGAGCCGATTATCTAGACAGCAAGCATCAAAGCTTGAAAATATGTTTACTTCAATGGCGACGGCGAGTAAGCAACGCCTTAACGTTGTGCTGAAAACAGACGTTCGGGGTTCCTTGGAAGCCATCCAGCAAGCGCTTCTTGAAATTGGTAATGACGAAGTCGAAGTTGTTATCGTTAGTTCTGGGGTGGGCGGTATTACTGAAACGGATGCTAATCTTGCCTTGACGTCTAATGCTATCGTATTCGGTTTTAATGTTCGCGCAGACAATGCAGCGAAAGCCTTGATGGAAAAGGAAGCCGTTGAGTATCGTTATTACAGCGTAATATACGATGTAATTGATGATGTAACCAAAGCACTTACGGGTATGCTATCTCCTGAAATGCGTGAAGAAATCGTGGGTGTGGCTGAAGTGCGTGATGTCTTTAGGTCACCTAAATTTGGCCTCATTGCTGGATCCATGGTCATTGAAGGTACGCTTTATCGTAATAAACCTATTCGCGTTCTCCGTGATGATGTAGTTATTTATGAGGGTGAACTCGAATCTTTACGTCGTTTTAAAGACGATGTTAACGAAGTGAGAAATGGTATGGAGTGCGGTATCGGTGTTAAGAATTATCAGGATGTCCGAGCTGGCGATAAAATCGAGGTTTTCGATGTCAAAGAAATTGCGCGATCATTATAGGTTATTACCCCAATATGGCTAGAGAGTTTGGACGAGTTGAGCGCATCGCAGATTTCTTAAAAAAAGAGCTCGCGGTGCTAATACAGCAAGAGATGCGTGATCCGCGTGTTGATATGGTTAGCATTACAGATGTTGAGGTGAATCGGGATTTTACCCATGCAAAGATTTTCCTTACTGTCTTAGGGTGTGAGAGTAAAGAGTCCTCGAAAGAGCCGATTAAAGTACTCAATGGTGCAGCCGGATTTTTACGCACGCATTTAGCAAAAAAATCGTCGATGCGTATTACTCCCTCCTTGCGATTTTACTACGATGAAAGCATTCTAAAAGCAGATCGTATTGGCCGACTTTTACGTGAAGCCGATAAGAAAAATAGTGATGTTGAGTAGAGTGATTTATCCGTGAATCGTCGGAGAAAAGGCCGTTCAATTAATGGCATCTTGCTGCTGGATAAAGGTAAAGGCATTAGTTCTAATTTCGCACTACAGCAATGCAAACGCCTATTTCAAGCAGCTAAAGCAGGCCACACGGGTAGCTTGGATCCTCTGGCGACGGGTGTGTTGCCCTTATGCTTTGGTGAGGCAACTAAGTTTTCACAGTATTTACTTAATGCGGATAAAGCGTATAAAGCCAGAATACGACTTGGTGAAAAAAGTGTAACAGGTGATGCTGAGGGCGAAATCATAGAAAAAAAGTCCGCGTCTCATGTGACTCAGCAGGCTGTACTGGATGTGGTGCTCAGCTTTGTCGGCAATATCCAACAAGTACCACCGATGTATTCTGCGTTAAAGCGTGACGGGCAACCATTATATAAACTTGCGAGGCAAGGTATCGTGGTCGATCGAGAGGCGCGAGGAGTCACGATTAATGGCATTGATCTTATTAAGTATGATACCACCGACACAGTTGAAATAGAGATACTCGTCAGTTGCTCAAAAGGTACGTACATACGTACATTGGCTGAGGATATAGCTGAAAGCTTGGGTACTGTTGGGCATTTAACAGCTTTAGAGCGAACGGAGGTTGGCGATTTTACATTGGCGCAATCGTTAACGTTTGAACAATTACAAGCAGTTATAGATTCCTCTGGTTTTGAGGGGCTAGACCAGCAGCTTATTTCCCCAGAAGAAGCCGTAAATCACCTCCCACTGGTAGAACTTCATGCAGGAGAAGGGTATTATGTGCGCCTTGGTCAAGCGATTTTCGTACCTAATGCGCCACTAGAAGGCCTAGTGCGTATTAAGGAAGGCGAAGGTGATTTTATCGGAATAGGTGAAATGCTAGATGATGGCAGAATGGCACCAAAACGTTTAGTTGCCCAAAATGTCGAGAAGACGAATTAGTTGACTACAAAACCGTGACGAGTGACTTTGTTCTTTTTAGAAAAATTACTCACAATAGCCTTCCTGGAAATATGCTCGGGCAGGCTTTATTTATTAAGCATATTAAAGAGAGGAAAATCTCATGGCATTAAGCGTAGTAGAAAAAGCAGAAATTCTTAAAGATTATCAGCAAGCTGAAGGCGACACGGGTTCACCGGAAGTGCAAGTTGCTTTGTTGACACATAATATCAATAAGCTACAAGGCCATTTTGCTGAAAATAAAAAAGATCATCATTCACGTCGAGGCCTTATCCGTATGGTTAATCAGCGTCGTAAGTTGTTAGATTATCTTAAGAGAAAAAATACCCAGCGTTATTCGGACTTAATACAGCGGCTTGGTTTGCGTCGTTAATTAGTAAATGCTCGTGTTATAAAATCTGTAATCGGCCCTCAAAGGGCCGTTTTACGTCAGAAAATGGTGATTGTTATTTGCCGTGAATGGAGAAAATAAGTGAATACTGTTATTAAACAAGTTAATTACGGCAAGCACATCGTAACCTTAGAAACAGGCCGTATTGCGCGTCAAGCCTCAGGTGCTGTTTTTGCATCGATGAACGAGACAAAAATCTTAGCGACTGTCGTAGCTAGTAAAACCGCAAAAGAAGGTCAAGACTTCTTCCCATTATCCGTTCATTATCAAGAGAGAGCCTATGCCGGAGGTAAAATCCCTGGTGGTTATGGCAAGCGTGAAGGACGTCCGTCAGAAAAAGAAACCTTAACATCCAGACTTATCGATAGACCTATTCGTCCACTTTTCCCAAATGGATTTAAAAATGAAGTGCAGGTAGTTATTACTGTGCTTTCAGCGAACAAACAAGACGACCCAGATATTCTTGCCATGATTGCAACGTCAGCAGCGCTTGCAATATCAGGTGTACCTTTTAAAGGCCCTGTAGGTGCGGCGAGAGTTGGATTTACAGAGCAGGGCGGATACTCACTCAACCCTACACTTGAAGAAACAGCAGCTTCTCGTCTCGATATGGTTGTTGCGGGCACGAAAGATGCCGTTTTAATGGTTGAGTCTGAAGCCGATGAGATGACGGAAGATCAAATGCTTGGCGCGGTTCTTTTTGCTCATCAGGCTTTTCAGGATGTGATTACATTGATTGAAGAGTTTGCAAAAGACGCAGCTAAGCCTGTTTGGGATTGGGTTGAAGCATCACAAGATGAATCATTGGTCAGTGCGATCCAAGAAGGCTTTAGCGGGAAAATTGGTGAAGCTTATCGAATTACTGATAAAATGGCGCGTTATGAAGCATTGGGTCAGGCTAAGAAAGATGTTGTAGCACAATTTGTCACTGAAGACTCTTCTGTTTCAGGTGCCGATGTTTTGGGCGTGTTTTCAAAACTAGAGAAATCCATTGTTAGGCAACGCATCCTGAATGGTGAGCCTCGTATCGACGGCCGAGATACGAAAACGGTTCGTCAAGTCAGTGCGGAAACCAGTTTACTTGATAATGTTCATGGTTCGGCGCTCTTTACTCGTGGAGAAACGCAAGCTATTGGCGCGGTGACACTCGGTTCTACACGTGATGCACAACGTGTGGATATGCTTCACGGTGAAATAAAAGATAATTTTATGCTGCACTATAACTTCCCTCCTTACTCTGTAGGAGAATGTGGGCGTATGGGTGGCGTAGGACGTCGTGAGATTGGCCATGGTCGCCTTGCTCGTCGTGGGCTTGCTGCTATGCTACCGACTGCAGAAGAATTCCCTTATACGATTCGTGTTGTCAGTGAAATTACTGAGTCAAACGGGTCAAGTTCCATGGCGTCTGTCTGTGTAGGTTCTTTAGCCTTGATGGATGCGGGTGTTCCACTTAAAGCGCCTGTAGCTGGTATCGCAATGGGTCTTGTAAAAGAAGGTAATGCTTTTGCTGTATTGACCGATATTTTAGGTGATGAAGATCATTTGGGCGATATGGATTTTAAAGTGGCCGGTACGCAAGAAGGTGTTACTGCGTTACAAATGGATATTAAAATCGAAGGCATTACAAGTGAGATCATGGAGATCGCATTACAGCAAGCGCAGCAAGCACGTTTAAGTATTCTTGCTGATATGAACCGTGTGCTAGAAAAGCCGAAAAATAATACGTCAGATTCTGCACCAAGAACCCAAACCCTTAAGATCGATGCTGATAAGATCCGTGATGTGATTGGTAAAGGCGGCGCAACTATTCGTCAGCTTACTGAATCAACAGGCGCACAAATTGATATCGATGATGATGGCACTATTCGTGTTTTTGCAGGTGATGCAAAATCTATGGATTTAGCACTCAATGAGATAGAAGGTATTGTTGCAGATGTTGAAGTGGGAGCGACCTATCAAGGGGAAGTGGTTCGGGTTGTCGATTTCGGTGCTTTTGTTCGTGTCTTACCAGGCAAAGAAGGCTTATTGCACATTTCACAGATTGCGCATGAACGTGTCGAAAGTGTTGCTGAGTATTTAACTGAAGGTCAAGTGATCGACGTTAAAGTGCTTGAGTTAGATAATCGCGGCCGTATCAAATTAAGTCGTAAAGAGTTGTTGCCGAAGCCTGCACCAGAGGCGTCATCTGAAGGGTCCGAGTAAGCCCAGCGGGTTGTTTACGCTCTACAAATAAAAGTAGTCTCTGCTTGGTATCCACTGCACTTGCTGCAGTCGGTGCCAAGTTTATATCTAGGTTCCTTCATGATTCGTTTATTTGCTGTTGTCTGGGCAGTTTTAGGGGTTACCCTTTTGCTTGGCTTCGCTATCTTTCGATTATTCCATCATGCTGCTGCACTCAGCTCAGTGCCAATGAGTGGCTTTCACTACTTTGCTTTATTGGTGACGGTTATATTCATGGCATATTTCGAAGGTTACCGTGGTTTTCAGTGTGGCTTCTCTCCGCGAGTTGCAGCAAGAATTCGTTTCCTTAAAAATAATGCGACGAAAAGAACGGCAATTTTAGCACCATTTTTTAGTTTGGGTTATTTTGGTTCAACAAGATCGCGACAAATCGCGGTTATTGTATTGACGTTAGGGTTAGTTTGCTTAGTTATGGCGATGAATTTTGTTCCTCAGCCATGGCGTGGAATTGTCGATTCCGGTGTGGTTGTAGGCCTAACGTGGGGATTGTTGTCCTTTTACTGGTTTACGATCCAAGCATTGCTGTGTCAGCACTTTACTATTTCTCCTGAAATACCTGATTCCTATTTATAAATCCCTGTACTTATTTCTTAAAAAGATGAATTTCACGGCCTAAATTCGCTCTAATGAATTGATTTGTCAGTTTATAGACGAGGTGGCCTAATGAAAATCGTTGTGACGGGTGCAGGAGGTTTTGTGGGTAAGCCATTATGTGCAGCCCTTCATGAAAAAGGCTATCAAGTTATCCCTGTTGTTAGGTGTGAAGCACAAGCAATTCCCTGTATTCCTTTATATCAACATATTTTCATCCACAATTGTGATCGAAAAACGCAATGGCGTTCTGTGTTTAATGGCGTTGATATCTTTATTCATCTATTAGCATGTGCACATAAAACAGATGGTAAGCGTAAAGACCAAGAGAGGCAGTTTCAAGAGACGAATGTTGCTGCGTTTGAGGTGATGATAAAAGCGGCTTGTTGCGCACAAGTTAAGCAAGTACTATTTTTGAGTAGCATTAAAGTTAATGGTGAAAGTACACCTGGTGGCGCATTTAATGTAAACGACATACCTCAGCCAGAAGATAGCTATGGTCGGTCAAAGCATCAGGCAGAGCAATTACTTAAGCGTTTAACCGACGGCACAAAAACGAGATATACGATCTTAAGGCCACCACTTGTTTTTGGATGCGGGCAAAAAGGTAATTTACAAACATTAGAAAAGATTACTGGAAATGGCTGGCCTTTGCCTTTGGGTGGTATTGAAAACAAGCGTAGCCTCATAGGTATCGATAATTTATTGTCTGTTATTAACGTATGCCTATTAAATACAAATGCATATGATCAAACTTTCTTAGTTGCTGATGAAATGCCTGTATCGACTTCTCAGCTTATCAGCTTGTTGTCTCCTGCGTATTCCCGCTGTTTTAAAATCCCCCTTAAGTTGGCACTTATTTCGATGGCTTTATGTAATAAAAAGCAGGCGACAAAAAAGCTTTTTTCGGATCTTGAGGTGGATAGTTCTTATGCGTATGAGCAATTAGGGTGGCGTCCTGTATTAACAACTGAAGAAGGATTTCGTCGGCTCGCTCATCATCGTGATCCAATATAGATGCTAAGCCTGTTATCGATTATTTTTTTTCTTTCATCAAGCCTAACTGGGTTAGTGAGACATTCGCTGATAAAAATAAATTTACTTGATGTGCCTAATCAACGTAGCTCGCATTTGCAATCGACGCCATCGGCTGGTGGATTGGGCGCTGTAGTAAGTATGTTGGTTGGTTTTGTTTACGCGCAGTATTTTACGGGGATTCAGGTCCAATCTTTTTTACCCTTTATGATTCTGTCATCTTTTATTGCGTGTGTTGGGTTTGTCGATGACATGATGCACGTCAGTTATAAGTTAAGGCTAACGTTGCAGTGTGTTTGCTTGGCCACTGGTTTATGGGGCCTGTTACTGTTGAATGCCGAGTTTACTCAGACTGCTTTTGTTGGATTTATAGTCTCATTCATATGCTTATTGTGGTTTCTAAATTTATTCAATTTTATGGATGGCATTAATGGTTTAGCTGGGATAGAAGCAATAACGGCATTAGTCTTTGGAGCTTATATATCCTTTGCTGTGTTATGCAATGAAGATTGGTTATTTATGTTGATGGCAGCCGCTGCTGCTTTAGGGTTTTTGTTGTGGAACTTTCCCATCGCACGTATCTTTTTAGGTGATACCGGCAGTTACTTTTTTGGCTGTCTATTAGGGTTTTTAATGATTCAACAAGGGTTGCAAGATAATCGTTTGTTTTATGTATGGGCAATTCTTCTTTCTGTATTCATCGTTGATGCATCGATAACACTGTTACGAAGACTTTTGAGAAAAGAAAATATTTTTGCGGCGCATAATACGCATGCCTATCAATGTGCTTCTCGACGATTCAAAAGCCACTCGGTTGTCTCGCTTGCCGTCTTATTAATTAATACGTTTTATTTATTCCCTATAGCTTTGTGGGTTTCTATTGGTGGATTAGATGGCTGGTTAGGTTTGTGTCTAGCGTATTTTCCTTTGATTTACCTAGCCCTTTATTTTAAGTCGGGTAACCGTGCTAGTACATCATCTCAGTCCGATTGTCGGGTTTAGTTTTGTGCTTTTTTGGTCATTTAATCATTGGGTTTCCGCTTTCTCGGGAATCCATTATCAGGCAAACCTTTTGAAATGATGTGCTAGGCATACAATTTTTCAAATTGAACAAAAACGTTAACCGCGTCTTTTTTATATTCATTGCAGGGGGTCAAATTGGTACAGAAATGGCTAGTTAATCTATCCCGACAAAAAAAACGCAGCTTCATGCTGGCATTTGATCTGCTTGCTATTTTATTGAGCTTGTTTTTGTCATTAACACTCCGTTATGGTTCATTGGCTTGGGTCGATATTTACTCTCGAAATGCGCTTATTAGTTTGATGTTTGCGGCTCTTTTGTGCGCATTGCCCTTTTTTATCCGTATGGGGCTTTATCGAGCTGTACTCAGATACATAAACAGTGCTGCTTTTTTGACAATAATACGTGCCTGTGCATTTTCTGCGATAGCCTTTGTCATTGTTGACGCTTTGATTCTTGTGAATATCGCTTTACCGCGGTCTGTGCCTTTTATTTACTTTACTTTTCTTTCGATATTGATGGTAGGTTCCCGATATTTTGTTCAGCAATGGCTCGTGGGCGAAACGATAACAACATCCTTGCAGAGTTTGGTGCATTCAAAATGTTCGGGATTTAGCAGTAAGGGGGTGAGGGCATTGGTTTATGGAGATCGCGCAAATGTGGCTGATCTTATAAGAGGCCTTGACAGGACATCTGAGTACCATCCAGTTGCAATTATAAGCCTAAATTGCCAATCTCACGGCGGGGAGATAAATGGAAGGAAAGTATATTCGCCTTCTTTTATAGAGCATGCAGTTACAAAGTTCAAACCTCAGGTGATTTTATTGGCGATGCCCTTGTTAAGCCATATTGAGCGCTTAAACATTATTAATGCGATAAAAGGAATGAAACTGCCCATTAAAACAGTGCCAGAATGGGAAAATATTCTATCTGGGCGGAGTCGTATCCAAGATCTACGGGAAATCAATATATTGGATATGTTATGGCGTGATCAAGTCAGCCCGCATCAACATTTATTAGAGAAAAGCATCGCTAACAAAACCGTTATGATAACGGGTGCCGGTGGATCGATTGGCTCAGAAATAGCGCGACAAGTCATTTATCTTAATGCCAGCAAAGTTGTACTTGTTGATCATAGTGAGTACCTACTTTACACGATTGAAAAAGAGATAAAGCATGCGATAGAAGCGCAAGCGCTACAGGTTGAGGTTGATGTTTTTTTGGTCTCTGTACTGGATGAAAAAAAAATGCTTCAAATTTTCAATCAATGCCCAACACAGATTGTTTTTCATGCCGCCGCTTATAAACATGTCCCCTTAATTGAGAAGAATATCAAATCGGGTGTCATTAACAATGCCTTCGGAACATTGATCGCCGTGCAGTGTGCAATAGCAAGTTCAGTTGAAGATTTTGTGTTGGTTTCTACCGATAAAGCAGTCAGGCCAACCAGTGTCATGGGGGCATCTAAAAGGCTCTCAGAGATGATTCTCCAGGCATTAGGTGCCGAAGACACATTTCAACCCTTTGAATATTGCTTGGATACTCTACAGATAAAAGCTCGGCCTAAACGAGTGATAAACAACACACGACTATCAATGGTTAGATTTGGGAATGTTTTGGGTTCTAGCGGTTCAGTTATTCCTCTTTTTAAGCAGCAGCTTAAAGAAGGGGGGCCGTTGACAGTCACAGCGCCAGAAATTACGCGTTATTTTATGAGCATTCCAGAAGCTGCTCAGCTCGTTATTCAATCGGCAGCAATGGCTGTAACAGGTGATATTTTTGTGCTGGATATGGGGCCGCCCATTAAAATAAAAGACCTTGCTGCAAGGATGATTGAATTGTCGGGGTTAGCCATTAAGGACTCATCTAACCCAGCGGGTGATATAGAGATTGTTTATACAGGTCTTAGACCTGGAGAGAAACTTTTTGAAGAGCTGTTAATCGAAGGTGATGCAGCGGCAACAGATCACCAAAAAATATATAAAGGCAGAGAGCTTTATCTTGGCTGGCACGTGTTAAAAGAGAAGTTGCACGCGTTAAAAGGGGTGCTGGAAAATGGTGATGAGTGCGATGCTATTCATTTGCTTCAAGAATTGCTTGTGTATTGTCATGAAAGCACACAAGACGCGCAGCAGGTAAAGATTGCCGTTGCATAGAGTCTGGGAGTTGGAAGTTTCACTGGATTTCTTATACAAAAATACAATGAGGCAGCCGTTTGTTTTTATGTGGGTATATTGGGAGGGTAGTTTAAGAGGCAATATTTTATTGGTACTTCAACCGCAGAGAATAATAAATGCCTTCATCTAATCGTTACTGCTTATACCGATCACCCTTGAAGATGCAAGAGCGTTGGCCGCGCTCGTTCACCCCAATTACTTACTGACTGTAAGCTCATGGGGGTTCGCTCGCTTGCCGCCTTCTTGCATCTCCAATTCCGATGGGTATAGCAAGCGTTGATGAGCTAATAATCATAGATGATGATAGTGAATTTATCCCTATTTGTGGCGTTTTGGCATTGACATATTGAGAATTGCTGCGGTTTTTTTTCAATACCTTTTTTGCTATAATGCCGCGCAATATTCGGCTTGATTGGCTTTGCTGGATATATTAAAAATAGGAAAAAACAATGACAAAGCGATATCCAATGCCCATTCCCTTTGGTTGGTTTGGCGTAAGTTACTCGGATGAGTTGAAGGCTGGCGAGTCGAGAGCGATTAACTATTTCGGTAAAGAAATGGTGCTTTTTCGCACGGAAGGCGGCAAAGCAGTCGTACTGGATGCCTATTGCCCACACTTAGGTGCGCACTTAGGGTATGGCATTAATCAGGAAGCAGGCCAAGGCGGTCGCATTCAGGGAGAAACCATTGTTTGTCCATTTCATGCATGGCGCTTTAACGACGAGGGTAAGTGTGAGGAAGTGCCTTACGCGAAGAATATGCCACCTAAAGTTAAAGACAAGCAGTGCTTGAAATCTTACCCAGTCAGTGAGAAAAACCAAGTTATTTGGGTTTGGTATCATCCAGATCCCGCACAAGAGCCCATGTGGGAAGTTGAGTATAACGAAGAGGCTAACGATCCTAAGTGGTCAGAGTTCGATAAGCACGAATGGATCATCAAAACACACCCTCAAGAAATGGGAGAAAATGCTGCTGATCCTGCACATTTTCATTATGTGCACAGAGTGGCTGAATTCCCTGTGTGGGAGTCGGTTCAAGATGGCCATAAAGTACACGGTGTTCAACGAGCCGATATGCGCACGCCTCGCGGTGTTGTAAAAGGTAAAATCTCTACCAATAATGCAGGCCCAGGGCAAGCATGGACACGTTTCGAAGGTATTGCTGAAACATTCTTGTTGTCGCAAATTACGCCTATTGATGACGAAACCGTACATGTCCGGTTCGCCTTTTCTCAACCGCTAAAAGACGGTAAAAAGCCTGAAGGTGGTGTAGAGGCGGCAATTATTGCAGATATTTGCAAGCAATTACGTGAAGATACGCCAATCTGGGAAAATAAAATTTATCGTCCTTTACCTGTGCTTTGCGATGGCGATGGCCCTATTGCTAAGTTCCGTAAATGGTACGGTCAGTTTTACTCGGATTTTGAAGGTACTTTGTAAGCCGCCATCTCACTTATCTCGTTGGCCAAAATTTTTGGCTGGCGAGATAAAGTCCCGCTCTCTGCTCTCCCCCTTTTTCAAAATCTTGCTATGATAGAGCTTTAACGGAAGCTTACGAGCAAAGTATGTTACATCACCCTAATTTTGACCCCGTTTTGTTGGCCATTGGCCCGTTAAAGGTTCATTGGTACGGCATCATGTATTTGTGTGCCTTTGGCTTTGCTTACTGGATCTGTAGAATAAAAGCTAAGCAACAGCGCGCGCCTTTTAAGGTGGCGCAGATTGACGACATTATTTTCTACTCCGCAATGGGCGTTATCCTTGGTGGTCGCTTAGGGTATGTATTTTTCTATAATTTTTCTGAATTTCTCGCTAATCCGATTTCATTAATTCAAGTCTGGAAGGGCGGCATGTCTTTTCATGGCGGTTTGATAGGCGTTATTGTGGCCTTGATCTTGTTTAGCCGGAAACATAAAATTGCGATTGGCGATATGCTCGATTTTGCAGCGCTGGCAGCCCCCATAGGGCTGTTCTTTGGGAGGATGGGTAATTTTATCGGACAAGAATTGTGGGGGCGGCCCACCGATTTGCCTTGGGCGATGTTGTTTCCGTATGATCCGTTACAACTTCCTCGGCATCCCTCACAGCTTTACGAAGCGGTGTTAGAAGGGTTGGTTATTTTTATCGTGATTTACTGTTATTTGAATAAAAAGCGACCACGATGGGCGGCGGGCGCATTGTTTATTACACTTTATGGGTGTTTCCGATTTTTAATAGAGTTTGCTAGAGAGCCTGATGCACATATAGGCTTTGATTTGTTTGGCTGGTTATCCCGCGGTCAATTACTATCGCTGCCGATGATTTTAATCGGTCTCAGTGTTTTGGTTTGGGCGTATCAAAAGAATTTACCCTCTCATAATTTACCAAAAAATGCGAAGGGCAAATAACTGTGTGTAAGTGTGATATACCCAACGCCCTTGCATCTTCAAGGGTGATCGGTATAGATGACGAGTGTAGAGAGGGTTAAATGAAACAGTACTTGGATTTATGTAGCAACATCATTAAAGACGGAGAGTGGGTTTTTAATGAACGAACAGGAAAAAAATGTTTAACCCTCATCAATGCTGATCTTGAGTATGACGTAGAGAGTAATGCATTCCCCTTAATTACAACGCGTAAAAGCTATTGGAAAGCTGCTATCGCAGAGTTATTAGGGTATATCAGAGGTTATCGCAGCGCCGCTGATTTTAGAAAGCTTGGGTGTAATACGTGGAACGCTAACGCTAACGAAAATGAAGCGTGGTTAAAAAACGCTCATCGTCAAGGCGAGGATGATATGGGACGCGTCTACGGCGTGCAGGGGCGGTCTTGGCAAAAACCCGATGGAACAACCCTTGATCAATTAAAAAAAGTCGTTGACCATTTACGTGAAGGGATTGATGATCGCGGTGAGATAGTCACCTTTTACAACCCCGGTGAATTTGACCTTGGCTGCTTGCGACCTTGTATGCATACGCACCATTTTTCACTACTTGGTGACAAGCTCTACTTGAATAGCACTCAGCGCAGTTGTGATGTGCCGCTTGGGTTGAACTTCAACCAAGTTCAAGTGTTTGTGTTGTTGGCGCTCATCGCACAAATTACAGGGCATAAGTGTGGCAAGGCTTATCATAAAATCGTCAATGCACATATTTATGAAGACCAATTAGCCTTGTTGCGTGATGTGCAGCTTAAACGCGAACCTTTCGCCTTACCGAAGCTACATATTAACCCTGATGTTAAGACTCTGGAAGATATTGAAACGTGGGTGACAACAAAGGACTTTGACGTGACAGGTTATCAAAGCCATGAGGCTATCAGTTATCCCTTTTCCGTATAACTTGGTACATCATTTCAAAAGGTCTGTTTGGTAATGGATTCCCGCCTTCACGGGAATCCAATCATTAAATAATCAAAAAAGCATCAAATTAAACCCGACATTCGGACTGAAATGATGTACTCGTATGAATGATTTTAGGTACTAACTATTCATCCTTTTCAGTTATTTTACAGATATTTACGCCGTTAAATTTGAACTAAAGGGTACTCGCTGCCAATTCAACTGCACCATGTAACCAATACTCAATATTATAATCGACGGGCATTTTGGCCTTATCCATACGTGTTCGCTCAATACGCAGAGCAGGCATTGCTGCGTTGACTTCAAGTGTTGCAGCGTTAATCTCGCCGAGTGTTTCGACGCGTATCCGGCAGGATTCATATTCAATAAGCACATGATATTCATGGCGTTGTAGCTGTGTGATCGAGCTGTCTAGAGGGAATTGTTGGATCGTTGAAAATGTTGCCGCATTCAAATATATGGTTTCAATCAATATAGGGCGTTCATCTAAACAACGTTTTCGAGTGATTTCAAAAACACTTGAATTTTTAGCGAGCTGTAGATGGCCGCGAATATCGGCGTTGGTTTTCACTTTTCTTATGAGCAAAAGTTGCGTACTTGGAATTTTACCCTGGGTCTCAGCCGTCGCGTTAAAATCAGATTTATGTGAAGGGTCAATAACAAAACGGCTACCGGATAGAAACCAACCCTTACGATTCCGGCGATAAATGACTCCCTCAGATTCTAAGCGAAATAGTGCTTCGCGAATGGTGATACGGCTTGCCCCAAAGTCATCAAGTAGCTGACGCTCAGAAGGAAGGCGATCATGATGAGCAATCACGCGCTGTTTTTTTAAATCAAAAATGTAAGCACGAAGAGCTTTGTAGACTGCCGACATCTGCTTATAACCTGTACCAAAATCGATTATTTAACCATAGGGCGTAAAGCGTTGCCATGAAAGATCTCCTCGATGACTTGAGACATCAGTGCAGGACCCACGGTCATCCCTTTACCGCCGAGCCCCGTCACAATGTGAAGTCCTTCTTGAGGGGACTTTTTTAACGCGCCATCGGGGTGATCAACGTACCAACCTAGCCAGTGTTGATCAATATCTGCCGAATCAATCGACATTAGGGTATTAGCCTCATCGAGTAATAAACGATTAACGTTAGCATCCAGATAAAAATCAGGCGATATACTGGCCTCAAGAGGGTAATAGTGATGCGAGTCGCCAATAATGATTTCACCCTTAGCGGTTTGCTTAAACAACACATGAATGCCTTCGTTTTCTAATGTCTGTTTTTCTGCTGTTAGGGTGAGTTGATTATAGCTTGCACAGTCGGCAAAACCTTCGTAGCGCCTGATACTCAACCCACCTAAAAGATTCCCGACAACCTGCTTCGCTAGGGGTTTTGTCTTCATCATTTGTAATTTGCAAAGTCTTAAAGGCTCGTTAGCGTAAAAAGATTGCATAAAAGGTGTCTGCTTGTGGCCACAACAAAAAAGCACTTGTTGCGCATGAAAAGATTTTCGGGTTGACGCGTGTAAGGTGAAATCGCCCATCTTACCGCTGATATCGATAATAGGCGTCGAAAAGACCTTATCTAGCTGACTTCTCTGTGCTAGTTTCTGTAAAAATAACGCCATGAAATCAGCGCTATCGACACTGAGTTCATCAGAGAAATGGAGCCCGAGTAAAGCGCTTTCTCGATGAAGTGAGGGTTGTAAGTCGGCTAATTGTTTGGGGTTCAGTAATACAGGGTTAAACCCCCGCGATTGTTCGATAACGTATTTTTCATGCAGCACTTGTGCCTCTTGTGCATCTTGTGCCACAAAGGTTGTGCCTGTTTTGCGGATGGGTAGCCCCCATGCTTTAGCGAGTATTTGATAAATCGTTAACGACTCAGCACCTAAAGAACGTAATGCCCCTGTTGCCTGCCCCGAGGGGACAAGAGAACCAAAGTTCCTGACTGTCGCATCATTGGGGTGATTGCCTGCATCAATCATCAGAACACGTTTATCTTGCTTTAGTACATGGAACGCCGCCATCGCACCTAATATACCGCTACCCACAATCGCGAGGTCATATTGCTTAGGCATGTGAATGCTCCATGGATTGTTTTGTTGAAACGGCTTGTTGACCGAGGCAACGTTGAAAATAAACCACACTGAATAACAGAAATATAAAGCCGATAATGCTGGAAACTAAACTGACCTGACTGACAAAATCTACCCAGTTAAGCTCGGCATCGAATAACGCGCGGTAGAGCATGATGCCAATGCTGCCTAAATAGCCACTGCTATCCGCGATATACATCAAAAACCCCGCATTGCCTAATGCGGGTGTAGCTGCCATCAAACGATCAAACAGCATGCAGTTAAACGGCATAAAACCGGCGTAGATACCCATTTGTAGCAACGTCATCCAAACCAAGCCACTGATCATGCTTTGTTGCCAAGCCCATGTGCAGGCAATAATCACGGCAAAACCGGTTAAGGCTAACAAGGTATTGAGATGCAGCGCTAAAAGATTATTTTTGATGAACATCAAACCGAGCATCAGTACCATCATAACGAGGGTTACCGGCAAAATAGTTGAGGTATAGACCAGTGATGATTTTTCATAGCCCAAGCTTGTCCATATTTCGGGTGCAAAATTATCAATAAATTCCCTTAAGCTCGTGAAAATGATGTAACTCGCCACAAGTAATACAATGCCTATGGCGTACCGATTAAAAAAAGAGAAACGGGAGCGATTGTCCATAGTGACGCGCTTTTGACGGCTTAATCGATCTTTTTCAGTTGGTGGTGGGGTGCAACTTAGGGCCAAAATAGACAACAACAAAAAAGGTGAAAACAAGAAGCCAAGGGTTGCAGGCATCCAAAATTCAGAAACATCCCATTCAATAAGCAAGTAACGGCCCAGTGATTTTACAACGCCGGATGAAAAAATAAGACTTATGCCAAGAATAACCCCTAATGCCTCACTGACGCGACGACCTTCTAAAAAAGAGAAAACCAATCCCCAAATCAACCCTAAAGGTAAGCCGTTACAAAAAATAGCCACTACATTCCAAGGCGCGGGAATGAGTGCAAAGGCAACCAAAGACAATTGTGCAAATGCCATCATGATGAGAATGGTTTGTATACGTTTATATGCGGGCATTTCGGCAATTAATTTGATGCCGATAAGTTTGGATATAGCGTAACCAATGACTTGGCTGATAACGATCAGTGTTTTGTAGTCTAACGCACTGAATAAAGATTCTACGGAATCATAAGTGGCTACGGAAAAGGGTTTTCGGAAAGCATACATACTGAAGTAAGTCATCATGGCCGATAGGCCGACGAAAACCACCATAAACATGGGGTGCCACTGTTCAATACGTTGCTGCACAAAATGTTGTGTGTGTTTTAAAGCATTCATGATAGTGCATCTTTCGGTCATTAAGGTGAAGCGAAAGGCGGCGTTGCTCCGCCTGTTGATGTTTTTTTAGGGTGAGTAAACAAACATCATTTAGAAAATGTTACGGGGAAGATTTCTTTAGAATACATTGTAAGTAACGCCTAATTGAAAACGTGAGCCGTAGTATTCAACTTGATCAGGACGTTGGCTGGTGCCCGTGTAGTATTTCAATGCGGTGTTGCCGAGATTGTTAGCATCGACGTAAACGAGCAAATCATCGGTTGCTTGATATTGCGCACTGAAATCAATACTGGTGTATTCACCATAATAAACATCGCTATCTTTGCTATCGCCATGCTCTGTAATGTACTTATCTTTATAGTTGAGTGCGATGCGAGCAGCAAACGTGCTGTTGTCATAGTAAAACATCAGGTTAGCAAGGTTATCCGCTTGGCGGGGAATGGCCACTTTTCTATCTTTAACGGTCATTTCTGAATCCGTGTAAGTGTAGTTAAAGCGCATACCCACATCTTGAAGCACCGGTGTAATAAAACCGAAGCGATGATCAACCGTGAATTCAGCACCGGTCAGCCATGAATTAAATCCATTCTCTGGGCGTGTGCGGGTCACATTCATACCGTTGTACTTGATCAGTGTTTTTTCTCTAAAAATTGGGTCTTGAATATATTTGTAGAATACACCTGCTGAAATTAAGCCGACTTCATCGAAATATTTTGACCAAACAAGATCAACGTTATTGGCGTAAGTTGGTTTTAAATCCGAATTTCCGCTAAGCAGTTTTTCATCATGCTCTAAATAACTTGAACCTGGGGATAGGTCACCGAAATCTGGCCGCGCAAAACTGCGTGTTAATGCTAAACGTACATTTTGGAGATCGTCCAACGCATATTTGACGTGCAGAGATGGCAACCAAGATCAGGGCTATCGCGCTATGTTTTTGATCAGTTCGCTTAAAAATCATACTACAAAGCAGATGGCTGATTGTATTTCAATCAGTTTATGGGTATGAATTAGCCCGCTACTGAAAAACTACACTTCTCTTTTGTATTCAAATTACAAAAGAGTGTTAATTTAGAAACCAACACTAAATTATTAGCGGGTTTAGATTAAAAAATAAACATTTTGTTTGATTGTCGCCGATCTTGTTAATATCGTAGTGCGATTGCCCTGCAACCAAGATAAATATGACATGCTGTTTTTAACGATAGAGACAATACCAGGAACATCTTTACTTTTTTGTGAGTAATTAAATCCTGTCAGGTTTGTTTTTGTGTTTTCTAGTCGTAATCCGGCATTAAAACTCAGCTTGTCATTGTATATATAATCAACCATGCCATATAAAGCTGTCTGATATTCACGTAAATCGAAGTTTCGACCTATCGCTCCACCATTAGACACTAAAGCCGAGCCATCAGTATCGAGCTCGAAGTTTTCACGGTTATTATTCCACAAAGCCACCATGTCTTTTATTTTTGCGACCTGCGCTAAATCACCGGTATAGTCCATATCCAATTCATTTAAATAATCATTTTTACCTGGCTGGTTACCGAGTGCAAAGTCATCCATGGTGGGTGTTTTGCCGCCCTTTTTGGTATTCCATGTATAGAATTCGTCAGAAAAACGTGCATTTCTCTCTTTGTCGCGGTATTTAAATCCAGAGGTGATTTTCACGTCATTATTCACCTCATGAGTAACGTCGAAGCTTGCAACAATATTATCCCTTTCAGTGATATCAATTTTGTATAAATTAATACTGGCAAGAGACATTTTTGATGTGTCATACGCGAAGTCGCTCGGTAGGTGCGTGCTGATGCCGTTGTGAGAATCTGTGCCGCCATCAATAATATTGTTAGCGCGATAGCCGTTAGCTGTTTTCTGTAGCCCTTCATATTGAACACCATCTTGCTTAAACATCGCGCCAAAATAGGCTCTGTCGTCCTTGTTGGGCTTTGTTCCATAGAAAAAACGATTAGCGTAGTGAGCGAGGTTCCAGTTGACTTGCGTTTTTTCGCCTACCGAATGTTTACCGCCAATATCACCGCCTGACATTTCAGTGATTAATTCATTATAAATATGCTGTATTTCAATTCTTCCTCCCTTGGGTTTGTCTGTAGAAGGATCAATCTCATTGCTGTATTTATCAAACCTGAAACGGTGTTTATAGTGTGTTTCAGCATCCGTCAGGGTGCCAAACATCGCTCGGCCGTAAACTTGATCACCGTTATCAAAATCATATTCGATGCCTGTGTTTACACCGTAGGTTTCTCGCTCACCGGTATAGTCGCGGAGTTCCAATCGTTTAATACCACCCCCGTCACGGCGCGTTTCGAAGTTATCAGTTGCCCATTTACGGTTCCATCCGGTTGCATTGATGATAAACCCAAGTTTGTTATCTAAAACACGGTCACCGTATAAAGCACTCCAGTTATGGCCAGATTTCTCTGCTTTAGCATTGTAGTTAGTACCGATGCCGAGCTTTAAGGTTTGCTCTGTTGGTGCAGTTTTAGTAATGAAATTGACGTTACCGCCAATCGCATCGCCTTCCATGTTCGCGGTTAATGCTTTATTCACTTCGACCATCTGAATCAAGTCAGTGGGGAAAAAATCAAAGGCTGTGGCGCGCGTTGTTGTTTCTTCTTCGGCAGTAGGGATGCGGCTGCCATTAATAGTTGCAGAATTCCATTGTGCAGGTAGGCCTCGAACAGCAACAAACCGTCCTTCGCCTTGATCACGTTCAATAGAAACGCCCGGAATGCGCTGAACCGCTTCTGCTGCGTTACGGTCTGGTAATTTTCCAATGCCATCAGCAGAAATAACATCTTTAATATTAGTCGCATTTTTCTTTGTATTTAATGCGCGCATTTCACCGCGAACAAAAGAGCCAACCACTTCGGTTTCTTCAAGGTTTTCGTTTGAATTTATCAAAACTTTACCGAGCGCATTATTATTTTCTACGACAGTGATTGTTTTTATCGTATCTTTATAACCTAAATAGCTGATTTTTATTTGGTATTGGCCTACATCAAGCCCACGGATAATAAAATTTCCCGTACTGTCAGCTTTAACAATAATGGATTTGTCAATAATCTGAATCTTAGCACCCGGTAATATTCCTTGATTGTCTTCAATGACGCCTGTAAGCGTTGCCGCTTGTGTTGTCACGCCCTGTGAAAAAGCCAGCGCAATAGAGCTGGCTAAAAGGGTACGTTTTATGTCGAACATAATCTTTCACCTCTTGTTGTTTTTTGTTGGACTCGTCCAATAGGTGAGAAGTCTATTTGTAATAGATGACATCTTTATGAATAAAATAAATTAAAACTTTATATTATTTTTTACATTGACAATGGTGCTATTAATATTGAAAATCTGGTCTATACCAGATTGGATGTAAGATTATGCAACAAGATCATTACTTATTGATGACCCCAGGCCCGCTCACAACAAGCATGAGCGTTAAGCAAGCGATGCTAAAAGATTGGTGCACATGGGATGACGATTACAACCTGGGCGTCGTACAAGAAATCCGGAAAAAAATTGTTAAGTTAGCTACCCAGTCGCCTGAATTTACCAGCGTTTTGTTACAAGGAAGTGGCAGTTTTGCGGTTGAGGCAGCATTAAGTAGTTTTATTGGTACTGATAACAAATTGCTTGTCATCAGTAACGGTGCATACGGTGAACGCGCTGTGCGTATGTGTGAGTATATAGGTATTGATTATCAGCAACTTAGCTACGCTGAAAACACAATACCGTCCCTTAAGGATATTGAAGCAACCCTAAAATCCGATGAGAGCATTAGCCACTTGATGGTTGTGCATTGTGAGACAGCAAGCGGCATACTCAACCCCGTTGCCGATATATGTGCTCTCGCCAAACAGTTTAATAAAACCACGATGGTTGATGCGATGAGCAGCTTTGGCGGTGTGCCATTTGATATGGCTGATAGCAGGATTGATATTCTTATCAGCAGCGCCAACAAGTGTATTCAAGGTGTGCCAGGATTTGGGTTTGTTTTATGTAAAGAATCACTGCTTAAGCAAAAAGGGCATGCGCGGTCATTATCGTTAGATTTGCATGATCAATGGCAAACCATGCATAAAACGGGTAAGTGGCGTTTTACTTCGCCTACGCATTGCGTCCGTGCTTTTTTGCAAGCACTCACAGAGCTTGAAGAGGAGGGGGGCGTACAAGCCAGATATGAACGCTATTCAACGAATCAAAGCCAGCTCGTTGAGGGCATGAAGTATTTAGGCTTTGATACCTTGGTTGATGCAAAGGATCAGTCACCTTTTATTACAAGTTTCACTTACCCCAGTGCCGATTTTAATTTCAACACCTTTTATAACCAGCTTAAATCACAAGGGTTTGTGCTTTACCCGGGGAAAATATCCAATGCCGATTCTTTTCGTATTGGTACCATTGGCGAAATCTATCCCGAAGATATTTCGCGATTAATTACGACGATAAAGGCGATTTAGCAATGAATAATGTACAGCTTATAGAGCAATTACAAACGTAGTTTTCTACATGCGGCCAAGACACTTACGGCGAGGGTATTTCCCAAGAGGCGCATGCCTTGCAGTCAGCGATGTTGGCTGAGCGCCAAGGTGAAAGCCCTGCGCTCATTATTGCTTCACTTTTGCATGATGTGGGGCATTTTATTGATTCAGATGAACATTTCCCTGATGAGGATTTCAAGCACGAAGCACTTGGTGCAAGTTGGCTCAAACCCTATTTTGATCAAGATGTAACGCAGGCAATCGCCTTACATGTGGAAGCTAAGCGGTATTTATCGTCGGTAGACCCTGAATATATAGCAACACTAAGTGATGCCTCTCTGCATAGCCTTGCTCTGCAAGGTGGTGCAATGGATAGCCATGCGGTTGAGCGCTTCACTCAACGGCCTTTTTATAACGATGCGTTAAAATTGCGCGCCTTTGATGATGAAGCGAAAAGTGTCGATTGTGAGACGCCATCACTTAATTATTTTCTGACAACCTATGTAGTACCTTATTTAGAGAGCAAGGATTAGTATGACTTTTCGACTTCAACCTCAATATATTGGTTCGGTACAGGCGGTTATTTTTGATATCGCCGGCACTATTTTTGATCATGGTTCCGTGGCACCTATCATCGCTTTCCAGCAGCTTTTTGAATCTATAGGTATTCCTATTACGCAAGAAGAAGCACGAATACCCATGGGGAGTGAAAAACGCGAACATATCCGCCAGTTGTTAGATATGCCAAGAATAGAAGCAGCCTGGCGTGAAAAGTTTACGCATATTCCGAATGGGAAAGATATTGATCAGCTTTACAATGATTTCGTTCCCTTTCAAATCAAAGCCATTCACCGCACGGCACAACCTATCAACGGTTTGACGAAAACGATAAATTTTTTACAGCGCCAAGGGTGCAAGATTGCCTGCAATACAGGGTATGCGCGTGAAATGGCTGATGCGATAACGCCTTATATGCAGAGTGCGGGATTCAAACCGGATTCGTTTGTGTGTGCCACTGAAGTGCCGCGTGGCCGCCCTTATCCCGATATGTCGTTAAAAAATGCGCTGGAAGTGGGTGTGGATTGCATGCAAGCCTGTGTGAAAGTTGATGATACCGGTGTTGGCATTCAGGAAGGCTTGAATGCCGGTATGTGGACAGTTGGCGTTGCGTTATCTGGTAACGAAGTCGGCATGAGCGAAGCCGATTGGGATAATTTAACCGGGGATGAAAAAGAGTTATTAAAAAAACGTGCTTACCAGAAGCTTTATCAGGCGGGTGCGCATTTTGTTATTGATAGTATTTCTACGTTGCCCACGACGATTAAAGATATTAATCAACGGTTGAGTTCTGGTCAAAAGCCTTAGTTTATATCGTTATTTATTTTGCTAAGATAACTGTTTTTAAATACGCGATTTTTAATCTTAGGGTTTGAAATCGTGACTTCTTATCGCATGTTAAAAAGTTCTTTTGCATGGATCACTGATGAGTCGAACAGAAAGTGATGCGCTATGTATTATCCATCAGCACTGACTCCCTGATTTATGCTATATTCTTTTGTACTCGTCCATTCTGTTAGGCGTTATTGTTCAAGGTGATATTTCCCCGTAAATCTATGCCTTTTTTTTCTGCTGCGTTAGAATTTTTGGTTATTCCTAAAAAGTATAAAAAAGGCAACTCTAATGAGAAAACCATACTTCTTATTTATTCTGAGCACGTTTGTGTTCTTGGCTTCTTGTGGTCTCGATAGTGGAGACAGCGCAGATAGGTACAGCATGAAAACCTATAAGGATAAGAAGGTCTCGTCCGATACGTTAGATGGGGTATGGTTAAAAATCACTCACTCAGAAGGAAATCGGATTGTTGATGGTCAGCCTTTTTCTATTGTTATTAAGCAGAAAGAAATAGTAAGAATAGAGAGTATGGGTTCAAATCAAGAAGTAAAAATACGGGTAACCGGTTTTTTAGTCCCCGTCACTTATATTGTTAGCGGTAATGCTATCGTTGAGGATGATGACCCAGGGCAATCGCGCTATAAGGCCGTTGACAAAACTGATAAAAGAAAGTTTTCATCCCAACCAGCCTTCAGTCGCTTACCGCGAACGCTCTCTTTAGAAGACTCCATTTTCAGCATGTTCAATGCTAAATGCCTTATGACGGCCATATTTTCAGCGGCAAAACCTTCTCTGATTCTTGATTCATCTTCTTTAAAAATCACATCTAAAGTCCAGTGAAGATTGTTTTCAATAGCCCAGTGAGAGCGTACTGCTTTTGCAAACAATGCTGCGCTAGACTCGATAGAGCATATGAAATATCGCCGCTCAATAGATGTTTCCCCCGTACTGATAACAGTCCTTTCAGATTCAACAACGCCGATTGTTTTTAAACCTTCCCAATCCTCTTTACAAGACAGCCAGTCAATGTCATTAGTAATCCAGTACCGTTTTGTTTCAATGCGTCCATGCCCTTTTTCCACGGTTTCAAAATGATCAGACTGAGCACGCTTAAATCCCTCATCAATCAGCGCATCCAGATACCGGCTAACGTCATATAAAAGGTTTCCGTGATTACCTTTCAGTATTAGCTGCACGAAAGGCACTTACCATATGGATTGCACCTTTCTTGTCGCCTGACGTAAATGAGCGCCTCAGTGTTTTTCCGTCAATGGCAACAATGTCGCTACTGCTAAGCTTATTAAAGGACTGAACCCACGAAATGAAACCGGATTGCAACTGTTTGGGATCAAGCATCGATAAAACATTGCCTATTGTGTCATGTGAGGGAATGCCATTTGGGAGGTTCATAACCTTACGAAGAAACGCCTCTTTGGCTTTCCCAAATCTTTCTATGTCGACAAAGCTATCTGCCCCGCAAATAACGGCTAATACTGAGAGCAATAAAATATCCATCAACTCATGACGCTTGTTCGCTGTTTCTATTCTTGGATCAGATAGGTTTTCAAAGTGATCTGTAAAATTTGTACTCATTACGTCATTCATAATCATGTAAAAAATACATTTAATGACGCTTATTTTTCTTCATAGTTCACAAATTCGTCGATCTTGCTGCGAACTTGCTATGTTCATAGCGCGATAGCCCTGGATGATGACCAAGCTACCATCGTTGATTTAGCAATAATTGATAGTAACGAAATAAAAGGGAGTATTATTTTGAATGATATTACCCGAACTATTAATAATAAAGTGCATTTGATTAAAATAAATACAAAGAAAGGATTTCAATTAGGTATGATCGATTTCTCTTCTACCTTTGCAGGGAATAAACTTAAGATCAAAGAACATATTAATCTTTATCTTGATAACTCTGTTGAAGTGACATGGACTAATGGTGGGGAGAAAGTGAAAGAAACAAGCGATACCGTATTTATTGATACCGAAAATTCGAATCGCTTATTGATTTCTGGGGGTGATAACAGCCTTTTCTATTATTTAAAAACAGAGAAATACAAGATAGAAAACGAATACCAAAAGAAAAATCAAACTGTTGTAACCGTGAACAATAAACAATCAAGCGGTAATGCAAGTATTAGTGATGGGCGGACGTCGCTTAAAGCTACACTTGATTATAAGCTCACGTTCTAATTTTTGATGTTAGTGAAATAAAATAAACCCCAAGCTACGCTGGGGGTTTATTAAGTTTGTAGATATTGATTTTAAATTGATGGATAGTGGTTTTATCCATCATTATTTTTTTGTTTAATCCCCTTTTTCGGGAGTATTTTTTGAGCTTAGCCTTTCTGTGATAGCTTTCTTTCCCGTACTAATAAGCCAAAGAAAGTTTTCGCCAGTTCCGATAACAGCACCTTTCCCTGCCTGATAGGCAGCATTTGCATAATCACATGCGGTTGAGATATACCTTTTTCCATGATTATTCTCATGTTTAATCCTCTCCAGAGGTTTTTTCGGTTTTCATGAGGCCTAGCTTTTCAGCGCCCATTCTAACAAGCCAAACTATATTTCTGCCAGTTCCAGTAACAGCGTTTTTTCCGGTTTCATAGGTGCTAGCCCCATAATCGTATGCAGTTGTGATATACCCTTTATCAGGATCGGATTTGTTGCTTGGCTGTCCTAGATTGATTGTTGTTGAGGGTGAACCTGTTTTGGGTATTATTATAGAGTCAAAGTATGGAGTAGGCGGTGGTTGAAGATCTTCTTCTGGAAGGATTCCTGTACCTGTTTTTTCCAATGTTTTTTCATATCGATGCCCTTGGCTGTCAGTGAAGTTTCCATCAGTTTCTGCCCATAAAAAAGATGATAATAAAATTGAAAAAACTGTACAAATTCGTAAATACATCATTGGATGCTTCCATAAATAAAGTTATAAAAGAGATTTATATTTATAGAGTTAGTTTATTTAATTTTTTATTTTTATTGGTCTGTGTAGTTTTAAGTTTCTGAAATATGGCTACATTTTACGTAGCTATTTTGCCAGTGAATAAAAATAGCAGATAGCTATCCTGTCGGTAAACTCGCCACTGTAAGGTTTAATTCAAGTGGCGAGCACATACAGATTAGCCGATATTTTGATCAAGCTATTTCGTTAATCAACCAAATGCGGATCAACGCTTAACGAATAAACTATGGTAGCATTAATCCGGGCCACGTATTATCATTGGTTGTTCTTGGGTATCCGCTATCTGATTCATCTTGAGCGATGTTGTAGCGGATATAGCGCTGATTTTTTAGAAAGATATAACCGCGCAAATCATTCCAATGTAAAGCAGCCGTTATTTCTGTCGCATAGTCGCCTAACCCTGGCCATGTTTGATCATTGATGGGCTGGGGGTAGCCGTTATCTACATGATCATCACCGAGGTCAAAGCGCAGGTAGTCACCGCTGTTTAAAAAGAAGTATACTTTATCGCCAGACCACCTCAGTGTTGCAGCAATCTGTGTTGCATAATCACCAATCCCAGGCCACGTTTGATGGTTAATAGGTTGAGGGTAGCCTGCACGAACCTTATCGTTTTGTATGTCGTATGAAAGGTATTGGCCGTTACTCAGAAAGAAATACGCTGTGCTTAGGTTACGGTAAAAGCCTGCAACGATGTCATCTCTGTAGTCTTCAAGTCCCGGCCAGTTATGATCATTGGTGGCTGCGGGATAACCACTATCAGCCTTGTCGAGCGTTTTGTTGTAACGTACATAGCGATTGTCATCTCTAAAGAAATACGCACGCAAAAGGCTCCAGCTGACAGCTGCTTGGATATCCACATGGTATGCGCGATAAGCAACAGGATTGTCGTTAAGGTCAACAACATAATCAGCCGTGCCTGCTTTATTTTGCTCGCTATCGAACCATTGTTGCTGATTGGCTGTCACTGCATCAACGAGGCGATCATTCTTATAGATTGCAGCCTCACCCAAGCTATCACTGATCCATGTGAGGTCAGCCGTTGGGCTGGGCATGACTTTCCTTACGCCAATATCAGCATATAAAGAAGGGCCATCCAGTTTCCACGCATTTTGTATAGGGATATCCAGATAGGATAAGAGCGTAGGGACTAGCGACGTTTGCGCAGCATGACCATAAAGTCCATTAAAATCGTTATTTATAGGAATGGCAGATGTTGAAAACTCGCTATTCAGTGTTTGGTTGCTACCGATAAAAATGGTTTTTTCTTGCGTGGTTTGGTTGCCGTGACCATGACCGGTTAAGTCACGCCCGTGGTCTGTTGTCACAAGAAGGAGCCACTCATTATCCGTTGATGTTTGAGACGCTTCAATGGCATCGATGATTTGCCCAAGTTGTTTGTCAGCAGTTAATATGCTTTTGTTGTAAGCTGCGCCAAAGCCGCTGCTGTGGCCTACGCCGTCAGGGTCATCGAGGTGCATAAAAATAAAATCCGTGCCTTTATTGATTTCTTCGATGGCTGCTTGCGTGACATTGGCATCGCTTAATCCGTTTTCGATACGATCAACAACAGTGACATCATTTTTAAAGTAGGTTGTGTTGGGTGTTGCCCAGTGCTGAATAGAGGCCTGCGTTAAGTTCGGATTAACATTATGAATATGCTTAAAGATGCTTGGAAATTTTGGGTTGGCAAGCCCCGAGCTGTTGGATGTGATCAGATGTTTATTATCCCAAACGCCCGTTAATATGGTAGACCAACCCGGCCCACTGGAGGTAACTTGCTCACTGGCATCGCCCTTTACTCCACCGGTATACGCTTTTTTTAAGGTTAAGCGATTAAAGTTGGGGGTGTTTAATGATTGAATTTTTTCATATTGCAAGCCATCGATGCCTACAAGAATGGCTTTTCTTGCCGCGTCTACCTGTGTACTCAAGCTGGTTAAAAGTAAGAGGATGGTCAAAATAAGTGATTTTTTATGCATAGGAGACTCCTTTTTTATTCATGCGCAAAAAGTATCTCGTGAGGGTGTTAATGCAGCGTTATAGTAAAAAGAAGTTATTGTGGTGAAAGTATGACAATGGCGTCGATCGAGATTAATAAGTGGTTGAATTTATCTTATTATGGCGACGTGCTGGTTTTTGGTTGTGGGTTAATGATTGCTGGATTGTCTTTATAGCGTATGATTTACTTACCCTTATGAGTGCCTATATACCGATCAGCCTCGAAGATGCAAGGGCGTTGGCCGCGCGCGCTCACCCCAATCACTTACTGACTGTAAGCTCACGGGGATTCGCTCGCTTGCCGCCTTCTTGCATCTCCAATTCCGATGGGTATAAATGGTGTAATTACGTAATTTATCTTGAAAATTCCTTACTGGGATTTTGCTTGTCATCGTTTCAATGCAGTGAAAGAGGAGTTTTCGAATGACGCTAGCTTTAATACTTGCAGCCTCTGAAAATAATGTCATAGGCATGAACAACAAAATGCCTTGGCACTTGCCGAGTGAATTGAAATATTTCCGTAAAATGACCACGGGTAAATCCGTGATTATGGGCCGAAAAACGTTTGAATCCATTGGCCGACCACTGCCAAATCGACATAATGTCGTCATCAGTCGTTCACCCAAGCCTGCTGGTTTGAGCGATGTTTGCTGGGTGAAAAATACTGATGATGCACTGCTTGAAGCGAACAAAGAAAACCGTGCAAAGGAAATCATGGTTATTGGTGGTGCGACAATTTACACAGCGCTTCTTCCTATGGCTGATCGCCTTTATCTCACGCGTGTGCATGGCACCTTTGAAGGCGACACTTTTTTTGAAGGTTTTGACCTTTCAAAATGGCACCAAACAAGCGTTATCGAGAACCCCGCCTCACCGGAAAACCCCTACCGTTATAGTTTTTATGTCTACGATAGACTTGACCGTTAAAATACGATTAAATATCTGGCTGTCATAGAAGTGTCACAATAAATCGTTACGCTAGGCCGCCTTAGGGTTGGATGAGGAAATTAGTTTCCGCTTAGCCGTAATAGTTACTCATTATATAGGTTGTAATTCTAATGATTAAACGTGTCTCTAGCTGTTTGCTAGCAGTGGGATTTTCTGCAAGCCTTTTTATGCATGTTCATGCTGCTACCCTCGATGCTGTTAATGCAACACACGATGCGAATGCAAAAGCGGCCAAGAAATCCCAAACTAAAATCGATGCTTTATCTGAGAAAACAATCAGTATTGAGCAAACATATCGCCAGCGGTTAAAACTTTTAGAAGACTTAAAAGTATATAACAAGAAATTGGCGCTGCAGACGCAAAAACAAGTTGAGCGATTACAAGGTATTGAACATTCCATCGCCAATGTGCAAGTCATCCAGCGTCAAGTCACGCCTCTCACTGTGCGTATGATTGACTCATTAGATGAGTTTATTCAATTAGATACACCTTTTCATAAGGCCGAACGTAATAAACGTATCAGTATGTTGAAAGCGAATGTTGATCGTCCTGATGTGACAACAGCTGAAAAATTCCGTCAAGTGCTAGAAGCCTACAAAATTGAATCCGAGTATGGCCGTAAAATAGATACATACACCGATACCGTCATGATCGATGGCATTGATCGTGATGTCACCATTTTACGTGTAGGGCGTATCGCCATGCTGTATCAAACAGCCGATATGAAACACACGGGTATGTGGGACAAAAAAGAAGCACAGTACGTGACGCTAGATGCAGGCTATAAAGATGCCGTAAGAAAAGGCATCCGTGTAGCCAATAAGCAAGCCAATATCGATATCTTAGAACTTCCTATATCAGCACCAGAGGCGAAATAACCATGAAAGCATTTACCCATTTCGCATCAAAGTCCGTTTTACTGGCGTGCGTTCTCGGATCATCCCTGTTGCT
The DNA here is from genome assembly GCA_965248335.1 of Pseudomonadales bacterium. Taxonomy (GTDB): domain Bacteria; phylum Pseudomonadota; class Gammaproteobacteria; order Pseudomonadales; family DT-91; genus CAKMZU01. The sequence continues at coordinate 1,050,434 of CBDFIY010000003.1, forward strand.
GGCTGATCAGGCAAAAAATTTAGATGAGTTACTGTTTGAAGTTAAAACCGGCGGCGTGAAAGAGACGCGTGAAAATCAGATAAGGGAACGTAAGTTTAAAGCCAATAAAAATCAGCAGGAAAAAATGCTCGCTGATCTCGAAAACCAGATTAAAAATCAAGAATCACAAAGCGAAGCGCTAGAAGCGTTGTTTGAGCAGAATGATACCAAAATTGGCGAAGCCGAAAGCCGTTTACGCGATAGAATGGGGAGCTTAGGCGAACTGTTTGGTCATATCACCAGTGCTGCAGGCGACGCCAGAGGTAACTTTGGTACATCTTTAGTGAGCATTAACTATCCTGGGCGGGATAAGTTTTTGAGTGATTTGATAGCAGTGACGAGTAGCTCAAGCGAGTTACCTGAAATAGCACAAATTGAACGTTTGTGGTTTGAGTTGCAGCGTGAAATGACAGAGCAGGGCAAAGTAGTCGCTTTCGACGCAGACGTATCGCGCAGTGAAGGTACAGCGAAAGAGCCGGTTATACGTATTGGTACATTTAATGTTATCGCCAAAAATGGCGAATACTTGAAGTATCAAGATGGCCGGTTATCAGTTTTACCCAGACAGCCTGCGAGTAAGTACACCTCAGAAGCAAAAGCGTTTGCGAGCCTAAATCAAGGCTTTACTAAGATGGGCATAGATCCTACAGGCCCATCAGGCGGCAGCTTGTTATCAGCGTTGATTGATACCCCGACAATTATGGAAAGATGGCATCAAGGTGGGATCGTCGGTTATGTCATTTCGGTCCTAGGTGTCTTTGCGGTTTTACTTGGCTTGTGGCGATTGTTTGTATTGGCGGGTGTTGGGCGTAAAGTGAACGCACAGCTTAAGTCGAAAGAACTTAATAAAAACAATCCATTAGGTCGAGTACTCTTTTCTGCGGAAGAAAATGAAGGTGCTGACACCGAGGCAATGGAATTAAAACTTAATGAAGCAATATTAAAAGAACTGCCCAGACTTACTACAGGCGAATCATTATTAAAAATTATAGCAGCGGTTGCGCCATTGCTTGGCTTACTCGGTACGGTAACCGGGATGATTATGACCTTCCAAGCAATCACTATTTATGGTGCGGGTGATCCGAAGGCGATGGCAGGTGGTATTTCTTCAGCCTTGATTACTACTGTGTTGGGCTTGATTGTTGCGATACCTACCATTTTGATGCACACCTTTGTTGCAAGTCGCAGCAAACATATTATTCATGTGTTAGAAGAGCAGGCTGCTGGTATTGTGGCCGAGCATCAGGAAAAAGCCGCATGATTGAGCAAATCAATCAGTTCATGTCAGCGGGTGGTGAGGTGTTATACCTCATCGCGTTCTTGACCTTCATCATGTGGACACTGATCTTTGAACGCTTCTGGTTTTACCAAACAGGTTTAAAACAGCAAGCGAAGTCCTGGATCGAGCGATGGAATAATCGCTCAGAACATCATTCTTGGTATGCTAAGCAAATACGACGACAGTTTGTTTCTGAAGCACACGAAGCCATTCAAATGAATATGCCACTCATCAGAACCATGGTTGCACTGTGTCCGCTTTTTGGATTACTGGGAACAGTTTGGGGGATGATTGATGTGTTCAATATTATGGCGGTGACAGGTGGCGGTGATGCGAAAGCAATGGCCGGCGGTGTTTCAAAGGCAACTATTCCCACTATGGCGGGTATGGTTGCAGCGCTATCGGGTGTTTTTGCGAATACCTTATTAAACAAAATGTCAGAAAAAGAATCCTTGGCGATTGAAGATAAATTGGTAGTGGATCACTGATCATGGCAAAACCCTCGCTTAAAAAAAATAACGAACCTAATAGTGATATTGATTTAACACCCATGTTGGATGTGGTGTTTATCATGCTGATATTTTTTATTGTCACCGCCACTTTTATTAAGGAGCCGGGTATTGATATTGATCGGCCTCATGCCAAAACAGCAGAGTCGGTGCTTAACCAGAAGATTTTGATTGCGATCACTAAAGATGGCGAGATTTGGATTGATAAATCGCCGGTTAAAGAACATTTGGTTGGCCAAAAAATTGCGACTCTGCACGCGGAAAACCCCAAAGGCGCGGTGGTGATTCAAGCAGATAAAAAATCAACGGCAGGACAAATTGCACATGTGATCGATGCAGCCAAAAAAGCTGGCGTAACGGATATTTCACTGGCAGCGAGTACATAGATTATGTTTGTTACGCGATTATTGATAGGTGCAGCATTAGGGTTTGCAGTGACCTTTGGTTTGCTCTTCCTTATGCAGCAGTTGATTCATAATGATTTTGTTGCCTTGGATGAGGGCAAAGCGCACAAGATTGCTGATATTCAAATGGGTAATACGGATATTGAAACGAAAGTTGAAGAAAGAAAGCCAGAAAAACCCGAAGAAGCAGAAGAACCCCCGCCACCTATGGAGCAAGTAGCACTTCAAGATACCATTGCTGATATGGATGCACTCAACATCGCACCTTCGCTAAAAGGTGCCGGTGATTTGAATAAAGGCCCGGGACTGTCGGCCAGTGATGGCGAATATTTGCCTATGGTTAAAGTGCAACCACAATACCCAAGGCGCGCACTTTCACGAGGCGTTGAAGGATATTGCATCGTGTCTTATACCGTCACCAAAACAGGCGCTACGCGTGATCCTGTTGCTATTGATTGCCAACCCAAAGGTATGTTTGAACGTGCTTCAGTGAAAGCGGCGATGAAGTTCAAGTACAAACCTCGGGTAGAAAACGGGCAGCCTCTCGAAGTGCCGAATGTGAAAAATAAATTTACTTATAAGCTGGCAAAATAGCCATGAAGCAGATAATGAAAGCTCCCTCTTTATTGTTGTTGCTGTTTACGGTGTTAGCCGTGTTCTTTTCGCCCATCACGTTTGCGAAGGACAGTGTAAAAAATTACAAAGAAAAACAAACAAAAGCATTAAGAGCACCTATTTATGAGGTGTTGATGGAAGCGCAGGAGCTACAGCAGGCGAGCAAAAATAAAGAAGCACTTACCCTACTAGATAAGTTAAAAAGCCGATCAGGAAAGCGTGCCTTGCAACCTCATGAGTGGGTACAGCTTTACAACTTTTATGCGTTTGTGTATTTGGGCATGGAAAAATATCCTGAAGCCATCGAATCGTTTGAGCGAGTTCTTAAACAAAAAGAAGTCACGTTAGGGTTGGCAAGACAAACGAAATACACACTTGCTCAGCTCTATATTTCGACAGGTAAAACACAACAGGGCATTGATGTATTGAACGACTGGTTTGATATTACCAATAAAATGACGCCTGATGCGTATGTGCTTTTAGCGCAAGCTTATTTACAAAATAAACAAGTGGAACAGGCATTACCGCCGTTACAAAAGGCTTTTGCACTTGCAAAGACGCAAGGGAAACCAGAAAAAGAAAACTGGTATGCGTTGTTACAGTATATTTATGCTGAAAAAAAGGATTACAAAAAGCAGCGTGATGCTTTAGAGGTACTGGTCAATCGATGGCCTAAGAAAAACTACTGGCTAGGGCTTGTCGGTGTTTACAGTGAGTTAGACGAAGAGCAGAAACAACTGTACGCCATGGAATCTGCCTATATTCAAGGTATGTTAGATCGTGAGGCCTATTTAGTCACCTTAGCGCAAATGCTGGCCGCAGAAGGCATGCCTTATAAAGCTGCAAAAGTGATGGAAAAAGGGTTTAAAGAAGAAAAAATTGAGACGACTGTAAAAAATCTAGAGCGTATTGCTGATTATTGGCGCAGGGCGCAGGAAGTTGCTAAAGCTATCCCTTACCAAATACGGGCTGCAAAGTCGTCTGAGACTGGCGAGGCCAGTTTGCGTTTAGCGGGTATGTATTTAACGCAATTTAATGACAGCAAAGCCGTTGATGCCATTAATCAGGCGCTCAAAAAAGGCAAATTAAAAGATATGCTTGATGCGCAAATGCTTTTAGGTCAGGCCTCGTTCCAATCCAAGCGCTTTGATCAAGCAGAGAAAGCGTTTAGTGCGATTGTTAAGCGTGCTAAAAAAGATAAAGATAACCGCGATAAAAAACTCCAGCGCATGGCTAAATCTGCCAAACAATGGCAAAAGTATATGAAGACTGAGATCAAACGAGAGTCAGAAATTAAGAAGTATTTGACGAGTTAAAACAGTTGTTAGCTTACAATAATAACAATTGAGGCGAGAGACATAACGTGAATAATAAATATTATATTTTCTTGATCCTCGCTTCTTTTTAGTTCTTGATTCTCCTGGAATCTAAAAAATAGGTTGCTAGCGAAGAACTAACAGCTCCGTTCTCTGTGTACTTGTTCGGAAAACAGCAAGTGAGCAGGACAGTTATGAAATTTCTATTTCTATTTACCAGTATTCAATCACATGCAGCTTTACCTTCTTTTAAAAGTGCGGCGAAAAAGGTGGCAGTCAGTGCAAAAAGAGTCATAAGTAAGTCTTGCTGTTACAGTACAACGACAGACAGCGACTTAGAAGATGCTCCCCCAGCTTATGAAAAAATAGACAAGTCAATGAGTAATCTTCAAGTCGATCCTTTACATCGATCTGTTTACACAACAACTGAATCCTTTCAGAAGCTAGATTTGAACAATAGACAAAATCGAACGCCCTATGATTTGCGCCCATTAGGTTATGCATTACCGCCTTTGCCAACGTATCAAGACAGTTTAGACGACTACAATAGCCGCCCTCAGAGGCCGCCTATTTATCAAAAAAATACGTTAAAACCTAAGGTTTGGAAAAAGCAGAAAATCAGTAATGTGTTAAAGCACAAAATCAGTAATGTGTTAAAGCACAAGCAGAATTTAATGAGTGCACTCTCTAATTTGAGTGTGGATAGACAGGCTGATTTTAGAGAAAGCATTTTAAGCAATAGGCAAACCCCTCTTCATGCGGCTGTATTGGCACAAAATACTCAAGCGGTTAAACAGCTTGCCGAAACGAACCCTGAATATATTAACCAACGTGATAAGCAAGGTAATACTGCATTGAACCTTAGAAAAATTGGCGTTGATAGCTGCTGGGAGTATGGCCCGAGGCAGAAAGCTTTGCGTGCAGAGATACATACTGACTTAATAGTGCAGGGGGCGGATGTGAATATCAAAAACAATTCTGGAGATTCACCCATTCAAACAGCATTCGGTGATTTTCACGAAGAAGAAAATAGAGACGATGATTATACCCAACTGACTTCAAGGTGCGCGATTTAGCTGTTGGAAATTATCATTAATTCTACTGCCTAAATCAGCGCCAATTTCAGGTAGTATTTTTTCAAAAAACTCGCTAATTTTATTTTTAAAATCCTTTGCCGTGGAAAAGTACTGGTTATTCCTGACTTTTTCGTTCATCACCTTCCACAGCCGCTCTATGGGGTTTAGATTTGGGCTGTATGGTGGCAAGGTGTGAAGTTTAATGCCTAACTTGTCCGCAGCGCTCAGGACAGCCTTGGATTTATGATAGCCAGCTCCATCTAAAACTAAATGCACTGTCTTCTCACTATAATGTGCTCGTATTTTATGGAAAAATTCAATAATCGAATCGCCATTAACGGTGTCATATTGGCCAATAATAGCTTCTTCTATATGGGTGAGTTCGATAGCACCTATTATATTGAGCCGTGTCCGACTTCCCGTGGTCTCTATGGGTTTATCGACACCCGTTTTGATCCATCCCGATGTGATTTTTGTTGCTTGAGTTGGATGGACTGCATCCATGAACAGTAAGGCTTCACCCTCTGATAGCTCAGCTTTTAGCGCTTCATACTTTTCAATAAATTGCGCTTGTTTTTCAACATCAAACTTATGTGGAACCCCCTGTGTCAGGATACTTGTCGCCTCTAAAATTTTAATTAGAGGCATAAAAAATGAGAAAATCGTTTACCCATTCGTTTAAGATACAGGCAATAGAAAAGGCATTGAGCCGACAAGAATGTATGAGCATCAAGGATGTGGCTGAAAACTTAGGTATTGGCCATTCGACGTTACAAAAATGGATTAGACAGGCTAAAGAGCAACGGCTTAATCAACCATTAGATGGTGGGGTAATGACCATGGTTAAAGAAAAAAGGCCCCAAGATTGGAGCGCTGAAGAACGTTTGAATATGGTCATTGCCTGCGGATCTTTGAGCGTCGAGGACATCAGCCAGCTTTGCCGAGAGAAAGGAATATACCCACATCATATCAACCAATGGAGAGGTGATTTTATCAAGAATAAGCCCCTATCGACTGCTTCAGAAATTCAAAGTGAGAATAAGCAATTTAAAAATGACATTAAGTTACTAAAAAAGGAGTTAAACCGTAAAGATAAGGCATTAGCTGAAACAGCAGCGCTGCTAGTACTCCAAAAAAAAGTCCACGAAATATGGGAAAGCGACGAGGCCAGCTAATAGTGAAACAAGAGCGTGATGATATTATTCACTTGATTAGCGAGGCTCGATCCAATGGTGCTAGGCAAAGGCAGGCTTGCGATATTATAGGCATTACACCAAAAACATTACAGCGCTGGGCGCGACCAGAGGGCGATGAAGATGGTCGTTTGTCAGCCAAGCACAGCCCTTGTAATAAGCTCAGTGAGCTTGAGAGACAGCGTATTATTCAGGTCTGCAACCAACCTGAATACGCGAATTTATCGCCCAGCGTCATCGTGCCAATGCTTGCAGATAAAGGTGTGTACATCGCATCTGAATCCACTATTTACCGTGTGTTAAAAGCACATAAACAAGATAAGCATCGGCTGAGAAGTAAGCCTGCCAGAGTTATTACAAAACCTGAATCGTTGACGGCCACAGGCCCGAATCAGATTTATAGTTGGGATATTACGTATTTACCAACAACGGTAAAAGGCTTGTTTTATTACTTGTATCTTGTCATGGATATTTATAGCCGAAAGATTGTTGGTTGGCAGGTATATGAACAAGAAAGCAGTGCATTGGCCGCAGATTTAATGACAGATATTTGCTTACGTGAAGGGATTAAGCCGAATCAGGTGATCTTACATTCGGACAACGGTAGCCCGATGAAAGGCGCAACAATGCTAGCGACACTGCAAGAATTAGGGGTTGCTCCGTCGTTTAGCCGCCCCTCTGTTAGTAATGATAACCCTTATTCTGAGTCATTATTTAGAACACTTAAGTATCGACCAGAATACCCAGAAAAAGCCTTTGAGGGTTTAGATTTAGCACGAAAATGGGTGAATGGATTTGCTGATTGGTATAATCATGAGCACAGACACAGCAGCATAAAATATGTCACGCCTGTAGAGCGTCATACGAAGCAAGATAGAATTATCTTAATCAACCGTAAAGCTGTTTATCTACAGGCGAAAATGGCGCACCCAGAGCGATGGAGTGGCGACATTAGAAACTGGGATCACATTGCTGAGGTTTATTTAAACCCAGGGAAATCTAAAAGTAATAGGGAAATAAATCAGGCGGCATAAAAGTAAACTTTAGGCGACAAGTATGTTGAAATCTACCGGTTTTTTTTGCAGGCTAGTTTATTTTTTAAGGAGAAATGCATGCCTGTATCTGCCAATTATTTGGCCGTTATCTTGATTTGGTCGACCACACCCTTAGCTATTCAGTTAAGCAGTCAAAGTATGAATATTCATGTGGCGATTGGTTTTCGGATGTTGATCGGTTTCTTTCTGGCGGCGGTTGTTGTTGCCATATTTAGATCGAAGTCAGCGTTAAAAATAAAAAATATAAAATTATATTTTTTAGCTAGTCTTGCGCTATTTCCTAGCATGAGTATCGTTTATATGGCGTCTACTTATTTAAGCTCGGGTTTAGTGGCTGTGATGTTTTCACTCACCCCAGTCATGAGTGGTTTGATGGCATCAGTGGTACTTAAGGAGCCTTTTTTTAAATTGCATAAGCTTATGGCTTTTGTGATGGCAATTGTCGGATTCAGTATCATTTTCCTTGATAACGTGGTGATTGATGGAAGTGCAGTAAAAGGCATATTGTTAATGCTTGCATCCAATATGATTTTTTGTGCGTCGCAAGTACTCACTAAATTCGTTGGGCGTGAGCTTAAAGTAGACCCTTTAGAGAAAACATTAGGGTCTATAGCGTTTGCTTTGCCGGGTCTATTATTGTGTTGGTGGTTGTTTGGCGGCACACTGCCCGCAGAGATTGATAATATAGGTTGGTTGTCAGTAGTGTATCTCGGGGTTGTAGGTTCCTTGGGCGGTTTTATGGCTTATTACTACATTCTCGATAAACTCAGTGTGGCGATGATATCGATAATTCCGTTGATAACACCAATTGCAGCACTTTGGCTGGGGGCTGTTTTATTGAACGAACAGGTGACTGAAGATATTATCGTTGGCAGTTTTTGCATTATTTTAGGGCTAGCGGTTTATGATGGAACCTTGGTTAAAAAATTAGGCAGGTGGGCTAAGCGTTACTGCAACGCTTAGGCTTTTTAGGTCTGGTGAGGAAACGCTAATGGGAAGGGTTAGTCCAGCAGGTCGAGGTTTCTTACTGCGCCTGTGTCGGCACTCGTCACGAGTAAGGCGTAGGCTTTCAGTGATGCTGATACTTTTCTTGGGCGTTTTTTAGCAGGTTTCCAGCCATCTTTGCCTCGTGCATCCATGGCTTTTCTTCTATCCGCTAACTCTTGCTCAGGAATCATGAGGTTGATGCTACGATTAGGGATATCGATTTTGATCTTATCGCCTTGCTCAATTAGCGCTATAGCACCGCCGCTCGCTGCTTCAGGAGAGGCGTGGCCAATAGACAATCCTGACGTACCTCCTGAAAAGCGTCCATCGGTCAGTAGCGCACAAGCTTTACCTAAGCCCTTGGATTTTAAGTAGGAGGTTGGATAGAGCATTTCTTGCATGCCGGGGCCGCCTTTCGGGCCTTCATAACGAATGACTACCACATCCCCCGCTTTGACCTTGTCGGCTAAAATATCAGCGACTGCTTGATCTTGGCTTTCGCAGATATAAGCACGGCCCTCAAAGAGATGGATGCTTTCATCGACGCCAGAGGTTTTCACTACGCAGCCATTTTCAGCAATATTGCCAAATAGGACAGCTAAGCCGCCTTCGAGTGAAAAAGCATGCTTAATGGAGCGGATGCAACCCGATGAGCGATCGGTATCTAATGTTGGCCAGCGGGTACTTTGGCTGAAGGCCTGTTGTGTAGGAATGCCTGCGGGTCCTGCACTATAGAACTGCTTAACGGATTTGTCTTGGGTGACCATGATATCCCATTTATCAAGGCCTTCTTGTAAGGTTTTTGAATGCACGGTAGGAATATCGTTGTGGAGCAGGCCTGCACGATTCAGCTCTCCAAGAATGGCAAAAACACCGCCAGCACGATGCACATCTTCCATGTGATAGAGCGGTGTATTGGGTGCAACTTTGCATAGTTGGGGTACTTTGCGTGACATGCGGTCAATGTCTTGCATGTTAAAGCCATTTCCTGCTTCTTGTGCGGCGGCTACGAGATGCAAGATGGTATTGGTTGAGCCGCCCATGGCAATATCAAGTGCCACGGCATTCTCAAACGCTTTAACGCTTGCAATGTTTCGGGGTAGTAATGAGTCATCATCGTTTTCATAGTATTTTTTGGTAATCTCGACGATGGTTTGCCCTGCACGTAAAAAGAGCTGTTCTCTATCGGCATGTGTGGCAAGCATGGAGCCATTGCCAGGTAAACTCAAACCTAAGGCCTCTGTAAGGCAATTCATGGAGTTGGCAGTAAACATGCCCGAACAAGAGCCACAGGTAGGGCAGGCTGAGCGTTCGATAGCATCGACTTCTTCATCTGAAACATTGGAATCAGCCGCGATAACCATTGCATCGACAAGATCGAGTTTGCGATCAGACAGCGCTGTTTTACCTGCCTCCATCGGGCCGCCTGAGACAAAGACAACCGGGATGTTGAGACGCAATGCTGCCATGAGCATGCCGGGTGTGATTTTGTCACAATTGGAGATGCAAACAAGTGCATCCGCACAATGTGCATTAACCATGTACTCGACAGAATCTGCAATGATATCGCGCGAAGGAAGACTGTAAAGCATGCCGTCATGTCCCATTGCAATGCCATCATCGACAGCAATGGTGTTGAATTCTTTAGCAACGCCGCCCGCTCGTTCGATTTCTCGTGCGACGAGTTGCCCCATATCTTTGAGATGTACATGGCCTGGAACAAACTGGGTAAAGGAATTGGCAACAGCAATAATAGGTTTATGAAAATCATCATCCTTCATGCCCGTTGCCCGCCAAAGTGCGCGGGCTCCCGCCATGTTTCTGCCTGCAGTGGATGTCTTGGAACGATAAACCGGCATAAATGAAAACCTCAAAAATCTTGAATAAAAGATACGCGATAATATCAGAAGGGCACCTCTAAAAATATGATTCCACAGAAGAAAATATAGGCACATTAAATTCGCAAAATTATATTGACCATTTTTTTAAATAATAATCGATTTCTTCGATATTTTTGCCGAAATAGTCCTTTTATCGGCTGTTTTTGGGTATATCACCCAACTAAAGACGGATTCATTTTGTGTAAAGATATAAAACGCCTCATGTTGTAGGTGAGATTCATCATCCCAATCTTCACTTTTGTTCTTGATAAGCCAATGACTCGTGAGTGCATACCGCCTTGTTCATTCGTGATTGAGCCGAACACGTGTTCCACTCTCGCGCGTACTTTTGATTTCTTTTTGTTTGCTGCTTTATTACGTTCAGTCAGAGGCTTATTTTTCTTTGCCTTTTTAATGATTTTAGGCCTCATACCGAGCATCTTTAATACAAGCTCATCTTCTTCGCCCCCATAAGCACTGTCGGCATAAACGTCTTTACACGTATTCTCTGATAAAACGTCAATAAATTTCTGGGAATCATGCACTTCTGCGGAGGTGACTTCGTACGCTCTAATAAGCTTGTGGGCGTTATCTATACTGATATGATTTTTGTATCCATAGTGCGTTTCCTGGTTTTTCTTAGCCCAGCGTGCATCACAGTCTTTCTGTGCTTTTATCGCCTGGCTTTCGTCAAAACGTTCAGGCGTTTCTCCCGCTTTTATTTGCTTGTTCTCATCGCGACTGTTCCTCTGCCTTGGCACCTCTACAAAGCTGGCATCGATAATCTGCCCTTTTTTGGCGATTAAGCCAGCTTCAGTAAGAAGAATATCAAAATCAATGAACAGAGGATTCATGAGATCAAGCTTTACAAGCTGCTCCCTGAATAGCCAAATAGTTTTTGCATCTGGGATACGTTGCTCTGGCTTGATAGATAAGAATCGACAGAAAGAGACGGTCTCTAATTTGGTATTCGGTTTCATCGTCTGACAGGTTATAGAGGTGCTGCAAAATGAGCACTTTAAACATCAACACAACGTCATAAGGTTTGCGACCTGCAGTACTCTTCCGTTTCTTCTCTCGAACCTTATTCAAGGTATCCCTAAAAAAATCCCACTCAATCAAACTCGAGAGTTTTACTAGCGGATCCCTATCATCTAATTTATTGAAACGATCTTCGAAGTCGAAAAAACTGGATTGAAGCATGACTTTTCTTGTGTTTTTTTGTTGGGGTTATTGTAACCTAAAATGGCCTATTTTTAGAGATGCCCAGAATTAAGTCAGTTGATTCACATGTTCATGACTTTTTGTTTATGCTGCGAACTAATTGTGAGCTAAGCATGTCTTATCAAGAGTAAAAAGCGCTAGAGTCGCACCCAGTGAGTACGTAAAGGAGTTTCTTATGGAAAATCGCATTAAACAGAATTTACAATCACAAAAAACGCGTTCGTATCCGTTGCATTTACCTAAAAATAGGCCTATTAAAGTCGACCCTGCGGAACAAACAGGAAGCGCTACAGTCCTTTTTCGTGAGCACCAAAATACCTATCATTGGTGGCAAGTTTAGTGTCGTACTCTTGAAAGTGAATACTTTACTTTAAGGCTGGAGCTGTTGATTGACAGGATTTTGAGCAGGGAATCCCTAACAGTAAATAATCAGTGCGATAATTAACCAGAAGTTCCTAGGTTCTGTTGACGTTCATCTCAACCAGAGTAATGTGGCGCAAAATGCAAGGATACCCATGTAATTTGTTGCCTTTTTCTCATATCTTGTCGCCATCCGCCGGTAATGTTTCATTTTACCAAACATACATTCAACACCGTGACGTTCCTTATATAGCCAATAATCACATGATCTTGGTTCCTTTCGATTAGATTTTGGTGGTATTACCGCTTCAATGCCTTTATCAGTAAGGAAATTAACGAACATATTTGAATCGTATCCCTTGTCGGCTAAAACTGCTTCAGCATCGATGCCTTCCACTAAATTTTCAGCCTGACCAATATCGGAATCTTGTCCCGGAGTTAGAATAAATTTGAGTGGCAAACCTAACGCATCAGACACGGCATGTACCTTTGTTCAAAAGCCGCCTTTTGATCGACCAAGAGCCTCATCATTTGCGTTACTATCTTTCATTCCTGCCGCACAAGCATGTGCCCGATTAACCGTGCTATCAATAGAAACATGTTGTAAATCAGCCGATTGACTCTCTGATGAAAGGAGTTTATCCCATACAAGTTTCTGGCACCAACTGGAAAAACGCTTGAAAATACTATTCCAATTACCAAACTCCTTAGGCAAATTTCGCCACTGGGCACCTATACGTAGAATCCATAATACAGCATTCACAAAGCACTTTGTTTTCTCTTGATTACCAACACGGATGCCATTTATTTGCTTCAAAATACTGTAGATGCTTAGCCATTCTTCATCAGTTAAATGTATGCGATTCATCATCATAAAATCGCTGATTATACCCCAGATGCGCTACGTCAACAGAGCCTAGGGACTGTCATATGTCGATCACCCTTGAAGGCGCAAGGGCGTTGGCTGTGTTGCTCACCTCAACTACTTACTGACTGTAAGCTTATGGGGGGCTGCTCGATTGGCGCTTTCTTGCATCTCCAATTCCGATGGGTGTGAGCATGTCTTATGGACGAATCAGATATAAATCTGATTCAGAAAGCTTGCTAAGAAGCTGGTTAAACGAGGCATTTTTTGTTCATTACAATACGTGAAAAATTTTTCAAAGTTTATCGGCTATCATAATCAATTCAACCAGCAGTTTTGTAATTGGTGTCACATAGGATACAAGAACGAAAAGTAAGTTAATTCTTGGTAGAAGCACTCGGTTTTTGAGAGGTATATTGGCAAAAGAATGAACTTTCGTTTCACGTAATATCTAAAGAAGTATTTAGAATTATTTGAGGTTGAATCAATGAGATGTGTATGTCCTTCCTATCGTCGTTATTTCATAAAATTCATGCATTTCTCTTGGTGTGTTTTCCTTGTTTTAGGCGGGTGGGGGGTTGCTATATCTAACGCCGCGCTACCCTTTAAGGTAGATGTACTTGAGCATGCTGCATCCTCTGCAAGTTCGTCGAATATGTCTAAGGATGTAGAGACGTCAATTAATAGGCTTATCTCACAACTTTCGAACAATAGCGTTGTCTCCACTTCGGGCGTTGACGGTGTGGTTAGACCGACATACGTGATGCTTCAAGGGCTGATTGAAAAGGCATTGGTAGACATTTTAGAGAGACAATCGGGTTATCGGGTGATGGCAATTTTTCATACGCCTGCACCACCTACACCCTTTTGTTTAGGGAGTGAAAATCCTTCCTCGTTGATGCATGGCTCTATAAAAGGAAATCAAGGTTCGATAACGACGGTAATTTCTCGTCAAAAGACAACGCTTGATATGCTAGAGAATGGGGTTCTGGTTGAAAATATTTTCCCTGAATCTGGGTTGAGTAAAAGAACTGAGAGCCAATTAAAAAATTATGAGAAGATTAAATCGCGCTTTCCTAAAAACTTCTTTGATATAAAAGTACGTGATGACATGGCCAGCAATCAAGTAGGTGCAACCTATTTAATACAAACCCCTAAAGGGGGTTGGTATATTTTTGCAATACGGGCATCACAGGCAAATGCACCTAAGCGACAACATGATTCATGGGTGATGGTTTTAGGCGCGCTGAGCGATAACGCAGTGAAGGTGTTTTATGAAAATACCATTGATTACCTTTCATTGATTACAGGCGGGCAAATAAATAATGTGTTAAGGCAAACATTCCCATCCGGTGTTGATCAGGTAGTGAGTAAGAGGTGATATATGCCGGTCACCCTTGAAGATGCAAGGGCGTTGACCGTGCTCGCTCACTCCAATCACTTAGGGAGGCAGCATTTAAGAAGATACCTTTTTTGGGTGTATAGTCACATCCCACTTTTTCAGCTCGGCATGTCTTGTAATGTGGGGTTGAATCTCGTCAAGCACTTCCTTACTTGGCCTTACACCTTTCGTATAAACCTTATCAATTAAATCAACAATTGTTTTTTTACATTTATGCACAAGACTTTTTGTCCACTCCACCACCACATGAACTGAATTTAGAAGTGTGCCATTCCAATGGCTTTCCAAAAAAGCCCACCGCCTTTCAATGGGATTATATTTGCTGTGATAAGGAGGGTAGTAAACCAGCCTGATTCTCAGCCCAGTTTGACTGGAAAATTGCACCATCCGCAAAAGAAACTGAGTTCGCAGGCTATTACTCTCCGGGCCATTGTCTGTATAAATAATCAGCTCATCTTTGTCCTTGTTAGCTTCTTTGACATTCTCCCGCCACAATTGCAGTGCATCACAAATAAAGTCGCTCGTCTTGTAGGAGAGTCCATAAACAACATGGAGTTGATCGTTATCTAGGTTAAGAATCCCAAATGGCACCATTTTATCTTTATCTGCCATATCGTGATCTAGCGCCTGGACCACTTCTGCTCCGCGAGATTTACCCGCTCTGGAAAAGTCGCCGAGATTAACAGTAGCCTTGCAGTCTATGCTGATCTGCAACGTGTTTTGTCGTTGACTGGCTTCTGCTCTAACTTTGTTGACGTTGTCGAAGATGGCGTTAGTTTCTGGTATTTTTTTTCAGGTTTGGATTTCTGCACCTTGCGGAGCTTATAACCCATCCTATTCAGGATATTGCTAATGGTTCGCTCTTTAGGTAGAAGGTCTTCTTGCCAGTTCTTTTCCTCGACTAGCTTCTGCCGTACAACTTTGGCCGTTATGCGGGTATAGGCAAATGTATTTCTTAACCGTGAATCCGCTTGGCTTTCAGGCTCAACCAGGCTACGGATATCATCTTCAAGGCCTACCAGTGCAACCTCGGATTTATTTTTTCCGCAGGGTTCATAATTTCCATAACAGATCATCCCAGTTTTTTTTTCGTTGATCCCTAATGCAACCGCCTTTCGTCCAAACCCAAAGGTTGATTCAGTCAACCGGGCACTTCCACTGCAAAGGGTTTCAGAAACTTCAGCCATAAAAAGTCTTTTTTCAGGGTTTTTTAATAGCCTGGCTGCTAATTTGAAGAGAGAAATATACTCAGGTTCTATATCAATTGAAGTGGGCATAAATAAAATAGAGAATAAACAACTTTAGACATGTAATGGTAGGGCATCATACGCTGGTAATGTTTAAAATGCTACTTCCCTTAGGTACTGTAAGTTTATGGGGATTCGCTCGCTTGCCGCCTTCTTGCACCTCCAATTCCGATGGGTATAGGCCTATAAATTTGCTGGCCTTGTCACGTTACGTTATTTTTTTGGTATGACCGGCAACGGTTATAAGAATCGCTGCTAGATTTCAAGGGAGGATAACCATCAAAAAGGACTTTATATGATCAATCCCTTCGGCAGTTCAAATAGCCCATTGTTTTGTTTGCAAGTACCCTTTTTAAGAAAGGGTTCAGCAATTTCTATTCTTCTTTATTTGCTTATAGCTCCGCTTATCTCGGCAGTTTCTTGGTATGTTGGCACTGCTTATACTGGTTGGCAGGTAGGTGGTAGCCAGGTTGTGCGATTAACAGTAGCAAGTGGCTTCGCTGTATCAAGTATGATGTATGTCTCCATGATCTGTTTAGTGTTAGTCGTTGGGTTGTCAATGTGCTGGATGAATAAGACTTACGGGAGCAGGCTTTCCCCTATAAAAGCTATTGAGTTTAGTAGCTATATCTCAACACCTTTTTTTATTATTGGTTTGTGTGGTTTGTATCCGATATTTTGGTTGGATATGTTTTTACTTATTGTTGCCATTGTTTGGTCGTTAGTTATTCTTTATAGGGATATGCCGCTTGTGGCAGGTATTTCTGAAGAGCGCGCCTTTATGTTTTCCAGCGCTGTTGTGGCAGCAGGTGTCGTTGCTTTTATTACGTTAATGGTGATGAGTGTGTTATTTTGGGGGTTGATATCTCCGCCAGTGTTTACCGATTAGGCGGAGGTTTTTTTCATTTTTTATTAGTCGAGGTTAATGTTATTTGTATACTCGATTTTGTTGTCCTTTATGGCTTTAAATCGAGCTATGCCGGGTCTGCTATAACTTGCATGTGAAACCATAGCACCATGAGATATGCCTCCGGTAACTTTCTTTGAAACCCAAGCTGAAAAATCACTGTCTGAATCAGAGCCCGTATCATGAACCTGCCGGTCTGCATCACTGCTCGGTAAGAGGAAGTCATTCTTTATGCAGCGGATTAGGTCGGTAGACGGTTGTGAAGAATGACTGCCCATTGCTACATCGCCTAAGCAGGTAAAACCATCTGGTGCGACAGGCGTCCATATGGAAACATCACTGTCAGCATCTGAGCCCACGTCAGTCCATATTTTGTTGTAGCCAATTGGCTTGGCAACGCCTGTTTGATCTTTTTTAACAGTAAGCGTTTTTCTGGCAGGCATACCGTGCTCCCAGTAAGCAATATCGCCAAGGACTGCAAATCCGGTTTCAGGCTTTGGGCGATGGAAAGACCAGTCCATATCAGAGCCTGAGCCGCTATCTGTCCAGATTCGGGTGTGGGTGCTGGTTACTTGGACTATTAAAGGTTGCTCAGTGAGAGTGATTTTTATATTTTCGTCTTTCACTGAGCCATCAGGTGTTGTCGCTTTAATCGTTAATTGAAAATCACCAATATCATGCGTGAATGTATCGATGCTATCGATTTGTTTGTTACCAGCATAAAAAGTGACTGTAGCATCCTCGTTTGCCGAAATCTTTTTTAATGCAGTTTTAAGTTTGCTGATTGTAAATGAGCCTGATTGGAATAGTCCGTAAATGGTTATATTTGTTGCAGGATTATCTGTATCTGTTGTTTTTTCTTCATCCGTGGTCTCATTTTTATCGGTAGTCTCTTGCTCTTCAGTAGTATCTTTTTCTTCAGTAGTATCTGGCTCGATGTTGTTTGCAGGCTCAATGGTGACCTCTATGACTTCTTCTATAGTTTTGTTGTCATCACTTTTTGCAACAAATGTTAATTCTAATTCTCCTGGCGTGTGGGTATAAGTGTATAAATCCTCTATTTTTTGTATGTCGTCATAAATACTTATTTCGGTATTTCGATTGGTTTCTACTTTTTTAAGCGCCGTCCTTAGTGCTTCCATGGTGTAGCTACCTGAAGGTAAATTCGAAAACTCGAACTCCTCTTCGGTATCTATTTCCCTTGTTTCGCTGCTACTCGCTGTTTTTTCAGTTTGCTTATCTACGTTGGTTTCATTGATGTCTTCAAGCTCGTCGAAAATTGATTCTGATTTCTTAATTATTTCAGTTGTTTTTTTTCTTTTTTTGTCTCTTCTGTTTGTGAGCAAGATGAAATAATGAATGGAAGTGCAATTGACAATAAAAGTAGCGGGAGTTTCATGGGTTTATTTTTCCATAAAGTATATAGATTGTTTTTAATTGTAGTATATAAATTTTTTAGAATTATTATTTTATATTTTATATTTTATATTTTATTGGATTTCATGGTTCATATAAAATATTTCAATAAAATAAATTTTTTAGAATTATTATTTTATATTTTATATTTTATATTTTATTGGATTTCATGGTTCATATAAAATATTTCTTGTATTTTTTTTATTTTTGGGTGGTGCGGATTGCATTAAATGTTTTTAATGGAGTATGTTATTCTAGTGCTGTGGTGGTGGCGGGTATCGTTGCTTTTATTACGTTGGTAGTAATAGGCGTGTTATTTTGTGGGCCGATATTTCTCTTTGTAGTGCAGATTAGATAGAGAGTTTTGGCTGTACTGAGCTACCTGTGACGAGCTAGGGAGTACCTATACCCATCGCTATTGAAAGTACTTGATTTATAAAGAGTAAATTATCATAGTGCGCAGATGCTGAAAATCGACCTGACAAAAAACGAAAAACTTGCACTGGAATTGCGTCATAAGCAAGCAAGAGACAGTAGAGAAAGCGATCGTTTGAAGGTCGTTTTGTTGCGGTCGGAAGGTTGGTCGACAAGAATGATTATAGTGGACCCCTTTGTCGAGACAATAAATTAAATTTTTACGATATTGTTTATGTGTACCCTGTTGTCGATAAGCTCAAGAGTGTGTGTGAGCTGTTGGCAACGTCTTTTTGTTGTCAATGGTTCATGCACACGCCTCTGCTTGAGCTGGTCTGGCGCAGCCAGAATCGTCAACAAGTACACAGTCCTTTTCCTGATCTGTTGACTCACGATAAACAGCCATCGGTGTCTGGTATTCAAAGTGCTGGTGCGGCCTTTCCTCATTGTAAAAATAAAAGTATTTACGCAGTGCACGCCTTAAATGGTCTACCGACTCGTACTCATTAAGGTACACCTCTTCATACTTCACGCTCCGCCATAGCCTCTCGATGAATATATTATCCATGCAGCGACCTTTGCCATCCATGCTGATTTTGATGTCAGCATTTTTCAGTACATGCGTAAAAGCATTTCCTGTAAATTGTGAGCCTTGATCCGTGTTAAAGATCTCAGGCTTGGGGTATAGCCTGAGAGCCCGTTCTAGAGCGCTGACGCAGAAGCTGTCATCCATACTGGCAGATAACTCCCATGAAAGTACTTTACGACTATACCAGTCCATGACGGCCACCAGGTATACAAAACCGCCTTTTAGCCTTATATACGTGATGTCTGTACACCACACTTGATTGGCTCGCGTTACCTCTACACCTCTCAAGAGATAAGGATAAATCTTATGCTGTGGAGCAGGTTTGCTGGTGTTAGGGCCAGGCGCAACCGACTGAATCCCCATGAGCCTCATCAACCTTTGCACTCGCTTACGGTTAACTTTGTAGCCCAGATCGTTAAGGTATTTACGCAACTTGCGACTACCGTAAAACGGATGACGGGTGTATTCCTCATCCAGCCGCCGCATCAGCTCAAGATTGTCTTCAGATTCACCTATACGGCGGTCTTTTCTGTAGTAACTCGACCTTGGCAGGTTAAGCAGCCCGCATTGCCTGCTAACGCTTAACTTTTTATGCAGCGGCTCTATCATGGCAACTTTTTCCTGCACGTTTAATCGAGATGCCCCGTCTTTTTTTTTAGCCAATCGACCTCTACTTTCAGGCGGCCAATCTGACTGTAAAGCTTATCTTTCTCTTCTTCATTGCCCTCAGCCTGCTGCTTCCGGCCCTTGCTAAATATATCTTCAGAGCCTTCTAATAGAAGCTTTTTCCACCCGTTGATCTGTGTTGCATGAACACTGAATTCTGTTGCTAGCTCATTGATGGTTTTGTGGCCTTTGATCGCTTCTATAGCGACTTTAGACTTAAATTTTGAACTGAAATTCTTACGCTTCATGGTTACCCTTTTCGTCAGTGGTTATATTCTAACTCACTGTCTCATTTGCGGGGGCCACTATAGATCGCTCAGGCATTAAGAAAAGATGAGTCCACGATTGTTCGGCATCTTAATGATTACCTAAATGATGAAAAGTTATTATCAACCAATGGCGGCTCCAAAGGTTACCTAGATAACGAGCAATCTCAGTTGCTGGTTACTCATTTGTCAGGAAAAATATATACCCAAGTGAGCCAAATTGGTCATTATATTAAAACAACTTGGGGTGTGCAGTTTAGTGTTTCAGGGCTAACCCAGTGGTTACACCAAAAGGGTTTCAGCTATAAAAAGCCTAAAGGCATTCCACATAAGTTCGATGTTGAAAAACAAGCGCAATTTATTGAAAAGTATGAAGCGCTAAAAGCTGAGCTATCAGAGGGTGAAGCCTTACTGTTCATGGACGCAGTTCATCCAACTCAAGCAACAAAAATCACATCGGGATGGATCAAAACGGGTGTCGATAAACCCATAGAGACCACGGGAAGCCGGACACGACTCAATATAATAGGTGCTATCGAACTCGCCCATATAGAAGAAGCTATTATTGGCCAATATGACACCGTTAATGGCGATTCGATTATTGAATTTTTCCATAAAATACGAGCACATTATAGTGAGAAGACAGTGCATTTAGTTTTAGATGGAGCTGGCTATCATAAATCCAAGGCTGTCCTGAGCGCTGCGGACAAGTTAGGCATTAAACTTCACACCTTGCCACCATACAGCCCAAATCTAAACCCCATAGAGCGGCTGTGGAAGGTGATGAACGAAAAAGTCAGGAATAACCAGTACTTTTCCACGGCAAAGGATTTTAAAAATAAAATTAGCGAGTTTTTTGAAAAAATACTACCTGAAATTGGCGCTGATTTAGGCAGTAGAATTAATGATAATTTCCAACAGCTAAATCGCGCACATTGAAGTCAGTTGGGTATATACCCATCACCCTTGAAGATGCAGTGGCGTTGGCCGCGTTCGCTCATCTCAATCACTTACTGACCGTAAGCTCATGGGGATTCGCTCGCTTGCCGCCTTCTTACATCTCCAATTCCGATGGGTATATCTCGTCATGTTTTACCATTATATACTCAACTCGATTTTGAGAGAGTACGTTTAAAAATATTTGTGAGATGGGGCTAGTCAACCCACTCCACAGAATCATCCTCGATTGCACGACATAGGCCGGTGGCTGGCGCATTGTTTCTAGAGGTGACTCTCATTGTTCTTGGGTGGAAACTTGTCGATCCACCACATTGATAGAATGAGCTGTCTGAATCATCAATGCCAGTTCCGTAATCATCTGCCACCTCCCAAGAGCCTGTGTCACCATCTTTAATAAACTCTTTATTTATGCAGAGTACAGGGTAATTCGTATCGTTGGGTGTTACGTCAGAGTTGAGGGCAAAATCACCTAGGCAGACAAAACCTGCAGGGGCATAAGGTCGCCAAAAACGGACATTAGCGTCATCACATCCGCCGCCATAGGTATAGTACATTTGAACATAACTTAGAGGTTTTGCTACGAGCCCTGGCTGGTCAGATTTGACGACAAAGAAATCAGTGCCATAACCTAGCCAGTAACTATCGTCTGAGAGTACATAGCCCAGAGGTCTAAAGCCAGAAGGCGCGCCAGGTCTATGGATGCCAAAGTCTTCAGATGATATACCGCAGCCTTTCGTTGTCCATATTCGACTGTAGGCTTTGGTGGAAATTCTTTTCAGCTTCAGCTTGTCAAGTTCAATGGTAATATTCAGAATTTTTTCAGTCTTTACGCCCGTTGGTTCAAGAACAACGAGTTTGATAGTTGTAGCGCCAACTTGCGGGGACCATTTTTTCTTGTCAGTAATGAGTATGTCGTTGTGGTAGACGTTAATGATACTTCCAGCATCGACTGTAAGCCCTTGAAGTTTAATTTTTAGCGCGGCCTTCG
This sequence comes from Pseudomonadales bacterium, assembly GCA_965248335.1. Taxonomy (GTDB): domain Bacteria; phylum Pseudomonadota; class Gammaproteobacteria; order Pseudomonadales; family DT-91; genus CAKMZU01. The sequence goes on from CBDFIY010000003.1 coordinate 1,072,091, forward strand.
GGTAGCTTCCTGAGGCGAATATCCCGTAGATTGTTGCGTTACCATTGACTATGGGTTTCTCTTCTACTTCTGGTTCTATTTCTGGCTCTACTTCTGTTTCTACTTCTGTTTCTACTTCTGTTTCTACTTCTGTTTCTACTTCTACTTCTTCCTCAGGTTCCTCTATAATATCCTTTTCTGTAAGAGGTACGTCTTTATCTTTCAAGGTACTTTCAATTATTTTATTGTTATCGTCTTTAGCGACAAATGTTAATTCGAATTTTCCTGCAGTGTCAGTATAAAAGTCATTGATTTCAATTACTTCTTCCTCAGGTTCCTCTATAATATCCTTTTCTGTAAGAGGTACGTCTTTATCTTTCAAGGTAATTTCAATTATTTCTTCAATGGTTTTATTGTTATCGTCTTTAGCGACAAATGTTAATTCGAATTTTCCTGCAGTGTGTTCGTAAGTATAAAAGTCACTGATTTTTTGAATGTCGTCATAAATAGTGAGTTCAGCGTTGTCATTGACTTCAACTTCTCTGAGTGCTTTCCGTAGCTCTGCGAGGGTATAACTTCCTGAGGGCAGGTTCGTAAAAGCAAGCTCTTCGGTTGTTTCGACTATTTTATTCTCGTTAACGTCTTCAAAATTTTCAAATAGTGACTCTGTTTTTTTTGATGTTTTAATTGATTTTTTTTCTGTGTTTTCGTTTTCTGTGGGGGCGCATGAAGATACTATAAATATGAATGCAAGTGCCGAGGGGAGTAATGATATATTCATAATTCAATAAAGCCATATGTATAATTTAATTTTAAATATAGTATAGAAATAATTCATATTAATATTTTTATCTGATTTTCATTGTTTTGGTTTTAGTAATTCATTTTTATGCTAAATATTCCTTGGTAATTTCGTGGTAAGGTTAATTTTTTCTTCTTTAATAATAGGCAGGTGAACTTTATGTCGGCCTGTAGGGGCGGAAACAATAATGGCTTTGAAGTGATGTTTATTAGTTTTTTCATTGTGTTTATGATGAAAACTTAAGGCACTTTTTATTATTTATAGTGCCTCTGAATAAATATCTTGTTCTCGATGTTACTCTTCGTATTAATTGTTAATATGTTGCCGCTGTATATGAAGTTGTTTATTGCTGAGATGCTTTTGTTTTCTTTTGTCTGGGTGTTTATTTGAACATGAGGCGTTATTGTGAAGGTTAAGTTTGATTGGGGTTCACTGAGTAAGAAGGGGTGCTGTAAGTGCCGGCATGGCTGCTTTCGGCGGGTGTTACCTTTGGTAGATAAATGCCGGCTGTCTCCCCTTGGAGTGTTATTCTGGTTTTCTGTATGTCTATTGACGTCTTTATCAGCGTTAATGTCGTTATGGCGTATGGCTGTAACGATTGTTACAACGGCAAAAGAGCATTAATCTCAGCAAGTTGTTGCCTCCTAACGTTATACCGAGAAGCGAGTTTATGCTGCTCGTTTTTTAGCGTGAAGGGCTTGTGCACGTAATCCTTCAGTCTTCCGGTTTTCTCATAACCATACGTTTTATTCGCGTTATTTTTTATCACAATTAGCTTGGTTAAGATAACAAAATTGATCTATGTCAATGAATGTTGACCCCTAAAATGGAGAATTGCGCCTTCATTTCCTAGGGTATTTTCTGATGTCTGAGCATACGCATCCGACTTACAACTATCAAGTTGTCCGGCAATTCGCCGTAATGACCGTTATTTGGGGCGTTGTAGGCATGTTGGTAGGCGTTATTATCGCCTCGCAATTAGCCTGGCCCGATTTAAATTTTGATACACCTTGGTTGAGCTTTGGTCGACTTAGACCGCTACATACTAATCTTGTTATTTTTGCTTTTGGCGGCTGTGCGTTGATGGCGACCTCTCTTTATGTTGTGCAGCGTACTACCTATGCACGATTAATATCTGCCTCGCTCGCTTCTTTCGTGTTTTGGGGGTGGCAGCTTGTTATGGTTTTAGCGGTGATCACCTTGCCGATGGGGATGACATCTGCAAAAGAATACGCTGAGCTTGAGTGGCCGATTGATATTTTGATCACTATCGTTTGGGTTGCTTATGCAGTGTTGTTTTTCGGTACGATTGTTAAACGTAAAACGAGCCATATTTATGTGGCAAACTGGTTTTTCGGTGCCTTTATTATTACGGTTGCGGTGTTGCATGTTGTGAACTCAATGGCTGTGCCCGTGACGCTCGGTAAATCTTATTCTATGTATGCCGGCACGGTTGATGCGATGATTCAGTGGTGGTATGGGCATAACGCGGTAGGCTTTTTCTTAACGGCCGGTTTCCTTGGGATTATGTATTACTTTATCCCCAAGCAAGCAGAGCGGCCTATCTACTCTTACCGGTTGTCGATTGTACATTTTTGGGCATTGATTTCTGTATACATTTGGGCGGGCCCGCATCATCTGCATTATTCTGCATTACCGGATTGGACACAAAGCTTGGGCATGGCTATGTCGATCATTCTTTTAGCGCCTTCGTGGGGCGGCATGATCAATGGCATGATGACATTAAGTGGCGCATGGCAAAAACTCAGGACTGATCCTGTCTTAAAATTCTTAGTACTGTCCCTTTCCTTTTATGGTATGGCGACGTTCGAAGGTCCATTGATGGCAATAAAAACCGTTAATGCGTTATCGCACAATACAGATTGGACAATAGGCCATGTTCACTCAGGCGCGTTAGGTTGGGTGGCGATGATCTCTATCGGTGCTATCTACCACATGCTTCCGATACTTTTCAATAAAGAAAAAATGTATAGCGTCAGGCTTATTAATGTTCACTTTTGGCTGGCTACATCTGGTACATTAATTTATATCGTTGCCATGTGGGGTAATGGTATCTTCCAGCAAGGCAGTATGTGGAGTGCATATAATGCCGATGGCACATTGACTTATAGCTTTATCGAATCTGTAAAAGCTAGCCATCTAGGTTATGTGTTTAGAGCATTTGGCGGGGCGCTGTTCCTCTCTGGGATGTTATTGATGACCTACAATATGCTGCGCACTATTTATAGTGTTAAGTCTAAATCTGTCCCTCAACCTTCTTCGGCTGTATTGGAGATCGCGTAATGAAGCATGAAACGATAGAGAAAAATATCGGTTTAATGATGATCCTTATTACCTTGGTTATCAGTGTTGGTGCGTTAGTTGAAATCGTCCCCTTGTTTTTCCAGAAGCAAACGACGGAGCCTGTTGAAGGGCTAAAACCTTACACGGCAATGGAGTTAGAAGGGCGTGATATCTATATCCGTGAAGGTTGTCATGTGTGCCACACACAGATGATTCGCCCTTTGCGCGCAGAAACTGAGCGTTATGGGCATTATTCAGTGGCCGGTGAGTTTGTTTACGAACATCCTTTCTTGTGGGGATCTAAACGTACAGGGCCAGACCTAGCGCGTGTCGGCGGTCGTTACAGTGACGATTGGCACAAACTGCATCTCTATAATCCTCGTGATGTCGTTCCTGGATCAGTCATGCCTTCGTATCCTTGGTTATGGGAGCAAAAAATTGACAGTGACATTACCGGCAAAAAAATGGCAGCCTTGCTGAGCGTGGGAGTACCTTATACCGAAGAGCAAATTGCTCGTGCGAAAACTGCCACTGATGGTCAATTAGAAATCGACGCACTGGTTCAATATCTCCAGCGTCTCGGTACTGTGATTAGTCATAAGCGATAGGTGCATGATGGATTTAACAACGATTGATTTAAATGTACTGCGCGCGATTTTAACCCTCTTACTTTTTATAACTTTTGTAGGGTTATGCGTGTTAATGATTTTCCGTGGCGATAAAGGTTATGACGCCGCCGCAGACATCCCCTTCAAGGAGTTTGAACAGAATGACTAATTTTTGGAGTGTTTGGATCATTGTGCTGACCTTAGGGTCGATTTTTGGTTACATGTGGTTGTTACTTGCCAACCGTAAAACGGATCATGCAGAGAATGAAGTGACCAGCCACTCGTATGATGGTATTCAAGAATATGATAACCCACTGCCTGCATGGTGGTTTTATATGTTTGTGGTTTCTATCATTGCGAGCTTGATTTATTTAGCACTTTATCCTGGATTGGGTTCATTTAAAGGGTTGCTAAACTGGACGTCAGTATCGCAGCACGAAGAACAGGTTGCTGAACGGGAAGCTGTCTTCCAAGCTCATGTTGAATCCTATATGCAAATACCTGCCGCTGAACTCTCCAAAGATTATAAAGCCGTGAGAATGGGAGAGCGCCTGTTTAAAAATAACTGTTCGGTTTGTCATGGCAGTGATGCGCGCGGCAGTTACGCTTTTCCTAATTTAACCGATAAAGACTGGTTATATGGTAGTACGGAAGAATCCATTAAAAAAACCATTACTGACGGTCGAGTAGCCGCCATGCCTGCATGGGGCGCGGTGTTAGGTGATAATTTAGACGATATGGTTGTTTTAGTGCGTAGCCTCAGTGATGAGGGCGGAATGGCTGCTCAGAAATCGTCACCTGCTTACAATACCTTCCAGCAACTGTGTAGCGCCTGCCACGGAAAAGATGGAACGGGTGTTCAAGCTTTAGGTGGGCCAAATTTAACCGATAACATTTGGCTGTATGGCGGTGAACACCATGACGTGAAGGTGACAATTAATAGAGGGCGTAGTGGTCAAATGCCCGCGCATAAAGATTTGTTATCTGAAGAGCGAATTCATCTCTTAACAGCATTTATTTTATCCTTCCAAAACGAATTAGAATAATCACTGAATGAGGAGGCTTGCAGATTCCTCTTAATGTGTGTTCTTTTAAATGGAGTGACAATGTCAGAAGCGCATTCACTGTATCAAAAGAGGAAAGCTATTTTTCCTAAATCAGTGAAGGGTAGATATAAGAACATCAGGCGTGCGACAGGTTTTTTGATTTACGGCGCTTTGTTTATGCTGCCTTGGATCAATGTTAATGGCCGGCCGGCCGTTATTTTTGATATCGCCAAGCGGCAGCTGCATGTGTTTGATGCGCTGTTCATGCCGCAAGATGTCTTTTATCTTGCTTGTTTTCTGATTATTTCTGCGTTTGCTTTGTTCCTATTAACCACAGTAGCAGGGCGATTGTGGTGCGGGTTTGCTTGTCCGCAAACCATTTGGACATCGATATTTGTTTTTGTCGAAGAGAAAATTCAAGGCTCAAGCCTGCAGCGAAAAAAACAGGATAAACAAAAAAAATTCACCGCAAAAAAAGCGCTGACGCATGTTGTCTGGTTGTTGATCGCGTTGGCGACAGCACTCAGCTTCGTCGGCTTTTTTTATCCGATACGTGATTTAGTGGTTGATCTCGTTACGCTAGATATTTCATCAACGGTTACCTTTTGGTTGTGTCTCTTCACTTGGCTTACCTATGTCGATGCAGGGCTATTACGTGAGCAAGTGTGTATTCACATGTGCCCTTATGCCAAATTTCAAAGTGTGATGTACGATGAAAACACCTTAATCGTTGCATACAGCGAACAAAACGGCGAACCGCGTGGCTCACTAAAATCGAATAACGGCGGTGGCTGTATTGACTGCTCTCTTTGTGTGCAAGTTTGCCCCACAGGCATTGATATTCGTGAGGGCACACAGCTTGATTGTATCAATTGTGGATTGTGTGTCGATGCATGTGATCATGTTATGACCACCATTGGGCGAAAGAATAACCTGATCAGCTTCAGTTCGTTGCAACAACTAACGGGTGGGAAATTATCCATAGTGCGACCTAAGACCGTGGCATATAGTCTTGTACTGGTTATTATGCTCAGCCTGCTTAGCGTTAATTTATTGAACCGCTCAACGGTTGAGGCATCGATTGTGCGTGAGCGTGATAGGATGCATCGTTTTAACAGTAAAGGTGAAGTTTCCAACTTTTATTTATGTAAAGTCACCAATAAAAGTGATGCGCCGATCGAAGTAAAAATCAAACTGAACTCAGATGATTTTACCTTGTTAAAAAATAAGCCTTTCACGTTGAGTGCGGGTGAATCTATTGAGCGAGAGCTGATCGTGATGAGTGCACCTAAAGCCATTGGCAGCTACGACTTAAATTTTGAGCTCATTAATCTTGAGCAGCAACAGCGTATCGAAATACTCGAATCACGTTACTTATATCCAACTCTAAAAAAACGCTAGCATTATGGTTCAACAAACAGACACAGTGCCATGGTACAAACAATTTTGGCCATGGTTTTTGATGCTACCCTTGTTCGTTACCGTGGTATTGTCGGGTTATATGCTGTATACCGCTTTTACCAAAGGCGACTCTGTTGTGACAGACAACTATTATAAAAATGGCCTTGCGATTAATGCTGTCATTGATGATTTAGCCTATGCAAAAACGCTGGGTATTCAGGCGCAGATCGCGTTAGAGGGTGAGCGCATACAGCTTCAGTTAGCCGCTGATAAAGTATCACATCTGACCAGCATCGCCTTACAATTTTCACACCCTGCTGACAAATCTCGAGATTTAAAAATTACCATGCTGTCTGCGGGCAATGGTTTGTTTGTTGCTAAACGCCCTCATCTTACGCAAGGTAAGTGGTATGTTGATGTTATTAACTCACAAGGTACGCATTGGCGTTTAAAAACAGCTGTTCATTACCCGTTTGAACGCGTGACTATCACGCCATAACCACCATACATAACCACCATAAAGTCATGACGTTATCCTGTTATCACTGCTCACTGGATGTACCCGACTGGGCAGATGATAGCTTGCGGTTATTGCATGATAACCAAGCTCTCCATTTTTGCTGTCCTGCGTGCAAAGCCATTACTGAGATGATTCTTGGCCAAGGTCTGGGTGATTATTACGCGAAGCGAGAAGGACAAGCGCTGCTGACCCAGAAAGAAAACCCTGATTTTTTAGTGTGGGATAATGTCGCGTTACAAACCGAATTTGTGACCAATCAAAGCGATACGCTGCACATCAAGCTCTTTATCGAGGGGATGCACTGTACCGCTTGTGCATGGTTAATTGAGCATCATTTAAAAAAACAACATGGGGTTGTGGCGGCTTCGGTCAATTATCAACAACAAGCGTTAATGCTTCAGGTAGAGAAAGAAGCTGCTTCAGTCAGTCAGTTAATGCATTTCGTTGCTGAAGTCGGTTATCGACCTTACCCGTTTCAATCCGATCAAATACAGCGCGCGCAGCAAAAAGAGCGAAAAACACAACTTAAACGCCTAGGTATCACTGCATTGCTTATGATGCAGCTGGTTATGTTGGCAGCAGGTGTTTATGCGGGCGATTATTTGGGTATATCACCGCATAACCGTCAACTGTTGCATGCTTTTGGTTTAGTCTTTTCCTTGCCGTTACTTTATTTTAGCGCATTGCCCTTTGTTAGTTCGGCCTTTATGGCGCTAAAAAATAAAACCTTCAACATGGATGTCAATATAACGTTAGCCATTTTTGGCCTGTACGGTGGCTCGGTTGTTAGCGTAGTAAAGGGCGAGGGTGATGTGTACTTTGATTCTATCGCCATGCTGTGTTTGTTTATTTTAATTGCGCGCTTTATTGAGTTTACAACGCGGCAGAAATTATCACAAAGTAAGGGCTTACTGCCGCGCTATGTAAATAAAAAAGAGGGAGACGGTTTTTCCACCTGCTTACTTGAAGACATGCAGTGTGGCGATACCTTTCTCGTTAAGCCGGGTGAAACCTTAGCTTTCGACGGCTGTGTGATTGAGGGCGATAGCACCGTCAGCGAAGCTGTGATTACAGGCGAATCGGTTTCGATCAGAAAGCAGATAAATGATAGTGTGTTAGCAGGTTCAACCAACCATGATGGGAAATTGCTGATTAGAGTGACGCAGTCGGCAGGTGAAAATCTCATTGATCGCATTGATACGCTTGCAAGTAACGCGTCGTCACCAAAAAAGCGGGTCGATGATAAATTTTCAGCCTTATTTACAGGTGTTATCGGTTTGCTGGCGATAGCGACTTATATTGTATGGTTGTTCATTGATGCACACTCTGCATTTTGGATAGCGTTATCCGTTTTAGTGATAAGTTGTCCTTGTGCACTTTCTTTGGCTGCACCGACAGCAAGGGCGATGATTCAATACAAGCTACGTCAAAGCGGTATTTTGATAAAAAACAGTGATGTGCTAGAGAAAGCATCAGTGATTACGCATATCTTTTTCGATAAAACTGGCACCTTAACGCAAGGCGATTTACAGCGTGTACGCTGTATTAATTTATCGAAAAATCCAGATGCAGGTTTAATAGAAATAGCCAGCGCGTTAGAAAAATACGCAAACCACCCTATAGCAGACGCATTCAATTCGCCCAACCCGCCTTTAGCAGATAATGTTTCTATTATGCCGATGCACGGTATTGAAGGCGTTGTAAGAGGCGTTAGTTATCGTATCGGCAATGCTGATTTTTGCGCACAGTGGATAGATGCTAAGCCACACCCCGATTCGGGAAATACGTGGATAGGCTTGTGCACGCCCCATCAGTTTTTAGCCTGGTTTGAACTCAAAGATACATTACGAAGAGATGCAGCGACAACCATTACACATCTAAAAAAACGCAAGATACAGCTACATATACTCAGTGGTGATAGCTCCGCTGTTGTTGATCAGATTGCGGATGATTTAGTTATCCCCTTCATAAAAAGTGCCAGTAGTGAACAGAAAATGGCGATTGTGCAACAGAGGCAAAAAGAAGGAAGCTTTGTGATGATGGTGGGTGATGGGATAAACGATGCGCCGAGTTTATCATCGAGCCATTTATCATTAACTTTAGATAACGCCTCAGATTGGGTTAAAAACCAAACCGATGTCGTGTTGCTTGCAGGTGAGCTACAAGGCATTGAGAAACTACTCGACAGTGCGGCGTCGTTTAAAAAAATACACCGACAAAATATCGCATGGGCGTTAGGGTATAATGCGTTAGCGATTCCGCTGGCCATGGCGGGGTTTGTCACGCCACTGTTTGCAGCTCTCGGGATGTCGTTAAGTTCGATTGTGGTAGTGCTCAACTCAAGAAGGTTACACTGATGCAAAGTCTTTATATTTTAATTCCTATCGCGGCAATTTTTGTTTCTGTCGCTATAGGTTTACTGATGTGGTCGGTAGATTCAAAGCAATTCGAAGACCTAGAGCGCGAAGCGAGTCGTATACTTGAGGACGATTAATTGACCCTCTCGCTCGCCATTGCTGCCTTTGGTTTAGGCCTTTTTTCATCCAGTCACTGCCTCTTTATGTGCGGTGGCATTTCGCAGGCACTCACAAGCCAAAACAAATCAGACCCAGTGATTAAAACGCTGTTATTTCACTTGGGCCGAATAAGCTGTTATGCACTGTTGGGGCTGTTGCTTGGGGCAATCATTCATCAGTTTGCCATGGTGTATCATCAATTAAGCTTTGTGCTTCGGCATATCGCAGGTCTGTTACTCATTGCTATTGGTCTCTACCTAGCAGGCTTTGATCGATTACTTAAAAGCCTAGAAAACCATTTTTCATTCATATGGAAAGCCTTGCAGCCTTGGGTTAAACCTGTGATTGGTATGCAAAAAAAACGGCATGCGCTAGCACTGGGGTTTTTATGGGGATTTTTACCTTGCGGCATTATTTATTCTACCTTGCTATGGGCTGCATCAACCACACAGGGCGTTGATACGGCTTGGGTGATGCTGTTATTTGGTTTAGGTACCTTACCGAGTTTTCTATTGTTGGGCGTATTCAGCCAATCTATCGTTCGATTCTTTCAAGCGAAAGGCCTGCGTATAGTGATTGGTGGCTTGTTTATTGCCTTTGGTTTGTGGACAATACTGCCGCTTTTTCCTGCATTTTCACCCATTCAACACCCGTTTTGTTGAGCATAAGAAGGTATAACGATGACAACTGTATTTAAAACCCCGCACGAACTCCTTGATAACGTCGGCACCCAACTTGGCGAAACGGAATGGTTAACTATCGAGCAGGATCGTATTGATGGCTTTGCCGATGCAACAGGTGACCACCAGTGGATTCATGTCGACCCAGTCAAAGCAAAAGATGGCCCGTTCGGTGCTTGTATCGCACACGGCTATTTAACACTTGCTTTAGTTAATTACTTTTTACCACAACTTATCGATGTACAAGGTATCTCTATGGGCGTCAACGTAGGGTTAGATCGTGTGCGTTTCCCATCGCCTGTTACTGTTGGCAGTAAAATCCGAGGTGTCGGTGAGATTGTTCAAGCTGAAGACGTGAAAGGTGGCATTCAGTCTGTTGTTCGTGTCACTGTCGAAATAGAAGGCGCTACAAAGCCTGCTTGTGTTGCAGATACGATATCACGCTATTTTCCTGCCTAATATGTCCAATATTGCTTGATGGCTTTGTGGTCATCAAGCCCATTCACGAATTCCTTTTGCCTGATTATCCTGATGAAACAATAGCAACTGATTTCAGCAAACAACTTTGCCACCCGTCACATAAATAATGCCGCCTATCCAAAGCGTATTGGCAGCGCTGTCATAACTCGTAATAATGCTAACCATAAAATAACAAGCTTAAAAAATACCTCGGCATAAAAATAAAAGAGGTTATATAGGGAGCGGTATTGTGTTTGCATTGCATGATCGATCTATACCCCAATTAAAACCAGAGAAAGGCTTTACGCTCATAGAGCTTATGGTCACACTGGCGGTCGTTGCCATTTTAGCGACTATTGCTGTGCCTGCTTTTACGGATTTCATTACTCGCACACAAGTGCGTTCAGTCAATGTCGATTTTCAAAGCGATCTCAAATTTGCTAGCAACCAAGCCCGCTCACAAGGTGTAAATGTCACGCTTTCTGTGCGTGAAGACAGCAATGATTGGTCAAGCGGTTATAACATCTGGATTGATGCAAACAGCAATGCAGCTGTAGATGCTGGTGAAACTGTACTGCGTTATCAGCATTCCATGCCTGAATCTGTAGAGATAACCGATGTATCACAAACCCCTGTTACAATAAAAAAATTTATTTTCGAGCGTTATGGTAATGTCAAAGGCTTACAAACGCTCGCAATAAAAACCTGTCCAAAGAACACCTCAAGTGTGGTTGGGTGTCGTAACCTGACGATCTTACCTTCAGGCATGGTAACAATGACTCAGTAGAAAGCTTAATTATTAAGGAGGTAAGGACATGAAACACCAACAAGGTGTGACCTTAATCGAAGTCGCCGTTTCTATTTTTATACTGGCTGTGGGCTTGCTTGGTTTGGCCAGCCTTCAGTTTATGAGCCTTCAAAATATGCAGCTGGCACAGCGTGCTGATAATGCCAATATTTATTTGCAACAAATTTCAGAATCGATGCGTAACAATCAGACGGTGCTTGATACTTATGTGGGGTCATTTACTATCGATAAAACAACAGACATTACTTGTGAGCAAAATTGTACCTCAGCGCAAGCGGCACAAGCCTCGCTGGATCGGATAAAAAATACAATTTATACGAGTTTTGAAAAGCCTGTGTTGAATATCAGCAGCAAAGAGTTTGGCTCTTATATACTCAAAGAAACGCAACCTTCACCCGATGGGAAAACCACAGAAACCATAGAAACAGAAATTACGGTAAACACCTATACCATTCAACTTGCGTGGAAAGTTTCTGGTAATTTTCTTTTAAGAACAGATGAAATACTCTCTAAGCAACAAACCTTAAGGGTCGTGTTATGAGTAAATTGCTACATAGAGATATGCAAGGATTTACGCTTGTAGAGCTCATGGTTGCACTTGCACTGAGTAGCTTTATGTTGCTCGGTGCTTTTCAGATTTTTGATGCCAACTTCAAGGCTTACAATTTGCTGGTATCAGACAGTAATATCCAAGAGAGCGGGCGTATCAGTCGCGCCATTATGATTAAAGATATTCAAATGGCGAATAACCTTGGTTGCCGCGTTAAAAGCCAGGGTTATATTGGCGCAGATATTTTTTTGACAGGTGCGCACCCCAATTTTGATTTGCAGCTGTTTGAAGGTTTTTCATTAGCAACCAATGTGGCGGCAGGAAAAGCAATTTCTGACCTGAACAAACTACACACCACAGGTGATAACACGCTGGTTGAAAATAATACCGATGTGTTAACGCTCGCGAGAGCCACAGGCGTTGCATCACAAATGGTTAAGCACGATAAAAATAAAATAAAGATGACAGGTACGGAATTCAGAGCCGGTGACTACCTGATGTTAAGATCGTGTACGGATAGTATTTTGACTGAAATCTTTCAGGTGGTAGCAGTAATCGATAGCGTAAACAGCCAAATATTAACACTGAATACCGAGGCTCACGGCACTTACCTCAAAAACGGTGCGCAACTAATGGCAATTGCCGTTTACAAGCTCGAAGGCATCAGTTATTTCGTCGCTAAGGGTGCGGCGTCCACAGAGTATGAAACCGTTTTATCGCTCTTCCGTAAAGTCAATAATCAGGCAGCAGAGGAATTTATTGCCGGTGTCGATGATTTGCAAATTAGCTATGAGACTACCGATGGCACGCTTTCTTCGTATGGATCTGGTAGCACCAAAAACCAAGTTGTGATAGCCAAAGCCATTCATGTACACCTTGTGTTACGCAGTGATAGTGCGCGTAATAACGGAATATTTACAGGGCCAGATTTTGGTAAAACGGACGGTTCAGCCTACCCCCGTGATGGCAAGCTACGTCGATACATCACTTTTTCTGGCAAAGTAAGGAGCTAGTCAAATGATCACACGGTTTAAAAATAACCAAAAAGGTGCAGCCTTATTGGTTTCCTTGATATTACTTATTGTGCTCACACTGTATGGTTTATCAGCGTCAAATATCTCGGTTATGCAAGTACAGATGACAGCGACCAATAACGATTCCCAATTAGCCCTTAGTGCAGCAGAGGCTGCTGCATCTGCTGCCATTATCGAGATAGAAACATTGGAAACATATGACGACATAAGCGCTACTGATTTTTATTTTAAAGGTGATAGTGCGTTTGATCTTAGTGATGAGACCAAGTGGCAGGGGGATTCACGAATAAAAAGCCTAACGAATGGTGCAATAAGTGCAGCTAATCAGTCCGCTGACTATTTTGTCGTTTACTTAGGCGTTATCAAAGAAGGTGATGGATCAGGTTCTTCAAACAGTCATGCGCAAAGGGCTGAGAAATATAGAAAGAGAAGCCCCCAGCTCGGCGATAGAGAAATTGATGGGGCGTTAGGGGGTAGTGGCAATGCTGTTGATAGCCACGGTTATTTGACGAAAAACACGTTATACAAAATTGTAGCACGAGGCACCGGTGCGGATGTAGAAGGTAACCGTATGATCGAGTCCTACTACCAACGCACGTTAAAAATAAAACCGGAGGATACAGAGAAATGAGAACGTTACTGCTTGTTGTTGTGAGTCTGTTTCTGATTGATGGTGTGAAAGCAGCACCTGGAACGATTTCGCAGATGCCGTTGGGGCTTCAGAATTCTATACCCTCAAATTTGATGCTATTGATTGATTCCTCACGCTCAATGACATTTGATTTAAAACAAACTTGTATGAGTGATTATCAGTGTTCATATTATCAAGGTAATTACGGCACATTCGGTATGGGAGAAGGGTATTGGATTGGTAGACCTAACAGAGATGGCTACAGCGACGGAGAGTGGGGAGAAAGAAGCTATGGGCATTGTAGTAAATTAACGACACCAAAAGAATTAACCTGTTATAGCTCTAGAATATACATGGCTAAGATTGAAGCGAAAAAGCTTATTGATCAAATTGATGGTTTTTATACCGGCCTTATGCACTTCCATTACGACAGGTATGGAAGGAGTGAAGAGAGTATGTATAGAGGTGCAATCTTAAGAGAAAATTTAACACTTATAGACTCTAAAGATACAAATTTTTTGGCTGCTAAAAATAAATTAAAGTCATCAATCGATAATATTGTGGCGTATGGCGGTACACCCGTTGCGGAAAGCTTTAGCGCAATAGGTCAATATTTCGCCTATAATTCGCCTGACGGATTAACTGTAACACCTACGCAATCAGATAAGTTTAAAATGACGAAGGATACAGATGATTCGAGTTATATTTTTGTTTCTACCCCCAAGTCTGATCCCGTAACGAATGTCTCCGTTAATACATATTTTAATTCGAGCTTATTAAATAATTATTCTGGAAAAAATCTGCCTTCTTATAATGCTTCCGCGAGTAACCAAGAATTAAAAAATAAGAAAATGGCATTTAAAGGGTGGTGTCAAAAGAGCTTTGCTATTGGCCTTACCGATGGCGTACCCTCAGTAGATGACTCCTCTAAAAGTATATTGGAGCAATACGAGCAATTTAAAAAACAGAATAATGGGACAATAAAACCGTATTTAGTGAATAACGTTGGCGCTTTATGGGATATGGATTTACGCCCCGACCTTTGTGATCCACTTTTACTTGTCGAATTAAATGACGAATTTAATTTAAGTATGTCATCTTGTAGTGATCTTATTACAACGTTACACCCAGTTTCAGGTAAGTCAGTTTATCGCACATTGGAAATGGAATTAGAAAACACCTCAGATGATAACCTTGTTGTTAATGATGGGACATTACATCGTTATAAAAATAATGTTCGTTCTTATATTATTGGTTTTGCTGAATTTAATGCGCAAAGCTCTGAAGATAAAGAAGCGATAAATCTGATGCAAACAGCTGCACGTGTAGGTGCAGGTAAATATTTTACAGCTGAAGATGGTAGTCAGCTATCTTCGGTATTTCATGAGATTTTAACAACTATAGATAGTACAGATTCATCAGCCTCAGGCATTGGACTCAGCCTCTCTTCTGGTATGGGTGATTTTATTTATCGCTCGCGTTTTAATGCGGCAGATTGGTCTGGTGATTTAGGGCGTTATAACTTAGTGCGACAAGAGGGTGCAGTTGAGTTGAACGAGGAGGATAGAATTTGGTCAACGGATGATGAGGGGGCTTTTCCTGCGTCGCATACAGATAGAGTTGTTTTGACCTTTGATCCTAAGGCTGGTGTAGCGATCCCTTTTCGCTGGGGAAGCTTACCCGGCGGTCACCCACTGAAAAAAGACCTTAAGGTCTCACCTGAAGGAACAACGGATAAGCTAGGTAAAAAACGCCTTAATTACATTCGTGGCGATCAGTCGAATGAGTTATCTAATAATGGGTCCATAGGCTTTAGAAATAGAACAAGTTTATTAGGTGATATTGTACATAGCACCCCCACCTTTGTACCCAGGATTGCGGAAGGTGTTGAGTACGATCCGTACAACCTTACCGATCCATCTTTGCCAAGCTTGACGAGTCGCTGGAATGGTAGCATTACGCGTTATACCAATGGAAAAACCTATAGCTCACCAGCAAGAAATAAAGATGTGGTTTATGTGAATGCCAATGATGGCATGCTACATGCTTTTGATGATGAAGATGGCAAAGAGATTTTTGCTTATGTGCCGAGTTTTATCGCCTCGACTGAGGGGAAATCAGGCTTGCATTACCTGACGGATAAAAAATACGAGCACCGTTTTTATAATGATGGCACGCCTTGGGTAAAAGAAGATGTGTGGCTTTCAAGAAATGGTAAAGGCTGGCGCACATTATTGGTTAACCCTGTGGCGGCTGGTGGTAAAGGTGTTTCATTACTTGATATCACGGATGTTCATAGCAGTACAAACCCCAAAGAGTCAGATGCGGGGGATATTGTCCTTTGGGAATTTACCCACGAAAAACTCGGTTATACCTATTCCGAGCCTTATATTGGCCCTATGCGAAACGGCAAGTGGGGTGTGATTATTGGCAATGGCTACAACAGCGATTCTGGAACAGCTTCTGTTTTTATTGTTGATGTGGAACCCGATTTAAGTAACGGATGGGTAGAGGGCAGTAACTTTTATATTTTAGAGACAGGTGTTGGTCAATCGGATGAGTCGAGAGGATATGGTAAAAATGGAATGTCGACTGTTGTTGCAGCAGATGTGTATCAAGATCCAGAAGGATGCGATGCAGACAAGCAAGGTTTACACAATGTTATCTCTGGTTCATGCAGAACAGTTCTATCAACAGATGATAGCAGTACTGCTGAAGAAAAAGCTAAGGCCGATAAACTCAATAGCACGTATTATCACCCAGGGTATGGTTCGATTGATCGCCTTTATGGGGGTGATTTGTACGGCAATTTGTGGGCATTTAATGTGGTGTCGACCGACCCTAAAGAATGGACAATTGATTTTGAAGGAAAGCCGTTGTTCAGAGTGCATCCAGACGCTAAAGGTAACCCTCAGCCTATTACTGCACCGCCCCGCATAGCATGGGCAGGGCCAAACCTTATGCGCTGCAATGGCTACCTCAAAACATTGATCCAATATGCCGGAAAGCTCAGCTTAGAAGTTGTGGGAGCAGAATTTGGTGATCAAACTGTAACGCCTTATTCCACATGGGATTTTGATGGGTTAACCATCCCTGATAGCTCAAAAACTGATGATAATGGCGAGACAGAAGCGGTTCGCCGCGGTTTAAGTTGTGGTCCTAATATCATGGTGACTTTTGGTACGGGGCAGTTTTTAACGGAAGACGATGTGGAAGATAAAACGCCGCGCGCTTTTTATGCCGTCTGGGATAACTATAAGAATAAGTTATCGAATTACCCTTTGACTCAAACTGATTTAGAGCAACGGATTTTTGCGACGACAACATCAACAGCAGGTGATCTTGTACGCACAATTAGAGATCCTGATGGTTTTGCCGATGGCGAATTTAAACTAACGCAGTGGGATATTACTGATGATTACGGTTGGTTCGTTGATTTCGATCAGCCCGGTGAGCGCTTAACCAGTTCGCCATTTTATTCTGCAGTTACGAATGAAATCATGTTTTCGACCATTATTCCTGTGAATGAGGTGTGCGGCTCTGGTGGAATCTCGATGTTCAACCGATTAGATTTGCTGTCAGGCTTACCCACGAAAGATGTACGTGTAAAATCTAACGTCACCAAAGATGGTGTTATTGGTTATCAGCTCAATGGCTTGAATTCAGGTATTAAGTTAATAGGCTCTGATCTCGCAGGTGGCGGTCAGTTTATCGCCATTGCCAAATCGCCCAGTTCAGGTTATGAGCCGATTAAAATTGTGAATACTGAAAAAGAGATGCGTGGTATCGTCAGCTGGTATGAAATCAAACAATAAAAAGGTAGCAGGATGAAACAGATAGCAAGGGGTTTTACACTGGTTGAATTAATGGTCACGGTAGCGATTATAGGCATTCTTGCTACCGTGGCTTATCCTTCCTATAGCGAATATACGCGCAAAGCACATCGCACAGATGCACAAAAAGCACTTGAAGGCTTTGCGATGGCTATGCAAAAACTCCGGCTTGAGCGGCAGGATTACCGGTTTGCCGATGGATCGACAACAGCGGCGGATATCACAAGTTTTAAAGCACCGGGTGCGGCTGTATTTCCTTCTCAGTCACCTTTTGAAGGTTCGAGTAAAAAGTATAACCTGACTTTTGTGGCGACTAAATATACCTATACTTTGAAGGCGACACCTGTCGGCGCCAGTTTAATGAGCGGCGATGGGTATTTTGAATTACATCATACCGGCAAGAGAGGGTGGGATCAGGACACGAGTGGTACGGTCTCCCCTGAAGAGCTTTGCTGGCGGAACAGTAAAGGTACTTGTTAAGCTAAGTGTTTTTTTAAGTTCTGAGTAACGGTAGGGCATGCTATTGTGTTGTTAATTATCCCTTTTGCGCATTACAATCACAGGCTTGTGCGACAATTAATAAAAAAAGGGTAATCCATGGCTTTCGATGCAATCAAACTCTACCATCATCCTGCTACACGAAGTGCGCGTGCGCGCTGGGCGTTATTAGAAACCTTAGGTGAAAATTTCACGCTCGAAACGATTGATCTCTATTCGGCTGTTCAATACGAACCCGCGTTTTTACAGAAAAACCCTAATCATAATGTGCCTGTATTAGAAGTGGTTGAGCCTGATGGTGCGGTGCACCATATCCTAGAAAGCGGAGCCATCATTGCGTGGCTTGCGGATGCTTTTCCAACAGCCGAAATAGCACCTTTGGCACATAGTCTTAGTGTTAAACGTGCCGACTATTTACAGATGCTATTTTTTGCTACAGCGACGATTGATATGGTTTTATGGCAAATACGTTTACACGAACATGTACTACCAGAAGCGGAGCGCGAAGAAAAAACAATAAAGCGCTATCGACAAAAATTTCTGGAAGAAATCGAACCGCAATTAAGGCAGCGCTTAACTAAAACGCATTATATTTGTGGTGATAATTTTACGGCTGCCGATATCCTAATAACACATAATGTACTATGGGCAAAAATGCATGGCATGTGTACAGCAAGTGTTTTTGATGATTACCTTAAGCGTATGTATGAGCGCCCGGCATTTCTAGCAGCATTTGATGATGCGGAAAAGTTTACACCCGACATCTCTGAAGAAGCCACGATAAAGGGCGTTATTACGGGCTGAGGATACCCTTCTGCATAGGGAGTGGTATAACTTTACTACGACTGGGATAGCATAAAAAAACTACCCCAAAGAATTTTTCTAGATCACGACACTGCCCACCACAAGCGTGATGACAATGACGCCCAATAAATTGAGTACTAACCCTTTCTGCGCCATTTGCGAGGTTTTTACTAAGTCACTCGCCATAATGATAGAGTTGGGTGCTGTAGCCACAGGCATCATAAAAGCACAGCTCGCGCTTAACACCGCAGGCACCATCAGGGTTTCTGGATTAATATTGGCATTGAGTGCCGTTGCTGCTAATACTGGCATAAGGAGCACAGTTGTTGCTGTATTACTGGTTGCTTCGGTTAAAAAAGTAACGAAAAGTGCAATAATCGCAACGGCTAGTAAGCTGGGTAGAAGCGTAATGCCAGAAAGTGCGTGCGCAATTTGATCGCTCAAGCCCGATGCGCTAAAACCTTTCGCAAGGCAAATACCACCACCGAAAAGCAGTAGCACTCCCCAAGGGATATTTTGCGCGGTTGGCCAATCGAGTAATGCACCTTGCTTTTGATCGCCTTTTGGGATGATAAAAAGCGCGATAACAGCGAGAAGTGCAACGGATGCATCATTCGCCGGTATCTCGAGTAAGGCACGCCAGCCACCAAAGGGTTCGGTACGAGTGATCCATAAAAAAGCGGTTAAGGCGAAAACACTAACAACACGCTTTTCTTCAGCACGCCATGCGCTAAGCTCGGGGAGTTTGAATCCTTGGTTATAGCTAAGGCCACGTCCAAGCCAGCACCAGGCTGTTATTATCATGAGAGCAACGGTAGGTATACCGAATACCATCCAGTCGCTAAAACCCAGATTATTTTGAGTCGTATCGTTATAAACTTGCATAAATACAAGGTTGGCCGGTGTGCCGACAGGTGTGCCTAGGCCGCCAATACTCGCAGACCAAGCAATGCCAAGCATGAGTGGCAAGGCAAGCTTGGGATCATCGTTTCCCGAAAGTACCGCTAAAGCAACGGGCAGCATCATGAGCGTGGTCGCTGTATTGCTGATCCACATGCTTAAAAAGGCTGTTGAAACCATAAAACCTAAGAGTAACCCCCGGCTTTTTTGTTGGCCAAAAAGTCTGATCATGAAAACAGCCAAGCGTTTGTGTGCACCGCTGCTTTCCATGGATTTAGACAGTATAAACCCGGCGAGCAAGAGTAAAATTAAAGGGGAGCCGTAAGCTTCACCAATTTGCGCAGGCGTCAGAACACCTGATAATTGAAAGGCGGCTAATGGAATGAGTGATGTGACGGGGATAGGAATAGGCTCAAAGAGCCACCAGATAACACAAATAGTGGCGACACTGGCTGTAACGGATAACGTTATTGGCTGCCCCGTCAAATGAAGGTAAAAAAAACAAAACAATGAAAAAAATATGCCAGCTAGCAGCGACCAATGAGTGCGCACGGTGAAATCCCTTTGAGTTTTCGTCGGGATTGTATCATTGAAAATGCAGTAAACGTTGGTTTATACCCACCGGAATTGGAGATTCAAGAAGGCGACAAGCGAGCGAATCCCCATGAACTTACAGTCGGTAAGTGATTGGGCCGGCCAACGCCCTTGCATCTTCAAGTGTGATGGGTATATAAGGGCTCGTTTGTTTGTAGCTTGATTATGAGATTTTATGCCTTTGTGTATTTATTTTATGCCCTTAGTAAGGTACGTTTTTCTTTGGTGATTTTTTTTGTGGAAATTAACCTTTGTTTTCTATGACGAACTTTTTTTAAAAAATCTGATGATAAGTAACAATAGGGCTGCACCAATTATTGCACTAATGATTGCGCCTATCATTTCGAAGGAACCGATAAGGCTCAGCAAAACCCCGCCAATAAATGCACCAGCAATGCCTATCATCATATTCCCGGCGGCACTAGAATCTGTATTTTGTGTGAATATCCCCGCTAACCACCCTACAATAGCGCCCACGATAAGGAAGGCGAATAAATTAGCTGACGACATAAGTATTTCTCCACGATCAATAGAAATTGAGAGCTGAAATGGCGAATAAAGTTCACTTATATTGTGGCGGGTGTCAATGTTGTTTAAGCGAAAATTTGGACTCTATACGCAAAGGAGAGCTTTATTCTGGCCTCAAAATTTGCCATGATAATTGCCTTAACGTTTTCGACGGTGGTGTAGTTATGCAATCTGTAGATCTAAAGTGTGATTGTGGAGAGGTACAAGGCCACGTGTTATCTATGCAACCGAACCAAGCTCGTCATGTGATCTGTTGTTGCGATGACTGTCAGAGGTTTGCTCATTACCTGGAAAAAGACGCTATTCTTGATGAATTTGGTGGCACACGAATCGTACAGATGACGCCAGCACAGGTGCGAATTACACAAGGGCTGGGAAATGTTCAATGTATTCGGCTCAAGCCTAAAGGCGTTTATCGTTGGTACACGGCGTGTTGTCATACGCCGATAGCCAATACTTTATCAGCAGGCGTGCCCTTTGTGGGGTTGATTCATAATATCTTTGAGAATGAAAAAGATATTGAGGATTGCCTTGGCCCTGCTGCTTTACGTGTGCAAGTGAAACATGCACTCAAAACACCCAGTGACAGGCTTGCTGCAGCAAAAGGTTTTCCGGTTGGGTTGATTTTATCAACGGCTTTTCGGTTAATCGTTGCAAAAATACAAAAAGGCGACAAGCCAACACCCTTTTTTGATGCGTATGGCGAGCCTATTTCAGCGCCTACCATTTTATCAGGTATATAATTTTAGTACTTTTGAGTGTTTAGTTGATTGAGAGGAGTAGTTTGTGGTGGATATGCAGAAAACAAAAACGAAATGGATGCAGGCACTGGATTCAGCAGTTGCAGGAGAACCGCTTACTCATATGATGCCGCCGCACATTAATTTTCTTCAACTACCGCCTATTACGCACTGGCAAGATGAGTATATTTTGATTGATTGGATGGCAACTGAATCCATTTATCAAGGTGGGGGAATGGTATTTGGGGGGTACATTTCAGCATTGGCTGATTACGCGGCAGGTACAGCGATGCTAACCAGTATCGATGATGATGATATTTTTGCTACGCATAAGTTGAATATTGAATATAAAAAACCCGTTCGTGCAGGCAATATATTAATTAAAGCAGAGGTGGTGTCATCACCCTCCAAATTTATGGAGGTGATTGTGACCTTTACGAATGCTGCCGGTGAATTGTGTGCAGTCGCCACGGCTTTTCAGACAGTATTGAATCGAGGGCGCTCTGCACAGCTGAATGACGAATGAGTTATGCTATGGGCTCAAGCGATATATTGGGGTCATCATCAAAATCATCATCTTCATTAATACCGTCAATTTTCTCGGCATTCCAGACCATTAAAGCAATTAATACTGAAATGACGCTGGCACTGAGCCAGAAATATTTCGCCGATGAAAAGTCATAGGTTTTGACGCCGCCTATTTCTGTCGTACGAATCAACGCTGCTGAAACGAGTTCCTGAACGCCGGCAGCAAGGTACGCAAATAACCCCACAAAGCCTTTAACAGCGCCAGCAGCATTTTTTGGCATGATATCGCATACCATGAGACCGCCAAGAAAAACAACGAGCCCGCCGATAGAAAAGCCGATTAAGGCTAGCGCACAGGCATCAGAAAGTTTATTGTCTGATCCAAAAAGTAGAAGACTTAAACCCGCTACATTCGTTAAGCCATAGATCAGCGTGGGAATATGCCTATTCGCGTTAAAAAGCTTGTCT
Organism: Pseudomonadales bacterium; assembly: GCA_965248335.1. Lineage (GTDB taxonomy): Bacteria > Pseudomonadota > Gammaproteobacteria > Pseudomonadales > DT-91 > CAKMZU01. The sequence continues at coordinate 1,094,322 of CBDFIY010000003.1, forward strand.
GAAATAATCCCAGAGAGAATGGCCCCTATAAAACCGGCGGCTGGATAAGCAGACATCGCGAACCCTGCATCAATCAGTGAGTAGCCTTTATCTTCTTGCAAGAAAAGCACGGCCCATGAAGAGATGGCGTAGCGAGACGTTGTCATGGCGGCGCAGGAGAGACCGATAATCCAGACGACAGGCTGCTTTAAGCTGAGTAATTGTGTCTTTTTTATCATCTTTGGGTCACTTGAAACACGTTTTTCAGGTGCTTCACCAAAAACTTCAGTTGGCTCAGGTAGCCCATAGGTTGCTGGTCGGTCTTTAAGAACAATAAACAAACAAAGTGCAACGCAGATAGCAACGAGCCCCGAGCCTATAAAGCCCGCTTGAAAGCCAAGATAGCTCACAAGCATTGCCGTGATAATCCATGTTAATGCTTCTCCAAGATTTCTGGCGCCTCCCCAAATTGCATAGCGAGTACCTCGCTGAGTGGGTGTAAACCATTGAAATATTGATACAGCAGAAGGTACTGATCCTACGGACTGAAACCAGCCATTTATCCCCCAGAGCACAACAAAAAAAAGTGCGGAGGTATTTAGCCCCATAGCGACGGCCGTGATACCTGAAAGCAACAAAGAAAACGACATAAATCGACCAATATTGGCGTAATCAGAAAGAAACCCGTTAGAAAATTTACCCACAGCGTATGTGATGAAAAATGCTGAGCCAATCAAACCTAGCTCTTCAAGCGTAACGATATTCGCATCAAGCATGGGTTTTTTAGCAACACTTAAGCTCATGCGAACGATATAAAAAACGGCATAGCCAATAATGAGGCCAAGAAATACTTGCCACTGGTAGGTGATGAATTGTCGCTTAATCGCTGTCTTCGAACGAGAGACCGGAGGAATATTCTTACGCGTTTTAAAAAAAGTGATCATAGGCATTTAATAAACTTATCGGTAGATAAGTTATTTGAACAGCTATTACTTGTGTAGTTCAATCAGTGTTTTTAGGCGGATGTGCTCATAAGGCGTATGGGTTCTTTTGGCGATGTGCTTGTGTTCGGCTCGTAGGCATCGAGAATGTTGCGCACTCGCTTGATAGTAATGGGCTTAAGAAGTAAATCATCCATGCCGACGCGATAGCATCTTTCGAGCTGTTTAGGCCATGTATTTGCGGTTAACGCAATGATGGGCGTTTTTGTAAGCTTTTGTCTGGCTTCGAAATAACGAATAGCTTTGGTCGATTCATAGCCGTCCATGAGCGGCATTTCGCAGTCCATAAATATCAGGTCTACCTGCCTTGCATGCTTTTTGAAATAGGCTAAGCCTTCTGCGCCATCATTTGCAACATGAAATGGCAACCCAAATTTTTCTAGTATGGCACCTATTACCAAGCTATTGGTTGCGTTGTCTTCAATCACCAATATTGACTGATATTGTAATGGGTGATTTTTTTTATCATGGTTTTCAAGGGGTGTGGTTGCTTTCGTATAGGATTTTAGTGGCAATGTTAAGGTAAACACAGACCCTTTAGTGGGTACAGAGACAACATTGAGTGACCCATTCATCGCCTTTGCAAGATCCAGGCAGATAGCGAGCCCTAAGCCTGTGCTGTATTCACTGGATAAATGATTGTTTTGCATTTGCTCGAAAGGGCGAAACAAGCGTGATTGGTCTTCTTTCGCAATGCCAATACCTGTGTCTTTAATCTGAAAGTGTAAAGTGTCGTTCTCAGCACTGATTTCTAAGCGTATTTCACCTTTCGGTGTATATTTTATTGCATTGCTGATGAGGTTAACCAAAATTTGCTGAATACGATGGTGGTCACCTATAAATTGGTTGGGTGTCTTCGGGTCAATGATGAGATTAAATGTGAGTGCCTTGCTTTTGATTTCCAGCTCGAATAAAGCACATAAATTTTCAGTCATAATTTTTAACGAAAAAGGCTTTTTGATGATTTTTATTTTTCCGGCTTCTATGCTGGAGTAATCAAGAATATCATTGATAATTTTGCCGAGTGAGTCGGCGTTAGTATAGATAACCTCAGCGTAGTATTTATCTTCTTTGTGCGTTAACTGTGTTTTAAGAACATCGGCAATGCCGAGTATGGCATTCATGGGGGTTCGGATTTCGTGACTCATTTTTGCGAAGAACCGTGACTGCGTTTCGGCTTTCGCTAAGGCTAAATTTTCCTTAATTTTTAACTCAGAAATGCCTATGCCAAGAGCCATGGAGAGAATGAAAATTTCAATTCCGTGAGTGATTTGTAGAAAAGTTAAAACATCGAGTGCAGAAAATTTATAGATTGATTCATTCACCAAAGCCAATAAGCTCACGATGATAAGAAGGCTCCAGGCAATTGTGTAGGTTTTTGCATTTCTGTCTTGGTAGCGATGCCAAGTCATAATGCCACCTATTAGGCAGAGTGTGTAAATAGGCAGTGAAAAAATTGAGAGAAGTCGTACAGCTGTATAATTAGGGTCAAAAGTCTGAGGTAGAAAATAGAGTAAGTAGAGGAGGCAGCCAATACAGAGTAAGTTGATAGCTTTGCTTATTTTAGGCAATCTTGATGCCAATGAAAGAAATGAAATGCTAAACCAGCCCGCGAAGCAGAAAAAGAGAGCCATAGCTACATAGATAATACGTTGATTAAGAAAAGGTAAATCGGGCCATAGGTACTGAAAGGCGTATCCGGAGTTACTAAAATAAAATAACAAGGAGGAGCCCACGAACCCGCAATAACACAGATAGCTACGGTCTTTTAGGATGAGATGAATCAAAAAGCTATATAGACCCATCACAAAAAGAATACCAAAGTAAAAAAAATGTAAAAACTCAAAAGGTTTATTATCGTAAAGAAAATAGTTTTCTGATTGTATTTCAGAATGATGAGTGATATTAAAACCGAGTGTGTGAGGCTTTATGAAAATAGTAAGGCTTTGAAAAGGCTCAATATCGAAGGGTAAAGCAAAAAGGTGATAGGGTAATGGTCTTTCTGAGAATACGTATTTTTCACCTACACGGTACTGTTTGAGAACTTTATTTTTATCGGTAACAAAGAATTCAATATCCTGAATGCGTGGATAATTATCCACCCATATTAATTTTTTTTTGCTACTCGACTTATTTTCTAATTCAAGTTTTAGCCAAATTGGCCCTTTGAAATTAGGGATTTTTTTTACAGATAACGCGGGTTTAAAACTATCAGAGGTGAGTGCCTGATCAAGTGTTTTAATCTCTGACGAAAGGCTGACCTGATAGTGCTTTGCTAAATGGATTGTTTTTAGCTGCTCAAGGTTACCGATATCAAGATCGGCCTGCGCGTAAAAGCCTACACACATAATAAAGCACAGCACGGTTTTCAGTGAGAGAGAAAGGCTCTGCGGTAGCTTTTTTGAGACGGCATCCATGTCTGTATGAGGTTCCAAAAGTAGCGGTTTCCCACTACATTTGTATTAAGCAGTTGCTGCTTCTTTTAGCTTGGAATCCGTATACTCTAATTCCTTTTGTGTGCCATCTTCACAGTTAGTGACGATGAATTTTTCAACTTTACCGCCAATGAGAGGAATCTTGGCTTTAGCGTTATAGCTAATGGTATATTCACAACCATTCTCTGTAGGCTTTAAGGTTGTTGATGTTTTTACGTTAACCGGTTGACCCTCAACGGTGAATTCTGATTTCCCCGTATACTGATCACCAACTTTTTGCCAAGTTTCTGTGACGTGTAAAACTTGCTTGGGATCAAAGAGTTTAGCGAGGAATTTAGGCAGATCACGTACAACCTCACGGCGCATGGTGATGGTTACTTGATTGCCAGCATCTTCGATTTCAACTTCGGCACTCAATTCGCCGAGCGCAAGTGCGCGGTCAGCTAAAAAGTCAGGGTCAGTAAAGAGTTCGAACACCTCTTCAGTGCTGTGATTAAATGTATAGCTTAAGCCCATGGGGTTATGTCCCTATCGTCTGAGTTATTGTTGGCGTAGATTGCCATCTTATTCTTTTGAGTGCAATAAGGGTTTAAGGTATTCATAGACAAGATGAGTAATTATGGGTTGTGCATCAGCTGTGGGGTGAAGTCTGTCCTTTTGGAAGAGTGAGTCATCTTTTGCAATGCCTTTGAGAAGAAAGGGCAGTAGTACGACTTTTGTTTTTTCTGCAACAGTGATAAAGCTTTGATGGAACTGGCGAGCATAACGTTTCCCGTAATTGGGCGGGATGCGCATACCTGCAAGAATAACGGTTGTTTTTGTATTTGATGCAAGATTAACCATCTTGATAAGATTATTTTGCATCGTTTTTAGTGATTGCCCACGTAAGCCATCATTAGCACCGAGCGCGATGACTATAACTTTAGGTCGATAGCGAGATAAGGCTTTAGGTAAACGAAGTACTCCCCCGTGTGTAGTTTCTCCACTGAGACTTAGATTTTTTATTTGATAGTGAGCGAAGCCGTCTTGTTGAAGTTTGTTGTTTAGTAAAGTTGGCCAGTCTTCATTTGATTCGAGCCCGTAACCGGCACTCAGGCTATCACCAAACACAAGAATTGTATGTTGTGTGTGGGCATGATATGGATAAATGATAATAAAAATAATAACGGCGAATACATGTTTTAGTGATAGATAGCGCATGGAGTATTCTCATTTTATTTGTTCATAGCATATACTCATCGGCCATAAATAAAAGAGTTGAATGGCATGATACATGTAAAGAATCTTTGTCATGAAGTCGCTAATGGTAATGAACCGTTAGTGATTTTGAATCATTTGTCTTTTGATATTATGCTCGGCGAGTCGGTGGCGATTACAGGAAGTTCTGGGTCGGGCAAAACGACACTTCTTTCCCTGCTAGCTGGCCTTGAAGTACCGACTTCAGGTGAAATTATGATTGCCGGTGAAGCCATTTCACATATGACGGAAGATGAACGCGCAGCCTTTAGAGCAAAACAGGTTGGTTTTGTGTTTCAAGCATTTCACTTATTGTCTGGATTAACTGCGTTAGAAAATGTAGCCCTGCCACTTGAGCTACTCGGAAACAAGCATGCGAGAGAAATTGCTAGCGACTATTTATCTTCAGTGGGTTTAGAGAAAAGATTACAGCATTACCCGAGCCAGCTATCTGGCGGGGAGCAACAGCGCGTCGCTCTTGCAAGGGCTTTTTCTGTTGAGCCTGATATATTATTTGCCGATGAACCGACAGGCAATTTAGATCAGCAAACCGGCGCACGGATTATTGATTTATTATTTAAGCTCAATCAAGAAACACAAACAACATTGGTTTTGGTGACGCATGAACAGCGTTTAGCTGAGTGTTGCCAGCGGCAGTTTTATTTATCTGATAGAAAAATGGTCGAGGTGTACACATCGTGAACCTTGCTTTTTGTTCTCGCTTTGCTTGGCGTTTTTTTAAAGTCGCATTTAGAAGTGGCCATCTAAGTCTCTTAATGACTTCATTGGTTTTGGCTGTAGCTGTTGTTATTGGGCTGACAGTTTTCTCTGATCGAGTCGAACAAATGTTGGCAGGAGAAAGCCGCCAGTTTTTGGCTGCAGATAAGGTGTTGGAAGCCTCATCAGCAATACCTGATAGCTGGTTGGAAGAAGCAGTTCAGCGGGGGTTAAAGCAGGCACAAACGCTGCATTTTCGTTCCATGTTGTATAGGAATGATGAATCAATGCTCGTCAATGTGAAAGCTGCAACGGAAAACTACCCGCTGGCAGGCTCATTAAGTTACCTGAATACGCTTGATGGTGAGATTATGCTGAGTGGGCAAGGCCCAGCAGTCGGCGAAATATGGTTAAGTCGTCGTGTTTTTCAAAAATTAGCATTATCTGTGGGTGATGTTGTTGAATTGGGGGAGGCAAAACTGAAAGTAGCTGCAGTTTTAGTGTCTGAACCTGATGCCGGTGCCGTAGCTTTCAGCTTTTCGCCTAAGGTATTGATGAATAAAAATGATATTGAGAAAACCGATGTCGTTCAAGTAGGTAGCCGTATCACGTATCGTTATTTATTTAGCGGTCCACCTAAAGTGCTTAAACGTTTTGAAGCATGGGTGCTTCCGCAGCTTAATGAGCATATCACTTGGAAAAACCTGGAATCATCTCAACCTGGTGTATCAAAAGCTTTGGGGCGCGCCGAAACTTTTTTACGCCTAGCCACGAGTATTGTATTAATACTTGCTTGTTTTGCATTAGCGATGACGAGCTTGCGATTTAGTCGTTTACAAATTAAGCAGGTAGCGGTTTTGAAAACCTTGGGTGTGTCGAGCCATCATATTGTCGGTATTTATTTGCTCATGTTTTTACTCATCCTGTTTGTTTCTTTAATGGCGGGTTTTCTCTTTGGCTATCTCTTGCAAGAAGTACTGACACAGCAAGTCGCTAACCAATTAGGGTTAGAACCAGCATTACCACATGTATCTGTTTGGTTGTCAGGTTTATTGGTTGCCACCATAGGCTTCTTGGGTTTTGCTTTGCCACCCGTGTGGGCGTTAAAGAAGCTGCCGGCGATGGCCGTCTTTCGCCAAGACTTAAAGCAGGCTTCACCTGTAACATTTTGGCACTTGGTGTTTTCAGGTACAGCACTTTTTGCTGTGCTGACGCTGATGAATGAAGGTTTTATTTATAGTGGCATTTTATTATGTTCTGTGAGTATGCTGATCTTTCTTTTGGCTTTACCCATTCGGCTACTCTTGAAAAGTATTGTTAAAACACGCAGTTATGCAAGACCTTGGATGTTATTAATGACGAGCAATCTTAGGCGTCATATGGCTTCCAATGTGTTACTCGTTAGTGTGTTTTCTAGCTGTTTGATGTTGGGGGTTATCTTATTGGGCGTCAAAAATAATCTTTTCACCAGTTGGCAAGATCAGCTGCCTGATAATACGCCTAATTTCTTTATGGTGAATGTACAGGCGAATGAACTCCCTCTCGTTAAAAAGTGGATACAAAGCTTCAGTGCGGTGAGTCAGGAATTTAAATCGAGTGCGTTAGTGATTGACCCAGTCATTTACCCTATGGTGCGCGGTCGATTAACCACGATCAATGATCAGCGAGTGAAAGTGGCGGTCAGTAAAGAGGATCGTGATAAAGCAGGTGTCAATCGAGAGTTAAACCTTTCATGGTCAAACCATCTACCAAGAGACAATCGTGTTGTTAAGGGGCAGTGGTTTGACGTTTCGAGTAAGGAGAGCACGCCTAAAGTTTCAGTAGAGAAAAAACTGGCAAATCGTCTAAACATTAAGCTCGGTGATGAGTTGGGGTTTTCTATTGGCGCAGAAATCTTGAAAGCTAAAGTAACCAGTATTCGTGTGGTTGACTGGGATCGAATGCACCCTAATTTCTTTATGTTGTTTGAGGAAAGTGCGCTGGGTACTTTTGATGCCACCTATATGACGAGCTTTTATTTACCCACTGAGCACCACGAAAAAATAAACGCACTGCTTGATGTAATACCAACCATTGTCATTGTTGATCTTGGTGCAGTCATACAGCAAATACGCAGTATTGTGGCGCAAGTGTCGACAGTGCTGTTCGTGATTTTGGTATTCGTATTGATAGGTTGCGTATTTGTGCTTATTGCCACTGTGCAATCGAGCCTTGATGAGCGAGAAAAAGAGAATGCCGTGATTCGAGCGTTGGGCGGGAGTCGACGTTTAATTCAGCTGAGTTTGATGATTGAGTTTGCCAGCCTTGGCGCTATTTCTGGCGTGCTGGCCAGTATCAGTAGTGAGTTGGTGTTGCAAGTTTTGCAGGTTTACCTTTTAGATATACCGCTGGGTTTGCATGTCGGTTTATGGTGGATTGCTCCGGCTGTGGCTATTGTATTGATAACTTGTGCGGGGTTTATCAGCGGTAGGAAGGTTATTCAGTCCCCCCCTGATAAATTATTACGGCAAAATTAATTTATTCTTCATCGTCGAACTTTTTATAAATGCTCTACCTAATAGATAAATCCTATTTATTGAGTTGATGTTGTCATGAGAAGACATTTCTTTATTGCTTTGCAGTTAAGCTTGTTACTTGCTGTTATTGCAGCTGAGGGTTTTTCGGCGATCGATTTTACTGACGAGAAGGCTTTTAGTGTGCAGTTTTTTCCTGAAGAAGTCCCGCAGAATGTAAAGGTGTTCTACAAAAATAATGAAATCAAAAGATTTGTTGCGAGTGGCGGGGCATTAAGATCGCCAACGCCAAAGCAAAAAACACGGATTCTTGAGAAGCTTAAAGGCACCCTTATTTATGAAAAAGAAGGAGAGCCAACATTGTATTTCACTTCCTTCAGTAAATTTAATGAGGGGCCAATTGGGTTTCATAGCTGGCCTATGGATGCTAAAAATGTGCCAACGGATTTCCATTTGTTAGGAAAGCCAGCAAGTCATGGGTGTGTTAGGTTGTCATTGGTGGATGCCGCATGGATCTATGAGCATCTCCCAGTTGGAACTGAGGTAATCATTCATTGATACCCTTTACATAACCTCTCTTAGGTTCAGATAAGTTAAATAAATTATAGCTAATATTCAAGCATTCAAAAAGCTGAAGGGAATAGTGAAACTAGCGTAGGTTTTATGCTTTTGAGCGTTAACTTTCCTTTGGTATAGCTGTCTAATGATTATTTGTTTCGGAGTGCGCGGTCAATGGAATATTTTTTTCCTTTTTTGTTGTTTTGTATCGTTACAACCGTTTCGCCCGGCCCGAACAATATTATGATCATGACATCGGGTTTGAATTATGGCATCAGGCAATCCTTAGCACACTATGCTGGCATCGTTTTTGGTTTTCCTTTGATGGTATTCTTAGTGGGTTTTTGTTTGGGTGACTTGATTGCTCAATTCCCACTTTTCCATCATATTTTAGATGTGGTAGGTATAGTCTATTTATTGTATTTGGCATGGAAGATAGCCAACGCAGGGAGTCCTAAAGCCAGTAAAGCAGGTCAGCAGCCTTTGAGCTTGCTGCAAGCATTGAGTTTTCAGTGGGTAAATGTGAAAGCATGGATCATGATCATTGCTGTTGTGGCAGCTTATATGACGTCAGAGAACTTTATTATGGAGCTGTTGATTGTTACCGCGACTTTTTTTGTAGTGGGTATTTTTAATAGTACCTCTTGGTTGTTTCTAGTACATCATTTCACAGCAATTGTCCGGCAACGAATGTTTAACTTTGCAGTCAAATAAACTTTTTAAGTGTTTTATGACAGCAAAGTACAAAATCTCATTATCAGCCCCTGAAAAAGATTATTTACAAAGTTTAGGGAGGCAGCATTTAAGAAGATACCTTTTTTGGGTGTATAGTCACATCCCACTTTTTCAGCTCGGCATGTCTTGTAATGTGGGGTTGAATCTCGTCAAGCACTTCCTTACTTGGCCTTACACCTTTCGTATAAACCTTATCAATTAAATCAACAATTGTTTTTTTACATTTATGCACAAGACTTTTTGTCCACTCCACCACCACATGAACTGAATTTAGAAGTGTGCCATTCCAATGGCTTTCCAAAAAAGCCCACCGCCTTTCAATGGGATTATATTTGCTGTGATAAGGAGGGTAGTAAACCAGCCTGATTCTCAGTCCAGTTTGACTGGAAAATTGCACCATCCGCAAAAGAAACTGAGTTCGCAGGCTATTACTCTCCGGGCCATTGTCTGTATAAATAATCAGCTCATCTTTGTCCTTGTTAGCTTCTTTGACATTCTCCCACCACAATTGCAGTGCATCACAAATAAAGTCGCTCGTCTTGTAGGAGAGTCCATAAACAACATGGAGTTGATCGTTATCTAGGTTAAGAATCCCAAATGGCACCATTTTATCTTTATCTGCCATATCGTGATCTAGCGCCTGGACCACTTCTGCTCCGCGAGATTTACCCGCTCTGGAAAAGTCGCCGAGATTAACAGTAGCCTTGCAGTCTATGCTGATCTGCAACGTGTTTTGTCGTTGACTGGCTTCTGCTCTAACTTTGTTGACGTTGTCGAAGATGGCGTTAGTTTCTGGTATTTTTTTTCAGGTTTGGATTTCTGCACCTTGCGGAGCTTATAACCCATCCTATTCAGGATATTGCTAATGGTTCGCTCTTTAGGTAGAAGGTCTTCTTGCCAGTTCTTTTCCTCGACTAGCTTCTGCCGTACAACTTTGGCCGTTATGCGGGTATAGGCAAATGTATTTCTTAACCGTGAATCCGCTTGGCTTTCAGGCTCAACCAGGCTACGGATATCATCTTCAAGGCCTACCAGTGCAACCTCGGATTTATTTTTTCCGCAGGGTTCATAATTTCCATAACAGATCATCCCAGTTTTTTTTTCGTTGATCCCTAATGCAACCGCCTTTCGTCCAAACCCAAAGGTTGATTCAGTCAACCGGGCACTTCCACTGCAAAGGGTTTCAGAAACTTCAGCCATAAAAAGTCTTTTTTCAGGGTTTTTTAATAGCCTGGCTGCTAATTTGAAGAGAGAAATATACTCAGGTTCTATATCAATTGAAGTGGGCATAAATAAAATAGAGAATAAACAACTTTAGACATGTAATGGTAGGGCATCATACGCTGGTAATGTTTAAAATGCTACTTCCCTTATTAAAAAATAAGGGGGCCGCACAACACAAAAAGCAGCATGCACAAATTCTTATTGCGGCTGATGAAGGTGGGCCGAAATTAAGTGAAGAGGCTATAGCAAAAGTATGCGGTATATCTACACGAACTGTGCAAAGAACCCGTAAACGCTGCGTCGAGGAAGGTCTTGAAATAGCAGTAGAAAGTAAATTCAGTCACCATGGAAGAACAAAAGCTCTTGACGGCGAGCAACATGCACAGCTGATTGCATTAGTTTGTTCAGATTGCCCAGAAGGCCGAAGCCGTTGGACATTGAACCTACTTGCAGACAAGCTGGTTGAGCTGAAGATAACAGACAAAGTTTCAGCGTCAACTATCTGCCGTGAGTTAAAAAAAACGAACTGAAACCATGGCAGAAAAAAGAGTGGTGTATTCCTGCGTCAAAAAATGCTGCTTTCATTTGCGCAATGGAAAACGTCCTTGAAGTTTATAAGCTGCCTCATGATCCATGTATTCCGCTGGTCTGCATGGATGAAAGCTCTGAGCAGCATATCATAGAAACAAGGGAACCTATTCCCATGACGCCAGGCCAGCCAGAAAAGTTTGACACGGAATATGAAAGAAATGGTGTTAGCTCGCTGTTTTTGTTTTTTGCACCGCTTGAAGGGTGGCGAGAGATTTCAGTTACTGATACACGCACAGCGGTTGATTGGGCGCATCAAATTAAATGGCTTGTAGACGAAGTCTATCCAAACGCTAAGAAAATACGTCTGGTTATGGATAATTTGAATACACATACTCCAGCATCATTATATAAGGCATTTGAGCCAGCTGAAGCGCTTAGAATTGCTAATAAGTTAGAGATTCATTACACACCCAAACACGGCAGCTGGTTAAATATGGCAGAAATTGAATTCAGTGTTTTAAGTCGTCAATGCCTTAATCGAAGAATTCCTGATCAGGAGACTTTAGCTCATGAAATTTACGCTTGGGTGAATGCGCGAAACCAGCAAAAAGCCAAAATGGATTGGCGATTTACTACGGAAGATGCGCGGGTAAAACTCAAAAAACTTTACCCGACTATCCCTGTGAAATGATGTACTAGGTTCTTATTTAACGCGATTTATTAAAAATGAAAAGCAGGTGCGCGTGTTTAATGTGAGTATGGCTATTTTATTGGTATTTTCAGTCGTACCAATTGTTATTAAAGAAATAGAAAATTTAGCAATTTAGAACCTTTTTTATGTTTAGATTTTTTCTGTTAATATGTCACCTAAATTAAGTCGATTTTTAAGTGAGGTATATGCGATTTTAGTCGCCAATATGCAAGCTTGGATAGATGAACTTTATTCGTTATCTTTGGTCTTATAAAAATATACCTACCTAGGCGCGTTTATGTCAACCGATATACCGAGTGCGATAAACAAACCTGTCTTTTTTACAGCCTTCTTAATTACCTTCGCTTTATCACTTGCGGGTATTTTTATCCCTGAGGTAACCAACCAACTGTTTGGTGTTATTCAACATTGGATTGTGATCAATGTGGGTTGGGTTTATATGCTTTCGGTTGCTTTGTTTTTGATCTTCCTTGTTTTTATGATGTGTAGCCGTTTAGGGGATATCAAACTTGGCCCTGACCACATTGACCCTGAATACTCATTAGGTGCTTGGATTGCCATGTTGTTTTCAGCAGGCATGGGTATTGGGTTAATGTTTTTTGCGGTGACAGAACCTTTAATGCATTTTCTAGATCCACCCACAGGTGATCCTCAATCCATTGCTAGCGCAAGAGGGGCCATGGTGATTACGTTTTTCCATTGGGGTTTGAATGCTTGGGCCATTTATGGGGTATTCGCATTAGCAATGGCATATTTTTGTTACAGACATCACTTGCCTTTGTTGCCACGCTCTGCACTATACCCTTTGATCGGGGAGCGTATCTTCGGCCCTATAGGTCACGTCGTGGATAGCTTTGCCGTAATTGCAACGATTGTCGGTATTGCTACTTCTCTAGGCTTCGGCGTTATTCAGTTGAATGCAGGTTTGCAATATTTGTTTGGCTGGCCTGTATCCCTTAGCATGCAATTGTTTCTGATTGCGTGTGTTACGGGGCTTGCCATTATCTCATTAGTCTTGGGCTTAGATGGGGGGATCAAGCGTTTGTCCAATATCAATATGGGGTTAGCCATTCTTTTGATGGCGATTGTCATTGTGCTTGGCCCTACGTCGTTGATTATGCAGAGTTTTGTGCAAAATATAGGCGGTTATTTGAGCGATATCGTCAATAAAACTTTTAATCTCTATGCTTACCAGCCAAAGCCTGACTGGATTGGTGGGTGGACGTTACTTTATTGGGGGTGGTGGTTGTCTTGGGCGCCTTTTGTGGGTGTTTTTATTGCGCGGATTTCAAAAGGTCGAACCATACGAGAGTTTGTTGTAGGCGTATTATTGATTCCGTCAGCTTTTGGTTTTTTATGGTTTACGTGTATGGGGAATACGGCTATTCATGCTGTGATGGACGGGACTGGCCAGGCGTTGGTTGAGAGTTTGAAAGTTAACCAGACAGCCGCATTTTTTCATTTTTTTGAGTTGTTTCCATTTTCTTTTGCCCTTTCACTTTTAGCCGTGTGTTTAATTGTTACGTTTTTCGTGAGCTCATCAGATTCTGGCTCGCTTGTGGTTGATACCTTAACATCGGGCGGTCATTTAAATCCGCCGGTTTGGCAGCGTGTTTTTTGGGCAATTACCGAGGCGGTTGTTGCTGCAGCACTGCTCGTGGCAGGTGGTTTGCAAGCGTTACAAACGGTGGCGATTGTCAGTGCCTTGCCTGTGATGATATTAATGTTGTTCTTTTGCTACTCATTACTCAAAGCGCTTAGAACAGATTACCTGTTGTTAACCAGTGTGCAGCACCATAAGACATCGGTACAATTTTCCAAGGTTAATATCGGGTGGCGTGAGCATATTGCGGCTTTAGTGCATCAGCCTGAGAAGATGGAAGCACGACAATTTATTAGCAAGATCGCAACACCGGCTTTAACAAAAGTGGCTGAAGAAATGCGCAGGCAGGATGTAGAGGCAAGTATTGAAGTCGAGCAAAAAGATCGATGTCGGTTAGTCGTGCTCCAGGAAGGTATTGAGGATTTTGCCTATGGGATAAGGCTGCGTGAGTTTGTGTTTAATGAGGAGAGCGAGCAAGGACAAGAAGTTTATTTTCGTGCGGAGGTATTTCTTGCCCAAGGCGGGCAGCAATACGATGTTTTAGGGTATAACGAAGATCAAATCATTGCAGATGTGATTACGCAGTTCGAGCGGCATTTACATTATATCCATTTATCAACAGCTGAAAATTTAGAAGTCTAAAATTTGGAAGTTTCGGTTGTGTTGGCGCTTGCCTGTCAGCACTACTTGCGCCTCATCAGTCAACAGAACTAACTGTTATTTTTCTTTAGCGTAAGTGCTGGCAGTTGGTCGTCAGTTTTTATGCCGTTCGCTTTTTCAGTGAGTAGCTTACGTTTTGCCAGGAGTTCTTGTTCTTGTGCTGATAAAGGAAATTGCCACTCAAGCAGATCTTTAAAGTGTCGAATATATTGCACGTATTTGACAGGCTCTTTTCCACGCGCTTTCCCATATCGTGTAAATTGATACCATTCTTTTCTCTCAAGTAGGGGTAAGTATTTCTTTACTTCGACCCAGCGGTTTGGGTTTGCGCCATGAAAAGCTGTGATTTCACGTGCATCTTGCAGGTGTCCATAGCCAACATTGTAGGCGGCGAGGGTAAACCATGTACGGTCAGGCTCTTGTATTTCGGGTTCTAAGCGCCCGTGAATGCTAATTAAGTATTGTGCGCCACCATTGAGACTTGCTGCAGGGTCAAGTCGATTTTTGACGCCCAGATCGCGCGCGGTTGGTTGCGTTAGCATCATCATGCCGCGGACGCCCGTAGGGCTTTTTGCACGCGGATTCCAATGTGACTCTTGATAAGCAATCGATGCGAGTAGCCGCCAATCGAGGTTATGTTTTTTGGCGATTTGTTCGATCAAATCTTGATATCGGGGTAAGCGTTGCTTAACACGTGAAAAGAAGGTGATTGAGCTGAGGCGCTTGCCGGCATTAACATGCCCGAAGTATTCGTCTTTGATATGTCTGAACGTACCGTTTTTCTTTACTCTAGCAAAAAAAACCTCGACTTCATTGAGTAAGTTTTCTTTTGGTGTAGTAGGAAGTAACCAGTTAATGCTCTCTGGATAAAAAGCATCATAGGCAACTTTCGTGCGGTGATAACGTGAGCGCATTTGCAAGTAGGTTTTTGAATTAACGAGGCTGTAATCAATGATGCCATTGTTAATATCTTGAAGCAGCTCTTCTTGTGTGCGCTGAGAAAACGTGAAGTTGATATTAGGGTAGTGTGATTTTAGAAATGTATATTGCTCTCGAGACCGTTGGCTATCATTAACAACAACATGTCTGCCATCCAAATCTTCAAAAGAGAGGGGGCGAAAGTTGCCACGCTTGTAGATTAATTGCGTTTTAACATTAAGAATATCAGGGCCTTTGGTGAAGGGTGTTTTAACCGGTGCGTTAACGAGTGCAATGTCGGCATGCCCTTTTTTGAGTGCATCAAAAATGCCTTCTTCTGTTTTGTGCGAGGTAACGGTTAATTGATATCCGTGTTGCATGGCAAAATGTTCAATCAGTTCTTGTTGGAACCCCATAGTGCCCTTCACATCGTTTAGTTGCGACAGGTCTTGAGATTGGACGATAACACGTAAGGTTTTTGTAATCACAAGGCTAGCGTTTTTACTGTCGGCAGCTGGCGGTGAGGGGTTGCAGGATATCAATAACAGGCAGTAGGCACTGGTGAGAATGCCTTGGATCCAATAGAAGAGAGCCTGTGATTTTACGTCATTCATTGATAAGTCTAGTTAGTCATCTATTTGCTGGTTTTTTAAAGGTAGCGAACTATTGTAATCTATTTTTAGTTGGGCCTGTAAGCACGTTTATACCGATCACACTTGAAGATGCAAGGGCGTTGCCCCCCAATCACTTACTGGCTGTAAGCTCATGGGGATTCGCTCGCTTGCCGCCGTCTTGCATCTCCAGTTCCGATGGGTATAAGCCAGTGGTGTAGATACATTACCATTCTTTTTAGTCATTACTAAAGGATGTAGCGAGAGTGAGTAGACTCTTTTTTTAGTTTTGACGAGTGAATATCGCCCTGGTTTCTCTGATAAAATAGATAGTTTCCTTTTGGATGGTCTGTTTTAAGTAGCTTTAACGTACTTTTGTGATGTGTGCGAGTACTTTATAAAAGTGGAGAAGAGCAAGGCAAGAAATAGATAAAAGCACGCATGGGTTTTGTTTGAATCCGTGCTACAAACGCGGCAAATCGGGCTGCAATTTCTAGGCTTGTTGCGAGGGCTGTGAATCCCTACCTTTCTAAAGCATAGCAGTAGGGTTTTTGTAAGAAAGGTAGTAGAATGCCGTCTTTCGAATTAAGACCACTTGAATTCATCATCTATGCTTATTATTCAGGGCGAAAAAGCCTACTCTGATTTCCGTTTAAACAAACTTCAGCTCACTTTTCAGCAGCAATTGGGGCAAGCATGCCAGATAGCGACGCAGTATTACTATTTTGTGGATACAGCCTCGCCATTAGATGCAGCAGCGATGCTGCAGCTCAGGCAGCTACTCTCTGAAGCTGCATCGGTAAAGGATGAAGCCTCTGAACCTTTAGGGCAGCGTTTCCTCGTGTTGCCGCGACTGGGTACAATCTCACCATGGGCATCAAAAGCAACCGATATTGCGCACAACTGTGGCTTAACGGATGTATTGCGTATCGAGCGTGGCGTGGCGATTTATATTGAATCCGCCGGTATTCTGGATGCTTCGGCGGTTAGCCCCTTATTGCATGACCGTATGGTTGAAAATGTCGTCAGTGACTTTGAGCAAGCAAAAGCTTTGTTTATACACGGTTCACCTGCCCCGTTATCTAGCTACCCTGTTATCAGGGAAGGGCGAAGTGCGCTTGACGTGGCGAATGCTGAGCTAGGCCTTGCGCTGGCCGATGATGAAGTAGACTATTTGCTTGAACAATTCACACAGCTAGGGCGAGATCCTAGCGATGTGGAATTAATGATGTTTGCACAGGCCAACTCAGAGCATTGTCGCCATAAGATTTTTAATGCGAGTTGGGTGGCGGATGGTGAGCCTCTCGAACACTCTTTGTTTCAAATGATTAAAAACACTTATAAAGAAAGCCCTGAAAATGTGTTATCGGCTTACTCAGATAATGCCTCAGTAATTACAGGCTCTAATGGCGGGCGTTTTTATCCTGAACCGGGCTCATCGGAATATCATTTTCATCCTGAGCCTATTCACTTGTTGATGAAGGTCGAAACGCACAACCACCCAACCGCAATTGCGCCTTTCGCCGGTGCAGGTACAGGCTCTGGCGGTGAAATTCGTGATGAAGGCGCCGTTGGGCGAGGCTCTAAACCGAAAGCTGGTTTAACGGGTTTTAGTGTGTCTAACCTGAATATTCCTGATTTTTCTCAGTCTTGGGAGCAGGTCTACGGTAAGCCGGATCGCATTGTTTCTGCGTTGGATATCATGCTCGAAGGTCCAATCGGTGGTGCGGCATTTAACAATGAATTTGGACGACCTAATCTCTGTGGCTATTTTCGTACCTATGAGAATGCATCCTTAAGCGTGAATGGTGAGGAGGTTCGTGGTTACCATAAACCGATCATGATTGCCGGTGGTATGGGAAATATCAAAGCGGAGCATGTCGAGAAAACGCCTTTTTCCCCAGAATCGTTACTGGTTGTATTGGGTGGGCCATCCATGCTGATTGGCCTTGGTGGTGGTGCAGCGTCTTCTATGGCATCCGGTACGTCAGACGAAAGCTTAGATTTTGCTTCAGTGCAAAGGCAAAACCCAGAGATGGAGCGTCGGTGCCAAGAAGTTATCGACCGTTGCTGGGCAATGGGTGAGAATACCCCTATCGCGTTTATTCATGATGTAGGCGCAGGTGGCTTGTCGAATGCCTTACCTGAGCTTGTTAAAGATGGCGGCACAGGCGGTACTTTTGAATTACGCAAAGTGCCGAATGATGAAAACGGTATGTCACCTTTGGCTATTTGGTGTAATGAATCTCAAGAACGCTACGTGCTGGCGATTAAAAAGCAAGATTTGGCAACGTTCGAAGCCTTGTGTATACGAGAACGCTGTCCGTTTGCTGTTGTCGGTGAGGCGACAGAAGAAAAACATTTAACCCTCACGGACAGTCATTTTCATGATAAACCTGTCGATTTGCCGATGGATGTTTTATTCGGAAAAACGCCGAAAATGCAACGTACATTTACACGACAGTCCGTTACTCAACCCCATTTTGATACCAGTAGTATTACGATTGATGAGGCGTTAACGCGTGTTTTATTGCTTCCTGCTGTAGCCAGCAAACAATTCTTAATTACCATCGGCGATCGATCAATCACAGGGCTTGTTGCGCGTGACCAAATGGTTGGCCCCTGGCAAGTGCCTGTCGCTGATGTTGCCGTAACAACGTCAGCCTTTGATACGTTTGCTGGTGAAGCGATGGCGATGGGTGAGAGAACGCCACTTGCGTTGATTAGCCCAAAAGCATCAGCACGTATGGCTGTCGCTGAGTCCATTCTGAATTTATCAGCTGCGCCTGTTCGTCAATTATCGGATATTAAATTATCGGCTAACTGGATGGCAGCGGCGGGTTATGGCAGTGAAGATCAGGCATTGTATGAGGCTGTGGAAGCCATAGGCATGGATTTGTGTCCAAAGCTGGGTATTGCCATACCCGTAGGTAAAGATTCCATGTCTATGCGTACCACATGGCAAGAAGATGGCGAAAACAAATCCGTCACCTCGCCGGTGTCGTTGATTGTATCCGCTTTTGCACCTGTCACTGATGCACGTAAAGTGTTGACGCCGCAAATTCAACTGGACAAAGGTGCGAGTCAGTTAATACTTGTTGATATTGCTGCAGGGCAGCAACGTCTTGGGGGTTCGTGCCTTGCGCAAACTTATCAGGCTGTAGGAAACGATTGTCCTGATGTGGATAACGCAGAGACATTTAAACAGGCTTTTAATGCCCTACAAGCTTGCTTACAACAGGGTTTGCTATTGGCTTATCATGACCGCTCTGATGGTGGGTTGGTCATCACTCTACTGGAAATGGCCTTTGCAGGGCGTTGTGGTTTTGAGGTGGATTTGTCATCGCTACAGGGCGAACCTCTCGCGCAACTGTTTAATGAAGAGCTTGGCGCAGTGCTGCAAGTGGCCGACGAAAACATCACTGCCGTAAAAGGTATCTTTCAAACTTATCAAGTGGCGCATTTATTGGTTGCCTTAGGCCGACCAAAAGAAGAAGAGACGATAAGTATATCGTCAAGTGGTGAGCCAGTGCTCGCGGGAACACGTGCTGAGTATCAGGGGGTATGGGCGAGAACCAGCTTCGAATTGCAAAAAATGCGTGATAACGCTGTTTGTGCAGAGCAAGAATTTGCGTTGATTACGCAAAAAGATAAAGGTATTCATCCTGTTGTCACTTTTGATATGCGAAATGATATTGCGAGCAGTTACTTTAACCTAGCAACGAAGCCCAAAGTGGCTATCTTGCGAGAACAAGGCGTGAATGGTCAAGCCGAAATGGCCGCAGCCTTTCATTTGGCGGGCTTTAATACTGTTGATGTTCATATGACAGATCTACTAAGTAAGCGTGTTAATCTCGCTGACTTTAAAGGATTGGTTGCCTGTGGTGGTTTTTCTTACGGTGATGTTTTAGGTGCAGGCGAAGGATGGGCCAAAACCATTTTATTTAATCCTTTTTTACGCGATGCATTCAGTACTTTTTTTGCACGATCGGATACCTTTTCGTTGGGTGTTTGTAATGGCTGTCAGATGATGTCGTTATTAAAAGAACTCATTCCAGGCGCTAATCACTGGCCACGTTTTGTACGTAATCACTCTGAGCAATTTGAAGCCCGTGTTTCTCAGGTGAAAATTAATGAATCTCCTTCTATATTTATGGCGGGTATGGCAGGCTCCGTACTGCCCGTTGCTGTTGCACATGGGGAGGGGCGCGTGTTGGGTGATCTGAATGCTGCGCAAGCAGTGATGCAGTTTGTGGATGGTGATCACCAGCCGACCGAACACTACCCATTAAACCCGAATGGTTCGGCGCAAGGCATCACTTCAGTATGTTCGAGTGATGGCCGGGTTACCCTGATGATGCCACACCCTGAGCGTGTATTCAGAACGGTATCTAATTCGTACGCGCCGGATACTTGGGGCGCATATGGGCCTTGGATGCGAATGTTCAGGAATGCACGTGCTTGGGTGAAATGACGGAACTTTCTGGAAAAAATGAGTCTTTACATTGTGCTTGAAATGAAAATTTACAAAATGTGTCAAGGCGCAGTTAGCGAAGAATCGCAAGTGAATCTACGATGGAGAAGTTGAGTTAATAATGAATAGATATCCGTATTGGAAGCGCTTTACAGTGCTTATAGTCTTGGTGATAGGTACGATTTATGCGATTCCTAATTTATTCAGGCCAGATCCTGCGTTGCAAATATCAGGTGAATCAGGTGGGCAGGTGGTTGATGCCGAGGTTCAGAAAAGGGCTGTTGACGCTTTAAAGGCAGCGAATATATCGATTAAAGCTGTGGATGATACAAATCCGCGTACTTTATTGATTCGCCTTGAAAGCGCTAACGATCAGCTTTCGGCGAAAAAAGTGGTTGAACAAGTCATACCGACGGGTTTTATCGTCGCTTTGAACTTAGCCGACACTACTCCAGCTTGGTTGCATGCCATTGGCGCAGATCCGATGAAACTCGGGCTGGATTTGAGCGGGGGTGTACACTTTTTACTTGAAGTGGATACGGAGTTTTCAGTCAATAAGCGTTTGGAAGGCTACCGAGTAGAGATTCAAAAGAAGCTGCGTGAAGAACGTATTCGAGGTCTTGTCAGCATGAAAGACAAAGAAATTACGGCTAAGTTTGCATCCGTAGACGACCGTAAAAAAGCCTTGAAAGCTTTAAAGGTCGTGGTGCCAGAATTACAGCAGCGGACATATGAAGAAGATGGTAGCGCACTGGTATCTTGGCATTTTGGTGAAGCGCTTGCTAAGAAAATTGCCAATGATGCGGTGAGTCAAAACCTCGTTGCATTAAGAAACCGAGTGGATGAGTTGGGTGTATCGGAGCCGTTGGTTCAGCGTCAAGGGACAAACCGAATTGTGGTTGAGCTGCCAGGCGTGCAGGATTCGGCAGTTGCTAAGCGTATTATTGGTAAAACGGCGAATCTTGAATTCCGCTTAGAGGCAAGGGGTGACTCACCCAGTGAGACTTTCCAGTTCAGAAACCCTGATGGCTACAAAAAATCAGCATCGCTTGAGCGTGCGTCTGTGATCACGGGCGATCAAGTATCTAATGCTAGCACCAGTTTTGATGAGAATTCGCGTCCGCAGGTTAATATTACCTTGGATAGCCAAGGCGGCCGTCAAATGCATAACGCAACAAAAACCAATATTGGTAGAAACCTTGGCGTCTTGTTTATCGAGAGAAAAAACCGTACGGAAACCAAGCGTGATAAAGACGGAAAAGAGGTGATAGTGCGTGTGCCTTATTATGAGAAAAAAATCATCAGCCTCGCTACGATACAGTCTGCATTAGGTGTGCAATTTAGAATCACAGGGCTGAATAGCCCACATGAAGCACGCGAACTAGCCTTGCTGCTCCGAGCCGGCTCATTGGCGGCTCCCGTTGATTTTGTGCAAGAACGTACCATTGGTCCTTCTTCAGGTGAGCAGAATATCGAAAAAGGGGTTAATGCGATTATCTACGCAATGCTTGCTGTGTTGATCTTTATGCTTTGCTACTACAAGGTCTTCGGCTTGTTTGCAGATTTAGCATTGTTGATGAACTTAATCGTTTTGATCAGTGTGATGTCTATTATCTCAGCTACGTTAACCTTACCGGGTATTGCGGGTATTGTGCTTACACTCGGTATGGCGGTGGATGCCAACGTGCTGATCTTTGAGCGGATCAAAGAAGAGTTACGAAATGGTTTATCACCGAGGCGGGCTATTACGGCCGGTTATGACCGCGCTTTTGTAACGATACTGGATTCTAATTTGACGACTCTACTGGTGGCGTTAATTCTTTATGCGTTAGGCAGTGGGCCAGTTAAAGGCTTTGCGGTTACTTTAGGGATTGGTATTTTGACCTCGATGTTTACAGCTATCGTGGGTACAAGAACCTTGGTTGAAATTGTTTACGGTAAACGTAACGTAGAAAAGTTGGCGATATGACTATGAAAGAAGGGAAGATCATTAATTTTATGAGGCTACGTACAGCGTGCCTCATTTTTTCTGCTGTACTTGTTTTGGCCTCTTTAGCAACACTTGGGATCAAAGGCCTAAATTTTGGTTTGGATTTTACCGGCGGGACGCTGATAGAGCTAGATTATGCGAAAACGGCTAATTTACCTGAGATACGTCAAACGCTCGACACTGCTGGGTATTCGGGTGCGGTAGTTCAATACTTTGGCGATGATACTGATGTGTTGATTCGTATCCAAAGTGATGACCCTAAGCTTGGTGCAAAACTTTTGCTGTTGTTGCAAGATACAACGACTGTGGATGTTAAGTTGATGCGTGTAGAGTTTGTTGGGCCGCAAGTGGGAAAAGAGTTAAAAGAAAGTGGTGCGCTGGCGATGTTGCTTGCGTTAATTATGGTGTTAATCTACATCGCTTTCCGATTCCAGTTTAAGTTCTCGGTAGGCTCTGTGGTAGCGTTAAGCCACGACGTCATTATTACACTGGGCTTTTTTGCCTTGTTTCAAATTGAGTTTGATTTGACTGTGCTTGCGGCGGTGCTGGCTGTTATTGGTTACTCCCTGAATGATACGATTGTTGTATTTGACCGTATTCGTGATAACTTCCGCTTGATGCGCAATGCAGAACCGCTCGAAGTAATTAACACGTCATTAACACAGACGCTCAGCCGCACCCTAATGACATCTTTCACGACTATGGTGGTATTAGTTGTGTTGTTTTTCGCAGGTGGTGAAATGCTTCACGGTTTTTCTCTGGCGCTACTTGTCGGGGTAGGCTTTGGTACTTACTCCTCTATTTATGTGGCCAGTGCGCTGTTGTACTTGATGAAAGTCTCTAAAGAAGACTTGATCGTGCCTGTCGTTGAGAAAGAAGGCGAAGAATTCGACGATATGCCGTAAAAGTTTACCTTCAGCAGTTTATCTGGCTGCTGAATTTTTTTGTCGTTTGCCCCCTCCCTCCGGCTTTTCCGCATGACAAGCCATCACATGTTAACCTTATGTTTTTATACCCATCGGAATTGGAGATGCAAAAAGGCGACAAGCGAGCGAATCCCCATGAGCTTACAGTCAGTAAGTGATTGGGGTGAGCGAGCGCGGTCAACGCCATTGCATCTTCAAGTGTGATGGGTATATAAGGCTTGCTAGTCGATTGGTTGCCAATGGTGAAACATGGCAGCCTGACCATAATGTTTTCCATTTGTATCGAATAAATCTAGAATGATGGCATCTTTAATTTCAAATCGCCTGCCAGTGCCTGATATGCGAACTCCATGATAGTCAGCAATGCTTCCTTTTGATGTGACTTCAGCCAAAAGATTCGCTCTTTCTTTTTGCAATATAGGCTCTGCTGAAAAGCGAGATGGAAGTTGGGTGAAGGTGGTAAAGTCCATCTCATACACTTCGAGTGCACGCTGGTTGGCAAAGTTAAAAATAGGATCATCTTGTGTGCCGTGAGATACGAGTGCAAATGGGGCATGCCATAATTTATTAATAATATTGCCTGTAACTTGTTTATTAATAAATGGTTTTTTTAGGTATAAAAAAAGCTTCTTTGTAATATTTCACAATGCTTCAAGTAAAGGTCATTTGTTAATGCTTGAGGGGTTTTGTGTCGAAGTTGCATGACCTTCACCTATAAATCTAAATAATCTACTAAGGTTTTTAGCGTATATGATTCTTATTACTTTTTCTATTTAATTTTATTTATATTTTTTTCTGATTAAATATACCGAACTTATAAGATGTTCTGTGCTCAAGAGTATGGCCGACTGATTTTAAATATTTTTATGTTTATGGAGATGTATCTTGTTTCGTTTTTTTACTTTTCTCGGTTTTGTATTTATTATGTTTTATCTGCCTTTTTCTTGTTCATTTGATGTCAAAAAAAGTTAGTAGGAGTCGCGACGTTTTGTTTTCCTTGTTGTGTGAGGGCGGGGCAGGAGGTCAGGAGTGAGGGCAAAACACTTGTAAAGCCAGAAAAAGCAGAAAACTCATATTTTATTGATGAAAATATCTATCCCACTAAGGGGACGGAGTCGGATGATCACAATGCTTCTGGTTTTGAGACTTCAGAGAGTGATGTGTATAGTGAGTTACATGCTGCTGGGCGTATAAGGCGTTCTGTGAATCCATTGGAGTCGGCATATAGATACTCTCAGCCAATTCTGGTAATCAAGTCGTTAGAGCAGATACTTATGTTTGCATGGATGGTTCTCCTAAGGCGCTACCTAGAAAAAATAGGAAAGATAGAAATTCTTATGAAGATGTTGATAGTATTTATTCTAAGTAGGATTCATTGCTGAGTGGAAGACATAGCCCTATAAATACGATGGCGGACAAAGAAAAAAGCCTCAGTTACCAAATAGACCGTTGAGTATGTTTAATGCAAACAAGAGTATACCAATAGCGGCTAACGTGAGGCATCTTGAAAACTTCGGAGGGAGCATTCTCCTGTCAAATACGCAAGGAAATGACGACCACGAAGAGGTTGGGCGATTATTGGATCAAATTGACTTTGGTATAAAGGATAAATAAGCCTAACAATGCTGTCAGGCTACTAAGAATTTCTCAGTTAGTTACAATAAGCCGAAGCTTCTACCTTTTCACTGATACCAATATAAAGAAAGGTAGAAGAAGTCTTAGTCGTCACGCCACTAACGCCTTTGTTATTACATTGTGCGCTTAAGTCACTGATAACTTTGGAAGAGGTCTCAAGACTCATGGGGTTTAAGTGAAGAAAATTAAAGGTTGAGGCTTCCGCCGTTACTTTTTTACCGGAGCCGCTGTGACCACTAATGGCGACCGAGTGCGTTGTTGAGCAGGCTGTAGACAGAAGAATACTTGATAATAGTGCGAGTGAAATGATCTTGTTCATAGCGTCCCTTATGCTTTTTGATGTTATTGGAAAGAAATTAGCATTGCGGGCGTTGGCACGCAACTCATTGTTCGAGCTGCGTGCCGGAGGTGTGCGTTTGTTGCACTAAGGCTGGCGGAAATTCTCTTCAGACCAGTATGCCTTCATTGAGGTCACTTTACCTTCGTCGTTAAACTGAAAAACATCAATAATGTCGATCAGACTACCGCCGTAGTTAATGGTAAAAGAAAATGCTGCAGAGTCGCCCGATGCACGTATAGGGCCGGTTAATTCGCCCGTTACATTGGCATCAAACGCTTTTTGGTAAAATGCTTTGATGGCCTCAATGCCTTGCATTTCACTGACGCCATACGGGTCTTGGACTAATGCATTGTCGTCATAAAGGCTTTCAATAAGCGACATGTCTTGAGTATTGAGTGCTTCAAGGTAATTGTTAACGATTTCAGTCTTCTGTGTGTGTGTCATGCTGATCCTTAAGGTTAAATTTAACGAGTTGCAAACTCTTATTATCTAAAACAATTTCATAGCCGTGCGTTTGCCAGTCACCAAGGACAAACCGTCTGCAATCTTCTCCTTTAATGCAATGGGTATGGATTGCAGGGCGATGCGTATGCCCGTGGATCATCAGCTTAACTTTATGGTTCGCAAAGCTCGTAGTTACGGTGTCCGTATTGACATCCATGATGCTTAGCGATTTTGATTCAACAGCTTGTTGCGTATCTTTACGGAGTGATTCAGCGAGAAGTTTGCGATCGTTCAGTGATTGAGATAATAAAAAGTTAATGGTTTCAGGGCTGCGAATTTTTAATTTGAAAGCTTGGTAATCTACATCATCAGTACAGAAACTATCGCCATGAGAAAGCAAGTAAAGAGAATCACCTGCGTTCAATATATAAGGATCTTGAATAATATGAGCACCCGTCGCGCGTGCGAAGTTTTCTGCCAGTAAAAAATCTCGGTTGCCGTGCATGATGTAAAGTTCTGCACCACTCTGTGTAAACGTGCTGAGGTTTTTAATGATAGAGGTGTTGAACGTTGAGAGATCGTCATCCCCAATCCAGGCTTCAAATAAATCACCTAAGATAAATAACCGTTCTGTATCTGGTATGATGCGGTCGAGGTAATCAAAAAAACCCTGACATAAGTCAGGGCGGGATTCGTCAAGATGTAAATCCGAGATAAAGCGTGTTTTGATCAATGTGGTTTACCTCGTGTGGATTTAGCTAAAGCCATTATTCACTAACAGTGACGCTATTGATGATAACTTCGTCCTGAGGTACATCCTGATGCATGCCGTTGCTGCCGGTTTTGACCGCTTTAATGTTGTTGACTGCATCCATGCCATCGGTCACTTTAGCGAATACCGCATAACCCCAGCCTTGCGCATTTTTGCCTGAGTGGTTAAGGAAGTCATTGTCTTTTACGTTGATGAAAAACTGTGCCGTAGCAGAGTGTGGGTCCATGGTGCGAGCCATAGCTAAGGTGCCCGTTTCATTTTTCAAGCCGTTGTCTGCTTCGTTCTCAATCGGTGCTTTAACGTCTTTTTGGTTCATGTCTTTATCAAACCCGCCACCTTGGACCATAAAGCCATCAATGACGCGATGAAAAATCGTGCCGTCATAAAAGCCTTCCTTCGCGTAGCTAAGAAAATTCTCGCAGGATTTTGGTGCTAATTCGGTGTTAAGTTCAACGGTGATATCGCCAAAATTGGTATGTAAAACGACCATGATCTAGCCTCTAGGGATAAGTTAGTTTCATAATTAAAAGCAGCGCGTATAATACGCCTTTTTGTTCGCCCTTTACAAATACCTTGAGGTATTAAATTCCATGTCAGAAGAAAACCGCGTTTCGCATAATTTTATTGAGGCGCTCATCGAAAAGGAAATCACAGACGAGTCTCTGCAGGGTAAGGTCATTACCCGTTTTCCGCCCGAGCCAAATGGGTTTTTGCATATTGGCCATGCCAAATCAATTTGCTTAAATTTTGGTTTGGCAGAAACGTTTGGCGGTGATTGCCACTTACGTTTCGATGATACGAATCCGACAAAAGAAGAGCAGGCTTATATCGATGCAATCCAGGAAGATGTGAAGTGGCTAGGCTTTAAATGGGCTGGCGAAGTTCGCTATGCGTCCAGTTATTTTGATCAATTTTATGCATGGGCTGTTTATCTCGTCGAGCAGGGTAAAGCCTATGTCTGTGATCTTGATGCTGAAAAGGCGAGTGAGTATCGAGGTTGGGCAACGAAGCCGGGTATGGATAGCCCTTACCGCAATCGATCAGCAGAAGAAAATAAAACATTATTAGAAAAAATGAAGCATGGTGAATTTGATGAGGGTGCATGCGTATTGCGCGCCAAAATCGACATGAGCTCACCCAATATGAACCTACGTGATCCCATCCTTTAT
The DNA here is from genome assembly GCA_965248335.1 of Pseudomonadales bacterium. GTDB lineage: Bacteria > Pseudomonadota > Gammaproteobacteria > Pseudomonadales > DT-91 > CAKMZU01. The sequence goes on from CBDFIY010000003.1 coordinate 1,121,505, forward strand.
CGTATTCGTAAAGAGGCGCATCATCAAACCGGCGATAAGTGGTGCATTTATCCAAGCTATGATTTTGCACACGGACAAGAAGATGCCATCGAGGCTGTAACGCATTCCATCTGCACGTTGGAATTTCAAGACCACCGTCCACTTTATGAATGGTTTATTGAAAATTTACCTGTACCTTCAAAACCCAAACAATACGAATTTGGCCGTTTACATCTTAACTACACCATGACGAGCAAACGAAAGCTCAAACAGCTCGTGGATACCGGTGTGGTTAATGGTTGGGATGACCCTAGAATGCCAACGATATCAGGGATGCGTCGCCGTGGTTACAGTGCGCGAGCTATTCGTTCATTTTGTAATGGTTTGGCTGTAGCAAAAACTGACGGCATCGTTGATATTGCACAGCTTGAGTATGAGATCCGGGATGACTTAAACAAGCATGCTACACGTGCGATGTGCGTGATGAATCCTTTGAAAGTGACACTCACCAATCTTCATCAAACATCGCAAGAGCTGATGCTCGCTAATCATCCGAATGATGAAAGCCTGGGAACACGTGCTGTGCCTTTTACCGAATCACTCTACATTGATCGTGCAGATTTTAGTGAAGATACAAGCTTGGGCCGCAAAAAGTTCAAACGTTTGGTGATCGGTGACTACGTTCGATTACGTGGCGCTTATGTGATAAAAGCGGAAGACGTTGTTAAGGATGAGCAAGACAATATTGTTGAAGTTAAAGCGTCTATCGTCGAAGGCACCTTAGGGAAAAATCCAGCGCCAGAGCAAAAACCACGTGGTGTTGTTCATTGGGTGTCCGCAACGGATGCGATTGGGTGTGAGCTGAGAATCTTCGATCGTTTGTTTACCGAAGAAGCACCGGACTCCGGTGATAAAGACTTCATGGATGCGATCAACCCGAATGCATTAGTCGTGACAGAAGGTTTTATTGAACCTTCAGCTATTCAGTGTGCGCCTGAGACGCCCTTTCAGTTTGAACGTGAAGGCTACTTTGTTGCAGATCGTTTCGACCATACGGCAGAAAAGCCCGTATTCAATAAAATCATTGGCCTAAAAGCAGCGTTTTAGCAGAGAGCTCTCATGGATTTAACGTTATTCAATACCTTGACTTCAAAAAAAGAAGCTTTTATCCCGCTTGATGAATCGCATGTGCGTTTATACGTTTGTGGGCCAACCGTTTATAACCGTGTGCATATTGGTAATGCGCGACCTGCTGTAGTATTTGATACGTTATTCCGCGTGTTGTCGTTGCTTTATCCACGCGTCAGCTATGCACGAAACATCACCGATATTGATGATAAAATCATTAAGGCATCCATAGAAAACCAAGAGCCGATTGAACATATCACGCACCGGTATGCAAAGGCTTACCATGAAGATATGGCTGCATTGAACAATTTGAAACCAACCATAGAGCCTTATGCTACCGAACACATCGCTGACATGATCGAATTGATTGAGGCGTTGATTGCAAAAGGGCATGCCTATGAATCGCAGGGGCATGTTTTGTTTGATGTTCGCTCAATGGATGATTACGGTAAGTTATCAAACCGTAAGCTTGAGGATATGCTCGCGGGTGCGCGTGTTGAGGTGGCCGACTATAAGCGTTACGCCGGCGATTTTGTTTTATGGAAGCCCTCGAATGAAGATGAACCAAAATGGGTAAGCCCTTTTGGTGAAGGGCGTCCAGGCTGGCATGTAGAATGTTCAGCAATGATAAAGAAACACCTCGGGGAAACTATTGATATTCACGGTGGAGGTCGTGATTTGACCTTTCCGCACCACGAGAACGAAATTGCACAAAGTGAATGCGCACACGGTAAAACTTTTGTGCGTTATTGGATTCATAACGGTTATATCAATATTGATGGCGATAAAATGTCAAAATCGCTCGGTAATTTCCGTATGGTAAACGAGCTTTTGCAACACTACCACGGTGAAGTTTTACGTTTTTCTCTGCTATCTGCGCATTATCGCTCTGAGCTTAATTTTTCAGAATCTTTACTCTCACAAGCAAAAAAGACGTTAGATACACTTTATGGGTATCTACAATTTAGTGAGGCGATAGAGCCAGCTAAGGGTTTTGATATTAAGCAGTCACAAGCATTTGAAGCCATGCTCGATGATATGAATACGCCAGTAGTGATAAGTGAACTACACCGCTTAGGGAAGTTGCTTAAGCAAGAGGCGGGTGACCAGGCGTTAGTGAAGGCAGAGTTTTTAGCCATTGCAGATTTATTGGGTTTGTTGCAAGTGCCATTTGATGAATGGTTTCAATCGGGCAATGATGATGAAATCAGTGAGCAAGCCGTGGAGCAATTGATTGATAAAATGCAGAAAGCGCGTGCCGATAAAAATTATGTACAAGCGGATGAAATACGCGCACAGCTCACTGCCGAAGGTATTCAATTACTACGAGAAGGCTGGCGACGGTTGTAACGCCGCAAGTCAAAGAAATTATCACCTCCTACTGTATTATATATACCGATCACCCTTGGAGATGCAAGGGCATTGGCCGCATTCACCACCCTAATCACTTACTGACTGTAAGCTCATGGGGGTTCGCCGGCTTCTTGCATCTTCAATTCCGATGGGTATAGGCGTATTTTGTACACTTATACTCTAAACTTTTCTTCTCATTCGCTGTCTTAACTACCACCCATTGTTTAATGATTGAACGAGGGCGAATGCGCATTAAATTCTACCGTTTCGCTCTGAATAAAACGATGTTTGGTCAGTTTTATCTATGTTATTCAGCTTGTGTGATAGCTAACGAACTCGAGCCTCTGCATCCCTTTAACCGACAAAAAAATCTTAGGAGCCAGCATGGCTAATCATAACGATATAGATGTTTTCGAAAATGCCCTCGCGAGACTTGATGCTTTAGGTGCAGAGGTGAATATCGATCAGGCCGTTTTGAATTCAATGGCTCAGCCTCAAGCATTATTATACGCCTCTTTGCCTGTGCGTATGGATGATGGATCGTTGCAATATTTTCAGGCATACCGCTGTCACTACAATAGTTTGTTGGGCCCTTGCAAGGGCGGTATACGTTTTCATCCGAATGTCAGTAGGCTTGAAGTACAAGCGCTGGCCTTGTGGATGACGATTAAATGCGCAGTGGTGGGTTTGCCGCTCGGTGGTGGTAAGGGCGGGGTGATTGTCGATCCTAAAAAACTATCTAACATGGAGTTAGAGCGTTTATCACGAGCATACATACGTGCGATGGCAGACTTTATCGGGCCAGAAAAGGATATTCCTGCACCTGATGTTTATACAAATGCAAGGATTATGGGGTGGATGCAAGATGAATTTGAAGTGATCAAGCGAGGCAAGTATTCAGCCGTAATAACCGGTAAACCGATTGAGTTGGGTGGCAGTGAGGGCAGAGATGAAGCTACGGGTCGCGGTGCATTTATATGTATAGAGCACTTAAGGAATAAATCCGATAAAACACCTGAAAATATGACGGTTGCCGTACAGGGGTTTGGTAATGCCGGCTATCATGCGGCAAGCTTGCTTTGTAAGGCAGGCTATAAAGTGGTTGCAATCAGTGATTCCAAGGGAGGGATTTATTCTGAGAAAGGGCTGGATGTTGAAAGTGTTTGGCATGAAAAGCAAGCGAATAAAGTACTCAAGGCCGTCTATTGTGATGGTTCGGTGTGTGAGCTTGTGGAGCATCAGCAAATAAGCCACGAAGAGTTGCTGGCTTTAAATGTTGATTTGTTGGTGCTTGCTGCGTTAGAAAATGCTATTCATCAAGGTAACGTCCAAAATGTTAAAGCGACGTGGATTGCAGAAATCGCTAATGGGCCTATTACGAAAGATGCGGATGAATATTTGTATCAATACGGCGTCGTTATTTTACCAGATGTGGTATGCAATGCCGGCGGTGTTATCGTGAGCTATTTTGAATGGGTACAAAATCGAGCTGGCTTATCATGGCCTTTAGATGAAGTCAGGGAAAAGCTAGAAGGCATGCTCGACGCAGCATTTGATAGTATTTGGCAATATCAAAGCCAATCCAGTGATATCAGTTTGCGCAGCTCTGCTTATGCAAAGGCATTACACCGCTTAGATCTTGTTATAAAAAGTAAGGGAACAAAAGCGTATTTTAGTGGTACTTGATGTGTGTCAATTTTGCACATGATATGAACCCTGAAAATAGAACAGCCAAAAATGAAGCAAGTTATTACTTTTTGAAAATCACCTCAATCGTTGGTCTGTTTGTTGCTTATGTGGGTGTTAATGGCAGACTGTGCTAACTTGAGGAAATTGATACTTGATCGGGCAATACCCCGTTTTTTCTATAGTATTTGTCAGATCAGGCATCGATTTTTACAGATTATATGTAAATGGATATTTTTTACCTATTTTAGAGAATTCTTTACAGTGAAAATCTAAGGCAGGTTTTTTTGGAAGAAACGCTCCTGTTTTCCGGATAACCTGCCCACAAGGATATGTGAGTTTTGTGCTAGAATTTGCATAACAAATGCACAAAAGGTGCATGGGCTTGCGGGCTCGGTTAACGCGCTTGTTAAGTCTACTTTGTTATTTCTTTAAGTCTTGAACGTTGCTCCATTGTAAGGGAATCCAAAGTAGCAATTGATAATGATCTATCTTTAGCGCCTTTAACAATAGATTGACTCAACGATATATCAATACGCTCTGGCAGACTAAACATAGCGCCTGTTGCGGGATCAACAATTAACATACCAATAAGACCGCCTAATAATATATTTCCGAAATACCAGCCATCAATAGAACTGGTAATTGTATAAGTTTTTGGTGTGAACCCTTCTTTATTAACTTCTATAGTGTAAGACTCTCCCTGGAAAAACCCCGAGGAAGATTTAAGTGTGACTGTAGAGGGAGTAACACCACTTTCGATTTTTTGCCCTGTTTTATTTGTAATGGTAAATTCTGCACCGTCAGGGCTACTATTAACAGTTACTGGATAGTCAGATTTACTCACAATACTCGAGCAGCCAGCAAATAACCCAGCAGATAACATGGCAATCAGAATTTTATTTTTCATCGTATTCTCTTGTTATTGTATTATTGTATTATTGTATTATTGTATTATTCAATACTTCGGACAGTTTTACGCAGCAATAACCCCGAAGTTACTCATGCTGTCATAAACTTGTCTGACTTTTTTATCATTTAAGTCAATTTTTAACTCGTTAAAAAGTCTCTGCATCATGTGCTGATTGAGTTTTCGCCGCTTCCATGATGCAATAGATATAACGGTTTCACCCTGTGTTCCTTTTGTTTTTCTGTCTTCAATTTTCATTAAATTTAGCGCAGTAAAGGATGCATTCAGTTGAAAGTTGATCGCCTCTTCATTGCAAGACTGGCAATCCATCAGACCCGTGTATTGTTTGGCGTCCCTAAAAACAAACTCAATCTGGAACCTTGCTTTGTAATAGGTAAGCAGTGTCATAGCAGCTAGATTGGTGTCCGTTGAATATAAAAGAGCGCGGCCTTCTTTATCGCCTTTTTTAAAAATTAACATGACCACCTTGATATCACGTTTAAGGGAAACTGAGTAAGCAACGGTTGTGTACATATGCGTTTTACCTTCATCAATCTCTCCTACATACTCAAATCGACAAAGATCAGCTTCTATATCGACTTTGCCATCGAATTTTTTGGGGCGCCCCTTGCCAGAATATTCTCCTTCGTAGAGCCATTTTAAACGGGCGTCTATGCGTAGCTTACCAACGATATGAAGACCTGCTTCGGCAACAGGGTTGACATATTTTATCTTCGTATAAAAGCTATCCGTAGAAATATAACGTATTCCCTTGTCTTTTAATGCTTTAGCCATACCAACAGTCTGCTCTGCATACAAGTCAGTACGAGACTTGCCTTCTTGGTCTATGGTTTGTTTTGCATCCAGCCCATACGCGGTATTTGATTTGAGATGGACAATGCTAAGCAATGAGACCTCAAGTCCTTTTTCAGCGGAGCCTGAACCACCGCTCCAGAAGTTCCCTAAACCTGAAGTGCACTTGCCGCTCTTTTTTACGAAACTTGCATCTATAGCTGCAATCCATTCATCTTCTTTCGGTAACTCGCTAAAAATGAGCTGATTATTAAAAGCTTTAAAGTCGAAGGATACACGATACCATCGACTAAAAGTTTTCTCGCACAAGCTTGAAAAACGACTCATATTGCGAAAATTTGCCTTGCCACGGAATACCATTAGCGTAATCAATAGCGCCCTAATGAATTTTTTTGTGGTAAGCAAATATCGGACATTGAATCTAAAATCTGTGAAATCAAATTTTGCATGAACTATTTTCAGTAAAAACATTCATAGACTTAGATCATCTCAAGTGGTTCAAAAAACTGTCCGAAGTATTGTTATTGTATTATTGTATTATTGTATTATTGTATTATTGTATTATTGAAAAGTAGCATTATAAATTAACAATTTATAAAATCACGGAACTAATTTTGTGTGCTTAGTGATGGAAGTCAATTGCCTGTAGATTTAACATTGAACTCTTCTAGCATGCTGTTGATGGGTATGTAGGTAAATGTGATGTCTTGAGTTTTTATTTTTTTGCTTATCGTCTTGAATGTATGTTTATTGAAGATTTAACGTTTGTATTTATGTACTTTGAAGCTAAATGGCTTTTTTATTTCTTCTTTTCTAAAAGTGCTTTAGGTAACAAAACAGCTTGATCGTTAAATACCCTTGAACCTTCAATCGAATGTTTTTTTAATGCTTTATCTGAGCTTGTTGAATCATGGCTGAATGTGCTCTCAAGCAAGACAAGCATCCAGTCATGTTGGTGGTGTAAAAATGAGTCAGAGCTGACAAGCGCTCTGATTTTTTTAACGGAGTCTTGTTCGTCTACTTTGAAGTTGCGGGGTTCTTCGGTGAGTGCGGCGCTTCCAGAAGGTGGCCCTGAGAGAGCTTTATTGGGGGCAAAAAAAACAAGGAAAGAAAGAAGAAATGTGAGAATTCTACAGCGCACCCAAAATACCTTACTTAAAGTATCATTGGGTGCCAAGAAGATCCTTGAGTTCAATAAAACGACGCATTTATCAATCTTAGTTGCTTGAATTCCCCGCATCTAAAAAAGCCGGCTTTTCCCCACCGCCATGCACAGTCAACGAAGCACCTGTCACATACGACGATAACGGTGACGCAAAATACAAACAGGTATCACCGATATCTGCAGGGCTGGCCATACGCTCTAAAGGAACAGTTTTACTGACTTTAGCGATGCCGGCCTCATCACCATAATGTAAATGCGCTTGCTCGGTTAAGATTAATCCTGCTGCAATTGCATTAAGTCTTACTTTGGGTGCCCATTCAACAGCCAATGATTGCGTCAGGTTAATAAGCCCTGCTTTTGCAGCGCCGTAAGCTGCTGTACCGGGTGAGGGGCGTTGTGCGCTGACGCTGGCAATATTGACAATACTGCCGCCGTTCGCTTGCGTTTGCATGATGCGGTTTGCCGATTGGCAGCAATGTAAAGGCGCCAATAAATTAAGCGCAATAATCTTCTCGGAAAAGCGCGGCGAGGCTGTCGCTGCATCGGCAAAAGGTGCGCCACCGGCGTTGTTGATTAATACATCGAGTGAGCCATTTTGCTCTTGTGCAAATGCCATAAGTGCATCAACCTGCTCTGGGTCTCTGACGTCACAGGCTTTAAAGATAGCGGTGTTATCGCCTATTGTTGGTAATGCCTCGGGGGCACTGCGTCCACAAACCACAACGGTTGCACCAGCGGCTAAAAATCGTTCGGTAATGCCTTTTCCGACGCCTTTTGCGCCGCCTGTGACGACAACGGTTTTGCCTGCGAAGTTTAATTTATCCATGTGAGCATCCAAATTCTTAAAAAAGTCGATTGTAGCGAATGTTGTCTTTGATTGAAAATGCCATTACACCTTAGCAAAAGTGACTTGAATCACCTGTGAAAGCCGCGTATAAAACGCAGACGATAACTTGATAGTTAACAATGATTGTTAAAAGGGCACGTTCAATGAGCGAGATTCAAAGCATTGCGATTTTAGGCGGCACAGGCGCATTGGGTACTGGGTTAGCACGGCGCTGGGTAAAAGCGGGATATAACGTCATTATCGGGTCGCGGACGCAGGATAAAGCGGACGTGGCAGTCACTGAACTTATTGATTTAATGCAGGCACAAGGCATTGATAACATCAACGTAAAAGCGGCTGATAATGTTGCCGCAGCGCAGCAAGCTGATTTGATTGCTTTAACCGTACCTTATGCACATCATGGCAGCACGTTGACAGCCGTGAAAGAGGCGCTCGAAGGGAAGATATTGATTGATGTAACCGTCCCTTTGCGACCACCAAAAGTGGGTACTGTACAATTGCCAGAAGCAGGTAGCGCAGCTCAAGAAGCGCAAGCGTTGTTAGGCGAAGGTGTTAAAGTGGTTTCTGCGTTCCAAAACGTGGCGGCTGATCATCTGCAAAGTGATCATGCGATTGATTGTGATGTGTTGGTTGCGGGCAATTCAAAAGACGCACGTGCAGCCGTTGTCGGTTTGGTTGAAGCAGCAGGCATGAAAGGCTTCTCTATTGGCCCTGTGGCGAACTCAGCAGCGGCAGAAGCACTCACCTCTATATTGATTCAAATTAATCGTCAGTTTAAATGTGCTTCAGGCATTAAAATCACTGGCCTTCCTGAGTAATCTACATGCAAATTATCGGATTGAAAGGCGTTGCCGAAATAAAACCGAATGATGATCTTTGTGCCGTTATTCTTGCTGCGCTGGAGGTAAACCAAGTACAGCTCGACGCGGGTGATCTTGTCGTCTTGGCACAAAAGATTGTGTCTAAATCCGAGAATCGCTATGTCACATTAGCCGATGTAAAACCCTCTCAAAAGGCAATAGCACTGGCTGATGAAGTACAAAAAGAAGCGACTTTGGTTCAGTTGGTTCTTGACGAATCTGTTGAGGTGGTGAGAAAGCGCCCGGGCGTGGTGGTCGTTGAACATAAGCAAGGTTATGTGCATGCAAATGCTGGCATCGACCGATCAAATTTGCCAGCTTCAGAAAAAGAGCGCGTACTGTTATTGCCCAAGGATGCCAATGCCAGTGCTGAGAAATTACGATGGGCACTTTCGAAGCAGGTAGATTGCGACCTAGGTGTGATTATCAATGACAGCGCTGGTCGTGCTTGGCGAGAAGGTACGGTTGGTTTTGCTATTGGAACAGCAGGCTTTAACCCGTTGGTTAACTTGGTTGGGCAACAAGATCGTAATGGTCGTGAGATGGAAACTACCCAAGTTGCTGTAGCGGATGAGTTAGCAGCAGCGGCATCTTTTATCATGGGGCAGGCTGATGAAGGTATGCCGATTGTTATCGTTAAAGGTGCAAACGTCACGCTTGGTGAGTTTGATGCACGTGTGATGATTCGTGATAAGCAATTTGATCTTTTTCGTTAGTAACTTTCCTTTGATCCTAAGTGAAAGAATTTTCTCACATATAATACACAGCAATCCTTGATGTATACCCATCGGAATTGGAGATGCAAGAAGGCGGCAAGTGAACGAATCCCCATGAGCTTACAGCCCGTAAGTGACTGGGGGCGACGCCCTTGCATCTTCAAGTGTGATGGGTATAAATGCTTATTGGAAAGGTAACAAGTCGTTACACTGATCCATTCAATAAGCGATCTCTTTTTTGCTGGATAAGGTTAGAGTAATGACAAGTGTTTTGGCATTAAGTGGCGGTGTTGGTGGTGCAAAGCTGGCTTTGGGGTTGAATCAACGTCTTGCGCCTGCTGACCTGACAGTCATCGTGAATACGGGCGATGACCAAAATCACTATGGTCTTTTCGTTAGCCCGGATATCGATACGCTGATATATACCCTCGCCGGTGTGAATAACAAAGCGCAGGGCTGGGGCATGGCTGATGAGTCTTGGCAGTGTATGGACGCATTGAAAAAACTCGGTGGTGAAACGTGGTTTCAGTTGGGCGATAAAGATATCGCCACACATTTAATGCGCGCAACCTTATTATCAGAAGGGAAAACATTAACACAGGTGACACAAGCACTCTGCGATGCTTATGGGGTCAAATGCCGATTGTTACCGATGAGTGATGAGATTGTTAGCACGCAGGTTGAAGTGATTGATGAGAATCAAACAACCACTCTTTTAGCTTTTCATGATTATTTTGTGAAATATCAGTGCAAACCTGAAGTCTCTGCTATTTATTTCGAGCATGCTGAGCAGGCACGAATCAGTAAGGACGTTCAGCGGGCCGTGACTGAGGCTGACCAGTTAATTGTGTGCCCTTCTAACCCCTTTTTAAGTATCGATCCTATTTTTTCCGTACCTGAACTTAAAGCTTCTTTGGTGGCAGGCATTGAAAAACGGTTGGTTGTTTCCCCTATTATTGGAGGAGAGGCCGTGAAAGGTCCCTCTGCAAAAATCATGAAGGAATTAGGTCTGCCTGTAACCACCTTGGCCGTGGCTGAAAAGTATCAGGATTTTGCCACGCATTTTGTCATTGATCATAAAGATGTTGCTGAAAAACCTGCCATCGAAGCATTAGGACTCAACGTATTGGTCACAAAAACGTTGATGCAATCGGATGCCGATAAAAAGCAGCTGGCGGATGACGTATTGGCATTTTTGGGTGATGAGGGGTGCGCCTTATGATGATGGCGATTGTCCCTGTGCGTAGCTTTTCTCAAGGTAAAACACGCCTTTCAGACGCACTCTCTGCGGCTGAGCGTCGTGCATTGATCATATCCATGTTTCAAACCGTGATATCAGCGGCACAAAACGCAGAACGTGTTGATCAGGTGTTAGTTATCTCAAAAGACCCTTTGGTGATTGAAAAAGCTGAACATTTGGGTGTCTTAAGCTTACAAGAAAGTGACGATGATGATTTGAATAGCAGTTTGACTAAAGCTTTAGATTTTTGTCTAGAAATCCATGCAACACAAGCCTTGATCATGCATGCAGATTTACCTCTAGCTGACTCGAAAGCCATTGATTTTTTTGTGGCCCATCATCGGCTGCATACAATAACGCTTTTGCCGAGCCATGATTTTAGCGGCACCAATATGTTAATGCTGGATTTGCCGCTTGGCATTGAGCTTGCTTTTGGTCACGATAGTTATGCTAAGCACCAGCATGAAGCAAGCACGCGTCAGTTGGCGATACGTACAGTCGCTTTGCCATGCTTAGCGCTGGATATTGATATAAACAGTGACCTTGTTACTTTACAACAATTACAAGCAGGTACACTATGCTGAACTCAGTGATCCCACTTGATTCCTTTGATATAAGAATAATGAATAGCCAGCCAATGCAATCTATAGATGCCTTGATGACGCGATTAGCCGTGGAAGACTGCTTTGCTCTCGCGAATGAAACCGATACAAAGGCCTTGATGCAGCGTGCTGTCGTATTACGTGAGCAGGGGTTTAGCAATACGGTCAGTTATTCAAAAAAAGTATTTATTCCTTTAACGCATTTGTGCCGAGATGTTTGCCACTATTGTACGTTTGCGCAGACGCCTAAATTTATTCAAGCGCCTTACTTATCGGTCGATGAGGTGCTTAAAACGGTTAAAGAGGCTGAAGATTTGGGATGTAAAGAAGCGCTTTTTACCTTGGGCGAAAGGCCGGAGTTGCGTTATCAAACGGCGGCGAAAGCGTTGGCTAAGATGGGGTTTAGTTCAACCATCGATTATCTGGCACATGTGGCGGCGCAAGTGCGAGAGCATACGACTGTTTTACCCCACGTGAATCCTGGCACCTTATCACTGGATGAGTTGTACCAGCTGCGGAAGGTGTCGGCATCCATGGGAATCATGCTGGAGTCAGCGTCAAAAAGACTGTGTGAAAAGGGCATGCCACACTATGGCTCGCCCGATAAAGACCCAGATAAACGTTTGGAAACAATTCGCCTCGCCGGAGTTGCCAATATTCCGTTTACCACAGGTATTTTGATCGGTATTGGGGAAACACGTTTAGAGCGGATTGAATCTTTATTAGCGATTCGTGATATTCATGATGAGTTTGGTCACATCCAAGAAATCATCATTCAAAATTTTAAAGCTAAGCCTGACACCAAAATGGTGGCGGCACCTGAGCCAGATTTGAATGAACTGTTATGGACATTGGCCGTTACTCGCTTGATATTTGGTGCCTCTATGTCGATACAAGTGCCGCCGAATTTAAGCCCCGGCGTTTTACCTCAACTTATTGATGCAGGTATCAACGATTGGGGCGGGGTTTCACCAGTAACACCTGATTTCGTTAACCCAGAAGCACCATGGCCTGAAATTACAACGCTTGCCGAGCAAACAGGCCTTGCTGGCAAACACCTCATTGAGAGGATGACGATTTACCCGAGCTACATTCAATCCGCTGAGCGCTGGTTGGATTCGTCGTTAGTTTTTCCTGTCAAAAAATGCGTGGATGCGGATGGGTGGCCAAAAGAAGATGCATGGCAGACAGGCATTAGCCAACATTTTCCCGCTACCTTTAATCGGGTGTTTACGGATCAGGTGAGCGAGGATGTCGCGTTGTTACTAGCATCCCATCAAGTGGGTGATAGCTTGATGGCAGCGGATATTGTTCGATTGTTCCAAGCAAAAGGGGCGGATTTTCAGGCCGTTTGCGCGTATGCCGATCAACTTCGCCATAAGCTGTGTGGCAACGATGTCACCTATGTGGTGAACCGTAATATTAACTATACCAATATTTGTTATTTCAACTGTAAATTCTGTGCCTTCTCGAAAGGTAAAACGCATGAAGGCCTTCGTGGCAAACCTTATGAGGTGAGCTTGGAAGAAGTTGGACGTCGTGTTCGGGAAGCTTATGATCGTGGTGCCACAGAGGTAACTTTACAGGGGGGTATTCACCCTAATTATGATGGCAATACTTATATTGATATTTGCAAGGCCGTTAAGTCGGCTGTGCCTGAGATGCATATTCATGGCTTTACGCCGCTAGAAATTTGGCAGGGTGCATCAACGTTAGGGGTGTCGATTGAAAACTACTTGTACCAATTAAAAGCTTGCGGATTAGGCACGATACCCGGTACAGCGGCTGAGATTTTATGTGACGATGTGCGCGCCGATTTGTGCTCGGATAAAATCAATTCGGAGCAGTGGCTGTACGTCATGGAGGAAGCCCATAAGCTAGGTATCAAGAGTACGGCTACAATCATGTTTGGCCATATTGAGCATTATCATCATTGGGCGCAACATTTAATCAAAGTGCGTGAGTTACAAAAGAAGACCGGCGGATTTACCGAGCTTGTTCCCTTGCCCTTTGTGGCAAATGAAGCCCCAATTTTTTTACGTGAGCAATCAAGAAGTGGGCCTTCTCTGCGCGAATCTATGTTGATGCATGCCGTTTCCCGTATTGTGCTATCAGGGTTTATCAATAATATTCAGGCCTCTTGGGTGAAGCTCGGTGTGGATGGGGCAAAATTTGCCCTGCAGTCAGGGGCGAATGATGTTGGTGGTACATTGATGAATGAAACCATTACGCGTTCAGCAGGTGCAAAACATGGCCAGGAGATGGGGGTACAGGCATTAGAGGCATTGATTACAAGCATCCAGCGAAAACCGGTGCTCAGGAATACCGTTTACGAACACTTATCAGCCGTACAACGTATGAAGGCTAGCCATGCTCAAGACCTTTCGCCGATGCAATTTGTTAAGCCTGATTTTAAAGGACGCCGTGAAAAACGCTAATGTGAAAGGTAGATGAGTGATTCAGCGGATTGCTGGCTGGTTGTCAACATAAAGCCTGTGGCAAAAGAAACCTCAATAAGAAAGAAGATAAAAGCCAAAGATAAGCAGAGCATACAGGTAATAAAGAGAAGAGTAACAATAGAGGCTATGTGGCTAACTAATATATTTCCAAGAAATAAAGTAATAATCACAAAGCATGTTAATAGCGCACTACTTGTTGCAAAGAGAATGGCGGCACTAATTAATCGTGTTCGTCGCAGCAGCCTTCGTGTTTCACTCAGTAAGACGGCTCTATGCTTTTCGTCTTTGACATGTCTTAATCGTTGATTGAGTACCCTGGATCGATCAATAATTCGGCTGAGTCGGTTGCTGGTGACGGCGAGGAAACTGGATATACCCGTCAGCATAAAAACAGGTGCAATGGCCGTTCTCACCACATTTGCGATGGCTGTAATATCAACATCGGTGACGACCATAAGTGTTTGTACCGGAATGAGATGAAAGTTTGACAAGATTTTGCGCCGAAAATTCCTTGATTTTCTGAGCACGTGAAGAGATCTCTACTATCTCTCCGAGCAGTGGTGTATGATTCGCACGGAAACAATCGTTGATGGGGAATGTTTTATTTTCCTAACCAAAAGGTCATTAGACCTGTTTATTTTAACAAGGCGTTACATTGATTATTAAGTGGTTCAAGAACAAAAAAACAGCAGAGAAGCCTGCCGAGCAAGCGACTCACAAGCCGCGAGCCTCTGCTAGCAAATCAGACCACGCAAAAAAGCGAGCACAAAAAACAAGTAAACCTACTCTGACAAAACAGCAACCCGCTTGGGATCCAAAAAGTTTCCATGTTGAGCCTGCAGAAGGTAAGACGCGTTTTCATGATTTAGGTATTCACTCGAGTATATTACAAGCCATTCAGGCATCAGGCTTTAGCTATTGCACCCCGATTCAAGCCGAAACACTGCCGCATACCTTAACGGGGCACGATATTATCGGTAAGGCGCAAACCGGTACAGGGAAAACAGCGGCATTTTTGATCACGATTATGGATCAATTACTCTGCCACCCGATTGACGGTAAGCGCTATTTAGCCGAGCCCCGTGCATTGATCATTGCGCCGACGCGCGAGCTTGTGAAACAAATCGAAGATGATGCAAAAAAACTGGTTCAGTTTACAGACCTTTCGGTGGTGTCTTTAGTCGGCGGTGAAAAGTTTGAGAAACAAGAAAATCAACTTAATCGTGGGCTTGTCGATATCGTTGTTGCTACTCCGGGGCGTTTGATCGATTTTATGCAGCAGAAAAAAATCTTTGTCGATCGTGTTGAGGTCATGGTGCTTGATGAAGCAGACCGTATGCTGGATATGGGTTTTATTCCACAGGTGAAACAAATCGTTCGGTCAACGCCGCATAAGGATAATCGTCAAACGTTGCTTTTTAGTGCAACCTTTACGCAAGATATCATTAATCTCAGCAGCCAGTGGACGATTGATCCGCTCGAAGTTGATATTGAACCCGAGCAGGTAGCCACCGATAATGTTGAGCAAATCAATTATATGGTCTCTGATAATGAAAAGGTCTCGGTCATTGCTAGAATTGTGAAACAAGCAGAAGTTAAGCATTGCATTGTTTTTACTAACCGCCGTGATCAATCTCAGCGACTGCATGATAGGTTGGCAGCTATTGGTTGTAAAACAGGCCTCTTAACGGGTGAAATCCAGCAAAGTAAACGGACGCAAACGTTAAAGGCATTCAAGGAAGGCCAGATCAAAGTGTTGATCGCAACAGATGTCGTGGGCCGTGGTATACATATCGATGGTATTACACATGTCATCAATTTTAATCTGCCGCAAGAGCCAGAAAACTATATTCATCGTATCGGTCGAACGGGTCGTGCTGGCGCAAAAGGCATCGCAATAAACTTGATAGGTGAAGAAGATGCTTATGACTTGCCACAGCTTGAGGCGTTACTGGGTCATAAGCTGGCATTAGAAATGCCGCCAAAAGAGCTTGTTAAATAGTCTTGGCGGGGTGTTTTTTTAATGTTTTGCTCAGTGAGTCAATTAATGCTTGTGGCTTTAAACGGTATAGCTGAGCTAGCTCACCAAAATCAATAGCTGACCCAGAGATACGTTTTTCCGTATAGCGAATAAAATCTGCTAAAGGGTATATTTTATCGGCAGTGCTTTTAAATAGTGCATGTTTGCGTGTGGCTTCGTTTAATTCAGGCAATGCAACAGGCTTTTCGTTAAGCCGTAATTGTATAAAAAATTTGTTATTTTTAGATAAAACCACCCAGCTGATATTGCCTGCCATCGGTATGATAGATGTGTTTACCCAGTGCTTGTCGTCAAAAATAACTTGAGGTTTATTGACGTTATTGATGTTTAAAAAAGTGATAATCGGCAAGAGCGTTTCATTATGGCCGAAGAAAAAAACGCCATCTGCCGAGGCTGTTCCTGTTGCTACCTGATACAAGTAACGATTAAGAAAAATAATAAAAGCGGACGCAGCCTCAAAGCTGACTTGTGTGTGAGGATAACCTGGGCCGTCTTTATAAAAGTGTTTCAGGTTATCCAGCCTGACAATGAGTGAAATCTCTTGAACAGTAAATAGGGAAGTGATAATGCTGTTTTCGGGTTGCAGTTTATCGGGTAAGTATAGCCAGTAAAGATACAGCAAGTAAGCCAGTTCGGCATCGGTTGTTTTGTTAAGGTTCTGATGAGAAATAAGCGGGCTTTCTCGTGGCGTTTTAACAAACAAGCCAACAACCCGTTTGATCATAGTTTGGTAATCATTGGCATTGATCATGTTTACACCTTGGTCATGCCACGGATGGGTTTGCAAGTATGTTAGATAAGGCTGATACAGGTTAAAAAATCGTAGAACAGGATCATTGTGTCGCTGAAAAATAGAGGTATCTGTTTTATGAAAGGGCGGCCTACGTGCTAATCCGTCATTGAATGCGTACATTGATTGCTGTGTACGCTTTTTTCCTGAACTATAGGCAATAAAGTGGCGTTGTTTTACAAAGAAAGCGGGGTAGGTTTTGGGTAAGCGTTCAGCTAATGAAAAAAGCTCGGATTTTCCCCGTGCATTAATGCTCGAAAAACTGTGTTGATGATTAATAAGGTAACGCTTTAGCTCAAAGTAAAGCTGTTGCCCTGCCGAGGTAAGCGTTTGCTGCTTGCTGTAAGATTCAAGCGCGTTTCTCAGCGATTTGAGATGCCTGCTGTTGGTAGGGGATCTGCTACCATGCCTTGCGGCGACAATGATAAATTCGACTTTATAATGCGTATCAGGTTGCCGGATAGCGGCAGGCGGTGAGTAGGCGGTGAGTGTTGATGGTTGCCTAGGGTTAATAGCCGTGTTGCTATAAGCCTTATCTGAGATGTTTAGTGTGAGGCATAAGCAAGTGGTTAGCGCTTGCCCCATCGACTTGATCCATGGGTGATAACAAGCTAGCAACCTTTGTTATTGCATCTTGGTGTAAGTATCATTGCACAGATTTTTACTGTTCCATTCATCATTGCCTCGTTTCAGAATGAGTGACGTTGTTTGTATCTGGTTTGTCTCTTCGTCAAGTAAGCCGATCTGGCTTAGAACAGTAGGGGAGCCGCAGCCTTTCATGTCAATAGTTAAAGCAATGGCGTTGCCATTAACGAAGCCTTTGATCGGGGCGGGGTAGCCAATACATTTTTTGGTGCTGGCTACAGCGGTTTTAAACGTGCCTGTGATATTGCCCTCTTTATCTTGTTTGATCTCTAAGACAGAGCCTCGTGTGTTTTTCCATTTTCCTGAGAAATCCATACTATTTTCTCCATGACAAAGATTGAAAAAAAGAGACAAGACAGTGATAAAGATAAGTGATTGTGTAGATAATATTTTCATGACGGGTCATTGTTGATCGTTAAATTAATGCATCAGCCTCTCTATTAGAGGCTGATGCATTAAAAAGTTTCCCGTCAGTGATAAAAGGTTAATAAAATCAGCTCCCAATTCATACCGGCCTTTAATCATTTATATCTTTAGTAGTGCATCCTCAGGTGTTGTGTTGCTAAGCGATTTAGGTTTGATAATAAGCACCATAAGCGGCATCAAGATAAGCGTAATAAATGCACAAATGACCATGGCTGTGGCGATAATAAGCCCTAAATTAATCACAGGTTTATAATCCGTTGTCAGTGTGACGAGCAACCCCGCTGCGAGAGAGATGGAGTTGATTAAAATAGGCCCGGCAACTTTTTTGCTCGTATCAATAACGGCATCCAGTAAAAGCGGGTGGCGACTAACACGCTGTTTGAGTATGACAATAAAGTGAATGGCGTAATCAATACCGATACCAAAGGTGATGCAAGAGATGAGAGCGGTGCCTATATCAAGAGGGATTTGAGCTGCAGCCATCAGTGCAAAGACAAAGTACACCGTACAAAGCAGGGGAATCATACTGATACAGGCTAAGGGAAAAGAGCGTAGCATCACTAATAAAATCAAGAAAATACAGCCAATCGCGACAAAATTATTACTGAATTGATTGATCGCGATTTCTTGGGTGCTGGTTGATAGAAGTTCAGCAAAGCCTGTGATTTCGTAATCGATACCTGGAGGGAGGATGTTCGGCAATGTTTTATGGATATAGCTGAAGACTTTATCAATTTCAGTCGACTGGTCTTTATTTAATGAAATAATCAGCCGGGTTTGGTCGTAAGACAGGTTAACAACATCCCTGATTTCTTGCTGACCGGCATTTTCATAGATAAAGAGATATTGCGCGATGACCGAAGGATTGTCTGTATCAGGCAGCTGATAATCGGTGTTTTCCTGTTGCTGATAAGCACGTTTTACAAAATCAACAATGGATAGCGAATAACCAACGGTAGCTTGACGCATGAGACCTTGCTGAATGTGATCAATGGCCTTTAACACGTCAGGCTTTTTGAAGGTGTCAGGGGTTTGAGATTTCAAAACAATAGAAAAGGGCGTAGTACCGCCAAAGTTCTTATTAATCAATGTGTCAGAGATGCGAATGGGCGCATCCGCGGCGAAGTTGCCAATCACTTGGTTGTCGACTTTAAGGTTTTTTAGAGAGAATCCTGCCGTAATAAATAACGCCATGAAGGCGATAGTTACCCAAATCTTGTGTCTGTATACCTGTAAAACAAGTGCAGCGGCAATACGACCGATGGTTTCATTCCCTTTCGCACGTTGTAAGTAATCGTTCTGTTTATCAGAGCGGTCAAATAACATGAGAAGAACGGGCTGCAAAGTAACCGTTAAAATAAATGCAAAACCAATGCCGAGCGCGACAAACCACCCGAACTCTCGCATAAAAATGATGTTGGTATTCGAGACAGCTAAAAAGCCAACGATGGTTGTTACAGTGGTGATAAATAAAGGGGTAATTAACTCTCTAAAAGTCACCTTAATGGCGCTTATCTGATCATGCTGTTGTCTTGCAACAAAATAAGCACTCAGAAAATGTATCGCATCAGCGATTGCAATGGAAATAATAAAAACCGGCAAAGCCGTCGTAATAATGTTTTGAGGAATTCGATATATTGCCATCACCGATAAAGTCCATAACGTCGTAATGATGGCAATAGCTAAGGGAATGGCAACGCCCTGAAGGGTACGGAAACTCAAAAACAAAATAATGAGAACGATCAGGACAACATAAGGCATAAGGCGTTGATTATTGGATGCCATGGAATCTGCCGTTTGTGCCGTCACCATGGGAGGGCCCGCGAAGTATAATTTATCGGGGGTATCATACTGTTTGATGAGGCGATCAATGGACTCATAAAGGGCGATCATGTTGGGGGAGTCTTTTTCATTAAGCGTGAGCTCTACTTGAAGAGAAGTTGCACTGAAATCTCCGTTCGCTAATCCGCCGAGTAAGAAGTTGGGGTACATAGGGTTTTGCGTGACACGTGTTTTTAATGCGTCCATGTCTTCTTGGGTCGTGGGTACGGCCTCCATCAAGGGGAAGCTGTCTATGATCTCCTCGCCACCCTCTGTATAAACCGTTAAATCATCCAGTGTTGCTAAGCTTCGTACTTTTTTGACAGGATTTAATCGGTGGATTAAATCATCAACATATAACGCAGTATCTTTCTGGTTTTTTTGCACGAGAAGTTGTTTTAACTGCTGTAATTTTTGCGCATCGGCGACTGAGATGCCTTCTTGGATAATGTCTTCGATTAATGGTGGATTAATACCCTTTTTAGCCAGTTTTTGTAGGCGCCGGATATCGTTAGGTGTTACCAGTGTTAGGTTTTCAATGTGTGTTGTGAGTGTCGAAAGGGTTGTCAGGGAGGTAGGATTGAATATATCGCTGTCTTTGGATTTGAGGATAATAAAGATGAATTCACCGGTGTTGGTGAAAGTCTCTTTTGTGCGTTTTTCTGCTTGGCGGCTAGGGTGTTCGACGTCAAGGAAATAGGGTGTCGGGTTGATGGTGAAATGTATGAGTTGACTGCAAAGCCCGAGGGTTATTAATACGATTAAGGTGAGAGTAAGTTTTGTGTTTGACGTAATCCACGTGCAGTAGCGGTCTATCCAGAGTGCCATCATTATTATTAGTCTTATCGTTGAGCGTGTGTTTATTAGGCAGATGTTTGTGGATGAAGTCAAATGTAGCTTTGCAGGTAATGCAGGATTTTATTTTAGATTTTTCATGTATTTTAAATAAAATCTAACGTGTAATTTAATATGCTTAATCTCGAGTGGAGTCGTAGGGTTGCCGGTAACTTCTCACCCAGAATTTACGAAAGTTATGGAGCATTTATGCTTATCGGGAGTACAAGATGAGCTGGAATTAGAAGATTGTCAGATTAAATTAATCGTGTTTAATATGACAATAGATAATCAATGACTGATTTAGTGGTTAGCTAAGGGGAGGGGATGAAATAAATTAACACTTTGTTAAGCTTTATGTTGTCAAATAACCTAACCCCCCCCCGGCTATTATATTGAATAGAAATATCACCCTTTCGTACATGTTTATACCGATCACCTTTGAGGGTGCAATGGTGTTGTCTGGCCCAATCACTTACTGACTGTAAGATTATGGGGGTTCACTCCTTGCCGCCTTCTTGCATTTCCAATTCCGATGGGTATAAATTCCCGATTTCGTGAAAATGACAGGTGGGTATTAATTCGTCCGAAAAATAAGGTTTAAACCCCCGCCTTCAGGCCTGTCTCTTTATCACAAATATCCAGCAATTCATAAGTTATCTGGAGCTTATTGATTCTTAATCTGTAATAAATTCAATAATTTCGCCCTTAATTTAAACTTTCTCTGTATATGAAGTGTCATACATGACCAAACATACAAAGGTCAGTAAATCATTAACAGCATACTTGATTCAAAAAAATGGGCAGAAGTAACCTTTGGAGGTGCAGATTTGGGTGATAAAAGACGAACAGATAGGCTGATTCATGTAGCCGCTGAGTTATCGGCAAATACAGGATCCTCTTTGGCTAGTTCATGTGCAGATGACTCAGCGGCGCTGCTTGGAGGGTATCGTTTTATTGAAAATAAAGCGGTTAAACCCGATGATATTGCTAAATCCGGATTTCAATCAACGGCAGTTTTATCACAAGAATCAAATTTACTGCTGGCTATTGAGGATTCAACAACGCTTAGCTATAAACATTCAATTGTTTCGGAATTAGGTGGATTGGGTGGCCCTAAAGATTCAACAGCCAAAGGTTTCTGGGTTCATTCAGTTATGCTTATGGATGCTAATTTGGAGAGAACTGTTGGTCTGATTGATCAGCAGCGCTGGATAAGACTCGGCAAAAGTGAGTCAGAAAAAGTTTCCCCTAGAAAAAGGCCTTATGAGGAGAAAGAAAGTTTTAAATGGCAAAAATCCTCAGAGAATATAAGCCAGAGACTAGGTGATCAGATAGCTATAACGATAAGTGTATGTGATCGTGAAGCAGATGTTTTTGAATACATCCAATACAAGATTGATAATGGCGAGCGATTTGTTGTCAGGGCATCGCAGAACCGGAGGCTGGTTGATGAAGATAAATGTTTGTTTGATGCGGTATTGGAAACGCCTGTAATTGGCGAGTATACGATAAAGATTCCACAGCGAGGGGGAAGAAAAGCGAGAGAAGCCAAGCTCGAAGTAAGAAGTAAACGAGTGACAATTCTGCCTCCTCAAAGGCCTGATAGTCAGTTATCCCCCTTGAGTGTTAATGTTGTCATAGCACAGGAAGTGGGTGCTGACTCGGATGAGAAATTATGCTGGATTCTTTTAACTTCCGAGAATATAGAGACCTTTGAATGCTGCCGTAAAATATTAAGATTTTATGAACTTCGCTGGGGTATAGAAGAATTTCATAAAGCGTGGAAATCAGGCGCAAAGGTCGAAGAGCAGCGTATGCAAAGTGCCGGCAATATGGAGCGAATAGCTGTTATTTTGATGTTTATAGCAGTAAGGCTAATACAGTTACGCGAAGCACTAATGAAGCCTTTCAGTGCAAATTTAGAGAGCGGGCAGAAGGGAAATGAAAACGCAGGAAATGAAAATACACCTGCGAATAAAGTTGTTTCTGCTGAAGAATGGCAAGTGCTTTGGTTTCTGAAAGAGAAAAAAACATTGCCTGATAAGCCACCAAGCTTACTTTGGTTTTTTCAAACGCTGGCAAAGCTTGGCGGTTGGTATGATTCTAAGCGAACTGGACGACCTGGATGGTTAGCCATCTGGAAAGGCTGTATGAAATTACAACTAGTCATCGAAGGGTACCGCGTAGGCCACCAATTCTATAGCAGGGAGATGTGATAAAGAGACAGCCTTCAGGCGGGTAGCTTTAAGCTAGCAGTTGCCTTTATGATGCGGGTATGAAATACCGTTATGGTTCGCACACGAAATATAAGATTGAATATCATTTTGTTTGGGTGACTAAGTATCGCTATCAGGTATTAAAAGGCGATGTTGGACTGAGAGTTCGTGAGTTAATCAGGCAAACGTGTGAGTATTTAGAAATAGAAATATTGCGCGGCGTGATCAGCAAAGATCATGTACATTTGCTGATATCTGTGCCACCGACTTTATCACCAGCAGAGGTAATGAGGAGAATAAAAGGTCGATCATCGACTAAATTGTTTCAGGAGTTTCCACATTTAAAGAAAAGGTATTGGGGACAGCATTTTTGGGCGAGAGGTTATTTTTGTGTGACGGCTGGAGAGCTAACTAAAGAGATGATACAGGAGTATCTGGAGCACCACTTTGAACGAAAAGTTGATGATAATTTCGATGTTGAATGAGAGTATTTATTCGGCTTTAGCCGAAAAGCTGGACTTTCAGTCCGCAGTTTTTAACCCACCGTCTTTAGACGGTGGTTGTTAAGTTCAAGGTCGTCAATCATTCCAACGAAGGCGGGAATCCCATGATTAAATGACTAGAAAAGCATAAAACTAAATTTGGCAATTGGATTGAGATGATGCAATGGGTTGTCTTAATCGTCAGAGCTTTGAGTTTACGGGGAGTGAGGTATGCATCAAGTGCATATTGCTGCGCCGAAAAAGGAGCAGTTACTTTGTGTGTGATCGCCCATACCAGAATAGAGCTGTATCTATATCGCCAAGCTTAAGGTGGCAAAAGCCAATTTTTTTCATGTAAATCCCTATTTGATTTGAGAGAAACAAGAGCTTTGTGAGTGATGAGATAGCATCAGAGTAATGCTGGTTGTCAATATGTAAATTAGTGAGATTAATATAGGGTGCCTTTGACCTGGGTTGTAACATTGAGGCCATATAGAACGCTTTTTTTGCATCCTTATCTTTTCCTATAGTCCGTAAGGCAATGCCTAAAGTATTATGAAGCTTGTAATGCTTTGGGGATATTTGTATGGCTTTTTTCAGCGTGTTAATGGCTTGAAAGGGACGATTTAATTTTAATAAGGTATCGGCGAGAAGTAGGTGGCTTAATGTATCGCCTTCTTTTTTTTCAATACATTGTTTGAGGTATCGAATAGCTTTTTCATGATGGTTTTTCTTGAGTGCGATAATGGACTGAGCAAAGTATATATCTTCAATAGTTTTACAGTGTTCGAGTATTAAAAGTTTCTGTAGGCTCTCGCTTTTTTCTTGTATGTCTCTACATTTTTCTAATAGCTTTTTTCGACGATCTGCGAAATTATTGTGTGAGTATGTGGGGAAGGTGAAATACTTGTAAGCGCTTTTTGTTTTCTTATAATCAATTTTCATGATTTCTATATTAATCGTATCGTTTATCTATAGAATATAGACTTATCAAAAGAATTAACAACCTGATAATATTGAATTTTATGTTTTCATTTATGATTAAGATAAGTTTTGTATTTTGTTTTGCGTTTTTGTGCTTATTACACTTTATTTTTTTTGTCAGCCTTCCATGTTGTGGTGGTGAGGCGAATCCTATTCATGAAATGGCAGTTAATGGGGCCGGAAAAATGCCTAACCGACTTGTTCCGTATAAAAAGAATTTTCTCTTGCCAGCCTATTTTGTACAGACACCCGATGAAACATTTTACCAGAGCCAGAATCCTAATATTACTTCCATTAGTCATATCGAGATGAAGTTTCAATTTAGTGTTAAGTATCCCATTTTTATGGATCTTATAGGGGGAAAGAACCAGCTTTATGTGGCTTATTCGCAGGTCTCTTATTGGCAGGCTTATCAGGATTCGGCATTTTTTAGGGAGTCTGACTACTCACCAGAAGTATTTATGCGTTTCCGCTACGAGCATGAGTTTTTAGGTTGGCGATTTAGAAAAACGGATATAGGTTTTATTCATGAATCGAATGGCTTGGGAGGGGCGGCAGAAAGAAGTTGGAATCGATTGTTTTTAAGGCAGCGCCTTGATAGGAATGACTGGCAATTATCTTTTAGCTTGTGGTATCGCATGCCGTGGCTGGCCAGTTTGGGTATTCATGAGTATAACGCAAATATTACGGATTATATGGGGCATACTCTCCTCTGCATAAAAAAAATAATGGGAAAGCAGATATTCAGTGTTGAGCTACGAAATCAGTTTGACTCTGGGTTTTCAAAGGGGGCTGAAATAGTTACTTGGAGCTACCAGTTACGTGACAGTATTAGCGTTTTTGTAGAGGCTTTTAGTGGTTATGGGCAAAGTTTAGGTGAATATAATCATTATACAAACTCTCTGGGTGTTGGGTTTGGGTTTAGTCATTAAATGATTGTATTTTTGCGGCGAATTGTAACCTGTGTGCGTAATGTGGGTGAGATTAAACATCGACTGAAGTATCTGATTGTTAACAACCTTAGAATGAAATACTTATTATATTCAAAGAGTAATTATAAATTTATAGCGAATTTACTAGAGGTGATGTGACGTATGATGACTTCTCTTTTTTATCAGAGTGGGTATTGCCGTGAGCTTATACATTTACAGGAAAAAAATATTAAATAGGTGTTTATTAAATATTTTAAAAAGTTGAACTTCCATACTTTTATATATTCTTATGATTTAGTTTTTATAAGAAATAAGTGATATTCGATGAGGTTTTTATATTTTTTTGGAAGAAAATACGTTTTTTTAACGCTTTTTATTTGTTGTTTTTCTTACGCTGAAGCGCCTTTTTTGTCCGTGTTTGGTGGTAGACACGCAGGTTTTGATACTGTAAGAAAGAATGTTTCGGATCAACAAAGGTTCAATGAAATTATATCTAAAATATTTAATTCAGGTACTAATAAAGGTGGTGTAAGTAATATATTAACACCGCACCTACGCGTATTAAATGACAAGAGTTTGGGTGGGTTATTACAATATACCCGTGAAACATATATAGATCTTGCTCAAAATCCTAAGGAGCATAAAGAAAAGCTGGGTGCATTACTCGAAGCTATCAGTCAACTTGAGAGAGAGGATGATAGGCGCAACGTTAAGGTTGACGAGGATAAGGGATCTAATCAATTCGGTTTGTTGGGTGCTCTAAGCGCAGTGGGTGATCTGAAGAGTTTGCCTACTAGCCACACTGGTAAAAAATCAAGAACTAATCCTGATAGAAGTGCTGATGATTCGAATAGATTTCAGTCTGTGACTGCGACTAGGCGGCACTCTCAGAGAAAAGGGGCATCAAAAAAATCCGTTGAGCCGAAGCCTGGGAGTAAATTAGAGGGTAATAGCACTCGTGGGAATCTCTCTGGTACACGCAAGGACAGTGATCGAAGAGCACCGTCGCAGGTTTCTAAGAAATCAAGGAATAATACCCGTCAGAGCACCTCTAGTGCGGATGATAGTGTTGCAAGGTTGGTTAGTCGAAGAGTGCCGAAGGTATCGCGGTCTTCCTCTAAGGGAAGTTTGATTGATGTCTCGTCTGTGGAGGCCGTCGGTATAATAGCTTCAAAATCAGCAGCCGTGGTTGTAAAAACGCCAGCACCTGCGGTGGCACAAAAGCCAGCACCTGCGGTGGTACAGGCGACACCGGAATTACTGGATAAAACCAAAATACCACCGCCACCGCCACCGCCACCGGTAGGTAAGGGCAATGTAGCTAAAAAAAGAGGAAATAGAGACGTTAAACTTACTAAAAAAGGCACGATAAACTCAGCTAGCCTTAAAGATGCACTATCAAAACTTAAGGCAAATAAAAAGGAAAAAAATGAGGCAGTTGACGACCTCAAGAATAAGCCAGAAAAGGTCATTCCGGCGGTTGATGACCTTGCACAGGCTATTAAAAAAATGACAGATGGTAAGCTCCATCAAATTGAAAATGACTTCGAACATGTAGAGCAATATGTGGAGCCTATAAATCAGCAAGCAAACAAACCCACTGAAAATTTTCTTCAGAAGGCGCTGCGGGATATGAAACTTAGGCATGCACCTTTAGCGGGAGAAGATGAGTATGAGGAAATTGTTATAAAGCAGAAGCCACTAATATTTCAAGGAATAGATCTAGGTAATCACGCTGATGACTTTCTTAAAAAGGCAATTCTAAATAGAGGGGTTGCTCTTGCAGGTGATGACGAGAATGACTGGGAGGATGATGTTATTCCGAATGAGGGTGATGACTGGGAGGATATTCTTCCCCCTGTCGTTGAGGAGCAACAACAACGGGAACCCGAGAAGATAGAAGATGAATGGGTGCGTATCGGTCCCCCTGTCGCTAAGAAACCGGTGCGCCCACTCCCGGCTGTTGACGAGGAAGAGATACGACAGGCTGTTGACGAGGGAGAGATACGACAGGAGTTGTTAGAAGTTGTTGGTCAAGATCAAGGGATGGAGAATTTGTTCCGTAGGCTTGATGGAGAACAGCAGCAGGAGCGCCCAATACCCCCTTTGCAGGTTGAAGTAGATGAAGATGCCGTTCTACCACCTGCACAGCCAAATCAAGGGGGCGTAGTAATAGAGGATAGAGGGAATGGTGTAAAGGCTTATATATTCCCAATACCAGCTAAGAAATAGTATTGCTGATAGGTAAGAAGCTGCTCAAGCGAAAGGATTCGCTGGGCAGTATGTTTATTTATTTACTCATCATAACTTAAGTTAGGGCGAATCCATTTTTCACTCTCTGTGATCGTGGAGCCCTTCCGATCGGCAAGTGATTCCACTTGATCCTTGTTAACCTTCCCTACTGCAAAATATTTACTCTCTGGGTGAGCGAAATACCAGCCGCTTACGGATGCGGCGGGCAACATGGCAAAGTGTTCGCTGAGGGTTACGCCAATTTTGTTCTCAGCATCCAAAAGCGTAAATAAAGTCGCTTTCTCGGAGTGGTCTGGGCACGCCGGGTAGCCTGGCGCAGGCCGAATACCTTGGTATTTCTCTTTAATCAGCTCCTCATTACTTAATTGTTCATGATCAATGTATCCCCACAGTTCAGTTCTTACACGTTTGTGCATGTGTTCTGCGAGTGATTCGGCGAGGCGGTCAGCTAAAGCTTTGACCATGATGGCACTGTAATCATCGAGGTTGTTTTCAAAGTCTTTAGCCACTTTTTCGGCGTTAATACCGGCAGTGACCACAAAGCCGCCGAGATAGTCTTCACCAAGCCCTTTAGGCGTAATGAAATCAGCAAGACTTAATTGGGGTTTATTGTCGGGTTTTTTAGCTTGCTGGCGAAGATGGTGGCAAGTAGCCATTGCGTTGCCAGATTCATCGTAAAGTTCAATGTCATCATCATTGATTTGGTTAGCAGGCCAAAATCCAATCACGGCTTTGGCTTCAAGCCATTTTTCGTCAATAATTTTTTTGAGCATGATTTGCGCATTATCAAATAAATCCTTTGCATGTTCGCCAACGATGTCATCATCAAAAATTTTGGGGTATTTGCCGGCTAACTCCCAAGAGATGAAAAAGGGTGTCCAATCGATGGTATCCACGAGCGCGGCCAAGTCGATATCATCAACAACACGGGTACCTAAAAAGCTTGGTTTTTTAGGTTGATAGTTTGTCCAGTCGATGGCGAGTTTGTGTTCAATCGCCTGAGAGTAGGGGAGTATTGGTTTTTTGTTGCGACGATTTTTAGTGCGTTCGCGAACTTTTTCGTATTCTGCGGTAATTTCTTCGCGGTAAGCTGGTTTTAAACTATCTGATAGTAAGCGTGTAGAAACTGATACCGAGCGTGACGCATCTGGCACATAAACAACCATGTCGTTATCGTACGTGGGGATGATTTTGACGGCTGTGTGTGCTTTCGATGTTGTTGCGCCACCAATCATTAAGGGGATATGGAAGTCTTGCCGTTGCATCTCTTTCGCAACATGCACCATTTCGTCGAGAGAAGGGGTGATGAGGCCTGATAAACCGATAATGTCGACATCTTCTTCGCGGGCTTTTTTCAATATGTCTTCGCAGGGAACCATGACGCCCATGTCGATCACTTCGAAGTTGTTGCATTGTAAAACAACGCCGACAATGTTTTTGCCTATATCATGCACATCGCCTTTGACGGTTGCCATCAGGATTTTACCTTGGCTTTTGGCTTTCTCGCCTTTTTGCGCCTCGATATAGGGCATTAAATAAGCCACGGCTTGTTTCATCACGCGCGCGCTTTTGACCACTTGCGGTAAGAACATTTTACCAGAGCCGAAAAGGTCACCGACCACATTCATGCCATCCATTAGCGGCCCTTCAATCACGTCTAGCGCTCGATCGCTGAGTAAACGGGTTTCTTCGGTGTCTTCGACAATATAAGCCGTAATACCTTTGACGAGCGCATGGCTTAATCGTTCTTTGACAGGAAGTTGACGCCACGCTTCATCTTGAGTGTCTTGTGCTTGCTTGCCGTCACCGCGATATTTTTCTGCGATGTCGAGTAAGTTGTCCGTACCCTGATCATGCTTGTTGAGGATAACATCTTCGACCGCATCCTTAAGCGCCTTAGGGAGGTCGTCATAAACGGCTAGCTGAGAGGCATTGACGATACCCATGGAGAGGCCATTCTGAATCGCATAGTATAAAAAGACCGAATGGATTGCTTCTCGAACAGGGTTGTTGCCCCGAAAGGAAAAGGACACATTACTGACGCCGCCTGAAATCAGTGCATGAGGCAGGTTAGCTTTGATGTATTCGCAGCTATTGATGAAATCGACGGCATAATTGTTATGCTCTTCGATACCTGTAGCAACGGCAAAAATGTTGGGATCAAAGATGATGTCTTCAGGGTTAAATCCGATATCGTTGACCAGCATGTTGTATGAACGTGTACAGATTTCGTTTTTACGCGTTTCTGTATCTGCTTGGCCTGTTTCATCGAAAGCCATCACTACAATAGCTGCACCATAATGCTTGCAAAGCGTGGCTTTTTCGATGAACTCGGCTTCGCCTTCTTTTAGGCTGATGGAGTTAACAATCGCTTTGCCTTGAACACGCTTCAGGCCTTCTTCAATGATGTCCCATTTGGATGAGTCGATCATGATGGGCACCTTGGAAATCTCAGGTTCTGAGGCGATCAGGTTTAAAAATTTGATCATCGCACTTTTGGAATCGAGCATACCCTCATCCATATTGATATCGATGACTTGCGCACCGTTTTCAACTTGATCACGGGCGACTTGCAGCGCGGTGTCGTAGTCTTCTTCAAGGATGAGACGTTTGAATTTAGCAGAGCCGGTAATATTGCAGCGCTCGCCAACGTTAACGAAAAGAGACTCTTTGGTGATGTTGAAGGCTTCGAGCCCACTTAAGCGACACGCTTTTTCACTCACCCGCACCTTTCGCGGTTTTTTATCTTTTACGGCTTGGTAGATAGCGGCAATATGTTCAGGTGTCGTGCCGCAGCAGCCGCCCGCAAGGTTCAAGAATCCTTGTTCGGCAAAGCCTGATAATTGTGAGCCAAGTACTTCGGGCGATTCATCATATTGGCCGAATTCGTTAGGCAAGCCTGCATTGAAGTGGCCGCTAAAGTAACAATCGGCGGCATTGGCTAAGTCTTCGACAAACGGGCGAATCTCATCAAACGCACGGCCACAGTTAGAGCCGACAATGAGGGGGTCGGCGTGGGCGATAGCGTTCCAAAACGCTTCGGGCGTTTGTCCTGAGAGTACGCGCCCACTGATATCCGGGAAAGTGACCGAGATCATTACAGGCCATTCCTGTTGTCGTTGAGCAAAAACTTGTTTGACGGCAAAAATAGCGGCTTTGGCGTTCAGTGTGTCAAATATGGTTTCTATTAAGAGTATGTCGACGCCGTTATCAATCAGTGTATTTGTCGCCTGTGTGTAAGCCTCGACGAGCTGATCAAAGGTGATATTCCTCATCGAGGGGTCGTTCACGTCAGGGGAAATCGAGGCAGTTTTGGGGGTTGGGCCAAGTACGCCTGCAACAAAACGGGGTTTGTCAGGGTTTTTTGCGGTGTAGGTATCGCATGCTTCGCGGGCAATGCGTGCAGATTCACGGTTGATATCATCGACGACTGACTCTAGTGAATAGTCAGCCTGAGCAATGGTTGTAGCATTAAAGGTGTTGGTCTCGATGATATCGGCACCCGCATCAAGAAAGGCATCGTGAATTTCACGGATGACATTAGGCTTGGTGATCGATAACAGATCATTGTTGCCTTTAAGGTCTGAGGGATAATCAGCAAAACGGTCACCGCGGTAATCTTCTTCCTGCAGTTCGTAGCGTTGGATCATAGTACCCATTGCACCATCGATGACTAAGATTTTTTTATCGAGTAATGCTTTGATTGTCTGATAGGAGGGCGTTTTGGTGGTCATTAAATAGCCTAAAGGTGATCTACATCAAAATATTTTGATATTGTATCAAAGTCGGCGATGCGTGGCTATTGCCCCCTTATTGCACCTTTTACTGTGTTTAAGTTAGCAAACTGAAGATAAGACTTTGATTCTTTTTTAAATTATGAGAAATTCTCCCTTTATGCCATTTTTTATATATACCCATCGAAATTGGCGATGCAAGAAGGCGGCAAACGAGCGAATCCCCATGCGATTACAATCAGTAAGTGATTGGGGTGAGCGCACGCGGCCAACGCCCTTGCATCTTCAAGGGTGATCGGTATATACGACAGGGTTTTGTCATATGTTTGTTGTTGGCCATTTGTGCTGATATGGGTCGAGTTACTATGGAAGTTGTTGAACATAAAATACCTGTAGGCGATTTAACGGTAGGCATGTATGTGTCTCGGCTGGATCGTCCGTGGCTTGAAACATCCTTTAAAATACAGGGTTTCTTAATTACGGCTCAAGCCGAAATTGAAGAAATAGAGTCGTATTGTCAATTCGTATATGTCGATATAGTCAAAAGCCGCGCGAAACCAGAGATTAAAAAACGGTCTATCTTGGGGGCGGGTGCGTCGGCTGCACCTGTCGCAAAATATGCGTTTACGCCCGTTGATATCAAGCACGGTGTTTATAGGGAATTGGTGGCTTTTGAAGATGAGCGTGCATTTGCTTATCGTGCCAATACGGATGTGAATAAGGCGCTTATTCATGTGACCTCTCAAATCTCAAAAGGGCTGATGTTCGATCAAAAAACGGTCAAGAACGTTGCCAGCAATATCGTCAGTAGTGTTATTCAAAACCCTGATGTTATGGCCTGCTTGGCACGTGTTCGAGAATCGGATAATTACTTACATCACCACTCGATTCGGTGCTCGGTTTGGGGGGCGATTGTGGGGAGGCATATCGGTTTGCGTCGGTTGGAACTTGAGCTTTTAACGCAGGCATTGTTACTCAAAGATTTGGGTAAAACACGTTTACCACAAGATATTTTAAGCCTGTCAGAAAAGCAGTTAAATTCAGAGCAGCGCATTATTTATAAAAAGCATGTCGCGATGACGGTGAAGCTTGTACAGCAAATAGAAGGCGTAAACCCGAAAATGTTACCTGTTATAGCCGCGCATTGTGAGCGTTATGATGGCTCAGGTTATCCGCGCCAGTTTAAGGGCGATAAAATCCCCTTGTTGAGTATTATTGCCGGTCTTGCAACCCATTATGATGAACTCACTAACCCGCGTGACGTTAGGCAATCCATGAGCCCTTCAGCCACGTTGGCGCGACTTTATGAACAGCGAAATACGTTGTTTCAAGAAGATATTGTGCTCGAATTTATTCAGGCCTTAGGTTTATATCCGGCGGGCTCTGTGGTGGAGTTGAACACAGGGCAGCTTGCTGTGGTGGTTGAACAATATGCTGAGAGACGTCTACGCCCAAGGCTAGTCATTGTGACGGATAATAATAAAATACCGGTGGCAGATCTCACGTCATTGGATTTACTGAGTGAAGCATTGTCTTTGCAAGAAAGTGAAACATTGAAACAAAATAAGAAAAAAGCAAAGCTTCCTGTTGTGTATGTTGTCAGAGACCTCCAGTCGAGCGAATTTCCGATTGATTTGTTGGATGTAAAAGAAAAACTCTTTACGCCGAATAAAAAACGTTTTGGCTTCTTTAATTTTATGTCCTAAATTAGCAGTAATTAAGAAAGCTGCGGCACCAATCGCTTGACTTTTAGCTGCTTGAGTACCTTGGCATAAGGCTGTAATATGCCGTTTTATTTGGAGTAATGTTATGTTTACTGGTAGTTTGGTGGCCTTGGTGACCCCTATGGATGTTGCGGGTAACATTGACTGGTCAAGTTTGCGTGATCTGGTTGATTGGCACTTGCAAGAAGGTACGCATGGCATTGTTGCTGTTGGTACCACAGGCGAGTCAGCTACTTTAGATGTGAAAGAGCATATTGAGGTGATTGCGAAGGTGATCGACCAAGTGCAAGGCCAAGTGCCTATTATTGCAGGTACTGGCGCTAACTCCACGCGTGAAGCCATTGAGTGGACGGTAGAAGCAGAGCAGTACGGCGCTGACGCTGCCTTGCTTGTCACACCTTATTATAATCGCCCAACCCAAGAAGGGCTTTACGAGCACCATGCGGCGGTTGCCAAGGCCGCGAAGATTCCGCAGATTCTCTATAATGTCCCGAGTCGCACAGCTTGCGATATGTTGCCTGATACGGTGGCGCGCTTGTCGAAAATCAGCAATATTGTTGCGATTAAAGAAGCTACCGGCAATATTCAACGTGGCATTGAGATTCTGGAAAAAGCCGATCGTGATTTTAGCCTTTATTCGGGCGATGACGGCAGTTTTCTGGAACTCTTTGAGATAGGCGCTACAGCTAACATCTCCGTAACGGCAAATGTTGCGCCGAGAAAAATGTCTGAGATATGCAATAAAGCCCTCGACGGCGATTTTCACGCAGCGAAACAATTTAATGAAGCGTTATTGCCTTTGCATAATGCACTGTTTTTGGAAGCGAACCCTATTCCCGTTAAATGGGCGCTATCACAGATGAAAAAGATGCCTAATGGTATTCGCCTGCCCTTAACCGTACTAAGCCAACAATACCATCATGACGTTGTGCGTGCGCTTGAAAATGCTGAGATGCTTTGATCTATGTTGAAACCACTGTTTTTTCTTGCGCTTGTTTTTGTTTTTCTCGTGGGATGTAGCTCTACGCCCAAAGATGACACCTCTTGGCTGAGAGACCGAGACTATGATTATCGCTTTGCCAAAGAAACAAAGCGTACCGTTATACCGAAAGGGTTGGATGAGAATCGCATGATGGATTTTTACCCTGTGCCCCCTTTAAGTACACCTGATACGCCTTTTGTTGATGGGCTTGTTATGCCTCACGCACAGGTGGCAGCGGATAAAATTAAAGTCAAAATACAACGATTGAATGGTCGCGAGTGGCTATTAGTCCGCGCTTCACCGAGTCAGTTGTGGCCGTTACTTAAAGAGCATTTACTCGGTGATCAAATGACGATCACGAAAGAGCAGGGTGGAGAAGGCCTATTTTTTGTTAAAAATGCCAAAGGCAGTTACCAGTTTCATGTTGGGCAAGGTTTTCAACGTAATACCTCTGAATTAAGCCTTGTCTATAAACCCTCAGCATCCGCTACAAAAAAAGCAGTAAAACAGATAGAGCAGGACTACTTAAAAAAAGTGGGTGTTTATTTTACGGGTGCACTCGATAAGCCCAGCTATTCTTACGCTGCTCGTGGCATTGGTACGGAGCCTACAATGCGACTTGAGAGAGATCCTAAATTAGGTGATGTCTTGGTGTTAAACGTTGACCATGCGCGTGCGGTTGCCTCCGTTAAGCAGGCAATGAAAAAGGCATCCTTTAAAGTAGAGCGGAGTGATGGCGCAACAACAACGGATATCATGGCAACTTACTACCCCATGCTAGCAAAGCAGCCGGGGTTCTTTTCTAAGATTTTTGGTGCTGATCCTCACGGGCTTGATCAATCCATTGCGCATGCGGGGAATCATTATAAGGTCGTGATCAAGTCACTCTCCAAAGAGCAGCAGCAAGTATCCATTCAATCTACCGGTAGCGGTAATGCCACATCAACCAATGAAAATCGCGATATGATGCTATTACTTAAAAAGTATATGACTTGATTTTATTAGCAGGACGATAATAGTGAAATTTTGCTCGTTAGGCAGTGGCAGTAAAGGTAATGCAACACTGATCGAATCTGACCGTGCCTGTGTCATGATTGATTGCGGTTTTCCGTTAAAGCACACGCTTTCTCGTATGGCGAATAAGGGTATTCAACCTGAGCAGTTAAGCGCCATTTTGGTGACACATGAGCATGGCGATCATATTAACGGCGTGGCTCGTTTGGCAAAAAAATATACTATCCCTGTGTATTTGACGCAGGGAACTGCACGCTCAAAAAAAATTGATGACAAGGTTGATGTGCGTTTTATCCAGCCAGATAAGCCTTTTGTTGTGGGCGATTTGTCTATTAATCCCGTCACCGTGCCGCATGATGCAAGAGAGCCATGTCAATTCGTGCTTTCAGATAACGATAAATCGTTAGGCGTGTTAACAGATCTTGGGTATATATCACCGCATGTTCAGCAGGCTTTTTCAGTCTGCGATGCCTTGGTATTAGAGGCAAACCATGATTATGATTTACTGATGAACGGTTCTTATCCGCCCTCATTGAAGTCTCGGGTAGCGGGTGATTGGGGACACTTGAGTAATGAACAAGCTTACGCCTTCCTCCGTCATATCGTCGGTCGTTTAGAAACAGTCGTTTTAGCGCATGTCTCCCAGCAAAATAATTGCTCAGTAAAAGTAAAAGACTTATTCTGTGGTTTTGAGGAAGACGTTCGCCGGTTGCATTATGCAACGCAGGATGAAGGTTATGATTGGCTCACGCTCTAACGGGGCCTTTATAGGAATATTAAGAGAGTTGTAAATGATTAATGATTTATTGGCTGCTAATCAACGTTGGGTAGCTGATCATAGAGCAAAAGATCAACATTATTTTTCGAACCTAAGCAAAGGGCAGTCGCCTGAGTATCTGTGGGTGGGTTGTTCTGATAGTCGCGTGCCTGCTGAGTCCATGTTAGGGCTTCAGCCCGGTGAGTTGTTTGTTCATCGAAATGTGGCGAATCAGGTGCAAACGGACGACCCTAACGGTATGTCGGTGATCCAATTTTCGGTTCAGGCGCTTAAGGTGAGACATATCATTATCTGCGGGCATGTAGGTTGTGGCGGTGTGAAGGCGGCGCTTAATGGTGGAACGGATCAGTATCTGGAGAAATGGTTACAACCTATTGCTACGTTGGCTATCACACACAAGGAAACTTTAGACCGATTATCAACGGAAGACGAAAAGACAACGCTGCTTGCTGAGTTGAATGTCCAAAGTCAAATTGAACAACTGGCTGCTCACAATATTATTAAATCGGCATGGGAAGAAGGGCAAAGCCTTCAGGTTCATGGGTGGTTATTTGATATTCGTGTGGGTTTATTGAAAAACCTAAATATCAGCCGGTCTGGTATCCTCTAGTAGTCTGATGTACTAGCCTGATGATAAATCTGGTGCGAAGACCTGTTCAGCGCCAGAATAAAACTGAAAGTCGTGTGCTACCAGCCCTAAAAATACCCAAATTATAAAACCCCTGTTATCCCTGTTGTTATCGTATGGTACCTGTTGTTACCTGTCCCGACATTACTTTGTGTGTCTGTATAGCGATGACTTAAGGTAAGAAACCAATGCGCAGAAAGTAACCAGAGGACTTCATTTGACCCTACCCACTGGGTATTTGTTTGACGTTTTAGTGAACCGTCGCTGAAAAGGTCAGCATCTTGTTGGCGACTATAGCTGTAGTCTACGCTAAATTTATAACGCCACTGTTGCCAGTTGTAGTAGCCGGCTAGTGCGAGTTCCTGCGTAGTGGATGAGTAACTTATGAATGTATTTTCAAGAAAATAATCCTGCCGATTATCATCTTCTATTTGATAGCTTACCTGCCATGTAAAAGGTTCAAAATAATCATTTTCATAATTCAGTGTTAAGTTTTGCTGGTAACCTTGCTCATCTTCAAATGCCGTATCAATAGCATGGATGAAGATATACTGATATTTTAAATCAAAAAGATGGTGTTCATGAACTGGTATTTTTATTGCTGCTGAAAAATCTGCATGGAGTAAGTAAACGTCTGTGTTGAGAAGGCTGTACTGTAAGTTTGATACCACGGAAAAAAGAAAATCATTCCATCTACGATATTTTCCTGCACCAAAAGAGATGAGATCATAACTGAGGCTATCTGATTCTGTTATTTGATAATGATAAATAAATGCATTGAGGTGCCAAGTGTTCGATAATGTATTTCTGTTATACCAGTTTATCTCTGCTGAAGCGTTGAAGTATTGTTCCATCTTTTTGTTGTCTTGATTATTTATAGAATAAAAACGCGATGAGCCATCATCAATGCCGTGATTTATGTGTATATTGCCTGCCCAATTATTTGCCTGTGATGTTGTTTCTTGAGAGGAGAGATTAGTCATCACTTCGAGTTGCTTCATTGCTGCATTAGTCAATTCTTCTGACGGTGCTTGCTCAAGAATTAAATGAAGAATTTTTTTTGCCTGATTTATATTGCCGAGCTTTTTTTCGATGACGGCAAGGTTATATATTGTCGGCCAGTACTCAGGGTTACGGTCAAACGCTGCATGAAAAGCTTTCTTGGCGGCTAACCAATGCCCAAGCTTGTAGTGGCAAACACCTATATTATGAAGTAAAACCGCATTGCTTGGTTGTAACTTTACTTTGTCATTGAAAAGCTTGATAGCGAGTGCATAGTTTCCTTGATTAAAAGCATGTGTTTCTGGTGGTAGAGCGGTATTTTTGATATCTGAGGGTGCGTTGTTGCTATAAGCTATTGATGAAAATAGTAAGAGAGAATAGATAAGAAAGTATCTTTTTAATAGGCGATTTGTTTTATTCATCATGAGATGATGCATCACATCCATGTTTTTGCATCTCCGTAGAAGGATGGATTACTTTTTCATTTTTTTATCAAGCCATTCCAGTTTCTTGTCGCGTATGACCGGGTCTTTGATGGCCTTTATTTTTTCTTTAAGCTCATCGTGAGTCATCGCTTTCATTTTATTTATTTTATTCTTTTTATGCATGATGCCTTTTTCTTTTTTATTGTCGAGATGTTCACGTTTTTTCTCACGTAAAGAAGGGTCTTTAATGGCATCAATTCTCGCTTTTAGACCATTCTCTCCCATTTTTATTTTTCGCTTTTTGCCTAAGGCGCCTTTTT
The DNA here is from genome assembly GCA_965248335.1 of Pseudomonadales bacterium. Classification (GTDB taxonomy): domain Bacteria; phylum Pseudomonadota; class Gammaproteobacteria; order Pseudomonadales; family DT-91; genus CAKMZU01. Next base: position 1,159,297 of record CBDFIY010000003.1, read on the forward strand.
CTTTCATTTTATGAAGGCGTTGAAGTTTTTTCGCTTTTACGGCTGGATCGCTTATCGCCTGTATACGTGCTTTTATATCTTTCGGCATGAGCCTTTTCTTCATTTTATGTTTGTTGGGTTTTAACCCGTTAACATGTTTTTTGTTTCTATGATTAAAAACATGCTTCCTGAGTGTTTTTTTATCTTTTTTTAATAAATCAAGTTTGTTGATTTGAGTTTCTACTGGTTTTTCACGAAGTGTCATCGTCAGGTCGTCGAGTGCGCTGTCTTGCGCATGCGTGTGTAACGCAGATACGGTAAACAGTAATAAAAGTAAGGCTGATAGCTGCATTTTCATGGTGTTCTCCTTGTTTTAATTAAACGCCGCTTTTGTGTGGCGAGGGTGCGTCAAGAGTTTTATCGATCACCTCTTGTTTTTGTCTAAACTTATTTTTCAGGTTGATAATAAATTCAAATATTTTCTTTTTTTCTTGGTAGTGCATTGTTACTTTTATATTGATGTTTTGTTTGTGCGTTTCTTTTGTTAGCCGTATGGGGAGGCTAAGTAAGTTGTCTCCATTTTTCAGATCAACAGTCCATTCAATCTGTTTTTTTTCTTCGTTACCTTTGAGTACGATGCCCTCTGGAAGAGCAATGCTTAACCCAGTGGATTGCATATCCGTCGATGTATGAATAATCCAATCAACGTTTTGAATGTGAGCATGTTGTGCGGCGTGAATATCATCGGTGTTAATAAGCGGCAAGCTGTGTTGATGGTTGCTGATGGGCAGTACAAAAATAAGTAAGGTCGCGGCTATCATGCAGGCTGCCAACGGATGAAAAGGCGAGTGATTTTTGGATGTAAGACGATGCAATAATGCTTTGCTATCAATGGCAGAAGGGTATTTATGTTTACAGGTTTGTAATGTGTTTAGGTATAAATGTTGTTTTTCAATCGCTTGTTGGCATTTTGAGCAGCCCATTAAGTGACCTTGTATGCGGATACTATGTGCTTCTGACAAAAGGTCGTCGCAATAATCGTCTAAATGCGATTGTGTGAAGTGGCAATCCATAATGAATCCTCGCTACTTATATAACGCTAATTATCCTGAAAAGGTTCCATGCCTAATTGTTTTTTTAGTGATGCCCTGCCACGGTGAAGTGTTGATTTGAGTGTGCCTAAGGGGATTTTAAGCATTTTGTTCAGTTCGGTGAGCGTATAGCCTTCGATATCATGGAGGCAAATAATTGCTCGCTGCTTTTTAGGTAAGCAATCTAAGGCTTGATTGACTTCGTGATATATTTTGTCTTCTTCTGCGCACTTATCTGCTTGCATGCCTGCGGAGTGCATGTCGCTATCGGTGATGACTTGCGTAACGATTTTTCGTTTCTTAGATCGGTAGTCGTCGATAAATCGATAGTAGAGGCAGCGGAATAACCAAGGCTTAAGTTTTTCAATGGATGTCAGTTCGGTCTGCTGTTGATAAAGATGGAGTAATAGGTTTTGTAAAAGATCCTCGGCATCTTCTTTTGACCCTGTATATTGATAAGCTTGCCGAAATAAGTCATTAATGTGTGGTAATAAAATAACTTCAAAAGTATTATTTTTTTTAAAATGTGAAATAATGTTCTTCATGTTATTTGTTCGCGATGATGGCTTTGATGTCGATCAAGGTTTATGTAAGTTTCAAATTTTTTATCGATTAACATTTATAATTTCAAGATCATCAATGAGCCAACCTCTAAAGCCATTTGCGTACCTGTCTTTTGTGTCAAACACAAACTTGATCGTGATGATGTCATCTTTATAACTGGATAAATCGATGATCTCGTCAACCCAGGTAGGCTCTTTATCAAAACCTGACGATGAAAAGGGTTTGTCTGTTGAATGTAAAATGTGTGCACTAAACTGCGGGTTGAGCACTTTGACACGTTCGTATGTCACACCCGCGTTTGTTGAAACCCACACTTCCATGCGGTCAAATTTCTCCCTACCGGGGGAGAGGGCTTCTACTTCCCACCAGGTTTTGAATATAAGCGATGGATTGTCGATATCGATTAGGTTGATGGGGGGGGAGATCAGGCTACCGGTATGTGTGGATTCAGATGTGCCACCACTTGTTGGGTAGTCATCATTTGACTGCGTATTGATGTAACTACCGGAATTTTCATCGCCGTACCAAAAGGCAAACTTTTCACTGGCTGCTTTCGGTAAGCTGGCAATTTTTTGGGCGTTGTTTGATGGCATTAATGAAAACCCTCTGTCGGCTATCTTATTATAGATTTGGCTTGCTTCGAGGTTGGTTCGATGCCACATCCCGGACATTTTCCAATTGCTGGGAGTCTCTACTCTCTCTATAAAAAACTTCCCTACAGCAGATTTGTCAATGGAAAGTGCTATGTTTTTTGTACGTGTTATGGCGCTAACAATGTTTATTTTCTCAGAGGTTGCCATGTAGCCTCTTGCTATTGTGTTAAGTTGAAACCCTTTAATTGGAAGGCCCTCTTCATCGATAGAAGGGATTTTTATGAATTGATAAAAGCCGTTGTTATCTGTTGTTGTTAACTTATAAATATCCAGTGCTTTGTTGCCATGTGCGAGTTGTAATACTGCATGCGCCAATGGCTCACCTTTGAGGTCTGTTACGATGCCATCAAGTCCGCCAAAGCCTTCCGACTCTGAAGGGAACAAGGATAACGTATACGCCTGATCATCTTGTGCGTTAACCTTAACTTTTTGGCTAGTCGCCTTAAATCCCAGCGCTTGCCCATCTATTTTGTAATGCCCCGGTTTTAACCACAATGTTGCTTGGCCTTTTTGGTCTGTTCGTCCTTCTTTGTAGGTATTATCGTTATCGAGGTTTTCTATAGAAAGTTTTAGATTGCTAATGCGCGCGTCGGTGAGTTGGTCTTTTGCGTTTATGCTTATTTTTGCGAAGGGTATGTTGTTTTCTAATTCAATAACAATTTGTTCTTTGTCTGCTGTTTCTACACGTACAGAAGAAACTAGTTTCTGTGGATCGAGTACAGGCTCAAAGTTTATGGATAGCGAAGCTTGATAATCATGAAAACCAGCGCTTGCTTGCCAATCATCATTATTTTTTTTATATAGATTACCGCTCACCTCTATAATTCTGTTCTTTTTTTGAAAAGGTATAAATCGTGAAAAAACAACCGATGAGAAAGGATCTGGAATGTCATACAGAAAACGAAACTTATAATTAAGGCGCTTATTTGCTTCCTTCATGGCTTCGTAAGCGTTTAAAAGAGGCGTTTTGTTAATTTGTTCACCATTTCTTGACTGGGGCGTTTTACTCCGTTGATCAATGGATTTTATGGCGCTCGTTATTAATATATCTTTGACTTCTTTGCCCGTGAATTCTGGATTAAGAGAAAAGATAAGCGAGGCTACACCTGCAACGACAGGCGTTGCAGCTGAAGTACCCAGAAACTTTTTATAATCGACTGCCGTTAGGCTTTTAAAATGTGAAGGCGCTACAATCTCAACAAGGTTGCCATAATTACTGTAGTAATAAAGGCGGTTGTTTTTGTCTGTGGCGGAGACAAATAAGACATTATCTTGATAGGAGACGTCACCGTCATCGGAAAAGTGTAGCGCCGGGCTATGGTATTGCCCCTCGATGCCAAAAATATCCTTGTAGCCTTTGCCATTATTAATGCCGTTACCTGATGACCAGATATAAAGTTTATCGGGATTTTTTTGTGCAAGTGTTCGATAAATGCGTGTGGCTTTAATTGCTTCGTTACGCCTTAAGCTAATTTGCCTTGCGTCGTTCGGATTAAATGTTTCAGGGATATAGCCAGGGATAGCCCAAGAGCTTGAGATGACGCGTATTTTTGGATGATTACTTAATGCTAGGATACTGTCATAGTCATTACTGGCGAGCACGATTTGTGATTGCCAGTTAATGCCTGCAACACCTTTATTATTGTTTGCAATAGCGGCAATAGTGCCCGCGACGCCATTCCCATGATCCATGAAAACAACGTTATCTGTCTGTGTTAGTTCTTGGTTAACGCGGCCTTGTAACTCTTCATGAGAGGATTTAAATCCACCGTCAGAAATGCCAATAAGAATTTCTGGGTTACCTGTATTGATAGCCCAGGCTTTGGGTGCTTGTATTTTTTCTAAGTGCCAGTTATCGCCGCTTGGTAAATCATCCCATGCATTATAGTCATTGGTTTCATAAACCAGAGATTCGATCTTGGGTGTGAGCGGCCCTTCATGCAGTCGGTTATAAACTTGCTTGACACCTTTTATTTTTTTTATCTCAGATAATGACGTAAGCGCTTTTTCGTCAGTTTCTTCATATTCAATCAGCACGCCTTTCAATTCATCAAATCCGAGATAACGAAAGGCTGGGTATTGTTCGATGACTTGAATCAATGCCGTTTTTGATAAGGTCGATGATCTCACCCACGATTGATTAATAATCTCGCCAATTAATTTTTCTGCCGGTATTGATCCATCGTAACCTTTTATTTTTTCTTTTAGAAAAGGGAATTTTTGTTGCACATAGAAGCGAACGGTTCTTATCGCTTCACTCATATCAGAGGTTATCTTTATCTGATAGGCACCAGGCTTATCTGGTGTGTACGTGAATGATTTATTGTCATTAGATAATTCAAATTCATTCTGTATTTGCACGCCACCTTTCGTTAATTTCCAGCGTAAATTACCGAAATGTTTTTCGCTGGTAATACTTAAGATGAAAGAGGATGAGAGCTGCGGCAGTTGGTTAAATGAAAATTCTGCATTTTGTAGGTCTGTAATGGGGTAAACACGTATCTCGATGCTATCGGTGGTTATTTTTCCTGCTTCATTTTCTATGTGAATTTGAAAAGAGAGTTTTTGCTCAAAGAAAACCTGAGGGCTTAAAAAGTTAGCCATAAGGGTCTCTGCATTGTTGATGATGACGGGAATGCCGGTGAGTTGTTCCCACTTTATCGATGTTAATTTTTCTGGGTCTGTCGTTGTTTTTCCCCCAAAATAAAATTGTGTATTACTGGGGATAGCTATGTCCTCGCCAGCTGTTACATTGAATGATTGCTGGCTGTTTTTTTCGCAGGAAAATAAAAAAAATGTATACAGAATAAAGTAAAAATAGCTTAATGATTTAGTTGTCATTCTTCTTCCTCATCATCTCTATTGTGGTGTTCTACGGTGAAAAGTTGTTGGTTTCTTTGCAGCGTTTGCCCGGTCATGACTATGATGGGGTACGTGCTTTTTGAACTAAATCCCTCAGCTGAAAGGGTGAGTCGGTAGCTCAGAATTTTGTCCTCTTTATCGAGCGACGGGATGTTATGGAGCGTGTAATAACCATTGGCATCCGTTATTGTTGATCGCTCAATGGGCTTTATTGCATGTTTGGCATTAACGGTGACTTTTGCACCTTCAATAGGATTATCATCAAGGTCGAAAAGAGTTCCTTCGATGCTGCCGACTTCATCAAGGCCTATGGGCGTCATTGTTAAATTTATGGCTAAATTTTCGTTGTCTGATAAATGGATCAGACGTGTAGATGGATGAAAATCGGCAACTTGAGTGGTTAGTTTATAGCTGCCTGGTAAAAGATAGAGCGCGGACTTTCCTTCCGAGTTTGTCACCCCGGAAGGGAGCCGTGTTGGTTTGTTAATGGCATCCAGTGTTATGGTGACATCGGCAATGGCATCCAACGTATCGCTCGCGTTAACGCTCAATGCTACCTTGGCTACGTTTATTTTTGCATCAATGCTGCTGGATTCGGTGTCTCCTCCCTCGTCTTCTATAGTGATTTTTATATGATCAATCGTTTCAATAGCATCGATATTCACTTTGGTTTGGTTATGTTCTTCCGATGTTTCAAGTGCTGTACCGTCAACTATTTCAATGGTGGATATTTTATTTTGGCGTTGCTTCAGTGAAATATAAACAGCCGGTTCATAGGGGTTTGGCAAAGATAGCGTGAATTTTATTTTATCTCTTGCTCGCTGCTTTGCTTTTTTTACTGCTTCAAACGCATCAAGAACGGGGAGGGGGTATGCTAAATCAGTCGCTTGATATTGCGGGTTGGAAAATCGGGAGGTAACCTGCTCTCGTGTTGCGGTTAAGAGTATTTCTTTAACTTCTGCGCCACTGAATTGATCGTTAATGCCATAAATAAGTGAGGCAACGCCTGCAACAACAGGTGCAGCAGCAGACGTTCCTTTAAAACCACCTGAAAGACCATACTTACCGTGACTATTCGTTTTAAACGCACCTTCTGAGGCCAGTGATTTATAATAGGAAGGTGCTGCAATATCAACAAGTGGGCCATAGGTACTGTTGTATGAAAGTTTTCTAGCATGCGTCAGTGCGCCAACAAAAATAACATTCGCTACTTTGTCGATAGTGTTTTGTGTAGACAAATGTAATGCAGGGCTGTGCAATTCACCTTCTACGGCATAATGCCCCTTATTACCTGTCCCATTGCCTATGCCGTTGCCCGCTGAAAAAATAAATAATTTATCAGGGTGAAGCTGTGCCATTTTCCTGAATTGGCGCGTCAGTCTGAACGCTTTTTGGGCGCGTTCGGCTGCTTCTTTTCCATTATCAGGATCAAAAGATGTCGATAAGTGATGGGTTAATGCCCAGGATGCAGAAATAACTTTAATATTTTTATGGTGAGCGAGTGCGCTCCACTCCCTCATTCCTGCGCCAGATACAATGAGCTTAGCGTTAAAGTTAATACCGGATACGCCATGATCATTATGACTTTTAGCAGCGATAACGCCGGCAACTGCGGTACCATGATCAATGTGAGTCTTTTCTATTTTGTGTGAAGGCAGTGAGCGGTTGATGATTATTTTTTTTTCGAGTTCCTCATGTTTTGTATCAAACCCGCCATCTGATATGCCCACGAGTGTCTTTGAGCTTCCTTGCGTGATTGCCCATGCCTTGGGCATGTTTATTTTAGTGAGGTGCCAGTTATCTCTTGCATCTTTGTGCCATGACTCGTAATCATTGGTGTAAACAGCCTCTTGGCTTTGTTCTAATCTGTTGTAATCTTCCCCTTCGTAGAGCCTTTGTGTGACATAGTCTATATCAGGTGATCTGGATATTGCTTCTAAGGCATGAAGATCGTCGGTAGAGTCATGGTCTAGCTGTACAAGTAAGCCGTTGAATTCATCGAAACCTATGATGGCGAGAGTTGAATGCTGCTTAACTTTCTTTTTTAAGTCGGTAGCGCTGAGTGTCTGTGAATATATCCAATATTGATTACGTATAAATCCCAGTGCCTGATCATTTTCTGTGGTGTGATTGAGTATTTGTATGTCGTCGTCGCCATAAGGAAGGCGTTCTCGAATATAAAAATAGATACTGCGTTTTCTATCATTTTTTTGAAGTGTAAGCGTATAGTTTCCGGTTGTTTTGGGTGTGAATATGATGTGTGATCCTTCTTTTTTATGAGGTATATTTTTATTTTCTAAGGTTATTTCTACTAATAGTTCATGAATTTTTTGTTCTTTGTCGAATGATATTTTCGTTTGTTTCCCAGGTTCAAGAGGGTAAGAAAACGTTACCATATAATTATTTAGGTCATTGTTGTTTTCGCTTTGACTTTTGTTGTTAGGGTTTACACGTGTGATTTCAATATTTTTATCTTGAGTGTCAGGTTTATTTTTTTTACTTTGTTTGAGTATGACTGTTGATGTCATCAGTATTGACGAAGTAAATATAATGAGTAGAAATATTTTCATTGTGTACTATTTTTTAATAAGGATTATTCTATTTTAGTTGATGTGGTTGGATGTTGTATTTCTTTGTTCGTTGAATTCTTTCATTGTTAAAATGGTTGAATAACTTGTTTAATTCAATAAAATCAGAAAATAAATACAAAGTTATATTGGTCGCATTGATTTGTGTTTTTTTTATGTCTTGCGGAAAAAATAAGGCGAAGGAAGAGGCGTCTCATCGACCTGAAGATATTGCTATAACAGAGGATTTCAATGCAGCCCTTGGTGAGTTGTTAGAAGAGATTAATCAGGCTGTGGATGTAGAGATTGACCCGGAGCATTTTGATTACGATAAGGGCGGTGTAATACTTTCTTTGACGTCTGAAAATAGCTATTTTGGCCGTTTTAAAGTAGGCATTAAATATATTCAGCTTATTGATATTGATGGGTATTCTTTTGCTTTATTTGATGCGAAGCATGCAAAAAGAAATATGGAAGTCGATTTTGCCGGGCTGACTCATCAGGCGCAGTTTCTTGTCAATCAGCCACATGTACCTATTGGTGTCTACAAGTCTTTAGTGATTGAATTTGATTTTAAGGATGCAGATACAAGTTCCTGGGTGAATGGCAACTTGTTAAAAACCTTTCTTGTGTCCGATGATGGTTTGACGTTTGGCGTTGATCAGCGCGGTTATCGCGTTTCTGTAGACTTGGATTCTTCACCCGTTTTAATACCTAAAGACAGCAAAACTTATATCAACTTACATATCAATCTCGATGACTCGGTTGTTGGGTTGCCATCACTTGATAACGCATTGCCAGATAATTCAGCGCTGATGATATTCCACCCCTCACTGGACGTTATGGTTGGAAAAAAAGATCGGGAAATGTTTGTGGCTGGCAAGTATCAATCAATCGTTGATACGTATTTAGATGTATTGCCCTTTGATTTTATGAAAAACAAAAATTATAACAAATTGTTGAATGGTATCGAGTACAGGCACAATGAATCGACACAGTTTTTTATCGATAATACGCGTAGGTCAGTTGAAGACGCACGCGTTATCTTAGCGCAAAAATCGCATGGCTATATGCGGCTTGAAGGGCTTTTTAATGATGATGAAAACCTCGTGTTTAATGCTGATCGGGTCATGTTTGCTGATGGTAATCACCGTCATACCCTATACAGAGGTATGATACTTGGACGATCAAATAATTCAGTACATTTATCATCAAAAAAGTTTAATTTAAATAATCTTACAGCGACATCAGGGAGTGATGATGTCGCTGTAGCGGATAGCGCTATTGCGTACAATAAAAATGGCTATAAACAAAAAAGTAATTTTGTTAATTTCTCCAAGCCTTTTCAATATGTTACCTTGATACCAGAGAAGGGTTCGAGTGTGTTGGTGCATACTGCAAAGCTGAGTGGAAAAGTAAAGGAGGTGAGTGGTTCAAAACTCACCGTCAATATAACAAGCATCAATCATATCTCACCGCCTTCCATTGCTTATAACTCTGACATAACTGTATTCACAGATCGCCTATCTGACATAAAACCCGGTGACTTTGTTGTCTTTGAGGGTTACTTCTATCAAGACTACTTTAGTTCATCTAAAGAGACAAAATATAGAGCAGATTTAGCATCGCTAATGGTATGGCTGGATGAAATGCCACCTAATAACGCCCTTAATGAGATATTTGCTGCCAGTAATTCGGTTAGCCTTTCCTCCGGTGTGGATAGCACGGGGAAAATGCTTATTCAGCAAAACGTCGTTTCAGATATTCCTCTTACCGATGCTGTTCTTAATAAGTCACATATTCGTTATAAAAGAGGCAGTTTTTCAGCAGCATTTGATGAGGATGATGGTTTGGAAAATTTGTCTTTTGATGACTCGGCAAGTTTTTATCTTGAAACCTATTCCGTTTTAAATCCGCATGTTGGCAAATACGATACCTTTAGTGAGTTACAGGCGACGTTACAAAGCTTGATGGCTGACAGCGCGCATATTTATTCAGTCGTTGTATCGGGGCGGCAAAGCAGTCGGGAGATTTCCGCCAACAGTAGCGACAGTGATTATGTAAAAATCAGGCTGAGGGGGAGAAGTATCGACTCAGCACTGGCGAGAACTATTTTTGATGATGATTATCATGGTGAGAAAAAGTGGGGTGGTTTAACGCTTGCACAGATTGGCGCAATATTCGGCTCTGTTGTGGGTTTATTGGTGCTTGAATATATTCTGGAAAAATTAAAAATTGGGCCTAAATCACAGATAGGAGCCCCTGATTTTTGTAAACCGGGAAGAAAATCAAAGAACAGCAAGCCTTCGCAGGGCGCTGCCTCAAAGGCTGGAACTAAAATTAAATCAGCAGGCAGTGCCATAGGTTCTATTGGTGGCATTGCTTCTTGCCTTAAAAAACTCTCCTCTTACGCTTCTGCAGAGCCAGATTTAAAGCGTTTTAGCAAGCAGATAAATTCGGATGCCCTCTACGTCGATGGTGATAAAGGCAAGAATAGCGCACTGCTTGTTCTTCGTAAGAAAAAACTGACGAAGGATGGTATAGGTTTTTATAAGCACCCAGATCAAAAGGCTAATTTTGATAAAATACTCAATGCTTCAGATCGAATTAATGAAGTATTTAATAAAACATTTGGAGGGAAGTCAGAGCTTAAGGCGCCTGTCTCTGATATGGCAATGCGGATGAAAATGCATTTAACGCCGAAGCTGAAAAAAGACAGCGATGTGTATATAAAAATGACAGAATTGGATGCTACTGTGCGAAATGAAATTATCAAAAAATTGCAAAGTGGTGAGTTAAGTTTTTCAGATGATGCAGATAAAGATGCCTTTCAAAAAGCACTTCAGGAAACAACAAAAGCACAGACGAGGGGTAAAAATATTGGTGAGTTAGTGGGTGTGTTTAATGAAAGCATGGGTTTATCTGGCGATAAAGCACTATCCATTTCTTCTGATAGGCTCGAAGATTCGCCTTCTTCAGCACAAGAGACCTTTGATAGGAAGCTCAGTGACTTAGATGGTGTCGAAAAAGCATTTATGAAATTCCAAATAGATGATTCTGAAAAAACGCGCGGTAACCTTATTGATGCATTGGGCTGGAGCGACCCAGATGCCTTAAGTGCGGATACTGCGAAGGGCGATGTATGGAATATCATTGATAAGTATAGAGATGATATAGACATTCAAGGCAATGAATTGCTGTCAAAGAAGGCAGAAATTTTGACAGCTATGAAGGAGCAAAAATTGTTGCGTAGCAATGTGTTTTTTGAGTTCCAGGCAGATAGTTTGGTCGGAGATAAAATGATTGAAGATATCAAAAAGACAATTATTTCAGTTGAGACTTCAGCAGAAAACAAGATTGATGTAAAAAAATTGATGAGTGAATACAAGAAAGCAAAAACGACTCATCTGGCTACGAATAGTAAAAGTACTCGGGAAGATGTACTTAGCGATACGCTTAGAGAGATAGTAAAGGATAAAGCAAAAAATCTTATTACCCCTGATGGGTATGATAGTGTGATTAAAAAAAGAAAATCCCGGTAAATGTATCGCATGCCATGTTTTATGAAATATATAAATCTACCTGATTACCCCTAAAGCTCAGCTACTGTTACACTTGCGGTCAAGAACAGTATCGTTGAGGTGTTCACATGTCTAAAAATACGGTTCAATTCCAAAAAGGCTACAGCCTTTCAGATCTGTTTAGAGATTATGGATCAGAGATGCAATGCGAAGCGGCACTCTTTAACTGGAGGTGGCCCAACGGCTTTACTTGTCCCGATTGTCACTCGACATCCTATTGCAAGCTTAAAAGCAGAGCCCTGTATCAATGCAATAAATGTCACCATCAAACATCACTAACGAGCAGGACTTTATTCGCAGGTACAAAGCTACCATTAAAGACATGGTTTCTTGCTATTCACTTACTCACCCAGTCAAAAACTGGATTATCGATATTGGCATTAAAACGCCAACTAGGTGTCGGGTACAATACGGCATGGTCAGTTAAGCATAAAGTCATGCAGGCAATGAAGGAGCGGGATGATAGCAAACCTTTGTCGGGTTTTATTCAGGTGGATGATGTTTATTGGGGAGGAGAGCAAAGAGGCGGAAAGCGTGGACGTGGATCTTCTAATAAAACACCCTACATCACAGCGGTTTCTCTTGATGATGAGGGTAAGCCAATTAGCATGAATATGAATGTCGTTGAGGGGTTTACGCTTAATGAGATAAAGCGATGGGCCAAGAGGCATGTAAAGGAAGGAAGCACTGTGATTTCTGATGGCCTTGCTTGCTTTAATGCCATCAAAGACGCTAATTGTACCCACAACAAATTTGTCACTGGTGGTGGGCCTGATTGCGTTAACCTCGAAGAGTTTAAGTGGGTTAACACAATAATCGGCAACATCAAAACGTCTATGCATGGCGCTTATCATTCCATTAGCCCAAGGCATTTGCCACGATACCTGGCTGAGTTTTGTTATCGCTTTAATCGTCGTTTTAATTTGAAGGCATTGCTTCCGCGGTTTATGTCCGTAGCGCTAAAAACGCCTCCAATGCCATATAAGTTCCTTACGATGGCTGAGGCTTATGGGTAATCAGGTAAATCTATGTGTAAGTTGTCATTTAAATGCAGTGATTTATTTCCTGTTTTAAGGTTGATAGTGGGTGCTGTATTATTATTTTTATTTGTAGTAAAAAAATTGTTTTATCTGAATGTTTAAGTTATTTACAGTAATAAATATTAAATTATATTTATTTTAAGTTTTGTATAATGAAAAAGTATATCTGCAAGGAACTTAATCTGACGTTTTAATTCAAACCCCTCTGAATAGATTTTTTTATTACCTGTAATTTTGAGTTTTCCATGATAAGAAATATATATTTAGTATCCCTGTCATTTTTTATATCGTTATGCTTATTGTGCTCCTGTCTGTCCTATGGGTTTTCGACACTGGGAAAAGTTGCTGCGCCAATTTATGGGTCTTCCCCACTGGGCATTGCTGCGCCTGCTGCTGTGGTTGGTTCGGCTTCGGCTGTAGATGCATTGGTACCGTTCTTCGCCGTTTTTACGTTGACTGGTGTGGGTGTGGCAGCTGTAGGTGTCAAGCATTACCTCAAGATAAGAGCAGAGAAAGAGAAAGAGAAAGTCAGGCAAGATGAGGAGCAACTACGGTATCAAATAAAGCTAAAGAATGAAGTTCAAGCGGCTAATGATCGAGTTGCAGATCTGGTTAAGAAAGAAAGCAAGTCTAAGGCAGATCTTTCTAAGATGTTTGAAGATGTACAAAAGGAAACAAACAAAATAAGCCAAATTGCTTATGATAATAGAGTTTCTCGGGAGCGTGAGAGAAATCTTTATATTAAAAATAGAAATGAAGCATTGCTGGCTGGCCAAGGTGCTAAAATGAGGAAAATGGAGGGGCAAATTGAAAAGCTAAAAAAGATTAAAGTAGCGCCCGTGCAAGCCGCCCCTCCACCTGTAAAAATTAGCCCAGTTGTCGTAGCACAGCCTGTATCTCCGCAAGTCCAAACTGTCAGTAATCAACATGTGTCGCCAGGTGTGGATGATAGGGATGAGGTAGATGCCCCAGTAGCTGTACAAGATGACAAGAAAAAATCTAGGTTTGGGGGGCGGGATCGGTCTTTTGATTCGCCTCGTCAAGCTCAAAAATCAAGAGAGCCCAATAAACTTAAAGAGCCTAATAAATCTCAAGAGCCTCAAGAATCAAAGACGGGCAATGAAGGCCTAAAGTTGGTCGTTCAAGCAATCAACGAAGGTAATAAAGCTAATGCCCATCAAATAAATGCTTTAGCTAAATCTTTTTCCGAGAGCAAGAAAGACCCTAATGAAGAGCAGCAAAAAACCCTTGCAGAGCAAAAGTCGGCCATTGAGGGGGTGGCGGATGCCAATAGGATGTTTGCAGATGGTCACGGGCGCGATCTTATAGCGGACTTAGAATTGGGTGTAACGAATAGTGTAATAGCTTATAATGGTGCAAATGCAGCTCAGAGAAATGCCCCTTCTTATGCTAATTTAGGCGCTAAGAATGACGCACTAGCCAGTGTAAGTAGCGCAAAGAACCGCTTGATCAGAGGGAAAGCAAGAGTAAAAGAATTTAACAGGCTTCCCGATAAGTTTAAGAAAAATCCGATGTCATTTCAAGATGATAACATGTTGTTATACACCTCCTGGCTTCTTTCTAAGGGATACAGGAGTGAAAAGAGGCATCATGACACGAGAGGTTTAGCCTATGATCCTGTTGAAGGTAAAATACATCCTATCTTTAAGTCGAAATTTTTCTGAAACTTTTTTCACAGCGAGTGAGTGTAAAAGGGGTAAAGCTTGGTTTATACCGATCACCCTTGAAGATGCAAGGGCGTTGGCTGTGCTCACTCACCCCAATCACTTACTGACTGTAAGCTCATGGGGGTTCGCTCGCTTGCCGCCTTCTTGTATCTCCAATTCCGATGGGTATAGTTATGAATAGTGGCCAAATAGATGCAGTTCATGCTTATGTTGGGATGCTTCTCTTAATTTAGCGTCACTTGTGTGTCATCGATTTTACCTGAGTTGTTCTGTGTCGGTATCGCCACTTTTTAGGTACTGCTGACTGAGGGGTACCTCTAAAAGTGCTTCTTGAGCCAACAGCAGGCGCATAAGTTGTGGATTTCATCTGTGCGAGTTCTGGCTGACGTGTAATTTTCAACACTTCGGACAGTTTTCGATTTGAAGGATTTACATAAATTGTAATCCATTGATTTATCTAGCTTTGGTTGATACTTAAGTAAAAAATTAAACCTTTTAAAATCAACAACTTAAAAAACTGTCCGAAGTATTGATTTTAGAAGTGTCCTTAAAGTATCTATACCGATCACCCTTGAAGATGCAAGGGCGTTGGCCGCGCCCGCTCACCCCAATTACTTACTGACTGTAAGCTCATGGGGGTTCGCTCGCTTGCCGCCTTCTTGCATCTCCAATTCCGATGGGTATAGATGGTTTACCGTTTAAATTTTTTTAGATAAGGAAAATAAAGCGTGATTTAATCAGCGAAGCAGGCTTTATTAAGCCCTAGATTTAAGAAAATATATGCTTGGAGCCTCAATGGTTGTATCTACTTTCCTTCTTGTGGCCTCAGATTTCATTCAAATAATTCACTATTTTCATTCAACTTTCTTACCATAAATAAAATGGTTCATAGCCGAGCTAGCCCTATTTAAGTCAACGGCACTTAGCTCTCTCGAGGTGGGCTAGGTTCTTTAGTCTGCCATTAGGGTTCAGATAAAATAGTAAAGTTTATCATTGTAGTTCTTGTTGTATTTAGCTAAGTTACGCACTTTTGAGCTAGCAGGCGAAGATATGCTCCGGTTTTTAATTATTCTACTTGTTTCGTTTTTTTCTGTGGCTCTGTTGGCGTCTGAAGGCTCCTCTCAAGCGATTAACTTGACGGATACCTTCTATGGTTATGCTGCTTTAGGTGTTTTCTTCGTTGCTTATGTGCTTGTTATTCTTGAAGAAGAATTGCATTTACCGAAATCAAAGCCGGTTTTAATTTCTGCTGCATTAATATGGATGATTGTTGGTTGGATCTATAGTCAATCGGATCAAAGTGAGCTTGCTCGAGCGGCGTTACAGCATAATTTCCTGGAATACACAGAGCTATTCTTCTTTTTACTTGTAGCGATGACCTATATCAATACCATGATGGAGCGGAATGTTTTTGAGGTGCTCAGGCAGTGGTTGGTTCAAAAAGGTTTTAGTTACCGTGTCTTGTTTTGGTTAACGGGTATTTTGGCGTTCTTTATATCACCTGTAGCCGACAACTTAACAACAGCGTTGATTTTATGTGCTGTTATCTTGGCCGTGGGGCGAAATAACCCAAGATTTGTCGGCGTCAGCTGTATAAATATTGTTGTAGCGGCAAATGCTGGCGGTGTTTTTAGCCCCTTTGGCGATATCACGACACTGATGGTTTGGCAAAAAGAAATATTGCCGTTTGCTGCATTTTTTAAACTCTTTTTACCGGCAGTGGTGAATTTCATTGTACCGGCCATTTTTATGCAATTTGCTATTCCAACAGGTAAACCCACGTTCACCGATACATCGAAAATTAAGATGCGCTCCGGTGGGCTTGGCGTTGTGATTTTATTCCTATTGACGATTGTTACGGCTGTTCTGTTTCACACCGTATTAAATTTGCCACCCGTGTTTGGCATGATGACAGGTTTAGGCTATCTAAATCTCTTTGTCTTTTATCTGTACCGTGTTGAAAAATCCAGAAAGTCAGCCGTTGTTACACCGCTTGGTGGCGGAGAAGCGAAGCCTGAAGCGAGTAGTGGGCCGGGTTATATTTTCGACCGTATTGGTAATGCAGAATGGGATACTTTATTTTTCTTTTATGGGGTGATTTTGTCTGTTGGTGGCCTTGGATTTATGGGTTATTTGAGCCTTTCTTCCGCCTATATTTATGGGCAGCTTGGGCCGACAATAGCCAATGTGCTAGTGGGTTTGATGTCAGCGATTGTTGATAATATCCCTGTGATGTTTGCTGTGCTAACGATGAATCCAGATATGTCAGAATATCAATGGTTGTTGGTGACGCTAACGGCTGGCGTAGGCGGGAGTTTACTCTCTATCGGTTCTGCTGCAGGCGTCGCCTTGATGGGGCAAGCGCGTGGCTATTATACGTTTTTTACGCATTTTAAATGGATGCCCGTTATTTTGCTGGGGTACATTGCAAGTATCTTGACGCACTATTGGATTAACTTTTAGATGATGCTTCAGTGGCATATAAATAGTCGTGATGAGAAACTTGTTTAAGCATTTTGTAATTATGCTGCCTTAAATAAGTGTCAATCTCGTCGAAGTATCGCGCTTCAATAAGCAGTAATTTAGGTCGATATTTTGACAAGTTTAGCCCTTTTAATGCATCAAGTTCTCCACCTTCAAGGTCTAACGATAAAAAGTCGATATCAGGTAGATTGTTGATGTTGTCGAGAATGGCGCATAATGTTTTTGCTTTTACCGATAGGCTGTAGCTACGCGTTAAATGCTGCACTTTTAAGCCTTGCTTAATGTGTTTAAACTGCGCTTCTCTCGTTTTCATACTCCCTTCGGTAAGTGACATTAATCCTGCAAAATGCATGGTAACTGTGTCTGAAGGGTAGTCATCGGAAACGAGTGCGCAATTAATAACCGTTGAATGCTTGCGCCTTTTTGCACATTTTTTGGCAAGAGATGGAATTCCTTCAATCAATAAACCACGCCATCCGCGTTTTTTTTCTAGGTAGTAGGTATTACTTTGTGAATAACCATCATGTGCACCTGCTTCGATGAAAAAACCGTTATCCCAGTCAATATAATTTGCGAATTGTTTTTCAATTTGATTCAATGACGGCCTTGCCCTGTGAGTTAATCGATTTTTCAGCACAGATAAAAAATACCGTAATGACATAAAGCTTCTTCCTTGACGTTTTCATGATGCGTGTAATCAATCCAAAATCACTTTAAATATGCACAAAAAATCAAGCGATTAAAGACGCTATACTTACTGGATTATGGATAGATCAGTGCAACGTAATCTACTTATTTTATGTGGCGGCTACTGCGCTACACAATATGTCTTCCCCTCATGGGATTGGGTTGGTTATTTTAAAAGCGAGCTGAAATTATTTCATGCCTGTTGCATTAGCACCTTGATGTAAGTGACGTATAAAAAAGTAGCAGGCATTTGCGAGTATAACTAATGCTGACTGAAAGACGCGGTGCGCAAAAGAAAACGTAAATGATATTTTCTGTCGTGCATTTTGTATCCGTAACAACCTAACCGCCGATTGATGGTATGAGCGATAACGTTGAGAGATGCCCGAGGAATCGAGGGGAACGCGAGAATATGCTTTGAGCGAAAACAGACGCTAAAATTCTAGGGCCGTGGCCATGTACGCAGCGCTAAGAAGAATGAGTGAGCGAGCGATTATAAATGAATGTCTTGAGATGTTGAGAGTTCTGCATCCCTTGGGTTTATGGTCTAATCGCGTTTGATAATTATTCCTATTTGCGTTATATCCCTTCGGAAAATCGTCGTGTTAAAAAAATAACAACTTGCGATAGCAATGCTGCATCAGTTACACCTCCAAACCCTTGCACTGCCATTAGTTTGAATTGGGCAATACCTCATTATGTTAAATAAAAAAATCTGCTGTCTTATGGCTTGCTTGCCCACTTTTACGGCTGCTGCGTCAACTGATACCAAAAATACGTTAGAAGAAACATTGATCATTGGCTCTAAAGAGCAAGCAAAGCAGCAATCAGGCTCAGCACATGTTGTTGATGAAGGTGAGTTAGCGATTTTCAGTCACAACGATATTACGCAAGTTTTAAACGCTGTACCGGGGGTGTATTTTCGTCAGGAAGATGGCTTTGGATTACGACCTAACATCGGCATCCGAGGTGTAACAACAGAACGTTCTCAAAAAATTACAGTAATGGAAGACGGGATCTTGATTACGCCTTCGCCATACTCTGCACCAGCGGCTTACTATATTCCCAATGTTAACCGTATGACAGGCGTTGAAGTATCGAAAGGCCCTGCCTCTATTGCTTATGGCCCGCACACCGTGGGTGGGGCAATAAACCTCGTCAGCCGACCTGTTACCTCACAGTCAGGTGAGTTAAGTGCAAGTTATGGTAATTTTAACCAACAAAAATACCAAGGGTATTATACGCAAATGGGAGAGAACCTCGGTTTTCTGGTTGAAGGTTTACGCTATAGCAGTGATGGATTTAAAACGCTTAAGAATGGGGCGAATACAGGTTTTATCCGGCAAGATATCAATGCCAAAGTGTTATTGAAATCAAGTGATGATGCAGCGATGCCTCAGAAACTTGTGATCAAGCTTGGGTATGCCGATGAAAAGAGTAATGAGACTTATGTGGGCTTATCGCGTGCTGATTTTTCTGCTGACCCCAGTCAGCGTTATGCGGCAACAGCGCGCGATAAATTCGAATCAACGCATCTACAGTTGCATGGAATACATGCGCTTGATATTTCCGAAAGTTTGATGCTGACGACAAAGGCATATTGGCAAACCTTCGATCGTACATGGTTTCGCCTTCAAGGACTCGGGCAAGGGGGAGCAACGCTTGCGCAAGTGTTAGCATCGCCTAAAGTATATAGTCGGTATATGGATATCATTGAAGGTACGCAAGATACCAACCCTTCCGATGACAAGGAGACACTGGTTTTCACCAACAATGCACGTGAATATGCATCGCAAGGTATTGAATCTCGGCTAGCAATTGATTTTGACACCTTTGGCTTAAATCATGAGCTAACGACAGGTATTCGCTATCATCAAGATGGCGTGGATAGGGATGAGCCACAATATGGCTATCTGATGCAGCAAGGCGAGCTTGTATTTGATGGCTATGGTGTGCGACACCTTAGTCTTAACCGTTCAGAATCCAAGGCCGTTGCCCTGTTTGTGCATGATCAAATACGCTTTAATGACTGGGTTTTAACACTGGGTACACGTTTTGAAGCCATAGAGGATGATTATAAAAACTTCCAAAATAAAGCACTGGATAAATCCAGAAGCACGCAGGTGATTGTCCCAGGCATTGGTCTTTATTATCAGTGGACAGACCAAATAGGCGTGTTGGCAGGTGTTAATAAAGGATTTTCACCCGCAGGAGCCAGTGCAGATACCAATGTTAATCCAGAAGAAAGCATTAATTATGAGTATGGCGTGCGCTTTAATGAAGATGCGTTATCTTTAGAGGCGATTGGCTTTTTTAGTGACTATAGCAATTTGATTGCACGCTGTACGGCAAGTGCCGGTTGCATTAATCAATCGTTTAATGGTGGGCAAGTAGCCGTTTACGGTGCGGAGGTTCTTGCTGACTACAGCTATAAGCTGGAGGAATTCACCTTTCCTATTAATTTGAGTTATACCTATACAGAGTCTGAATTCCAGACAGGGTTTCCACAGTGGGGAGACGTAAAAAAAGGCGATGAACTACCCTATTTGCCCAAGCATCAGCTTCGTTTGTTAGCCGGCGTTGAGGCTGATGACTGGCGACTCACCGCGGCACTTAATTATCGCGGTGAAATGCGTGAAGTTGCAGGGCAAGCGGGGCAGGTAGGCGATTCGATTTTTGAGAAGCCTATTGCCGCACTGGTCACGATCGATCTCGCCGGTATGTATCAGGTAATGCCGAACCTTGCAGTGAAGCTCGGCATTGACAATTTACTGGATACCCAGCAAATTGTTTCCTCGCGGCCTACAGGTGCAAGGCCGAATAAGCCTCTTTCAGCGGTAGGCACGTTGTCTTATCAGTTTTAGGTGAGTCTGTTTGCTTGATCCGGCAAAATCTATTTCTTTTGGCGATCCTATGTTTTTTTGGCAATAATGGTCAGTTGCGCCTCATCCCACCGTAGGGGGGAGGCGTGCATTTGGTGAGAAGCGTCAAGATACCCTTGAGCAAAATCGTCCAGATAGGATTCGGCCAAAGTAGGGTTTGTTTTAGCAATAAACTTGGCACCTTCGAGCCACTGTTTAATAAAGGCTTTGAGTGCTTCCCTGTCCTTAAAATTAACACTTTTTCTGTTTATGCTGAGCTCCTCAATAATAAACCCACTTTCAATAAGTGATGTTTCGTAGTCGCCGATACGATTGATGAAGTGTGAAGACTCAAATTCAGCTAGATTTGCTCGATATTTTTTATTTTCACGTAATCGGGTGAGTATGGCGTCAAGGTGTTTAAAGTGATTCAAGCAGACCGTTCTTGCGACAAAAATGCCATTTGGGTTCAGGCTTCTGTATATTTTTGCAAACAGAGGCGCTAAGTCATCAGTGGGTATCCAATGGAGTACATAGGCAGAGAAAACAAGATCGACGCTGTGAGGTGGTTGAAAATCTTGTGCGCTTTCATGATATAGCTTCACGTTAGTATTTTCAGAAAAGCGTTTTATTGCATATTCATACATGGAGTCAGAAGGGTCGTTACCAACAAGGCTGGCGTCAGGGAAATTATCTAGAAGCGGTTGTATATTATTACCCGAACCACAACCTACATCCCAAATATGTTTTATATTTGGCGAATGCGCTATTTCCTGAATAAGTTGAGTCGAGAATTTTTGCTGAGGTTGTGAGTTTTTTGAATACGCTTCAGCGTACCAAACAGCTTGGCTATCATTAATGGTCATTATGAGCCTAAGAGTCGTTTTGAGTATTTCATGACGGGTGGTGCTTTTTCTCAATAAAAAGAGAGGCATTGTCTTTTTTAATGCAAAGAATATAATCTTTCTCATTATATATACCCATCTTCAAGGGTGATCGGTATAAATGTTTATATTGAGACCAGAGAGTAAGAGAAAAGTTTTCTAAATGCATTTTAAAAATAGAGTGTTGTAGATAAATTATCTAATGGTTAACCGAAATTTTTTATGAAATCTACGACAGTGTTATGGCGATTTTTTTACAAAGTAAATGTTCCTAATAAGTAAAGGTAATGGACAGGGTCATAGCTTTTAATTGGGGGTGCTTGCCTTTCTTTTAAAGAATAAATCCACCCATAAAGATGAACTATTAGCAGTTATATTGATCTATAGAGCTTTACTTTATATATCTGCATGGGTCTTTATATGGACGGAGTTTGGAATAATAGATGTGGCGTTCGGGATAGTTTCACTTTATGGTGCCTAGCCTACGACCTGTTAATATGTACCTATGTGACGGCAAATAAAATGAAGGACGATTATAAAGCGGTGTTAGATTTTTGGTTTGTTGAGCTTAAGCCAGAGCAACATTTTCTTAAGGACCCATCGCTGGACTCAACGATCCGCAAGCGTTTTTTAAACGTGCATGCTAAGGCAGCGAAGGGCGAATTACATCATTGGCGACAATCACCGGAAGGTGCTGTGGCAGAAATCATTCTGCTGGATCAAATGTCTCGGAATATCTATCGCGGTACCCCTTTATCCTTTGCCTGTGATCCTGTGGCATTAACGATCGCGCAGCAGGTCGTTGATTCGGGTGGCCTTGATAAATTGCCACCAAAATATCAAGAACTTGTTTTGATGCCGTATATGCATAGTGAATCAAAAGTGCTTCATGATGAAGCGGTGGTTTTGCGTGCAAAATATAAACTCGACAATACGTGGGAAATAAAGCATAGAAATATTATTGATCGATTTGGACGTTATCCACATCGTAATATTATTCTTGGCCGACAATCCACAGCAGAAGAGATTAAATTTTTAAAACAGCCCGACTCTTCATTTTGATGTTGCCGATAAGTTTTAATTAACCCGTTATATACCGATCACCCTTGAAGATGCAATGGCGTTGGCCGCGCTCGCTCCCCCCAATCACTTACTAGACTGTAAGCTCATGGGATTCGCTCGCTTGCCGCCTCTTGCATCTTCAATTCCGATGGGTATAAGTCTTCTTGTCTTAGTGAAAGGGGGTGATGTGCCAGAACTCAATAAGGTGCTTGTGCTTTATGCCCACCCCTCGCAACATCACTCTGAAATAAATCGCCATCTCTTTGATGTGGCCTGCGATATGGAATATGTCACTGCTGTTGACCTTTATGCCGAATACCCCAATTTTCGGATTGATGTCAATAAAGAGCATGATCGTTTGCGGTCACATGAAATCATTATTTTTTTATTTCCCATCTACTGGTATTCAACGCCAGCTATTTTAAAAGAATGGCAGGATCTTGTTTTGGATTATGGTTTTGCTTATGACGCTCGTAGAAGTGCTTTGGCGGGTAAAACATTTTTTTGTGCTGTGAGTGCAGGTGGAAGTAAAACAGCCTATGAGCATCAGGGCGCCGTTCATTTTAGTCTGCAGGAATTATTTCGACCGCTGGAGCAAATGGCCTTACTGATGGGGATGAAATATCTTCCGCCTTTTGTTTTATTTGATTCACGAACAGCCGTTAAAGAAAAAAGGTTAGAGGTACATCTTGAGCAGTTTTACTCTTTGCTAAAGGCCTGTATCAAAGGCGAGTTGTCTGCGGAGAAAGTGGTCAATCTAACGATATTGAGTGATGGCGCGTCTAGTGGCAAGAAAGTTTCGTTGTGACAACTTATTTTATTCAAACATTTATCTACTTAGCATCTGCTGTTGTTGTTGTCCCCATAGCAAAGCGGCTTGGGTTAGGTTCGGTTTCAGGTTACCTCATTGCCGGTATTATCATAGGCCCCGTTACCGGGCTCGTTGGTAACGAGACGTCGACGTTACAACACTACGCTGAATTTGGTGTGGTGATGATGCTGTTTCTCGTCGGTATCGAGCTCGAACCTAAAATGTTGTGGTCTATGCGGCATAAACTTATTGGTCTAGGAGGGCTGCAAGTTATATTAACCACGGCTGCTATCATGGGTATTGCTCTGTTTTTTAATGTGATGTGGCAAGTTGCGCTTACTATCGGGTTAATTTTTTCTCTTTCTTCAACAGCGATTGTTTTGCAAACCTTAAGCGAAAAAGGTCTGACGCAAACACAAGGAGGCGTGAATACGTTTTCGGTATTGCTGTTTCAAGATGTTGCCGTTATTCCTATGCTGGGGCTGATACCTTTACTCTCTTTGCCATTGTTGATAGAAAAAGCAAAAAGTGGGATACAAACAGCATCGGTAAGTCATGAAGATTTGTCCCTCGTTGCACACCTGAATGATTGGGCTTATGCCGGGGCGATTCTTGCCGTTATTGCTTTAGTGGTTGTCGGTGGCCACTTTCTAAGCCGCCCACTTTTTCAGTTTGTCGCTAAATCGTCACTTCGGGATATTTTTACAGCGACAGCGTTGATGATTGTGATAGGTGTTGCTGCACTGATGAGTCTTATTGGATTATCTCCTGCGTTAGGTACTTTTTTGGCGGGGGTGGTGTTGGCAAATAGCGAATTTAAGCATGAATTGGAATCTAACATCGAGCCTTTTAAAGGTCTTTTGATGGGTTTGTTTTTTATCACTGTGGGAGCCAGTATTCATTTTGGCCTGCTGTTTGAAAATATATACTGGGTACTTGGGCTCACGCTCGGCGTGATTGTGTTGAAAGCCGTGATTCTATGGGTGCTAAGCTGGGTTTTTAATATTCAGGGACGGGATCGATGGCTGCTCGCCCTGAGCCTTGCACAGACAGGGGAGTTTGGTTTTGTTTTATTGAATTATTCAACGCAACATTATGTTATACCTACTCAAATCGCTTCCTTGCTGTCGCTTGTTGTTGCTTTATCTATGTGCTTGACCCCGTTGCTTTTTATTCTCTTCGATAAGGTTATCTCACCATTGTATAAACCTAGCAGGCATGCAAAAACACCCGATGCCATTGATGAAAAAGGGACAGTGATTATTGCAGGTATTGGTCGTTTTGGTCAGATCGTAAATCGATTTTTAATGGCTAATGGATTTGAAACAGTGGCGATTGATCATCGACCCCAGCAGGTTGAGTTAATGCGCACGATTAATATTAAGAGTTTTTATGGTGATGCAACGCGCCTTGAGTTACTGCACACAGCGGGTATGAGTGATACTCGGTTATTCGTGGTGGCCATTGATGGTAAAGAAGATGCGGTTACATTAGTGAAAGAAGTCAAGAAGGCCTACCCTCACGTTAGCATTTTTGTAAGGGCATTTGACCGGAGGCATTATTTTTCGCTGCTTTCGGCCGGTGCGGATTTTGTCGTGAGTGAAACATACCTTTCTGCTTTAGAGTTAGGGCAGGAAGCATTAAAAAATTTAGGCATACACCCTTTTAGGGCATTGCAACAAAAAGCCATTTTTATTGAAGCTGAGCTCAGCTATCAGGAGCGCCTTTATCAAGTTTGGTTAAATAATAGCGATGAAAAGAAGATGTTCAATAGTGATTATCGCGAGCTGTTTTTACAGTTAGAGGCCGTTATTGAAGAGTCGATGCAAAAGGTTCGATATAAAGAAGAGGTGACTCAAGGTGGTGCGTGGCAGGCTTCAGCCGAGCACCGTACAGATAACGTGGATTGAAATGGTCAGCTTGTAGAAAAAAGATCTAGCCCTTTGTCTTTTTTTGCGAGTAAAAGTGGCTGGGTGAGTGTTAAGACAATCTGTGCATGCTGGTTGATTAATGTAAATGCAAAGGTGCAGATGCCACGGTCATTTTTTGATGCTGATGCTCTTGTCTCGGTACAGACACCTTTCATATAAAGCGTATCATTAGGTCTTACGGGTAATTTAAAGGCAAGTTCACTGACGCCGAGGGCCGCAATAACGGCCATTTTCCGTTTTTGCTTGTGTGCGAGTTTGACGAAAATGGCATAAATATGCGCCCCTGATGCTGTTAACCCACCATAGGGCGAACTTTCAGCGAGTTTTGGGTCGGTATGAAAAGGCATGGGGTCCCACTGTTCGGCAAACTGAATAATTTCTTCTTCGGTGATAAGGTGTTCATAGGCAAAAGTGGTATAGCCGACATTTGCATCTTCAAAATAGCACGGGTTCATGGTGTTCTCATTATTGATTTTTTTTAAAATATGGAGCTTGCTGTTTGTGTGGTTAGGAGCTCAAGTGCCTGAATACCTTTATAGGAGTTACCTTTTTTATTCAGTGGTGGGCTCCAGACAGCGACAGAATAATGATTAGGGTAAATAGCAATGATGCCACCACCTACGCCACTTTTTCCAGGAAGGCCAACGCGAAATGAAAACTCACCTGCCTCATCATAAAAGCCGCAGAGCTGCATAATAGCATTAATACGTTTGGTTTTACTTCGGCTGAGTATGCTTTTATGCATGGAAGGCGTTGTACCGCCATTGGCTAGAAATAAAAAAGTTTTGGAGAGTTGCTTGCAAGTCATTTCTAGTGAGCATAAGTGGCAATAAAGATCTAAAACGTCATCAGCCGAGTGATGAATATTACCAAAGTTCTTCATTAAATTAATGAGCGCTAAGTTTCTAAAACTTGTGGCCTTTTCCGCCTCAGCAATTTTCGGGTTAAAGGTAATGTCATACCCTGAAATTTCCTTGATAAAATCAAGTAATTGCTTTTTAGGTTCTGAGGTATGAGAGAGTAATTCATCGCAAATGACAAGTGCGCCTGCATTGATAAAAGGGTTTCTCGGAATCCCTTTTTCTGTTTCTAGCTGAATGAGTGAATTGAAAGGTGAGCCTGAAGGTTCAACGCCTACTCGCTGCCATAATTGATCACCTACTTGTTGAAAGGCGAGCGCGAGTGAAAAGACCTTGCTAATACTTTGTAACGAAAAGGGGGTGCTGCTGTCTCCGGCGCAAATCATTTTTTGGTCAATTGTGCTGAGACAAATGCCGAATTGATTGGGGTTTACTTTATCAAGCCCTGGAATATAGTCAGCGATCTTACCAATATTTTTTTTGTTTTCGAGTGTGTTGTAAATGCGATTTATGGAATCCTTTAGGCTGATATTTACGCTTAGTTGTTGGGGCATGGTGGGCTCCTTGATAGGGTCTGAATGCCGACAAAAGTAGGGAGATGCCTTTAATTTATAGAAGGTGGACTATAAAGGTGGTGTTAGATCGTTCCCCAGAGTGATGTAATATATAAAAAAATTTGCATCGCTACAGTAAGATAACCGAAGGTAATAAAAGTACAACCTAGAAGGCGCGATTTTTTCTCTTTGATCATCGTGAGAGTAAGTCCTATAGAGCCCCCCATAAGAAAAATAGGTGTAATGACAGCAAGAATGATGAGCATAACGGGTTTAGGCGTAGCGCCAAAGTAAAGGTAGCTATAGCAGCCTATTTGATAAATGATCAGCAGGATGATGTGAATCGTGATTCGCCTTTCAAATTGAATCGACGCTAATAAAAAACTTACCGTGAGAGTAATGGGTGCCAAGCCGAAAAAGAGAGCGGTATAAATGGTTGTTGTGATCATAGCATTATCATAGTCGGCATGTTTAGTTCAGTGATTTCTGGGCAGGGAATGCCTTAAAGGAAAAGTAGTCAATGATTGATTATCTGGCGAGTTGCCTTAAGGGTAAAATAAAAAAAAGCCCTGAAGTAGCCTTCAGGGCTGTTAATAAAATGCATTAAAGTAAAGCGTATTCGTTTTAGTTGCCGCTAGGCACTTCTTCGCTGTCTATTTTACTTTTTCTAATTCGCTCTGTAGCTACGCCAAAGTCGATACCAATGATGTCATATTTTTTACGCGTTGTTGCAAGCTCGGAAAGGGCTGTTTCAAGATCAAATGTTTTCCAAGGTTTAGCTGTTTTCATGCGTCTGGCAATGGATTTTGACACTTGGCTAATATTACTGCCTGAAAAGCCGTCAGATTCCGCAGAAAGTTCGGCGCTGATAATATCAAGATTGTCGAGGAAAAATTCTACTTCATCCTTAGAACCTTTTTCTACAATGAGGCGTTTAACAGATTTTTTCAAATAATGTACCCAAAGCTTGTTACGCGTATCTATGTCGGGTAAGTCGAAATGGATGTGATGATCTATTCGTCTTATCCAGCGTTCGTCAATAGGAAATAGTGAATTGTATGTGAAGATGAAGAAATAGTTAGCAGAGGGTTCGCTGGTGTGTGTGAACATGACGTTATTAATATTCGCCATAATGTAACGTTGCTGCCTGAAGTTTTCCATGAGGAAATCTTGTGCTTCATCAAAAATGACAACAGTAACATCGCTGCGTTTTTTGGCTTTTTTATCTATACGTTCAAAAAGTTCTGTAATTTCACGGATAGCTTCTGTTTCAGGGAACTGATTAATCGCAGCACCTGAGATGAATTCATAAGAAAATCCAGCTTGTTGTGCGATAAGCTTTGCGAGTAGAGTTTTTCCTGTGCCTGGTGGGCCACGAAAAACAAAATGCGGTTTAACTTCGTCTGGATCAAGCGCCTTTAGAATATCAATATAGCGGTTAATTTCTGTTTGAAGGTGTGTGTTGTAGAAAATGCCTTTAGGTTTTTGATGGTGCAGTTTGCCTGTTCCACGATGCAGGTATATTTTTGGATCGAAGAACTTCTTTTTTATCATCGGCTGTAAAAACCCGGATACAGTTGTACTTGCAACAGAATTGGCCGCAGCATTTAAAAAACCTTTTTCGCCGGTGAGCGGCATACTTTGTCGAAGACTATTTAACGTACTCGTGAAAAAGTTTGCCGCATCGATGGTGCCAAGAGAAAAGGCTTGGGTTGTTTGTATCAGAATAAAGAATGTAAAGAATAGTTTTTTTCTGTTTATCATGTCATTTTTCGTCCAATAATAAATGTGTCAGCTACCTTTGAAAGTGAAACACTCGAAAAGTTTATTATTTTTGTGTCATTTCCCTGTTAATTAAACTGTTATTTATTTTGTTTTTTTATTTTAGTTTATCTTTGGCAGAAAAGAGCCGAATTAATTATTTATAACAGAAGATAAGCTGAAAGGTTTGATTTTGCTCTTGTTTCTCGCGTTAACTTATTTCTTGCTTTTGTTGTTCTATCTCTCTAAAATCGCGCACAAATACAGATTTGTGGTGAAACAATAGGTTTCTTAAATGGGAAGTTCAGCCTTACGGTTTTGTAAGGAGTTTCTGGCGCTGCCCTCGCAACGGTAAAAATTAAATTTAAACGTACAATTGTACGTGGATAGAATTGATTTAAGCCCGATACCAGCCAAAAATCTTGTCGATGTTGCGAAGGGCAACCATCTGGCAGTGTCTTTGATGTCTATCTCTATAAGAAAGTTCGCTTTCCCCTAAGATTAATCAGTGCCGGTAGATTTCAACATACTTGTCGCCTAAAGTTTACTTTTATGCCGCCTGATTTATTTCCCTATTACTTTTAGATTTCCCTGGGTTTAAATAAACCTCAGCAATGTGATCCCAGTTTCTAATGTCGCCACTCCATCGCTCTGGGTGCGCCATTTTCGCCTGTAGATAAACAGCTTTACGGTTGATTAAGATAATTCTATCTTGCTTCGTATGACGCTCTACAGGCGTGACATATTTTATGCTGCTGTGTCTGTGCTCATGATTATACCAATCAGCAAATCCATTCACCCATTTTCGTGCTAAATCTAAACCCTCAAAGGCTTTTTCTGGGTATTCTGGTCGATACTTAAGTGTTCTAAATAATGACTCAGAATAAGGGTTATCATTACTAACAGAGGGGCGGCTAAACGACGGAGCAACCCCTAATTCTTGCAGTGTCGCTAGCATTGTTGCGCCTTTCATCGGGCTACCGTTGTCCGAATGTAAGATCACCTGATTCGGCTTAATCCCTTCACGTAAGCAAATATCTGTCATTAAATCTGCGGCCAATGCACTGCTTTCTTGTTCATATACCTGCCAACCAACAATCTTTCGGCTATAAATATCCATGACAAGATACAAGTAATAAAACAAGCCTTTTACCGTTGTTGGTAAATACGTAATATCCCAACTATAAATCTGATTCGGGCCTGTGGCCGTCAACGATTCAGGTTTTGTAATAACTCTGGCAGGCTTACTTCTCAGCCGATGCTTATCTTGTTTATGTGCTTTTAACACACGGTAAATAGTGGATTCAGATGCGATGTACACACCTTTATCTGCAAGCATTGGCACGATGACGCTGGGCGATAAATTCGCGTATTCAGGTTGGTTGCAGACCTGAATAATACGCTGTCTCTCAAGCTCACTGAGCTTATTACAAGGGCTGTGCTTGGCTGACAAACGACCATCTTCATCGCCCTCTGGTCGCGCCCAGCGCTGTAATGTTTTTGGTGTAATGCCTATAATATCGCAAGCCTGCCTTTGCCTAGCACCATTGGATCGAGCCTCGCTAATCAAGTGAATAATATCATCACGCTCTTGTTTCACTATTAGCTGGCCTCGTCGCTTTCCCATATTTCGTGGACTTTTTTTTGGAGTACTAGCAGCGCTGCTGTTTCAGCTAATGCCTTATCTTTACGGTTTAACTCCTTTTTTAGTCAGGGCTTCCTAGCACTTTTTGATCAGTACAAAGTTTAAGCTGTCATATAATACGAAGTCCTTGAAAAATTCAATATTAAAATAGTCAATTTCTCATACCTATTGTCAAAGATAGTTTTCTGCCATCCAAACACCATGAATATATCTGCATGTACAGCCTCAATAAGAGATCCGCGACAAGGCATCAATCAAAAACACAGCCTTGAAAGCCTCCTTCTAATCGTTTTTTCATCAATAATAAGTGGTTATGATAGCCCTAACAGCATGTCTAATTTTGCAGCTATGAAGCTTGACTGGCTGCAGAAGCATACAGATATCGAATCTGCTCCCTGTGCAGAAACATTACGGTTTTTACTTGCATGCATAAGACCAAGAGATTTGATTGAAGGGTTTACGACATTCGTTTCAAGTTTGCAGGGTGAATCTACAGGAGATGTTATTTCATTAGACGGCAAAACGATGCGAGGAACAAGGCACAATGGTCGAGAAGCCATCCATGTTATTAGTGCATGGTCTCAAAGCCGAGGCCTGACGCTGTGTGCCCTCGAATCAGAAGGAAAGAAAAATGAAATCAAAACTTTGCCGAAGCTTATCGACAGAATTGAGGTAAAAAATGCCACTATTACCATTGATGCGATGGGATGCCAAAAAGAAATCGCAAAAAAGATTATTGAAAAAGAAGCTGACTATTTTCTGCAACTGAAAGGTAATCAGCAGGGGTTGCTGGAAGAAATCCAAGCTTTTCATCACAAGCTTGAACGTGATGGTTATGAAGAAAATAAGACCTCATATTTTGAGGAGGCGAATAAAGGGCATGGTCGATTAGAGATAAGGAAATATCAGCACTTTGAATTAACAGACTGGGTAGATAAGGCTAAACCTTGGAGCGGCTTGAGTTCGGCTGTGCGTGTTGAGCGGCATCGGTCTTCAAATAAAGGGGAGTCTAAAGAAGTTTCCTGGTATATTAGCTCACGCTCTCCTGATGCAAAGCATGCGGCGAAAGCCATTAGGGGACACTGGGAAATAGAAAATAAACTGCATTGGCGGTTAGATGTTACTTTTAAAGAAGATGACTGCCAGCTTCATTCCGCTGGGCTCAATATTGCTACAATAAAGCGTCACTGTATGAATTTGTTAACACTTAATGATCAAAGCAAAAAGGGGATGAAACATCGAGTTATGGGGTGTGCAATTAATGATAAATACAGAGAGAAAATGCTTTTCTCCGGTCAATTTATGCACTGATCAAAAAGTGCTAGGAGGCCCTGCTTTTTTAGTAACTTAATGTCATTTTTAAATTGCTTATTCTCACTTTGAATTTCTGAAGCAGTCGATAGGGGCTTATTCTTGATAAAATCACCTCTCCATTGGTTGATATGATGTGGGTATATTCCTTTCTCTCGGCAAAGCTGGCTGATGTCCTCGACGCTCAAAGATCCGCAGGCAATGACCATATTCAAACGTTCTTCAGCGCTCCAATCTTGGGGCCTTTTTTCTTTAACCATGGTCATTACCCCACCATCTAATGGTTGATTAAGCCGTTGCTCTTTAGCCTGTCTAATCCATTTTTGTAACGTCGAATGGCCAATACCTAAGTTTTCAGCCACATCCTTGATGCTCATACATTCTTGTCGGCTCAATGCCTTTTCTATTGCCTGTATCTTAAACGAATGGGTAAACGATTTTCTCATTTTTTATGCCTCTAATTAAAATTTTAGAGGCGACAAGTATCCTGACACAGGGGGGTGCCTGCGATGTTTCCCTTTTGCTCCCAAATAAAAAAGAAGGAAACGCCTATGTTTGTTTATCTCTCTTGTCGTCACGTTGCGATTTTTACCTTCATACTTCTTTTTGTGAATTTTTTGCAGGCACAAGATATGGACGTTGAAGAGGTCGTTGTCCGTGGCGTTAAAGCACGGCTTGATCAAAAGGGCGCTTTATCTGATGCCATCATAAAAACTGAAGTTATTGGCATGAGTGATATCTCTGATAAAAATGCAGTTAATCTCAGTGAGGCATTAGAGGGAACACCCGGCGTGCGCGTGAATAACGAATGTTCAATGTGTGGCGTCAAGCGAATTTTATTGAACGGCTTGAAAGGCGAGCAAACCACCATTCTCGTGGATGGACTCCCTTCTCATACATTGATTTCTGGTTTCTATGCCGTAGATGCCATCCCAACTACAGGGATTGAGCGTGTTGAAGTGGCACGTGGCGCAGGTGCATCGTTGATTTCACCTGAAGCAATAGGTGGTACGATTAATATTGTTACGGTTGAGGCGCAGGGAAATGGAGCAACCATTGACTTGTCGGCCGGTGAAAATGGCTATAAAAAAGCGTCGCTATTGGCAACTGCGATTAATGAGGCAGGGACAACGCGTGCAACCTTGATCTCTCAGTATGATGTCAGAGAGCAATTTGATGCTGATGGGAATAAGGTTAGTGAATCGCCCTTTTTAGAAAGCAGCAGCATTATTGGCAGAGTTTCTCATGATGTTGGGCTTGATGATAATATCACCCTTCGATATGCGCATATTGCCTCAGAAATTTTTGGCGGGCCGGTTCTTGGGGGAACCTTTGGCGGCCGAAAAATAAGCGGCATTAGCGATGTTTTGGCCGGTTATGATGATGTAGCAAGTGATCAGTTGTTTGAAGAAAATAACGTACAAAAACGCTATACGGGTAAAGCATGGGAAACCACTGAGTGGATTAAAACTGAGCGTGATGAATTTGCGTTGAGCTGGCTACATGAAATTAATAAGAATTGGAATCTGACGCTATCAAGTAGCTATGCAAAGCACCGTCAGGATTCTTTTTATGAAGGGTTTGATTACCAGGCCGTTGATGAGATGTTCTACGTTAATGCAAAATTTAACTGGATTGTTAACAATGACCATTTGATGACTTTTGGGGCAGATACTCGCCATGAGGCACTTGAATCTTCATCCCACAAGGGTATGCAAAGTGCTGAGAAAGATACCAAGTATGTGTCAGATAGTTTTAAATATCGTGTAACAGGTGTCTATGTTCAAGATACTTGGCAGCTAGGTGATGCTTTTGAATTATCTATGGCGCTGCGTGTAGATCAGATCCGAGCGGATTTTACCGATCCAAGCAAGCCGGGTGTTGAAATAGACGAGGTGATTGCCTCTCCGCGTTTTGATATGCGTTATAGCCATAGTGATTTTTGGACGTCGAGGCTTTCTGGTGGACGAGGATATCGCGCACCTTTGTCGTTTTTTGAATCAGACCACGGCATTCTGGATGCAGACGCAGGGTTCAAAGTGGATATTAATCAGCTAGAACGCTCTTACTCGGGTACTTATGCGCTCAGCTATGAGAATTATCCTTTTACCATGACAACATCTGTCGCCTATACCGAAGTGGCGCATTTAGCTGCATTAAGTGAAACAGCAGACGGCACACCTTTATTAACCCAGTTGAAAGAAAAAGCCAAAGTCACCGCGACTGATGTCGCTATGGGCTATCAGGTTACCGAAGGGTTTGGTATGGATCTGGTGCTGGAAGCGTTTTTTTATAACCGTGCCTTTAAAAACTCTTATGCCATTGCACCTGCGGATAAGCGTGTTACTTTTTCGGCGGATTGGGATATTGATGGCTGGGATTTGATTGGTACGGTGGTTTGGTATGGCGCTAAAGATCTGAAAGACTACAACTACAAAGGTTACAATCAAAAAGATGCGCAAGGCAATGTTATTGTGTCGTCTAAGAAAACAATGTCTGGCGCATCTTACTTTGTACTGAATACGAAGATTAGTAAGGTGCTGACTAATGAACTCACAGCTTATGTCGGCGCAAACAATGTATTGAATGAAACACAAACGGGTAGCAGGAATGACAGCCCACTCATGTATGGTGCTGACGGCGCTTATGATGTTGCCTACATTTATGGGGGACTCAGAGGTCGAGAAGCCTACGCAGGGCTAACTTGGGCCTTTTAAGGCGAGCAACAACAGTACGCAGGCAAGGCGTTGCTCTTGCCTGTTTTGTGCTTTTGCTCCTCGCGACATCTTTATGCACGGCTGATTTCTTGAGTTTTGGGCATCAACGACTTGATGGTACTGCTTATGAGAAGGTGCAATCTAAAAACAAGCCACTTGTCATGCTATTTTTTGAGCCCAATTGCGCTTGGTGTTTCAAGCAAACGAAAGTTATTAATAAGGCATTAGCGGCCTGCACGAAGCAGTTTCGTGTGGCAGGTATGGGTGTGAATACGCATTATCATGCACTCAGAAAAGCGGCTTGGAAGCTTAAGCCGAAATTTCAGACGTATCAGGCCAATCAAACGATGGTGGTGGCAATGGGGGGCGTGAAAGCAACGCCTTTGATGCTGCTTTTTAATAATGAAGGTCAATTGCTTCATCATGCACAAGGCTATTTAGATGCTCGGCAGCTAGCCGTATTTTTAAAGCCAATCTTGGTAATAAATCCCTGCAGTGAACTTTCTTAGCGTTACCTTTTCGAATAAAGCGGGATGTTGCGCTATTCGAATGGCTTTATCAGTAAAATAAATCAATATAATAAAATCAATCAATTTAACTGCTTTCATGAATTGCCATAAACTTCCTTCAAAATACTGATAGTAAAGAGGGCCAGATGGCAAAAGTTATTCAAGAAAAAGTTTTAGAAGTACATCATTGGAATGACAGCTTATTCAGCTTTAAAACCACGCGCCAGCAGTCCTTCACTTTCGAAAATGGACATTTTGTGATGATTGGTTTAGCTGTTGATGATAAGCCACTTATGCGTGCCTACAGTATAGCGAGCCCTAATTATCAGGATCATTTAGAGTTTTTTAGTATCAAAGTACCTGATGGCCCTTTGACTTCACGTTTACAGAATATTAAGCCGGGCGATGACGTCCTTGTGAGTACTAAGCCAACGGGCACATTGGTGATAGATCATCTCTTGCCCGGAGGTAACTTATATTTATTGAGTACGGGGACGGGGCTGGCACCTTTTATGAGCATTATTCAAGATCCCGAAGTTTATGAGCGTTACGATAATATTATTCTTACCCATGGTGTTCGTGAAGTATCAGACCTTGCTTATACAGAATTTATTGAACAAACACTGCCCGCTAATGAGTTTTTTGGCGAGCAGATTAAAGAGAAGCTGCTTTATTTTCCAACAGTGACTCGTGAGCCTTTTAAAAATAACGGAAGGCTAACTGACCTTGTGCGCACGGGGCTTTTATTTCAAAAGCTGGGTCTTCCAACACCAACACTTGAGCGTGACAGATTTATGATCTGTGGTAGTACCTCAATGCTGAATGAGTTTGTTGACTTACTTCAGAGTAAAGGGTTTGAAGAGTCTCGGCATGGTAAAAAATCTCATTTCGTCGTTGAACGTGCCTTTGTTGAGAAGTAGTCAGTGATGGTATGTGACCAAAAAGGGCAGTTTCTGACAAAAACGCTTTAACCTTGTCGCATTTTGTTTCCTGCGGCATGGTTGTTAGGCCTGATCAACTGTAATATCGCGGTTTAATAATAAGCAGCTCAGATTCTCTTTCCTTGGAGGAAAATCATGCAAGAGAGCCCCTTGAGAAGTTCGGATGGGTTAGTGCAGGCCACGGTTACCAGTCAAATCGCATTTTTTAATGAATTGCAGCATGAGTCACGTGAGCAATTTGATTTGCTCATGCGCCATAGTCGCTTGTTGGATTATGCGCCCGGTGAAATCATCATCAATAGGAGCGACCAGGAACCCTGCTTTTATGCGCTAATTCGAGGTTCGGTGGATGTATTTTCTAGCGAAAGCCCGAGCACTATGGCAATCAGTCAGTTGTCTTCGGGGCAGCTATTTGGTTTTTTGGCTGTTTTAAATCAGGATAAACGTTCTGCAACGCTGACGGCATCGAGCCCGGAAGGCGCTAAAGTCTTGGTGACCGACTTTAGTATAGCTGGAGAGTTATTTGATTTTTCGAAAGTCGCATTGGCAACAAAATTAATGCTGTTTCGAAATGCAGTCAATAATACGCGATGGAAGCTTGAGGTTTATAAAAACTCCACGAATGATCCAACCTTGGCGCAAGAGCTTAGTTTGTTTGGTTTGTTTGCGGGTAAAAAAGGAGCGCAGGAAGAATTAACTTTCTTAGCTGCACAGTGTAGAGAGTTAGCCGCACTTTTAGATTGCTGGAATGATGTGGCTGAACCGATGATTGCTGTAACAGGTGCGGGTGCTTCGCCACTGAATAAAGTCATATCCATGTTTAAAAAAAATAGGGTGTGATCAAGAGACTGTATGATTAAAGCTATTTTTTTGGACCTCGATGAAACGCTCTGTGATACATCGCTTGCCGATGCGAAGGCGCAAGAGGCGCTGATAACTATCGCGACTCCTCTGTTTGAAAAATCTGACGACGCGAGTAAATTTGCAGATATATACCTCAATGGTATTTATAAGCGCTTATCATCAGCGTTTGCAGAGAAATTATTTCCTGTTATTGATGAGCATCAATACCGTCGCCAACTGATCAGCCTCACACTCCAAACGCTAAACGTTCAATCTGTCAATGAGCGTTTGATTGATCGTTTGCAAGATACCTTTGATGATGCGCGCAAGGCCGCATTAGATTTTTACCCGGGTATTGTTGAGTTGCTTAAAAAATGGCGCGAGTCGTTTACCTTGGTGGTTATCACCAATGGGCCGGAATTCTCTCAGCTATTAAAGATTGAAGCCATTCATATTCGCCCTTTAGTTGATCACATCATCATCGGTGGTCAAGAGAAGGAAGAAAAACCAGCGGTAAGTATATTCAAGAAAGCGCTTGCTCTTGCTGGTGTGAGTGCCGATGAGGCCATCCATTTTGGCGATAAACTGACGACGGATGTGTTGGGTGCAAATAATACAGGTATTCAATCTGTCTGGGTAAGTCATGGTAGATTGCTTGATACGACGCTTTTCATAACGCCAAACCATATTTTGTCACACCCTGATGAGATGGGTGTTCTGGTGGATAGTTTAATATATACCCATCGCTATTGAAAGTACTTGATTTATAAAGAGTAAATAATCATAGTGCGCAGATGCTGAAAATCGACCTGACAAAAAACGAAAAACTTGCACTGGAATTGCGTCATAAGCAAGCAAGAGACAGTAGAGAAAGTGATCGTTTGAAGGTCGTTTTGTTGCGGTCGGAAGGCTGGTCGACAAGAATGATCGCTCAGGCATTAAGAAAAGATGAGTCCACGATTGTTCGGCATCTTAATGATTACCTAAATGATGAAAAGTTATTATCAACCAATGGCGGCTCCAAAGGTTACCTAGATAACGAGCAATCTCAGTTGCTGGTTACTCATTTGTCAGGAAAAATATATACCCAAGTGAGCCAAATTGGTCATTATATTAAAACAACTTGGGGTGTGCAGTTTAGTGTTTCAGGGCTAACCCAGTGGTTACACCAAAAGGGTTTCAGCTATAAAAAGCCTAAAGGCATTCCACATAAGTTTGATGTTGAAAAACAAGCGCAATTTATTGAAAAGTATGAAGCGCTAAAAGCTGAGCTATCAGAGGGTGAAGCCTTACTGTTCATGGACGCAGTTCATCCAACTCAAGCAACAAAAATCACATCGGGATGGATCAAAACGGGTGTCGATAAACCCATAGAGACCACGGGAAGTCGGACACGGCTCAATATAATAGGTGCTATCGAACTCACCCATATAGAAGAAGCTATTATCGGCCAATATGACACCGTTAATGGCGATTCGATTATTGAATTTTTCCATAAAATACGAGCACATTATAGTGAGAAGACAGTGCATTTAGTTTTAGATGGAGCTGGCTATCATAAATCCAAGGCTGTCCTGAGCGCTGCGGACAAGTTAGGCATTAAACTTCACACCTTGCCACCATACAGCCCAAATCTAAACCCCATAGAGCGGCTGTGGAAGGTGATGAACGAAAAAGTCAGGAATAACCAGTACTTTTCCACGGCAAAGGATTTTAAAAATAAAATTAGCGAGTTTTTTGAAAAAATACTACCTGAAATTGGCGCTGATTTAGGCAGTAGAATTAATGATAATTTCCAACAGCTAAATCGCGCACCTTGAAGTCAGTTGGGTATATACCGATCACCCTTGAAGGTGCAAGGGCGTTGGTCGCGCTCGCTCACCCCAATCACTTACGGGCTGTAAGCTCATGGTGATTCGCTCGCTTGCCGCCTTCTTGCATCTCCAATTCCTATGGGTATAGAAACGTTTACTTTCTGTGATGCTTGTTTTTCTTTTTTAGTTTTTGCTTGTCGTGGATGGTTGTCACTTCGACGGGTTTTCCGAAGATGATCTTATCGTAAGCAACCCTGCCTTTGTCTGATGCTTGTTCGTAGTAAATAAGCTGCGCAATGATCGCCTCTTTACCTTTTCGTGAATCTTCAATCTTATAAGGTAAATAGCCGAGCTGCTGAGAAAACCAAATGTAGGTATTTCTTTTTTTACTTTTTCTTTTGACCTCGACTTTTTTTGTGAGCATTTTGTGATCATCAAAGCGGACGTTTTCTTCGGCCACTAATGAAAAAGAAACATGGTCAATCTTGTTGCCGGAAATGTAAGGGTAGTGAAACAGCTGTTTATCAGCTAAGAAGTCAAGTCGCATTTGTATTTGGGCGTTAAGAGGGTCAAAGGTCGTTGCTTTATAGGGGATGGTTGCCACTTTTTTCTTAAAATTTCCAGTTGCTCTTTTTTGCTTTTGGTCAAAGGAAATGCTCTCTTCAAAGTCTGCGCCGGTTCCCTTACGAATGTGAGAAAATGTAAGGGGGGTGAGTAAATTGTTTTTAGGATCGAGAGTAAATTCTGAAATGATTTGGCGTTGATCGTAAAGTAGCAGAAAACTCAGATCGCTATCGATGATATAGCGCATCTGGTTACCTTTAAGTGCAGTGAGCCGATAGCGTATATGGCCGATATCAAATCCGCCAAAACTAATCGCATAAATGGCGGTATGGGGTTTAATTTCTTTAATTAATGGCGTTTTAATGGCATTGTCTGGCTTAGCCTTTATCTCGTGCGCGGGTTTGATTTTACTATTGTTTGCGAGAATCGTCGTAGGCGATAGTAAGCTTAAGCAAGCGACGATGCCGAGAAGTAAGCGCTGTGATGAGATGTGATTTTGCATAAATATTATCTGATTCTGTTGAGAGACATGGCCTGCTATTATTTTAATTTTATTTTTTCTATAAGTTTAGGATAAGCGAGTTTTAACGCCATTAATAGATGGTTAAGTACCGAACAACTTTTATACAATCAGCGCGTTTATAAAAAAGAGGCCAATATTTTCTTGCATTGGTCACTAAAATCATTAGAATCTCTTGCCACGTTGAGGTGGCTCTAAGGGGTTCTCTCGCAATGATAGGTAGTGAACTCCGCCAGGCCCGGAAGGGAGCAACGGCAGCTATCGACTCGTGTGCCGGGATGTCGCTTCTTAGAGTTACCACCCTCTCAACGCTCGCTTTTTTCCTGTTTTGTGTATAATACCCTGATGACTAAGGATACCGTAGCATGAGTTATCAGGTTCTCGCTAGAAAATATCGTCCTCGTTTTTTCCGTGAAATGGTTGGGCAGGAACATGTCCTGCGTGCATTGATTAATGCACTCGACACCGATAGATTGCATCATGCTTACCTCTTTTCAGGCACCCGTGGTGTCGGAAAAACCAGTCTCGCACGTATATTAGCCAAATGCTTGAGTTGTGACGTTAAGGTTAGCTCAGAGCCTTGCGGGCAATGTAATGCCTGCTTGGAAATTGCAGAAGGGCGGTTTGTTGATCTTATTGAGGTCGATGCGGCATCCAGGACGCGTGTTGAGGATACACGCGAACTTTTAGATAATGTGCAGTATGCGCCGACCAAGGGGCGTTTTAAAATTTATCTGATCGATGAAGTGCATATGCTCTCTACGCATAGTTTTAACGCCCTGTTAAAAACGCTTGAAGAGCCGCCTGCGCACGTTAAATTTCTTTTAGCCACCACCGATCCTCAGAAATTACCGCCAACGGTTCTTTCGCGCTGCTTACAATTTAATTTAAAAAACCTGACGGCCAAATTCATCGTGGGCCATTTACAAGATCTTTTGCAAAAAGAACAAGTCAGTTTTGAAGACGAAGCACTTTGGTCATTAGCCAATGCGGCTAAGGGCAGTATGCGTGATGCACTCAGCTTGACCGATCAGGCGATTGCGTTTTGTCTGGGGGAAGTGGCGCATGAGCCTGTCAGTCAAATGCTCGGCTCGATTGACCGTCAACATATTCACCAGCTTACTGAGGCCTTAATCGATCACAATGCCGCTGATTTATTAGCTTCTGTCAGTGAGTTGAGCGAATTTTCTCCCGATTATTCTGCAGTACTGAATGATCTGCTGCTTTATTTGCACCGCTTAACCATTGCGCAAGCTGTACCGAGCGCAGTAGATGATCATCAGGGCGATAAAAATACCGTTATCGAGCAAGCACAACGCATCACTGCTGAAGAATTACAGCTTTTTTATCAGATGGCATTGCTCGGGAAAAAAGATTTTCCGCTTGCGCCAGATCCTCGTGCAGGGCTTGAAATGGCCTTGTTAAGAATGCTGGCTTTTAGACCGCAAGGTTCGAAGGAGCCATTGTCAGTCGCGGCTCCGCAGTCCGAAAAATCTCCACCGGCTGAAAAAAAAACGCTGCAGATAGCGGATAATGTCTCACAGGAAGTAGATTTGTCTCGCGAGGCCGTTAACGCCCCCCCTTTGCACTCAAGCATTGAGATGCCAAGTATTGAGGCAAGGGTGGTCACCGAAACTGAGAGCGCTGTGTCGAATTCGCTGCCAAGTGAAGTGCACAAAACGGCATCAGATAAGTCCCTCCGTGAAGATCACTCGGTAAAATTCGCTGTTGTTAACGCCGCAGGGCCTGCTGAGGTGGCGGGGCGGGTTGCGCCGGAAGTGACTCACAGATCATCGGCAACAGGTTCCCAGTGTGAGAGCAATACCGATTGGCTGACTATTTTTGATCAACTTCCTTTTTCAGGTTTGTTAGGCTCTGTTGCCAGCCAAGCTGTGGTCGATAGGATCGAAGGTGATCAGTGGTTCATGAAACTTGATCAATCGCGTGCGCAGTTGTTTAATGCAAGTCATGCGGATCAAATGGCGACGATAATGAGCGAGTATTTTGGCCGACCTATTTTGGTTAATATTACGCTTCAGGTACATCATTTACTGACACCACAACAATATCGCAAACAGCAAGAGCAAGCCAAAAAGGCGCATGCTCTACAAGTGCTTGAAGCGGATGCAGGCTACCAATCAATAATAACAGACTACGCTGCAGAAATAGACATGGCGAGCGTTGTCTACGTGCCAACAGGTAAAGATTTAAACAGAGGAGAACAATCATGAGCGGATTAGGCGACATGATGAAACAAGCCCAACAAATGCAAGAAAAAATGCAGCAAATGCAAAAAGAACTTGCTGATGCCGAAATTCAGGCAGAGTCGGGCGCAGGTTTGGTAAAAGTGGTAATGACAGGGCGTCACGATGTACGTTCGGTTAGCATTGATCCTAGTTTATTGACAGAAGATAAAGAAATTCTCGAAGACTTAATTGCTGCTGCTATGAATGATGCAGCAAGAAAAGTTGAAGCGAATAATCAAGATATGATGACAAAGCTGACAGGGGGCATTGAACTCCCTCCCGGCTTTAAAATGCCAGGGTAGGCTGAGCCGAAACCTGTTCACGCAAGAAAAAATAAAAAGTGCACCCACTGATGCAAGACGTTCAAACTATTGATTCAAACGCAGCGCTCTTAGCCCTTTGTGGCGAATTGCAGGCTAAACCCCTTATTGCGCTTGATACCGAATTTATCCGCGTGAGTACTTTTTTTCCAAAACCGGGATTGATACAGCTTTACGATGGTGAGCAATTTGCGCTGATCGATCCTCTGGGCATAGATCAGTGGCAGCCTTTCTCTGCACTTCTGGAAAATCAAAACATCGTTAAAATTTTCCATGCGTGCAGTGAGGATATTGAATTGTTATATCATACGACGGGTGCAGAAGCTTGTAATGTATTTGATACACAAGTAGCAGCAGCGCTAGTGGGTATGGATTATTCGATGGGTTACCAACGTTTAGTGAGTGCACTCATCGGTATTGATTTACCGAAAGTGGGCAGCCGCAGTGATTGGCTTAAGCGTCCACTGAGTGAAGAGCAAATCCATTATGCCTTGGATGACGTGCGTTATTTGCCCGACATGTATCAGCTACTTGCCACCAAGCTGAATGAGGCAAGCCTTGAAGATGCCATGACGCAAGAATATGAGCAGGTTATGGTGCAAGTATTGGATAGAGAGTTCGCTCAGGCATATAAGCGAGTAAGCTTAGCGTGGCAGCTTAAAGGTGATCAGTTTGGACGATTAAAAGCCCTCGCAACGTTTCGCGAGAAATTAATGCGCAGGCTTGATTTACCCAGAAAACACATAGCGACCAACGATGCCTTAATGCTGCTCGCGCAAACAGGGAGCTGGCAAAAGCAAGCGTTCCTTCAGGTGAAGGGATTGTCTATCAATGCAAATAAGGCTTACTCGGAAGAATGGTTACAGATCCTACAAACTAATTTTTCAGGGCATGCGGCTTTGGGCAGACCAGAGAAGGCAGATAAACGCTTTAAAGTGGTCAAGCAAGCATTGAAGCAGCTAGCCGAAGAGAGCAGTATCGCGGAATCTATTCTCATTAAAAAGGCGTATTTTTCTTTATTATGTCAGGCACTTAAACAAAATGATTTAAGCGTCATGCATTCGATCAGTCCGTGGAGGCGACCTTTTTATGACAAGGTTTTTCACGCGCACAAACCAAAAAAGGTGTAGCCTGATGTCAGAAAAAATCATTTGTAGCGTCTTTAAGAGTCTCACAAGAGAGGGGATGTATCTGTATATCGAAAAAAAGAAAGGGTTCGATAGTATACCTGATGCTTTGCGGTCTTTGTTTGGTACTGAAAAGCTCGCAATGACGCTCGTCTTAGCCGAGGACAAGCAACTTGCACGTATTTCGGTAAAAGACGTGATTCAGGCTATCCGTGAAAAAGGTTTTTACTTACAAATGCCGCCTAAAGCGAGTGATGAAATGCAAGTTGTTGCTGAAAAAAACACCCTCCTGAGTCGAGGTTAGTCCTGCATGGGTGTAAGGCATTTTTGGCAAGAAAAATCGCTGGCGCAGTTATCATTGCAGGAGTGGGAATCCCTCTGCGACGGTTGCGCAAAATGCTGCCTCGTGAAGCTTGAGGATGAAGATACGGGTGACGTTCATTATACTGATGTAGCCTGCCGCTATCTCGACAGCACGACCTGTCGATGTACCACCTATTTCAAGCGCGTTAAAAAGCACCCGGATTGTATTCAGCTGACATCTCAAGATATTCCACATTTTCATTGGCTACCTGACACTTGCGCTTATCGTTTAATCGCTGAGGATAAGCCCTTACCTAAATGGCATCATTTGATGAGTGGTGATAAAAATACGGTGCATGCTTTTCATCAGTCAGTAGCGAATAAAACCATTGGAGAGAATGAGGTAAAAGAACATGATCTCCAGGCACATATTATTCGTTGGGTTGATTCGTTAGATTGAATAATAGATATACCCATCGGAATTGGAGATGCAAGAAGGCGGCAAGCGAGTGAACCCCCATGAACTTATAGCCCGTAAGTGATTGGGGTGAGCGAGCGCGGCCAACGCCCTTGCATCTTCAAATGTGATCGGTATAAACGAGTATGATGGTGTTTGGCAGGGTATTTCAATATACGCTGTTGATATTACAACAAAGGAAAAAAATGATTGATCAAGAATTTCTTAGTGCATGGTTAGTTTATCTTGGCGCCAGTTTCACGTTTCTTTTGTTTTGGTGGTTGATTACACGTGGCGTTTCTCAGGCGTGGATCAGAATGGTTTTACGTATGCCTGCGGTTGCCTTGCTGCTGACACCTTTGCATATGCCTCTTCATAATATGCCTTCTGAGTATATATACTCGCCAGCGATTGCGGCTTTCAGTATTGATCTGTTGGCAGGGCATACCAAGCAGGCTTTGTATATACTTCCTTATTTAGTGACTTCTGTGGCGGTTTGTCTTTTATTCGGACTTCTCTATTTGTATTGTTTTCCTCATCGAAAGCACTAGCTTACAGGCTGTAGGAAATT
This sequence comes from Pseudomonadales bacterium, assembly GCA_965248335.1. Classification (GTDB taxonomy): domain Bacteria; phylum Pseudomonadota; class Gammaproteobacteria; order Pseudomonadales; family DT-91; genus CAKMZU01. The sequence continues at coordinate 1,203,105 of CBDFIY010000003.1, forward strand.
TCCTACGCAAATCAACAGCAATCTCCTCTTCAGTAAATACGCTCTTTTGTCCATAATTCAAACACTAGGAAATACAAGCAATGGATGCTTACAAAGACTGGCTAGGAAGTCAGCAGGGAATAGCAAGGATTTAAGGCAAGGAACGCCTTATAGCTAAAGGTTTAATAGTCTGAGTTGCTGTTAATCCATAAATGGATGTCAAGCATGTGCCGGGTTCATACCCGGCTTTTTTTTGCCTTACTATCTGAGTTCGGTTTGTTTTCCTCCAGTAAAGGCAGTGAAAAGGAAGAAGCTTGAGTTGTCTTGCGTTTAGGTAACGATCTGTAGAGATCAAACCCGTTTAATTCAATAGGTATTTCTTTAGCGGTTTGATTAAAGGCTTCATTATCTTTATTTTTCCTCTCGCTGTAACGATCAGTCAGAAATTCTTTATGATCACGAGTAAGAAATGTAAACTTCATTAACTCTTCCATCACATCAATAATGCGATCAAGAAAAGGTGATTCTTTCATTGTGTCATCATCATTAAACTCGAGGTAAGCTTTGGCAATTGAAGATTGATTTGGAATTGTTAGCATGCGCATCCAGCGGCCCAATACGCGTAAATTATTTAGCGCATTAAAGCTTTGCGAGCCACCAGTTACTTGCATAATTGCCAACGTTTTTCCTTGAGTTGGTCTAACAGCGCCAATACTTAGCGGTATCCAGTCAATTTGTGTTTTCAGTAATCCAGACATATTTCCATGAATTTCAGGCGATGACCAAACTTGTCCCTCAGACCAAGTTACAAGCTCTCTAAGTTCTTGTGCTTTTTGGTGATTTGAGGATTGAGCGGCATCATAAAGAGGTAGGCCTTTAGGGTTGAAGCAACGTACTTCGGCACCCATAAATTTGAGTACCCGTGCCGCCTCTTCAGTTGCTAATCGACTAAATGAGCGAGGCCGAAGTGATCCATATAGTACAAGTATACGTGGAGCATGTTTACTATATTGGCAAGGTGTTAGTAAGTTAAAGGGAGCACTCTCAGAATACTTCATGATCCTCCTAGCAAACAAAAATATTATCTATAAAAATATACCCAGTACATGACAATTAATTGCTCATATGCCACTCATCCTAAATAGAGGCGGTATCCAGTCTCTAGGCGTAAAAGCGTTAAGACATTTTCGTATTTTTTTAATATCAGTCACAACGCCAGAAATTATTTGCTGTAACAAATCGAGGCCGTGGCGAAAATAACTTTTCTCTAAACGGCCGTGTTTTTTTTACTGATGCCATCCCCTTGCTCACAGCGCCAAACACCCGTTTTATAAGACCAGCAATAAGCAATCGCGAGCACAGACATCATCCTGTCAATTTTATCGTGATCCGTTAGATGTGTTTCCTCGAAGTTAAATCCACGCGTTTTGAGGCATTCAAATAATGTTTCTATTTCCCAGCGTCTTGCATAAATAATTAAACTGTCGGGTAGCGCCTGATTGGCCGCAACAATAAGAAATTCACCATCAGAAAGGCGTTTTCCAGAAAGATAAACAGGCAGTCCCCATAGTAATCGAACACCCGTTAATGATGTTTCCTCACCGGGCTTTAAATGATAGAACAGCCCATCAATATTAACTTCAAGACCTCGGCTATTGGTTGCTTGGATTCACAATCTAATCGCATAGCTTTGTTATTGGTTTATTCTGATATAACCGAGACAAAGGTAAACAAAATCATGAGTCATAGGAAGCTTAATAAAGATGATCGAAGCCAGATTTATATTCTTCTAAAGCAAGGCTATTCACAACAGGCTATTGCTGATGCAATAGGGGTTCACCAATCAAGCATCAGTCGAGAGCTGAGCCGCAATAAAGGCATGAAAGGCTACAGGCACAAGCAGGCGCAAGCGATCAGAGACAAGAGGCGCAAAGAATCTCACAAGCCTACAAAGATGACGGATGAGCGGGTTGTTTTGATAGAGGCCATGATCCGTGAGAAGTGTAGCCCAGAGCAGATATCAGGTTGGCTCAAAGAGAATCATACAGTTTCAGTTAGCCATGAAACGATCTATTTGCATGTTTGGGCTGATAAAAAAGCAGGGGGTGACCTGTACACTTTTTTAAGACGGCGCGGCAAGGCCTATCAACCGCGAGGGAAAAAATTGGCAGGCCGAGGACATATTAAAAATCGCGTAGGTATCGAGCATCGTCCCGCGATTGTTGACGCTAAAGAGCGTGTCGGCGATTGGGAAATTGATTTAGTTGTAGGTCATGGCCACAGCGGTGCTTTAGTCAGGTTCACCAAATTCACTGTATCTAAGCGAGTGAACGATAAGTCTGCGGCTAGCGTGACGCAAGCGACGATTGAGCTGTTGTTACCTTATCAACCTTACGTACTCTCAATCACAGCAGATAATGGAAAGGAATTTGCGTTTCATGAACAAATTTCAAGGGCACTGGATACCGAGTTTTATTTTGCCGCCCCTTACTGCTCGTGGCAACGTGGATTGAACGAAAATACTAATGGGTTGATTCGTCAGTATTACCCAAAGAAAACGGACTTTAAGCTGGTTTCTCAGAGTGACGTGACGCAATCTATCGATCAGCTTAATCGAAGACCCAGAAAACTCTTGTTCTATAAATCACCCGCTGAACTTATGGGGCAATGTATGTCTAATTTAGCGGCATGAAAGTTATGCATTTAGAGGTTGAATCCGCCTTGTTATTTCAGACTTTTTAATACGGATAACAAAGGGAATGCCTTGCTGATCAAGGTAGTCAAAAAAGTCTTTGCCGATAAATTCTCTGTCAGCCGTTAATGCTTCTATACGATCTTTCCCAAACAGGCGGATAAAACGATTTAGTAGCTGAATGCGTTCGCAGGTATTAGAGTTACCTTTTTTGTTCAGCATCATCCAAAATACGGGGATTGCACGACCTTTATAGCAAATGCTCAACATTAATATATTGATATTCACTCGGCCGTATTGCCAGTTGGTTCTATCGATAGCTAATGTCCATTTGATGCTGTCATTAAAAAATAACCGCGTAATAAACAGGGCTATACCGTTTGGTGAGAAATGGGACTTTGAAAAAAACCGCTGCAAGCGTCTGTAACTCGATTCTACTTTTACATCTTTGCCTACTTGTGTTGCCAGTTTTGTCAAATTAACTGACCTCACTGCTATCAAAGCAATTAATATTTCTGCAAACAGATTAAGGTTTTTTTCATGACATCTAAATGATTTCTTGAGTTGGCGAGAGAGATGCTTGTGGGGGGGCAAATTATATCCATAAGTTCGTCAATTTTTGAACCTTATTAGATACATAATTATCAATTAATTCAGTCAATTATAGATTAACGGCTATTATTCAACAAATTATGTGTCACGTACTCAGGGCCTCCTAGCACTTTTTGATCAGTGCATAAATTGACCGGAGAAAAGCATTTTCTCTCTGTATTTATCATTAATTGCACACCCCATAACTCGATGTTTCATCCCCTTTTTGCTTTGATCATTAAGTGTTAACAAATTCATACAGTGACGCTTTATTGTAGCAATATTGAGCCCAGCGGAATGAAGCTGGCAGTCATCTTCTTTAAAAGTAACATCTAACCGCCAATGCAGTTTATTTTCTATTTCCCAGTGTCCCCTAATGGCTTTCGCCGCATGCTTTGCATCAGGAGAGCGTGAGCTAATATACCAGGAAACTTCTTTAGACTCCCCTTTATTTGAAGACCGATGCCGCTCAACACGCACAGCCGAACTCAAGCCGCTCCAAGGTTTAGCCTTATCTACCCAGTCTGTTAATTCAAAGTGCTGATATTTCCTTATCTCTAATCGACCATGCCCTTTATTCGCCTCCTCAAAATATGAGGTCTTATTTTCTTCATAACCATCACGTTCAAGCTTGTGATGAAAAGCTTGGATTTCTTCCAGCAACCCCTGCTGATTACCTTTCAGTTGCAGAAAATAGTCAGCTTCTTTTTCAATAATCTTTTTTGCGATTTCTTTTTGGCATCCCATCGCATCAATGGTAATAGTGGCATTTTTTACCTCAATTCTGTCGATAAGCTTCGGCAAAGTTTTGATTTCATTTTTCTTTCCTTCTGATTCGAGGGCACACAGCGTCAGGCCTCGGCTTTGAGACCATGCACTAATAACATGGATGGCTTCTCGACCATTGTGCCTTGTTCCTCGCATCGTTTTGCCGTCTAATGAAATAACATCTCCTGTAGATTCACCCTGCAAACTTGAAACGAATGTCGTAAACCCTTCAATCAAATCTCTTGGTCTTATGCATGCAAGTAAAAACCGTAATGTTTCTGCACAGGGAGCAGATTCGATATCTGTATGCTTCTGCAGCCAGTCAAGCTTCATAGCTGCAAAATTAGACATGCTGTTAGGGCTATCATAACCACTTATTATTGATGAAAAAACGATTAGAAGGAGGCTTTCAAGGCTGTGTTTTTGATTGATGCCTTGTCGCGGATCTCTTATTGAGGCTGTACATGCAGATATATTCATGGTGTTTGGATGGCAGAAAACTATCTTTGACAATAGGTATGAGAAATTGACTATTTTAATATTGAATTTTTCAAGGACTTCGTATTATATGACAGCTTAAACTTTGTACTGATCAAAAAGTGCTAGGAAGCCCTGGTCACGTACTGGGAAAAATATATTAATTAATAGACAGAAAAACTTCTGATATGTTTAAAGAATATTAAAATATCCCATTCTAGTTTATGAGTTATTTTTGTGGGCTTTGTTCATTCAGTGTACAGTTTCTTTTATTTAATACGTACAAGTAATAAAGAATGCTACGGCGAGTTAAATGATCAATGAGAATCTACTCATTAAATCAGGTCGTACCATAATCAGTATTTTTTTAGTTGGTTGAAGTTGACCAGAACATGAGCAGAGCAGGTTTTTACGTCGACAGATATTGGTATTTCTCTTGAGTATGTCATGGATGCAGATGTGTTTATTGTAAGGTTATCTTGGGATAGGTATATATTTCCATATTTCTAGAAATAAATTGATTGTACTCAATAGGTATGGCACATTATGCGAATTCATAAAACCTGCAATACATTCTTCATTACAAAGAGGCTATTATGGTTGAATCGAGTACTAAGCGTGCTGTTGCCGATGCTGTTTCATGGCAGCTAGGAAAAGGTCTATCATTTAAAGAAAGTGCATACTCTGCAATACATGTTCCTTTTAGTTTTACGCCTAACAGTATTTCTAAGAGCCGATTTTCGACCTTAAAAAAAAACAACACATTTGATGGCTAAACTCATTCATGCTGTCTCTATTGATGAACCATTTCTGGCAAAAGCTATTAGCCCAGTTGCGATAGGAGACCCCTTCTTTGGTGCACTACTGACAATGCAAAGAAAAATTACCCCTGGGCGCTGCTTACCGTTATTGATAATGAGGAGCGATTTTATGGATGATGAGTATGAGGGGCCAAAGTTAATTGAGTTTAATAGCATCGCAGCAGGTATGGGGCCATTTGGTCAGCTAACCCATGAATTACACCGATATTTAGCTGATCAGTGGCCAGAAGACTATTCAGTTTGGTCTCTTGATAGGCAAGCTCATTTTGTCGATAACCCTGCTATAGCAAGACTCTCTGACGGTATTGTGAAAACGATAAATATAATTAAGGAAGCAGATAGTAAAGATAGACAAGGTGTTTTCCTGATGGTTATTCAAGAAAATGAAGATAACGTTTTCGACCAACACCTCTTGGAATATGCATTACATGCGCAAGGCATTAAAACCGTAAGGCGGACGTTTCGAGAGCTTGAAGATAATTTGTCGACAGGGGGTGATGGTAGGCTTTTACTCGATGAAGTGGGTGTTATCGATTGCGTTTACTACCGGACTGGGTATGACCACTGTGATTATGTGGCTGATGATTTACACAGTACAAGTTGCTGCCAGAAACTCATGCAAACACGTGTATTTATTGAAAACCACCGTGTAGCTGTGAATGCAACTGTTAACCAGCAGCTTGCGACAAGTAAAAGTGTACAGATGATATTGTCATCCATGTCGATTGATGAATTAACAGCTTTCAATCTTAGCCATGAAGAGGCTATTGCAGTAAAAAAACGATTAGGTGAAATGGTACCGCTATCAGAGCAAGCGGTTAACGTTTTTAAAAGCGATGACCCTAAGGAGTGGGTATTAAAAAACCAAGGAGAAGGCGGTGGAAATTGTATTTTTGGTCAAGAGATTCTTCCAACCTTGATGCGTTTATCGCCTAAAGATTATTCAGCATGGAGTCTTATGAAGAGAGTTCACCCTAAACATAGAAGTAAGCCAGCATTGGTTGTTAAAAAAGGTGAACTAACGTTAGTTGATGACTTGATCAGTGAATTAGGCATATTTACCGTGCATGTTGATGGCGAGCCTGCCGTTTCTGGGGATGGGTATGCAGGTTATTTACTTCGTAGTAAGTCAGCTAAAGTATCGGAGGGGGGAATACATAGCGGCATGGGCGTTTTAGATTCGCTCACGTTTAGTTCGTGATCATATATACCCATCAGAATTGGAGATGCAAGAAGGCGGCAAGCGAGCGAAGCCCCATGAGCTTACAGTCAGTAAGTGATTGGGGTGAGCGAGCGCGGCCAACGCCCTTGCATCTTCAAGTGTGGTGGGTATATACCCATCTCCAATTCCGGTGGGTATAACAGACAGGCCATAATCTGTTGAGAAAATAATGTATAAGAGAGCCTTAGTTTTAATCGGTATTTACCAATATTCTATATGCTGTATTGCGGCGCATGAAATATTCGAGAGCTGTTTCGCGATAGACTTCCTACGTATAAATAAGCGGGTTAATGACGAATAGTACTCCCTAAAAATATCATGGTGTTATTTTGGCTTCGGTATATTCTCTTCATACATTAGTTCTAAACAGTTTTATCCCCAGTTTTTGTGGATAACTGTCTAAGTATTCTGGCGCTATTTGTTTGATAGTTCTTTGCACGCATGTGATGAGGTGATATTTAAAATAATTGAGATGGGTAGGCCCGAAAACTTATTGTGTTAATGGATAAGTGGATAGAGGGTGAATGTAAGTTACTTTGGTACGGCGGGTTTAGCTGAACTATTTCTTCTATTTAACGTCTGTTTACTGTTTGAATGCCCTGAGCTTATTGCTAGCAATGAAAATCATAATTGTTTATATGTTTGTGTTATCTTTACCGTGCTTTTCAGGAGGGGATCAAAAAGTACCTTGTACAAAAGAGGGTGGCTTAGCTGAGAATTTGGCAACATGTCAGGACCTTTGGAAACAGCCTACCCGAGAAGATAGAGATGAGTTTATTAAACAGGCAATGGATGATGTATTTGTAAAAACTATAGCTCCCCGTATCCTTAATGGTAAATATGGAGTATGTGGTAAATTTTATAATGTTAAGGAATTTAATCGTCTTTACCATGAGTGTAAAAAAGAGATTAGAAACTCTTCTCTTCCAGTTAAATTGCCAACGCAGCTCCAGACAAAAGAAGGCTTGCTTGAGGTGATTGATAGCGGTTATCAGCCTGATAAGAAAAAGCAACCGAAACCGAATGCGAGCTCAGGCAAGGCTCCTGCACGGGGTCGTATCCAAGTTCCTCCCCCCTATAGCCTACCCCAAGGTCATACTTTACCTTTATTAGGAAGCTGGCTACCCCCATTGCCGAGGAGGGCCTTTTTTTCCTCAGGGGTATGGGAGGGCGATCAATTCGTATGGCGCGGACGTTGTCCCGTTAACTCACTCTTATGAGCCATTGCCTAATCAAGAAAGCAACCTCCGACAATTGCTACAGGGTTGGCAGCCGGATATAAGTTATCAAAACTGATAAATACATAAAAGACTAATCATGTTGATAGAGGGCATTAAATCTTATGCCGCCCGTTTATGTTGCCAGCAGCGTATTCCTCACATCTGTCACTAGCATACAACCGGGGCTGTGGGTAATGGCAAAGGGTACTTTAGCCGCTTTAAGTGCTAATTGCGGGGTCACACCACAAGCCCAAAATACAGGTAATTCATCAGGCTTAACTGTTACAGTATCACCAAAATCAGGGGAGGAAAGGTCATCAATACCGATTAATTGTGGGTCTCCTAAATGTACTGGTGAACCATGTACTTTAGGAAAACTGGCTGAAATCTCTATCGCCTGAATGGCGTCTAATGCTTTAAAGGGTCGCATACTCACCACGAGCTTTCCTGAAAATTCACCGGCAGGCTCACAATCAATGCAAGTGCGAAACATGGGGACATTGGCAGATTCTGAAATATTCCGTACCTCTAATCCTGCATCGAGCAACGCCTCCTCAAAAGAAAAAGAGCAACCTAAGGCAAAAGTGACAAAATCCTCCTGCCATAAATCAGAGATATCATGGACTTGTGTTTGCGGTAAACCATGATGAAAAACTTGATAACTTGGCACATCGGTGCGTATATCAATATTACCGAGCATGGGTAGGTAATAATCGCCCGGCACTTGAGATTTTGCGAGCAAAGGGCAGGCTTTAGGGTTTCTCTGACAAAATAACTCAAAATCATTAGCCCACTTAAAGGGTAAAATAACAATATTGCATTGTACATATCCAGGTGCACAGCCTGATGTGTGATGCCTGTACTCGCCTTTTCTTATGGCTGCGCGCAGTTTTTTAGGGTGCTTAAAAGTGTGCATGCGGTTCGTCCAGTATATCGAGCATGGCTTGCTGCTCTTGGTAAAGCTGCCTTGCTTCTGCTTCATCTATCATCAAAAAAGTAACGGTATCACTTGCTTTAAGCTGACCAATCACTGGCATGTCTGCTTCAATAACATGCCCGATGCGCGGATAACCCCCTATCGTTTGTGCATCAGCGGCTGCAATAATGGGCAGGCCGGAAGGGGGAACTTGTATGCTGCCGGGCAATAACCCAGAAGAAACAATATCGGCTAAGCCATGTTGTACGGGCTCACCAATAAGGCGAATACCCATACGATTAGACTCTGGTGCTACCTGAAACCCCTGTGCCTGATAGGCTGCGATTTGTGGGCGACTAAATAAGTGTGTTTCAACACTTGGCACACAACGAACAAGGTAATGCCCTGAAAAACCGAGCTGATAATCATCCGGAAGTATCTTGCTGCCGACACAACGCGTCGACACCATCTTGAGCGAGTCGCCGTCTTTAAATGCTCTGCCATGAAAGCCGCCAAATCCAGCGGTTAAATGCGTCGAATAACTGCCAAACATATAAGGGATATCCCAGCTAGCTGAGCAGGCCAAATACGCACGACACCCCTGAGACAGTTTACCAAAGGTGAGTCGGTCATTCGGTTTAACCTGAAATATCTGGTTGTTCGGTTGCGGCTGGCCATTAAGTGTCAGAGAAAAATGCGCGCCTGTGACAGCCACGGTTGTGGCCAGATGAAAAACGATCTCCGGCCCTATTAACGTAACTTCAATGACAGGCGTATGTTTTTCGTTATCAACAAGCCAGTTGGCAAGATGCATCGCCAAGCGATCCATCGCACCACTGCGTGAGATACCTTTTGCCAGAAAACCCTTTCTGCCTTCATCTTGTAAACTGGTTTGCAATCCACTATGAATAAATGTCAGGCTCATGACGATTGGGCCGTTTGTTGTTTGTACGCATCTAAGCTTATTGGTTTAAAGCATATTTCATCCAGTGGGTTAGCGATGAAGGGTGTTTTACTGTCGGGCGTAAATAAAGCCTGCGGCGTACGGCCAATGATATGCCAGCCACCAGGGCTCTGTACGGGGTAAACCCCTGTTTGGTCGCCGCCAATACCGACAGAGCCAGCTGGAACTGACAATGCAGGCGTTGATTTTCTTGGGTAAGTTAGTCGCTCATCAAGCCCGCCTAAATATAAAAAACCCGGCAAAAACCCCAGCATATGTACTAAATAAGTACGGCGGGTATGTCTATCGATAACCGCCTCGATGGATAAATTGATTTTTTTAGCAAGCGTGGCTAGGTCAGGGCTGAGACTTGAGTCGTAACAAACCTGTATAGTAATTAATCGATTTGGTACATGTTTATCGGGTAGAGGCAATTTTAAAAAAGACTCGACCTGCTGCTGCAATGCTTTTTTATCTTGACCGGCACTGTAAACAGTTAAGCTTTGGTAGGCGGGGATAATCTCTACTGGCTCTGAGGCAGAGAGGTGCCGACATTGCTCTGCTAAGTGAATGATATAAGTCGATAGCGCCTTGCTTTTGGGCGCATCAAAAACAAGGGTGAAGCCTCTCTCGCCATTTGGATACAGGTTGTAATGCAAATTTTTCACAAAATACCCATTCCCTTTTCTTTAAGTGCTGCAGATAGTGCTTTAGCAATAGGTACTGCATTCGAATTATCACCATGAAGACAAATACTGTCGATATCAAGCAGTAATGCTGTGGATCGATCGCTTATGACTGGCTGACCTGATGCGAGATTGATCGCCTGCTCAATAGATTGTTCAATATGGTCAATCATAGCACCGGTTTGTGAGCGAGGCGTCAGTTGCCCTGAGCACGTATAACGCCGATCCATGAAGCCTTCTCGAATAAATGCCAGTCCCTGTTTTTGGCAAGCCGCCTCCAAGTATCCGCCAGCTAGCCCTAAAACCGAGAGGCTTGGATAATGCGTTTTTATGCATTCAGCAACCCATAACGCTTGTTCAGCGCGTTGCTCTGTATCATTATAAAGTGCGCCATGTAACTTAATATGACTGAGTGTCATCGCTTGTTTTTTTGCCTGAGCCTGTAACGTATCTATCTGCTGAATTAAGCAATCTTCCAGTGCTTTTCGCTGCATTCGCATACTTATTCGTCCAAAGTTAGTGCGATCAGGGTAGCTCGGATGCGCGCCCACAAGAATATGATTTGCTGCAGCATTTTTTAGTGTTGAGAGCATGGTTTTCGTATTGCCAGCATGCTGGCCACAAGCGATATTGCAGCGTGTTATGTAGGGCATTAAGCGTGCATCTTCTTTGCAAGCCTTTTCTGTGTCGCCCTCACCTAAATCACAATTAATATCAATGTACTTATTGGTCATTCAGAGTTGCCCAAACGCATATAACAACGTTTTTCCACTTAATATAAAAGTTACCAACAATACGATAAGGCCTAATGCATTTTGTTTGAAGTTGTTTTTATATGTTGCTAATTTTTTACTATTCATCAATCCGAGTAAAAATAACGTAATAACAGGTAATAGTATGCCATTAGCAACTTGAGCAAACCAAATGACCTTAACAGGTTTGTAGCCTAAGCTCGCCGTGATAACACCAATTATCAGAATTGAAGCCCATATGAAACGAAAGTGAGGGCTATCCAGTTTTGCTGGTTTTTTGAAAATACCTGATACCGCATAGGCAGCAGCAAGCGGTGCTGTGATCGCAGATGATAACCCTGCGGTAAAAAGCCCAAGAGCAACAAAAATCTGTGCTAAGTCACCAAATACAGGCTGTAAAGCGGGTGCAATATCAGCTGCGGATTGGATGTTCACTTGCTGGCCAAAGAAGGCGCTAGCTGCGACGCTGACAATGGCTAAAGAGATAAGGCCACCAAGAGGAACAGCAAATAATAAATCTTTGTTTGCATGAGGTAAATGCTCAGGTTTGTCCCATTTCTCACTGACTGTAGAGGCATGCAAAAATAGATTATAAGGTACAACGGTCGTACCTATTAACGCGACGACTGTAAGCGTTGCCCCGCTAGGCAATTGAGGAACGAATAAGCCTGAAAGTAACAATGATATATCGGGTTTGGTGAGAATAAAGGTTAATAAAAAAGCCACACTCATCAAGCCTACGAGAACAATTAGAGATTTTTCTATGACTTTATAGCTGCCTGACCACAAGAGTAAAAAAGCAACGCAACCGATGCAGAGAGGCCAAACAAAATTCCCGAGCGTTGACGCGCCAAAGAGATTATTTAAACCGAGGCTAGCACCGCAGATATTACTGCTTTGGTAAGCGCTATTGCCAATTGCAACGGCACTTATTACAAGGGATATAGCCAAAAACTTTAGAAGTGGATGATCAATAGCATCAGCAATGTTTTCCCCTAATCCTTGCCCGCTCACTAAGGCTAAACGCGCTGTCATTTCTTGCAGAATCAAGGTAGCGGCCACAGAAAATAACAGCGCCCAAAGCAGGCTATAGCCGAAACTCGCACCGGCTATGGTTGCACTTACAATCGTCCCAGGGCCAATAAAGGCAGCTGTTACTAAAATTCCTGGACCTAGTTCTGGAAACTTAATCATATTGCTTACCCCTTAGTCGGCATGAACTAAATACAGCGTGTTAGTTATCAGGTGACGTCAGTTTTCTATTTGAGTTATTAAATAGATTTTAGTTCGAGGAAAATAATAGTTAGGGGCGAAGGTGCGCTTAAGTTATTGAAAAAAATAATTATTTTATAACGCATTATTTTAGAAAAATTAAGTTTTCTTGTTATTCCCATGATGTTCGTCAATAAAAAATAATAGTTTAACATATTAAAAATAAAAAGTACTTAAATTTCTTTATGTAACTTAGGGCTGGTAAAGTGGTTGCTCTCTTTATTTAGTTATATGGCTACTGCAATATAAGCTTAAATAGAATGTAAAAAAATAAATATAATTTTTAAAGAATGCATATCTCAGTCAAAAATTATTACTTAATTGCTTTCATTGACAGCAATTAAGTAATTAAGTTCTTGTTCTGATAGTCCGCTGAGGGAGTGGATATGCAAACTGCCAACACGACTAGCAATGTTAATTTTGACCTGTACTTTTATTTTGGGTGCCGCTGCTGGGAGGGGTAAGAGAGACTGTAACTCAAAACAAGTCGCAAACTTGGTTGGTAAAGTAATAGGCAGAAAAACATTGGCATATCTTATGACGCACCATCAGTCTTAAGGTGCGCTCTTCCTGATAAATTGGGAAGATTAAAGAGGCAATGTCTTTTGTTTTCTTTGCATGATGAAGGCATACAAGCCGCCAGTGGCAAACATGATTAAACTATAGGTTGCCGCAGGGGTCGACATCACAGGGTCTGCGAGGAGTGTGCTTGTAATAAACAAGGCCGTGGTGCCGTTTTGAATACCTGTTTCGATACCGATACTGATACAGTCTTCATTACTGAGTTTAAACAGTGCCGGCACGATATACCCCAGCAGCATCATGCTGCTGTTCAGCAAAAGAACCACTAACCCCATCTGTGCAAAAAAATCAGGTAGGTTCGCCCAGTTTTGTTTCATAATGCCGGCAATGATGATGAGTAGGAAAACCATTGAGAGTATTTTTACAGGGCCTTGCATTTTTTCTGCAAGGCTTAAGTGCTTTTTACGAATCAGCATACCCAAACAAGCGGGTATGATGGTAATAGCAATGAGTGTGATGAGGGTTTTTATGACAGGTAGCTGAATGGTGTTTGTACTCTCGATGAAGTGATTCATCACTTGCGTGGCTATAAATGGCAAGGTGAAAGGAATGATGAGGCTGGTAATGGCCGTCAGTGTGATTGATAAAGCCACGTTTCCTCTCGCTAAATAGCAGAATAAATTGGAGGTTACGCCACCGGGACATAGGCAGAGTATGACAAGCCCTACAGATAAAATAGGAGGAAGCTGAAAAAGGATAGCTAGCATTAGCCCCGCTAATGGTAGAAGAAGCAGCTGACAAAAGAGGCCTAAGCTGATGGCTTTAGGGTTTTTGCTTACCCTTCGGAAGTCGTTAGCGGTGAGCGATAAACCCATCCCTAGCATGACAATAAATAAAGCAATGGGTAAAACTACTTTTGAAAGAAGCGTTGCGTCCATAAAGCTGTCCCCGTCAGGTTTAAATACTCTTTAGCATAGCAGTCGACTTGAAAGCGTATGTGTTATCTCCTGTATAAATACGTCATGTGGATAGCTATGCAGGCGTTAGGATTATACCCATCGCTATTGAAAGTACTTGATTTATAAAGAGTAAATAATCATAGTGCGCAGATGCTGAAAACAATACTTCGGACAGTTTTTTAAGTTGTTGATTTTAAAAGGTTTAATTTTTTACTTAAGTATCAACCAAAGCTAGATAAATCAATGGATTACAATTTATGTAAATCCTTCAAATCGAAAACTGTCCGAAGTGTTGTGAAAATCGACCTGACAAAAAACGAAAAACTTGCACTGGAATTGCGTCATAAGCAAGCAAGAGACAGTAGAGAAAGTGATCGTTTGAAGGTCGTTTTGTTGCGGTCGGAAGGCTGGTCGACAAGAATGATCGCTCAGGCATTAAGAAAAGATGAGTCCACGATTGTTCGGCATCTTAATGATTACCTAAATGATGAAAAGTTATTATCAACCAATGGCGGCTCCAAAGGTTACCTAGATAACGAGCAATCTCAGTTGCTGGTTACTCATTTGTCAGGAAAAATATATACCCAAGTGAGCCAAATTGGTCATTATATTAAAACAACTTGGGGTGTGCAGTTTAGTGTTTCAGGGCTAACCCAGTGGTTACACCAAAAGGGTTTCAGCTATAAAAAGCCTAAAGGCATTCCACATAAGTTTGATGTTGAAAAACAAGCGCAATTTATTGAAAAGTATGAAGCGCTAAAAGCTGAGCTATCAGAGGGTGAAGCCTTACTGTTCATGGACGCAGTTCATCCAACTCAAGCAACAAAAATCACATCGGGATGGATCAAAACGGGTGTCGATAAACCCATAGAGACCACGGGAAGCCGGACACGGCTCAATATAATAGGTGCTATCGAACTCACCCATATAGAAGAAGCTATTATTGGCCAATATGACACCGTTAATGGCGATTCGATTATTGAATTTTTCCATAAAATACGAGCACATTATAGTGAGAAGACAGTGCATTTAGTTTTAGATGGAGCTGGCTATCATAAATCCAAGGCTGTCCTGAGCGCTGCGGACAAGTTAGGCATTAAACTTCACACCTTGCCACCATACAGCCCAAATCTAAACCCCATAGAGCGGCTGTGGAAGGTGATGAACGAAAAAGTCAGGAATAACCAGTACTTTTCCACGGCAAAGGATTTTAAAAATAAAATTAGCGAGTTTTTTGAAAAAATACTACCTGAAATTGGCGCTGATTTAGGCAGTAGAATTAATGATAATTTCCAACAGCTAAATCGCGCACCTTGAAGTCAGTTGGGTATAAGCCCTAAAGGTGGGAGGTTATAGGTATGTATGGCATTGAGTGAATAAGGTGTTATCAGGTTAAGGTCAAGAGGTTGCGTGTCCCTTATCGCATTACTCAAAAAATAATGCACTGATAAAAGCAGGATACATCAAGTTTTATACATTGCTTTGGCCTCTTGCTTGTCTATTGCAGGACTCGCCGCTATGATTAGCCACGCTTTCAGGTAAAGGGGTAAAAAGTGTACGAGTTTGTTGTTGCTGGTGGCTGGTTGATGTTACCGATATTAATATGTTGTTTTTCTGCAATGGCCATTGGGCTTGAGCGGTTCTGGAGTCTAAGCCCCACAAAAATTGCGCCGCCTAACTTGATAGCGGAAGTCTGGATGTGGCTTAAAAAGGATGAGTTTGATAGTGATAAAATGCGCTATCTTAAGAATTCATCACCATTGGGCTACATCATGGCGTCAGGTTTAAGTAATTCGCAAAGCCGTGAGCAGATGAAAGAAAGTATCGAAGAGGCTGCGAGTCATGTCGTACATGATTTAGAGCGTTACCTAAATCCGCTGGGTACTATTGCATCGATCACACCGCTGCTAGGTCTTTTAGGGACGACTATTGGCATGATCAAAGTTTTCTCTGAAATCATGATTAAAGGCACAGGCGATGCACAAGTTTTAGCCGGGGGTATTTCAGAAGCCTTGATTACAACGGCTGCAGGGTTGTCAGTCGCTATTCCTGCGTTAATTCTTTACCGCTATTTTCAACGTCGTATTGATGGCATCGTGGTTCAGCTTGAGCAACATAGCATCAAATTAGTGGATGCGTTGCATTCTGATCGACAAGTCGATATTAAAGAATAGCAGGTAGCTTCACTATGCAATTTAAACGACAAAACCAAAAAGAGGTCGATGTTAACCTTACACCGTTAATAGACGTCGTCTTTTTGTTGTTGATCTTTTTTATGGTTTCGACCACTTTTACGGATAAGCTGGAACTCACCGTCAGTTTGCCTGAAGCTGATGGTACGGTGCAGCTTAAAAAATCGGATGCGATAGACGTTGTTATTACGTCTTCTGGTGAATACAGCATTAATGGTAAAACATTGCTTAATAAAGAAATAACGACACTCAAAGCGGCTATCAGTAAAGTTTCTGTGGGTGAGTCTACACGTCCTTTGGTTATTACAGCCGATGAGAATGCGCCACACAAAGCAGTCGTCAGGGTGATGGATGCTGCAGGCCAACTAGGCTTTAAAAACCTCTCTATTACGGCAGTTGAAGTTGATGGGTAAAAGAATAACGAAAGCTGCTACGGATTGGGCTTTATATAAACGCTTACTGCGATATCTCCTGCCTGTAAAGTGGGCATTTGCGTTAAGCTTTGTCGGCTTTATTTTTTATGCGTGCATGGATGTGCTTGCCGTCGATATCTTGCAATACTTGATTGACTCTTTAGGGGGGAAAGATGCAGCGATCACCCGAATTGATAAAGGCGGTATCATTGCGACATTTTTGAAGGAAACATTGCAGATTGATGATCCTTTAACGATGGCTAAGACGGTGATCCCTATATTAATGGTTGTGATTGCAATGAGTCGTGGGTTAGGCGCTTTTATCGGCAATTTCTTTATGAAATATGTGGGTAACGCGGTTGTTTTGCAGTTAAGAAACGACCTGTTTGCACATTTAACACAACTCCCCATGTCTTATATCAATAGCAAAAATAACGGCAAGTTGGTCAGTCGTATCACTTACAATGTTGAGCAGGTAACCGGCGCGGTTACCAATGCGTTAACGACGTTATTTCGTGATGGCTTAACTGTCATCTGTTTATTTTCATACCTCATTTACGTTAATTACAAACTGACGTTAACATTTTTGGTGGTTATCCCGTTTATAGGTATCATTGTAAGTGTCGTGAGTAAACGATTTCGCCTCATCAGCCATCGGTTGCAAAACTCCATGGGTGATATTACCCAAGTTGTGACCGAAGCGGTTAATAGCTCTCAAGATATGCGCGTGTATGGCGCTCAGGCAAGTGAAAATGCACGTTTTCAGCAAGCTACACATTATACGTTTACGCAAAAACTAAAAGAAGCACTGGCTGATGCTGCACTTTCCCCGACTGTGCAGGTATTGCTAACGGTTGCCATTGCAATATTGGTTTGGTTTGGTCTGAATTCAAATAATGTCAGTTCATTATCACCGGGCTCTTTTGTTGCTTACTTGGTTGCAGCCGGTGCGATTGCCAAGCCTTTCCGACAGGTAACATCTGTTTTATCGGTGATTCAAAAAGCGTTGGCAGCAGCGGAGGATATTTTTGCGCAAATAGATGAACCCACGGAGTCTGATGTGGGACAGCAACGGCTTGAGAAGGTTCGTGGTAATCTGCGCTTTGAAAATGTTAGCTTCCAATACCCAGCCGCTACCAAGAAAACTTTAAGCCAGATTAATTTTGAGGCAAGAGCGGGTGAGATGGTGGCCTTGGTCGGTGCTTCTGGTGGAGGTAAAACAACATTGGCCGGTTTGATTCCACGCTTTTATAGTGCAACTGAAGGGGCGATATACCTTGATGGTGTGCCGATTAACGATCTTAGCCTAAAGAATCTGCGTAGCCATATTGCTTTAGTGAGTCAGCATGTTGTATTGATGAATGATAACGTGGCTAATAATATTGCTTACGGCGATATGAAGGAACATAGTTTCGAGGCCATTCAGCATGCGGCAAGGCTCGCTAATGCGCATGATTTTATCATTAATCTGCCTGACGGGTACGATACACAAATTGGCGATAATGGTGTGCTATTAAGTGGCGGGCAGCGGCAGCGTATTGCCATTGCACGCGCAATCTTGAAAGATGCACCGATCCTTATTATGGATGAGGCAACCTCTGCGCTGGATAATGAATCCGAGCGATTGATTCAAGCCGCTTTAGGTGGGGTGATGAAGAATCGTACCACTCTCGTCATTGCTCACAGGCTATCTACTGTTGAGCGTGCCGATAAGATTCTTGTTGTCAAAGCAGGAGAAATCGTTGAGCAGGGCGCTCACGATGAATTAATGGCGTTGCACGGACACTATGCGAAATTGCATAAGCCTGCTACGCCTGCTTATTGATGTTGCTGCTTGGTTTTGATTCGAAATAAGCTGCTTTGTATGAAGTGGCTCACTCCCCTTGTTTTAATCGTTAAGTAACGCGTATTTTCTGCAGTGAAAAGAGAATTTTATTCGCAACCCTAACCGATTTTATAGCATTAACTTTTCTTGAGAGCGCTTTTTTAAGGCGGTTTGTAAGAGATATCCAACAAAAAGAAAGAGTAAATCGCCCTGTCTTATTGGTTGTAGTGCAACTATGCTTTTAGATATTCAAAGTGGCTTGATCTTCTCGTTTACTTTGGAGGTCAAGCACCAAGGATGGTGCATTTCAACAAGGATGTTGGTTGACTGTTTTTGATGATTTCTTCTCTGGGCTTACACAATGTGTAAGCCCTTTTTTTTGAGAGTTTTTTTAGGGCAGAGATTTTTAGGGATGAGTTGTACGCTAAACTTATTCCACCTATTTACAAGAGATTATGGTCAGTTTACTGTCTCGGTTAACTTTTTATAGGGAGTAACTTTAATTAATAACCCGAATAAGGGGTGGTCTATATAATGGATATCCCTGCTTTTTAATCGCGTGCGGCTATTAATAACGCCAATTTTTTTGATAGCCAGTGTATAAGCCAGTGTATAAGCCGTATTATCTTCTGTATCGTTGAATATGACGTCACTCAATAGAGTTTCAGGCGTCTCATTAAAACTGAATAATGTCTCAGGTTCAGCTTCATGCGTTTCGTGAAGAGGGTTTTCCGGGGGAATAGGCCAAAGCCAAGCTTGGGTTTCTTCATCTACGGCGGCTTTTTCAACAGGCACCACATCCGTAACGCCTTGGATGAAATCTACCAGCCAAATATGGGTGTTAATGTGTAAAAAACGTTCAACATGAAGCTGTATAGCTCCCGCTAGCTCAGTATGACCATTAATGGTTTTACCGCCAGAGATATAAATAAAGGGGTAGGTAGCTTTGTGGTTTATTGGTTGAATCCAGGATTCCGCAAATAGAATGCGGTAGCGGCTACTTCTTTTCAGGTGTTTGAGTGCATCTGTGAGAAACTGAAAAGGTTGATGTTCAATTTTTTGCTCGAAGTTATTGGGTAGGTGTTCTTCTTGTTCAGTTTGGGGTGTTTGTTGCTCTTTCTGGTTACTGAATGCTTCTTGATCAGGGGTAGGTGTGTTTTCTGGTAAAGCGATGAGGTTATCAGGATAGGTAAGCGTTATTTCATTAGGCCAGTATTCTTCAGACTCGGCACTTTGGCTGTTATTGGCAAAAACGATGAGTTCAACTTGATAAAAAGTATCTTCTGTTAAGGCACTTGCACAGGTGCTGAGCAAAATGGCTAAAAAGCCTAACGCCCGCACAAAATTTTTGCTTTCTGGCATACCTATCCCGAAACATTTTCTTTTAATTAGAGTTTGGCCAATATAGCATTTATGCAATCTATGCGCTGTTTAGGTTCTTCAAATTTGTAAGAAAATTTCAGACGTGTTGCGCCCTCAAGGCTGAAGTGCTGTGGATCTTTCTGGATAAGCTGTACGATTTTCATGGGATCAACAGGGGTATCTGTTGAGAAGTCGAGCCGCCCACCGGATTTATTAGCATAGATTTTCACAATACCGAGTTTTTCAGCGGTGAGTTTGATTTGAGTAACCGACATGAGCTGCTCAACACCTTGAGGGAGTAAACCAAAACGATCAATCATCTCTATTTTGAGCGCCCTTAAATCATCTTTGTCTTGGCAGTTGGCAACTTTCTTGTACATGATTAAACGTGTATGCACATCCGGTAAATAGTCTTCCGGAATAATGGCTGATAAGCTTAAATCAACTTCAGTTCCTTGCCTGAGCGGTGCGTTAATATTAGGTGTTTCTCCGCGTTTGATCGATTTTACGGCTTTATCAAGCATTTCCATGTAAAGGCTGTAGCCAACTGTTTGTATGTGGCCACTTTGCCCATCACCTAAAAGTTCACCCGCGCCGCGTATTTCCAAGTCATGGGTTGCTAAGATAAAACCAGCGCCAAGATCAGAGGCCTCACTGATAACCTCGAGTCGTTTTTCAGCATCTTTAGTCAGTTTTTTCTCTTTAGGTGTCAATAAATACGCATAAGCTTGATGATGAGAACGGCCAACGCGCCCACGTAATTGATGAAGTTGAGCGAGGCCAAATTTATCAGCACGATCAATAAGTATGGTATTCGCAGAAGGCACATCGATACCGGTTTCAATAATGGTTGTACACAATAATACATTGAAGCGTTTGTGGTAAAAATCTGACATCACGCTTTCAAGCTCACGCTCACGCATTTGGCCATGGCCAATGCCAATGCGCGCCTCAGGAATGAGTTCTGCTAACTCTCGGGCCATGTTCTCAATGGTTTTAACTTCATTGTAGAGAAAGTAAACCTGCCCACCGCGCAGTAATTCACGCAAAATAGCTTCTTTGATTAATGCGGTATCCCGCTTGCGAACAAAGGTTTTGATAGAAAGTCGTTTAGCCGGTGGCGTAGCGATAATCGATATATCTCGAATGCCTGCCATGGACATGTTGAGTGTGCGAGGGATGGGTGTGGCTGTCATCGCAAGTACATCTACTTCGGCACGCAGGTTTTTTAATACTTCCTTTTGTTTAACGCCAAACCTATGTTCCTCATCAATAATTATGAGGCCGAGCTGTTCGAAGTGAGTACTGCCTTGTAGGATTTTATGCGTACCGATCAATATATCGATTTTGCCTGCTCTGAGTTTCTCAATGACGGCGTTTTGTTCTTTCGTGGTTTTAAATCGACTAAGTACCTCTATTGTAATGGCGTGTTGTGCAAACCTGTCTTTAAAGGACTCATAATGCTGCTGTGCCAATAGAGTGGTAGGCACTAAGATAGCTACCTGTTTTTTGTTATGCACCGAGGTAAATGCGGCTCGCATGGCCACTTCTGTTTTGCCAAATCCGACATCGCCACAGACTAGGCGATCCATTGGGGTATCTTTGGCCATGTCTTCAAGTACTCGGCTGATGGCGATGAGCTGATCATCCGTTTCTTCAAAAGGAAACTCATCGCAAAAGCGTTTGTACTCTTCTGAGTAGGTTTCATAGGCGAAACCTTTACGGGCTGCGCGCCTAGCATAAATATCGAGAAGCTCAGCTGCAACGTCACTGGCTTTTTCAGCGGCTTTTTTCTTGGCCTTTGACCAGGTTTCATTGCCTAAACGATGGAGAGACACTTGATCTGAGTTTTCAGCGCCGGTATAACGGCTAATTAAGTGTAATGAGGCGACAGGCACATAGAGAGACGCATCATTGGCATATTGCAGGTTAAGGAATTCATTTTTAGTGCCGTCAATCGCTATAACTTTTAAACCCAGGTAGCGACCGATACCATGATCCAGATGTACCACTGCTGAGCCAAGTTTGAGCTCGGTGAGACTTTTAATGATAGCATCGCTGTTATCTTCTATTTTTTTGCGTCGTCTACGCTGCTGTACACGATTGCCAAACAGTTGATTCTCAGCAATGATAGAGAGGCTTTCAAGGTTAAGCCCTTGATCAAGCGGCGATACTGTTAGCCCGATGGGAGGCTGTGAAATCAAAAAATCATCAAGGTTTTCAATACTCTCATAAGGGAGGTTGAGTGTGCTAAAAATATCCCGAAAGATTTCCGTTCGGCCAAGCGACTCCGCACAAAAAAGTAAAGGTTTGTTTGCTGTGTTGATAAATTGCTCAAGCGAAGTGTAAGGGGTGATGCTTTGTTGGTTGATGCTTAGATCTGCTGGCTTGAGTGTATCAAAATGCATAAAGCCTTTTTTTGCATCGTCATGATCTTTGTCAGTTAAAATGATGCGCGGATATTGTTTGAACCGGCTGTTTATTTCTTCTTCTGAAAAAAATAATGTTGCGGGTTTGAGTAATGGTAGCCTAGGGTCAAGGTCGTATTGTTCAAAACGATGATGGATATCATGCCAAAATTGCCGAAGGTGTGATTCTATTCCGTCGGTAGTGATTAAGAGGCTATCCTCGGATATAAAATCCAGCAGGCAGGCGGTCTCTTTAAAAAATAACGGCAGGTAATACTCAATGCCCGAGAAGCCAATATGTTGAGAGAGATCTTTGTAGATAAGTGTCTCTTTGAGGCTGATATCAAAATGCTCGTACCAGTTCTCTTCAAAAACCTCAACGCCTGCAACATCAAGAGGGAATTCTTTTGCAGGGAGTAACTCGATGTTATTGACATTATCTCTTGTGCGTTGTGTTTCCGGATCAAAGGTTTTAATTTTTTCTATTTCATCGTCAAATAATTCTAGCCGGAAAGGGCTTTCAGACCCCATGGGAAACACATCAATAATGCCTCCTCTTATGGCGTATTCACCGTGTTCGTAAACCGTTGTTACACGCTGATAATTGTTGTTTTGTAGCCGAGCCTTGAAGGCTTCCGACTCTACCGTGTCGCCAACCTTTAAGCTGAAATGATGCTGATCGATAAAGCTTTTAGGTGCAATGCGCTGTATCAGTGTATTAACAGGTACAAATAAAAGCCCTTTGGGTGCAAGTGTAAGTTGATATAAACACTCAATGCGCTCTGAAATGATATCTTGGTGTGGTGAGAATTGATCGTAAGGCAGCGTTTCCCAGTCTGGAAAGTGCATGACGGGTGTGTCAGGCGAATAAAACGCGAGTTGTTGTTCCAGCGCTAAGGCCGTTTGGCTGTTTTCAGTGACGACGATACAAAAGCGTTGATCTTGCTCAAGTAGATCCGAAAGCGCAGCTGCTTTTGCACTGCCGTGTAGGTTACACCAGTATTTTTTATCGCCGCTCAGTTGTGGGCATAGAGCCGATAGGTTGTCTTTGAGCATAGTTTCATCAAATTAAAAATAGCAAGCATTCTAAACGGTGCTTTATAAGAAAACCAGTGTATAAAAATGGTAGATTTAGATAAAAAATCAAGCAAAAAAGTGTTTAATTGACTTGACTCAAAGATTTTATGCACAATTTCCTTGAGTGCTGTTTTCTAGCTTTTTGTCAAACAGAAAATTGTAATAAATTTGAAAGAAAAGACTTGATAATGATTAACTTATTGAAAATAAAGAATAAATATTTTATAGGTTAAAAAGTGACCGTTGGGCTATGGCGCCCGTTTCTGGGCAATTCATAGGCTATCCAAATACTTATCCCAAAAGTTATCCACAGAATCTGTGGAAAACCGAAAGACCCGTATTTGAAATAGCCATTTGAACTATTAGGTATTCTTTCTGGTAAGGAAAACACCTACCTCAGTATGGTCGGTGTAAGGAAACTGATCGAATAATGCCCATTTTTTAATAGTGAAATCGTGCGCGAGAGTTTTCAAGTTGTCTGTCAGTGTTTGTGGGTTACATGAAATGTATAAAATTTGATCGAACTTTGATATGAGCGCTAGCGTTTGTTTATCTAAGCCGGCGCGAGGCGGGTCGACGAGAGCGGTTGAGAATTGGTAATCCTCTAAATTTACGTCAGCTTGTTTCAGTCTGCGGAATTCGCGCGTTCCTCGAAAGGCCTCAGTAAACTCTTCACTTGATAGACGTATAAATTTAACATTGTTGATCTGATTGAGCGTGCAGTTATAACGTGCAGATTGAATCGATGATTTACTGACTTCCGTTGCGAGCACTTTGTTAAAGTGTTGAGCTAGTGGCATTGTAAAGTTACCGTTACCACAATAGAGTTCTAGCAGGTCACCGTCGCTGTTTGAAAGTTGGTGGCAGGCCCAAGAAAGCATCGCCTGATTTATGTGTGGGTTGGGTTGTGTAAAGCTGGATTCGACCTGTTGGTAATAAAAAGGTTTACCATTAACCTGTAGCGTTTCTTCAATGGCATCGTTATCGAGTATGATTTTTTGTTTTTTGCTGCGGCCAATCACGGAGATATTGAGTTGGTCTGAAAGTGATCTAGCCAGTTTTTGCCATGATTCATCAAGAGGCTTATGATAGATAAGTGTCACAAGACACTGCCCTGAAAGGCTGGTTAAAAATTCAACTTGAAATAATTTGTCTTTTAATTCGGGTTCCCCAAGAATACAAACCTTGAGGGCCTGCATTTTTTGATTCATCAGTCGGCTGCCAATAGGGTAGTCTTCAATATGTATCGGTTGGGTATTATCGCCTTTAGGGAATAGTACGTAGTCTGCAGTATCAGCATGATGCCAAAAGCGGAACTCCGCACGATAGCGGAAGTGACTATTAGGCGATGCAAAAATATCTGGTGAGCAACGGGTAAAGGTGCTGAGCTTATCAATAAGCCATGTTTCTTTGTCTTGTAGTAGGTTCAGATATTGATCGGGATTGTAGCGAGTAAGTGGCATGACAGGTTGTTCTAAAAAGCGGTGATTATAGGCAATCGTAAAAGAACTTGCGATAATCAGTTAAACAAATAAACGAGAAAGGAATGGAAATGGCAATTTTAGTGACAGGTGGAGCAGGTTTTATTGGTTCGCATACTTGCGTAGAGTTGTTGAATGCTGGATTTGATGTTGTCGTCGTTGATAACTTATCAAATAGCCATAAAGTTGCGGTTGAAAGGATTCAGGTAATAACGGATAAATCAGTGACTTTTTATCAGGTGGATATTAATGACGCAGAAGGCTTAGCGGCCGTATTTGAAAAAGAGTCGATAGAGGCCGTGATTCATTTTGCCGGCCTAAAGGCCGTGGGAGAATCTGTTGCAAAGCCGATTCTGTATTATCAGAATAATGTTCAAGGCACATTAACCTTGATTGAAACTATGCAGCGATTTTCTGTATACAAGTTGGTATTTAGCTCATCAGCAACGGTATACGGCGATCCAGAAGTTGTGCCTATTAAGGAAGATTTTGCATTAAATGCAACCAATCCTTATGGGCAAAGTAAGTTAATGGTTGAAAATATCCTCAGAGATTTATCGGTGAGCGATAGCCGCTGGTCGATTACTTTATTGCGTTATTTTAACCCGGTTGGTGCACATCCTTCAGGGCTTATTGGTGAAGACCCACAAGGCATCCCCAATAATTTAATGCCTTATATTAGCCAAGTGGCGGTCGGCAAATTGGAATGTTTATCGGTATTTGGTAGCGATTATCCAACACCTGATGGCACAGGCGTGCGTGATTATATTCATGTTGTTGACTTAGCGCTCGGTCACTTAAAAGCGTTAACAAAAATCAATGATCAGGCAGGCTGCGTTGCTGTTAATCTTGGTACAGGCGTTGGTTATTCCGTATTGGATATGATTGCAGCCTTCGAAAAAACTGCAAAACGTAATATTCCTTATAAAAAATCTGAACGTCGCTCTGGTGATATTGCGAGTTGTTATGCAGATCCGAGTTTTGCAAAAAGTTATTTGGGTTGGGAGGCTAGATTAGGTATCGAGGACATGATGAAAGATGCATGGACTTGGCAAACAAAAAATCCTGACGGTTATAATTTATAGTTTGTTATTAGTGTTTATACCTATCACCCTTGAAGATGCAAGGGTGTTGGCCGCGCTCGCTCCAATCACTTACTGATTATAAGTTCATGGGGATTCGCTCGCTTGTCGCCTTCTTACAGCTCCAATTCTGATGGATATATAGGCACCCGTTTGAGAATCATTTATCTTACGGGTTTTATATAAGAATGATGTGTTTCCATTTATTTTATTTTCATATTAACGAGTTTTAATAAAATATTCTTGTAGAGTTACTGTCGAATGGCTGTGTTTTATTAGTGGAACTGCCATGAAAAAGCTAGCCTTTTGCTTGCTATTGGCCTGTTTGTTAAATCCTAATTTGCAAGCTGGCTCTTTAAGTGATCTATTTTCTCCGTTGAAATTATTGTTAATTTCAGCCCTAAGTTTTGGCACGGTTGCAGGTGCGACAAAAGCTTATACCCAGGTTAAAGATAAAAGAGAAGGTCAGGCGGATAGCACTCGTCAGGCGTTAAAAGATAGCCGAGACAAAAAAACGCAATTGGCAAAAATAAAACCTAAGGCGATAGGCGTTAAAAAAGTAAATACTGAAAAGCAAGGTAAAGAGTCAAAACCTATAGTACAAAACATGATGAGTGCAGAGGGCAATGTGCAACATCAAGAGAATGTATCTTATGACGAGGTAGAAGATGCTAAAGAAGAGAGCCAAGTTATAGGAGAAATACCTGACGTAGTTGTCTCTGGTGATGAACCTATTAAAAGCGACAGTAGTCAAGTACCAGAGGTTGAAATTGAGAGTGCATTAAAAGCATTTCATTTAAGTGAAGTAAATGGGAGTAAAGCTTTAGACCACCAAGAGGCTCAAGTCACTGAACCTAATGAGGCCAGATGGGTAACAACTATTTCTTTGAGTGATGCTGCTGAAGACGAAAGAAAAAAGGCCATTGCTGAACAAAAAAGAATAACTAGCGAACAAGAAGAACAGGCACAAAAACTAAAAGAAAGAGAAGATCAATTGCTGTTGCATATTAAAGATCATGTTTTTTTATCTAGGAAGTCTGAATATTTAGAGAAAAAAATTACACGATACAAAACAGAAGCTGATCGCATGTTCGCGGCGATTGAAGATGCTGAGACTGAGGTGGAATGGGATAAAGCTAAGCAGGATGATGCCTTTGAACTGAAAGCTCGGTATCAAAATGAAATTGACACTCTTGAGGGAGCGCTATCAGAGCATTGGAAGGATTTAGATGATACGTTAGGTGATGGTTCACCTAAACTCAAA
Organism: Pseudomonadales bacterium; assembly: GCA_965248335.1. GTDB lineage: Bacteria > Pseudomonadota > Gammaproteobacteria > Pseudomonadales > DT-91 > CAKMZU01. The sequence continues at coordinate 1,230,029 of CBDFIY010000003.1, forward strand.
GCCTATAATAGTCTGGAGGAGCAAAAGGCCCAGCTAATAAGGTACCGCAGAGGAAACCTTATCCAAATAAAAAACAGAAGAAGAAAAGATTACTATTTAAATGATTCTCTTACGATGTGGAGAAATCAAGGGCGGGTGGCAGAAGTTATGCTTGAAAAGCTCGAACCCGAATTTAACGAAATCCAGAGTCAATTAGCAGATTTGAACGAGGAAATTAAATATTTAAATACTCATGGGTATGGATGGCTAGATGGGCAGAAAAAAAGGATATATATGGAAACAGAACCTGGTAGTTGGGCGAAGTTCAAGAAATGGGAGTGGGGAGAGCATGAGCCTGATTCGCCAGAGACGCGTAATATCTTTTTACGAGCATATAGGTGGTATGCAACCATTCCTCCAAGCTTTTAAAAAAGATCGCATACTATCAAGATTAGACGCTGTGAGGAGATTAAATGTTTACGTCAGATTTTACGATTTCAGGGTAAATATAGCCGAAATACTTGCACTGATTTCCTGTGGTTTTATCTCTAGAGGCGCTGAAGTGTTCTCGTCGTTATTATTTTTATCCATAGACATGAGTCGTAAGGGTTGCAAGATATTCGGTGCATTTTCAGTGATTGTATAAACCTTGTCTATGGATGTTTTGAAAGCTTCGGCAATAAGATCCGCTTTTCTGCGCACTTTTTTAATTGCCTTTAGTAGTGCTCTATTTTTATGTTTATCGAGGTTGTCGTAGCCAAATCCTTGTTGGTAATATCGGGTGATTTCAAGTTTTGATATGGCTGCAACCAGATCGGTATACTTATCTTTAGCATAAAGTTTAACTTTCACGGTTCGATTAACTTGTTCACCTTCGTAAGTGCGCTCATTTTTCTTCCACTTGTACTTAGGCTGAATATTTATTTGAGACGCTTCTATGTGATCGGCACTAATCTCGAATTTTTTTAGCGCTCCCAGTACTTTTCCTGTTACTTGATCAACAAACTGCTTTGCTTTTGTTTTTGTCGGCTTGACATTCGAGACTTCAATAACAAAAACGATATAGTCAGGCATAACCTCAATGGAGGCAGTCTCACTGATGCTAAGTGTTGGCTGGTCGTATTGGTTGTCTGCAAAGCTTGTTATTGCAAAGAGACTAAAGAAAGAGAGGCTTATAAAAAGTGAACGTATCATAGGGTGTACTTCCGCTTGTTAAGTCTTCGTACATTTTCATTTCTTTATTGGTAAGTTGTCAATGTTTTTCCAGCGCTTTTATTTGTTGATATAAGCTGTTGTTGATAGGTGTTGGGACATCGAGAAGTTTGGATTTTTGAGTAATATAACCATTAATAAAATCAATTTCTGTTGCTTGATCTTTTTTTACATCCTCGCGCATGGAGGAGCTATTCTGTGCAGTCACCTCTATGACGTTAAAGCAGTGTGTTTTTACGGATGCATAATCTAAATGAATATTTTGGCTATGAGCGACGACTAGGCACTCTTTAATAATTTTTTCTATGGTTAAAACAGCGTCAGGTATTTCAAGAAGCTGACCGTTTAAACAATTGTAGAGTGCAGTAAGTGGGTTGATGCAGCAATTCGTTATTAATTTTTTCCAGATAATAGGGTATATGTTTGTTGTTTGCTCAATGATCAGTGTACATGCGAGTTTATTAAATAGGGTACGATTTGTGTATGTTGAACTGAGCAGACCCAGTTGTGTTTTGCCAACACCTGTATGTGTGACATGCATAGACTGCGTGCGTTTTGCTGCCTCAAACGTAACGGCTGTATAAATAGAATTATTAGGGTATTGGTGTAAGAGTTGATCTTGTATACCGAGACCATTTTGGAAAAGTATTAAGGTGGTTTTAGGGTTAATAGCCTGACGTATAGTCGACAATGCATGGAATGTATCGTAGGCCTTAGTGCAAATAAGGAGGGTGTCGATATGGATGATGTTAGATGCATTAACTTGCATGACTGGTAGGCTATCAGTTCGATCACCTTGCCGGTAATGAAGGGTGTTGTCGCGTAATAAATGGTTATTTCTTTTGATTAATACGACGTCTTTTCCAGATTTCGATAGGTGATAAGCAAGGAGCAGGCCTATACTTCCAGCGCCTAGAATGTGGATGGTTGAGCTCGTCATTGGGTTTTAATCCAGTGATTTTAAAATTTATGTTTATACAGTATGCACCTTAGATGTGTACAGACTTTTTTAGGAGAGGGTTTTGATAGGAACAATGGCGCAATCGTGGAAATCTAGCCTTGCTGGATTTGTCCGCCCGCAGTCTATTGGCATGCTTTTTCTGGGTATATCAGCAGGTATTCCTTTATTGCTTATATTTTCGTCGCTGTCTTTGTGGTTACGAGAGGCTGGCGTTGACCGCAGTACAGTAACTTTCTTTAGTTGGGCGGCTTTAGCTTATTCATTTAAATTTATTTGGGCACCTATTGTAAGCTTACTCCCTCTCCCACTCTTAACAAGATTGCTTGGGCAAAGACGAGGTTGGTTGCTTTTAGCCCAGGGAATGATCATGGTTTCGATCGTTCTGATGGGGATGATTGATCCTGCTTCTGGTGAGTATGCTTTGGTGCTTATGGCTTTTGCTGCCGTCGGATTAGGTTTTTCATCGGCAACACAAGACATTGTTATTGATGCCTATCGTATCGAGTCAGCGGGAGTTGATTATCAAGCGCTGCTCTCTTCAATGTATATTGCCGGTTACCGTATTGGGATGATAATTTCTGGCGCAGGTGCACTCTACTTGGCTGAGATATTTGGCTCGGATATAAACCGTTATAGCTATACGGCATGGCAACACACCTATTTTTGTATGGCGGGTACGGTATTAGTCGGGGTGTTAACAACCTTGCTTGTTAATGAGCCCACGCACATTGCACAATCTGACTGTGAGCGGCATTACACGCACTCAGCTTACGTACGCTTTTTTCTTTTTTTTGTGACTGCTATCTTGGGATTTATTGGGGCGTATTATTTGAGTGGCGGGCTTGCCGATATGGCTCGCGGTATGCTTAAAGTGGCTTTCAATAACGGTATTTTGTCGAGTGCTTTAGTGGGCTTTTCCCAGCTTATTTTTGCATTAATAATAGCTGCGGTTATATTTTATTTTTTTATTACTCTGAGGTGGGTGGATAAGAATCTTGTTACGTCTTCATATGTTTCACCTGTTGTTGATTTCTTTAAGCGATTCTCAGGAAAACAAGTTATTTTAATTTTATTGTTGATCGCATTTTATCGTGTTTCAGATCTTGTATTGGGTGCAATTGCAAACATTTTTTATCAAGATCTTGGCTTTACAAAATCTGAAATTGCGCAGGTGGTTAAAGTTTTCGGCCTTATTATGACTTTGCTTGGTGGTTTTTTAGGCGGTTTGTTGTCGATCCGGTACGGTGTGATTAAAACGCTGGCTTTGGGTGCGTTCCTGACAGTAGTAACGAACTTATTATTTATGCTGCTGGCGAATGCTGGCCATGATGTATCATTATTTTATATGGTTATTTCTGCTGATAATTTGGCGGGTGGTTTGGCCAGTGCGGCTTTTGTTGCTTATTTATCTAGCTTGGTAAATTTATCTTTTACGGCCTCGCAGTATGCGATTTTTAGTTCAATCATGACGCTTTTTCCAAAAATTTTGGCAGGTTACAGCGGCTCGCTTGTGGATTGGATGGGGTACCCACAGTTCTTCTTTTATGGATCGCTGATAGGCTTGCCTGTTTTATGGGTGATTTACTTGTTAAGAGATGTTGATTGTGGTTCTGGAGTATGAATATAATCGATCATTTAATCGTGAAATTCGTTTAGGGGGAGTCGATGGGTGTAGTCGCAGCATTAGCAGAGGGGGGAGAAGAACTGGTTATCGCTATCGATGGCCGCTTTGATTTCAGCTCCCACCAAGCGTTTAGAGAAGCTTACCAAAGCTATGAGAATAGGCCAGAGTCCTATGTTATTGATATGCAGGATGCCATTTATTTGGATAGCTCTGCGTTAGGCATGTTATTGTTGTTGAGAGATTTTGCCGGTGGCGACCAGTCCAATATTCAAATCGTGAATTGTAATCAAGATGTCAAAAAAATCTTGACGATATCGAATTTCGAACAGCTCTTTGAAATCCATTAACGGTGAATAAACCTCAAAGGTTAGATTCTCCGTTAACCATCCTTATCGCAGATGATAGCAATACAGACCGCTTATTACTTGAGGCTATTATAAAAAATCAAGGGCACAAAGCCCTGCTTGCCCTCGATGGTGCTGATGCCATACATCTTTTTCAAACAGGTTCCCCAGATATTATTTTGCTTGATGCGCTTATGCCCAATGTTGACGGATTTGAGGCGGCACGATTCATTAAGGCGAATAGCGGTGATCATTTTGTTCCTATTATTTTTCTGACGTCATTAAGTGAAACAAATTCCTTAGCTGCTTGCCTAGATGCGGGCGGTGATGATTTCTTAACGAAGCCCTATAACAGCGTTATTCTGCAAGCAAAAATTAATGCTTTTACGCGTATGCTGAAAATGCACGCCACATTGCAACAACAAAGAGATCAGATAGCAGAAAACAACTTACGCCTTATACATGAACAAGAGGTGGCTAAGTTAACTTTTGATAAAATTGCGCATGAGGGTTGCCTTCATGCGGGAAATATCAAATATGTTCTTTCACCTTTGGCTATTTTTAATGGCGATGTCTTGCTGGCGGCGTTAAGGCCTAATGGAAACCTCTGCGTTATATTAGGTGATTTTACGGGGCACGGGTTATCTGCTGCCGTAGGCGCGATCCCTTTTTCGCAAGCATTTTACTCCATGGTTGCTAAAGGTTTTTGCATTAAAGATATTGTGACAGAGCTTAATGGTAAGTTGAAAGAGATTTTGCCGGTGGGTATTTTCTGCTGCGCATGTATTGTAGATGTAAGCTTTGCACGCCAAACTGTCGAGTTTTGGAGTGGTGGATTACCTGATATTTTTATTTATAAAAAAACGGGTGAATTGCAGCGCCTAAAATCAAAGCATTTGCCGCTCGGGATTCTTGCGAAAGATAAATTCAAAACAGAAACATCGACAATTATATTGGATATTGGGGAGCGACTATTTCTTTGGTCAGACGGAGTCTTAGAGGCAGAAAACACGTTAAGGGAGCAATTTGGAGAGGATCGTTTGGAACAAGTTTTTCGAACGGTAGATAATCCTGATGATTTGTTTGAGGGCATTACTTCTGCAATTAGTGCGTTTATTGGCTCGGGTGATTCAACGGATGACCTGTCGGTTATTGAAATTGAAATGATCGAAAAAGATGTTTTTGATCAATTCAATTTAAAACTCTTTTTACCTGTGCGTAGTACAAAAGCGAACTGGGAATTTTCATTACAGTTGGTGCCTGCATCCATCAAAGCCTCCGATCCGCTTCCTCTGATTCAGCAGCTCTTATTAGATGCACCGGGTATGAGGAGCTTTTCAAGCGATGTTTTTGTGATTATTTCTGAGCTGTTTAATAATGCTTTAGAGCACGGACTGCTGAAGTTAGATTCAAAAATTAAATCCACGCCTGATGGTTTTTCACAATATTATTCTGAGCGCGAGCGGAGATTGAATTTTCTTGAAGATGGCTTTGTGTCTATTACATTAACTTATGCGGGCTCTAGTGAGTCTGGAAAGTTGGTGATTGAAGTAGAGGATAGCGGTGAAGGCTTCGATTACGCTCAAATAAAAGCTTTACAGCCTAAAGAAAAATCATATAGTGGTAGGGGTATCCGGTTGGCTGGCACTCTTTGTTCTGAGTTGACCTTCATGGGTAATGGTAATAAAGTAAAGGCAGTCTTTTTCTGGTGATGATTTTTTGGTATGGATTTCTACCGGTTTAACGATGATGCAATTAACGATTATTTTTAATAAAATCAACACTTGTTTCGTGATGAGCAATGGAGATGCAAATGACTGAAACTCAAATTGTCGACGAATCAAGCTTAAGAGAGCTTCGTGAAATCATGGGCGATGATTTTAAGCTGTTGATTGACACCTTTATCGGTGATTCGAAATTACGTTTAGTGTCCATAAAAAATGCAATTGTGGCCGGTGACCCTGCCGCGCTTCGTGCCGCAGCACATAGCTTCAAAGGAAGCGCTTTAAACCTTTCGGCGGGCAATTTGACTGTATTATGTAAGCGTTTGGAGCAAATGGGGCGTAATAATGAAATGTCTCAAGCGCTGGATGTTCTTCAGCGTACGGAAGAAGAATATAGAGCAGTTGAAGATTACCTTTTAGAGCAGGCTTAATTTTTAGTCCGCGCTTTTCTTTTTCGGTAAAATCCTTTAAATCCCTATATGGGTAAGCTGTCATCAAAGGCTATGCCTGTTTTTTCGATAAGGTTATTGTGAAAGTAGACCTTTCCTTTCTTGAGTTCAATTGCTTTCGATAAGACCCATTTTACCGCAAGCGGGTATATCACGTGTTCAACCGATAAAACTTTTTCAGCGAGGAGTTGTGCTGTATCGCTTTCAGTGATGTCAACATTTGCTTGCAGGATAGGTGGGCCTCCATCAAGCTCTTCAGTGACAAAATGTACGGTTGCGCCAGCTTTACTCTCCTTGGCTTCAATGGCTCTTTGATGCGTATTTAGCCCTGGGTATTTAGGTAATAAAGAAGGGTGAATATTGACGAGCTTCCCGCAGAATCTATTGACTAATTCAGGCGTCAGTATACGCATAAATCCAGCGAGAATGATTAAGTCTGGGTTAAACGGTGCAATCAGTTTGATTAACGCTTGGTCAAAATCCTCTCTTGTGGCAAAGCATTTATGGTCGAGGGTTTGCGTTGGGATACCAGCGAGCTTTGCTCTTTCAAGCCCATAAGCATCAGGTTTGTTGGATATAACACAAGCAACCTCTGCATTTAATTTGCGTGACTGGCATTGGTCAATAAATGACTGAAGGTTACTGCCGCTGCCGGATATCAAGATGACGAGTTTGGATATTTGTAAGGTTGGCATGTGGTTAATTGTGAAGCCTGACGCTGGGTGCTTGTTTGTCGGATGCTTGAATATAGCCCACTGTAAAAGCCGTTTCGCCCAAGTTGCTCAGCTCACTTAAGGTTTTCTCTTCATCTTCTTTATCGACACAAAGAATGAGGCCGATGCCGCAGTTAAATGTACGGTACATTTCAGTAGCCGTAATATTGCCTTTTTCTTGTAACCATTGAAAAATAGCAGGCATTTTCCATGAGCTTGTGTTGATCACAGCTTCTGTATTGCTTGGGAGTACACGAGGAATATTCTCCAGTAAGCCGCCACCTGTGATGTGCGAGATGGCATGAATCTTAACTGACCTCATGAGTGTGAGGATTGATTTAACGTAAATTTTTGTGGGTTCCAGCAGTTGAGATCGGATGGATTCCCCACCCACTTTATCATCTAGGTCGGCGTTTACAGATTCAATAATTTTACGAATCAATGAAAAACCATTGGAGTGAGGGCCGCTGGATGCGAGCGCGATGATGCTTTGTCCTGCTTCAATAGTTTTACCGTCGATAAGGGCATCTTTTTCAGCAACACCTACGCAAAATCCGGCTAAGTCATAATCATTGCCATGGTACATACCGGGCATTTCTGCTGTTTCCCCGCCGATGAGTGCGCAGCCCGCCATCTCGCACCCTTTAGCAATACCTTTGATGACAGCCGCAGCTGAATCGACATCCAGTTTGGCCGTTGCAAAATAATCTAAGAAGAAAAGGGGTTCGGCACCTTGTACAATCAAATCATTCACGCACATAGCCACGAGGTCGATACCTACGGTATCATGAATCCCTGAGTCGATTGCTAGCCTGAGTTTGGTGCCGACGCCATCAGTGCCAGAGACCAAGACAGGGTTTTTATAGTTTTTAGGCAGTTCGCATAGTGCGCCAAAGCCGCCTAAGCCTGACATGACCTCAGGTCGTTGCGTGCGTTTGACGGCAGGTTTAATTTTTTCAACGAGCGCATTACCTGCGTCAATATCGACACCAGCGTCACGATAGGTTAAAGATTGGTCAGTCATAATAATAAGCCCTTTGAAAACCGGCCGAATTCTATCAATTATGCGTGAATCTTGCTAGAAGAGACCTTAAAATAGCGATAGAAAAACGGAGTACAATTTTGCGTGAATTTATGAAATGGTTGATTGCTTTGGCTCCTCCCTCCATGATCCTTGCTACTTTAGTGATAATGTCTAGCGCTAGCGCATGGCAGGCGAGTGATATTTTCTCATCAAGCATTCCAGTTTCATCCAGTGGACAAGTTGAATATAGGCGAGCGGCAACAGAGGCTCTCATAGAAGTGCTTTCGAAAAGTTCGGGGAGGAGGGAGGGAGATGTTAATGATAACTCTGCGCTGGCAACAGATCTCAAGCAGGCTTATCGGTGGGTGGCACAATATCAATATGATACGGTGAAAACGTATGGTGGCAAGGATCAACTGATGTTAAAGATTTCCTTTCCAGAAAAGTATGTTATGGATTTGATTCGTCTTGGGCGGCTGCCTTATTGGCCGCAAAATCGCCCACAGGCGCTTTTGTTTGTCGTTGGGCAGAGTGAGGGCAAGTTAGAACTCCTTAACGATCAGCCAGCTTTTCGAACCATGCTTGAGAAAGTCAGCAATAAGTTTGGCTTAGCACCCATTTATCCGAGTCAGTATGTAGCAAAGCGGATTAATTTACAGCACCTTTGGGCATTAGATCGTATGAAGGTACAGTTGGCGACTGAAGGTTTGTCACAGGATGCTATTTTAATCGTTCGTTTAAGGCCGCTTGCATTTAATACTGTTGATACGGATTGGTTGCTTATAGAGAATGGCGTAGAAACAAGCGGTGCAGAAATGAGCCCTTCACCCGAACTGGCTATGGAAAGTGTTTATACCTGGTTAGTTGGGCAGTGGGCAAGGCATCAAACTATCGATCTTAAATCACATTACAACGAATTTGTCATATCGGTGAATAACATTAAAAATTATGAGGACAGTCTTCAGGTTTTGAACTATCTCGAAAGTCTTAAAGAAGTGAAATCTGTGTTTGTATCAGAGGTGCAGCCTCAGCATATGAATATTGCCGTCTCCTTAAATACAGATTGGGATAAATTTGTGATTTTGTTGAAACGTTCCAAAAAATTGTCACCTGAGTTAAATCAAAAAGATAGCTATATGCATTATTTTTGGTGGAACGGATAAAAGGGATTTGTATGAAAAATGAACAGTTGGTTTTTAGCCTGTCAGGCGATGAGCACTCTTCGTTTGATAATTTTTACCTTGCAGAGGGCATGCAATTATTGGTAGAAACCCTTAAACATAATATTAAGAGCAAAGATGCCGAATTTATGGTGCTTTCGGGTATGTCGGCGACAGGAAAAACGCATTTGATGAAGGCGAGTTGTTTGTTCGCTCACGAGCAGCAGCAAACGAGTTTGTATCTCCCGTTAAAAGAGTTAAAAACATATGATCCTGATGTTTTGTTACCTCAGCTCGATAATTATTGGTGGTTATGCATTGATGATATTGATGTGGTCAAGGGCGATAGGGACTGGCAGCGTATGTTATTTCAACTGTATAACCACCGAAAAGAACAACAAAAAGCCATGGTTTTTAGCATGCAGAAACCTGTGCATTTTGTGGATTTTACTTTGGCGGATTTGAAATCTCGATTAGCGGCTTGCTTAAGCATTCAATTAACGCGTTTAACGGATGATGGGAAGCTTGAGTTATTGCAGTTGTGTGCGTTAAAGCGAGGGATACGTTTGACGGAGGCTTGCGCAAAATTTATTATTCAGCGCAGTGGGCGTGATCTGAATGCGCTGATGCATGTCATTGATCGGTTGGATGCAGCATCTTTAAAAGCGGGAAGGAAAATCACCATTCCTTTTATTAAATCCCTTTTACAGTGGTAGGTTTGCTTGTTTCAGGGCAAACGGTATATACCGATCACCCTTGAATATGCAATGGCGTTGGCTGCGCTCGCTCACCCCAATCACTTACAGACTGTAAGCTCATGGGGGTTCGCTCGCTTGCCGCCTTCTTGCATCTCCAATCCCGATGGGTATATATAAAGGTAACCAGGTTCGGTGAATATTTGCTTTTGTCATAGGCAAAGGGAGCGGTTAAAATGTGTGAAACAAAAAATTAAAACTTGGTATTCAAATACTGAAGGTTTCAAGTGAAAAGGTCTTATTATGTTTATTTGGGGTAGGCTACTCGGCGTCATTATTGGCTTTATGGCAGGTGGTTTTTTAGGTGCAGCACTGGGTTTTGTTGCCGGTATTATTTTCGATAAATCGGTTAACGGTGTTTTGAGTGAAAACTTACAGGGTAGAAGCCCTGAAGAAATCAAAGCGACATTTATGCGTGTGCTTTTTACGGCATTAGGTGATGTTGCTAAGGCTGACGGGCGAATCACGGGTGTTGAAATTGCACATACTGAAAAAATCATTAAGGAATTTGGCTTAGATGCACGAGCGCGTGAAAAAGCGATAGGCTGGTTTAATGAAGGGGCGAATGCAGATTATGATTATCAGCAGCTGTTAAAAGAGTTTGCTATTTTAACGCGAGGCAAGTCGAATCTTAAGCGAGTTCTTCTTGAGGCTGTTATTAATCTTGCGATGGTTGAAGGGACACTTGATGAGGCAGAAGAAAAGAAAATCCTGCATATTGCTAGTGGTATTGGTATCCCCTCGTTTCTTTTTCAGCAAATTCTTAATGCCTTGAAGTCACAGCAACACTTTAACCAGAATGCTGGAAGTTTTAGAGAATCCAGTGCTAGTCAATTAGAGAATGCCTATCAAGCTCTGGGTATATCAAGTGATATTTCTGATAAGGATTTGAAAAAAACGTATCGGAAGTTGATGAGTGAAAATCACCCTGACAAACTTATAGCGAAAGGTGTGCCGGAAAGTGTCATTAAAATAGCGACAGAGAAGTCTCAGGCCATACAGGGTGCTTATGAAGTGATTAAAAATCATAGAAAATGATCATTTGAAATTTAAAAAAAATTATTTTTGCATAACCGGTGGGCCGGGAAGTGGAAAAACGACATTAGTCTATGCATTGAATAAAAAGGGTTGTATTTGTACGCCGGAATCAGGGCGTAAAATCATTCAAGAGCAGGTAAGTGCGAAGGGAGATGCGCTACCCTGGAAAGATAAAGTGGCGTTTAGTACAGCAATGTTGGCCCAAGATATTTCGACTTATGATAAATATCTGGCTGTCGATGCACCTGTTTTCTTCGATCGAAGTATTATTGATGTTTTAGGGTATTCTTGTCTAGAGAGTATAGGTAATACCGAGGCTATCTCTCTAGCGGCACAGAATTACCGATACAACTCCTATGTGTTCATTACCCCGCCGTGGAAAGAAATTTATAAGCAGGATACCGAACGCAGGCAGTCTTATGAAGAAGCTCGAGCGACGTATAATGTGATGAAGGATGTCTATGAGGGATTAGGTTATCAATTAATCATATTACCTCTTTCTTCCGTTGAGCATCGCATTGTATTTGTCTTGGATCATGTGCGGCAAGTATATACCGATCACCCTTGAAGACGCAGTGGCGTTGGCCACGCTCGCTCACCCCAATTACTTACTGACTGTAAATTCATGGGGGTTCGCTCGCTTGCTGCCTTCTTGTATCCCCAATTCCGATGGGTATAAACCCCTTCTGATGTTAATATCTATTCAGTAGATGCTGCAGCTGAGTGCAAATTCAGGGTTCTTATTTCTGGTTAAAAATTTCGGCTTTATTTTCTATAAAGTCTATCGAATTGAAACTTTTATTCTAAATTGCATCTAATTAGAAAATTATTTCCATTTTGCGCATTATTCGCATTTTTTCTAATTAAGGGGTGTTCGTGTCTAAAAAATTCGATGTTATTTGCTTAGGGCGAGCTGCTGTTGATCTTTATGGCGACCAAGTGGGTAGCCTTTTAGAAGATGTCTCATCTTTTCAAAAAACCTTGGGCGGTTCGTCAGGCAATATTGCCTACGGTGCAGCTAAGCAAGGATTGAAAACCGCTATGTTAACCCGCGTAGGTGATGAGCCTATGGGGCGATTTGTAAAGAAAAGCTTATCGTCAGCGGGTTGTGATACCACGCATGTGGTCACTGATAAGGACAAGCTAACGGGTCTTGTATTTTTATCAATCAAAGATAAAAACACGTTCCCTTTGTTATTCTACCGACAAGATTGCGCTGATATGAATATGCAATTAGCGGATGTAGATCCTGATTTTATAAAATCGAGTAAAAGCTTGTTAATCACCGGAACACACTTTTCAACACCCTCTATATTTGCTGTTAGCCTTAAAGCGATGAAGGCGGCTAAAGCTGAAGGGACTAAAATCATTGTGGATATCGATTATAGACCTGTGCTTTGGGGGGTGACGAATCTCGAAAATGGTGAGAGTCGTTTTATACCGAGCCAAGATGTATCGAGTCATTTACAGAGTATTTTGCCTTACTGTGATTTATTGGTAGGGACTGAAGAAGAAATCCATATAGCCGGAGGTACAACCAACACCCTTGATGCACTGAAGAGAATTCGCCAATTAACGAGCGCGGAGATTGTGATGAAAATGGGTAGTTTGGGTTGTTATATTTTTGATGCGAATATTCCAGATACGCTTGATGATGCTTTTCAATTTCAAGGTGTATCTGTAGATGTATTGAATGTACTCGGTGCGGGCGATGCTTTTTTAAGCGGGTTTTTGAGAGGGTGGTTATTTAACGAAAGTTATCAGAGATGTTGTGAGTATGCTAATGCATGTGGCGCTTTAGTCGTGTCTCGCCATAGCTGCGCGCCAGCCATCCCATCAAAAGAAGAACTCGATTATTATTTGGAAAATCAAAAAGAAATACCCAGACCTAATGTGGATGTTCCGCTAAAAAAATATCATCGTATTGCAACAAGATTACCTGCTGCAGATAAGGAATTAGCGATTTTAGCCGTTGATCATAGAACACAGTTACATGACCTTGCAATGGCAATGGGGTGTGGCGATGGTGAAATTAAAAAGGCTAAGCAACTTGTTATTAAAGCGTTGATTGCGCTAAAGGAGCCTTTGCCTACCGGCTTATCTTCAGGTGTATTAATCGATGATACTTATGGGTTGGATCTACTAAATCAATTGACAGGTACAGATATGTGGATGGCGCGACCGGTTGAGGTGCCTAAGTCTAGGCCGCTTGAGTTGGAGGGAGGGCGTTCTGTCGGCTCAAAACTAATTTCATGGCCAAAGTCGCATATTGTTAAGTGTTTGGTTTCTTATTGTATTGATGATGCTATTGATTTAAGAAATGCGCAGGAAAGACAAATCATGGAGCTCTATCAAGCTTGCTGCGAGAGCGGACATGCATTCTTATTAGAGGTCTTACCTGCAAAATATAGTGATGATGAGTTGGCAATAGTAAGAATCATGCAACGATTCTACCACTTGGGTGTTGATCCTGACTGGTGGAAAATTCCCCCGCAGTCGGCAACATGTTGGATGAATATTGATCGTGTCATTGCAAAGTGCTCGATAGGCTGCCAAGGCGTGATTATTTTGGGCATTGATAAGCCTATTCATGTTTTGGCAAAAGCTTTCCAGGATTCAGCTGCCTCTACTTATTGTAAAGGGTTTGCTGTAGGCCGTTCGATCTTTAGGAAGCCCTGCGAGAGCTGGTTTAACCAAGAAATTTCTGACCTTGTATTCATGAAGCAAATTCAACGCAATTATTTACAGTTGGTCGGTGCGTGGGAGGCAAGAGCTATGGACGAATCGCTTTATGCATGACTTGGTTGAATGAAATTTTTCAAAAAAGCTTTTTAACGAATCAAATAATAAAACTTCATGCGATAAATACGGTCTCTTATTATTGTGCGTCATTATTTAGCAATACTTCGGACAGTTTTCGACTTGAAGGTTCTATATAAACTGTAACTCATTGATTTATATAGCTTTGCCTGATAGTTAAGCGAAAAATAAAACCTTTAGAATCAATAACTTAAAAAACTGTCCGAAGTATTGTTTAGGGTTCATTGGATCAATGGGACTAGGATAAGGATAAGGATTTGAATTCATTGACTGTTTTGCGTAGTAAAGGGGAGAAACGTAGAAGATATGCCCTGTAGCGCAATATATAAGGATCAATAATGGCGATAATCTAACAGTTATTAATAGATAGAGACCGTTATGCATAAAGAAAAAGTGCCTTCAGAATTTGACGCGCTCAATGCTGAAATTACTCAAGGTTATGATGGTTTAAGTAAAAGGTTAAAGCAGGTTGCGGAATATGTGTTAGAGAGGCCAAAAGCTGTAGCAATGGGAACAGTTTCTACTATCGCACATGATGGTAAAGTTCACCCGTCAACACTTGTCCGTTTTTCGCATGCATTTGGTTTTGCAGGGTTTAGTGATATGCAAAAAGTTTTTCGACAAAAATTACTTGAAGAGCCGCTGGGTTATAACGAGCGAATTGAACTGATACAAGGCAGTGAAAAGTTGGAGGCATCGAACTCGGGGCTTCGCTTGCTGGATGAAATCAATGAGGCAAACTATCAGGCTTTGGGTCATGTAATTCGGTGGATTAAACAAGAGGACTTGGACAATGCGGTTGATCTATTAAAAAGCGCAAGCGCTGTGCATGTGCGAGCTGTTCGTCGCTCGTACGCTGTTGCAAGTTACCTCGCTTATTTGCTGAATAATAGTAGCTTACGCTGTTTTTTATTGGATGGTGTTGGCGGGATGCAGCAAGAGCAAGAGCATTTGATTTGCAAAGATGACACCTTAGTAGCTGTCAGTTTCTTTCCTTATGCAAAGGAGACCTTGCTTTCAGTTCAGCATGCGATAAAGCAAGGGAGCCCCGTCATTGCAATAACGGATAGCCCTTTGAGTCCTTTGGCAGATATTGCGACGGTTTGTTTTATTGTCAAGGAGGCGGAAGTGCACTCATTCCGTTCTTTAACGGTAACGATGAGTTTAGTACAGGCATTGACAGTCAGTTTAATTCACCAGCTGAAGAATCTTTCTTGAAAAAGTGCTGAGAAAGAATAAATTATGAATGCCTTCCCTATGTGTCAGGATTTATGAGGCATTCTTGGTAGTGCGTGTTGTTTAAGCTGGGCCTCAATGTCTCTAGCGGCTGACTGGGGATTGGATATCGATGAAAAACGCTTGATGACCTTTCCATTTCGGCTCACTAAAAACTTCGTGAAGTTCCAAATGATGTTTTCCGTATTGAGGAATCCCGGCGCTTTTTCTTTTAAATGTTTGAAAAGCGGGTGTGTATTATCGCCGTTGACATTAATCTTAGCAAAGATAGGGAATGACACGCCGAAACGTTCTTGATAAAGCGCAACAATATTTTTGTTGCTATTGGGTTCTTGGTTGGCAAGTTGGTTACAAGGGAAAGCTAAAACGGAAAATCCTTGGTTCTTATATTTGCTGTATAGATTATCCAATGTTTTTAGTTGAGGGGTGAGTGCACACTTGCTTGCTGTGTTAACGATAAGGAGAACTTGTCCTTCATAGTTTTTAAGTGATGTTGGCGCACCCTCGATGGTTTTGACATCAAAGCCATAAACTGTATGTTGTTTGTCAGCATTGACTGTTTTTAGTTGTCGCTTTATTGCTTCTAATTGGCTAATTTGTGCATTAGAAGTATCTTTTTCAGCAAATGTGAGGCAAGAAAAACTGACGAATATCAGCAGTAGAAAATAAATTTTTTTCGTTGGTTGTTTTTTCTTGTCTATCATAGCTATGGCTTTTTTTTATGAATAACGCTGATTAGACATATACCTATCCATGAGTTCATTGGCTATGGGTATTTGTGTTCTCGGGATAGGGCCTCCTAGCAATAAATGATCAGTACAATAATAAATCAATAATTCTTAGCGGCCTTATAATATAAGCCTTCTTTGGCTTTGTCGTCATTCCTGCGAAGGCAGGAATCCATAGCTCATCGATTCAGATAAACTTTTATTGAGCCACAAAAGGAATAGGTGGATTCCTGCTTTCACAGGAACGACAGCTTGAATTAGTTTGAACAAAAAATGCGCTATACCCATCGGAATTGGAGATGCAAGAAGGCGGCCAACGCCCTTGCATCTTCAAGTGTGATCGGTATAGATTGATAGTTGTTGCTAGGAAGCCCTGATTCTCGGAAGGAGGTGCTGAGGTCAATGGCCTGAGAAAGTCAGATTAAATGATGACTGTTTTAGTCATCATCATTTTACACCTGCTTGTGTGGGTAGCTATTGATTGAGCAAGGCTTCGATATCGTTAATTGCAGATTCAGGGTTATCTTTTGGTGCGTAACGTTTAACTACTTTTCCTTGTTTGTCGACTAAGAATTTCGTGAAATTCCACTTGATGGTTTTTGATCCGAGTAACCCCGGCGCTTCATCTTTTAAATACGCAAAGATTGGATCAGTATCAGCGCCATTGACATCGACTTTGGCAAACATAGGAAACGAAACGCCATAATTTATTTGGCAAAATTCTAAAATCTCGTCGTTGTTGCCTGGGTCTTGACCGGCGAACTGATTGCAAGGAAAGCCTAAAACAGTAAACCCTTGATCCTTGTATTTTTCGTACATAGCTTCAAGTGTTTTGAACTGGGGGGTTAATCCGCACTTGCTGGCTGTGTTTACGATAAGGATGACTTGCCCGTCATAATCTTTGAGTGGTTGGGGAGTACCATGCATGGTTGCTGCGTCAAAAGCGTAAAGGGTTTGTGCCATAATCGTGCCTCTTTATATGTTGTGATGGCGGCGTTTTCTGGGCTTGCGCCTTTTCCGCTTTGATGTATTATGCCCGATGTTTCGAGTAGGAATATATACCTATTTCTTGGATATTTAAAAGTGAGGTTGGGGTTTCTCGGCCATTATGGATTGAATTGATTGGAAGTGAAGATGAATCGTGCAAATCGTGTTTTAGCAGTTAATGATGATTTACCCATTAAAACTGACCTCCCTGTGCACAGTGGAAAAGTTCGCTCTGTCTACTGGCTAAGTGCTGACAAAAGTCGGCAGTTAATTGAAGAAAAAGGCTATGATGTTGCTATTGATGCGCCTTTGGCCGTGATGGTCATCAGCGATAGGTTATCGGCCTTTGATTGCATTTGGCATGCTGAAGGCGGTATGAATGGCGTGCCGGGTAAAGGTGCATCACTCAATGCCATTTCAAATCATTGGTTCCAACTTTTTAAAGATAAGGGTCTTGCCGATAATCATATTCTCGATATCCCACACCCCTTCGTTTGGATCGTACAAAAAGCCAAGCCTGTGATGATTGAAGCGATTGCTCGACAATATATTACAGGTTCTATGTGGAGAGCTTACAGTAAAGGAGAGCGTGAATTTTGTGGCTTAACTGTGCCGGAAGGGTTACAGAAAGATCAAAAGTTGCAAGACTTGTTAATTACACCGTCCACAAAAGGTATTTTACAGGGTATTCCTGGCGTGCCGGAAGCCGATGATGTGAATATTTCCCGACAAAACATCGTTGATAACTATCAAGCATTCCATTTTCGCTCAGTGTCGGATGTTGATCGTTACGAAGTTTTATTAAAAGAAGGCTTTGATGTGATATCAGAGGCACTCGCAAAAATTGATCAGTGTTTTGTTGATACGAAATTTGAATTTGGTTATGTCACTGACCGATCAGGTAATGAGAAGCTTATCTATATGGATGAAGTGGGTACGCCAGATTCTTCACGCATTTGGGATAGTGAAGCGTACCAACAAGGTAAAATTGTCGAAAACTCGAAGGAAGGTTTCAGGCAAGCATTATTGGCTCACTTTCCAGACCCTGATATCTTGTTGAATAAAGACCGAATGCCCGAACGTCTGGCACTTGCTAAAGATAATGCGCTACCGGTTGAGATGATGATGTCGGTTTCTGAAACGTATCAACGGATTGCTGAAAAAATCGTAGGGCACCCAATAAGGCTGGCCGATGATCCACGGCAGGAAATTATCGATATTCTTCATGAGCAATATGGGTTAATTGCGTAGAAGAGGGGTTGATGACGAAGTAGGGCGTCCGTCCTATTTTTTTTAAGCGTTATTTGTCATAATAGCGCCGCCTTAGGTAACCTTTAGGGGTTTTAATTGGGAAGCTTGTGCAACTTAGCCGATAAGTTAAAGCCAGCGCTGCCCCCGCAACGGTAGTTCAAGTGTTTCACTTGATGAGTCCGCATACCAGCCTTCGGTGAAGAACAAGGACATAATAGTTTACTCAATTATGCTCGCTCTTTTACCCTGCTTATTTGTTGAACTTTAGATACGATAGTAATAACTATGCGTTCTACGGTTCGCCTTAAAGAAAGATGACATAGCGGCACCTGATTAGGCAAACATTTATATCCTCATCCCAAAACGTGATTTCTGCTACGGTGGGTGGCAAAAGCGTGAGTTAACGATTTTCCCTTTTTCGAATCTTCTCTCACTGTTTATTGACCTGTCTTAGCCTTACTTCGAAGTGAATTATGAGGCTTTTCTATGTTTAAACCGTTTTCCTCGTTAATAAGTTCAGCGCTGCTCTTGCTGATTACTCAGCTTTCTTTCGCACATTTCCAGATGATATATACCCCCGAGTTCTTGCTCGATAAAGGTGGCCCTTTGGTGTTGAAAATGCCATTTACGCATCCAGGATCTAACGGCACAATGATGGCCATTGGTAGCCCGGAAGCCTTTTACCGTATTAGCCCAAAAGGCAAAGAAGATTTGAAAGGTGCGCTAAAAGAAATCAGCTGGGGAAGCAATGAGAATACAGCCAAAGCCTATGAGGCAACGGTGATTCATCGAGCGATGGGTGATTATGCTTATATATTTATACAAGCACCTTATTACGATGCTACCGAAGACAGTTATATTCAGCAATTTACCAAACTCATTCTGAATGTAGGTGGCTTGCCTACTCATTGGGGCGATGTCTACAATTTGCCGATCGAGATCATCCCTATGCAAATGCCGTATAAGATTTATGTGGGGGGTACGTTCTCAGGTCAAGTTGTGCAGAATGGTAAGCCGTTAGCGCACGCGGATATCGAGGTGGAATTCTTAAATTATCAGCCGAATATGCAAGCCAACACGTTCGCTAAAAAAGCAACATATCATTATCCGTCTAAGCATTTTACGTCGATTTCACTTAAAGCAGATCAAAATGGTGTATTTACTTTCGGTGTGCCGAGAGAGGGTATCTGGGGTTTTACTGGCGTTGCGCCAGTCACGTATAAAACCTTTCAAGGGAAAGAACTGAGTCAGGAAGCAGTGCTTTGGGTTCAGGCAAAAGCATTTAAATAATAAAAAGGCAGCAACGTATTATGCATATCGTTGATGGTGTGTTGAGTGTACCTGTACTGATGACGGGCGCAGTAGTGAGTGTTGTCGGGATGGGTATTGGGTTAAAAAAACTCCCTATGGAAAAGTTACCGCAAACAGCCATGTTAAGCGCGGTATTTTTTATCGCATCGTTAATACATATCCCGTTTGGTGTGACAAGTGTTCACTTTATCGGTAATGGATTGATGGGGTTGGCCTTAGGTTGGGGCGTTTTCCCTGCCTTTTTTATCGCGCTGGTGTTACAAGCTATATTTTTTGGTTTTGGTGGCCTGCTTGTATTGGGTGTGAATACGCTGAATATCGCTCTCCCAGCATTGGTCGTTTATTACCTGATGAGCCATTTTTTGGTCGCACAACAGAGTCGTTCTGCCTTTGTTGTGGGTGCATTGTCGGGTGCGTTAGGTATTTTATTGTCAGCGTTAATGGTTGCTTTATCACTTGCATTATCCGGCGATGCCTTTATCGAAGGCGCAAAATTAGCTGTGCTGTCACATTTGCCATTGATGGTCATTGAGGGCGCGCTAACCGGCGCGGCGGTTTATTTGTTAATAAAAGTGAAACCGGATTTTTTCAACATACAGGCTTCTAACGGTCGATCGACGGAATATCGAACGTTAGAAGCGAATACATGAAAGGGATAAATAAATGAAGGGAGTTGTTTTTTTTCTGTGCCTAGCTTCACCGTTCAGCTTTTCTCATAAAGTGATCTCGATGGTGTATGCAATGGGATTGACGGTCGAAGGGCAGGTGGGATTTTCTAACGGTGAGCTAGCACCAAAAGGGACGCCGGTTGAGGTTTTTTTTAACGAGAAAAACATTGCGACAACAGAAATCGGTGATGATGGCGTCTTTGTTTATACGGTTGAAAAACCGGCGGATTACACCTTTGTGGCGGATATGGGGGCTGGGCATGTTGCTAACATGATGATAAACGCAGAAGAATTAGGCGCGTTAGAATCATCCGTTGATCAGTCGGGAGGGGTGATTGTTTCGACAGTAGGTTTAACGGCGAGCGATATTGAGCGTGCTGTTGCCAAACAAATCAAGCCGTTGCGTCAAGATATTCAATCCTTAAAAGAAAAAAGACGATGGATGGATGTTATTGGTGGCATTGGTTTTATCATCGGTATTTTTGGTTGTTATGCGTGGATTCGCTCAATGAGGGCTTATCGTGCAAGCACTCATAAGTTCTGAGCTAACACCCAATAGCGGTATTCTCGAAAGGCTTGATCCACGGCTTCGTATTGTTTTAGTTTTTTTACAGGCATTGCTCATTACGAGTATTAATGACCTTTGGGTGTTGGGGCTTCTCACATTTTTGTCGATAATCTTGTGTTTTATCAGTGAAATTAAGCTGTTTGTGTTGGGTAAGCGTCTTATTGCCATGGATGGTTTTTTGATTGTTGTGCTTTTCACCTTGCCTTTTACCACACCACCCAATAATGCGCATGATATTGCGGCAACGTTTCATTTGGGTCAGTTACCATTAACGGCGAGCAGTTCGGGGCTGGTTTTGGCACTTTCTATTTTTTTAAAGGCCAACGCTATTTTACTTTTCATGCAAGCGCTTATGGGGATTATGACGGTGGCGCAATTGTGTCAGAGCGCTGCACTATTAAAAATGCCGAAAAAAATGGTGTTTCTGATGGCTTTTACATTAAGGTACCTCTCCTTGATTCATCAACAATATCAACGTATGCGTGTTGCCATGAAGTTACGCGCGTTTACGCTGAAAGCGAATACTCATGGGTTGCAAACGATGGGCTATTTAATAGGCATGCTGCTGATAAGAAGTCTCGAACGTTCTGAACGTATTCATCAGGCGATGCGCTGCCGGGGGTTTGTTGATCAGCTGTATCTTTTGCCCGATCTTACTTGGAAAAGAATGGATAGCATTGTTATGTCAGTTGTTATTGGCCTTCAAGTAACCTTGTTTATGATTGTTCAATACGGCTGGATTTGATGACCCTACTTTTTGAATTGAAAGGCGTGAGTTTTCAATACTTGCATCGACCCCTCTTGTTTTCTTCGTTGGATTTTCAGGTTGCGCGGGGTGAAAAAATCGCTTTGCTAGGCAGTAACGGTGCCGGAAAAACGACATTACTGCATTTAATGATGGGCTTGTTGAAGCCGTTATCGGGTGATATTTATGCTTTTGGGCGTCATCGACGAGAAGAAAAAGACTTCATTGAAGTGAGAGGTAAAGCCGGGCTTTTATTTCAAGACCCTGACGACATGCTGTTTTGCCCCACGGTGATAGAAGATGTTGCCTTTGGCCCATTGAACCAAGGCTTGAGTAAAAACGAGGCGGTGACTTTATCGCAGCAGGTGCTTGCTGATCTTGGTATGGCTGGCTATGCGCAGCGTATTACTCATCAGTTATCAGGGGGGGAAAAACGCATGATTACCCTTGCGGCGGTACTTGCTATGCGGCCAGAAGTTTTATTGTTGGATGAGCCGACTAACGGGTTAGATGTGCGAGCAAAGGAAAGGTTGCTCGGTGTCTTAAAAAAGTTGCAGCAGGCAATGGTACTTATTTCTCATGAGGAACAGGTGGTGAATGCATTGGCTGGTCGGCATTATAGGTTAAGCGATACATTTTAGCGTCTTATTTATAACAGGTGGTTTTTGTTTTAGGTATCCGACCTTATTATATCTATTTTTAAAGCATTCAGTGAATGAGCTGATTATAAGATCAGGGAAATCGCGCTATAAGGCCGTTGACAAAACTGATAAAAGAAAGTTTTCATCCCAACCAGCCTTCAGTCGCTTACCGCGAACGCTCTCTTTAGAAGACTCCATTTTCAGCATGTTCAATGCTAAATGCCTTATGACGGCCATATTTTCAGCGGCAAAACCTTCTCTGATTCTTGATTCATCTTCTTTAAAAATCACATCTAAAGTCCAGTGAAGATTGTTTTCAATAGCCCAGTGAAAGCGTACTGCTTTTGCAAACAATGCTGCGCTAGACTCGATAGAGCATATGAAATATCGCCGCTCAATAGATGTTTCCCCCGTACTGATAACAGTCCTTTCAGATTCAACAACGCCGATTGTTTTTAAACCTTCCCAATCCTCTTTACAAGACAGCCAGTCAATGTCATTAGTAATCCAGTACCGTTTTGTTTCAATGCGTCCATGCCCTTTTTCCACGGTTTCAAAATGATCAGACTGAGCACGCTTAAACCCCTCATCAATCAGCGCATCTAGATGCCGGCTAACGTCATATAAAAGGTTTCCGTGATTACCTTTCAGTGATAGAACGTAGTCTGCCTGTGCTTGCCTGATTGCCTTCGCAATCGCTTTTTGGCAACCCATTGCATCGATAGTCACGATACTTCCTTCAAGGTTAAGCAACTTTATCAACTCAGGAATAGCGGTTATCTCGTTAGATTTTTCATCAACCTTTATCTGACCAAGAACCGTATGATTAGCTGCACGAAAGGCACTTACCATATGGATTGCACCTTTCTTGTCGCCTGACGTAAATGAGCGCCTCAGTGTTTTTCCGTCAATGGCAACAATGTCGCTACTGCTAAGCTTATTAAAGGACTGAACCCACGAAATGAAACCGGATTGCAACTGTTTGGGATCAAGCATCGATAAAACATTGCCTATTGTGTCATGTGAGGGAATGCCATTTGGGAGGTTCATAACCTTACGAAGAAACGCCTCTTTGGCTTTCCCAAATCTTTCTATGTCGACAAAGCTATCTGCCCCGCAAATAACGGCTAATACTGAGAGCAATAAAATATCCATCAACTCATGACGCTTGTTCGCTGTTTCTATTCTTGGATCAGATAGGTTTTCAAAGTGATCTGTAAAATTTGTACTCATTACGTCATTCATAATCATGTAAAAAATACATTTAATGACGCTTATTTTTCTTCATAGTTCACAAATTCGTCGATCTTGCTGCGAACTTGCTATGTTCATAGCGCAATAGCCCTGATTATAAGATGTTCCATATGGTCGTGTGAAAGCTATACCCAATGCCATTGCATCTTCAAGGGTGATCGGTATATATGCCTTAAGAGTGAGTCTGTCAGATATTGATGATTAATTGCCTTTTTTTGATGGGTGCTTGGATGTCCTCTATTATTAAGATATTAGTTTTTTTTGTACTTTTTTTGTTTTTCTTCATGGAGTACGGATATTTGTGAACAAGTGGGTCAATTTTTTGCGTCGGCGTGCGGGTGTGTAACTAGAAAAGATAATCAACCGTTATATGTTTACCTGAGTCAAAATGATTCCAGTGAAGGTTTTAATCGGATCTATCCTTTAGTGACTGAACAAGCGTTTCAAAATCATGCAGTACAGTCAAGCCAAAGAATAAATGCTGTGTCTATGGAGTATGAATCCATAAAAGTGGTTTTAAATGGTCACCGCGAAAAAATGGATAGCATGAAAAAAGATATGGATATCACTCAGAGCAATGTAATGCGAGTGAATAATCACTTAGGTGAGGTTGAGGGAAGTCTGAACTTTCTTTGGGAGCAGGCGGCTACTGGCTTTAGAGAGAATGATAGGGGTGGTGTGTACAATGAAGTTTTTGATATCATTGAGTCAGAGCCTGAAATACAAACCTCTAAATGTTCGCAGGGTCACCCGTTTGGAAATGAGGTTATTTCTAGAGAATTTCTTGGAAAAGGTGGAACGTAGACAAGCTAGGGGTGACATATTTTATGCAGCTGAACCTTACCCTAACTGTCTCGATTGAGAGCTATTGATCCCTATTAAAACTTAATCCCGACTTCAAAAACAATATTCCTACCCATTACCGGCGCATAACGTTTCAGATAAGAAACCGCATTCTCACCGTATTGGTTGGTGAGATTATTCCCCTTTAAAGCCAGCCAACCGGTATATTTACCTAATTTTTGATCGTAGCGACCTTGTAGGTTAAACGTTGAATAACGGGGCGTTTTTGTCTCATTATCAGCAACATTGTCTTGTGCTAAATAACTTCTGATATCAGATTGAAGCAGCAGATTATCAGTTTGGTAAACAGCAGCTAAACCAAGACTTGCCGGAGGAATCCGTGGCAGGTTTTTATTCGTGCCTTCTTTTAATTGCGCCCGTACAATATCGGCAAAAAAGTTAAGCCCGAAAGCAGAGAATTGCTCAAAAGGTTTAGTGTCAATACTGAATTCGGCACCTGTAAACGTCGCACCTGCCTGCGCATGGCGATAAACAGGATTACCGTGGTCAGGGTCAGTAAAAGGTAATCGCGCATTGTATATGAAACTATCAAAATCTGTGTAAAACAGACTGAACGTTGTGGCGATTCTATCGTGGTTAAGGTGCCATGCAATATTGATCGTATTCGATTTTTCGGTATCGAGGTTGGGGTTGTCAAGCTGATAAGAAGACGTCGCGTGATGTTCGCCATTATAAAAGAGCTCTTCAGCTTCAGGTGCGCGTTCGTTATGGCTCAGCGTAAGATTGAGCGTGTTGCTGTCATTCAATTGCCATGCGCCTTGTACACTGGCATTCAGGGTAGAAAAATCCTTATCAGTATAATAATGCCGGCTCTGTCTGTTATCGAGTTCAATATTGACAGGGTTGCTTGTGATCTGTCGATAGCCACCTCTTAGGCCAGCGCGTATCGTTCCTTGCGCCCAAGGTAATGTTTCGATAAGAAATAACCCGTAATCAGTGGTTTTGGTTTCGGGCATCGGGGTGCCGTGAGAAAAATCATAGCCATCCTCGGTGTGGAAATGGTCACCTTTGCTGCCATTCCAAGGTTGGTTATAGCGCGGTATGCGGTCGCAGCCATCATGGCTGTGGCAAAGAGCGTTAGATTGATACTCGATATCCATGCCAATAGAACCCGTCATACCGTCGATGATTTCATGATCGAACCATGATTTTATCTGTGCACTTTGCTTTTTAAAATAGGCCTCAGCTTCGCCGTCTTCAAATTCTTTGTGTGAATAATCGGTATAGGCAAGGATGTTAGACCATGAAGAAATCGGGCTATCTGTAAAACGATATTCAGAGCGTACATTAACATCGGTACTTTTCGGTTTGATACGCAGATCGTGGTTGTGCGGGTTTGGTACGGCGTAGTCGTAATCCAGTTGCGAGACACTCGCGCCAATAAATCCTCGATCGTTGTCGGCATAGCTCAGGGCAATGTTTCCGCCTGCGCCTTTGTTATCGGAATTACTTATTTTCCCTTTTCCGGATGTGTAATCCTCATTTTTTCGCCCGAAGCCTTCTAGGTGAAGGATCCAGTTGTCCATACCTAGGTCTAGGTTGCCTTTGACTTGTTTACCTTGATTGTTGCTCGATAATGCCGTTGACAGGCTTCCTTGATTCTTGGGTAAGGGCGATTCATGGATATGATGTTTGACGATGTTGATAACGCCACCTGAATAGCCGCCACCGTAAAATAATGCCTCGGGGCCGTGAATAATTTCAATGCGACTGGCGTCACTCGGATCAACCATGGTTGCATGGTCAGGAGAGGATGCAGAAACATCCTGTACCTGAATGCCGTTGCTGAAAATGCCGACTTGCGTGCCTGCTAGGCCTCTGAGCATAGGTCGCCCCACGCCTTGGCCAAATGAAGCATTGGCAACGCCAGGTGTATTGATAAGAAGTTCACCCAAGGTATCTGCAGTTTGCCTGCTTATCATGTCTTGATTAAGTGTATGTGAATCTTCAGTCAGGCCCTCGTGATGTGAGCTAGCTTCGTTGGTGATAATAACTTCTTCAAGTACCTCTGCAGCAAATGATGCCTGAGCAAATAGGTGTAGGGCTGTTGTTGCAAAAAGTGAGGTTGCTAATGCTTTCATGTGCTATTTGAGGTAGTCAAAAAAATGATATGATATATCTTTTATTTTTGTTGTCAATTCATCATCGTTGATTAGACCTCAGTGATTGAATATGATTGCACGCTAATAATTGGAATCTTTTTAGGTGCGTCTTTGAATACGAAAAGAAGAAATGAGGCTGGTGTTGTTTTGGCTGCTATGGAGAAGAACTTCTTTGAGCGGGGGGTTACGTTTACAAAAAAACGTCGCTCTGTCATGACTTGCCTTTTAGGTATCGACCACCCCGTTTCGCCCTATGAATTAGCCGATCAGTACACGCTTGATTACGGAGAAAAAATTCCGGCGATGTCGGTTTATCGCATTTTGGATTTTTTAGCTGAGAAAAATTTTGTACATAAATTATCATCGACCAATAAATATGTTGCTTGCTCGCATATTACTTGCGGTCATGAGCATCATGTTCTGCAGTTTTTGATTTGTATGCAGTGCGATCAAGTCAGTGAGACGGCGATAGATCGTGCTATTGTTGATGGCTTGCGAATGCGCGTTGAGAAAACTGGCTTTAGGATGCTAAATCATCAGCTTGAGATTCGTGGTATTTGCAAGGTCTGTAATTCTAAAATGAAATAATTATTAGGTTATTTTTATAATTTTCAGTTTTTCTCTTCCAGAATTCCGTAAAAAACTTTATGATATCAATTTGATATTAAAGCGAATTAAGTTGCTTTTTTAGGCTTGCCTGAAAAAATGTCTAATAACAGTCAGGATAAATATCAGTGATCGTTTTATGACAGGATAAAGCTTGGATGAGTGATACTTTAGCAACGTTCGTTTTCTTTTTTGCCGTTATCGATCCTATCGGTACTGTGCCCGTCTTTATTGCCGTGACAAGTCATTACGGCGAAAAAACGAAACGCCGCATAGCGTTTAAAGCTACATTTGTAGCTATGCTGGTCTTGTTATTTTTTGTGATTGCAGGGGAGCCTGTTTTAACGGCTGTCAATGTGCCTATTTCTGCCTTTCAAGTGGCCGGCGGGATTGTTTTGTTTTTATTCGCTATGTCGATGATTTTTGGTGAGCCAAAACCCGAAGAAGAGATGAAAATGGCGAGCGATGGCAGTGCAACCGCTATTTTTCCACTCGCCGTTCCATCCATTGCAAGTCCTGGTGCTATGTTGGCCGCTGTATTGATGACGAATAACAGCAAGTTTAATTTTTTGGAGCAACTACAGACAACCTCATTAATTTTGCTCGTGCTAGCCATTGTTTTTGTGTTTATGTTACTGGCGAGCTTTATTTATCGCATCATTGGCCATAATGGTGCGAGTATTATCAGTCGTGTTATGGGTATTATTTTAGCGTCAGTGGCAGTGACGAGTGTACTGGATGGCATTAAGGATTATTTTCTTTTTTAAACTATATTCAAGCAGCCACATGTGGACTGTGGACGCTTGAATGGCGAACGTTATTTCATTGCTTTTTCTTTAAGGGGCGATTGCTCAAAAGAAATACCTTTCCACCCCGTTTCCATAAAGTTACGAATGTTTGCATGATCCGTGTTTTTCGGGTGGTTCAGTACATCATTGAAATAAAACTGTCCGAATAGTGCCAATGTTTGCTTCTCGTTTAAATCATGAGCCTTGGCAAAAGCAAACACTTTGCAAGAGCCTTCATTGGAACCGGCATCGTTGGTGGTATTGCCGTTCTTGAACGTTGCTGGCGAGTAATCGTAATAGGCATCAATAACAGCGATCACATCAGGAAAGTTGATAGCAGAGGGTTGATTTTTTAATTGGTTAAGTAGGGTGTCGAGATTCATTGTTATACCGTAGTGTTAGCGTTGAGGCGCTAACTTTACGGTTTAGTTCATCGTTTGTCACTTGGGTTTATACCGATCGGAGTTGGAGATGTAAGAAGGCGGCAAGCGAGCGAATCCCCATGAGTTTACAGTCAGTAAGTGATTGGGGTGAGTGAACGCGGCCAACACCCTTGCCTCTTCAGGGGCGGCCGGTATATTTAGTCACTTACTGCTCGACAACAAAGGTGTCTTTAATGTTTATCAGCTGTTTGTAGGTGTTATCATGCCAGCCGCGTGCAACTGCAATGAAATCGATATTATAAGTTCCTGACGGAAGTGATGCATTATCTTCGGGCTCGACATAGACAGTCAAGATACTGTTGCCGTCAACGGGAAGTCAACGGGAAGCCCTCTGTTGATGACACCATTTTTATCACCCGCTTTAGCGCGAAGTTGGATGTTGTGTTTTTCGCCTGCTTGGTTTGTTGCGGACACGGTCATTGTGCTGTATTCGCCAGATTCATACCAACCTCCCATTTTGATAGCGCTAGATTCAATCACGGTTTTTCCATCTATAGGCACGTAAAAGTAAACGTGGCTTGAGCGATTGAGTGCCGTCTCCACGTAATTATTGGAAGAGGTATTGAGCTTTAAGGTATCAAAGGAGGCAGGCTCAACAGTAAACCTGTCTTTGACTTTGATTAACTTAGAGAATGATTTGTCATGCCAGCCTTCAGCATGCATAAAAAATTCAAATGAATATGTTCCCGAAGGTAGTTTTAAGTTGTCTTCTGAATCAAAATAAATGCGAACAATGCTATTGTCTGTGACGGGCATTCCGCGATTGATGACGCCATCTTGATTGCCAGCTTTTGCACGTAAATTTATGATGTGCTTTTCCCCAGCGTTATTAGATGCTGAAATGCTTAATGTGCTATATGCGCCCTGTTGATACCAGTCCCCTCTCGATATGGCGCTTGATGAAAGTACATGGGTGCCGTCAATCGGTATATAAAAGTACACATGACTTTTTCTGTTAAGTACATCCTCGACGTAATTAATAGAAGGTTTGTTAAGGTTGAGCACATCAAAGGAGAGGGGTTTGACAGTAAACGTATCCTTTACTTTTATCGCTCTTGAAAAAGTTTCATCGTGCCAGCCTCTTGCGCGCATTAAAAATTCAACGGAATAGGTTTCATCGGGTAATGCTCTGTTATCGGCACGATCAAAAGTGATTAAGGCTATGCTGTTGCCATCGACAGGGAGTCCTCGGTTAAGTAAGCCATCTTGGTCGCCGCCTTTGGCGCGTAACTTAACGGGGTGTTTGTTGCCTTGGCTGTCAGCGCCTAGAACGGTAATAGTGCTGTAAGCGCCTGCTTCATACCAGTTGCCTTTTGCTGTAGCGTTTGATGCGAGCACATGCGTATTATCGACGGGGATTGTAAAGTAGACGTGGCTGCTTCGGTTTAAAACAGTTTCGGTATAGTTAATAGAGGGGTGGTTAAGTTTTAGCGTGTCGTCCGAGATGTAGGGTTTAGGGAGGCAGCATTTAAGAAGATACCTTTTTTGGGTGTATAGTCACATCCCACTTTTTCAGCTCGGCATGTCTTGTAATGTGGGGTTGAATCTCGTCAAGCACTTCCTTACTTGGCCTTACACCTTTCGTATAAACCTTATCAATTAAATCAACAATTGTTTTTTTACATTTATGCACAAGACTTTTTGTCCACTCCACCACCACATGAACTGAATTTAGAAGTGTGCCATTCCAATGGCTTTCCAAAAAAGCCCACCGCCTTTCAATGGGATTATATTTGCTGTGATAAGGAGGGTAGTAAACCAGCCTGATTCTCAGCCCAGTTTGACTGGAAAATTGCACCATCCGCAAAAGAAACTGAGTTCGCAGGCTATTACTCTCCGGGCCATTGTCTGTATAAATAATCAGCTCATCTTTGTCCTTGTTAGCTTCTTTGACATTCTCCCACCACAATTGCAGTGCATCACAAATAAAGTCGCTCGTCTTGTAGGAGAGTCCATAAACAACATGGAGTTGATCGTTATCTAGGTTAAGAATCCCAAATGGCACCATTTTATCTTTATCTGCCATATCGTGATCTAGCGCCTGGACCACTTCTGCTCCGCGAGATTTACCCGCTCTGGAAAAGTCGCCGAGATTAACAGTAGCCTTGCAGTCTATGCTGATCTGCAACGTGTTTTGTCGTTGACTGGCTTCTGCTCTAACTTTGTTGACGTTGTCGAAGATGGCGTTAGTTTCTGGTATTTTTTTTCAGGTTTGGATTTCTGCACCTTGCGGAGCTTATAACCCATCCTATTCAGGATATTGCTAATGGTTCGCTCTTTAGGTAGAAGGTCTTCTTGCCAGTTCTTTTCCTCGACTAGCTTCTGCCGTACAACTTTGGCCGTTATGCGGGTATAGGCAAATGTATTTCTTAACCGTGAATCCGCTTGGCTTTCAGGCTCAACCAGGCTACGGATATCATCTTCAAGGCCTACCAGTGCAACCTCGGATTTATTTTTTCCGCAGGGTTCATAATTTCCATAACAGATCATCCCAGTTTTTTTTTCGTTGATCCCTAATGCAACCGCCTTTCGTCCAAACCCAAAGGTTGATTCAGTCAACCGGGCACTTCCACTGCAAAGGGTTTCAGAAACTTCAGCCATAAAAAGTCTTTTTTCAGGGTTTTTTAATAGCCTGGCTGCTAATTTGAAGAGAGAAATATACTCAGGTTCTATATCAATTGAAGTGGGCATAAATAAAATAGAGAATAAACAACTTTAGACATGTAATGGTAGGGCATCATACGCTGGTAATGTTTAAAATGCTACTTCCCTTAGGGGGCTCGTTTGTTTTCGTTTCTGTTGTTTGGGTGTATTTGACTCTAATGGCAGGTTCAGTGGTTTTGAGTGTGTCGGAGGCGACTGTTGATTTTTGTATGTCAGAGATAGTTTCTTGTGTGTTTTTATCGGTTGTTTGAGGCAGTTGTGTTTTGGTAGTTTCTTTGGGTGCGTTGCTACACCCTGCCAGTAGGGCGATAAGAAACAAAAAAGAGGCAGTATTTATCATGAGTAATAAGCCTGATGTGCTGGTGATTATTGCTTGTAAGTGTAGAAGGGCGCTCTGAATTTACTAAAGAGGGTGTATTTCGGCAGGGGGTAGAAATCGGCCATTTCTTCAAAGTGCATTGAGTTAAGTCATTAAAAAGCCTATAATCGCGCCGTTTTTGTGACCGTATGTTCATGACTTAGAGATAATTTATACTTGAGTCATTTAGTGGGTTTTATTCTTGACAAAAACAGTCGGGTTTATATAATGCGGGCATATTTGTAGGAATAAGCGATGCGACTCACGACCAAGGGCCGCTATGCTGTGACAGCCATGTTGGATCTTGCGATTCACCGCGACCAAGGGCCGATTAGCTTAGCGGATATAGCGACAAGACAAGCGATTTCACAATCTTATTTAGAGCAGCTTTTTGCAAAATTGCGAAAGAATGCATTGGTGGAAAGTGTTCGAGGTCCAGGCGGCGGTTATAAGCTGCTGAAAGGGATCGAAGATATCTATGTCGCTGATATTATTGACGCAGTGGATGAAAAAGTCGATGCGACGCATTGCGGCGGTAAAGGCAATTGTCATGAGGGTGCCGTATGTCTAACACATCACCTATGGTCTGACTTGAATGATGAGATTTCTCAATTTCTTGGCAGTATCAGCCTTCATAAGCTTTTAGCGAGAAAAGACATACAAGGGATTTCAGAAAAACAACAAAACCAACAGGCGCAGCTGAAGGCTGAAAGTTTGTTTGTGAGTGAAGCAAAAGGGTGTCCAAAATGAAACTTCCTATCTATTTCGATTATTCAGCAACTACACCCGTTGATCCGCGTGTCGCTGAAAAGATGATTCAATATCTAACTCCAGACGGCATTTTTGGTAACCCAGCGTCAAGGTCGCATGCTTTTGGCTGGAAAGCAGAAGAAGCTGTCGAAATCGCACGTCAGCATGTTGCAGACCTTCTTAGCGCAGACCCAAGAGAAATCGTCTGGACATCAGGTGCTACCGAATCCGATAACTTGGCTATTAAAGGTGCAGCAGGGTTTTACGGTAAAAAAGGTAAGCATATTATTACTTCAAAAATTGAACACAAAGCCGTTTTAGATACCTGTCGTCAACTTGAGCGTGAAGGTTTCGAGATTACTTATCTTGACCCAGATAGCGACGGTATTATCTCACCCGAAAAAGTCAAAGAAGCGATTCGTGAAGATACGATACTTGTCTCGCTAATGCATGTGAATAACGAAGTGGGCGTGATTACGGACATTGGTGCTATTGGCGAAATTACCCGCGAAAATAAAATTGTTTTTCATGTTGATGCAGCGCAAAGTTTCGGTAAGTTACCGATCGACATGGAGGCACTCAAAGTCGACATGATGTCTATTTCAGCCCATAAAATTTATGGCCCTAAAGGTATCGGTGCATTATATGTAAGACGTAAACCCCGTATTCGTATTGAAGCGCAAATACACGGTGGCGGTCATGAGCGCGGCATGCGATCAGGCACACTTGCAACGCATCAGATTGTCGGCTTAGGCGAAGCAGCACGCGTCGCTAAACTCGATATGGAAAAAGATTACCAACATGCCAAAGCCTTGTTTGATCGCATGTGGGGTGGCGTGAAGGGCATCGAAGAAGCCCATATTAATGGTTCGTTTGAGCAGCGTGTGCCGTTTAACCTGAACGTCAGCTTTGCTTATGTTGAAGGTGAATCTCTAATGATGGCACTCAAAGATTTAGCGGTATCTTCGGGTTCTGCTTGTACATCCGCGAGCCTCGAACCCTCCTATGTGCTGCGTGCACTTGGCTTGAACGATGAAATGGCGCACAGTTCGCTTCGTTTTAGCTTTGGTCGGTTTAGTACCGAAGAAGAAGTGGATTACGCGCTAACTCAAATCAAACATGCTGTTGATAAATTGCGTGAATTATCACCGTTGTGGGACATGTTTAAAGCAGGTGTCGATTTAAGCACCGTCGAATGGACCGCGCATTAATAATTAAGAGGTAGCGAATATGTCTTACAGCGATAAAGTAATGGATCATTACGAAAACCCAAGAAACGTTGGTGCTATGGATGTTGAAGACAAACATGTCGGTACAGGCATGGTTGGCGCACCTGCATGTGGTGATGTCATGCGCTTACAAATCAAAGTGGATGATACGGGTGTTATCGAAGATGCTAAGTTCAAAACCTATGGCTGTGGCTCAGCGATTGCTTCAAGCTCGTTGCTCACTGAGTGGGTGAAAGGCAAAACACTGGATGAAGCACAGCAAATTAAAAATACTGAAATTGCTGACGAACTTGCTTTACCGCCTGTAAAAATTCATTGCTCCGTATTAGCAGAAGACGCGATTAAAGCAGCAATCACCGACTTAAAAGAAAAACAAAAAGGTTAGGCTTGTTATGGCGATTACCATGACACAAGATGCAGCAACCCATATCGATAACTTTTTAATAAAAAGAGGAAAAGGTTTGGGGATTCGCCTGGGTATAAAAACCACAGGCTGCTCGGGTATGGCTTACGTGTTGGAGTATGTGGATGAAGTTGATGAGAGTGATGCCGTATTTGAACAGTTTGGCGTAAGCATTTTTGTTGACCCCAAGAGCTTGGTTTATATTGACGGTACAGAAATGGATTTTGTTAAAGAAGGGTTGAACGAAGGATTTTTGTTTAGAAACCCTAACACGAAAGGTGAGTGCGGTTGCGGCGAAAGTTTCACCGTATAAACATATGTCTGCTCTTAACGATTTCTTTAAACTCCTAGGCTTACCGAACAACTTTCGTGTTGATCAGCTGCGGCTGGAAGAAAATTTTAAAACGCTGCAAAAACAATTTCACCCCGATAAGTTTGCTCGCGCCACGCCAAGTGAACAACGCGTAGCCATGCAGTATGCGACGCAAATTAACGAAGCCTACCAAACATTAAAAGAGCCTGTTAAGCGCGCGCAGTATATGCTGCGACAAAAAGGGTTTCATGTAGAAGCACATACATTAAAATCAGATCCTGATTTTTTATTTCAGCAAATGGCTTGGCGTGAGAAGTTAACGGCGGCAACCTCGATGAAGCAGATGCAAGTGCTCCTTGAAAAAACCGAGCTGTCGAACGAAAATTTTCAAAATATGTTTGTCGCAGCGTTTGAAGCAGAAAAATTTGAACAGGCACAGAAAACTGTTGATAAATTACACTTTGTCGTCAAGTTCGACGCAGAATTAAGGCAACGTATTGCCAAGATGGAAGCCTAATTATGGCCTTGTTACAAATATCTGAACCCGGTATGGCACCGGCACCGCATCAACGCAAGTTAGCCATCGGCATTGATCTCGGTACGACCAATTCGTTGGTAGCGAGTATTATCAATAGTATTCCCACCGTGATCGAGGACAGCGCTGGCCAGCAGATTTTGCCTTCGGCTGTTAACTACGCAAAAGATGGCTTCATTGTTGGCCAATCAGCGCTTGAGCGTGCCAGCGAAGACCCAGAAAACACCTTGTTATCGATTAAGCGTTTAATGGGACGAACGGCTGATAAAGTGTTGACGCTTAATGATCAGTCAGCTTATCGGTTTGCACAAACGAGCCGTTCTGTACCCGCTATTATTACTGCGGCAGGCGATAAAACAGCGGTTGAAGTGTCATCCGATATTCTTAAAGCATTGCTAGAACGCGCAAAACAGCGTTTTAATGAAGATATAGAAGGTGCCGTGATTACCGTGCCAGCGTATTTTGATGATGCGCAGCGGCAGGCAACAAAAGACGCCGCCATTCTCGCGGGTATTCCCGTATTACGCCTATTAAATGAGCCAACGGCGGCAGCGATTGCTTATGGGCTAGATCAAGTCGATGATGCAACGCTGGCCATTTATGATCTTGGCGGGGGAACCTTTGACATTACCTTGCTGAAGTTTTCCAAAGGCGTGTTTGAGGTATTAGCGACAGGGGGAGACTCCTCTTTGGGTGGGGATGATATTGATCATGCCATTGCCGAGTGGATTATAGCGCAGGCCAAGATTACCGATATTGACGCTTCTTATTTTCGTCAAGTTATGACAGCTGCAAGACAAGGGAAAGAGGCGTTATCAGATACTGAAGTCGTATCGATTGAATTAAGCATGGTCGATATTGACCTCTCACTAAGCCGAGAGCAGCTAGCAAAGATTGCTGCCCCATTAATTAATCGCACAGTTGAGGCTTGTAAGAATGCCTTGTTTGATGCTCAGCTCGAAAAACCGGCTATCGATAATGTCGTGATGGTTGGTGGTTCGACAAGGTTGTTGTCGGTACGTGAATCAATGAGCTCATTTTTTGATCAGCCTGTTTTGACCGATATTGACCCAGATACCGTGGTAGCTTTAGGGGCAGCAATACAGGCTGATATCTTAGTCGGTAACAAACCTGATGCGGATCTTCTTTTGCTTGATGTGATTCCTTTATCCCTCGGTTTAGAAACGATGGGCGGTTTGGTTGAACGTGTCATTCACCGAAATACCACTATTCCCGTGGCGAAAGCACAAGAATTTACGACCAGCAAAGACGGGCAAACAGCCATGTCGATTCACGTACTGCAAGGCGAGCGTGATTTAGTTGAGGATTGTCGTTCTTTAGCCCGTTTTGAATTGCAGGGAATTCCGGCGATGGTCGCTGGAGCTGCACATATTCGAGTCACCTTTCA
Organism: Pseudomonadales bacterium; assembly: GCA_965248335.1. Taxonomy (GTDB): domain Bacteria; phylum Pseudomonadota; class Gammaproteobacteria; order Pseudomonadales; family DT-91; genus CAKMZU01. The sequence continues at coordinate 1,265,684 of CBDFIY010000003.1, forward strand.
AGTTGATGCTGATGGCTTATTATCAGTGAGTGCAAAAGAGCTGGGTACAGGTATTGAAAGTGCTATACAGGTAAAGCCTTCGTACGGATTAACGGATGAAGAAATTACCGAGATGCTTAATGCCTCTTTTGAACATGCAGGTATTGATAAAGATGCGAGAGTATTACGAGAACAACAAGTGGATGCAGAGCGATTGCTGAATGCACTGGAAGAGGCGATAGCTGTAGATGGTGAAGCATTATTAACAGCGGAAGAGCAGAACCATTTGCAATCAGCCATGTCAGAATTATCGATTCTTATTAAAGGCACCGATGCTGATGTGATTAAAGAGCAAACGACGGCAGTTTCTGTTCTCAGTGAAAATTTTGCGGCTAAGCGTATGGATATGGCGATCAAAAAAGCGTTGGCTGGACATTCACTGGATGAATTTGAAGAATAATCCCTAATAGCTGGAATACCTTATGACTAAATTGATTGTACTGCCGCACGAGGTGTTATGCCCAGAGGGTGCTGTGATTGAGGCAGAAAAAGGGAAAAGCATTTGCGAAAACTTGCTCAATAGTGATGTCGAAATTGAACATGCTTGTGAGATGTCTTGCGCCTGTACGACTTGCCATGTCATCGTGCGTGAGGGTTTTGATAGCCTGGAGGAGGCTGACGAACTTGAAGAAGATTATCTTGATAAAGCGTGGGGTGTTGAGCCAGATTCAAGGTTAAGCTGCCAAGCAATGGTGGCGGATGAGGAGTTAGTGATCGAAATCCCTAAATACACAATTAACATGGTTTCAGAGAGGCATTGATCGGTAATGAAATGGACAGATATTTATGATATTGCCATCGAGTTGGCGGATAATTACCCAGATGTTGACCCGCTTACTGTTAATTTTGTAGAGCTTCGAGGCTGGGTGATGGCTCTTGAGGGTTTTGATGACGATCCATCACGCTGTGGTGAGAAGATATTAGAAGCTATTCAGGCCGCCTGGATAGAAGAGAAGTAAATTTATACTATTTTTGTAACACTTTTTATAGGAAAAAAATATGTCAGTAGAAAGAACTTTATCCATTATTAAACCCGACGCTGTGGCTAAAAACTGTATCGGTGAAATCATTGCACATTTTGAAAAAAATGACCTCAAAGTTGTGGCTGCAAAAATGCTTCAGCTTGACGAAAAGACAGCTGGCGGTTTCTATAAAGAGCATGCCGAACGCCCTTTTTATGGTGAGCTTGTTGAATTTATGACATCAGGCCCTGTTCTTGTTCAGGTTCTTGAAGGTGAAAATGCCATTTTGAAAAACAGAGAATTGATGGGTGCTACCAACCCAGCAGAAGCCGAAGCAGGTACAATACGTGCTTTATATGCTGAATCTATGGGTAAGAATGCTGTGCATGGTTCTGATTCGCCGGCCTCTGCAACGCGTGAAATTAGTTATTTCTTTGCTGAAATGGATTGCTGCTAACGCGAAAATATATTGTAGGGTAGCGAAGCATAACCTACTTTATTTGAACCTAGGAAAAGAAGCTAACGGATTAGCTACGATATTTATCTTGCTTCACCTATAGACACCAAGCCCCACCATTAAATAATGAACGACATGCTAAACCCTGACATTCAACAAGCTATTCAGCCTTTTATTGATACATCAACGGGGAAAGTGAATTTACTTGATTTGTCGATGAAAAACATGGAAGTATTTTTTCAAGCCCTAGGAGAAAAACGTTTTCGTGCTCAACAGGTCATGAAGTGGCTTCATCACTTAGGTGCTGAAAGCCTAGATGATATGACCAATATCAGTAAGTCTTTAAGGGCTAATCTGGCTGAATGGGTTGAAATCCGCGCACCTAAGATATTGAGCCAGAAAGATTCAAAAGATGGTACACGAAAGTGGGTCATGGAAGTGAGCCAAGGAAATTGCGTTGAAACGGTGTTTATTCCTGATGGTGAGCGTGGCACTTTATGCGTATCTTCTCAAGTCGGCTGTTCATTAGATTGCAGTTTTTGTTCAACAGGAAAGCAGGGTTTTATGCGTGATCTCACTGTGGCAGAGATCATTGGTCAGGTATGGCTTGCTGCGAAATCTTTTGATTCATTAAAATCCGGTGCTAAGCGGCGTGTTACCAATGTTGTGATGATGGGGATGGGCGAGCCATTACTTAACTTCGATAACGTGGTTGATGCGATGAACATCATGCGTAATGATTTTGGCTATGGCATCTCAAAAAGGCGCGTGACCTTAAGCACCTCGGGTGTTGTTCCTGCGTTAAAAAAGCTTAGTGCCGTCACAGATGTGTCGTTAGCCATTTCGTTGCATGCACCGAATGATGAATTACGTAGTCAGTTAGTACCTATTAACAAAAAATACCCTATTGCTTTGTTGCTTGAAACTTGTCGTCAATATATGGCGGATTTGCCTGATACGCATCGTGTGACGACCGTTGAGTACACGTTAATCAAAGATATTAATGATAGCCCGGAGCTGGCCCAAGAGCTGGCAGTATTGCTGAAAGATTTTCCATGTAAAATCAATTTGATCCCTTTTAACCCATTTCCTAATTCCGGTTATAAAAAACCAGCCACGTTTGCCATCAAACGCTTTCAAACCTTGTTGATGGAAGCTGGCTTTATTGTCATGGTGCGTTCTACGCGTGGTGATGATATCGATGCAGCTTGTGGTCAACTGGTGGGGCAAGTTCAGGATAAAACACGCCGAAGTGCACGTTATCAAGAAAAGGTTGTTGAACAGCAATCCATAAAAATTGTAAATTCGCACTAACTTGAATGTGTGCTTAAAAGATAAATAATTACAATAAAAATAAAAACTGGATTGCATTTTGAGATTACTACCCTTAGTTGTTTTGTGTTCATGGATCTTTTTTCTCTCGGGTTGCGTAACAACTGAGCAGAAGCCATTCGAGCAAAATATCTCTCAAGAAAAAGAAATTAAAGCTCGCGTCAAAATTGGCATCAATTTATTGAAAAAAGGTGAGGCCGAACTGGCTATTGTTCAATTAAAAAAAGCTTTAGATATTAAACCTGATGCACCACGAGTCTATGAGATATTGGCTGTTGCTTTTGAGCAAGTCGGTGAGATTAGCGTTGCTTCCCAGCATTACAAAAAGATGTTGTCTTATGATCAGAGCTATACCCGTGGGCGTTCAAACTATGCATCTTTTTTGATTCGTGAAAAAAATTATAAGGCTGCATATAAACAGTTAGAGATGATTGTATCCGATATTTATTATCCTTCTCGGGCGGGGGCTTTTCAGCAGTTAGGGTACTGCGCGCAAATGCTCAATAAAAAAGATGAAGTTGAATATTTTTATGAGCGTGCATTGAAAATTAACGGAAATCTTTCTCAGGCAGTATTAGAGCTTGCACTGATTCAGTATGACAATAAAGCTTATGCAAAGTCACAGATTTACCTTGATCGATACAGAAAACAGGTAAAGCCAGCGAGTGCCGCGGCATTGCTATTAGGGGTAAAACTTTCAGTTATTTTTGAAGATAAAAGTGATGAAGCAAGTTATGCGCTAGTGTTAAAAAACTTATACCCAAGGTCAGAGGAATACCTCGAATATATCCAGAAAATTAGAGTACGGTAATTAGGAAGCTCGGTGAAAGCGGAAAGTCAGGCAAATAATAAATATCAAGTATTAGCCAAAGCACGTCTGCAAAAAGGGTGGATGCTATCAGATGTGGCAGAAAAGCTATCATTATCTGAAACAGCCGTGAGCCATATTGAAGAAGGTGACTCTTCATATTTCCCTAGAGGGCCTTATTTCTCTGGGAATCTCAAGCGTTATTGTGCATGTTTAGACATAGACAGTGCTTCTTTATTAGACGCTTATTATGCGGAAAAAGTACCGGATCACTTGAGTGAGTATCAAGAACCGCAAATGCATAAACGGCAGTTAACATCTGCTTATCAACATAAGAAACATAAAACATTTTATGGGCTTGCTTGTGCCGTTATAGTCGTTGTTTTAGTCGGTGCAATGTCGACTCAAACGATCGTGACTGATATGCCAGTTATAGAAAAAGCTGTTACACCATCAAGTAAAGCCGATGAAAGAGTAACGATTTCTAAAACCGAGAAGGTCCACCGGTCTGATTTGCAAAACTGAAGCTGATTTGTAGAAACTTCTTTCACGTCAAGTTGTATTAATATTGCTCTCAGAATCACGTATTCCTTTTCATATATTATCAGTAGCATGATAAATGAACGAAAAAGTGTTGTTTGTTACAAGTCGTGAAAGAAAAGTTGTTAACATTTATTGATTATCGCCATTAATTCAATCTATAGCTTGTAAGTTAATGCTACGTAAAAAGTAGGTGAGTTAGATGTTAACTATTTGGTAGTAGTGCTAGATTTTTTCTGCTTTACAGCACGTCCCAAGATCAAATTATACGCCTATATCGTTGGTGTCGCCTATTTAGAAAAACATATTATCCAAACCGTCAAAAGCTTCTATTATTGCTATTATTATTCTGAATAAAAAGGCTTTAAAGATGATAGGGCTTTAGAAAAGAATAATGATATTGTAAAACAACGCCTTCTCTAAGCATTTAAGAAAGTATTTATAGACGTCAAGGAAGATTATTTTATGACTGCTTATTCATGCCTTATCATATTGACTATTTTATTAATACCCCCATTACATTCGGATAACAAAAAAGAAAAAATTAATAGATTGTTGCCAATTTTGGCAAGCTTACCTATTCAGAGTAAGATTTTCGAGCGATTTAGTTCTGCCTATAAACACAGTAATCTTAAAAATACGCGAGTGAGCTCCGATTGTAAGCCGGACTGTCCCAAGGTCGATATTTGGCAGTATGCTTATAAACCTGTCGGGAAGCCAAATATTATTATCGATAGCAAACCAATATCTACAAGAAAAGCTCATTGGAAAACAGACAGTGAGGCGAGAATTATTGCCGTGTCATTATTCGGAAATAATGCAATATATCTTGATGGCTTAATTGACTTTATCAATAGTATTGATCGGCTTAAGCGCGTAAATAATATTCCTCACAATGATTTTGGTTATAGCACATTTACTATCAGGGCTTATGTAGCTAAAAGAAAACCTCAAAATGAACATTTAGGTAAGCTTCAAGGTGTAACCAATGAGACTTTTATAAATAAGCTCATCGATTTAGGTGTTGAAATTGCTTATGTCGATAACCATATGAAAAAGGTAAGCCTCGATGCAACCTTTTGGCGTTTTATGATTGCAGCTGAAACTATGCCTAAAAACCATAGGATTCGATATTTTGTTAGAGATGTTGACTGGTTTTTATCCGCATTAGATGTTTACGTATTGGGCGATTGGATATCAAATAAACACTATTTTCATAGACTGAATATCGCCCCGCTATGTATATCTCCACTAGTAGCTGGAATGTGGGGGGGCACTCATCAAGGAAAAAGCCCGTTTACCGAACTTAAAAATAAAATAGAATATTATCCATATCGCTTGCAGTACGGTGATGATGAGGTTTTTTTACGCGATTTTGTTTGGGAAAAAATAAAAGCCTCTGGGTCAGTACTTACGCATATAATTAAGAAAAGAAACTATCTAAATAGAGTCATCGAGCCTTACAAAAATAGCTGTGAAGAACCGACAAGTAATTTTTGTCAATATTACATGGCGGATAACAGCTGTACCGACAGACTAATTCCAAAATCTATCAGCTTTTCAATTTTATCACTGAGTAGCCGAGATCCATTAAGCACAGTAGAGGATAAGTATTTTTATATCGATGAATCAGATACGAAAATCAAAACAGCGATACAGGTATTAAAAGCAGAGGCTACAAACGACGAGTAAATCACACTTCTATACCGATCACCCTTGAAGATGCAAGGGCGTTGGCCGCCCCAACAGGGCAATCGCGCTATAAGGCCGTTGACAAAACTGATAAAAGAAAGTTTTCATCCCAACCAGCCTTCAGTCGCTTACCGCGAACGCTCTCTTTAGAAGACTCCATTTTCAGCATGTTCAATGCTAAATGCCTTATGACGGCCATATTTTCAGCGGCAAAACCTTCTCTGATTCTTGATTCATCTTCTTTAAAAATCACATCTAAAGTCCAGTGAAGATTGTTTTCAATAGCCCAGTGAAAGCGTACTGCTTTTGCAAACAATGCTGCGCTAGACTCGATAGAGCATATGAAATATCGCCGCTCAATAGATGTTTCCCCCGTACTGATAACAGTCCTTTCAGATTCAACAACGCCGATTGTTTTTAAACCTTCCCAATCCTCTTTACAAGACAGCCAGTCAATGTCATTAGTAATCCAGTACCGTTTTGTTTCAATGCGTCCATGCCCTTTTTCCACGGTTTCAAAATGATCAGACTGAGCACGCTTAAACCCCTCATCAATCAGCGCATCTAGATGCCGGCTAACGTCATATAAAAGGTTTCCGTGATTACCTTTCAGTGATAGAACGTAGTCTGCCTGTGCTTGCCTGATTGCCTTCGCAATCGCTTTTTGGCAACCCATTGCATCGATAGTCACGATACTTCCTTCAAGGTTAAGCAACTTTATCAACTCAGGAATAGCGGTTATCTCGTTAGATTTTTCATCAACCTTTATCTGACCAAGAACCGTATGATTAGCTGCACGAAAGGCACTTACCATATGGATGATAACCCTTATTCTGAGTCATTATTTACTTAAGTATATACCCAGAAAAAGCCTTTGAGGGTTTAGATTTAGCACGAAAATGGGTGAATGGATTTGCTGATTGGTATAATCATATAGCAGCATAAAATATGTCACGCCTGTAGAGCGTCATACGAAGCAAGATAGAATTATCTTAATCAACCGTGCACCTTTCTTGTCGCCTGACGTAAATGAGCGCCTCAGTGTTTTTCCGTCAATGGCAACAATGTCGCTACTGCTAAGCTTATTAAAGGACTGAACCCACGAAATGAAACCGGATTGCAACTGTTTGGGATCAAGCATCGATAAAACATTGCCTATTGTGTCATGTGAGGGAATGCCATTTGGGAGGTTCATAACCTTACGAAGAAACGCCTCTTTGGCTTTCCCAAATCTTTCTATGTCGACAAAGCTATCTGCCCCGCAAATAACGGCTAATACTGAGAGCAATAAAATATCCATCAACTCATGACGCTTGTTCGCTGTTTCTATTCTTGGATCAGATAGGTTTTCAAAGTGATCTGTAAAATTTGTACTCATTACGTCATTCATAATCATGTAAAAAATACATTTAATGACGCTTATTTTTCTTCATAGTTCACAAATTCGTCGATCTTGCTGCGAACTTGCTATGTTCATAGCGCGATAGCCCTGGCCGCCCCAATCACTTACTGACTGTAAGCTCATGGGGATTCGCTCGCTTGCCGCCTTCTTGCATCTCCAATTCCGATGGGTATATATGTTAAATTTTCAAAAGGTGTTATTTATAGCGGGCATCAATGTTTTTCATCATTTAAGGTATAGTTGTTCGTGTTTTTAGATTTATTTGGTATGAATGTTTCGACTAGGTTTAATGTTCATCGTCTATATTGGTGAGATGATCAATTGAACTTAATAAGGCATTTTCAATGGATAAAGTGAGCCAATTAGTTAAATTCTTAAACCACTCACAAAACCTGACCCCCCAAACCATCGATGACTTCCTCGTTCGGCTACAACTTTCCAGCGATGATGTAGCACCATGGAAAGCCCAAGAGGGGAGTGTGGAGAAATCAAAGAGAAACATCATCCACCAAGCGAATAACTACGAAATTTCGTTAATTTCGTGGGCTGGCAGTGAGTCCTCCTCTATACATATGCACGAAAAAGTTCATTGGGGTGTTATTCAAGTTTTCGGAAAAGCTAAATATGCCGTGTTTAAAACGCACGATCAGTTTTTGACGATCAAGCATTCGACTGTAAATAATCTTGAAAATGGTGATGTTATTCAAGTAAGGCCAGATACTATTCACCAGCTTGGCAGTCGCTCACCTGAACATTTTTATTCGTTACACATCTACGGTAATGATGACCACTGTGAAAATCTGACAGATACAGCGAAGAATTTCTGTATTCAAGAAAATACGCTTGTTCATATTCGTGAGGGAGAATTTATTTAAGAATTCACCCTCATTGGTATTTTTATTTGCAAGGCACATCTATACCGATCACACTTGAAGATACAAGGGCGTTGGCTCCCCAATCACTTACGGGCTGTAAGCTCGTGGGGATTCGCTCGCTTGCCGCCTTCTTGCATCTCCAATTCCGATGGGTATAGAAATACACTTCACCTGGAGTTGTTGTATATAAAAAAATCAACAACTTATGCGCCTGTTGCTGATTCAAGAAATCATTTCTAGTGGTTTCCTGTCATTTCTCATTGAGTAGGGTACAGTGTTTTTGAACTACGCCCCTTCATGCCTTCATTGGAATCACTGAAAGCACTTTTTAGGCTTTCAATATCTACTTCTAGAGGTGTTTTATTGTAGATTGCTGTGTCTAGTTGAGAAATAATTTCTTGAGCAGGTTTTGAAGATAGTACCCTTCTGATATCGGTCAACGAGTTTATCGATTTCTCTGGCCATTGCTGCCTTGTATAGGCTAAGAGTGCTAGTTTGATCGCATTAGGGTCTTTTGACTGACAGGCTTCCTCTAAGGTAACAAATGTATCTTTTTCTTTCTTGCTCTTATTGACTGGCTGGCCAGTAGGTGAATTTTGTAAGCGAACTCTTAGGATAATGAACACTAAAATGAGATTAATAAGTAATGAGAGTATGGCGATTATTTTCCATAGGGTAACGTTCAAGGTTGGTTTTTCTTGGGGGGGTATATTTAAACCATTTTCTTGCGTAGAAGGGGCGTTATGAGTAGAGGTAATATCGATACTCGGCGGCTTAGGTAATAAGCTTTGTTTGAGTTCTGGGTTTGGTTTTATATGTAATATTTTTTCAGGTAATGAGGCTTCTTTAAACAGTTTAGTGTGTACATCCCACCATTTAATATGAATCGCTGGTATCGTGATTTCACCTGATGCATTTGGGACTAGGGCAATTTTTTCTTTTCGAATGCCTATAATGCCTTGTTCATTTTCTTTATTCTCAAGTTCAGGTTTCTCTTGATACGTTTTAAATTGAGGCGTGCCTGGAAATGTCTGAGCAGGTAGCTGTTCTGCGGAGAGCCCGAGTGCTAAAAGGGTTATTTCTCGAGTGATGGAGTCACCTACTTTGAGGTTGTTTAGATCACTGAGCCATTTCTCCTTGATAACAACAGACTGCGCCGGAAGCCAATCTAGCTGGCTGCCTTCCGGTACAGGGTCAACCTCAATACTGAGCGGGTTAGTGCGTATACTCACTTTTTTTCCGGTATTAAAAAAAGAGCCGAAACCACCTTGGCTACGATTATCAGGAATAACGCCAAATACACGGATAGATGGGATGTCAAGCACACCGCTTGCTTGAGGGAAAACAGCGTAGGTCACATCATAAGTTGTATAGGGGGTGTCGCCTATCGTGCGTTGATAATTCGTATTTGTAAGTTCTTTAATTATGGTGTTTGGAATATCAAAAGGCTCAAGTTGTAAGTTAGAGAGTTGAATTGAACTATTGATGCGCAGTTTTATGATGACTTGCTCTTGTACGCTTACTCGTGTTTTATTTGCTGTTAATTCTGCAAATATAGGATCAAGATTGCCTTGGCTAGGATCTTTGTTAACAGGGTTAATTTTAATCTTTAACGGTTCCGTCTGTTCTTTTCCCATGATTAAAACTGGGATGGTAAAAAGACCCACTTTTTTTGGGGTAAGAAGTAGCGTTGTTTTGTAGAGACTTGTGCATTTGAAATTAACGCATGAGGTTTCAGAGGATTTACCTTGGTTGTCGATATCGAAATTAGCCGAGACCTGCGCTAAGAAAGTAGGGTCAATATTGGTATCTTTACTTGAAGAAATAACAAGATTAACGGATTCATTGACCGAGATGCTTTGTCGTGAAAGTGTCGCTGTTACTTCGGCAAACACGCTATTAATCTGTATTGAAATCAATAAACATGATGTAAATAGAATAAAAGAAGAAAGCTTTTTAACCATTACCATACTTGATCACTCGCTTTGTTGATCACTGTGTTATTTCGACGATTTTGTTGATATTGCGCATCAAATTTTCGCCTTAAAAGACCACCCGCATCATCGGGTAGCTGTTTTAGCCATTGTTGCAATGCACGTTCTTGTTCTATTTCTTCGGGTGTTTTTTTCAATTGAGTGTTGGGTTGCTGGTCTTTCAATTTCTCTTTTTCTTGGGCTGCATTTTTTTCTTTCTCAGCTTGCTCTTGTCGTTCTTTCTGCTCGTTTTCCTGCTGTTCTTGGCTTTTCTGGCCTTGATTTTGTTGATCGTTATTCTGTTGCTCTTGGTTATTCTTATCCTGGTTTTGCTGGTTTTGCTGGTTTTGCTGGTTTTGCTGGTCTTTGCTCTGTTGTTCTTGGCTTTTCTGGTCTTGATTTTTTTGATCGTTATTTTGTTGTTCTTGGTCTTTTTGATCTTGTTTTTGCTGCTCTTTATTCTGTTGCTCTTGGTTATTCTTATCCTGTTTTTTCTGATCTTGCTTTTGTTGCTCTTTTTGTGCCTTAAGCAGTTTTTCAGCAATAACTCGATTGGCCTTGCCATCTTTTAAGTTAGGCAATAATTCGAGTGCCTTATCATAAGACTTGATGGCTTGCGCATATTCTTTTAATTGGACTTGTGTGTTACCAAGGTTGTAATACACACTGGCATTTTTATCTTCTATGCCTTGATAGGTGTTTTGAGCTTTTTTATAGTCTTTATCTTTATATTGTGCTGCAGCTTTCCACTGTGGATTCTCAAATTTTTGAGCTGCTTGCTTAGTATCACCTTCTTGCATAAGTATTTGCGCTTGCTGGTTATCGGTTTTCCAAAGGCTATCCCATGGCATCGCATAGCTGTTGTCAGGTAAGCAGTAGCAAACTAACACTAAGATCCATCCCCTACGGAAGAGAAGTAAAACAAAAGGGATCATTAAAATAAGCAACCATTGACCCGCATCAACCCACAGTGACGATTGACGCTGCGCGCTTTCTTTTTGAGTGTTAATATTTTGTTGTGTTTTGGCTAACCCTAGCTGTTCGATATCACGATCATTGAATGTGCCTCTCGCTGTGGCGAAGTGGTATTTTCTCGCTTCTTGTGTGATTTCTGGCCAGTTAAGTTTAGCGAGGATAATCGCTTGCGAGTTAGGATCTTTCAAAAAGCCGTTATAGGGAATAGGGGCACCTGCCTCTGTGCCAAAACCAATGATGCTTAGCGCGATGTCTTTGGGTAAGTGCTCGGCAAGGGTTTTAAATTGTGCAGGCTTTATTTCATCGGTTAATAAGACGATACGCCCTTTATTTATTCCTGCTTTTGAAAAAAGCCCAATGGCTTGATCAACGCCTGCGACGACGTTATTGCCAAGGCTTGGCATGATTTTAGGGTCGAGCGCAGGAAGCATATTAAGTAACGTTTGCTTGTCATCCGTTAATGGTGAGACGGTATGTGCACTCCCGGAGAAGACGACTAAGCCTGTGACGCCATCTTTACGCTTTTTTAAAATATCTTCTATTTTTCGTTTTGCGCTGACGAGTCTTGAGGGTTTTATATCTTCTGCATTCATCGATAACGTGAGATCCAGAACGATCACTAAAGCATCCTGGTTTTTAATGACAGGCTGTTTTTGTTGTTCGTAGGTTGGGCCGGCCATTGAAAGGATACCCAGCATAGCAGTGAACATGGCTAGCGCAGGTAAGAGTTTACTGAGTTTTTGGGCACTTGATTCAGGCATTAAATGTTTAAGTAGGTTGGCATCGATGACCTTTTGCCACTGTGAGCCCTGTGTTGTGCCATGCTTTAAGAGCCAGAAAATAAGAATGCTAAGGGGTAAGAGTGCAAGTAGCTCAGGCCTTAGAAAGTGAAACTGCTCTATCAATGTCGGTAAATCAACCATGGGGAGCTTTTTTGTTTAATAACCTGTTGTTGAATACTGCAGGGAAACGATCTAAAAGACTTATGATCAAGAACAATAGGAACATGAAACCCAGAGGCCAATAAAACAAGGCTTGTTTTGGCCGGAAGACCTCTGCTTTTTGATCGATAGGCTCTAGTCGGTTGATTGCATCATAAATATTCTCTAGTTCTTGCGTGTTTCGTGCTCTAAAAAATGCTGCGCCCGTGATATCCGCAATGGCATTTAATGTACGCTCATCAAGTGGGTAACGTGATTGTGGTCGCCCGAGGGCAACGGTATAAATTTTGATGCCCGACTGTTTTGCAAAACGCGCGGCCTCCAGAGGTTTAACCGCACCAGTATTATTGACACCATCACTGAGCAGGATCATCGTGCGATGAGCCTCAGGTGTGTCCTCCAATTTTTTTATACCTATACCAATGGCGTCACCAATGGCTGTGCCATCACCAGCAAACCCTAGTTGAGATTCATTCAAGAATTCTTTAACCGTGTCTAAGTCAAACGTCAGCGGCGCTTGTATATAGGCATTGGTACCATAAAGAATCAGGCCAACACGATCACCTTTACGTTTGGATAAAAAATCATTGAGTACGTTTTTTGTGGCGGTGAGCCGGTCTGTACGTCGTCCAGCAATAGTCATGTCATGCTCTTCCATGCTGCGAGATATATCGACAGCAAGTAACAAATCTCTACCAGAGGAGGGCAGCTCAATAGGGGCGCCGAGTTTTTCAGGGTTTGCTAAGGCCAAAATAAAAAATAACCAAAGAAGTGTCATTAAAACCATTTGGGCTCGCGTCTTTTTTTGGTCGGATTCGTTAACGGTATGAAAATGATGCTGCGATAGCATGGGCATATAGAGCGGGATAGGCATTTTCTGATAAGCGGGTAATAGCCGGTATATCAAGTAAGGTAGGGGGAGCAGGAAAAAAGCCCAAGGCCAGGCAAAATTTATCATAACTTGTGCTGCTTTATCCATTGTCTAACAGAGTTTGTTAGATGTTCTGTATCGTTGTTTGCTGTGCCGCATTTTTTGTAACGTGAAATGGCCAGTAATTCAGCATCTTCTTCGGGCATGCTTTTAGTTAAAAATGTTTTGAAATCCTCCATGCTTGTGATATCTGGGGTGCGGCTATTTTTGGGTGCATGGATGAGTGTGCGTTTGATGAGGTGAGCTAATGTATCGGCATAGTTTTCAGGTTTTGGCTCTGTTTGAGCAAGCTTGTCTAATGCCTTAAGTGCTTGCCACCGATAACGGTTGCCACTTATGTAGTAGCGAATACCCACCGCAAGCGCAATCATAAGGATCAAGCAAACAACAATAACGATCCACCAGCCCAGAGCGAGCGGCCAAACACTTATCGGGTCTGGGTAATGAATGTCTTTTAGCTGGTTTAATAATGTTTGTGTTTTATCTGGCGTCATGGGTATGCCTGCCTTTTAGCGACGAGGCTCATTGGGTTGATGTTTTGGATGAAGAGTGGGCTGACGGCCAAAAAAGTTTTGCAGTTGTGTTATGGGATCGTCATTGGTGTTAATCGGTATTAATGGTACAAGTTGCGTACCAAATAATTTTTTGAGTGTCGCCATGTGCGTTTCAAAATCCAACTGGTACTGTTTTTGTGTTTGGCTATTGGATGCATTAAAGGTTAGCGAGTGCTCACCATCGCTGACATGAAACTGACCTTTCACAGGCAGTGTGGTTTCAAGCTGATCGAAAGGTTTAATGGCAACAAACTCACAGTGCCTTGCAATAGCATGCAGTAATGGGCTGCTTTTCTCGGATAAATCGAAAAAATCAGAGATGAAAAAGATTTGGGTGCCGGGTTTGGCAATACGTTTCAGCTCCAATAATATATCGTCAATCGATAGGGTGCTGTCGTGTTGGAAACTTTTGAGCTGATGATTAAAATTAATGACATGATGAATGAGCGATAAGATATTTTTGCGCTGCCTTTTAGGACGAATATCTTGGTGGTTATGATTATTAAAGACTAAACCGCCCACACGATCGCCTTTATGGAACGCAGCCCATGCGATCATAGCTGCAAGGTCGGCTGCGAGGACAGATTTTGTGGCTTTTGTGCTGCCAAAAAACATGGTTTCTCGTTGATCTACCACAATAATGACAGGGCGTTCTTTTTCTTCACGAAATTGTTTTGTGTAAGCTTCCCCCGTTCGTGCGCTAACACGCCAGTCAATGGTTCTTATATCATCCCTAGGTTGGTAGATACGAATATCTTCGAATTCTAAACCGCGACCACGAATGCGCGTTTTATAAGGCCCAGATAATTGCGCAAGTGCTTGATGATTACGTTTCAAAGGGAGCTGTTTTGCATAAAGGTGATAGCTCGCCAGTTGCTCAAAGCTTGCGTATGCGCCTAAACTACGGTGTACGTCTGTCGTCATGAGATGCCCTTAAGCAACAGGCACAAGCGTCAGTAAGCGGTCGATCAAGTCGTCTTTAGTCACGCCCTGTGCTTCCGCTTCAAAACTTAATAGTACGCGATGCCTAAAAATATCATGAACCACGGATTGAACATCGTCAGGGGTAACGAACTCTTTGCCTAGGAGCCATGCATGCGCACGCGCACAACGATCAAGTGCAATTGTGGCACGTGGGCTAACACCGAATTCTATCCAGTGTGCAAACTCATCATCGTAGGCATGAGGTTGTCTTGTGGCGATAGTGAGTTGAACAATATATTGCTCAACGGATTCACTCATGTGGAGATCAAGTATTTCTTTTCTGGCAGCAAAAAGTTGCTCTTGGGTAAAGGTATTAAACTCAGGTATTTCGTTAGTTTTTTTGGATTCGTTTCTGACGAGTTGAAGGATGCGTTGCTCTGCTGAGGCGTCGGGATAATCAACTTTTGCATGTAACAAAAAACGGTCTAATTGGGCTTCAGGTAAGGGGTAGGTGCCTTCTTGTTCAATCGGGTTTTGTGTGGCCATGACCATAAATAACTCGGGTAATGGGTACGTTTTTTTACCAATACTGACCTGCCGTTCGGCCATGGCTTCAAGAAGCGCGGATTGTACTTTAGCGGGCGCGCGGTTGATTTCATCAGCCAGTACTAATGAGTGGAAAATAGGGCCAGATTGAAATTCGAATGCGCCGGTTTGTGGGCGATAAATGTCACTGCCGGTGACATCTCCCGGCAGCAAATCTGGTGTAAATTGAATACGATGGAATGTACCTTCTACAGCTTTTGACAACACATTGATAGCTTTGGTTTTTGCAAGTCCCGGAGGACCCTCAACTAAGAGATGACCATCGGCTAGGAGCGCAATAAGCATTCGATTAATCAGCTTTGGCTGGCCGATGATTTGAGAGTCTAGCCATTGTTCGAGTTCAGAGAAGCGCGCTTGGAGTGTCATGGTGTGCTTTTAGCCATCGTGTGAGTAAGTTAATCTCGAATGCAGAAAATTCTAGCTCTAAGTCATGAGCAAGGCAAGATAGGTTTATAGCTTACCTGCTTTATAATGACTGCTGCTGCTAAATTCAATAGCCGCATGCTAGAATTCGCGAAAATTAGTTCAAAATTAGGTGATTTATGTATTCATGGGTGCGCCCTTTGTTATTTCAACTCGATCCAGAAGTTGCTCACCACCTTACGCTCAATGCCATTGAGATAGCTCGGTCATTAAAACTCCAAAACTTGATGGTAGGAAAAGTTGAAGATAAACCTGTCGATGTGATGGGGATTTCATTTAAAAATCCGGTGGGTTTGGCGGCGGGTCTTGATAAAAATGGCGAGCATATAGATGCGCTTTCTATGCTTGGTTTCGGTTTTATTGAAATCGGTACGATAACACCGAGGCCTCAAGAGGGTAATCCCAAACCGCGACTGTTTCGTCTGCCGAGTGAAGAAGCCATTATTAATCGCATGGGTTTTAATAATAAAGGTGTTGATTATTTGGTCGAGCAAGTAAAAAAACGTCGAGGTACAGGTGTTCTTGGTATTAATATAGGGAAAAATAAAGCAACCCCGAATGAGGAAGCCATTGATGATTACTTACTTTGCATGGAGAAAGTTTACCCCTATGCCGATTATATCGCTGTAAACTTATCTTCACCAAATACGCCAGGGCTTCGTGATTTACAATTTGGCGATCCGCTAAGACGCTTGCTTGAGCAACTCAAAAAGAAGCAGTCCACGCTGGCTGCTGAGTATGGCCGAGCAGTACCACTTGCTTTAAAAGTCGCACCCGATATGGCGGATACCGATATTGCTGATGTCGCGTCAGCACTTTTATCTTTTGAGATTGAAGGTTTGATTGCCACCAATACAACCATCACACGGCCGGTGGCTGCAGGTTGTCGTCATGCAGGCGAAGCAGGGGGGCTATCAGGTAAGCCATTATTTGATAAATCGACACAAGTATTGCAGAGTTTTAGTGCGTTACTGGGTAGTAAGCTACCTATTATTGCTGTTGGTGGCATCAATAGTGCGGATGCTGCAAGAGAAAAAATGCAGGCAGGCGCGAGTCTCGTACAGCTTTATAGTGGGTTGGTTTACAAGGGGCCAAATCTGGTTAAGCGCGTTGTGGACAGCTTGTAATTTATGGATAGATTGTAAAAGATTATGGGGGAATGTTGGCCTCAGTGAATACTGAGGCGCTTATTTTAATAGCAGTTATACCTGCTGCTGGTTTCTTGTTTGTGGTTTAGAGCGCAATTTTATGTAACCCACCAATGGCAGTATTGCCGGCCCATTGGTCGGATCGTCCATCGCGCCAGCCGCTTGTCCACTGGTGGCGTTTATCGCTGCCAAAGCTATCATACGGGCAGGCACTGAGAGATTTTCCCGTAACGGCTGCTTTATATCCATGATTATATGTGCGTGTTTGGCTGTCGCGTTTTTGAGTTTTCATTTATAATCCTCTTCTTCATGGAGTGAATGCTTAATACTCTTAAAGAATATATCCAGTACTAAGCGTAATGCGTTGAGCGGCTATTGCCAGAAACTTAAGCCCTTTTTAATTTAAACCCTTTTAATTTTTATCCCTGTATAGTTCTGTTGTATGAGGTGGCTGTTGGTAAACTCTGCTGTGCTATATGCATCAGACAACTGGCAGCCGGTTTTTGCATAAGTATCGATGCGTGATAGCACTGGGAGTTACCCCTTTGGCTGTGACTATTTATAAGTCCAATTTTCATGTATCGTTATCGATGCTTATGCAGGTTTCGTTGACTGCCTTTTTGAAATCTAACAAGAGGTGCTTCTACGTTAAATATTCAAAACCACTTCCCACACAACTAACTATAAAGATAACCATTTTAGTAAGCCTGTGTCGACATCTATTTAGTTATGATGCCTAGAAGTAATATAACCAGAAAATATATACTGATAAGCCTCTAATATTTAATTAGTTATATTTTTTACATGATACCCACGACGTGAATAGTCTTAAAAGTTATGAAAACTAAACCATCTAATCTTCCCCTTTTCTATATCACCTGTCCAAAAGGTGTTGAGACACTCATAGAGCAAGAATTTTCCGCTCTTAGTATGGTGACTCACAAAGTGGCTGTTGGAGGGGTGTATTGTCATGCCTCTTTTGATGAAATTTATCGTTTTTGTTTATACACCCGTTTTGCTAATCGTGTCATTTGGGTGATGGAGCAAATCCAAGCAGCAAGTAGGGATGACCTTTATCACAAGTTAAAAAATATCAGCTTTAGTGGTTGTTTTGCTTCCACAAAAACTTTTGCTGTCGAGTTTAGAGGTACTAACCGTTTTATTAAAAATACTAACTATGGAGCATTATTGGTTAAAGATGCTATCGCTGACCACTTTGTTGAGGTTGCAGGCAGGCGTCCTGATGTAGACGTAAAATCCCCCGATGTTAAAGTTTGGGTGCAAGTAAAGAGGCAGTTTACCAATGTTGGTATCGATCTTGTTGGACGTAGCTTGCATCGTCGAGGTTATAGGCTCGATGGAGCAAAAGCCCCACTAAAAGAAAATTTAGCCGCTGCATTGGCTGTGAGGGCTGGTGTTGATGATGAGGATACTCGCTCCCTGATAGACCCTATGTGTGGTTCGGGTACGTTGCTCGTCGAATCCGTTTTGATCAAGCTCAATATAGCGGCCAATTTAACAGATGAAAAATGGGTACTGCAAAATCTGAATAACTACAAAGGCGATACGTTCATGGCGCTTCGCGCCGAGGCTGCATTGCACAAGCAGCAAGTTCTGCAAAAAACGCGCGTATTAGCCTATGGCTTTGATGAAGATCAGCGTGCTATTAATGACGCAAAAGCGAATGCTAGAAGGGCAGGCGTAGCCGATTTCATTATTTTTAAGCATCGCTCATTAAAAGACTTTACTTTGCCCGACGGCGTTAAAGATGGCTTGTTATTGACAAATCCGCCCTATGGCGAACGATTAGGCGAAAAACAATCACTTTACCCACTGTATCAACAATTGGGTGCTTTGTGCCGAGAGAACTGTCAAGGGTTCGATGTGGCAGTGTTATCAAGTGATAAGGACTTAACCAAAGCCTTAGGTTTGCAAAAAGATAAAGTGTATCAATTTTATAACGGCCCTATACCTGCGACTTGGACATTATATCGCATCCACCAACGTGATCATGATGCTGAGAGTGCCTCCTGTAAACCGGATGAACGCTTTAACCTAGGTGTGGAAATGGTTAAAAATCGCCTGCTTAAAAACCAAAAAAGATTACAAAAATGGGTTAAGCGTGAACAGATAGAAGCCTATCGCTTATATGATGCAGATATGCCTGAATATGCTTTTGCTGTTGATTATTATGCGGGCTTTTACCATGTGTCAGAGTATAAAGCGCCTAAACAAATTGACGAGTTCTCGGTTAATCTAAGGCGGCAGCAGTTTTTAAAAGCACTGAAGTTATCATTTAATCTTTCTGGTAATAAGGTGATTGTAAAGCAACGTCAGCAACAAAAAGGTAATGAGCAATACGAGAAAATGGATCAAATGAACCATTTTTTCCCAGTTAGGGAGGGCCAGGTGAAGGCTTTGGTTAATCTTTATGATTATTTAGATACCGGCTTGTTTCTTGATCATCGCCCAGTCAGACGTTTTATTGAGCAACAGGCAAAAGGTAAACGCTTCCTTAATCTTTTTGCTTACACATCGGTCGCTACTTTACACGCAGCGAAAGGTGGTGCGGCGAGTAGTGTGAGCGTGGATATGTCAAAAACATATCAACACTGGTCGCTCAGGAATTTTAAAACGAATGGGTTGGATATTAAAAATCACCGGTTGATTAACGATAACTGCCTATCATTTGTTAAGGATTGCCAAGAGACATTTGATTTAATCTTCTTAGACCCACCGAGTTTTTCAAATTCGAAAAAAATGATGGATACCTTTGATGTACAAAGAGACCATGAACAATTGATTAAGGAAACGATGGCGTTACTTAATGTTTCAGGGACGTTAATTTTTTCGAATAACCGGCGAGGTTTTAAACTTAGCGAAGATATTTTGAAAAATTATGACGTTAAAAATTACCATCGTGAAAGTCTCGATCCTGATTTTATAAAACGGGAAAATATACATAACTGTTGGTTGATTAAGCATATTGAGTTGGGGTAACGTAGTTTTTAGGCCGGTAAGCGTACGTTAGTATAATAATAAAAAAGGTAGCTATATGCTCATTCTTACGCGTGATGTGCAAGAGGGCTTGGTGATTGATGACAACGTGACCATCACCCTGCTAAGGGAGGCAGCATTTAAGAAGATACCTTTTTTGGGTGTATAGTCACATCCCACTTTTTCAGCTCGGCATGTCTTGTAATGTGGGGTTGAATCTCGTCAAGCACTTCCTTACTTGGCCTTACACCTTTCGTATAAACCTTATCAATTAAATCAACAATTGTTTTTTTACATTTATGCACAAGACTTTTTGTCCACTCCACCACCACATGAACTGAATTTAGAAGTGTGCCATTCCAATGGCTTTCCAAAAAAGCCCACCGCCTTTCAATGGGATTATATTTGCTGTGATAAGGAGGGTAGTAAACCAGCCTGATTCTCAGCCCAGTTTGACTGGAAAATTGCACCATCCGCAAAAGAAACTGAGTTCGCAGGCTATTACTCTCCGGGCCATTGTCTGTATAAATAATCAGCTCATCTTTGTCCTTGTTAGCTTCTTTGACATTCTCCCACCACAATTGCAGTGCATCACAAATAAAGTCGCTCGTCTTGTAGGAGAGTCCATAAACAACATGGAGTTGATCGTTATCTAGGTTAAGAATCCCAAATGGCACCATTTTATCTTTATCTGCCATATCGTGATCTAGCGCCTGGACCACTTCTGCTCCGCGAGATTTACCCGCTCTGGAAAAGTCGCCGAGATTAACAGTAGCCTTGCAGTCTATGCTGATCTGCAACGTGTTTTGTCGTTGACTGGCTTCTGCTCTAACTTTGTTGACGTTGTCGAAGATGGCGTTAGTTTCTGGTATTTTTTTTCAGGTTTGGATTTCTGCACCTTGCGGAGCTTATAACCCATCCTATTCAGGATATTGCTAATGGTTCGCTCTTTAGGTAGAAGGTCTTCTTGCCAGTTCTTTTCCTCGACTAGCTTCTGCCGTACAACTTTGGCCGTTATGCGGGTATAGGCAAATGTATTTCTTAACCGTGAATCCGCTTGGCTTTCAGGCTCAACCAGGCTACGGATATCATCTTCAAGGCCTACCAGTGCAACCTCGGATTTATTTTTTCCGCAGGGTTCATAATTTCCATAACAGATCATCCCAGTTTTTTTTTCGTTGATCCCTAATGCAACCGCCTTTCGTCCAAACCCAAAGGTTGATTCAGTCAACCGGGCACTTCCACTGCAAAGGGTTTCAGAAACTTCAGCCATAAAAAGTCTTTTTTCAGGGTTTTTTAATAGCCTGGCTGCTAATTTGAAGAGAGAAATATACTCAGGTTCTATATCAATTGAAGTGGGCATAAATAAAATAGAGAATAAACAACTTTAGACATGTAATGGTAGGGCATCATACGCTGGTAATGTTTAAAATGCTACTTCCCTAAGCACAAAAGGCAAACAGGTTAAGTTAGGCGTAAATGCGCCACGCGATGTGAAAATCCATCGTGAAGAGATTTATCATCAGAAACCTTTGGTTGATAAATCCGATATTTAAACTTCATTGACGCTAATCTTTTTTAGCGTATTTCGCCGGACAATTTTCTTATTGTATCCGGCTGTCTTTTCTTGCACTTCTACACAAAACAATTAACGATATTATTTCAATAAGCATGAGGACTTGAAAAGCTTAAAGGATGCTCTATAACTGTTAGAAAAGAGTTTAGCGCTGTACTGCCACGGAACTTAGGCAAACAATGATTAACGGATGTAAACATACATGGCTAACGATGAAGAATTATGTCAAACACTGCTTCAACTTGAGCAGGCTCGATCCAGCGAAAAAAGACACCGTCGTGAAGCAGACGGCTTGCTCGAATCCTTATCTATCTTAACCCAGCCAAAAAAAAGAGAAGTTGTTTTTCAGGAGCTGTTACAAGCTATCCAAGGTTGTATTCCCTATACTTTTGCTTGCGTTGTCGTTTCTACAGATAAACACCTCCTATTACCCTTTGTTTATAGTCACGATATATTAAAAGAGATGGTATTAACGCCAGAAGCTTCGTTGAAAAAAGTCATCAATGGGATGCCACAGAGCGTTGATGATATTCGATTGTTGAGTGAATACAATAAGGCCAAAAATGTATTACCGGCATCAATCCAATCGGCTATACATATTCCTATTGAAACAGGATCAAGTGCCACTATTCTAATCTGTTTCCACGAACATAAAGCGTTCTATGGAGAGCGATTTATTGATCTAGCCAATCGATTTGTGCCGCTCGCTATCCATGCGTTGCAAACACAAAAGGCTAAAGAAGAAGCAGAGTATGCAAATCGTGCAAAAAGTGACTTTTTGGCTGTGGTCAGTCATGAGATAAGAACACCCATGAACGGTGTGATTGGCATGAATAATCTCTTACTTGAAACCGAGCTCGATGACGAGCAACGCGAATACTCATTGACAGCCAAACAAAGTGCTGAATCTTTACTGAGTATTATTGATGATATATTGGATTTTTCTAAGATCGAAGCAGGTAAGCTCGAGCTGGAATACATTATTTTTGATTTGCGCAAAGCCATTGAAAGCATTGCTGAAACGATGGCATCCGTCATTTTTTCTAAAGGCATTGAGCTCATCGTCATGATAGATCCAGCTATGCCTGCAAAAGTATCTGGTGATCTAGGGCGTGTTCGGCAGATTTTGTTTAACTTACTGAGTAATGCGTGCAAATTTACAAGTAGCGGTGAAATCTCGCTGCGGTGTTTTTTAGGAAGAGAAAAACATTTCGATAATTGTATCGGCATTCCCGTTAGTTTTTCTGTCTCCGATACAGGTATGGGTATTCCATTATGTAAACAAGAATCTATCTTTGAGAGCTTTGAGCAAGTGGACATTTCCACAACACGTAAATTTGGTGGCACAGGGCTTGGGCTGACCATCTGTCGTAAACTCGTTGATCTATTGCGCGGAGATATCAAATTAGAAAGTGAGGAGGGTGTAGGAACAACGGTTACGTTCAGTTGTGATATGGAGGTCATTCAGTGGCAAGACCCTGTGGTGAATTTCAGTAGTACAGATAATCATGAAGTGTTGGTAATTGTGAATAACGAGACACAAAGACATTGGTTGGCTTATTTATTAGATTATTTTGGTTATCGCGTTTCGGTTCTTAATCAAATGGATACAGCGATAAAAGAAATTCGTGACAGGCAAAAAAATTACCAAGCTGTTTTGCTTGATAATTTTCTCCCAGAAGGGCTTTATAGCGATATTCTTGGCTACCTTGAAACGTCTCAGCCGAGTATTGACGTGATTAGCCTCGTTGCGCTGACAAAACCAAAATCCATTGATGCGAATACGTTTAATAAACATCGAGTCATTAAAAAGCCAATCAAATTAGCCGCGCTGTTTGAGTCTTTATCCAAAGAAAAAATGACAACTAAAGATGCATTGTCTTTAACTGATAAGTTTCAGGCGGACCTTGAAAGCCATTTACAAGGACTTTCGATTCTTGTTGTTGAAGATAATTTGGTTAATCAATTATTGCTAGAAAAGCTGCTTGTGAAAAAAGGCTATCGCGTGAATGTTTGTGCGAATGGTATAGAGGCTTTGCATCTTATTGATCAAAATCAATACGATTTAGTCTTTATGGATATGCAAATGCCAGAAATGGATGGCTTAGAGGCGACGAAAATTATTCGAGCGCGGGAAGTAAAAACAGGCGATCACCTCCCTGTTTTCGCGATTACGGCGAACGTTCAGTTGTCCGATAGAATCAGCTGCTTTTCGGCTGGGATGGATGGATATATACCAAAACCTATCAAGTGGGATGATCTGTTGATTGCAATCAGAAAAGCTGTGAATGAGCCGGCAGCCGTATAGTTAACCAGTGAGGTTGATGGTTGTTAACAGTAAATAAAATGTCATTTGTTGTGCGTTATTTGATTGATAAATAGCTATTTTTTCTCGCTATGCTTGATTTGCAGAAGCCTATTTTTGATACAGCACAGAATGTTCTGTTTACAGTCTCTTGGATATTACCAGTATTCATATCTGTAGGTACATTTGCAAAAAGTTTTCTACGTATCAGCACAGCAAACATAGCGAGCGGTATTATAATTTGTCGCTTAGGAATAGTCCTTAAATAACTTCCCGATTTTAGACGACACAAGGGACGGCAACGTAGTTCCATTTTGGCAAGAGTTTATCGAACTTAATGGCCATGTTTTTTTTGAAGTCAGCAGCATACTTACGCCCAGTTTCAAATACTTTATCGATGATTCTTACGGCAACCTTAAGCCCTTTGGTCGTTTCAGTTTTTTCCATGTAGTGCTTTGCCATATCAACGGATTCCAGAGGAACGCCTTTGCAGGCTCGGGTCACATGAGGAAATACTCGATGCTCAATAGGGTTGTATTTTGAACAATAGGATGGGTAATGAGCAATGCGAATTCTCAAATTTAGCCTGTTCGACAGCGCCTGTAGGTCTTCTTTAAAAAGATAAGACGAGGCACTGTTACTGCCACCGCCATCACAGAGTATAAGTAGGTCGATTGAACTTTCATAATCCATTCGTCCCTGTTCTAGCCACCATAACTCAAGACTGTCACAAGCAAACTCACTCGTATCGCAGCTGGTATTCAGATGTACTGATGCTTCGTTTTTTTGTACATCATAAATACCATGAGGAATGACTTTGCCATCACTGCTACTGGGGAAATCGTGATCATTAACGATGGTTGGATCTACCGCATCAGTTATGCCATCACGATAGAATTTACCCAACAGTTCCTTCTTTTTCGTGTCGATACTTATCACTGGGTATCCAGCATCCAGGTATTCTTGCTTCAGTCTGGCAATGTTTTCAAATTGCTCATTACGGTCAGCATGCTGCCCCATTGTTCGCTTTTTTTGTGGCTTTCGTCGTCGATAACCATGATCATGAAGCAGTCGCGAGATAATGTTTTTATTAGCTGGAGTACCCAGCTCTGAGAGCTTTCGAGAAATATAACGACGAGACAGATTCGTCCATTTTACATCGCTCCGCATAGGGTCTCCAGCAGTATGATTGCAGAGTATGGTGAGAAAGTTTACAACTAATTTCGTATTTTTCTCGATCAGCCGTGTGCGTCCACCCCTTTTTTTCGCTGATGTTCAGTGTTCAAGTTTTCTGACTCCAAATCAACCATACCTCGACGAATAGTTTTCGGATCACAGGCCAGTAACTTCGAAATAAATTCAATTCCACCATGCCCAAGCTTTATCGCTTCTATCGCGGCATAGTGACGACGATCCCGCTCGTTGAGTGAGCGATAAAATCGAGCCATTTGAATTTCAACTGCTGACGAATAATTGTCCAAGATAATTTCCCGTAATCACTGCGGCTATTATCGATGATTCTTGACCTCATGAATAGGGAAGTTATTTAAGGACTATTCCTTAGCGTAACAATATGTCGATTTTGAGCGTTTAATAGTCAGTTTGACTCGACATCAAGCCTTCAAGTATCTATAGTTCGCAGCCTTAATAATTAGTCATATTTTAACCGGTTGGTTAAAGACTCTCATTTGTAAGCCTCTAGGAATACCTTTTGATCTCCACCGCAAACATCACCATGCAGTTTGGCGCTGAGCCCTTGTTTGAAAATATTTCTGCAAAATTTGGTAACGGCAATCGATACGGTTTAATCGGCGCCAATGGTTGCGGTAAATCCACTTTGATGAAAATTCTTAGCGGGGCGCTTACGCCTACCTCGGGTAATGTTTCTGTCACACCGGGTAATAAAGTCGGTACGTTGAGCCAAGATCAGTTCGCATTTGAAGCGTACTCAGTCATTGATACGGTTATTATGGGGGATGTTGAACTGTGGAAGCTGAAGCAGGAACGCGAGCGTATTTATAGCTTACCTGAAATGTCCGAAGAAGATGGGATGCACGTTGCCGAGCTTGAAGTACAATTTGCCGAAATGGATGGCTATAGCGCTGAGAGTAGGGCAGGCGATATTTTACTCGAAGCGGGCATTGAAGAGACGTTTCATTTTGGCTTAATGGAACAGGTAGCCCCCGGTTGGAAACTACGTGTGTTATTGGCTCAGGCATTATTTGCTAATCCTGATATCTTGCTATTGGATGAGCCGACCAATAACTTGGATATTCATACGATCAACTGGTTGTCGAATGTGCTTAATCAGCGTAAATGTACGATGATTATCATTTCGCATGATAGACACTTCTTAAACTCAGTCTGTACCCATATGGCGGATATTGATTACGGTGAATTGCGTATTTATCCGGGTAACTATGAAGCTTTTATTGCCGCATCCACACTCATTCGTGAGCAGCTTCTGACGGAGAATGCTAAAAAAAGTGCTGAGATTGATGAATTACAAGCGTTTGTTAATCGTTTCTCGGCGAATGCATCGAAAGCGAAACAAGCCAGTTCTCGTGCGAAGAAAATGGACAAGATTTCGTTGGATGAAGTGAAAGTTTCAAGTCGAGCAACACCCTTTATACGTTTTCAGCAAGATAAAAAATTGCATCGACAAGCGTTAACGCTTGAAGCGTTATCGCATGGCTTTGAGGGAGAGATGTTGTTCAGTAATGGCGAACTTATTTTAGAAGCTGGCGCTAAATTGGCCGTTATTGGTGAAAATGGTGCGGGTAAAACAACGTTTTTACGTTGCTTAGTGAATGAGATTGAAGCCAACCATGGCGTTGTGAAATGGGCTGAGAATGCGACGATGGGTTATTGCCCGCAAGACAGTACTGATGATTTTGATTGTGATCTGACTTTATTTGAGTGGATGTCGCAGTGGCGGACACCGAAGCATGACGATCTGGCGGTGCGGGGTATGTTAGGGCGATTACTGTTTACGGCTAATGATGCGAATAAAAAAGCCAAGGTTTGCTCGGGGGGTGAGAAAAATCGCCTACTCTTCGGTAAATTGATGATGATGGATATCAATGTACTGATTATGGATGAGCCGACTAACCACATGGATATGGAATCGATTGAAGCGTTAAATCAGGCGTTATTAGCTTATGACGGCACATTGATTTTTGTCAGTCATGACCGAGAGTTTGTCTCTTCGCTAGCAACGCGTATTATAGAGATTAAAGATAAGAAGTTGATTAATTTCCAGGGTACTTATGACGAGTACCTTACCAGCCAAGCGCAAAGCTCACGGGTTGCTTGATTTCTGGGGGTGCTAAAGGTTGCTTGCTACGTTGCAGTAGAAAGATACCGTATTTTATTACGCAGAAATGACGTGAGAGATACCATTTCTGCGAAGCTATGAATCACTCAGATGAGTGGCCTCACAACAAGTAATAGGGATTCACAGGTAGTCAACATTCAAGCAAATTGTTGCTTCACCCAATTAATTAACCCGCCGGCTAAAATCATTTCTTTCTGCCTCTTTGATAAGCTGTGTTGCAGCGTGATTTTTATATTCCCCTTATTAAGCGTTGCGATTATTTCGTTATTTTCCATTTGCGCGTAAATATCACTGAAACCAATAACGTCTTCTTGCTGCAGTTCATCGTAATCCGATTTTAGACAAAATGTGAGTGGGAGAATCCCGAAGTTAGGTAAGTTTTGCCAATGAATACGTGCAAAGCTTTTCGCAATCACCACACGAAGCCCCAAATAACGCGGTGCGAGTGCAGCATGTTCTCGGCTGGAGCCTTGCCCATAATTTTCGCCGCCAATAATGATATGCCCCGAAAATTGATCGCGCAGGGTTTCTGCGCGTGCAACAAAGGTCGGATCTAGGAGCCGATAAGTAAATTGGCTGATCTTGGGGATATTGCTACGGTAAGGCAGTACTTCCGTACCTGCTGGCGAGATATCATCTGTTGAAATATTGTCAGCTGTTATGAGAGAAATGGGATATTCGAAATCTTTGGGTAAAGGGTCGAGCTCAGGGATAGAAACAATGTTTGGGCCTTTAATTAACGTGACTTGGCGGGCTTCTTTTTTATGAAGAGGCGCTAGAATGAGGCCTGAATTGATGATGACCGGTTGAGGTTCTTTGATTTTTGGGTACGTCATGTTGAGTGTTCGAGGGTCTGTTATTTTCCCTGTCAGTGCGGAGGCTACGGCTATTTCTGGGCTGCAAAGGTAGACACTATCCTCTTTGGTACCTGATCGGCCAAGAAAGTTTCTTGGCACTGTGCGTAGGCTGTTTCGTCCACTGGCTGGCGCTTGGCCCATGCCTATGCAGCCATTACAACCCGTTTGGTGAATACGTGCTCCTGAGCGAATCAAATTGGCGAGGTGGCCTTCAGAGGTTAAGGATTCCAGTATTGAGCGGGAGGTGGGGTTAACATCAAAGGATACGCGGGTATGTACAGCTTTATGTTTGAGTATTTCAGCGGCAATCGCAAAATCACGATATCCAGGGTTTGCGGAAGAGCCGATATAAGCTTGGTAAATCTCTAACCCTTCGACTTCTGAGACAGGAACAACATTTCCTGGGCTTGAAGGTAAAGCGATTAGAGGCTGAAGTTCGCTTAAATTAATGCTATCTCGTCGATCGTAAACTGCATTTTTATCGGCGGTGAGCTTAACCCAGTCTTGCTCGCGGCTTTGCTGTGCTAGAAATGTCTGCGTGATTTTATCTGAAGGAAAAACAGAGGTGGTCGCACCGAGTTCTGCACCCATATTTGCAATGACATGGCGATCCATAGCGGATAAATGCTTCAGCCCTGAACCATAATATTCGAGTACATAGCCTACGCCGCCTTTTACATCGTAACGTCGTAGCATCTCTAAAATTACATCTTTTGCACTCACCCAATCTGGCAGTTTTCCCGTTAATTCAATCCCCCATATTTTAGGCATTTTGATATAAAGAGGGAATCCGCAGATAGCCATGGCAACTTCTAATCCTCCTGAGCCAATAGCGAGCATACCTAAAGCACCTGCTGCACATGTATGGCTATCCGATCCGGCTAATGTGGTACCTGGCTTGCCAAAATGTTCCATATGCAGTGGGTGGCTAACACCATTGCCTGCGCGACTGAAGAACATCCCAAAACGCTGAGCGCAACTCTCAAGAAACAAGTGATCATCCGGGTTTTTGTAGTCAGATTGTATTAAATTGTGGTCAACATACTGCACCGAGACATCCGCTTTGGTTTGCTCAAGGCCCATGGCTTCCAATTCAAGCATCACCAGCGTGCCTGTGGCATCTTGACAGAGTGTCTGGTCAATTTTAATAGCAATTTCTTCACCTGGTTGCATGGTGCCTTCAACCCAGTGATCCTCGATGATTTTATAGGTGACGGATTTTTTCATTTTGTGTAGCCATAATTAACAATACTTCGGACAGTTTTTTAAGTTATTGATTCTAAAGGTTTTATTTTTCGCTTAACTATCAGGCAAAGCTAGATAAATCAATGAGTTACAGTTTATATAGAACCTTCAAGTCGAAAACTGTCCGAAGTATTGATTAAGAAACGTCAATAATTTTACTTAGAGAAAAACTATGATTTCCTCACCCTTTAGTTTGAGTCTGATATTTGATTTGGTAATAACAAGCATTCAATGTCGTGGGCAGGTAATTTTTGTACGGCACACGTCAAAGTTACCCTAATAAAGACAATTTTTCGTCCTAAAAATTCCTTGGTGTTTTGCCGTCAGTCTTTTTGTGAGTGGTTTGATATTCGAGTAAATGGAATGGTTCGCCTCGCACCCTAAAGCAGTATCATAATCTGCAACAATAGACGGCGAACGAAACTATCAAATTCGAATTAGAGGTGATACGAATCATGAGTAAAAGTAACGCAAAAAATGATATCAAGGTATTAGCCATCGATTTAGCCAAGAGTAGCTTTCAACTTCATGGCATGGATGAAAAAGGTGAAAAGGTGTTAGGTAAAAAAGTAAGCCGAAAGAAATTATCTGAATTCATGGCCAGGTTAACACCTTGTTTAATTGCAATGGAGGCATGCGGAAGTGCTCATTACTGGGCTCGACTATTTAAAAGCTATGGCCATGAAGTACGTTTAATAGCCCCGCAATTTGTAAAACCATTTGTGAAGTCAAACAAAAATGATGCGGTCGATGCCGAAGCCATTGCCGAGGCTGCTCAGCGCCCGAATATGCGCTTTGTTGCCATTAAGTCAGTTGAACAATTAGAAAATCAATCTATTCACAGAATTCGAAGCCAGTCCATTAAAAATCGTACGGCTTTGGTCAATCAGATCCGAGGCTTATTAATGGAACAAGGAATTGATATCCCCGCAGGTCGAAAGAACGTGCTTAAAAGTATACCGATGATTCTTGAAGATGCCGAAAATGGCTTGGGTATTCGGTTTAGGGAGATACTCTCTGATTTGCAGAATGATCTAAAAACAGTTGATAAGCGTGTTGATAAGTATGACATGGAAATTGAGCGTATGATCAAAAATGATGAGGAGGCCCAACGATTGATGAGTATTCCGGGTGTAGGACCTCTTACCGCAACCGCGTTATTAATAACAATTGGGGATATATCGTTGTTTAAAAATGGCCGAGAACTGGCCGCCTTTTTTGGCTTGGTTCCTCGCCAGCATTCCACGGGAGGAAGGCCAACTTTACTCGGCATCAGCAAAAGAGGGGATGTATATTTACGCACATTGTTGATTCATGGGGCGAGGTCGGTACTGCAATATACTGAAGGTAAAAAAGATTCTGTGAGTCGATGGGCAGGCAACCTTATGCAACGTCGTGGAAAAAATGTAGCGGCCGTAGCCTTAGCCAATAAAATGGTTAGAACAGTTTTTGCCTTGCTCAAAAATGGAGAAAGCTATGCTGTTTCAGTGTAAAGAAAGCCTAAGTATTGAAGATCGTTACCGCCTGAAAAGCGGCTATTAGTAGGAACATATTTTTAATGTATTAATGATTAAGTTTTAAGAGTAATGAACTAAGCAAATTGCGAAGAGACAAATCACCGTGATGGCATGAAAGGTAAGACCTGCATCTCAGGCAAGCTGATTGTAACTAAGGCGCTCCTCGTGAGCAGACCGTTGAGTAGATAAGCACTGAGATGAGCGAATTTCCATTAGGGCCCGAGGGATATACCTTCAAATAGAGGCCGGATATAAGACCGCAACTTTTCCTTCATGAGCACAACGATTTATCTTGCAATACGCGAGGCGAACCATATAAGTTACATGGCGATACAGTCCTGTTGTGTTGTCATCAGTAAGGAAGCAAGAAAAAGAGCATTGTGAGGTTTGTTTATTAATCACCCATTGCTTGGTATCGTGTTATCAGATACCAACAAATAATAAAAGGAACGTTTGATGTTTGAAAGAATCATGGGGATCCATGTGATCAATGAGCCTGAATGTCAGCGATACCGAGAACGTATGGAGCCTATTCTGACGGCGGTTGGTGGTGCTTTTGGTTACGACTTTACGGTTAAAAAAGTGTTACGTTCTAAAACTGACAATACTATAAATCGCGTTTTTACACTCGAATTTCCAGCCAAAAGTGTTATGGATGATTTCTTTTTACGAGAGGATTATCAGGCGGTTCAGAAAACGCATTTTAATAAAGCCATAAAAAGTAAAACTGTTATCTCCATGCATGAAAAAAAGTATTAGAGTACTGGCGTTCGTATTTTTTTTAATCTTACCAATAAGGTGAACCCCTTTATATTTATAAAGGGATAGCCATGAAGTTAACAGTATTTGTAAGTTTCTATCTCAGGTGGTGCATCGAATTCAAATGCACATGAAGCATACACACTGAGATACATTGAAGTGTGTTTTTTTGATTATATATACAGATATTAAATTTCTTCAACGGTGACATTAACCGTATTGCCGTAACCAAGAGTGAGTACAGGGAATCTCGTCGTGTTTAAATGTGTCCGTTTTTCAGTGCCATCGGATGTTTTCGAATAAACCTCGGCCGAAATACTGTATGTCATGCCTTCTTTAATTTCGTCGGATGGGTAATTAAGCGTAAATTCTACGGGTATTTTTTTAACGTCAGTCAGTGTTACTTGGCTGATCTCGATAGAGGGTGCGTCAGCAAGGGAGACGTCTTTTAGTTTGATGATAATCTTCGTGACAAGCGCTAGGTCGTTGGATTGTGCGAAATCAATATTTCCTGTGATAGCGTCCTTGTTAAGAGACGCGTCATCTTCAGGTGCGGCTATTTCTTCAACGATGACATTAACCGTATTGCCGTAGCCATGGGTGAGAACAGGGAATCTCGTCGTGTTTAAATGTGTCCGTTTTTCAGTGCCATCAGATGTTTTCGAATAAACCTCGGCCGCAATACTGTATGTCATGCCTTCTTTAATTTCGTCGGATGGGTAATTAAGCGTAAATTCTACGGGTGTTTTTTTAACGTCAGTCAATGTTACATGGCTGATTTCGATAGAGGGTGCATCAGCAAGAGAGACGTCTTTTAATTTGATAATAATCTTTGTAACAAGCGCTAGGTCGTTGGATTGTGCGAAATCAATACTTCCTGTGATGACGTCTTTGCTAAGAGATGTTTCACTTTCAAGTGTGGTTATTTCTTCAACGATGACATTAACCGCATTGCTGTAACCATGGGTGAGAACAGGGAATCTCGTCGTGTTTAAATGTGTCCGTTTTTCAGCACCACCGGGTGCTTTGGAGTAAACCTCAGCCGAAATGCTGTATGTCATGCTTTCTTTGATTTTATCGGGTGGGTAACTAAGCGTGAATTGTACGGGTATTTTTTTAACGTCAGTCAGTGTTACTTGGCTGATCTCGATAGAGGGTGCATCAGCCCGAGAGACGTCTTTTAATTTAATAATAATCTTCGTGACAAGCGCTAGGTCATTGGATTGTGCGAAATCAATATTTCCTGTGATGACGTCTTTGCCAAGAGATGTTTCACTTTCAAGTGTGACTGTTTTTTTAGCGGATGTATCTGTGTTGTCTGTTATTACCCCCCTGTGTCAGGATACTTGTCGCCTCTAAAATTTTAATTAGAGGCATAAAAAATGAGAAAATCGTTTACCCATTCGTTTAAGATACAGGCAATAGAAAAGGCATTGAGCCGACAAGAATGTATGAGCATCAAGGATGTGGCTGAAAACTTAGGTATTGGCCATTCGACGTTACAAAAATGGATTAGACAGGCTAAAGAGCAACGGCTTAATCAACCATTAGATGGTGGGGTAATGACCATGGTTAAAGAAAAAAGGCCCCAAGATTGGAGCGCTGAAGAACGTTTGAATATGGTCATTGCCTGCGGATCTTTGAGCGTCGAGGACATCAGCCAGCTTTGCCGAGAGAAAGGAATATACCCACATCATATCAACCAATGGAGAGGTGATTTTATCAAGAATAAGCCCCTATCGACTGCTTCAGAAATTCAAAGTGAGAATAAGCAATTTAAAAATGACATTAAGTTACTAAAAAAGGAGTTAAACCGTAAAGATAAGGCATTAGCTGAAACAGCAGCGCTGCTAGTACTCCAAAAAAAAGTCCACGAAATATGGGAAAGCGACGAGGCCAGCTAATAGTGAAACAAGAGCGTGATGATATTATTCACTTGATTAGCGAGGCTCGATCCAATGGTGCTAGGCAAAGGCAGGCTTGCGATATTATAGGCATTACACCAAAAACATTACAGCGCTGGGCGCGACCAGAGGGCGATGAAGATGGTCGTTTGTCAGCCAAGCACAGCCCTTGTAATAAGCTCAGTGAGCTTGAGAGACAGCGTATTATTCAGGTCTGCAACCAACCTGAATACGCGAATTTATCGCCCAGCGTCATCGTGCCAATGCTTGCAGATAAAGGTGTGTACATCGCATCTGAATCCACTATTTACCGTGTGTTAAAAGCACATAAACAAGATAAGCATCGGCTGAGAAGTAAGCCTGCCAGAGTTATTACAAAACCTGAATCGTTGACGGCCACAGGCCCGAATCAGATTTATAGTTGGGATATTACGTATTTACCAACAACGGTAAAAGGCTTGTTTTATTACTTGTATCTTGTCATGGATATTTATAGCCGAAAGATTGTTGGTTGGCAGGTATATGAACAAGAAAGCAGTGCATTGGCCGCAGATTTAATGACAGATATTTGCTTACGTGAAGGGATTAAGCCGAATCAGGTGATCTTACATTCGGACAACGGTAGCCCGATGAAAGGCGCAACAATGCTAGCGACACTGCAAGAATTAGGGGTTGCTCCGTCGTTTAGCCGCCCCTCTGTTAGTAATGATAACCCTTATTCTGAGTCATTATTTAGAACACTTAAGTATCGACCAGAATACCCAGAAAAAGCCTTTGAGGGTTTAGATTTAGCACGAAAATGGGTGAATGGATTTGCTGATTGGTATAATCATGAGCACAGACACAGCAGCATAAAATATGTCACGCCTGTAGAGCGTCATACGAAGCAAGATAGAATTATCTTAATCAACCGTAAAGCTGTTTATCTACAGGCGAAAATGGCGCACCCAGAGCGATGGAGTGGCGACATTAGAAACTGGGATCACATTGCTGAGGTTTATTTAAACCCAGGGAAATCTAAAAGTAATAGGGAAATAAATCAGGCGGCATAAAAGTAAACTTTAGGCGACAAGTATGTTGAAATCTACCGTTACTTCCTTGCTAAGAGATGTTTCACTTTTAAGTGCGGCTGGTTTTTTAACGGAGGTTTCTGAGGAGCAGCCGATGAGAAGGGCTGAAATAAAAAAGAGAAATCCAACGATTTTCATTAAAGGCATATCCTTTGCTTATCATTCTTCTGAATTATAGCTGGGTATTTGATGAATTGAAGATTTTATAAAATGTCTCTATACCCAACGCCATTGCATCTTCAGGGGTGACCGGTATAGTTGAGGGGAATAGGCTACAACATCTTGATCAAATTCAAGGTAGTAACAATGCTGATACTCTAAAATGGACTCAACTAGAATGCCTTGGAAATTGTTAGATTTTATTGTTTAAAGGCGAACAATGTTTTTTAACGGCAGAGCATTTAGTTTTATGGGAAAGCATAAATGTCATAACATCCAAGTCAACAAAGCTGGTAAGTTGAAGACTTGGATTAATTTATAATATTATGGTACTAATTTATAAACTTATGGTATCAGCGACAGGAAGTTTTACAGGCGCAGGCGGTGTGTTTCCAAGTATCATGTCTGCACACTTATCGCCGATCATCATCGAAGGCGCATTCGTGTTCCCGCCTATGAGCGTTGGGATGATTGAGGCATCAGCGATTCTAAGCCCCTCGATACCATGAACTTTTAATTGGTCATCGACAACCGCTAGGGCATCATGGCCCATTTTACAGGTACCCACTGGATGGTAGACGGTCTCCGTGATACTGCCCATAACGTTTTTAAGTTCTTCATCAGTTTTGTATTGTTTACCTGGATGGAGTTCTTCAGAAAAGAGCCCTTTCCATGTAGGTGCATCCATCATGTCGCGCAGTATTTTTGCGCACTTAAGCATGATAGGCCAGTCACCCTTGTCAGATAGAAAGTTAAAGTCGACTTCTGGCTTTGCAAAAGGGTCAGTTGATGTAGGTTTGATGGTTCCCGTGCTTTTAGGTCGTAAGTTACAGGCATGCAGGGTGACGCCATGTTGTGCTGGCATAGGCTCTGTAAGCCCAGTTAAGTTACAAGGTACAAAATGTAACTGGATATCAGGGCGCTTTAATGAAGGATCTGATTTGATGAAACCACCGCCTTCGATACTATTACATGCGCCAATACCTTTTTTGTGAACAAAATAATCCCATGCCACTTTGACGTTGTGAGGGAATTTATCCATGCCGTTTAGGCCAAAAGGTTCATTAATGGCAAAGCGCATTACTACATCAAGGTGTTCTTGAAGGTTCTTGCCAACACCTTTAAGGTCAAGCTTAGGTGTTATGCCGGCCTTAACTAAATCATCTTTATCGCCAATACCGGATAGCTGTAAGATATGTGGGCTCTTGATGGTGCCGGCTGATAAAACGATTTCTTTTTTGGCGTGGGCTGTGACGATTTTTTTGCCTTTTTGATATTCGATCCCTGTTGCCTTTTTATTTTCTAAAATGATGCGGTTAACATTGGCTTTTGTAATAAGTGTAAGGTTTGAGCGCGATAAAATAGGCGTCAGAAATGCTGAGGCGCTGCTCCAGCGTTTGCCATCTTTGATGTTTGCTTGAAAGCGACCAACGCCTTCTTGATCTGCGCCGTTAAAGTCTTCGCAGGCAGGAAATCCGCATTGAACACCTGATTCGACAAACTTATCAAAGAGAATGTTTTCGGAGGGTGCATCAATGACGTTTAGCTCACCGTCTATGCCGTGGTAATCATTCTCGCCACGTACTTGGTTTTCAAAACGTTTAAAATAGGGGAGTACATCGGAAAAGCTCCAGCCTTTGTTACCCGCAGCAGCCCAGTCGTCATAATCTGACGCATGGCCTCGGATATAAACCATACCATTCGCGGCACTTGATCCGCCAAGGGTTTTTCCGCGTGGGATATCATAAGATTTATTCTGTAAGTTTGATTGTGGTGTTGATGTGAATTTCCAGTTGAGCGTGTCACTTTTGAGTACTTCAGCACATCCACCTGGCATATGGATCATTGGGTTAGAATCCTTAGGCCCTGCCTCCAGCAAGAGTACTTGGTTTCTAGGGTCTTGTGATAAACGATTAGCTAGAACACACCCAGCTGAGCCTGCGCCTATAATGATATAGTCATATGTCATGGATTTTAAAGCCCTTCCACTTATTTATTGTTATTATCGCGCAATTAACGTCGGTTTTTTTAGGCGTTAACTTACGTTTCTAGTACGTTCTAACAACACTTAAGGATTGTTAAAAGTATTCGTACCCATTCCATGTACTTAGGTTAGGTACAGATGCTGTGATGCACTGCCTTCAAACCGTAAAACGTTTTGTAGTCTAAATAAAAGCCTCTGTCGGTGCAAATGTTGGTCACTGATATGACGATTATGTCATCTAAAGTTCTAAGTGATGTTGATCAAGTCTTGTGCGTATTAACTTGACTTCATCCCTGAAAAATGATGATCTAGCTCGGCTGGTGGTCATCGTAAATAATAATAAAGATGTCATAGTTGATGAGTAGAATCATCATATGCTAATGCCAAGGAGAGGGATCATGAGGAAGCAAAACGACGGACATTGTTTGGCGCTTAGAGATAAAGAGCGTAAAAACATTGAGGATAAGGTTAAAGAGTTTTTGAGTTCAGGGGGGAAGATAGAGGTTCTTGGGTCGGCTTTTGATAAGCCTGCAGACCCAAAATGTAAGTTAGGTGAGGATTATAGTGTCTTGATCTAGTGAGGATCATGCTCTTTATTGCATTACATTTTATAAGGGGCATTTTCCAATCTTTGTTTTCTTGAGTGACTACACACCGCCTTCTATTTCAATAGAGAGTGTAAATAAGATTGTGTAACTCCTTTAATGCAACAGACTCATTCGATGTGAGTCACAGTGACTAAAGGAGTCGCAATGAACCAGTCAAAAATAGAGTCATTAGCCAAAGAGTTGGCGAAAGATCTTAAAACCCCAGAGGATCTAAATCAATTCAGCGCTATTTTAAAGAAAGTAGCCGTTGAGGCAGCTTTGCATGCCGAAATGGACGATCATTTAGGCTATGAGCCGCACTCTCCAGAGGGTTACAATACAGGCAATAGCCGCAACGGGCGGAGCCGCAAGCGGCTTAAAGGCGATCACGGGGATTGTGAGATTGAAGTCCCGAGAGACCGCGCTGGTACGTTTGAGCCACAGCTTATCAAAAAGCACCAAACTCGCATTACAGGCATGGATGACCAAATTTTAAGTCTGTACGCGAAGGGCTTATCCACTCGCGACATCACAGCAACTTTTAAAGAAATGTACGATGTAGATGTATCGCCGAGTTTAATTTCAAAGGTGACGGATGCGGTTTATGCTCAAGTCCTTGAGTGGCAAAATAGGCCACTTGATCCCATTTATCCCATTGTTTATCTTGACGGTATTGTTGTCAAAATACGACAAGATAAGCGTGTTATCAACAAAACTATCTATCTTGCTCTTGGCGTTAATCTTGAAGGGAAAAAAGAATTATTAGGCATGTGGATTGCCGAAACTGAAGGCGCCAAGTTTTGGTTAAACGTGATGACAGAGCTTAAAAATAGAGGGTTAACAGAAATACTTATTGCATGTATGGATGGATTAAAGGGCTTCCCTGATGCGGTGAATACTGTGTACCCCAAAGCCAAGATTCAGTTATGTATTGTGCATATGGTACGTAATTCATTAAAGTTCGTGCCCTGGAAAGATTACAAGGCTGTGACCGCCGATTTAAAGGCCATTTATAAATCCATGACAGAAGCTGAGGCGCTGAGCGCATTGGATGCCTTTGCAGAAAAGTGGGATGATAAATACCCTCAAATTAGTCGCTCATGGAGACAAAATTGGCCAAATATTATTACTTTCTTTGATTACCCTGACGACATTCGAAAAGTCATTTATACCACGAATGCTATTGAGTCATTAAACAGCGTGATCCGAAAAGCGGTCAATCGGCGAAAATTATTTCCTAATGATGACGCCGCATTTAAAGTGGTATTTCTGACTGTTGATGCCGCTTCAAAAAAATGGACAATGCCCATCAGGCATTGGAAGGAAGCATTAAATCGCTTTGCTATTGAGTTTGACGAGCAAATAACGCCATATCTTTAAAAAATCTGCCATTCAGTCTTATCATGACAATAAACTTGTCCTCATTATTATCAAGGAGCTTGGCTTCGTACCTCAGCAACTCCTCCTTGACAACAATTCGCACAAGCCTAAAGAAGTTGATAAGATGAACGGCATAACAGGCAATTCGAACACTGCCTGAAAACCGAGTTACACAGAATTATTTACAGTGCCTTTCAATATCGTCAAATCCTTCCTCAATATCATTATCCGTATCTCTTTCTTTGTTGTTGTTTTCTTTGCACGTTGTAGAGAGGAGCAATGTTGCTACTATGCCTGCGAGTGTTAATGTAATGAAAAACCCATGCCAGCCCCAAACCTCCATAACATAACCTAGGGGGATGCCAGAGGCTGCAGCGCCGAGGTAGCCAAATAAGCCTATGAAGCCAGTTGCTGTACCTGCTGCTTCACGGTGAGATAACTCGGCAGCAGCAACACCTATGAGCATTTGCGGCCCAAAAATAAAGAAACCGATGGCGAATATTGAGTAAGCACCAAATTGTAAAAGTGAGTTAGGAAAAATAAGTAGCGTTGCTACTGCGGCGACGGATCCCAGTGAGAACAGTGTGTTGATCGGTCCTCTTCTTCCACGAAAAAACTGATCGGACCAAAATCCGGCAGCAAGGCTTCCAAAAAAACCACCGACTTCAAACAGTGTCACCATGCCTGCAGCTGCGACCTTTTCCATGCCTTGATCTATCATGAAAATCATGACCCAATCATTCACGCCATTGCGAATGAGGTAAATGAGGGAGTAGGAGAATGCCAGTATCCATATGACGGGGTTATTTAATATGTATCGCCTCATAATGCAGCTTACACCAGGCTTGCTTGGCTGTGTCTCTAATGATTCAATGCCGTCGTTTTTGAAGTATTCTATTTTTGGTAGGCCCATGCTTTCAGGTGTGTTCCTGAGGCGATTGATCAGGAATATTCCCATGGTAATGGCGATAATACCTGGGATCCATAACGCTGCACGCCAGCCAAGTAATAAAGCAGCAAATGCGGCAATGACAGGGATTAGAGCGCCACCGATGTTGTGAGCTGTATTCCACGCAGCCCACCAGCGCCCACGCTCTTTATGTGAATACCAGTGTGTCAGTGTTTTGGCGCAAGGTGGCCACCCAAAGCCTTGAAACCAAGCGTTAATCGTCCAGAAAATAGCGAAAAGATAAAAATGAGAGGAGAACGATAAAATGATATTGATGATGCCAGTCAATATTAGTCCGATAGAAAAAAAATAACGCGGGTTGTTTTTATCGGATATAATGCCGCTAATAAATTTGCTAACGCCATAGGCGACTGAAAACAAAGTGATGAGTAGGCCAATTTGTACGGTAGTGAAACCGAGGTTTTTGATGAGATCGGGCGATGCTATCGTGAGCGATTTTCGTGTAAAGTAATAAACCATGTACCCAAGGTAAATGCTGTAAAACATTCGTAAGCGCCAATAGGGGTAATTTTCTGTGGGTTCTTTGTTTTCGAAAGGCTTTTTCCTTTTAAAGCTAGAAGAAATAAATAGTTTTATATTCATGGATTTTCTTTGAGTTTATTAAGTGACAGTGTTTTGAAAAATAAATTTTATAACTTTGTTTAATAAAGTAATTATTTGATGTTATTTAAAAAAATAAGTTTCATTTTATTTTTATAGTGAATTTTTGAGGTAATGTTATTTTGATAATGCTTATCATTCCATGGTTTGCGAGTATTCGCATGTGGAGGCTAGCGTTATTCTTTTATTGTAATTTTTTCAGTATGTTGTAAGCCTTATCGTATCCAGTTTCGATCATTTCATTTGCGCGATAAAATTCAAGGGTTTTACAAATATTTCTGGGTACTTCTATAACTAAATCCGGTGGGTAGGCTGCGAGCTTTTGTCGGGCAATAGTCGTCTGCATGGCATCGAATGCTCGGTTACTAATATCATAAAAGTCTAATTCGTTTGTAGGGTGAGAGAGCGTGGTTTTTTTGGATAAAAATTCCAAGAGCTGGAACTTAGGTGGTGTTTCTTCGAATGGTTTTTCAAAAGCCTCTTCCGCTAAGCCGCATAGGTTGACGGCTACTGTCATGTCTGAGGGGTCGCTGAAAGTAGGGGCAATAGGTACAGGGTTGAGTACCCCTCCGTCTAC
The DNA here is from genome assembly GCA_965248335.1 of Pseudomonadales bacterium. Classification (GTDB taxonomy): domain Bacteria; phylum Pseudomonadota; class Gammaproteobacteria; order Pseudomonadales; family DT-91; genus CAKMZU01. Next base: position 1,306,090 of record CBDFIY010000003.1, read on the forward strand.
AAGAAGCGTACCTTCAGTCGCGTAGGGTGTCATTAATAGCGGCAGCGACATGGAGGCACGGATGGCTTCAAATAATTGGCCCTTTTGAATCCACACCTCTTTAAGTTGAATGATATCTGTGGCAACGGCAGTGTAAGGAATGTTGAGCTCCTCAATGGACTTATTGCCGACGAGTTCAATCATTGCATTAATAACTCTATTACCCTTGACCAGCCCTGTGCGATTAAAGGAAAGATCCATTAATGAAATGACTTGCGCACGAGTGAGCTTTCGCAGCCATAGTTCATAGGGTTTTAATTTGCCTGCGGCGAAAATCCCTCCAACCACAGCACCCATAGAGCAGCCGGAAACAGACGTAATTTTATAACCGAATTCCTCTAAGCAGTTAATCACGCCGATATGGGCGATGCCTCGAGCGCCGCCACAGCCGAGTACCAGTGAAACAGTTTTATTGGCGCAGCTTACTGCCGTTTTTACACGCGTCATTTAAACTCATGTCTCTCTTTTATCGCAATTGTCGTGCATAGACAAAATAACGATGGCTTGATAAGGTGTCCGGCAAATAAGAATAACCAAAATAATGGACATCTTATGTTCGATCGTCAGTTGTGGCCGCTGTTCCCTCGTACCCTAAAAAAAATGAGTACCTTTTCTTTAGCGCTGGCTTGTCATTTGTCTGTATTGGCTGAAAATATTGATACCGTACCTATTTGGCAGACGGCTTCACTTCCTGATGTTAGTGAAGGTGCATTTATGAATGTGCGCTTACTTGCAAGCGGTAGCAGTGACAATTTACGCTATGAATTGATCGAGGGGCCGGCATGGGTAAAGGTTTCAGGGCTCGGTGTTATGACTTACCGCCCTGATTATTTGGCGGCTGGTAGTCATCAGGTAGCGGCTCGTGTGAGTGATGGGGAGCACCAGGTTGATAAATCGTGGAACATTCTTGTGCGTGATATTAATCAACAGCCCGAGTTACATAATAGCCCTGTTAGCACGGTGAATGAAGGTGAGATATTTCGCTTTGATCCAGAAATAACTGACATTGACAAAGATAGTTTGACGCTCAACCTAGCAGCATCGCCAGAGGGAATGAAGCTTGTGAATGGTGAAATCATCTGGCAGGTTGATTATGCTTCTGCAGGGAATTATACGTATCAATTGTTAATCAGTGATGGCAATGTTGTCGTTAAACATGCATTTGATTTGTCGGTTAAAAATATCAATCAGAAACCTCACTGGAGGGGCTTTACGCTAAAGACAGGTAAAGAAAACCAACTTTTTCAGCAAAGCGTGCAAGCGTATGACCTTGACGCAGATCAATTAAGTTATACGTTAATCAAGGCACCTGATGGTGCCGTTATTCAGGGTGGTGTCATTGAATGGCTGCCTGATTTTGAAACAGCGGGTAAGCACGATATTCAAATAGCAGCGAGTGATGGCATTGAAACAACGCTTTTTAGCGGTATGCTTATTGTTGATAATACGAATCGATTACCTGAAATTACTGCTGAAGTCCTTGTTGATGCAAAAGAGGGCGACGCCTACTCATACCAGTTTGTTGCTAAGGACCCTGATGGCGAGGCTTTAGCCTTCTCGATAAACAAGGCTATCGATGGTTTGAGTTTATCTAAAGATGGTTTGCTTAATTGGCAGCCGGATTTTAACGCTGCTGGTCAATACAAGCTCGATCTGTCTGTTTCGGATGATGTGGGTCACGTTATTCAACCTTTTACCTTGCTTGTCGAAAATACGAATCGCCCCCCTTTGTTTCAATCACTCAAGCTTGCAGGCGGGACAGAGTCAGAAGCTTATCAGTCATCTATAGAAGTTAGCGATCCAGATGAAGATAGCGTGAGCCTCACCATGCTATCAGGCCCAGATGGGCTGGAGCTTAACAATAACATACTGGCGTGGTTGCCGAGCTATGATGATGCAGGGGAGCATCCTGTGGTTATTGAGGCTTCTGATGGTGATTTGACAACAAGGCAAACTTTCCATTTACAAGTAGAGAATACGAATCGTTTACCCGCCTTTACCTCTGAGCCAGTGGTTGTCGCTAACGAAAACACGCTTTATCAATATTTACTTACATACCTGGATGAAGATAAAGATGCGCTTCAGGTGTCGTTAACGCAAGCACCGAAAACGATGCGTTTAGATAATAACACGTTGGTCTGGATGCCCAGTTTTAATGATGCGGGCAGTGTCGATGTAGAAGTTAAAGTCAGTGAAAAATTAAACCCTAAAGCTTTTGTTATTCAGCGATTTGTTATTGATGTGGCGAACATAAACCGGCCGCCGGTATGGCAAACAAAGACACTGCCTCAAGCTAAAGAAAATAGCGCTTTACAGGTACAGTTAAAAGCCCGTGACCCTGATGATCAACGGATAAGTTATTCAATTGATGCAGCCCCTGAAGGCTTTATGCTGAGTGATAGCGGGTTAATCGATTGGACGCCTCATTTCGAACAATCTGGTAGTTATGACGTTACCTTAATAGCCGATGATGGAGAAGATAAAGTTGCTCATACCTTGTCTATTTATGCGGTCAACACAAATCGACCCCCCGTTATCACCTCAGAGGCATCTGTAGAGGCTGATGAAAATAGAGCGTACACCTACCAAATAATGGCTGAAGATCCTGATGCAGATCAGCTTACAGTGAAATTACTGATATCACCTAAAGGCTTTGAAGTAGAAGGAAGTAGCTTATATTGGTTACCCGGTTATCATCAAGCAGGTAAACATAAAGTTATTGTGGAAGTGAGTGATGGCGAGTTAGTTGCTAAGCAATCGTTTATGCTTGATGTGCAAAATACAAACCGTGAGCCTGTGTGGCGGCTACCTGAACATGCGGAACTGGATTTATTGGAATATAAAGTATGGTCATTATCGTTAAGCGCGACGGATGCAGATAAGCAAGCCGTGAGTTATAAGCTTTTAACCAGCGAAAGTGGTCTGCGTTTAAATGGAAATATTCTGCAATGGAAGCCAAGCTTTGAGCAGGCAGGGAGCTACCTTATAGCGTTAGAAGCATCAGATGGTGAATCAGTGGTTGAGCAGGTGATTGAACTTGATGTGGTTAACGTCAATCGAAGCCCACGAATCACAAGCAAAGCAATAAAAAAGGGTAAAGAAGGTGTATCTTATCGCTATGATCTATCGGCACAAGATCCCGATAAAAATGATCAAGACAATTTAAGTTACAGGTTACTTAAAGCACCGGATGGGATGATAATCCTCGATCAAACCATCAGCTGGATCCCAAGCTTCGATGCAGCGGGCGTGCATCAAGTTATTATTGAGGTGAGCGATGAAGAAACATCCACAGAGCAATCGTTTGATGTGCGGGTTGTCAATACGAATCGCCCGCCGATGTTTGCTTCTGAGCCTATGCTTGCAATCGATGAGAGTGTCGATTATCAATATCCTGTTCATATTGAAGACCCTGATGGTCAGCCTGTTAGCCTAAAACTCATCAATGCGCCAAAAGGTGCTCGTTTGGTGAATGAAACGCTTATCTACTCGCCAGATTTTAAAGATGCGGGTGTCTACTCGGTTGTTTTATCAGCAACGGATGGGCAGCTAATTACTGAGCAACGCTTTGAATTAACGGTTAACAATGTGAATCGGGCGCCTGTTATTACAACTAAGCCTTCGCTGAACGCTTATGAGGGCGTTGGTTATCGTTACAAATACAATGCAACTGACAAAGATGGTGAAGCAACAGCTTTTTCTCTTGTTGATAGCCCTAAGGGTATGCGTTTAGTGGCGGGGCAGATTCAGTGGCGGCCAAGTTATACGCAGAAAGGGCTACATGCGGTTAAGATTGCTGTAACGGATGGGCAATCAGCCGTGTATCAAGCTTTTAACGTACAAGTAAAAAATACAAACCGAGAGCCTGATTTTGTAAAGCTTGACGATCAAAAAATACGTGTTGCCAAAAAATGGCAGTTACCCTTAATCGCAAAAGATGTGGATGGAGAGCCTGTTACTTTTCGTCTGATTCATGCGCCAGAGGGTATGTCCATTACAGAAGATAATGCGCTTTATTGGAAGCCTAAAAAAGACGCACTCGGGACTCATACGGTGATTGTGTCGGTGACAGATGGTGATCTAAAAGTACGGCAGCATTTTGATGTAAAAGTTTTCAAGTAAGTAAATTCAATGACGGGTCGATGCGGCGTTACTACATAGCCTGCTGTTTGTAAGGCTAGTCGGCCAAAGTTTGTTCCATGTAGGCCAGTTATGTACACCGGGTTTGCTGAAGGATTGATGTGGTTCAAGTAAAGCTGCCATCCATTGGTGTTGTTTGTGGTAGGCGTCTTCGCTGCCGTAAGCCATCTGGATGTGAGGCGCATGTTTAGCTGATACTTCGAGCTTTGACAAAAAGTTATAAAATTCTGGCAGGTAGTAACGTTTGTTCGATTGTTTTTTGAATAGGTTAAAATCATGGTTAAGCCCGAGAAAGGGCGCGATCAGAATCAAGCCCTTGATGTCATCGGGAAACACTTCTCTGTATTTTAGGCTGCCATAGCCGCCTAACGAAACACCAAAGAGCCAAATATTTTTAATGCCACTGAGGTTTGCAGGTTTAATGACATCTTGCCTTAGGCGTTTCACAAGAATATTTTTTTGGTAGTAACCGTAATGCGCATCGACATAAATAATATCGGCGTCTGGGCGGCAACCGATAAGGCCATCGACTACACCATTTTTAACAAAATCGTCTAGGTTGTCATCAATGCCAGGAAGTATCACGATTAAGGTTTTACTCACTGGTTTTTTGTGAATATAAGCATGCTTCAGTGTGCTGGATGTTGGCCGTAGATAGGCGCAGCTCACTGTATTGATGTAAATAGCGATAAGAGAAAAGATAAAATGTTTGCGCATAGCATTCCTTGCCTAGCGATCAATTTCATTTACAGTGTAGTCGATTTTTTTACTCGTCTATAAAAATTTATTATTTTCTATGCGTTGATATAACGATTTTAGAATGACTATCTAATAACAGTATTGGTGTATATGTAAAAGCTGGTTTTTAGTTAGGTGAGCTATACCGCGTGGGAAAATGATGGTGCTTGTTGGTATCGAGATACGGTAATGGATAGCTGGAGTGGAAGCGGCTTAGCTTCCGTTTAGGCGTTTAGTATCATTAACTGAGAGTTTTAATAGGCATTTATCGTATGATTATGGATAAGCAGAAATGAAATATGCAGATGACGCCTTGGCTAATATGGGTTTTAAAGTTGTATCTAATGAATATACGGCTGGGTTCCATTATCAGTTCTGATGCTACCTATTTCCGTATTATTGGCTTGTTTTTATAAATGGGATAGGTAACAATTCATTCAATGAATACAGTGCAATTGAAATAATGTGTAATCACCTTAACTGTGTTTGATATCGCAGAAAAAGTAGATAAGCCGCGCTATATATTCCATTAAAGTCTTTTTTCATCTAAAAAGACATCAGGCATAATACAAATAAATATAATAACAACAAAAGGCTAAGTGCCAGCTTAGCTGTAATAGGATCTGAGTTATGAGCCGCCTCTCTCAAGTATTCGTCTGTTTGATCGCCCTTGCAGGATTAACCTCCTGTATTGATGGGTTATCAACGTACTCCATTGAGTACCCTGTTAATAATGCCAGTTATATTGGTACGGTTAATGACAGTGCGCCAAATGATGATGGTAGCAATAATAAGCTTGGCGCTGAATTTAAGATTAATTATCCAACACCTCCCTCGAAACAGTTAAAGATTGCATTAAATGGTAACGATGTTGGTAAGTATTTTACTCAAGGGCCAGCCCAGGCAGCTGCAGATATAGAAAATATCAAGCAGTTTTTCCACCAAGGCCGAAATACCTTGAGCGTTGAAGCGCTTTCTTTTGGCCCTCAGGTTGTATTCTTTTTGGATGCAGAGGGGCCCGATATCATAATTACCCGTGGTGAGTCGAAAGATAATGGGGCTAATGTAGAGGTTGAAGGTTTTTTACGTGATTCGTCAAGTGTTGCAGGCAGTCAACTGGAAATCGATTTAACGCAAATTACAGGGCATGATGCTAATGGGAATGTCCAGAAGCTGTTTCAAAGAACCGAAACACTTTCAGTTGATAAAGAGGGTAAATTCTCAGGCACTATTAATATTGCAGGTATTATCCAGCCAGAAGAGTGGAAAAATACAAGTAGTGATCCGAAGTTTCCTAAATGGGTTTACACACCAGGAAAGTCATTACTCTATACCTTAAAAGCAGAGGATGTTCATGGTTATAAGAAAAGCATAGATATCATTGCAGATGTGAACGGTACAGGTGATAGCTTACCTATTAATAATGCATTACGTGTCGCGGTAGGTGATACCTTTGTTGAATCTTTACGCCCTGTTATTGCTGCAGGGTTATATACATCTTTACAAGAAAGCCCGATAGATCAAACCGATTTTGGTTCTTTAAACCCGCTTAAGGTTGATATTGGCCTAGGTAATATGCCAACAACAATCAATCGTTTTTATATGGCAAACGGCACAGAAGCAACAGATAACCCAGATGAATGGAAAAATATTAATCCAGGAAAAGGCACGATGCTGCTTAACAGTTTTAAAATTAAAGAGGGGGGCGTCCTCGCTGTTAATATGGTGATTACCAGTATTCTTGCAGATTTAACAGTTGAAATGCCGAGCTGGATTAAATGGATGATACCTAACTTATCGCTGGGTATGTATATCGAAAAAGTATTTGTCGAAACTGACGCGATCGCGCAGGCTGCTGAAGGGAAGGTAAATGTTCAGTTAGGAACATCAAACTTTGCCTTACAAGGCATTAAAATGACGAAAACAAAAGCGGGTTCGTTAGATATTACAGGTTTGGCTGGTGCGTTAATGCCTATTATGGAAGGTTTAATTGGCGGTTTGTTACCGACTATCGTTAACCCTGTACTAGAGCAAAACTTATCACGTATTGTATTAGGCCAAAGGTTGTATCGTACTGATTTAATTCCTGCTGATATTGATAAAGATAACCTTCCTAGCCCTGATAATAGAGAGAGTCTACCTGCTGACCAGCTGGCAATACTTGAACGATTAGAAAGAGAAGTTCCCTATACCGATTTTCGCTTAGATGTGTTTGATTTAGCCACCGGCAATTTAACAGGGCCAGCTTTACCCTATGATTTATTGGTTGGCTTGCAGTCTAAAGGTGATACAGGTAAAAAAGGTGCAGGTATTCCTTCTATTCTTGGCACTTATTTCAACGATGATCCAATTGACCCTAACCTTGTGTATAACAGTTTAGGTAATACTGGAACGAATATTTCTGTCGCGATCAATAGTAATTTATTAAATCAATTTTTGGCCGGCGCTTACTCCATTGGCCAAATGCACTTAACTCTTCACAACGGAAATACCTACTTTGGTGGCGACAAAGAGTTGACGCCAGTAGACCCAGAAGATCAAGCAAAAACCTTGGCTAAAAAAGGCGAAACGCGTACTCGCTTATGGCCTGATATGCCGCCCATTTTTAAAATGGAAGAAATTGTAGGTAGTGGCGGTACAGGTAAAGCTTCAATCACCTATCCTTCAGCTGTACTGGCTATGGAAGAGTATGATGGCAGCCAATGGAAAACCAATATTGAGTTACATGTGGATTTCGATCTGGCTATCTTGATTGATGAGCTAGAAGGTGCAGTTACCCTAGGTGCAGCCGGGCCACCTATTTTTAACATCAATAAAATTATTAATAAAACGAATATTCAAGTACCGGAGATGGTTATACAAACCGTGCTAGATGCAGCGTTATTCTTTGGCGGTGATGTATTGGCCGATGAGGTGATTGCGCTTAATTTAAATGATATTGCAAAAAATGCGCTGAACGGTACGCAAGTTACTTACTTAGATTCTAATGATAATTTCAGCTTGGCTAAAGCTGCAGGTGAATCAAAAGGTGAGTGTGCGGTTAAAGTCGAAGAGGGCGTTTGGGGTAAGTGTACAATTGGTGATGCCAGCTGTGTGCCTGCGGAGAATATTCTTTCAAATAATAGTGACGGTGAATATGATCATATCTGCCAAAGCCTAAATTTTGTCGTGCAAACGGATAAAGTGGGTACGATTGGTAATAAAGGCAGTAATCTATTTTTCCAAATGGGTGCACGTGACCCCAATTTACCACCAGCGCCTGCTATTCCACGCTTCGATTTAGATGATGACGGTGTTATTGATTATCGTGATAACTGTGCAATCAGCCAAAGAGACTTGGTAAGTGTTATTGAAGGCACGGGGATGAGTTTGATTGATGAAATCAATGCTGAAACAGGCGATCCATCAGCTCGTTTTGAGGAAGCTATTCGTATAGGCGCGAATAAACTTATTGCCACGGTTTATGGCGGCTCAGAAAGTGCGATGCCAAGCGAAGGTGATATAGCCTGGTATAACAAGATGCGGTCAAATGCCAATGATAATACTGTAGCTGACTTAGGGGCATACCCTTGGTTGAAAATGGTATTTTCTAATAAAAATCAATATGACTCAGATAAAGATCGTATTGGTGAGTTATGTGAGAATGATCAAGATCGTGATGGGATTTATGAAGATAACTTGACGGCAACTATGGCTGATAATTGCCCAAGTGTTTATAACCCTTCTCAGCTTGATACTAAAAATCCAGAAGGTATTGGCGATGCTTGTAATGCGAGAACAACTTTTGTCATGCTGCGAAGCTACAAAAGTAAGTTAGAAAGCAGCGATAAAGAAACGCCTCTTTGCCTAGCTCAACCATCATCTATAAATGGTGATATGACAGATGTGCGGGACATGTTGCCATGTGATGAATTAGACCCTCGACAACGATTTTATATGAAAGCGATCGATGATACGGATTTATCTAAAGGGGTAGAGTTTTACAATAAAGAATCCCGAGATGTATTTAATGACTCAAGGCTATCGGCCTTCGGAGTTCAGAAGAGGTCGCTATCTGGAGGTTGTGCGTCGAGTGGAACGAAAACTTTAGTTCAGGAAGTTCGATTGTTTAATAAAAACAATACCCGTGCAGCAAATATTAATGGACAAGGATTTGATTCTATTTTTGATTGTGCTGGTTCTGGCCCATATGATCGTATAGATCCTGTTTGGTATCCTCGTCGAGCGGCATTAAATGCAACTGATTCTCTTGATGAAGCACAATACCCTTGGTATATCGATACTAAATTTAACTTTGGCTTTAGTTTTTATAATGAAGAAATTAATCCACTTGGTACTTGTTTGACATACGGTGCTTCTTTTGGTGTGGATCTTGATTCAACTGGTGAGCAATATCATTGTAAGGAAGGCGTAGATTGGCGCTGGGCTATTTGGGTCGGTGGTGCAGATGCTCCTTGGAACGGTGAGTGGTAGTTTAAAAGTCTTACTTATATAGACTTGAATTAGGCGGCAGGGATGCTGCTTTCAAAACGTATAAAATAAAAATAAAGGATGCGTGATGAATAAAAAATTGTTGATAAAAAGCAGTTTTCTTTTTTTGCCACTATTTTTTTCAATACCTGTTAAAGCAATTGACTGGGGGCAAACGAATGACCCCGGTAATATTTCTGCAAATTCGGGCACGACATTTACGAATGTAGGTACTTGGGCAAGTTATGATGGTAACTGTGGCCCAGATGCATATTTGAAAACGTCAGGTGGATGTAATATCGTTAATGAGGAGGATGAAACTGGCTGGTGTTGGGGGACCGCAAGTGTTTCGGCTAATATAACGATGAATGCAGGCGGCACAACGGCTTGTATAATCACTTTTTCGGCGAATAATTCATCGAGCCAAGATAGAGAAAAAAAATCAACGATTAAAGTTAATCAGCTTATTAGTTGGATTGATGTGCCAAATAAAGATATCAGTATTAGTGATGGTTTCTTTAGAATTGACGCCCAAGGAACGACAGCTGATGCAAATATCAACGACAGAATTGTTACGGCAACTATTGCAGCCACTACTATTTCATTTACCTCGCAAACACCTTCTATTTGTTCTATTACTGAGTTTGGGAGAGTTAATCCTCTGCTTGAGGGAACTTGCATGATTCAAGCAAACGTTGGTGGCGATGAACACTTAATGCCGGTGTCTGATACTTATCACTGGGATCAGTTTTTTCCTGATACTGATAAAGATGGCCACAAAGATAACGTAGATATATGTCCAAATGACTTTGATCCTGCACAAACCGATACTGATGGCAGTGGTATTGGTGATGCTTGTAACACTGCCGATGATCCTGATGGTGATGAATATGAATATAGTCGTGATAATTGCCCAACAGTAAATAACCCTGATCAAAAAGATTCAGATAAAAGTGGCATCGGTAATGCTTGCAATAACGACATCGATATTGATAACGATGAATGGGAGAATACAAGAGATAACTGTGAAAGTATTTATAACCCAGGTGATACGTCAACAGGTAAGCAGGTTGATTCGGACGGTGATGGATTAGGTGATGCTTGTGATATCGATACTGACCTTGATACGATTTTAGATGCTTATGATAATTGTCCTCAGGTCGCCAATAAAGACCAAGAAGATGCCAACGATGACGGTATCGGTGATGCTTGTGCGGTTGATGGCGATAGCGATGGTATTGATGATCAATTAGATAACTGCCCGTTAATCGCTAACCCTGCACAATTAGACTCCAATAAAAATGGCTTAGGCGATGTTTGCGAAATCGATACCGACAAAGATGGTATTCCTGATGACTCAGGCGCACAAAAAGATAACTGTCCCTTAATAAAAAATGCCGATCAAGCAGATAGTGATTTGAATGGTCGTGGTGATGCGTGTGAAGTTGCTTTCGTAACAACCTCAGGTAATGACGAGAACGATTGTTTGTCATGGAGTAATGCATGTAAAACCCTTCAAGGGGGTATTGATGCTGCTGTATTAAACAATCTGCCTCAAGTGTTCGTTAAAATGGGGGCTTATAAGCCAGCAACATCAATTAATCTTAAAGCAGGAATTCGTGTGATCGGTGGGTTCGAAGGTAAAGCTGAAGAAACACGTAGCACTGATGCAAATTCTAGCAGTAATCTAACGCTTATTACGGCTGATAGTGAATATCCGAATGGCGATACTTTAACTGATGGAATTACATCAACCGTTGCCGCTAAGGCCAAAGCAGATAATCGAGGTACATTGCTAAGTGCCATAGATTTGCCGGCTGGTTCAGCAAATCGAGTAACATTGATGGGCTTTACCATTAATGCAAGCCAGAATTCAGCATTGGTTGTCGATAACGCAGATGTTGAATTAATCAATGTTAGATTTATCGCTAACCAAGCTGACGATGGTGCGGCGATTAAAGCCATTAATGGCGCTAGTGTAAAAATAAATAACGTTATATTTAGTAATAATCAGGCATCCACGAGCGCTGTATTGCATCTTGGTGGCAGCCATCTTTCTGCAACACGATCAACCTTCGAATATAACCATGGAGCCTCTGGCTCTGCCATTTTTGCGGATGGTCAGAGCGTTATCGGTCTTGATCTAAGTCATTTTGGACAAAACGTGTCAGCGGGTAATGGATCGATTCATGCGGCAGGTGATGAGGTGAAACTTAATGTGGGTAACAGCACCTTTAGTTCAAATACAGCGGCTAATGGTGGTGCGATTTATATCGAAAAAGCGTCTGCCTTTGTCGTAACAAATACGTTGTTTGAAAATAACCACACATCAAGCGGTCGTGGTGGTGCATTAGTGCTAGCCGGTGCAGCAGCTACAGACATTAGGCAGTCCAGCTTTATTGGTAATACGGCATTTGGTAACGGTGGCGCTGTGGTTGTTGTATCAGGCAGTTCAGTAGCGATAGAAAATTCGACTTTTGCCAACAACAAAGCTGGCGCGAACGCGGATGGCAGCGCATCAGGCCAGCAAGGTAAAGGTGGTGCTGTTGATGCTACAGGTTCTAATGTGGCTGTTTTTGTTACTTCTTCTACATTAGCTGTTAATAATGCAGCAGCTGAGGGTGGTGCTCTAGCGATTGACTCTCAAGCAACAGGTTCGCTAAACCTTTCTGCTAACCTGATTACAGGTAATACTGCGGTATCAGGTAATAATGTCGCAATTACGGGAGGGGCGCATAATAACCGTGTGGTTGATGGAGGCTATAACTTATTTGGTTTTAATGGCTTATCAGGGTTGCTGCCTGAGAGTGCAATCGATTTTGCATCAAGCAGTAGTATCACAGGTACATCTACTTTAGTGACGGATATTCTGGAAGTGGTCCCAACATTAAAAGGTGGGGATGGCTACGATTCGTCTGTTCCTTTATTACCTATTATTAAAGCCAGTGAAGCGCGTAATGTGATTCCTAAGGCAAGCTGCCCAACGAACACTGATCAGCGTGATGAAGTACGTGCTGATTCTGACGATGCATTCTGTGATATTGGTGCTTATGAATATACGGTGTTGAGCTGTATTGATGAGGTGCAGCGTCGCCAAGAAAATGGTGAAAGAGTAATTAAATTCTGTGGCTCAGGGCTTGAAGGCATTGAATTTTCGGTAGGGCAAGTGCACTGGTACATGCTCATCCTATTGTCCTTGTTTGGCTTGGGATTAAACTTTAGACGGCGTTAAGTGTTACTTGCGTTGAGCTTGCGCTTACCTTTTGAGTGGCGTAAGCCAATTATCTTTTAACACTTTCTCTTGCGATTTTCGATAACAAAGGCCCTGCTGACTACCAAGCCAGCAGGGCCTTTTCATTTTATTGCCAACCTTTTTCTGTTTCGATTGTCTAACTTTTATCTGTGTATTGTGATACGGGCGCTATAGTGTCATAGCTGTTTGTCGGTAATAAATAATCGTTTAGTTGTGGCTGATTTCTTAACTTAGTGATGGCAATAAACGGCTATTATGAACCTGTCGTTTGATTATTCTATTTTTACTCATCTTTTCTTCTTTTGTATCCTCATCGCTGCAACCATTGCTGCTTTGCATGCAATCACCCATAAGCGTAATGCACGTTCAGCGTTTAGTTGGGTTGTCTTAATTTTAGTTTGGCCTTTGTTTGGTGCTATTGTTTATTACTATTTCGGCATTAATCGTATTTCACGAAAAATGCTTAAACAGAAGCCTTTAACAAAGAGAAGCATTGTTGATGCGCGTTCGCTATCTCGTGCCGATACGCATTATTCGAACAAATATCGATACAAATCTATTTTGACGTGCAGTGATAATTTAGGCTGCCCACCTTTGGCTTTTTCGGTCATTGATTTATCGCACTCAGGTGATGAAGCCTATAAAAAAATGCTGGCTGCTATTGCATCTGCACAACAATCAATTTCACTTTATACGTATATTTTTGCATATGATGAAGTGGGGGATCTATTTTGCGAGGCGCTCATTGCAGCTCATCGAAGAGGTGTCGAAGTTCGTTTTTTAATTGACGCGGTCGGTTCAAGCAAAGGGCGACGAAAAATACTTCAACGCTTCCATGAGGCAAATATTAAAGCGGCTGCTTTTTTACCCGTGCTTTGGCGAAGTAATTTATCAAACCTAAGAAATCATCGTAAGTTATTAATTATTGATGGAATAGAAGCTTTTACAGGTGGATTAAATATCGGGAAAATCTATTGGGAGGAAAAATCAGGCGACAAAGCTGTTACTGATTTTAATTGCTCTTTTCGTGGTGAGATTGTTCATCAGCTTCAAGAGGTGTTTGCCGATGATTGGTTTTTTACAACGAATGAAGTGCTCGGCGGTCATTTGTGGTTTCCAGATTGTTCAGTTGATTTAGATCATACGGTATTGACTCGGTTAATTGTTGCAGGGCCTGTTTTTCAAGAAGAGCGGATTCATTGGCATTTTTTGAATGCAATCAATGTGGCTGAAAAGAACTTGCGTATCGCCACGCCGTATTTTTTGCCCGATGAATCGACGATTTTTGCGCTATGCTCTGCCGCACTACGTGGAGTTTGTGTGGAGATTTTGATTCCAAAAGATATTGATCATAAAGTGATGAACTGGGCGTTGAATGCTTGCCTGCTTGAATTGTTATTTAAAGGGTGTCATGTGTATCGTACATATCCTTTGTTTGATCATTCCAAGTTGTTAATCGTTGATGATGACTATACCTCAGTGGGGTCAGCCAATTGGGATGCTCGCAGTTTTCGTTTGAATTTCGAATTGAATGTAGGGGTTATTGATACAGGCTTTACCACGAGTTTAATTGAAATGTTTGAAGAGAAAAAAAAGGTATCTAGGCCGTTTTTGCTGGAAGATATCAAGCGTAGAAACGTATTGAAAAAGGTACGTGATGGGGTAGCTAGGATGTTAACACCTTACCTTTAGCATGTTGGTTGGGTTATTTCTTGCTTATTCTGTGTATCAGGTCGCTTCGTTGCTCACTAATTCTATCGCCTTGATCTCTTCTTCTAAATCATGTGTTTTATGCCATTTAATCAGGTTGTTAGCTGCTCTATTCAATTGATCGATGTTGTGTTGGTAGGTGGAGAGGTCGTTTCGCTTAAGCGCATCTTCAAGTTCAAAGCAGGCTGCCCTTAATGACTCGACGCCTGTGTAACAGGTAGCCCCATGAAGTTTATGGACGGTATCCAGTAAGGCATCGAAATTTTTATGCTGGTAAAGATGATTGATATTTTCAATATCATTGGCGAGTGATTGCATTAACAGTGAGAAAATTTCTAATGCAACAGGGGGGCGCTGTTTGGCGAGTTGTAAGCAGAGCGCTATATTAACCACTTGCAGTGCAGGTACTCGTTGAGTATTTTGTGCGTTATTCGTACACCAGTGCGTAATGGACGCTTTTATTTGCTGCTCGTTAACAGGTTTTGTCAGGTAGTCATTCATGCCTGAGTTGAGTAAGGCTTTCTTCTCATCTGCCATGGCATGAGCAGTAAGGGCAATAATCGGTGTTTGTCTGTGTTCACGGATCTTTTCGCTTGCCTCTACGCCATTCATGATCGGCATCCGTATATCCATAAAGATAATATCAGGATGATTGTCGAAGTCTTTCTGGACAGCTTCTGCGCCGTTTGATGCCTGTATAACTGTGATGCCTAAGTCTTCTAGGATAATGGTCAGCAACGCTAAATTTGCCGAATTATCATCTACAGCCAGTGCCGTTATTTTTTGATGCAAAAATGTGCGAGGGGTAGGCTTAAGTGATTGTTCCTGTACAAGTTCGGGCGTGAGCGCTTGAGATAATGTGCGAATGAAAACATGCTCTCTCAGTGGTTTGTTGCAATGTAAAATATTTAACGCATGTAAACGTGGTAGATGCTCCAGCGAAAGGGGGGTCATGGCAACTACCGGGCTTTTAGTCATGCTTTTAACCGCCTCGATCTTGTGCTGAATATCTTCTATCCTGCAAGTCGTTGAGAAGCCATAGACAACGGCATCAATATGAAAAAGCGCTACGGTTTCTTTTAGCTCTTCTATTGTTGCGGCTATTTGTACCTTGATGCCATGGTTTTCGAGTAAATGTTGCATCACAAGCTGTGTCGGCTCATGTTGTTCGACGAGTGCAATGGCGAAACTGGCTAAAGGTTTGTCTGCTTTCAGTTGAGGTTGATCCTGCTTATCGAGTTCTAGAGAAAAATCGACTTGTGTCCCCTTACCTTTAATACTATTTAATCGGATGTTGCCATTCATTCGCTCGATCAACGTCTTGACGATACTTAGCCCTAAACCAGTGCCCCCATAATCCCTCGATATTGTGCTATTCGCCTGATGAAATGCTTTAAATAAATCAGCTTGTTGGGAATCTGACATGCCGATACCTGTATCGCTGATGGTACATTGTAAGTAGGCGGTTTTCGGTGATGAATCCTCAAGCTGAATGCGGATCATTATTTCACCTTTTTTAGTGAATTTAATGGCATTCGAGAGCAAGTTAAAAAAGATTTGTTTTATACGGGTAGGATCTGCAACAAGCTGAAGGGGCACATCTTTATAAATCATTAAGGTCACCTCAAGCTGTTTTTCGTAAGCAGAAGGTGCCAGCAGACTGACGACTTCTTCAAGTGTTTTGCGGAAGTCGATAGGTGATTTGTCAAGAGAAAGCTTGTTGGCCTCTATTTTTGAAAAGTCCAATATGTCGTTAATGATGGTCAACAAGCCTTCAGACGAAACTTGAATTGTTTCAAGGTATTCCATTTGTTGAGCAGATAGTGGGGTTTTTGAAAGAATGCGTGTAAAGCCGATGATGCCGTTAAGCGGTGTTCGAATTTCATGACTGGTATTAGCTAAGAACTCAGATTTTATCTGACTGGCTTTCATCGCTTCTTTTTGGGCCATCGAAAGTTCGATATTTTGTACCTCTATCGTCTCGATAGTTTCTTGCAAATCGTTTGATGTGATTTCAACATTGTGCCGAAGCTCCCCAAACTCAGCCTCTTTTTTTTGGGTCATAAGGCTCAGTGCTTCAGCAATTTCTGCGAATTCTTTAATAGAGTAGTCTGCGGGGTGGGGGTGGGCTCCTTCCTCGGTAAAACGTTTAATGGCCTTTTTTATCTGATTAAGATCTTGGTTGGCACGTTGAGCGAAGATATAACCTAAGAGGATAGACAGTAAAAAGGCAACAAACAGGATAATGTTCTGTCGAATGCTCTGATGATAGCGTGCGATATTAAATTGACTGGTATTATATTCAATGACAATCCAGCCGAGATGATTGTTTTTTGGGTTATATACATCAAATAAATGGGTCTCACTGGAGAGGTTGCCTTTGGTGATGGGCTGTAAATAGGCAATGGTGTCGCCATCTTTGAGGGTTGTTGCTTCATAGCTGCTTGCGGCTGCAGTTTTTATACGATCCTTTAATAAAAGTTTAGGGCCTGAATGTGCAAGCACATGACCTTGGTTATCAAAAATACAAACCGTACGCAGTGCTTGCTCCTCTAAGCTAATATTGGCGATAGATTGCAGGGCATCCAATTGCTGGTTGAGTAATTGGTATTTGGCAATGTTGCCAATTTGCCTGGCTGTCGCTGCGCCGTGATCTTTAAAGAAGGTTGACATATCACTGGCATGCGAAAAGTTAAGATAAATGCCAATAGAAATAGCAATTAATGCAGGTGGTAAAGTGCTCAGTATGATGACTTGAGCGCGTATTCCTTTAAACATGAGCGTTTATTATTTTTTTGGTGGTTATTTTGTAGGATAAAAAATTATACTAGACCGAACACTTTTATTCGGTTCAGACCTTAAATTAACACAGTGCCATCGCTTAACAAGTATTCGAAGGCATTTATTTGACGAAGATAAAAAATATGGCAGAGCATTCAGAATTTCCAACCCTCGATCAATGTATTGGGTCAACGCCTTTAGTGAGATTGCAACGACTGCATGCAGGAAACAATAATCAAATATTGGTTAAACTTGAAGGTAACAATCCTGCCGGTTCCGTCAAAGATCGCCCCGCGTATTATATGATTGACGCTGCAGAAAAAAGCGGGTTGATTAAAGAGGGTGATTGCCTGATAGAGGCCACGAGTGGGAATACCGGTATTGCTTTGGCGATGGCTGCCGCAATCAAAGGCTATAAGCTAAAACTGATCATGCCAGAAAATGCCACTAAAGAAAGAAAGCAGGCAATGGCAGCCTATGGTGCAGAATTAATTGAAGTGTCGCAGGAGCAAGGCATGGAGGGAGCTAGAGATCTGGCATTAAAAATGCAAGCTGAAGGTGAAGGCTTAGTATTGGATCAATTTACTAACCCCGGCTGCCCTGAGGCGCATTACTCTTCAATGGGGCCTGAGATATGGTCTCAGTCGAAGAGGACGGTCACCCATTTTATCAGTTCGATGGGAACAACCGGCACGATAATGGGAACCTCTAAATATTTAAAAGAGCAGAATGCTGATATCCAGATTATTGGTTTGGAGCCTTCGGAAGGCAGTGCAATACCGGGCATTAGAAAATGGCCTGAAGTGTACCAGCCAGCATTTTTTGACAGAGAAAAACTTGATCAAGTGATTGAAATTAAGCAGGACGACGCTGAGTCAATGATGCGAGAGCTTGCTCGTACAGAAGGTATTTTTGCCGGTGTCTCATCAGGTGGTGCGGTTTGGGCCGCTTTAAAACTTGCAGAAGAACTGAACAATGCCGTTATAGTCGCTATTATTTGTGATCGCGGTGATCGATATTTATCGACAGGTGTTTTTGCTGTTGATTGAACAGCAGAGATAACGGCCGGTAGAGATGAATCAATATAAGAGAAAGTTATGGTTCAAGTCAGAGATGCCTACCCTTTAGATGAGAAGGGTAAGGTAGATATCCCGCGCTGGATAGCGCGACTTCCTATCAAAGAGAATGAGAAAGTCTCTTCGGAAAAGCTCTTGTTGGCCGCAGAAATAGCGCAGGCACATGATAATACTGAAGAAGAGGGGATGCAGCACTGGGGGAAATCCTATAGTCGCTTTTTAACCGGTCTTGAAATGGCTGAGATCCTGACAGACCTCAATCTTGATGAAAATGCGTTGGTTGCTGCAATGCTTTATCGCTGTGTTCGAGAGGGTGCGCTGTCGGCAGAACAAATTAAAGCACTCTTCGGTGAGTCTGTTGCGCACTTGATTGATGGTGTATTAAAGATGGCCGTGATCAGTGATTCGGAAGCTGCCATATCGAAAAGTAAGGTTTTAGGGCAAAAATCTGCTCAATCTGACCACGCAAGGAAAATGCTTGTTGCCATGGTAGATGATGTGCGTATGGCGCTCATCAAACTTGCCGAGCGAACCTGTGCGATTCGTGCTGTAAAAAATAAACCGAGTCGCCGTTACAAAGTAGCCCGCGAGATCTTTCAGATTTATGCGCCTCTTGCTCATCGCTTGGGGATTGGCCATATAAAATGGGAACTCGAAGATTTAAGTTTCCGCTATATTGATCCTGACGCTTATAAGCGGGTCGCGTCATTATTGGATGAACGTAGGCTTGACCGGCAGACTTTTATCAATGATGTGACAGCGCAACTCAACCACGAACTACAAGCGGCTAATATTCAGGGTGAGGTGTTTGGTCGTGCCAAACATATATACAGTATCTGGCGAAAAATGCAGTTAAAGCGCATCGACTTTTCAGAGGTTTATGATATTCGAGCTATGCGTATTTTAGTGAGTGATGTGAGGGAATGCTATTCAGTCTTGGGGATTGTGCATACTTTATGGAAAGCTATCCCTAATGAATTTGATGATTATATCGCTCTTCCCAAAAAGAACGGCTACCGCTCTTTGCATACGGCTGTGTTTGGCCCAGGCGGAAAAGTGCTAGAAATTCAAATTCGTAGCTACAGTATGCATCAAGAGGCAGAGTTTGGTGTCTGTGCGCATTGGCAGTATAAAGGTGCGGATGGCGCAAGCGGTTCAGCGAAAGATTATGAAGAAAAGATTGCCTGGTTAAAGCGTGTTATTGATGAGTCCGATGATTTAGAAAATTTTAATCAAATAGCTCAGGAATGGAGTAGTGATATTGAGCACAGTCAGATCTATGCCTTTACACCAAAAGGTCATGTCATAGAGCTGCCTATTGGTGCAACACCTTTGGATTTTGCTTATCGTGTGCATACTGAGATCGGGCACAGATGTCGAGGTGCAAAAGTTAACGGGCGTATTGTGCCTTTAACCTACATTTTGGAGAATGGTCAGCAAGTCGATATTTTGACCTCGAATGAGCCGGAGCCGAGTCGCGAGTGGCTAAGGCCAACTTTGGGTTATCTGAAAACAAACCGAGCACGTGCGAAGGTTCGTTATTGGTTTAAGTTACGCGATCGAGATCAAAATATTGCTACTGGGCGTGCATTGATTGAGCGAGAATTTAAGCGTTTATCTCTGGGCAGTTTTGATTATAAGGCGGTTGCAAACTCCCTTAATTTTCAGACTGTTGAAGACATGTTCGCCGCTGTTGGTTCAAGTGATATGGGTACAGGTGCGATTCTTCGTACGGCTCAATCTATGATTGAAAAAGACACCGATGTTCAGCTGGAGCTAGCTGAGAATTGGGCGAAGGCACAGCCAGTTGTTTCCGGCAAGCCTGATGAAATTCATATTGATGGTACGGGTAATATGCTGACGGTGATGGCAGCCTGCTGCAAGCCATTACCGGGTGATAGAATTGGTGGTTATGTCACCGTTGGGCGAGGTGTATCCATTCATCGAATGGATTGTACGCAGTTTTTGAATCTGCAAAAGCGTGAATCAGAACGTATTATTGAAGTGAGCTGGGGAGATAAACCTAGACGTATTTACCCTGTTGATATTCAGGTAGAGGCCTATGATCGATCAGGTTTATTGAGAGATATCACGATTCTGTTGGCCAATGAGAAAGTCAATGTGCTCTCGGTGAATACGATAACCGATCAGTCTGATAATACGGCAAATATGCAGTTAACGATTGAAATTTCAGGGATTGAATGGCTGAGTCATGTATTAGCGAAGATTGATCAACTGTCTAATGTGATTCGTGTGTATCGCGTGGTAAGCCGATGAGTGATTTCTCCTGTAATACCAAGAGTTATGCTATCGAAAATCTACTTTATCTTATGCAGCGCTTGAGAGATCCTAGTTCGGGTTGTCCGTGGGATATTAAACAAAGCTTCGAATCAATCACGCCCTCAACCATCGAGGAAGCTTATGAGCTGGTAGATGCCATTGAGCAAGGACAAATGCCGCAGATTAAAGAGGAGTTGGGCGATGTGCTTTTCCAGGTTGTTTTTTATGCGCAAATGGCTGAAGAGCAAGGGGATTTTAATTTTCATGACATTGTCGATGGATTAACCGCAAAATTGATTCGGCGGCATCCACATGTTTTCCCGACAGGCAATCTTCATGAGCAGGTGAAGGTTGATCTTGATGAAGCCGAGGTGAAAAAACAATGGGAGGCGATAAAACAACAAGAGCGCGCAGGAAAAGCATTAACTGGGCGTTTTGATGACATTCCGCAAGCCCTGCCTGCATTGTCTCGTGCACAGAAGATAGTAAAACGTCAACGTGAAGGACAAGCACTATCGATAGATGAAGAAATCACTGCATTGCAGAAAACATTGAAGCAGCTGGAAGGTAAAGATGTGCTAGATGCCGAGAAGGTCATTGGGGAAATACTGTTTGACACGGTTAAGCTCGCTAAATGCCTGAAAATTGATGCAGAAAAAGCGCTGAGAAAGGCCAATGATGATGTGATAAATCAATTTAATCGCAGCGTTTAAGTTGTTTCAAGTAGGAAAACGCCCTGATTTCACCGATAAAAAAGCATTTTTTGGTTGGTGGTGGGCGTCAAATTCGACTTGTGTCGGACTTCTCAACGCTGTAAGGTTGCGTTTCTAAAAATAGCGTGGGTTTTCCCGCCCTGATAACTATCATCATGGAGTCTTCTGACATGCGTTTAATTTTATTGGGTGCGCCTGGCGCCGGAAAAGGTACACAAGCCCAATTTATTTGCCAGAAATTCAATATCCCGCAGATTTCCACGGGCGATATGCTGCGTGCTGCAATTAAAGCAGAAACAGCGTTAGGGCTTAAAGTTAAAGATGTCATGGCCTCTGGCGGCCTCGTGTCTGATGAGATTATCATTGCGCTTGTTAAAGAGCGTATTACCGAAGATGATTGCAAAAATGGCTTTTTATTCGATGGTTTTCCGCGCACGATTCCTCAAGCCGAAGCGTTGGTAGATGCGGGTGTTGATTTGGACTATGTTGTTGAAATTGCAGTTGAAGATCAGGAGATCATCGCTCGGCTATCTGGCCGTCGCGTTCACCCTGGCTCAGGACGTGTTTATCATATTGAGCATAATGCACCGAAAACCGAGGGTGTAGATGATGTTACGGGTGAGGCATTAATACAGCGTGAAGATGACCAAGAAGAAACCGTTAAAAAACGTTTAGCGGTTTATCATGAGCAAACCGCACCTTTAGTGGATTTTTATCAAGGCATGGCAGGTGACAGCGCGCCTCAATATGTGAAAGTGCTCGGTGTTGGTTCTGTTGATGAGATCAAACAGAGTATCGTTGAGGCTTTAGTCGCTAACGCTTAATCAAATTGTGATTGGGGAAGGTGCTGAATGAAAGCGTCAACGGCAATTTTGTTAGTGAATCTTGGTACGCCCACAGAAGCGACTGAAACCTCAGTAAGGCAATTTCTTAGGCCTTTCCTGCGTGACAGGCGCGTCGTTGAAATCCCACGGCCACTCTGGTGGCTGATTCTGAATGCGTTTATCTTACCCTTTCGGCCAAAAGCCATTGCTAAGAACTATGCGGCTTTGTTTCAAGAGGCGGGCGGTTCACCGCTTCGGCTTTATACCGAGTCACAAGTAAAAAAACTTCGGCATCTAGTACATGCAGATGACGTTTTAGTCGATTATGCATTTACCTACGGTGAGCCAAGTCTGCAATCGCAGCTTGATAAGTATAAGAGGCTGGTTGATCGTGTCATTATTTTGCCTTTATATCCGCAGTATTCTTGCTCGACCACAGCCGCACTTTATGACCAGCTCGCAGCCTATAATATGAAGCAGCGAGACTGCGTTGATGCCTACATTATCAAGCAATATTATCAAATGCCAGCTTATCGAAAAGCCTTGGCAGATTCGGTTCGTCGTGCGTGGCACATGAGCGGGAGAGGAGAGCATTTGTTGATGTCTTACCATGGCGTTCCGAAAGCGTATCAAAAAAAGGGCGACCCTTATTATCAGCAATGTTTGGATACATCGAGGTATTTAGCGGAAGATTTAGGGTTGGCCTCTGAAGAGTATACGGTCAGTTTTCAGTCACGGCTAGGTAAGGCTGAGTGGCTGAAGCCTTATACGGATGAGACGGTAAAGGCGCTTGCTGTTGCGGGTGTCAAAAACCTTGATGTTGTCTGTCCTTCTTTCTCCGTAGATTGCTTAGAGACTTTAGAAGAAATCGCCGTTGAAAATAACGATTATTTCACCGAAAAAGGCGGCGATCAGTTGCGGCTGATTCCTTGTTTAAATGACAGTGATGCGCATATTCAAATGATGGCTGAGATTGTTGCCCCCTTTATCAAAGAGTCGGTACATGCGTAAATTGTTAGCACTTGAAACAAGTTCAGATCTTTGTACAGTAGTCCTAAAAACACAGAAGGCCGTGTTTGTTCGAGAAACGCAAGGCGTGCGTTCTCATAGCGAACATCTCCTCCCTTTTATTGAAAGCTTGTTGCACGAAGCTGGACTTAGCCTTCAACATTTGGATGGCTTGGCATTCTCAGCAGGCCCTGGTTCCTTTACCGGCATTCGTTTGGCTGCCTCCATTGTCAAAGCCCTCGCTTATGCCAGCCAAAAACCGGTCATTAGCCTCAGTAGTCTGTACGTTTGCGCGCAAACTTTTTTCCGTACTTTTCCTGAGTATCAAACGGTAACAGTGATTAATGATGCGCGTATGGGCGATCTTTATGTGGGCTGTTATCAGCAAACGGGTGTAGGTTGCGAAGCTATCGTGCCGGATAAAATGATAAAAGTTGCTAACTTAGGTGAAATTACAACAGAAGCTATAGCGGGTGATGCAGAAACGATTTTATCGGAAAAAGAGAGGGCATTTTCCATTAGGCCACATGCTTTGGATGTGCTCAGCCTAGCCGAAAATGCGTTTGAGCGCGGTGAGTATACTTCAGGCATTGATGCACAGCCTGTCTATTTACGCGATAAGTCCAGCTGGAAAACAATCGACGAGCAAAAAAAGCAGAAGAAGCAAAAAGGATAACTTATGGATACGTTGCAAGTTGTCTTTTTATCGATTTTACAAGGCATCACAGAATTTCTCCCTATATCCAGCTCTGCGCACCTTATTTTACCTTCATACTTATTTGGCTGGCCTGACCAAGGGCTTGTATTTGATGTAGCGGTACATTTTGGCACATTGTTGGCTGTGGTTGTTTTTTTCAGGAAAAAACTAGCAGGAATGACGGCAGGTTTTTTTCGGCAAATAAGCGGTAAAGGTTTAAGCCCAGATGCTGTACTGGCTTGGCAGGTTATTGTGGCTACAATACCGGCGGTAATCGCAGGCTTGATTGTGAACCTGTATTTTGAAGAAGCCTTGCGGCAGCTATGGATTATTGCCACAACAACGATCGTTTTTGGTCTGTTGCTTTGGGTAGCAGATAACAAACAGGAAAGAGCTAAAGCGTTAACATTTAAAATTGCGATGATTATTGGGTTAAGCCAGTGTTTAGCGTTGATTCCTGGTGTGTCACGCTCTGGCATTACCATGACTGCCGCTTTGTTTTTGGGGTTATCACGCGAAGGGTCGGCAGAGTTTTCGTTTTTACTATCGATTCCGCTAATTTTGGCTGCGAGCGTTTTGAAACTTGGTGAAGTTATTGGTATGTCGCAGGCGATCGATTGGCACGTGTTAGGTTTAGGTGTTTTGTTATCGGGCGTGAGCGCTTTTTTATGTATTCACCTTTTTTTGGCGTTTATTAACCGAATAGGATTTAAGCCGTTTGTGGTTTATAGGCTGCTATTAGGGGTAGGGATTGTGCTTTTATTGGTTCTTTCTCGATAAAAGTTTGTACTTGGTGGCGGTTTACCATTTCTAGCTGTACCAAAAATTTCACTGTATGTAGTGCCTTCTTGAGTGAATGACTTCTTTTTGGGGGTGGGTGTGAGTTTTTGGAGAAGGTTTTTCTTAGAGTCAGATCTTTCTAGTTCTTTTTTCGTATTTTGAATAGATGAACCGTCAATGTCAATGTCACCATTGACACTATTTACTAGGTACCCGGTGATGTTGTCCTGCGAGTTCGATATAGTTCTCTGACTCTTTGATAAAGGAGGAATCTTTGGAGCATTTTTGCAACAGAGGCAGCAAAAAACAGTTTTAACCCAGCCAGCGTAGAGGCTGCTGTGAAATATTAAGAAAGCAAGAATAAATTTGTTTAAGTGTCTCATCTCTTGGTTTTTCTTGCTGATATATACCGATCACCCGTAATCACTTACGGGTTGTTAGCTCATGGGCGTTCGCTCGCTTGCCGCCTTCTTGCACCCCCAATGTCGATGGGTATAGGTGAATATCTGTTTGTGGAAATGGAATCGATACACCCTTTTCGTCGAAAGTTGTTTTAATAGCCTCAAGTAAGTGCCATTTTACGGGCCAATAATGTTCTGCATTAACCCATACCCTCACGATAAAATTAACACTGCTTTCCGCGAGTTCTCCTACAGCAATAACATGGCTAGGATCTGTTAATATGCGCTCATCCTGCTGAATGATATTGGCGATGATGTTTCTGGCCTGTTGAATATTGTCGTTATAGCTGATCCCAATCAATAGATCGACACGACGCGTGCTCTTGGCCGAATAATTGATGATGGTGCCCTTATGGATCTGTGCGTTTGGAATGATAATTTCTTTGTTATCAGGCGTTGCCAAGACGGTATTAAAGACCGTGATTTTTTCGACGATACCTCTGGTACCGGCTGCTTCTACCATATTGCCCGTACGGAAAGGCTTGGTAAGAATGAGCATGACGCCAGATGCAAAATTAGCTAGCGAATCTTTTACCGCTAAACCAACAGCCAATCCAGCTGCGCCAAATAAGGCTAAGAGTGAAGTCGTATTAATTCCTAGCTGATTGATGGCTATGATGGCCACCATACACTTTAAACTGATACTGACCACAGCATCCAAAAAATCCCGTAGCTCAAGTTGCACCTTGCGTATTCTCATCAGGCGGTTAAGCCCTTTGCAGGCATAGCAAACGATAAGCGATCCAATCCAGTAAATGGCTATAGCGATGAGAAGGTTGAACAGAAAGGGTTCAACTTTTTGAAGCCATAGGCCATCTTGAAAAAAAAGAAGGGTATTTTCCAAGAAAGGTGTTTTTTGTAAATCCATCAATATGCTCGGTAACGTCAGTTTTTTTTAGAGTAGAGGGACGTGATGTAAGTTCAGTTGCGATCCCTTATATGACAGAGAGGTAATGGTTCGATTTAATGAACTATGTTTGTTTGCTGCTTTCAAAAAAATAGCGCTTTCTTGCGACATCTTGATGATTGAATTAGACAGGTACAAACCATTGGTATGGGTCACTGTTATACGAGTATTTTTTCGGTCACATGAGTCAGCACTCATTAATCCGTGCGCTATTAACGGAGAATCATGAAAAACCTATCAAGCTTGTTACTGTGTGCGGTGCTCGCAACGTTATTTCTTTTATTCCCAGCTAATGCAATAGGCTAATATCAATAATAACCTCTTTCGTTATAGGCCACTGTGGGCTGGTTTATGTCATCTTCTCTTCCGTGGTGTTGCTTTTGTCTGTAGGGCTGGCGTTAAGCCCTTGCGGCAATA
Organism: Pseudomonadales bacterium; assembly: GCA_965248335.1. Classification (GTDB taxonomy): domain Bacteria; phylum Pseudomonadota; class Gammaproteobacteria; order Pseudomonadales; family DT-91; genus CAKMZU01. The sequence continues at coordinate 1,332,384 of CBDFIY010000003.1, forward strand.
TTCGTTTAGGTGGAGAAGGTGCAAAACCAGATTTCAGTCGTATCAGCTGGATTTGCCTGCTAATTGCTGCTGGTATGGGGTCTGGTTTGATATTTTGGGGGGTTGCCGAGCCGCTTACCCATTACCATACAGCACCAGTTTTGGTTCATGGTAAGGGCGATCCTCGGTGGGTTTCTCTAGGTCTCACCTATTTTCATTGGGGGGCGCATGCATGGAGCTTATATGCAATCACAGGCTTAATCTTGGCTTGGTTTTCTTATAACAGGAAGCGACCTCTGCTTATTTCTTCTGCTTTTGCAGCGGGTAAGCAAGCGCAACCCTATAAAATTCTTGATTTTATTGCTTTAGTCGCTGTTATTTTTGGCGTTGCAGGAACCTTAGCAAACTCCATTGCATTGATTCAAACAGGTGTAGAACGTCTTTTTGATGGCATTGAATTAGGGTTGGCTTTTAGACTCATTTTATTGTTTTTTATGGCTTTTATATTTATCTCATCGTCTATGTTGGGTCTAAAGAAAGGTATTCAGCAGTTAAGTCTTTTTAATATGATATTTGCTTTGTTGTTATTGTTCATTGTGATGGCGTGGTCGGGTATTTTCAGTACCTTTTATACAGTGATGCAGTCGACGTGGAGTTATATTGATTTATTGCCTACGTTGTCATTTTCTATTGACCAACACTCCAGCTGGAGCCGAGATTGGACGGTGATTTATTTGTTGTGGTGGATGTGCTGGACACCTTTTGTAGGGCCTTTTATTGCGCGGATTAGTTTTGGAAGAACAGTACGAGAATTACTGCTTTTTGTTATTTTTGTCCCCACAGTATTTACTATTTTTTGGTTTAGTGCCTTTACTAGCCAGTTATACCAACTACCAGATTACCTTGATGAGACATTAAAGATCGTTCAAGGAAATTATACCGGCGGCCTATTCCAGTTTTTTAGCTATCTTCCCTTAGGCTATTTGTTATCCATACTGGCTGTATTGTTATTGATTACATTTGTTATCACCAGTGCAGACTCTGCTTTATATGTTGCATCTATATTTACTGGTAAAACGAGAAAAGATTCGTCTAAAGCTAAGCTTCTGTGGGGCGCGCTGTTGGTTAGTATTGCACTAGGACTTGTTGCTCGAAATGACGTTGATTTAAATAAACATGTAGCGATTATTGGCGCTATCCCATTTTCACTGATCATGGTTTTTCAAATAATGGCCTTTTTACTTGATATGAGTAAATATGCATGGAAAAGTCAAAAACTTCACTGGAGTAAAAATAGTGGACGAGAATAGCTTTTGATATCGACGTAAGGACAAAAAAGTTGAATGAGTTGCAAGCGTTAATTAGCGACGTATATACCGATCACACTTGAAGATGCAAGGGCGTTGGCACCCCAATCACTTACTGACTGTAAGCTCATGGGGATTCGCTCGCTTGCCGCTTTCTTGCATCTCCAATTCCGATGGGTATATGTTAACACTGGGAAAGTGAGGGATACTTACAGTGTATGCAGTAATTGTAAAATTCTTGTGGTCTTATAATGAAATGATTCGTAATAAGCCGTTATGTTTGGTTGCCTAATATATGAGAGGTACCATGACTATTAATGTTTTGAGGGCCGTTTAGATGCTATCAGCTAATACGTATATCGCGAGGCGTCAGCGCCTCGTTGATCATGTCAAGAGCGGTATGATTATTCTGATGGGCAATGAGCTTGTCGGCATGAACTACGCCGATAATGCTTACCCTTTTTATCAGGATGGAAGTTTCCTTTATTATTTTGGCTTGCAGCAACCCTTCTTAGCCGGTGTTATTGATATTGATCGGGGGGAGACTTATTTGATAGGGGATGCCCCAAGCACCATGGATATGGTTTTTTTGGGTGTTCAGCCGCAGCTTCAGTCTTGTGCTGAAAAGGTCGGTGTGAACGATTGCCTCTCTTGGTCTGCATTTTCGAAGAAAATTAAACAATGTACATACACTTCGTCGTCATTTCATTACCTGCCACAGTACAGTGGCAACAACGCGCTGAAGATTTCAGAATCCTTGGGTATTTCGCCTTTTACGCTTACGCCATCTCCTTTGTTGATTAAAAGCATTATCTTGCAGCGTGAAGTGAAATCGCCTGAGGAAGTTGAGGAAACAAAGCTAACATTAGTATTAACCGAGACCATGCATAGGCTTGCTATGCGGCACACCGTATCAGGGCGCTATGAGCGCGATGTTGTAGCTAAGATGTACCAATACGCGATAGAACAAGGTAGAAGCTTTGCTTATAACCCTATTTTTTCTGTCGATGGGCATATCCTACATAACCACCATTATGATAATCGAATGCAAAACGGGCAGTTGTTGTTGAATGATTCTGGCCTCAATTCGCCATGCGGTTATGCCACGGATATTACCCGTACCTTCCCAGTTAATGGACGATTTACTGCGCAGCAAGCCGATGTTTACCAGATTGTTGAGAGTATGCAAGACAGTGTTTATGCGTTGCTGAAATCGGGCGAAAATTATCAAGCATGTCACTTGGCTGCAGCAAAAACAGCACTAACGCATTTGGCTGCATTGGGTTTAATAAAAGGTAATATTGATGATGCCTTAGCCCAAGGCGCTTATGGCTTGTTTTTCCCGCACGGTCTTGGGCATTTACTTGGCCTGGATGTGCATGATATGGAAGGTTTAGGTGAGCGAATGGTGGGATATTCGGAGAGTGTTAAGCGTGCCGAACAGTTTGGTTTGAGTGCTTTACGATTAGGGAAAAAGCTCAGATCAGGGATGTTGTTGACGGTAGAGCCAGGTATCTATTTTATTCCATCATTGATCGATCAGTGGCAATCCGAGAAGAAACTAAAAGATATTATTCAGTATGATGCCCTTGCAAGCTACCGGTATTTTGGTGGGATTCGTATTGAAGATAATATCTTGATTACTGATGATGGCTATCAGAATTTGAGCCATCAAATACCGCGTGCAATAGCGGATGTGGAAGCCGCTTGTCGCGTTTAATTTTACGCGGTATAACTGCGCATCTTTTTTCGTAAAAGCCAGCAAGCAATGCTGGCGATAATTGCACATAGCATGAAAATGCTCAACCCTTGCTGCATAGCATGTTTGCTCTCTGCCAAGGTGCCTGTCATAGGGATATGTTCCGACATTATCCCTGCAAGCTTACCGCCCACACCGAGTGTAACCATCCATATACTCATGAAAACACCTACATGGCCTTCGGGTGCAATTTTTGTCACAGCCGATAAGCCAATAGCCGATAAGCAAAGCTCGCTTGGTGCAACAAGAAAAAAGAATAAAGCCATGGGTAGTGCCGGCACTTTTTGGTTGAGGGGGGTTAGGCTAATGACGACATAAAGAAATAAAAAGACGAGAAAGATACCGATAAAAGCGATGTTGAATTTGTCGATATCGTGCACATCATAGCTGTGTGTGTCGAGCCATATCCAGAGACGACCAAACCCATAACCTAATAATAAAATGGCAATACTGCCGAACGCCAAAAATTGTGTTGTGCTTAATGTTATGCCAAACAGTACATGTTCTACCGCATTAACAACAAACAACTCAATAGAGATAAATTGCTGGAAGTAGAGCGCCCAATACACGGTAGATAGTACAAAGAAAATACTGGCAGCGATAACGTGTTTTGTATTTTGGTGTTTTTGTGCTGATTGAAACAGCATCACAATACATAGTGCCGCTGCACCGAGCGTCGCAAAATTAGCAACCGTCGCGTAATTTAATACGGTGATGATGAAAATAATGTAAAGCAGCATAACCCCTACTGCCTGTATCCATTCGCGCAACAAAATAGTGTGGTCGCTGATGTAGTCCGATATACGGAAAAAACCGATAATAAGCACAGTAAGCATGATGAAGTTAATAGCGATGCTTGAGAAAAACGCGGCGTTGTAGCCAAATTTTTTGGCAAGGTAGGAGGCCAGGAATAAAGATATGAATGCCCCCAAGTTAATGCCGACATAAAAAACACTAAAACCAAAATCGCGGCGGCTTTCGGGGAGTTTTGATTGATCGTAAAAGCGCCCAATTAACGATGACATGTTGACTTTGATCAGCCCTGTACTCATGGCGATAAACGCAAGGCCAATGTAGAGTAAAAAAAGCGTTGTACTAAGGGCAATGATGGATGAACCAGCCAGCATGAGTAGAGCGCCACAAAAAGCAGCTCTATAATGCCCGAGCCATTTATCAGCAATAAACCCGCCTACGATGGCTGAAATATACACCACGCTAAGCACAGTGCCGACCAATGAAGCGCTTTTTGCATTGGGTAGTTTAAAATGCAGCACAAGGAAAAGAATAAGTAACGACTGCAAGAAGTAATAACAATAGCGCTCGCCAAATTCCGTTAAACTCGTAATGCTGAGGATATTAAGTTCATCTTTATGCAGCTTTTTCATCGGGGAGCCTTGTAGCTGTCATTAGAGGCAGAGCTAGTTATTTTGAGCCTGCATACTGGGTAAAGTTCAGGTGTAACTGTTTGATCTACTGAGATAGACATGTTTTTTCTATGAACAAATAAGAGGTTTTACAAGGTTATTTTCAAAAATGGCTAAGGCGTATAAGTAATCAGGAAGCGGTTTGATGCTTATCAAATCTGCGAAAAGAATCTTCGATAAAGAGTGGTTTTTTTACCTAAGGTACAACCATATATGACGAACTAAGTTGTTTTTTTAAGTCTTATATTTTAGGTGGTGTAAATAGGAGTATTGCGCAATAGCTAAAAAGAACCCTGGATTGCCTGTCTTTAATAAGAACGGGTCGATGGAGTTTTATATCTCGGGTCTTTTAGGTACTGGCGGTAATCAAGACCATTTAGTTGCTGCGATTACTTTCCCAGCGAACTACCTAGCGTATGCCTCAAATGACATACTTATTGAGCAGGCAGCACTCCCAAATCCTTCCGCTTTTAGGATGCGATATGTGGGTTCCGCTGTGTATTTAGAGATGTTAAACGGGGCGGAAGCGGCTGAAGATCTCTCCTCAAATAACCATAGTCAGCTACCTTCCAATAAGTATCAATCTTATCAGCCCGATACTTTCTGGCAGCATCCGCCATTTTTTTATCGTGAAACCATTTTAGCGGATGGAACGACAGCACCTGTGTTTATCTCTTCATTTGAAACTTATGTGTTTAAAGTGAAAGGCGTTGACTATAAAGTGCAATTCACAGAGATGACCAAATATAATTTGACGGTTCGCTGGATGTTGCTAAGCGATACGCATCCGTTCTAATGGTGATGAGTCGCCATTAGATAACGGTACTTCTGGTTTTTTAAAAAAGCGTGAAGATAATGAGATGAGACATGATGTCTCCTGATTACCCATCAAAGTCAGCTTATTTTCAGGGTTTAAGATTATTCCTTCAGAATCAATGAAATATAATCATCCGTTAGTTTGGTCGATAATCAAAAGTATTTACATTGTCTGTTTAAAATTAGAGGGTATAAACCATGCCTACATGACGTTTCACTAGACCATATTTTAATATGGCTGAGGAATGTGGGTAATATTTAAATTCCTTTGTGATGAATAGCCTATTTACTGGGTGTCTTACTTGCACACATTACTTAGATTTGTATGATTTGTGCTTAAAAATCATGCAGAAAAGCCATTTAAGAAGCTATGAGTGATAAATTGAATAACGGCGATATCCCAACGCTAGATATACCTACGATAAAACCACAACCGTCTGAAGATGCTTCAGCAGAAAAAGATATACAAGCGTTAAAGGCTATGTTCGGCGTTAAACTCGATCAAATGCGGCAGGATTATGAGAAGCGTCTGGCGGATTCCGGCAAAGAACAAGAGGCGCTTTTATCTCAGGCGCAAGCGAAAATAAAAACAATGCATGTGGATCATCAGACTCAGCTAGAAAGCTTACATGCGGAGTTTCAAGCGCAGCTAGAAAATGTCCACCACCTTAATAAGCAACAGCTTCAGAATGTCCAAGGCAAGCACCTAGAGGACATAACCAAGATGCAGCAGGTGCAATCCGTTAATGAGCAGAAATATCACCAAGCGTTGAGCACGCAACAATTAAGGCTTGAGATGAAAGACAGTGAAAATCAAAAAAAGTGTAAACAACTGGCAGATCTCACGCATCAACTGTATGTCGCTTTATCGGCTGAATCTTTACAAGTGGAGGGCGTTAATGAAAACGACCAGGCATTTATTCAGCGAATAAAGCAGCTTTGTGATCGTGTAGCTATATTAGACGTTGAGCTAAACTACCGCAACGAGCAACTCGCGCTCTATAAATCCTAACGGTCGTATTTATCAACACTTCGGACAGTTTTCGATTTAAAGGATTTACATAAATTGTAACCCATTGATTTATCTAGCTTTGATTGATACTTAAGTAAAAAATTAAACCTTTTAAAATCAACAACTTAAAAAACTGTCCGAAGTATTGATTTATGCCTCCGCTTGAATTATCGTGGCGGGGGGGGCGTTGTTGTTTTTAAGCCTTATTGTCTCTGTCGTACAGCTTCGTAGAGGCAAATACCGGTTGCCACAGATACGTTAAGGCTACTCACCATCCCTTGCATGGGTAACTTAGCCAGAAAGTCGCATTTGTCACGCGTGAGCCTTCTTAACCCTTTTCCTTCTGCACCCACGACGATAGCCACAGAGCCCTTTAAATCCATTTCGTAGAACGTTTGAGTGGCTTCGCCCGCGGCACCAATAATCCAGATACCTTGCGATTTTAGTTCGTCCAAGGTGCGCGCTAAGTTAGTCACAGCAAAGCTTGCAACGGTTTCTGCAGCGCCGCAGGCTATTTTTCTGACAGTGGGCGTTATGCTGGCAGATTTGTCTTTGGGATAGATAACGGCAGTCACACCTGCAGCATCGGCTGAGCGTAAACAAGCGCCTAAATTATGTGGGTCGGTAATAGCGTCCAATACGAGTATCAGTGGATGCGAACTTTTGGCGATTGTTTGTTCTAGGCTAGCTAATTGTTCGCTTACGCGATGGATAATGGCGATGCCCTGATGATTGTCGTTACCTGAAAGTTCGGTGAGTTTCTTACGAGAAGTGGCTTCGCAAGGGATGTTGTTGTCGCGTGCAAGTTTGAGTAACTTATGCAGTCGTTCGTCTCGTCGATTGTTATCGTGATAAAGACGCTCAACAGATTGGGATTGATGTTTGAGCACGCCTTGAACGGCGTGCATACCATAGATAATGTCAGTTGAATCTTTGCTCATTTAGCGTTTTTTTCGAGTGCTGGATTTGGCGCTGATTTTACCTTTCTTACCCTTTGGCTTCACGTTTTTTTTCTTTGTTTTAGCAGTGTTTGATTTGTTCTGTGTGACAGATGTAGACGTTTCCTTGTTGGATTTCTTTGTGCCGGCACTTTTGTTTTTATAAGTCGATTTTTTCTTTGGTTTTTTGTTGGACGTTTGCGCTGTGTTGGGCACAAGATGAATGCGCCTTTCGTCTAATTCTACCTTGCTAATAATCACACTGATTTTATCACCTAAATGATAAATCTTGTTCGTTTTCTCACCGACTAAGCGTTGCTTTTTAAGGTCTGCATTAAAGTAGTCGTTTTCAAGCTGGCTGATATGTACTAAACCTTCAACATAGAGATTATCTAACTCAACAAAAAATCCAAAGCCTGTTACCGCCGTGATTACGCCGTCAAATTGGTGGCCTGTAAACTGAGTGAGATAATCGCATTTTAGCCAATTAACAACATCACGTGTGGCTTCATCTGCTCGTCGTTCAGTCATGGAGCAGTGTTCGCCAAGCGTTAGCATGGCTTGCTCGTTGTAAGGATAGATCGTTTTTTTAGTCAGGTTTTTTTGTGTTTCTGAACGTTTAACGTGTTTACTGTTTGTGTCTGAGCGAATAACACTCTTAATCGCACGGTGCGTCAGTAAGTCAGGGTAACGCCTGATAGGCGAGGTGAAGTGGGTATATGCCGTATAGCCAAGACCGAAATGCCCTCGGTTATCGGGTTCATATTTCGCTTGGCTCATTGAGCGTAATACCATGATCTGAATAAGGGCTGCATCATCACGTTGGTTGATATCATTAATGAGCTGTTGGTAATCGGAAGTTTGTGGCTTGCTTGCCCCTTTGAGGCTGAGCCCAAGTTCGCCAAGGTAAGCGCGCAGGGCGGCCAGTTTTTTTTCTGCTGGGCCATCGTGTACGCGGAAGAGGGCATCTAAACCATGCCTCTCCATAAAGCGTGCGCTGGCAACATTGGCACATAGCATGCACTCTTCGATGAGTTTGTGTGCATCATTACGCACAATCGGAATAATGCTTTCTATTTTTCGCTGAGCGTTAAAAATGATGCGTGTTTCGACGGTGTCAAAATCGATCGCGCCACGGTTCTCTCTCTGTATTTTTAGTGCCTTGTAAAGGTTCTCGAGTTCATCGAGATGCTTAACTACGCCTTGGTATTGTTTGCGTAATGTACTATTTTTTTGTCCTTTTTCTTGAAGCATTTGGCCGACTTGATTGTACGTTAATCGGGCTTTTGAATGCATCACGGATTCGTAAAATTGATAGCCACTGAGTCGGCCATTCGCACTGATTGTCATCTCACAAATCATGCATAAACGATCAACTTCGGGCATCAGTGAGCAAAGGCCGTTGGATATTTTTTCTGGCAGCATGGGGATGACTTGCTTGGGGAAATAAACCGAAGTGCCTCTCAAATGGGCTTCGTGATCTAGGGGAGTGTTCAGCTCGACGTAGTGTGAAACATCTGCAATGGCAACGTATAATCGCCATCCGCCCGTTTTCTTTTTTTCGCAGTATACAGCGTCATCAAAGTCACGCGCATCTTCGCCATCGATGGTAACAAAAGGCAGGTGGCGAGCATCAATGCGTTTGTTCTTATCGGCGGTTGTGGGTTCGTCTTTTATTTTGCTGAGCTGATCAAGGACGGGTTGAGGCCACTCGAAGGGGATGTCAAAGTTGCGTGTGGCAATTTCTATTTCAATGCCTGGGGCATTGGCTTTGCCTAGAACTTGTGTAATCAGGCCGCGAGGTGCTTTTCGCGCTGCAGGCTGTTCGGTAATGTTAACGACAACGATGTCATCTTTATTATGCTTGAAAGATTCTGCATTATCGATGATCACACTGATCAGTATTTTAGGGTTTTCGGTGATCAGGCGATAAGTGCCTTGGTCCTTCAGAACTTTGCCAACCAAGGTGCTGGTTTTGTGTTCTATAACCTCAATGATTTCGCCTTCGAGCTTTCCTTGCTTGGATGTATGGGTGATAACCACACGAATCTGGTCATTGGTGAAGGCTTTACGCATTTCTTTTGTGCTAAGAAAAACATCGTCTGATTTGTCGTCAGGAATTAAAAAACCATAGCCGTCTTTGTGGGCGGATAGCCGGCCTGTGATTGTGTTGCTGTCATCAAAGATGAGATAAGCGCCACGGCGATTTTGGCTAAGTTGGCGATCGCGTATCATTGCGCCAAGACGAAATTTGAGTGCTTGTTGTTGTTCCTCTGTTTCAAGTTCGAGAAGTTGTGCGAGTTGATTAAATCGGGTGGGGCGACTTTGATCCTTTAAAACACTGAGAATAAACTCACGGCTTGGAATCGGGTTGTCATAATTTTTGGCTTCCCGATGAGCATGTGGGTCTTTAGTGTGCTTTTTTTGTGTCATGAATACCTTTTTAGATGGTGGCTTAATAAAATAATTTGCCTATGATAATTGAAAGCTAAATATAGCAGGATTCAGGCAGGGATACTGCTATATTTTGAGGTTTTGTTAAATGTACAAATGGTTTAAGGAAAAAGGACATGCAATCAACAGTGGTATTGCCGGAAAATACAGTTTATGCGGGATTTTGGATCCGATTTTTGGCTGTGATTATTGATTGCATCATTCTTTTTCTTCTCACTTCGCCTATTGCTTATTTGTTGTATGGTGCAGAATATTACTCTACGACCAAGATTGTATTGGGTACAGGCGATGCTTTTATTAATTTTATTTTTCCTGTTTTTTTTACTTTGATTTTTTGGATGTATAAGGCAGGCACGCCAGGTAAGCTATTGTTTAATATTCATATTGCTAGCGCTTCTGATTTGAGTAGAATCACTCTCAGGCAGTCACTTATTCGCTATATAGGGTATTTTGTATCCATGTTTGCTTTTGGTTTGGGGTTTTTATGGATAGGGTGGAGTAAGCGTAAACAAGGTTGGCACGATAAAATGGCCAGTACGGTTGTTATTAGGAAGATAAAATAACTAAGTTCGTATATATTGGCATTCGTTAATGGGTCAGATAAGCTTTCATTTGTATAAATACAGTGAGTAAATCTATGCTAATCGGTGTGCCGAGAGAGATTAAAAATCAAGAATATCGCGTCGGATTAACGCCCGCGGGTGTGAACGAGCTGGTGAAACATGGCCATAAAGTGGTGGTTGAGACACAATCAGGTGAAGGCGTAGGGTTGTGCGATGCGCATTATGTCTCTGCAGGGGCGGAAATAGCAACATGCGCTAAGGATGTTTTTAACGTAGCTAAAATGATCGTTAAAGTGAAAGAGCCGCAACCGAAAGAGTGCAAAATGTTGCGTGAGGATCAGATACTTTTTACTTATCTGCACTTGGCCCCAGACCCTATTCAAACAGACCTTTTGGTGAAGTCAAAAGTTACTGCTATTGCTTACGAAACCATTACCGACCATGAGGGTGGCTTGCCTTTATTAGCCCCGATGAGTGAGGTGGCTGGGCGTTTAGCTATTCAGGCAGGTGCTCACTGTCTTGAGACGGCGCAGGGTGGGAGCGGTATGTTGCTGGGTGGTGTACCTGGCGTGAAACCTGCCAATGTTTTGGTGATTGGCGGGGGTGTTGTCGGTTTAAATGCGGCACGTATGGCGGCAGGCTTAGGTGCTCATGTCACTATTATGGATCGAAGCATTCCACGACTTAAACAAATTGAAGAGGGATTCGGTGCTCGGATCAATACGCTGTTTAGTACGATAGATGCGGTAGAGCGCCAGCTAAAATATGCGGATCTTGTGGTGGGGGCAGTGCTGATTCCAGGTGCTACAGCACCTAAACTTGTCAGTCGCAAGATGCTGTCACTGATGCAAAAAGGGTCTGTGCTTGTTGATGTGGCGATTGATCAGGGTGGGTGTTTTGAAACCTCTAAAGCGACAACGCATGATGATCCAACCTACGAGGTTGACGGTATTATTCATTATTGTGTGGCGAATATGCCAGGTGCAGTGGCAAGAACCTCAACCTTTGCATTGACGAATGCGACGTTACCTTATGTTATGTCGATCGCCGATCAAGGTGTGAGTGCTTTGCTCAAGGATGCTCATTTACTTGCCGGATTAAATATTCATAAAGGATATATTACTAATCAGCCTGTTGCCGAGGCTTTGGGGTATAGCTTTTTAGCCTCTGATGCTGCTCTTGCAGCGGCACCTTTTAGTGCTTAAATAAGAGTAGTACTTAAATAATGGCATAGCGATGTGAAAGACTATTGTCTGTATCCACAGGGCCGGCGTCAAGATTGTAGAGAGCTTATAGGTAGAATTAGCCTCTCCGGCCTTAAAATAATAAATACGTAAATATCTAGAGATAGATATACCCATCGGAATTGAAGGTGTGAGAAGGCGGCAAGCAAGCGAACCCAACGCCCTTGCATCTTCAAGGGTGATCGGTATAAATGTAAAATAACTATCTATGCAGTGTGTAAAGTAGAGTTTACGCTGCGTGGGTGTGTAAGAGGTGATATGGAAACTGTATTTCGTAATATAGGTATTATTGGTCGAGTCGGTAATCAAATGGTGATTGCCTCCGTTAAAGCGTTAAAAAAACAACTGTTATCCAAAAATTTAACCGTTATTTTAGAGCAAGAGATTGCTAATGTTCTGCCTAATCATGGGTTGCAGGTATCTAGTCGTAAACTCATCGGTGAGATATGTGATCTTGTCATCGTTGTGGGGGGGGATGGCTCTATGCTCGGTGCGGCAAGGGATCTCGCACGTCATGATGTGCCGGTTATTGGTGTAAATCGAGGCGGGCTCGGCTTCTTAACGGATATTTCACCCAATGAAATTGCCGAAAAAATCGATGATGTTTTAGCAGGTAAATATGCTGCCGAAAAACGTTTTCTACTTGATGCTGTGATTAAACGTGACGGCGAGCCAGTTGCTCAAGGGAGTGCTTTTAATGATGTGGTTGTAAGCTCTGGCGAAGTAGCACGCATGATTGAGTTTGAAGTTTATATCGAAGGTCAGTTTGTATATTCAGAGCGCTCTGATGGCATTATTGTGTCAACGCCGACGGGATCAACCGCGTATTCTCTTTCTGGTGGCGGTCCTATCATGCACCCCAAGCTTGATGCATTAGCGCTAGTGCCTATGTTTCCGCATAGTTTATCAAGTCGTCCTATTGTGATTGATGGTAATAGCGAAATTAAAATTGTCATCGGCCCGAATAGCCGTATTGATCCGATCGTTTCCTGTGATGGGCACCTGACGTTAAAGGCGAAAGCGGGGGACACTATTTATATTTTTAAAAAACCACTCAAATTAACCATGCTTCACCCTTTAGATTACAGCTTTTACGAGGTTTGTCGCAGTAAATTAAATTGGGGAAAAAAACTTGTCGAGTAAGATTTTTTCTGCGTCAAAAATTGGCGGCTTCGATGTTATCGGTGATGTGCATGGTTGTTACTCAGCACTCGTGCGCTTACTTGAAAAACTCGGGTATGAACCCAGTGGTGAGGGGTATGTTTATCCTGATAACAAAAGGAAGCTTATTTTTGTTGGTGACCTGATTGATCGGGGTGCAGAAATAAAAAAAACGTTGGCATTGGTGAAATCTTGTTGTGATTTCCATGGTGCTCAGGTCGTTATAGGTAACCATGAGTTTAATGCGATTGCTTATTTTAAAACTACGCAAAAAGGGTATTTGAGAGAGCATACTGAAAGAAATGCTTCACAGTTAGCGGCAACGCTTGAGCAATTTAGTGGGGATATAGATTTACTGAATGGTTATCTAGGATGGTTTGAAACATTGCCTTTGTTTTTAGATCTCCCAGCGTTTCGTGTTGTTCATGCCTGCTGGGATCAAGCTAATGTGGATTACTATCGGCAAAGATTTGGTAGCTGCAGCCTTGTACCCGCATTATTTGATGCTTTTGCAGCAGAAGATGCGAGGGTAATGGCTTGTATACGACGATTGACCCGAGGGATCAACTTACCTTGCCCAAAAGAACAGCAGATACTGGGGCAAGATGGCTTGTTAAGGAGTACCTTTCGAGCGAAATTTTGGGCTCAATCAATACCAGAAGTCTATGAAGATATCGTCTTTCAGCCTGACCCCTTACCTTCGGATTTCTCAAAAAAACCTGTCTCGGACGCAGATTTGAAGAAATTGATCTATTATTCTTCTCATGAGAAGCCGTTGTTTGTCGGCCATTACTGGTTAAAAGGGAAACCAAAACTTGTAGCAAAGAACATTGCCTGCCTTGATTACTCGGCTGTGTCAGGTGGTCAGCTCGTTGCATACAGGTATCATTTAGGGGATAACTGCCTTGATGAAAGTCAATTTGTTGCTGTGGGAAACTCTGCACTGTTATAGCAGTTTGTCATGACGCCCAGGCATTTGGTGGGGCGGTTCGATTTAGATCAACAGGAAAGCCTGTTGGTTGCGTTAGTCAATCATTTTCATGCCATTGATTTACCCTATGCGCTCGATCATAAGGATTGTAAAACTGCTGTATTTGTTTATCACGATGCTCACCGTATAGAGGCTTATGCCTTTATCCATCGATATGAAGATTTACAGCGAGCTTCAGTCGTTTCATCTAGTCGTTTTCAGTGTATTTGCGCGAAACTATATGAAATATTGAAGTCGGACCCTGTCTGCGTGCTTTGCTTACTTTTTACCACCCTTTGTTTCTGGATGTTCTTGAGGCAGGATTGGCTTTTTTTATCATCGCTCACCTTTCAGGATTTGCCCACAGATCAAGTTAATGCAAAGGTAAGTGGGTTTGATGCGATTATTAATATTTTTTATGATGGCCAGTTTTGGCGCCTGCTGACACCTAGTTTTCTGCATTTCAATTGGGTGGAGTTTTTGTTTGGCGTAGTAACTTTTACGTATTTAGGTTGGCAAATTGAGCGTCAAGAAGGGACTGTTTTTTTTGTTTTTGCATTGTGTTTTTTGTCTTTGATGGCAAATCTATGCCAATTCTACCTGTCACCCAACATGATTTTTGGCGGGGCGACAGGTGTAACCTTTGGGCTTTTTGTGTATATGTTGCTCGATAATCGTTACCATGTGACACCCGTTTATCGGTTTTCGCCTTGGTTTACTCTTTTTGTCTTCTTGGTGGTTGTGGGGAATGCTTTGGTGCTCAATAAATCTTTCTCTCAATATTTCTCTTGTCTAGGTCCTATGTTTTTTGGATTTTTCTTGGTCTTTATCCGGCGGCACCTGCTCCATCATTTTTATGAAATAAACATAAAATTCTGGTAGGATTTTGTGTTTTATTTTGGAGCTGCTTTATGAGATTTAAAGAGTTGATTAATGCGATTGATGAGGAAACCTACCTAGGACTGAAAAGAGCCATTGAGATTGGTAAATGGCAGGACGGAAGAAGATTAAGCCAAGAGCAAAAAGAGCTGACACTTCAGGCGATTATTGCGTACGAAATTGATAATAACATGGATGATGAGCAAAGAACTGGTTACGTAGATACCGCTAAATCAGACTGTCATACGGATGGTAAGGTGCCGGCTTCTGCTACGCTCAAGTGGCAGTAAGATCTCAATTTCTCACATGTTTTAGTTTAATTAAGGTTGTTCTATGTCTGTTGGTCGTGTTACTTATTCAAAAGATTACCAAGCCCCGTTCTATGTTATTGACAAAACGAATCTCGTTTTTGAGTTGCAAGATGAAACGACACGCGTGACCAGTACGCTGCACATCCGAAAGGCGGTAGCGACCGAGGCACAGTTAAAGCTTGATGGGCAATCGCTAACACTGATAAGTGTTAAGTTGAATGGGCGTTTAATCGAGCGAGATGAATTTGAGCTAGATGAAGATTCGTTGACGCTGCATGCGCTACCTGATACCCCTTTTGTCTTAGAGTGTGTGACTGACATACATCCAGAAAAAAACCTTGCTCTTGAAGGGCTTTACCGTTCGCGTGGTATGTATTGCACGCAATGTGAGGCAGAGGGTTTTCGGCGGATTACCTATTATCTTGATCGCCCTGATGTGCTAAGTGAATACGAGACGACAATTATTGCACCGGAGGGTAAATTCCCTGTCATGCTATCTAATGGCAATTGTGTTGCAGATTCTGTTGATCAAGGAATGCGTACGGTTACTTGGCATGACCCATTTAAAAAACCGTGTTATTTGTTTGCGTTAGTCGCAGGCGATTTGGCCGTTGTTGAGGATACCTATACAACTTGTACGAATCGTATCATCACGCTTCAGATTTTCGTCGAAGAAAAGGATTTAGATAAGTGTGATCATGCAATGCAGTCATTAAAAGCAGCAATGACATGGGATGAAGAGGTTTATGGCCGAGAGTATGACCTAGATATCTTTATGATTGTCGCCGTGGATGATTTTAATATGGGGGCGATGGAAAATAAGGGCCTTAATATCTTTAATACCTCTTGTGTCTTGGCAAATCCAAAAACGACGACGGATGCAGGCTTTCAACGTGTTGAAGCTGTTGTTGCACATGAGTATTTCCATAATTGGTCGGGTAATCGTGTGACTTGTCGAGACTGGTTTCAGCTCAGTTTGAAAGAGGGATTTACGGTTTATCGTGATTCAGAATTTTCAGCAGATATGAATAGCCGAGCCGTTAAGCGTATCGAAGATGCAACGCTTATGCGAACGCATCAATTTGTGGAAGATAGTGGGCCAATGTCTCATGCCGTACGCCCAGACGCCTTCATGGAGATTTCAAACTTTTATACCCTGACCGTTTATGAGAAGGGTGCTGAAGTTGTTCGTATGATGGCGAATTTATTGGGTAAAGAAAAATTCCGACAGGCAACGGATTTGTATTTTGATCGCTTTGATGGCATGGCAGTTACCTGTGAAGATTTTGTTGTTTGCATGGAAGAAGTGTCCGGGTTAGATTTAAGCCAGTTTCGCTTATGGTATTCGCAAGCAGGTACGCCAGAGTTACGTGTATCCGAAGCTTATGATCAAGAAAAACAGCAGTATCGGTTAGATATTGAGCAGTCTACGCCAGATACGGCAAATCAAACGAATAAACAGCCCATGCACATACCCTTTGACATAGCTTTATTGAGCGGTGAAGAGGCATTGTTGTTAGATAATGGAAAGCGAGAAAAGAACTTACAGTTAAAAGAAGCGAAATCCTCGTTTGTCTTTGAGAATGTGGCTGACAAGCCGACACCTGTTTTGCTGAGGTATTTCTCGGCACCGGTGAAAGTATTTTTTGATTATTCCGATAAGCAACTTGCACAAATTGTTGCGGTTGAGAGCGACGGTTTTAGTCAATTTAGCGCTATTCAGCAACTCTATACAAACCAAATTCAGAAAATAATGGTAGGCGAACATATTGATGAAAGTAGCCTGTATGGCTGCTTAAATGCACTGTTATCTAATACAAAATTAGACCCCGCTGTTATTGCTAAGTTACTTGTATTGCCTGCTGAAAGTTATTTAATTGAGCTTCAGGAGAAAGCCAATCCTTTGGCAGTGTATGAAGCGAGGAATCAACTACAAAAGCATATTGCTGAAACACTGTTTGATCGCTTTCAAAGAGTTTATGACAATATGCATCAGCAAGCCCAAGATGTTTCAGGTAAGGCCATGGCTGCGCGTAGCCTTAAGAACGGTGCCTTAAGTTATTTAATGAGGCTGGGGTGCGAAGATGTACAGGCGCAGGCTTTTATGCAATTTAACAAAGCGCAGAATATGACTGATGAGTCGTCGGCATTGCGTGCAATTGTACACTACAGTCAAGATACCGCGCAGGTTGAACAAGTGACAGATGCTTTCTATGAGACGTGGCAGCATGAGGCATTAGTGGTGAATATGTGGTTACAAATTCAGGCGCAAGCCCCACGAACTGATGCCTTGGCGCGTGTGAAAATGCTCATGGGGCACCCGAGTTATCAGGCTAAAAACCCAAATAAGATTCGAGCGCTTGTTGGTGGGTTTTGTATGGGGAATACCTCTGGTTTTCATGATGTGAGCGGCGAAGGTTATGCGTTTTTAGCGAATCAAGTATTATCCATTGATGCGACCAACCCACAAATAGCGTCGCGGTTAGTGACTCCTCTCACGGGCTATAAGAAGTATAGCGATGCCCACGCCGAAAAAATGAAAGCAGAACTTTTAAAGATGCGTGAAGCGAAATTATCAAATGACCTGTATGAAGTAATTCATAAAAGCCTTTGAGTTCTTTTAGGTATCAATAAAAACTTACTCTTTGGCTTTGGCTGAGTTTGTTAAGGTTTGTTTTCAGCTAATTTGGCGTTATTCGCTTTGTTTAACGCCAGATTTCCACTTGTAAGCTCATAGGGGTTCGCTCGCGTGCCGCTTTCTTGCACCTCCAATTCCGATAGGTATATTACCTTGTTTGGTACGCGTTTTATGGATGAATGTGACGCGTGTTTCTGCTCATAAATTTTTGGCAGGCAAGTTCATTTTTTCGAAGCGGTTACTCAGCTTAACTTGAATTTTGATTTAGTATATACTCCGCAAAAATGATAAGAATAGCGCAAAAGGAGAATACCTATGAGCGACTTTAAAAAGTACGAATGTGTGATTTGTGGTTTCGTCTATGATGAGGCAGAAGGCTGGCCTGATGATGGCATCGCACCAGGCACCAAGTGGGAAGATGTACCTGAAGATTGGGAATGCCCAGATTGCAGTATCAGCAAATACGATTTCGAGATGGTTGAAGTATAAATTCATCCGTCAAACAAAAAAAACCGCCATTAATGGCGGTTTTTTTGTTTTTATCTTGTAAAAAAAGCGGTTTACACCGCCTTAATATTGAGTGTTTTGATCGTATTTAGCGTTTCGAGAGCTCAACAAAATCACGTTTATCATGGCCGGTATAGAGTTGTCTTGGGCGACCAATGCGGTAATCGCCACTGATCATTTCATCCCAGTGAGAAATCCATCCAATGGTTCTCCCTACAGCAAAAATAACTGTAAACATGGAGGTAGGAATGCCGATTGCTTTTAAGATAATGCCAGAATAGAAGTCAACGTTAGGGTAAAGTTTCTTCTCAACAAAGTAAGGGTCTTCAAGCGCGATTTGTTCAAGACGTTTGGCGATTTTAAGCAATGGATCATCTTCAAGGCCAAGTTCTTTAAGTACATCGTCTGCAGCTTCCTTCATAACCTTGGCACGTGGATCGAAGTTTTTGTAAACGCGATGACCAAAGCCCATTAAGCGAAAAGGGTCTTCTTTATCTTTTGCACGTGCAACAAATTCATCAATGCGTGATTCGTCGCCGATTTCCTCAAGCATTTCGAGTACGGCTTCGTTAGCGCCACCATGAGAGGGGCCCCATAAAGCAGCAATACCTGCAGCGATACAGGCATAAGGGTTAGCGCCAGTAGAGCCAGTAAGGCGAACAGTTGATGTTGAGGCATTTTGCTCGTGATCAGCATGCAGTAAGAAAATACGGTCCATCGCTTTCGCAAGAACGGGGTTTACGTTTGTTTTCTCGCAAGGGTTACCGAACATCATGTGTAAGAAGTTTTCGGCGTAATCCAGTTCGTTGTCGGGGTACATGAAGGGCTGCCCGATTGAGTACTTGTAACTCATAGCGGCAAGTGTTGGAATTTTTGCAACTAAGCGCATAGCCGCAATATCACGATGGCGCTCGTTGGAGATATCCAGTGTGTCGTGATAGAAAGCAGAAAGCGCGCCTACAACGCCACACATAATCGCCATAGGGTGAGCATCGCGGCGAAAACCTTTAAAGAGATTGTTGATTTGATCATGAACCATCGTATGGTGGCGGATGGTTTCAACAAACTCTTCTTTTTGTTCTTTAGTCGGTAGCTCGCCTTTTAGTAGAAGGTAGCAGGTTTCAAGGTAGTCAGATTCTGCGGCAAGCTGCTCAATGGGGTAGCCTCTGTGGAGTAGAATGCCTTGATTGCCATCGATGTAAGTGATTTTTGATTCGCATGCTGCTGTGGAAACAAAGCCTGGATCGTAGGTGAATAACCCCTTGCTTGTGAGACTTCTAACATCGATAACGTCAGGCCCGAGAGTACCTTCATAAATGGGAAATTCGACGCTTTCGTGCCCCGGAATATTAAGCGAGGCTTTCTTATCTGTCATTACAAGCTCCTAGAATTGGCTCTGCTATCTCAAACGCTGGCGTTGTACGCCTTTTCTGTAGTTTATACGTATTATTTTGTAATCTACGGCGCTTGATAGCTGGAAAAAATACAGTGACCTTTAAAGGTCGACTTATCATAGTGGCAAAAAGATTATTGTCAAATAAAGTGCTGGAAAACTGCCGTAACAACGCCAATAAAAGCGTTTTTTGTTGCTTTTCTGTTTATGGCGAAAATCCCATTTTGACCCTTATAAGTGTATAGGTGATTGTATTTAGGCCGTTGAATCATTATAATTTGCGCGGAATTTGGCCTTGGTGTATTGAAGCCATACTTAGCCATTATAGAAATAACGCTTATAGCAACACACGCCATCAAAGCATACTCCCCGTCTGGTTTGATTGAGCTAAATCAAAAAGAGCAAAATCGTGAAAGAAAATAGACCCGTTAACCTCGATTTAGCAACCATAAGGTTGCCGATAAATGCCATTACGTCCATCACTCACCGCATATCAGGAATTGCCATCTTTTTTGGCCTAGCCATATTCTTGTATATGTTTGACAAGAGCGTAACTTCTGAAGCCGGTTTTCTTGCAGTCAAAGAATGCCTAGAAAATAGCTTCCTAACACGTGCTGTTGTTTGGCTTGTATTAAGTGGTTTTATTTATCATATCGTGATGGGCGTTAAGCATTTAATTATGGATCTAGGGTTTGGTGAAACCCTAGAAAGTGGACCAAAGGCTGCTAAGGCTGCTTTAGTTGTCGCTTTCGTGTTGATTCTCGTAGCAGGAGTGTGGTTGTGGTAAATCAAGTAACTAATTTTGGCCGGAATGGTGTTTCAGACTGGATCGTACAGCGCTTTACATCCATTGTTATGCTGGCGTACTTCTTATCAGCTCTGAGCTTCTTCCTTTGCAGTGATGCAGTAACGTACACAAGCTTTAAAGCCTATTTTTTATCTACACCAATGATAATCTTTGGTACAGCAACGTTGCTGGCAATTATCGCACACGCTTGGATAGGTTTGTGGGCTGTGTCGTCTGATTATCTAACAACAAGAATGATGGGCGGCAAGGGCACTGTTTTGCGCATAGTGTTTCAAGCAACGTATTCCATTATTTTGTTTACCTACCTCGTTTGGGGTCTTAAGATTTTGTGGGGTTAAGTCATGACAATAAAAACGATTTCATTTGATGCGGTCATCGTCGGTGGTGGCGGTGCGGGTATGCGTGCAGCCCTACAATTAGCTAAGTCAGGTTATAAAACAGCCGTTATTTCAAAAGTATTTCCGACGCGCTCTCATACGGTCTCGGCACAAGGCGGCATTACCTGTGCAATTGCCTCGGATGACCCGAATGATGATTGGCGCTGGCATATGTACGATACCGTTAAAGGGTCGGATTATATTGGCGATCAAGACGCGATTGAATATATGTGCCGGGTAGGCCCTGAAGCCGTTTATGAGTTAGATCATATGGGAATGCCTTTTTCGCGTACAGAAGAAGGCCGTATTTATCAGCGTCCTTTTGGCGGTCAATCTAAGAACTATGGTGAAGGCGGTCAAGCGGCAAGAACTTGCGCAGCGGCTGATAGAACCGGCCATGCGTTATTGCATACGCTTTATCAGGGCAACTTAAAAAATGACACTGTCTTCATGAACGAATGGTATGCCGTTGATATCGTTAAAAATGCAGATGATGTGGTTGTCGGTGTTGTTGCTATTTGCATGGAAACAGGCGAAACAGTTTTTGTTAAATCGAAAGCGACTGTTTTTGCAACAGGCGGCGCAGGTCGTATCTTTGCATCGACCACTAACGCACACATTAATACAGGCGACGGGATTGGTATGGCGCTGCGTGCTGGCTTCCCTGTGCAGGATATCGAAATGTGGCAATTCCATCCTACGGGCATCTATGGAGCCGGTACGTTAGTTACCGAAGGTTGCCGTGGTGAAGGTGGGTATTTGATCAATAAAGATGGCGAGCGTTTTATGGAGCGTTATGCGCCGAACGCGAAAGATTTGGCGGGTCGTGATGTCGTTGCACGCTCCATGGTTATGGAAATTCTTGAAGGGCGTGGTTGTGGTCCTGAAGGTGATCATGTTTACCTTAAGCTCGATCACCTTGGTGAGGCAACATTGATGGAGCGCTTGCCGGGGGTTTGTGAATTATCAGAAACCTTCGCCCATGTTCATCCAAAAGATGCGCCGATTCCGGTTGTGCCGACTTGCCATTACATGATGGGCGGTATCCCGACCAACGTTGATGGCCAAGCGTTAATGCAAGACGAAGACGGCAATGACAAAGTTATCGACGGTTTATTTGCCTGTGGTGAAGTGGCTTGTGTGTCCGTTCATGGTGCTAACCGATTAGGTGGAAATTCCTTGCTTGATTTGGTCGTATTTGGTCGCTCGGCGGGTTTATTCATTGAGAAAACACTCCGTGAAGGCATTCATCATAAAGAAGCAACAGATGAAGAGATCAATCAAGCTATGGTGCGTTTGAACCGTTTGAATGGCACCAAAGATGGCGAAACGACCAGTGAATTGCGTAAAGAGCTACAAACGATTATGCAAAATCACTTTGGTGTGTTCCGTCGTGGCGATTTTATGCAAGAGGGTATCAATAAGCTTGCGGCATTAAGGCCTCGTATCGAAAATGTTTACCTTGATGACAAGAGTGATGTATTTAATACCGCCAGAATCGAAGCACTAGAGCTACAAAACTTGTTTGAAGTTGCAGAGGCAACAGCGATTGCGGCTGAAGAGCGTAAAGAAAGTCGTGGTGCGCATGCGCGTGATGATTTTCAAGATCGTGATGATGAAAATTGGTTATGCCATTCAGTTTATCATCCAACGGACAAATCAGTCACTAAGCGAGCGGTAAATTTCGAGCCTGAAACGGTCGATACTTTCCAGCCTAAAGCGCGTGTATACTAATAAACAAGGGGATTAGACGATGTTAAAAGTCAGCGTATACCGCTACAACCCGGAAACCGACAAAGAACCCTACATGAAGGATTATGAGGTTGATACCGAAGGTAAAGACCTCATGGTACTGGATGTACTGGAAATGCTCAAAGCCAGAGATTCTGGCTTGGTTTACCGTCGCTCATGCCGTGAGGGTGTTTGTGGCTCTGACGGTATGAATATCAACGGGCAAAATGGCCTTGCTTGCATTACGCCAATATCAAAAGTTTTAGATAAATCTAAAAAATTGATCCTTCGTCCATTGCCAGGCTTGCCTGTCGTGCGGGATCTTATCATTGATATGAGTATGTTTTATAAGCAGTATGAGAAAATCAAGCCTTACTTGATTAATGATACGCCAGAGCCAGCTATTGAGCGTTTGCAGTCAATCGAAGAGCGTGCACATCTTGATGGGTTATACGAATGTATCTTATGTGCTTGCTGCTCAACAGCGTGCCCGTCATTCTGGTGGAATCCTGATCGCTTTATCGGGCCTTCTGGCTTGTTACAAGCGTACCGATTCTTGATTGATAGCCGTGATACGGCAACAGAAGAGCGTTTGGCAAATCTTTCTGACCCATTCAGTGTGTTTAGATGTCATGGTATTCAAAACTGTGTTCAGGTTTGCCCTAAAGGCTTAAACCCGACGAAAGCCATTGGCCACATTCGTAACATGTTGATTTCTGCTTCCGTTTAGTACTTCGATACCTGCCATGAATTGGCAGGTATTCTCCCTTCTTTTTTCTTTCTTAGTCGCATTCAATTTCGCTCGGTTTGCATCCAAGCGCCCGGTCGTTATTACAGAGCTTTAAGACTTTCCCTTTTGCATTCACCTTTGTTTTCCCCGTTGCTGTGTACGTTTTGAATGCAGTTTGTAAAAAGCATGAGAATTCAGGTAAGTCTTCGTCGTGGGTTTTAATGGTTACTTCTGTTCCGCACTGGCAGGGTTCTTGTAGCTGTAAACGGTTGAATTGGCTCTGAAGTTTTTTAGTCTTCCTCTCGAGTTTTTGTATTCTTTTTTCAAGTCTGTCAGGGTCGTTTGCATATTGCTTGGCGCTTAAACTATACGAAAAATCAACGGCAAAAGTAGGGAGTTGGAACATGAAAAGGAAAAGTAAACAGTATATTCTCATTGGCTTTTTGCCCCGTTTTCCTTTAACTATAGTGCCGTTAGGCATGATGAAAATTACCGTTGAGTCATGAATTTTTCTAAAGGTAGACGTCGTGGTAGACGCATTATCTTATATCAATAAAGAGGCATATATACCCATCGGAATTGGAGATGCAAGAAGGCGGCAAGCGAGCGAATCCCCATGAGCTTACAGTTCGTAAGTGATTGGGGTGAGCGAGCGCGATCAACGCCCTTGCATCTTCAAGGGTGATCGGTATAGAGGTTTTAAAAAGGAAATTACTGCAGGTGATGTTTTGTAGAGGCGTAAGAATGTTATTTAAAGAATGCGGGGTTATGTGAGGGCATAAAAAAACCGCAGTGTCAGGCTGCGGTTTATGTGTTATCCAGATGAATAGCTTAGAAGCTGTATTTCACGGTAAAGTTAATGGCATCTCTGTCTTGAACCATCATTTGGAATTGATCATCTTGCTCGCCAAAATTAGTCTTGATGCCGGTGCCAATCTCTAGACCAGACAAGTGGCGGAAGGTAGCACCCGTTGCAAAGGTAACCTGACCATTACGGTAGCCACTGTTAAAGCTTGCACCTAAAGCGCCGTAGTTAACATACCAAGGTACGATGATATCCCAGCCTTGGAAAACGTTTTGATATTCCCATGACCAGTACATGCTCAATCCTAATCCGTAAGGGGTATTTTGTACGGCAAGGCGTTTTTTATTGCCAAGGTCTGTAACATCATAGGGGAGTGCGCCAGGCACGTACCAAATTAATGCTTCTGCGGTAAAGGAAGAGAAATCCCATAAGAAGTTAGGTTCAAATACCATCAAGGTGTTGATGTGCCAGTTAATTACCTGCCAGCGTTTAGGGGTTCTTGGGACGTCGCCGCCTAGTAAAGGTGCGTTCAATCGGTAGCTGACTTCTGTAGCAACATTGGCGCTGCCAATAACGGTTGAGTAAGTGGCACCAATCATCTGAATGTTATCGAAATACTTTAAACGGTAGTTGATAGAGCGGACAAAGGTATCTGAGCTAAACCCGAAAGGCGCGAGGAATATGTTGGCTGATGCAACAGCAAATGCTTGAGCTCCGGCCTTCCCTACGGGGGAGTTTACGAGTTTTTCCAGTGGCTCTAAATACTGGTCGGGCAAGATGCCTTTCAATTTATCTGTATTGTTAACGATGTTTTTAATGATATCAGTTATTGTGCCATCGTTAGCAGGAATTGTACCAAGGAATCCTAAGAGCGCTGTCAATTGTTTGATGGATAATTTCCAGCCAAGATCTTCGATACCTTTGAATCCACCCTGAGGCTTTAACGTTTTATCGTATTCTTCTTGGTCCGCAACAGCTAAGAGGAGGTCGATGACGGGTGCCATGGTTTCTATGGCATCTATCGGTAGGATGAAGCTAGGAATCTTTTCATGGTAGTTGACAAAATAAAGCCCAGCTTCGTCACCGCTATCTAAAAAGAAATTAAAGGCGATGCCATACTGTCCATTGTTACCAGGTTCAATGGTTTTTAAATGATAAGGTGCAAGTAAGTTACAGCGTGAATCTTTTGTATCGTTAGGTCCGCAGGCCTGAGGTAGGAATTGTAATAGTTCGGCTGATTCGGGTTTGGATAAATCTTTCCCAAAAATTTGTTTTTCGGTGCCGCTTAAAAACATAAAAGTGCTACCGCCAGCACCAATCGAATCGAATTCGTTATTGTAAGAGCCTGATGGGGCGATGATAACGGGGTTCCACTCGTACTGATAATAGGCTTCTACGTTAACGTAATCATTTAATGCCATCTGCCCAAAAATCGCTCCCGTAGGCTGGAAAAGCTCTTTTAAATCAAAGCCAGGCTGATTGATGATGTCTGAGTCTACATGGTTAATCCCACTTGATATGCCGCCCCCAGAAAGTAAAGCCTCTCCCCAGCTGATAACTTGGCGCCCAATACGGAACGATAATTCTCTATCGATCATGGGTAAATCCATTGATCCGTAGAGAAATGCATCGAGAAGTCTGTAGCCTTGTTTGGAATAATTGGCACCTGAGGGGTTAAATTGGCCGACGGCTGCGTTAGCACCGTTATTGTCACCGAAAATAGGGTTGGCATTATATTCGTGCCATCTAGATGAGTCAGCAGACATACCTGTAGAGCCTGTATAGGCGTAGTCTTGCCATAATTTACCACGGACAAACATACCCCAGTTGCCAAAGTTAATATCCGCTTCACTTAAGACGCTTAATCGCAAAGAGGTAAAATCCCCTTGCTGAAAGCTGTTGTTGCCGTCATTGCTGTTGATGACAAACGCGTTGTCAAGAATTCGTGTTAAGTTGTCCAATTCGCGAAGGGGGACCGTTGAGCCGTTATTAGCTTCGATGTTAGGGCGTTGGCCTATTACATTGGTACCATCTTTACCTTTTGAAATGGCTAAATTTCGTTTCTCGATACGCATCTGTGCGCCAGCGGTAACCGAGGTATCCCAGTCGAGGGTGAAATTGTCGAATTCAAAGGAGGCCGCGTGGCTTTTTGAGTTCATTAAAGTCAGCAAGGCAATGGCTGCAACAATAGGCTTATTTTTAAACACGATAATAGTTTCCGCTACTTATTATTCTTATTGTTATTTAGATTTCTTATTCTTATACGATAGCTAGATGCCACTTATGATGCTTAAAAGGTATTGATAATGCAACCATAAATGGTTTTGCAGTTTGATTATTTGGGGGACCCTGCTAGCAAAAACATGATTACGGGTTGCAGTTCTTTAAAATGAGTAAAAAAGCCCGCGCGGCGTTAGATATAGTTCTTGATTTATGTTGCAAGATGCCCAGTTCTCGTAAAGGGTTTTTTATATCTAACGATAGGCCTCTAAGGTCTTTGGTTATCATGGTGCGGGGTAATGCAGAAAAACCAAGCCCGATGCCAGTCATCATACGGATACTCTCTAGCGAGTTTGCTTCAATAACGTGATCCAGTTTTTTGTTACTCAGGCTTTCTTCGATGATTGAGCGGGTGGCGTTGTTTGCCTTTGGGAGTAGTGCTGTGTAGGCGTTAAAATCTTCGGTGGTAAGTGTACGCTGGTCGTTTAGTGTTGCGAGCTTGTGATCGCAGCTTACAACGAAGCATAAAGGGTCTTGCCATATGGTGGTGGTTTCGATGTGTTGGGTGATGTCTTTATTCGCTTGGTTGGGCAGTGTTGCCATGGCGAGCTCTAGTTCGCCATGCTGTACTTTCTCGAACGCTTCGGGGGATTCGACAAACTGCAGGTTAAGCCGCACTTGCGGATAGGTTTTTGCGAAACACTCGAGTGTTATGGGGAGTCGGTGTAGGCCAATGTGGTGGCTAATGCCAAGGTTGAGTGTGCCGCTCACCTGATCCTCAAGGTTGTTGATCGCTGTTTTGCATTCGTCCATAGCGACAAGCAGTTTTTTGGCGTGTCGAAATAAAACTTCGCCGCTGTGCGTGGGGGTGACCGATTTGCCGATGCGATCAATCAGTTGCGTGGCAAGTTGCTCTTCTAGGTTGGCTAGGCGTTTGGATATAGCTGGCTGCGTGACATGTAATTTGTCGGCCGCTTGGGAGAAAGATTGTGCTTCGCAGATGGCAATAAAACTTTCAAGTGTGATTTTGTCCATGGCATTTATTGTATTCCATTTAGTTATCAAAATCATAAAAATAATGAATTTGTTTTATTTGATGGTGGTCCGTAGAATCAGTGTAAGAGTGAATGAATGGCAACAGAGAGGTATGTCATGACAGCGAAAACCTTGTACGACAAACTTTGGGAAAACCACGTAGTGAAGCAGCGCGACGATGGTACAGCTCTCATTTATATAGATAAACAATTAATTCATGAGGTTACTTCCCCGCAAGCCTTTGAGGGGTTACGGCTGGCCGGTAGAAAACCTTGGCGCTTGTCTGGCAGTTTAGCAACGCCGGATCATAATGTGCCAACCACCTCTGCTGAGCGTGCGAAGGGCATTGAAGGGATTGTAGATCCTGTATCTAAAACGCAAGTTCAAACTTTAGCCGATAATTGCGACGATTTTAATATTCCCGTGTTTCCGATCAATGACATTCGTCAGGGTATCGTACACGTTGTCGGGCCAGAGCAAGGTGCAACTTTGCCGGGTATGACCATTGTTTGCGGCGATTCTCATACATCAACACACGGTGCGTTGGGTGCTTTAGCGCACGGGATTGGCACCTCTGAAGTGGAGCACGTGTTGGCAACTCAGTGTTTGATTCAAAAGAAAATGAAAAACATGCTGATTCGTGTGGATGGTAAGTTGCAAGCAGGCGTCACAGCAAAGGATGTTGTTTTAGCCATTATTGGCAAAATTGGTACAGCTGGCGGGACGGGGTACGCTATTGAGTTTGCAGGTAGCGTGATTAAAGGCTTGTCGATGGAAGGCCGTATGACGGTCTGCAACATGGCGATTGAAGCGGGCGCACGAGCAGGTATGATCGCTGTTGATCAAACCACCCTGGATTATGTAAAAGGGCGACCTTTCTCACCTAGGCCTGATCAGTGGGAGCAAGCCGTGACAGCATGGCGTGAACTGGTCTCTGATGAAGGAGCGGTATTTGATGCAACCATTGTTTTACAAGGCGAGGATATCAAGCCTCAAGTTACTTGGGGAACATCGCCAGAGATGGTTTTACCGATTGATGCTAAAATCCCAAGCCCTGATGAGGCTAAAGATGCTGACGAAAAGCTCAGTATCGAACGTGCATTGGAATATATGGGGCTAGAGGCACATCAAGCGATTACGGATATTCCGGTTGATCGAGTGTTTATTGGTTCTTGCACGAATAGTCGAATAGAAGACTTACGGGCGGCCGCTGATGTGGTGAAAGGTAAGCACGTTGCAAGTTCTGTCAAAGAGGCTATCGTCGTGCCGGGTTCTGGCTTGGTGCAAAAACAAGCAGAAGACGAAGGGTTAGATAAAATTTTTGAAGCTGCAGGCCTTGAGTGGCGAGAGCCAGGGTGCTCGATGTGTTTGGCGATGAATGCGGATAAGTTAGGGCAGGGAGAGCATTGTGCATCGACCTCCAATCGTAATTTTGAAGGCCGCCAAGGCTTTGGTGGGCGCACGCATTTAGTCAGTCCGGCAATGGCTGCTGCTGCGGCAATTAATGGGCATTTTGTTGATATTCGAGAGGTGGCTTAAGATGGAAAAATTTGAAATCATAGATGCCTTAGTCGCACCGATGGATCGCGCCAATGTCGATACTGACATGATAATCCCTAAGCAATTTTTAAAATCCATCAAGCGATCAGGCTTTGGTGTGAATTTATTTGATGAATTACGTTATTTAGATGAGGGGCAGCCGGATAGCGACAATAGTCATCGGCCCTTAAATAAAGATTTCTTTCTTAATTTGCCTCGTTATCAAGGCGCTGAAATTTTATTGGCTCGTGTAAATTTCGGCTGTGGGTCAAGCCGTGAGCATGCCCCGTGGGCATTGCTAGATTATGGCTTCAGGGCCATTATTGCACCCTCGTTTGCGGATATCTTTTACAATAACTGCTTTAAAAATGGCATTTTGCCGATCGTGCTGGACGATGCAATTGTTGATCAGTTATTTGCAGCTTGTGATGCGAAGGATGGCTTTACACTCAAGATCGATTTAATGGCGCAAACGGTAACGACAACTGGCGGTGATGCCTTTAGTTTTGAGGTGGATTCATTTAGAAAACATTGCTTGTTGAACGGATTGGATGATATTGGTCTAACCCTTGAAGACGCCGATGCGATTAAAGTATTCGAAGAAAAATACAAACAACAATCCCCTTGGCTTTTTACTTAAGCCTTGCGTACGTGGAAAAAACGATGAAAAAAAATGTATTGATGTTGCCTGGCGATGGTATCGGTCCCGAAATCATGGCGCAGGCTGAGCGTGTGCTGACGCTTGTGAATGAGAAATACAACTTAGCGATTGAGCTTGACCATGCTTTAGTAGGCGGTGCTGCGATAGAGGCAACAGGGCACCCATTACCTGATGAAACACTAGAAAAAGCCAAAAAAGCGGATGCGATTTTATTGGGTGCAGTAGGTGGCCCTAAATGGGATAAATTGGATATGGCGCTTCGTCCAGAGAAGGGGTTGTTAGGTATTCGTAAAGCGCTTTCTTTATTTGGTAATTTACGCCCTGCAATGCTTTACCCGCAGCTTGCTGATGCTTCAACCTTAAAGCCTGAAGTTGTTTCAGGTCTTGATATTATGATTGTTCGGGAATTAACGGGCGGTATTTATTTCGGTCAGCCACGCGGCATTGATCTTGATGAAAACGGCGTGCGCCAAGGATTTAATACCTACCGTTATACAGAACCCGAGATTCGCCGTATTGCAAAAGTCGCCTTTGAGATGGCGATGAAACGTAATAAAAAGCTTTGCTCAGTGGATAAAGCGAATGTTTTAGAGGTCACTGTGTTGTGGCGCGAAATTATGGAAGATGTGGCGAAGAGTTACCCTGAAGTCGAATTGTCACACATGTATGTCGATAATGCGGCCATGCAATTGGTTCGTGCACCGAAGCAATTCGATGTGGTGGTAACTGGGAATATGTTCGGTGATATTTTATCGGATGCAGCTGCGATGCTCACAGGCTCTATTGGTATGTTGCCCTCGGCTTCGTTGAATGAAAAAGGTCAGGGTATGTTTGAGCCATGTCATGGATCAGCGCCTGATATTGCCGGTGAAAATAAGGCAAACCCTTTAGCGACTATTTTATCCATTGCCATGATGTTGCGTTACAGCTTTGATCGTAATGACGTAGCTGAGATTATTGAAAAAGCAGTGAGTGATGTCCTAGATAAAGGCCTAAGAACAGGCGATATTTTTGCCGAAGGGTGTGAGCTTGTCGGCACTGATGCTATGGGCGATGCAGTTGTCGCTGCCCTGTAAAGAGAGAATAAAAATATGATGAAAGTAGGGTTTGTTGGTTGGCGTGGTATGGTGGGCTCTGTATTGATGGAGCGTATGCAGGCTGAGAATAATTTTGATCGTATCTATGCCAGTTTTTTTACTACATCGAATGTTGGCGGTGCAGGCCCAAGTGTAGGTAACAGCACGCAGCCTTTGTTGGATGCCTACGATATTGATGCACTAAAAAGTTTTGATGCCATTGTAAGTTGCCAAGGTGGCGATTACACAAATGCCGTTTACCCTCAGTTACGTGAAGCAGGTTTTGAAGGGTATTGGATTGATGCGGCTTCGGCATTGCGTATGGCTGATGATGCCGTGATTATTCTTGATCCTTTAAACGGCGGGTTGATTCAAGAATCTCTCGATAAAGGCGTAAAGAATTTTATTGGCGGAAACTGTACGGTTAGCTTGATGCTAATGGCTATTGGTGGCTTGTTTAAAGCCGATTTGGTTGAGTGGGTTTCTGCAATGACTTACCAAGCGGCCAGTGGTGCTGGTGCCAAAAATATGCGTGAGCTGATTGAGCAGATGGGTTCAATCAAGGCCTCTGTTGCTGAGGGCTTATCTGATCCGCGTTCATCAATTTTACCCATTGATGCCAGTATTGCTGAGTTATTGCGAAGTGAAGACTTTCCAACGGCAGAGTTTGGTGTACCACTTGCTGGGAGCGTTTTGCCTTATATCGACAAGCAGCTCGATAATGGACAAAGCAAGGAAGAGTGGAAAGCACAGGTCGAAACCAACAAGATTTTAGGGAATGGTCAGTCTGTATCTATTGATGGCACTTGTGTGCGTGTTGGGGCTATGCGTTGTCATTCGCAAGCACTAACCATCAAGCTGAAAAAAGATGTACCGATGGCAGAGATTGAATCGCTAATTGCTGGCGCGAACGACTGGGTGAAGGTAATCCCTAATGATCGTGATGATACCTTAAGCGAATTGACGCCAACGTCAGTCACGGGGAGTTTACATATTCCTGTGGGTCGCTTACGAAAAATGCACATGGGGCCAGAATACCTTAATGCCTTTACGGTAGGCGACCAACTTTTATGGGGCGCGGCAGAACCTTTGCGCCGTATGCTTGATATTTTAACAGGGCGATAAAAAACGATGACAGTGCAAATAGGTATTTTAGCGCAAACAGGCATGTTGCTTGATGAGTTGCTTGAGCAGATAGCGGGCAGTAATTTGCAGGATGCAGTGATTACACTGAGTAATGCAGCGGTAGATCATAAAACTTCAACCGTGCTGCATAAAGGTCGCCCGCTTGGCTTTAGCTTTATTGATGATTGTGAGTATGATGAATTAGATCTTTTGATCGTGCTAGAAAGCGGCACTGTTGTCGAGGCATATAAAGAGAAGCTTCATAGGGCGACTTGCCCGATCATTGGTATGAGTAAGAGCTTACGTATTTTATCGCCAGAAACGTTTACAGGGGAAATACCACAGTCGACCGTCATCGGTGTATTAGAGCCTGCTGCAACTGCCTTGTTGCAAGTGTTGCCGGATAAAAAACTGGAGGCTTTGGATTGTAAAGTGCTTTGCTCGGCCGAACTCTTTGGGCTGGCTGGGATTCAAGAGCTGGCGGCTCAAACAGCAAAACTTCTGAATGTGCAACCCGTTGAAAATAAGGTGTTTAGCAAACAGTTGCCCTTTAACTTTTTCCCTATTGCTGAAAATCAATTTGGCAGAGATCTTGAGGCAGCGCTTAAGGCGCAGCTGCATGTTGCTTTTGATATCAGTGACGTGAGCATTGAAGGTGTGCAGATGCCCGTGTTTCATGGTCAAACTGTGCTAGTGTCGGCCATCTTTGCGGATGAAGTCGATTTGCCGATCATGATAGAAGCTTGGCAAGGCAGTGAGCGCATTCAATATACGAATAACACGAGCGCTGTCTCTCATCTTGCGTTAACCGAAACGGATATGTCGATGGTTGTATCTCAAGCAAAAGTGAGTGATCACGACGCCTACCGCCTTGATTTTTGGCTGATATTAGATGAGAACCCCGTAGTCGTCCGCGAAAGTTTGATACCCTTATCAGAATTGTTGCTAAAAAATTCTTTATAATGAATACTTAGTTCATAACGTTGAGAAGCTAAGTTTTAGTAACTTTAACTTAGCTAGATAATAATTATAATAAAGCAAGTTCTCGACTGCACCCTGCCACCGGTTTGGGTGCCATTAATAAAAGAGCAACGGAAATCTCCGCGACGAGTTTGCTCAATACATTTAAGGTAGGGTATATGTATCGTAAAGTGGCCGGTATCGTCATAGGCGCAGCAGCAATTCATGGAAGTTATGTCGCAGCGCTGGGGCTAGGCGAAATGACTATGCGTTCTGCATTACATCAGCCACTCAACGCAGAAATCAAACTAACAAATACGGGTGATCTCGACGCCGATCAAATTAGAATTCGTTTAGCCGATCAAAGAGCGTTTGATATGGCAGGCGTTGAACGGACATATTTTTTAACTAACATGCTTTTTAATGTGGTGCGTGATGCTAATGGTGATGCCGTCATTCAAGTAACCACCAAGAAAAGCGTGAAAGAACCTTTTTTAGATTTTTTAGTCGAAGTACGCTGGCCAACAGGAAAAGTCGTTCGTTCTTATACAGCTTTGGTTGATTTGCCCGTTTATGACACCAGTGATAAGCCTGTTATCAATCGCTATTCTGCGCCTCAGCAGCAATCTCAACCAGCGTCTACGAATGAAACTTACAGTCAGCCGAATCAAGTTGAAAGCTTCAGCTATAATCAGCCGAAAGTGGCAGCGGTGCCTCTTCAACCTACTGATCCTGATGGTACCTATCGCATTAAAAATAATGATACCTTATGGGAAATTGCTAAAAAAGTGCGCCCTTCGTCTGATTTGTCTATCAGTAAAACGATGCTGGCATTGCAGAGGAATAATCCCAATGCATTCCCTGGCAACAATATCAATCGCATCAAGTCAGGCTCTGTTTTAAGAATTCCAACGGCGGCTGAAATTAATCATTTGAGCAAACAAACAACGGCTGCAATTATTTCTGCACAAAATAAGCAATGGCAAGGTGCGCAGCTTAATGCGACAGAAGCCGCAGCTATCGCGGCACCACCTGTATTAAAAGAAGAGGGACATTTGAGCCTTACATCATCAGGTGCAGGGCAAAGTGATGGTACGCAAGATAAAGGCGCTATGCAGGCAGGCGTCACGGCGACAAATGATGAGGCGTTAGCGGTTACTCAGCTTGAAAATGATGAGCTTAATACCAAGGTTAAAGCGTTGTCTGGTCAAATCTCAGAACTCGAACGGCTGATTGAGTTAAAAGATGCTGAAATGGCGACTATGCAAGCACAGCTAGCGGAGCAAAATGCAGCTAGCGACGTAGAGGCTACGGTGCAGGCCGATACAGTAAATGTAGAACAGCCTTTAGAATCTGACATTCCTGCACCTATACTTGCACCTATAGAAGATAAGCTGGCGATACAGGATGAAGACGTTGTTTCAGTTATAGAGGAGCACTCGACTCAAGAGGTGCATGAAGAAACGCTAGAAAAAACATCCTCATTTGCCTTTATTAAAAATATGAACCCATTGCATATTGGTATTTTTGGCCTTTTCATTATGTCGTTAGTTGGCGCTTTTGCGATTCAGCGTCGCAACAAAAAAGAGCGAGAAGCCTTAGCGACTGCCATGAATTTCAACTACGACGATTTAGATAAGCCCCTAATTGAAGAGGCAGGCGTTGAGGAACCGTATGAGGCGCGTGTTGAGGAAGTGCCAGCATCGGATGACGGTATCGAGACAATTGAGACTTTTGACGAGGTTTCTGCTGATACTAAGGATGAGCCGCTTGTCGTAGAAACAGACGATGCGTTAGGCGAAGCAGATATTTATGTTGCTTACGGGCGTTATGATCAGGCAGTTGAATTATTGCAAAGCGCAATTGCAACAAATGATGACACCATCCCTTTACGTAACAAATTATTGGGTATTTATCTTGAAACTGATGACAGGGACAATTTCCGTCATGAATATGCTGAGTCCTTGACCTTAGGTTATGCGCCTGTGGTAAGTCATGCCAAAGATTTACTTAGCTCGTCGGACCATTCTGAATGGTTGGATGACATTGCCTCGGATGTTGATGAAGATGCCGTCACATTAGACGATGATTTTTCTTTTGAGCAGGCTTTAGAGAAAGATAAAGAGATTGAAGAAACGGCAGTTCTAGAGGATGAACCTTTGGATTTCGATGAATCATTGCTGACATCGACAAATCTTGAGGATAATGAAGGCGTGCCTGTAACACCTGTATTAGAAGACACTGAATTACAAACAGAATTAAATGAAATCGATATTGATCTTAGCGATCTAGAATCGATTGATAGTGCAGATAGTGTTGCTGATTCTGGCGATATAAAGTCTATTTATAATTCTGATGAAGATGCCGTTGATCAGAGCAAAGAGGAAGAAACTTTTGATATTGACCTCTCTGATTTTGATTTATCTTTTGATGATGAATCAGAAGTAGAAAGTGATATTACTCCTACGGATAACGTTGAAGATGAACTTAATCTTATTGAAATAGACGATATTAAAAGCGGCGATTCTGCTTTGGGTTTATCCGATGTGAATAACGCTGTTACTGAAGAAGTTTTTGAGATATCTGATAGTGATGAGACCAGTCTCGATGACTCAATTGAGGCATTAGTACAGTTATCTGAAATAGCTTTGGGTGAGGATGAGGAAACAGCTTTTATGGAGGAAGAGGATAGCGTAGAATCATTCGACTTTGATAATGATCCAGATTTAAGCTTTATCTCCAGTGTCGATGAGGTGGCTACAAAACTAGATTTAGCGCGTGCTTATATTGATATGGGTGATATTGATGGTGCTAAAGACATGTTAAAAGAAGTCATAGAAGATGGTGAACAGCCGCAAAAAGAAGAAGCGAACCAACTTTTAGAAAGTTGCACTTAACTTACGTTTTTTATAAATAATTAAAAGGGCCTGTTTACAGGCCTTTTTTGGTTGATAATCTTGAAGAAATTTTCACAAATACCGATTACTACCCCAAAAATTGCGTTATGTATTGAGTATGATGGTAGCCAGTTTTATGGTTGGCAGATACAACGAAAACCACCGGTTATCACAGTTCAGGGTGAGCTCGAAAAAGCGCTGGCTTTTGTGGCTAACAGAGAAGTCAAAGTTTATTGTGCTGGCAGAACAGATGCGCGGGTACATGCAACAAACCAGGTTGTGCATTTTGAAAACGATGTTGCTCGCAGCGAGCAAGCTTGGATACGCGGCGTTAATGCAAGATTACCTGATAATATTGCGGTGAAATGGGCGGTCGGTGTCGATGAGCCTTTTCATGCGCGTTTTTCAGCGCAAACCCGTACCTATCACTACATTATTCATAATACCGATATTCGCTCTCCCATATTACACAACAAGGTTACGTTAGTTTATGAAAAACTCGATGCGGGACGTATGCATCAAGCTGCGCAAGCGTTATTAGGCGAGCACGATTTTTCTGGGTATCGTGCGGCGGGGTGTCAATCTCACTCAAGCCATAGACGAATGGATGTAATTAATGTGGTGCGACAAGGTGATTTTATTGTGACGACATTAACGGCCAATGCTTTTTTGTTGCATATGGTGCGCAATATCATGGGAACGTTAATCGACATCGGGAGCGAAAAAAAGAAGGTGGACTGGGCGAAAGAGGTTTTGGAGGCGAAAGACCGCACCTTAGCCAGTAAAACAGCACCTGCTTGCGGTTTATATTTAACACAAGTGGCTTATGATGAATCCTTTAAATTACCTGCCCCTCCATTTTCTTTTATGGTAGATCTAGGTTGAAAACTTATCATTAGATAGCGGCAAGGTGCGTATTCATAAAATCTATGATGTACCAAATAATAGCTACGCTGTATTTAAAAAGTTCGATAACGCGAGGAGTGTACTTTCAGCACCTTATGATGCTGGCAAGTCTCTCGCGCTAATGTGTACTACCTTCTTAGGCCACATTTTTTTGTGCGCTAAAAAAAGCCCATTGCATTTTTATTGTAATTAATCAAAATATTTTTAGTATGTCTGTAGCTGTTAAGGGTTGTCTTGTGCGTTTCTCTGCCGATTCCTGACTGCTTGTAGCCACCAAAAGACGCGTGGGCTGGGTACAGGTGATAGCAATTTACCCAAACACGCCCAGCTTCAATAGCTCTTGAGGCTTTTTGCATTTGATGCATATCTCGTGTCCATATCGCTGCACCTAAACCATAATCGGTATCGTTCGCTATTGCGATGGCCTCGTCTTCATCTTTAAATGTTGCTACTGAGACAACGGGGCCAAAGATTTCTTCGCGAAAAATGCGCATATCATTGGTGCCTTTAAACACAGTAGGCTCTACGTAAAAACCTGCCATGCCTTCAATTTCTCGATGCTTTCCGCCTAAAAGAAGCTCTGCACCTTCTTCTTTTCCAATAGTAATATATGACATGATTTTATCGAGCTGTGCTGCTGATGCTTGCGCGCCAATCATGATGGATGGGTCAAGCGGGTTGCCGTAAGTGATAGCTTTAACACGCACAAGGGCTTTTTCCATAAACTTATCGTAAATAGATTCAGCAATTAACGCACGAGAGGGGCAGGTGCAGACTTCTCCTTGATTGAGGGCGAACATGACAAAACCTTCTATCGCTTTATCAAAAAGGGCATCATCTTCTGCGGCAATACTGTCAAAAAAAATATTGGGTGATTTCCCGCCAAGTTCGAGTGTTGCAGGGATTAAGTTTTCTGCAGCAGCATGTGCGATTGCTCTCCCTGTTACCGTAGAGCCAGTGAAGGCAATTTTAGCAATACGTGTTGATGTGGCAAGCGCAATACCTGCCTCTTGTCCGTAGCCATTCACGATATTGATAACACCTGCGGGTACAATGTCTTGAATGAGCTCCATGAGCACCAAAATGGAAACGGGCGTTTGCTCAGCAGGTTTTAGCACTACGCAGTTACCCGCTGCAATGGCTGGAGCAATTTTCCATGCGGCCATGACGATTGGAAAGTTCCAAGGGATGATTTGCCCAACAACACCTAAGGGTTCATGGACTTCCATGCTTACGGTATAGTCATCGATATCAGAAAGCTCTCCCGTTTCGCCCCGGATCACGCCTGAAAAATAACGGAAATGGTCAACGGCTAAAGGTATGTCTGCTGCCAACGTTTCGCGAATAGCTTTGCCGTTATCCCATGTTTCAATTCTGGCAAGTAGCTCAAGATTTTCCTCTATTCGGTCGGCAATTTTTGATAGTAGGTTTGAGCGCTCTGCAATAGGCGTTTCCCCCCAGTTTGTTTTGGCTGCTTCTGCGGCGTCCAGTGCTAAATTTATATCGGCTTCACCGGAGCGTGCTACTTGAGTGAAAACTTGCCCATCTACGGGTGAAATGTTATCGAAATACTGGCCATCAACAGGGGCGATCCATTCGCCGCCGATAAAATTAACGTACTTCTTTTTAAATTGAGGTATATCAAAAGTCATAGCTAACCTAGTAGTAATACGGAGATTATTATGACTGCCGCTTATGGTTAAAGTTTCCATCCAATATGTGTTGAGATGTAGGCTTTAAATTAGCGATTGAATGTAAATTTTGCATCTAAGTTCTGTTGTTAATAGATAGGGCTGTTACCGATTGAAAAGAATGTACGATTTATTCCCTCTGAATCAGGGTAGAGGTAATGGATTTCTAAGCTATCTGTTCTGTGATTTTGATCATGTCCAAGACAAGATTGTTTCTCAATCGTTGCAATGAGTGGCTTAGGGTGAGTAAGCTTACTGTGGCACGTTATCACTTTAGGTGTTGTGCTCAGTTGCTTCAGATATCACTGCCGGTATTTTAATAAGAATATAAACAAGGCCTTTTCGTGTTAGAACTCAAGCCAATAGATACGACATCATTAAACATTGTTTATGGTGAAATGAATAAAACCTTACTTTCTGTCAGTAAGAATATCGAGATTTTCGCACAAGACCCAGCTGCTACAGATAGTATCAGTCAAGCGCAAGCAGCAATGCGTCAAGTCTCAGGCGTCCTGGGTTTATTGGGTGTCGATTGCGCGAAAGACATGGCTGAATTGTTATGCGTATTAATCGCTAAAATGGATGAAAAAGAGAAAAAGAATCCTGTTTATGCATTGAAAGTTCTTGGTCATGGGTTGGTGGGTTTAACCTGTTACCTTGATTATATTATGGATACTCAAACCCGTTGTATGGCCCTGATTATACCTTTTATCAACGAATTACGCTCAGCAATGTCAATGCCATTACTCGCAGAGAGCGAGGTGGCAGGCTATAACGGGGCTAAGAAAAATCTTGATCCACAGATAGAGGGGTCGACGCAGACTGAGGCGATGCTCAATGCGCTATTTAAGCGTGTACGTGCGCTCTATCAAGTAGGTTTGTTAGGTTTGCTGAACGAGGAAAATACGCAAGCTAAACTCAGGTTAATGTTTCGCTCGATGAAACGACTGTCATCTTCTCTCATGCATACACAGAACAGAACTCTATGGCGATTGTCAGAAGCAGTTTTTGAGGCAACCTTAGCAGGAAATCTAGAAGTTAATTTTACACGTAAACGTCTTTTTCTGAGGATTGATACGGCATTAAGGGAGGCATTAAAAAGTGCCAGTGTCAGTGAGTATGCAGGTAATGAACAGCTCATCCAAGAATTAAGCTATTTGGTTTCTGTCGCGCATTGTAGTAAGGATTCAAACACAGAGGTTAGGTCGAATCTGTCTATTCAGGAGTCGCTTATATCTGACCGGGTGATACAAGACCAGCGGGCTATTATGCAGGGCCCTAGCGCTGCAACTGTATCTGCATTAATTGAGGTTGTTCTTAATGATTTGGCTGTTGTTAAAAATACACTCGAGACTTTGTCTGAAGGTTTTGAACTGGATTATAACCCCTCTGAAATGATTGCACAGTTTGATCGTATCAAAAATGTTTTGTCATTGGTTGGTGCCATTGAGCCTGCTCGTCTATTAGTCGAAGTTTGTAAAGTCATTAAATCGGTAGAAGGTGAGATAACAAAAGATCACCTGTATTTGATGGCTGATCATATTTTGCATGTAGAGGGTTTGCTAAGTGATTTATCACGTCTGAGCTTGGTGCAGAGTGATGTTTCTATCGGTGCCGGTATCGACAGAAGAATAGTCTTGTCTAACAGTCAACTTAAGACTGCCGAGCGGCAATTAATTGTTGAATCTCTTGAAAGTCTGAATCAAGCGAGACAAGCCTTTAATGCCTACCTTGAGTCAGGTTATAGCACTACATTTATTCACGACATTGTTTTGTATGTTGAGTCTCTTAAGGGTGTTGTCAATATGCTTGGGCATAGTCGAGCTGCGGCTACGCTGATTGAAGTTATTAATGCATTGTCTGTTTTAACAAAAGAGCCGCCGAAATTGGATGAAGATAACGCCGTATTCCAGGGTATTGCTGATACCTTGATTGCCTTGGAGTATTATCTTAGTGAAATTCAAGCAGGTGCGAAGGCGCCTGTGTCTGTGTTGCAAGTGGCAGAAGAAAGCATGAAGATCCGCTACCTAAAAGAAACTGTATAAGAAGGAAGGTCTGATGGATTTTTTATATATTAATATTG
This sequence comes from Pseudomonadales bacterium, assembly GCA_965248335.1. GTDB lineage: Bacteria > Pseudomonadota > Gammaproteobacteria > Pseudomonadales > DT-91 > CAKMZU01. The sequence goes on from CBDFIY010000003.1 coordinate 1,372,383, forward strand.
TTTTGTTGGTGGTCGGTGCGCTGGCGTTTGTCATTGCCTTAAAGTTGCTCATTAAACCTGGCTGGTTCAAAGGTTTTATTAGAGGCTGCCTAGGATTTTCATTAATTGCCTTAACGGTGGTGTTGGGTTCTTCAAGTTTACATTTGTCTGATTTTACCTTTGCTTACCCATCAGATATTTTGGCTACTATCAGTGTTAAGAAAGTTTCAACACAGGTCTACTCAGTAACCATAAAGCCAGTAAACGCTAGCAAGGAAATAAAGGTTAAAGTTGTTGGTGATATGTTCCAGATTAGTACGGATAAAGTTTTCCTACCTTTTTTGGGTGACCGCAGCTTATTTCAGTTAACACACCTGAAAACAAAGTATTATGCACTTGAGCAACAAGAATCAAAAAGAATTAGTAACTTTTCACTAAAAAAAGACTCATACCCAATCAATGTTTGGGATATGCTTGCCGCATTCGGGTTTAATCAGGTGGCTCAACCAAAAGCCACGCCTTTTTATGCCATGATAGGTGGAGAAGTGCTATCCTTGAGTCTTTTCCATGGCGGTTTATTATTAAAACCTATCGATACACCGCCGACATCGTAGTGTGATTGTGTAACGGAGGTTATTCTTGGAGTTTTTGGCTGAATATGGGCTTTTTTTATTAAAAGCCATCACGGTAGTTGTTTCTTTTATTGTTATCCTTGCCGCTATAGCTGCACAAGCGTTGAAATCAAAGCATGGTGATTCTCCAAAAGGGGAGCTGCATGTGATTCATGTAAATAAAAAATACGAAGATTATGAAGAGGATTTAAAGCATAGCATCTTAGATAAAGATGCCTGGAAAGAAGAAAAGAAGGCTGCAAAAAAAGAGAAGAAAAGCAACGATAAAAAACAAAAGAAAGAAAAAGCGAAAGCACAAAATCGTCTTTTTGTTATCGATTTTGAAGGTGATGTTAAAGCCAGTGCGGTTGAAAGTTTACGTGAAGAAGTCACTGCCATTTTAATGGTGGCACAAAAAGACGATGAAGTTGTCGTGAATGTCGAGAGCGCAGGTGGCATGGTGCATACATATGGCTTAGCCGCGTCTCAGCTACAACGTATTAGAGATCATGGTATTAGCCTGACGGTTTGCATTGATAAAGTTGCTGCCAGTGGTGGCTATTTAATGGCTTGTGTGGCTGATCGTATTCTTGCCGCGCCCTTTGCGATTGTAGGCTCAATAGGGGTGTTGGCACAAATTCCTAACTTTCACCGTCTCTTGAAGAAGCATGATATTGACTACAATATCATGACGGCAGGTGAATATAAGGCACCTGTTACTATGTTTGGCCAGATTACAGATAAAGGGCGAGATAAATTACAGAAAGATCTTGAAGATACACACGTACTGTTCAAAGACTTTATTGCAGTACACCGTGATCAAATTAATCTCGATGAAGTGGCTACCGGAGAGATTTGGTATGGCAAGCAAGCGATAGCGCATCAATTGGTTGATGAGATCATGACAAGCGATAGTTTTTTGATGAAAGAAAAAGACGAAAAAGTGATTTATCAAGTGGCCTTCACTGAGAAAAAATCATTACCTGAAAAGCTAGGGTTGGCCGCTAAATATGGTGTTAACGCTGCTATAGGTGCTGTGTTCAAACAAGAGCAAGAAAGCCAGATTACTAGTAAAATCAGCTAAAATGAGGCATTGAGGTTTTCACTGTACGTTTGATATTGAAGGCCTTATATTTATTTAGGGGGTGGAGTTAAATAATTCACCCCTTATGCTTTATTAGCCTGCTCTACAAGTTACTAACTAGAAAAACCTTCAAGCTAATTTGTACGTGATCCTTATTATCTGTATCGATTAAAATCAATATAGGTAACAAGATCACCGTTTTCGGTGACTTGATTGTTAGGGATACGAGCAAACCCTGTTGCAAATACCACTGAACTAAGTACACCTGAACCTTGCTTTTTAAAAGGAGTAAGGGTTAGTTTTCCGGATTTTTCCTCGCGCTTTACGCGCATGAACTCTTCTCTCTTTGGGTTGAGCGCTTTGTTTAATGTGATGGGTAAGCGAGCAAGAGGGGGGGTGGGTTCTAGCCAGCCTTGTAGCTTGTATAAAAACGGCAGTGCAAATAGGTTAAAGCTTGCGAATGCAGAAACTGGATTTCCAGGAAGTCCAATAATAGGTACGCGTTTCTCATTATCTTTTACATACCCAAAAGTTAATGGTTTACCGGGTTTCATCGCCACTTTCCAAAAGTTTATTTCACCGAGCTGGTTAATGGCTGTTTTAATAAAATCGGCATCACCAACAGATACACCGCCAGTTGTTAAGATAATATCGCTTGTCTGAATGCAACGCTTTAATATATTTTTTGTGGCTGACAGGTCATCCACAACATGATGCGTATTAACAGTAAACCCTGATTGGCTTAATGCAGCGGTAAGAAGTGGTAGGTTACTATTATAAATTTGGCCTGCTTTTAAAGGGGATGGTGGTGAGACTAATTCATCGCCACTAACGATAAGCGAAATAGTGAGGGGCTTGTAGATACTCACTTCTGCAATGCCTGAGGAAGCCAGTAAGCCAATGTGTTGAGGACTTAAGCGCGTACCTTGCTTAACAATGCAGCTGTTTTGCTGGATGTCTTCGCCTTTCAGTCGTATATGTTGGCCTATTTGTTGTGGTTGGTGAAATGTTACCTGTTTTTCTGTTATGTCGCAGTTTTCTTGCAGCTCCACTGTATTAGCACCTTCAGGAATCATTGCACCTGTATAAATGCGGGCAGCTGTACAGGGCTTGAGCGGCTTTGGCTCTATACCTGCAAAAATAGTTTGTGAGATAGGCATGCTCGCCTGACCTCTGAGGTCATCAATGTTAAAGGCAATACCATCCATTGCAGAATTATTAAAAGGCGGTGATGCAGAGGTGGCAATAGACGTTGTTGCTGATACGCAATTAAGTGCCTCCAAAAGTGTGCGTATTTCTGTAGATGGTTTCCGATATCCATCAGCTTGCTCCATTAAAGCAAGAAAAGCGTCATCGAAGCTTAGCAAGGCTTTACCCCTTCTTTAAATTGATGCACTTTAACAGAAAATGTCCATTCTATCGCGGATAACCTACAATACAGCCTAAGATTTAAAAGGGCTTCAAAAGAGCAGGTAGTGCTATGATAATTGCTGATATGAATCAAGAGCTTATTGATTTTATCCATACTTCCCCAACGCCATTTCATGCGGTGAAAACCATCAAAACTTTGTTACTTGGTGAAGGTTTTATAGGGCTGGATGAAAAAAAGGCATGGGCGCTATCTCCTGGCCAGCGTTATTTTGTGACCCGCAATGATTCCAGTATTATTGCCTTTAATTATGGCGATCAGCCACTTGTCGGTTCGGGAATTCGTATGCTTGGTGCGCACACCGATAGCCCCTGTTTACGGGTAAAACCTAATGCAGATATTTTACGGCACGGATTTTTACAGGTAGGTGTTGAAGTTTATGGTGGTGCGTTATTAAACCCTTGGTACGATCGCGCATTAAGTCTTGCCGGTAAAGTATCGATAATCAACCAGGCGGGTGAGTTACAGCACATACTTATTGACTTCAAGCGAGCGGTGGGGACGATACCCAGCCTAGCGATTCATTTGGATAGAAACGCAAATACCTCGCGAACCATTAACCCGCAAACAGATATCCCTGTGATCATGCAAGTGGCATCAGCTGGGCGTGAGTCATCTTTTAAATCAATTCTTTTAGCGCAGATAAATAGTGAATATCCAACGTTAGCTGTGAATGATATTCTTGATTATGAAATGAGTTTTTATGATGCTCAAAAAGGCGAAGTTCATGGTCTTCATCAGGATTTTTTGTCATCGGCACGGCTAGATAATTTACTCAGCTGTTTCGTGGGTTTGCAAGCATTGGTGTGTGCGGATCGAAAGCAGCACGGGCTCTTTGTTTTTAATGATCATGAAGAGGTTGGTAGTGAATCAGCCGTGGGTGCTGCAGGCCCTATGCTGACTAATTTCTTGCAGCGGTTATTGCCGCACCAAGAAGAATTTATTCGTATGATTCAGCATTCTATAATGCTTTCTGTCGATAATGCACATGCATTACACCCTAATTATGCCTATAAGTATGATGAAAAACATGGCCCCATGCTGAATGCAGGCCCTGTTATTAAAATCAATGCAAAACAACGTTATGCGTCAAATACCGAAACGCAGTCAATTTTTCGTGCGCTGTGCCAAAAGAATAATATTCCCGTGCAATCTTTTGTCGTCCGGAGCGATATGGCTTGTGGCTCAACGATTGGCCCTATCACGGCGACAGAGCTAGGTGTTAGAACGCTTGATATTGGCGTACCGACATGGGGTATGCATTCTATTCGTGAGACCGCCGGTACGGCAGACACTCGCTATCTGTTTGATATAGTCCGTGCTTACTTTTCAGATTAGTCATTGTTTCTTTAAAAGATCATTTTTAATGTGAATTATTCTTTGTTTATGCTGTCTATATAAATCGTTAGTCATGACGGTTTATATAAGTCTGCTTACTTTTTCAAAGCGCTAGTGAGGGGCTCAATAAGCATATTTAGTACTTATGCAAGGCTTTACGGTACTACTTCCCTTTGATTATATAACTCTTATTGCGTACTCGGGCTTCCATCGAGGGGATGATTTTCCGAAAGCCATTATTGTGTCATTGAGAAAGTTGTGTCATTGAGACAGTGAGCATGAAAAGGTGATCCCCCATCTTCTAAAAACTGTATCAGAAAGTAAACCTCATAAGAAAACTAACGAAATGTTCGGTATATACCGATCACCCTTGAAGGTGCAAGGGCGTTGGGGCCCCAATACTTACGGGTTGTAAGCTCATGGAGATTCGCTCGCTTGCCGCCTTATTGCATCTCCAATTCCGATGGGTATAGAGGGGGTAGCTATGAAAGATATCATTATGCAAAATCGCACGGTTCTGATTTTGGGCGGCGATGATTCATGCCAAAAATCACTTGTTTTTAAAGAGTTAGGAAGTGTATTAGGCGTGCACAGCATTTATGTGCGCTATATCAGAACGCTGAAAGACCTTTATGCCATTGTTAAGAACAATACGCGTGTTTGCGCTGTGGTATTCGATTGGGATGTGTTCAGCACAGAACTCTGCAAAGAAATTGAAAAGATAAACGAAAATCTACCCTTGTTCGCGTTTACCAATGAGCACGTCTCTCTTGATGTATCAATGACTGATTTAGATATGATGCGCCTCAATTTCTTTGAATATAAGTTGATGGAAATACAAACGATTGCTCGCAAAATAGCGCTCGTGATTGAAGAATACCTTGATTACATCCTGCCACCCTTGACACGTTCCTTGTTCAAATATGTTGAAGAATCCAAATACACCTATTGCACCCCCGGACATTTTGGTGGCTCTGCATTTCTAAAAAGCCCAACAGGTGCCATTTTCTATGATTTTTTTGGCAGCAATACCTTTCAGGCTGATATTTCAATTTCTGTACCTGAGTTAGGTTCCTTACTTGATCATTCAGGTAAGCACGAAGATGCTGAGAAGTTTATCGCTAAAGTTTTTGGTGCTGATCGTAGTTATATGGTGACTAACGGGACATCCACAGCGAATAAAATTGTTGGTATGTTTTGTCTCTCAGCTGGCGACACAATGCTCATGGATAGAAATTGTCATAAGTCATTGACACATTTGATGATGATGGTGGATATACAGCCGATATATATGAATCCGACACGTAATGCTTATGGTATTTTAGGCGGGATTCCTAAATCAGAGTTCACGGATGAAGCTGTCAAAACAAAAATGGCAAAGGCGAAAATAACGAAGCCACCCAAATATGCTGCTGTTACAAACAGCACGTATGATGGGTTGTTTTATAATACGGATTACATAAAAGAAACCTTACATTGTGATTACTTACACTTTGATAGTGCATGGGCACCTTATACAAATTTTCATGAGATATATGAGGGTAAGGCAGGTATTACAGGGAAAAGAATCAATGATAAAGTGGTTTTTGAAACGCAAAGTACACATAAATTACTGGCAGCATTTTCTCAGGCTTCCATGATTCATGTTAAGGGGGATATTGATGAAGGTGCATTCAATGAACCTTACATGATGCATACGTCAACGTCACCACAATACAACATGGTTGCATCTTGCGAAGTGGCGGCCGCAATGATGGAAGGGAATAGCGGAAAGCGACTGATGGGGGAGGCGATTAAGGTAGCCATGAACTTCCGTAAGGAGATCATTAACCTATCGAAAGAGACCAATGGTTGGTTTTACCAGGTATGGCAGCCTGAAGAAATTTCAGCCGCTGACTGCTGGCCGCTGGAACCTCAGGATTCTTGGCATGGGTTTAAAGATATTGATAGTAATCACATGTATTTAGATCCCATTAAGGTGACATTATTATTACCTGGGTTAAAAAATGGCGAAATGGAAGATTTTGGTATTCCGGCAAGCCTTGTTTCTAAATACTTAGATCAGTATGGCGTGATCGTTGAGAAAACAGGCCCTTATTCCATGCTGTTTCTATTTAGTATAGGTATTGATAAAGCTAAATCGTTAAAGCTGATTCGTACCCTCGTTGATTTTAAACGTGTGTTTGATAAGGATCTTCTGGTTAAAGATATTCTGCCAGAATTACATCAAGAAGATTTGTGCTTCTATGAGCACGTCAGCTTAAAGGCGTTAGCGAAAGGGCTGCATGATGAAATGAAAAAATACGACTTGCCTACATTGATGTTTAATGCTTTTGATGATTTGCCTGAAATGGTTCTAACACCTTATCAAGCTTTTCAGGAAGTTGTACGAGGTAATACGCAGCTCGTTTTGTTGAGTGAGCTTATTGGAAAGGTATGTGCACATATGGTGTTACCGTACCCACCTGGCGTACCTATTATTATACCCGGAGAAAAATTAAATCCTGATAATAGGGTGGTTTTAGAATTTTTGGAGATGTTGGTTGAAACTGGGCAAAGTTACCCGGGGTTTGAAACTGACATTCACGGTATAGAGGGGCGCGATGGCGATTATTATGCAACTGTCGTCAATCAATGATGGGCGGTAGTGTCACCGTTTTTTATACGTGGAGCTGAGGGTTATACCCAACTGACTTCAATGTGCGCGATTTAGCTGTTGGAAATTATCATTAATTCTACTGCCTAAATCAGCGCCAATTTCAGGTAGTATTTTTTCAAAAAACTCGCTAATTTTATTTTTAAAATCCTTTGCCGTGGAAAAGTACTGGTTATTCCTGACTTTTTCGTTCATCACCTTCCACAGCCGCTCTATGGGGTTTAGATTTGGGCTGTATGGTGGCAAGGTGTGAAGTTTAATGCCTAACTTGTCCGCAGCGCTCAGGACAGCCTTGGATTTATGATAGCCAGCTCCATCTAAAACTAAATGCACTGTCTTCTCACTATAATGTGCTCGTATTTTATGGAAAAATTCAATAATCGAATCGCCATTAACGGTGTCATATTGGCCGATAATAGCTTCTTCTATATGGGTGAGTTCGATAGCACCTATTATATTGAGCCGTGTCCGACTTCCCGTGGTCTCTATGGGTTTATCGACACCCGTTTTGATCCATCCCGATGTGATTTTTGTTGCTTGAGTTGGATGAACTGCGTCCATGAACAGTAAGGCTTCACCCTCTGATAGCTCAGCTTTTAGCGCTTCATACTTTTCAATAAATTGCGCTTGTTTTTCAACATCAAACTTATGTGGAATGCCTTTAGGCTTTTTATAGCTGAAACCCTTTTGGTGTAACCACTGGGTTAGCCCTGAAACACTAAACTGCACACCCCAAGTTGTTTTAATATAATGACCAATTTGGCTCACTTGGGTATATATTTTTCCTGACAAATGAGTAACCAGCAACTGAGATTGCTCGTTATCTAGGTAACCTTTGGAGCCGCCATTGGTTGATAATAACTTTTCATCATTTAGGTAATCATTAAGATGCCGAACAATCGTGGACTCATCTTTTCTTAATGCCTGAGCGATCATTCTTGTCGACCAGCCTTCCGACCGCAACAAAACGACCTTCAAACGATCACTTTCTCTACTGTCTCTTGCTTGCTTATGACGCAATTCCAGTGCAAGTTTTTCGTTTTTTGTCAGGTCGATTTCCAGCATCTGCGCACTATGATAATTTACTCTTTATAAATCAAGTACTTTCAATAGCGATGGGTATATATATCCAACGCCCTTGCATCTTCAAATGTGATCAGTATAAGCCTTCAGCTCAAAAGAGGTAGCGTTTATTTAACCGGGATTACCTATTTGCGTCTGTTCGAAATTCTGTAAACCAATGCGGTCGATAAGGTCTATTTGCGTTTCTAACCAATCAATATGATCTTCTTCAGAAATAAGGATGTCTGAGAAAATCTGTCTTGATGCATAGTCATTGATAGATTCACAGTAGCCGATGGCTTCATTAAGGTCTTTGTGAGCAATATGTTCTATTTTTAAATCGCACTCCAGCATTTCGCGTGTGTTTTCACCAATGAGTAATTTTCCCAGTTTTTGAAGGTTGGGTATGCCACCAAGAAATAAAATACGTTCAATCAATGTATCGGCATGCTTCATTTCGTCGATGGATTCTTCATACTCTTTGTCTGCGAGTACTTTTAGCCCCCAGTCTTTAAACATGCGGGAGTGAAGGAAGTATTGGTTGATAGCGACGAGTTCATTGCCGAGAACGGTGTTCAGGTGTTCAATAACTTTTTTATCGCCTTTCATGACGTAGCTCCTATAAAAGATTATGGGCTAAGTTTGCGTATGAAATTGCAATAAGTCAATACTAAGTTATTGATACTTAAGGTAAAGTGTATGGAGGGTGATAAGGATTTTGATTTGTATTTTCACCCCGCAGCATAAAAAGTCGTTGAATCAGCAACTTGTGCCATTTCGCTGGAGGCCTCTTTTATTATTACTTTTGCGTCACAGGCACACTGACCGCATCCTGTACCTACGCCGAGTTGCTTCCTTACTTTTCGGTAAGAAGATGCACCTTCATAGACAGCATGCTTAATGTCGTTGTCTGTGATGCCTTTGCAGATGCAAATGTACATAGGTTTACCTAAAAAATACACACTATCGATGTATTAAATGTAGGGCAAATGATAATCGTTGTCAATATCATTTGCTATTAATGCTTGGTTTCTCCGATTGTTTTACCGAGTTGTGAAATTTTTACTTGTCGTTTCAAAAAAGGTTGTCCTTTAACCTTAGGGTAACTATCATGACTTGCGTCATTGGAACTTGGGTTCTAGCGCCCGTCATCATGTGATTACAGATTAACTTTGGAGAAATAAATGGCCGTTTTAGTTGGTAAGCAAGCCCCTGATTTTACTTGTGCAGCAGTATTGGGCGATGGTTCAATCGTAGAAGAGTTTAATCTTAAAAGAGCCTTAGATGGCAAATATGGATTAGTCTTTTTCTATCCTCTCGACTTCACCTTTGTTTGCCCTTCGGAGCTCATCGCAGCAGACCATCGTATGGCAAAATTTAAAGAGCTAGGTGTGGAAGTCATTGGTGTATCTATCGATTCACATTTTACGCATAATGCTTGGCGAAATACCCCTGTTAATGAAGGTGGAATTGGGCAAGTTTCTTATACGTTGGCTGCAGACATTAATCATGATATTTGTCGTGCCTACGATGTTGAATCTGCTGGAGGCGTTGCGTTTCGAGGTGCTTTTATCATCGATAAAGAAGGGATGATTCGTTCAGAAATGATTAATGATTTACCTTTAGGTCGTAACTTTGACGAGTTTGTACGCTTATTTGAAGCACTTCAGTTCCATGAGGAACATGGCGAAGTTTGTCCAGCGGGCTGGAACAAAGGCGATAAAGGTATGGTCGCATCTACCGAAGGTGTTGCCGCTTATCTTACAGAAGAGTCGGATAGCCTTTAACTTCTCCATTTAGTTGTTCTATAAAGAAAAGCCCCGATAGGTAGGGGCTTTATTCTTCCTGATTTTGTTGTTTTTCGAACAGCCGTTGCTGAGCATCAAGCGTTTTATTCCAGCCGCCTAATTCCTCCCATGAATTTACCATTCTAGTGAATAGCTCTGCAGTGATTGCCGCATCGTAGGCTGCATGGTGTGCCTGAGAATTATCGTGTGGGATGCCTGCAATTTTACAGGATTGGGCGAGTACTGTGTGGCCATAAACAAAACCTGCAAGTGTGGCTGTATCCATTGTTGAGAAAGGATGGAAGGGGTTGCGTTTGACCTGCGTTCTTTCGACGGCTTCGGTTAGGAATTGGTAATCAAAATTGGCATTGTGAGCAACAATAATGGCACGTTTACAATGATGCCGTTTAATTTCAGCACGAACAATTCTGAAGATATCTTTTATTGCTTCCTCTTCGCTAATAGCGCAGCGTTTTGGGTCATTCGGGTCTATGCCTGTGAAATCTAGGGCGCTTTGTTCAAGATTGGCACCTTCAAAAGGCTCAATATCGAATGCGTAAGTTTCAGCAACGGCCATTCGGCCGCCATCATCCATGTCGAGCGTTGTAATAGCTATCTCAAGTATAGCGTCGGTTTTTGCATTAAAACCGCCCGTCTCAATATCGATAACAATTGGCAGATAGCCACGAAATCGATGTGCGAAAAGTCCTTTTTCCTGAGTTTTAGGCATGGGGTTAGCTTCGTTATTTAGCCATTGGCTCGTTGCCATGTTATTTCTTCACCTGCAAGCAGAGGGGTTAATGTTTCATGGCTATAGTTAAGCATTTTCGGCAACGTCCATGGTTTTTTTCTTAGTGTTATCGTACTTTTATTTCTTGGTAGGCCGTAAAAGTCGGGCCCGTTAAATGAGGAAAATGCTTCAAGTTTATCTAAAGCGTTAGCTTTATCAAAGGCAGTGGCATACAACTCAATGGCGGCGTAAGCGGTGTAGCACCCTGCACAACCGCAACTTGCTTCTTTTGCTGTACTGATATGTGGTGCGGAGTCTGTACCTAGGAAGAAACGGCTGCTGCCACTTGTCGCCGCTCTGATGAGCGCTTTCTGGTGTGTGTCCCGCTTGAGGATTGGCAGGCAGTAATAATGTGGCCTGATGCCGCCCGCGAGCATTTGATTACGGTTAAAAAGTAAATGATGGGCGGTAATTGTCGCGGCGATAGGGTGCTGGCTGGTTTCAATAAAGTCGACAGCTTGCTCGGTGGTGATATGCTCAAGAACGATTTTTAGCTCGGGATAGTCATTCACTAATTTGCTGAGAGTTTTCTCAATAAATACCGCTTCTCGGTCAAAAATATCGATAGTTGGGTCGGTGGTTTCACCGTGAAGTAATAAGGGCATGCTAGCTTTTTGCATGGCTTTAAACACATTCTTTTTCTTAAATATATCGGTGACACCGGAGTCAGAGTTTGTGGTGGCACCCGCCGGATAAAGTTTCACAGCTTTGACAAAGCCGGACTTGGCAGCATCTACTATATCGTCTTCCGTTGTTTTGTCGGTGAGATAAAGTGTCATTAGTGGATTAAACGCTACCCCTGCAGGTGTGTTTTGTATGATACGTTTCCGGTAAGCATAAGCCTGCTCAGTGTTGATGATGGGAGGTACGAGGTTGGGCATAATGATGGCACGTTTAAATTGCCGGCTTGCATCTTGAACTGTTCGGCTAAGAAACGCATTGTCACGTAAGTGGATATGCCAATCATCGGGCTGGGTAAGGGTAATGGTTTGCATGAAAGGGGCTTATGGTTAATCAATTCGCTAAGTTTAATCAAAAGTGTCGCAGCAATAAAGCATTCTTGCTGCGAAAGCTTTTTTAAAGAGGTTGCTAAAGCCACTCGGCAGGCGGTAAAATCCGCGCTCTATCTCTCCTTAACCCTTTAACAGACTAGCGGCAGTGTCCGCTGGAGATGCATGTATGTCAAAAATAAATAAAGTGGTTTTAGCCTACTCTGGAGGCTTGGATACTTCCGTCATTGTTAAGTGGCTTCAAGAAGAATATCAGTGTGAGGTCGTGACATTTACTGCAGACCTCGGACAAGGAGAAGAAGTAGAGCCTGCCCGGGCGAAGGCCGAGGCTTTGGGTATAAAGGAAATCTATATTGATGATTTGCGTGAAGAGTTTGCGAGAGATTTTGTTTTTCCGATGTTTCGTGCAAATACAATTTATGAGGGCGAATACTTATTAGGAACGTCGATTGCGAGACCTTTGATTGCTAAACGATTGATTGAAATTGCTAATGAAACGGGTGCAGATGCTATTTCTCATGGTGCGACGGGTAAGGGGAATGACCAAGTTCGCTTTGAATTGGGTGCTTATGCGTTAAAACCTGGCGTTCATGTTATTGCGCCTTGGCGGGAGTGGGATCTCACTTCACGAGAATCTCTTATGGCGTATTGTGAAAAACATGGTATTAAGGTTGAAACCAAGCCGGGGAAGAAATCACCTTATTCGATGGATGCAAATTTACTGCATATTTCATATGAGGGTGATTTGCTTGAAAACCCTTGGTCTGAGCCGGAAGAAGATATGTGGTTGTGGACAAATTCTCCTGAGCAGGCACCAGATACACCCGTTTATGTAACGCTTGGATTTAAGCATGGTGATGTTGTGTCGATCGACGGGCAACCTAAAACGCCAGCAACGGTTATGGAAGATCTCAATAAACTCGCTGGCGAACATGGCATTGGACGCGTTGATATTGTTGAAAACCGTTATGTTGGCATGAAGGCGCGTGGTTGCTATGAGACGCCCGCAGGCACTGTATTGCTTAAAGCACATCGTGCGATCGAATCCATTACGTTGGATCGTGAAGCCATGCATTTGAAAGATGAGCTGATGCCGAAGTATGCAAAATTAATTTATAACGGTTATTGGTGGTCAGCTGAGCGAGAGATGCTGCAAGCGGCTATCGATCAAACGCAGCAAGTGGTTAATGGTGATGTCAGGCTGAAGTTGTATAAAGGCAATGTCATGGTTGTTGGTAGGCGCTCTGATGATAGTTTATTTGATGAGAGTATCGCTACCTTTGAAGACGATGCAGGCTCTTACGATCAAAAAGATGCAGCAGGTTTTATTAAACTTAATGCGTTGAGGATGCGAATTGCCGCAAGCAAAGGAAGGAAGTTCACTTAACCGCTTGAAGAAAAGCCGAATTAATCGGCTTCGTTGATGGATTATTGATAATCCATCAACACCAAGAGAGGTCGAGGGGTTTTAGCACAACATGCGTGCTGGTAGGCTTATAAGTAAAATTATCCTCTTTATAAAAAGCGCTTACTTAGTGTTTTTTTATATCTTCGCTACGTTAAACCGCATATTTAGCTTTAAGCTGATTCTTCAGTATTTTTTGTGTTGCATTTTTAGGCAGGGGTGTATCGGATAAATACACGACACTTGGCACTTTAAATTTCGCTAACTTCTCACTGATGTGTGCTTGTATTTGATCTTTAGTCAGTGAGTTGATGTCTGCGATATAAACAGCCAGTGCAACCTCTTCACCGAGAGTGTCGTGCGGTATACCAAAAACGGCTGCTTCTAAAATCGTAGAGTGTGTTAATGCGGCGGATTCAACTTCAACGGAGTAGATGTTCTCCCCGCCCCGTATGATCATATCTTTAATACGATCAGTGATAAATATACGCCCCTCTTCATCCATGTAGCCTACATCGCCTGATTTTAGCCAGCCGTCAATGAGTGTTTCTGCGGTTGCGTCAGGGTTGTTGTGATAGCCCGCCATAATAGTTGGTGATTTAAGGTAAATCTCGCCTACCTCACCCGCTTTAACGATATGACCTTCGCTATTCAAAATTTTAGTGTCGATTAAAGGGGAGCTTAACCCTGAGCTTAAGGGATGTTGCGCAAAAATTGCGCCGGATGCACTAAAGCCACAAGCATTGCTTTCTGTCATGCCGTAGCCTGTGCCCGGGAAGCTATCTGGCAATTGCCTATAGATGGTTTCTGTTAATCGTGCGGGTGCGGCAGCGCCACCAACCCCAATGCCAAACAAACTGCTGGTATCGTAATTATCCCACTCTGGTGCTTCGAGGAGCTCAAGCAACATGGTCGGTGCTGCACTAATCATTGTAATGCGTTCATCTTGAATATCTTTTAGGGCCTTGTTGCGATCCCATTTTGGCATCATGACAATAGGGCGGCCTGCACGTAATGATAGTAAAAATACGCTGTAACAACCGGCCACATGGAACAAAGGAATGCCCAGTAATACTTTGGGCGGGAATCCGCGTTCAAGCATTTTTCCTATTGGCTCAGGGTCTGTCATAGCCGCTGCGATGGCGAGCATTTCGAAATTAAAGATACTTTGACAGACATTGCGATGGTTGGATACAGCACCTTTAGGGAATCCTGTTGTACCGGATGTGTACATGATAATAGTGGGGCTTTCTGGGTCAGTAGTCGTGGGTTGATCGAACGTTTGTTGTGCCGGCTGTGCGAGCAGAGATTCAAATGTATGCGCATGATTTGGTACACGGTCTATTTTTGCGACCACGGCGCCTATGTTAGCGGTAGATAGATCGTCACTGATGAGCTCAAAGCGCTCAGCGTCACAAAAAACTAGTTTGCTGTCAGCATTTGTAATTGCGTGCATGAGCTCTTCGCGTTTTCCCCAGCTGTTGATTGGGACAACTATTGCGCCAGCAAGACTAATAGCGGCAAAGCTGATCATCCATTCTGGGTAGTTACGCATAGCGATGGCGACTGTATCACCGGCTTGTAATTGATGATGATTGATGAGGGAAGATGCTACGCGATCGACACGACTAAAAAAATCATCGAAAGTAATACGCTCGTCGCCATAAACGATAAATTCGTTACTGCCGTGCTTTCTCCCTTCGTTAATTAAATCTGCGAGTGAGGAGGGCGCATTCGTATAAGCGCGATAGCCTTGCTCGTTGATTATGCGTTCTTGAATTTCCCACGGTGAACCTTTACCGGTAAGTTGGCTGACGCTTTCTTGATATTTTTGGGTGGTAGTAGTCATGAGTATTTGTCGTTGTTTAAGCGTTTGTGTGTAAAAAGTGTAAAAATTTTAGTTGATTATGGTGCTATTTAATTCGAATCGATGATAGCTGATTTTTTCATTTTCTTTTGCGTGTTGAATCAAGTCTCTTGCTTTTTGTAGCATTTCTTGCGCTTTGGGTAGGTAGTCATAGTCAGCTGCGACGACAGCAATTGTTAAATCAACCGATTGAAATCCCATGGATGTTTTAAATTCACGGTTCTCAATGTTTTTATATAGGCGTTTGAATGCTTGTGGCTGACAGTGATCGAGGTCAGGCTGTTGTGTGATGATGGCAAATTCAAAAGGCGATAAGCGTGCGAGGTCATCAAGTGGCCGAATGGAGGATTTTAATCGTTTGCTGATGCCGAGCAAAATTTCCTGCACTATGATAGCGGGCAGATGGTTAAGTGCATTGTTATGAGGGTTTATGCGAATAAGAACAACACAGCTTGCACCGCCACGCGCTTTGGTATGCTTCAAATGATCGCGGAGTTTTTGTAGGGCGAAATTATGATTGCCGAGACCTGTGGGTGTATCTATAACGCAGGTGCTTTTTAAATTTTCATTCTGGTTTTTAAGTAGTGAGTTAGCCTTTATTAGGGCGTTGTGTTTTCTTGTTTGACGATGCTGGTTCCTCACAATACGTCCGGCAGAAAATATGCGCGGTAAAAGTTGTTGTTGCATTGCTGACTTGTTAATAAAGTCATCTACGCCTTCGTTAAAAGCATTTTGTAAGTCAGTTTTTCCATCTTTCGCCGTTAGCATGATGATATAGGTGTAGTGGTCTGTTTCAGCATCGATCTTACGGATAAGGTGGGTTAAATCTAGGCCGTCTGGGCCTGGCATCAGCCAGTCAGCAATAATAATTGCAATTGAATTTTTTTTGATAATTCCTAGTGCGTCTTTGGCGTTTGATGCGTGTTTGATATTTTTATATCCGCCTGATTCCAGGCATTTGATGATAACAGTCATACTAAATTTTGCGTCATCAACAATCAAAATCGGCATATCCGAATTTGCCGTCATAGGAAATCTTTCCGTTTTTATTTTTTACCAATCGTAGCAGCAAAGTTACTCGCCCACAAATACGGGCGTTTAAAAAAGTAATAAAGATGAGGTGAGAATGTTATAGGGTTTAAAGGGGGTTGAAAAATGGGGTGTAGGATCCGGCTTAGTATAAAACAGGGTGCACTCAAAGGTGGAGGGCATTTTTTTTATTATTGTACACAGAGATAGTGTGCGTCTAGCTATAGCCTCACCTGAATCAATCCAGTGAATGGGTTGCCCCCACCTTTCCTTGAGCTTCTCTTTGAGTGCAGGGAAGTGAGTGCAGCCTAAAATGATGGTATCGATTTCAGATGCGAGATGATGTGTTTTTATATCGGTGATCAGGTTGTCTAAAGCGGTGAAGTCGAGACTGAGTTGACGTAAATAGTTTTCGGATAATTTGACAAGAGGTTGTGCATTAAACCGTATTAGCGTGCAATCTTGCCCGTGATTTTTATGCAGTTGATCTATATAGCCTCGGGATATGGTTGCCTGTGTTGCTAAAAGCCCAATGGTTTTGGTTTGGCTGATTTTCGCTGCAGGTTTTATGGCGGGTACAACGCCAATAACGGCGATGGATGATTGCTTGCGGATGTCTTCTAAAAAAAGCGTGCTTGCCGTGTTGCACGCTAAAATGATCAGGTCTGGCTGAACTTGTGAAAGAAGCTTTGCAAAAAGTTTTTTGCCGCGAGACTTCAACCAATCATCGGATTTTTCTCCATAAGGGAATGCGTCGTTATCAATGAGGTAACTAAAGCGGGCGTGCGGCATTTTTAATCGAATTTCGTGTAGGACTGAAATGCCGCCTAACCCAGAATCAAAAATTAAAATATGCGGCGACACTGTGAAAATGCTCTTTTACTTGGTTAAGGAAAATAGATGATTTTGTCATGCATTATTATGCTGTTTTAAACCGCATAAATGCCTATAATACCACAAAATTAACCTGTAACGAGGAATACTATGTTGTCTCGATTTATGCTTCTAGGTCTTTTCGCCCCCTTAGCCAATGCACAAGCAGCGCAGCCTGTAGGTGGCCAGTTTATGCAAATTGGTATGATCGTTGTCCTGTTTGCCGTTTTCTATTTTCTCATTATTCGCCCGCAGCGTAAGCGACAGAAAGAAACGCAAAGCATGCTTAGTGCACTTTCTGTTGGTGATGAGGTAACAACAAATGGCGGCCTGTTGGGGAAAGTAAGAAAAATTAATGATGGCTACGTTGTTCTCAAAGTAGGTGAGGGTGTTGAGTTGAAATTCCAAAAAAATGCTATTATGGCTGTGCTACCTAAGGGCACACTAAAAGAAGTTGAGAAAGAAAGTTAATACACGTCTTTTCTAAAATTAAGGGGGTTATGCCTTTAGCTCCCTTGCACTGTTGTAAATTTCTTTAGTTTTTTTATTTTTATCGGTACTCCCTTGATGATTCCTCCCCCTGAACTTCTTTTGCCCGCAGGCTCATTGGCGCATGTTAAGTATGCAATAGCTTATGGTGCTGATGCTGTTTATGCAGGCCAGCCTCGTTATAGTTTGCGTGTGCGTAACAATGACTTTAGTCGACCTGCTGCAATTAAAGAAGCAATTGATTATTGTCATGCGAGAGGCAAGCTTTTTTATCTTGTCTGCAATATTGCCCCGCACAACAGTAAAATTCATACGTTTTTAGCTGATATGGAAGAAGTCATTGCGCTTAAGCCTGATGCATTGATTATGTCAGATCCGGGTATGATCATGATGATTCGTGATACATGGCCAGATATGCCGATTCATTTGTCGGTGCAGGCGAATACAGTGAACTTTAAAGCCGTTGAGTTCTGGCAGAGGCAAGGAATCTCGCGTGTTATTCTTTCGCGTGAGCTGTCTTTGGATGAGATCCAAGTTGTTCGAGAGCAGTGCACAGATATGGAGTTAGAGGTTTTTGTTCATGGTGCTCTGTGTATTGCGTATTCGGGAAGGTGTCTGTTATCGGGTTATATGAATCGCCGCGACCCTAATCAAGGCACATGTACCAATGCTTGTCGTTGGGGGTATAACGTCACCGAGGCCAAAGAAACAGAAACAGGCGATCTTGTTGCAAAGAATTTCGTTGTGACGGATGCGAGTGCGATGGATAGTAGTGCGAAAGAAGTAGCACCCGTTTTACTTGAAGAAAAAAATCGACCCGGTGAATTTATGCCAGCCTATGAGGATGAGCATGGCACGTATATTATGAATTCAAAAGATTTGAGGGCCATAGAGCAAGTAAGTCGATTAGTTGATATGGGTGTTCATTCGCTTAAAATTGAAGGAAGAACGAAATCGAGTTTTTATGTTGCTCGTACCACGCAAGCTTACCGCAAAGCTATTGATTTAGCGGTAGAAGGGAAAACGTTTGATCCAGATCTGCTTTATCAGCTCGATAGTTTGGCAAACCGAGGTTATACCGAAGGTTTCTTGCGCCGACATAAGCCACAAGATACACAAAACTATAAGGAAGGCTCCTCCACGCATAAACAGCAACAATTTGTGGGGGCCGTTTTAGAGGTGAGTGGTGATAAGTTAAAACTGGATGTTAAGAACCGTTTTGAGTTGGGTGATAATGTGGAATTGATGACACCCTCGGGAAATATACGCTTTGTTCTAGCGCAGTTGTGGGATAAGAATAATAGGCCTATTCCGGTTGCGAAAGGTTCAGGGTATGAAGTTTTTATCCAAGTTGATGGTGTTAATGCACTGAGCGGGCTTGAGTTTGCTTTGTTGCTTAAGGATATTGCTGTTGACTCCTATAAAGAGGCGCAACCTAATACTGATACAGGCGTTTCACACGTTGGCTAATGCGTGTGACGAGTTCATAACCAATAGTGCCTGCGTGATAGGCGACTTCGTTAACGGGTAATGTTTCTCCCCACAGTGTGGCGATATCGTTTGGTTTGACTGAGGCTTCCCCGATATCGACGGTGATGAGATCCATTGAAACGGTGCCTGCGAGTTTGAACCTTTCGCCGTTGATCAAAACGGGCGTGCCGGCTTTGGCATGTCTTGGGTAGCCGTCACCGTATCCAATGGCAATGATGGCAATTTGCGTGTTTGTAGCTGCTCGCCACGTAGAGCCATAGCCTACAGTTTCGCCAGCATGGATGGTTTTGACGTCGACCACGCGTGCTTTTAGCGTCATTGCTGGAATAAGTTGATCAAGGTGATTGTTTTGTGTGTTTAGGGACGGTGATATGCCGTAGAGGCTTATGCCTGCTCTGACCCAGTCAAAATGCGCTTTAGGGTTGAAAAATAGTGCACCAGAATTGGCAAAGCAGATAGGTATTTGTGGAAATTTTGTATGGAGGTGAAGCATTTTTTCCAGTTGCTCAGAATTTTTTCTTGCTGTGCTGTCTTCAGAGCTTGCAAAGTGCGACATTAAACTCAAAGTATTGAGTTTGGGGTGGGCGATTAATTCCGGTATGAGTTGTTCCGCTGTATTTGGTAGCATGCCGAGCCTGTGCATTCCCGTGTCCACTTTAATCCAAATATTGAGTTGTTCACAGAGCGGGTATTTAAGCAGTTTTCTGGCGGCTGATTCACTGTGCAATACAATATCAAGAGATAGTTTGTTTGCAGCTTGGATAGCGTGATCAGTAAGTAATGGACTGAGCAGAAGAAGTTGTCCGTTAAAGCCTGAAGCCCTAAGGTGTTCGGCTTCCTCTATGCGGGCGACTGCAAGTGCATCGACATCAATATGTGAGGCTATTTCACTGGCGCCATGTCCGTAGGCGTTAGCTTTTAAAACCAGCATGATCTTGGCGCTTCCAGCTACTCGCTTAATAATATGAAGGTTATGCTGGAGGGCAGGAAGAGAAATTTCGCTCCAGGCAAGCGCTTGATGCTCAACAACTTTTTTATTCATGGATATGATTGTGTTTGCTAGAAGAAAGCAAA
Organism: Pseudomonadales bacterium; assembly: GCA_965248335.1. Taxonomy (GTDB): domain Bacteria; phylum Pseudomonadota; class Gammaproteobacteria; order Pseudomonadales; family DT-91; genus CAKMZU01. Next base: position 1,392,357 of record CBDFIY010000003.1, read on the forward strand.
ACGTGTGCCTATTACCAATAAAATGATTGCTAGGAGATTATACATATATCTTTCCGGCAATCTAGCACCTATTTTTGTACCGAGTGTGACTGCTGGAATGGAGCCAATGAGCAAGCCAGCGAGCAGTGTGAAGTCAACACTATCGAGCACTAAAAAGTGGCCCATCCCGGCAATAAAAGTTAAAGGTACAGCATGGGCGAGATCCGTCCCGACAATATGCATGGCAGGTAATCGAGTAAATAAGATCATAATGAGTGCTGTACCAAACGCACCAGCGCCTACCGAAGATAATGTGACCATTACACCTAAAAAGATGCCTGAAAAAACCGTTGTAGCCATACGATATTTATGGAAAAAAGATGGCTTATCTTTGCTTGCAAGCATAGCTGAAGCATGCTGTAATTTTTTGCGAAAAAACAAAACACAAGCGGTAAAGATCAGCATAATGCCGAGTGTTGTCGTCAGAATGCCTTTGTAACTTTCTGGGCTGCCAAAGCAATAGTAGATTAACAATGTGGTGAGAATAGATGCGGGTATACTGCCCGCAGCGAGTGTTAATACAACCCGCCATTGAATATTGCCGCGTTTTTGATGCGCCCAAACGCCATTGGTCTTGGTGATCGCTGCGTAGAGTAGGTCGGTACCAATAGCAATATGCTGAGGTATGTTGAGCAATATGAGTAGAGGGGTCATTAATGAGCCGCCGCCAACACCTGTTAGACCGATGAGTACGCCGACGCCAGCGCCGGAAAGGATGTAAAGTGAGAAGTTAAATAGGTCGAAAGTCATTTATCAATAAAAACTTTGTTATCTTGTTATTTAGGTATATGCTGGATTAAAACAATAACAATACTGTATAAATTCAAGAAGTAAAAAGATTAAAGGCTTATATTAATATTCGTTTTGGTTATAGTTGCGAATCGTAATTAGAATTGTAATTATAGTTGACCGCCTGATATCACTTCGTCCATTGGAGGACGTGCATGAAACTACAGCAGCTTAGGTATATTTGGGAAGTCGCTCATCACGATTTAAATGTATCTGCAACAGCCCAAAGCCTATATACCTCTCAGCCTGGGATTAGTAAGCAAATCAGGTTACTGGAAGACGAATTAGGCGTAGAAATTTTTGCGAGAAGTGGCAAGCATCTTACACGCGTTACTCCAGCAGGTGAGGCGATTTTACAGACGGCTGGCGAGATTTTGCGTAAAGTTGAGAGCATCAAGCAGGTTGCACAAGAGTTTAGTAATGAGAAGAAGGGTAGTTTATCGCTCGCCACCACGCATACTCAGGCTCGCTATGCGCTGCCAGATGTGATTCAAAGCTTCATTAAAGATTATCCTGAAGTTGCCTTGCATATGCACCAAGGCACGCCGATGCAGATTTCAGAGTTAGCGGCTGATGGTACGGTAGATTTTGCTATTGCGACAGAAGCATTAGACCTCTTTAGTGATTTGGTTATGATGCCTTGCTATCAATGGAACCGAACGATTCTTGTGCCAAAAACACACCCGCTAGCCCAATTAACTACAGTAACACTCGAAGATGTAGCCAATTACCCGATTGTGACTTATGTGTTCGGATTTACGGGGCGCTCTAAACTCGATGAGGCCTTTTTATCGAGTGGCCTTGCGCCTAAAGTAGTTTTTACCGCAGCGGATGCTGATGTTATAAAAACCTATGTGAGGCTCGGCCTTGGCATCGGTATTGTGGCGAACCTTGCTTACGACGAATCACAAGATACCGATTTAGTTTCTATTGATGCAAGTCACTTATTTCAACCGAGTGTGACTAAAATTGGTTTTAGGCGTGGTACTTTCTTACGAAGCTATATGTATGAGTTTATAGAAAAATTCGCACCTCATCTTACCAAGGATATTGTTGATCAAGCTTATGCATGCTCAAGTAAATTGGAGCTTGAGGCGATGTTTGAGCACATGACTATTCCTGATGTGAGGCGCCCCCTCCAAATCTCATCCTCGCCAAAATTTCCAGAGTATTCGTAACTTCTCCATATAAATTGTAAATCCGCCCTTTATTGTTATGATGTGATACATCTTAAAATAACAATAAAGGCGATTATGTTCGATTGTACGCTTGTCGATAACACCTACTTTTCAACGGCCCCTTATTGCTTTACTGCAACAGTGACAATAAACGCAAGTGCAGCCGATGTGTTCGATGCTTTTGAGGATGAAAATAGCTGGCCTGAATGGGCGATGCCTATCCAATCCGTTGACTGGACTTCACCAAAGCCCTTTGGCGTAGGCACGACGCGACGTGTTGCTATGTCTGGTGGGCTAGTTGGCGATGAGGTTTTCATCGACTGGGATTACCCTAAAAGAATGGCTTTCTGTTTTACGCATAGTTCGCAGAGTTTGATTGAGTCTTTTGCAGAAGGTTATGACGTCAAAGACTTAGGTGACGGGCAGGTGGAAGTGACATGGACAATGGGGATGACACCTAAAGGTTTGGGTAAGCTGACAATGTTTTTATTTAAGCCCTTTATGGGGATAGGCTTAAAGTGGATGTTCGGCAGCTTTAAAAAACATGTTGAAGCAAGAGTTTCTGCTGCAAAAGTGTAGGAATGTTTCATTTTTTTGGCTGCACTGTATGTAGGCAAGATCTTTATAGCTGTGACTGCAACCCTAACGGTATTGAAATTGTAATAATAAGCAGTAAGACTTGAAGTCTTACTGGTATTCCTCAATTGCAGGGCAGGCACAAAACAAATTCCTATCGCCAAAGACATTGTCAATGCGCCCAACAGGTGGCCAGTATTTATTGGTTTTGACAAAAGGTAGTGGGTAGGCGGCGATTTCTCTGGAGTAAGGGTGCTGCCAGTCATCTGTCATTAATACCTGATGCGTATGCGGCGCATTAACCAAGGGGTTATCATCATCAGGCCAGGTGCCTTGCTCTATATTTTTAATTTCATCAAAAATTGCTAACAAGCTGTCACAAAAACGGTCGATTTCTGCTTTCGATTCACTCTCTGTCGGTTCGATCATCAAGGTGCCTGCAACGGGGAATGACATAGTTGGGGCATGAAAACCATAATCCATGAGCCGCTTGGCGATATCTTCTTCACTGATACCTGAACGTTCCTTTATGGTGCGAATATCAATAATACATTCATGGGCAACACGGCCTTCTGCACCTGTATATAAAATGGGGTAGCTTCCCTTAAGGCGCTCGGCAATATAGTTGGCTTGTAAAATTGCCATGCGTGTTGATTTTGTTAAGCCTTCTGCGCCGAGCATATGCATATAAGCCCAAGAAATAATAAGGATACTGGCGCTACCAAAGGGTGTGCCTGATATCGTCGGATTTTTGCTGTCAGTAAGGGGGTTGGCAGGTAAAAAGTCAGCAAGGTGAGATTTTACGCCAATGGGCCCCATGCCTGGGCCACCGCCGCCATGTGGGATGGCAAAGGTTTTGTGGAGGTTTAGGTGTGAAACATCGGCACCAAATTTACCGGGAGCCGCAACGCCGACCAATGCATTCATGTTGGCACCGTCAACATAAACCTGACCACCTGCATCATGTACCAAGCCACAAATCTCACGAATGGCAGTTTCGAATACGCCGTGCGTCGAGGGGTATGTGATCATTAAGCAGGCGAGTTGTGATTGGTATGCATCGATTTTTTGTTTGAGGTCATCGATATCTACGTTGCCTTGATGGTCGCATTGAACAATGACTACTTTCATGCCCGCCATAGCCGCACTTGCTGGATTGGTACCGTGTGCCGATTGAGGGATCAAGCAAATGTTTCTATCAGATTCGCCACGGTTGCTCAAATAACCTTTGATGGCTAATAGGCCTGCATACTCTCCCTGAGAGCCCGCATTGGGCTGCAAGGAAATGGCATCGTACCCTGTGACGGCTTTAAGCATGTCACATAACTCTTCAAAGAGCAGGTGGTAGCCTTCTGCTTGTGCTTTTGGTACGTAAGGGTGAAGCTGGCTGAATGCAGGCCAGGAAACAGGCATCATTTCTGTGGTGGCATTGAGCTTCATTGTGCACGACCCTAAGGCAATCATAGAATGCGTGAGGGCGATATCCTTGTTTTCTAGGCGTTTCATGTAACGTAAACATTCCGTTTCACTCCTGTATTGATGAAAAACAGGATGCATTAAATATGGCGTTTTTCGTGATAAATTTTTTGGGATAAGCAAATGAGCAGGGTTAAGCAGTTCAGCTTTTTCATCGAACACACTAAGGATATTCTTTAGGTCATCGGTGGATGTTAATTCATGTAGGCTAATACCTAGGTGTTCACTGTCGATGAGACGAAGGTTGAGGTTTTTAGCAAGCGCTTTGTCATGCAGTGCACCTGCTTCTTTATCATGGACAAGAAGGGTATCAAAGGCAGTTTCGTTGATGATGTCAACACCTGCTGATTTTAAAGAAGCGGCTAAAATTTCGGCGGCTCGGTGTACGCGTTGGGCGATGGACTTAAGGCCTTCTGGGCCATGAAAAACGGCATAGAAACTCGCCATAACAGCGAGTAATGCCTGAGATGTGCAAATGTTACTGGTCGCTTTTTCACGACGAATATGTTGCTCACGGGTTTGCATTGCCATACGGTAGGCGAGGTTACCTTGTGCATCTTTTGAGACACCAATAATACGGCCAGGAAGTGCACGCTTATGGTTTTCACGGCAAGCAAAAAAGGCTGCGTGTGGGCCACCAAACCCCATGGGTACGCCAAATCGCTGGCTGTTGCCGACAACGATATCGGCACCCATTTCACCGGGGGGGGTGATTAAACATAAGCTAAGTAGGTCTGTCGCAACAGTGACAATAGCCTGTTTTTGATGAATCATCTCTATCGTGTCAGTGAGGTCTTGTAGGCTGCCATGCGTATTCGGGTATTGTACCAGAGCACCAAAAAAATCTTTTGTCGCAGCATCCTTAAAAATATCACCAATAATTAATTCGAAACCGAAATGCTCTGCTCGTGTTTTTAATACGGCCAACGTGTTTGGATGGCAGTGTTTATCAACAAAGTAAGCAAGACTTTTGTTCTTTTTAGCCACACGCTGACTCATTGCCATGGCTTCGGCAGCTGCGGTGGCTTCGTCGAGTAATGAGGCATTCGCTAAAGGCATCGCAGTGAGATCCATGATCATCTGCTGGAAGTTGGTGAGTGCTTCTAGTCGTCCTTGTGCAATTTCGGGTTGGTAAGGGGTATAGGCGGTATACCAGCCTGGGTTTTCAAAAATATTTCTTAATATAACGCTAGGTGTGTGCGTTGGGTAAAACCCCAAGCCAATATAACAATCTTTAATCTGGTTTTTTTGCGCAAATTCAGCAAGCCGGCTGAGTGTCGCGTGCTCAGTTTGTGGGCATGCTATCGCAAGGTTATCAAGGCGGATATCGGCTGGAACGGTCTGTTCGATGAGAGTCTCTAGCGACTTAAGCTTCAGCGCTTCTAGCATGCGTTGCGTATCAGTATTGGAAGAGCCTATATGACGCTGTAAAAAGTCATTATTATTTTGATGCAATAAAACAGCTGACATTAGCTAACTCCGAACGTAAGTACAGAAAACGCGCGCATTTAACCATGAATCGATAAAAAAATCAGCTCTAAACTTCACATGGGTAGCGGTAGTGTTCTTTAAAAACGCAAGCTGCTACTATTTCTTTTTTTCTTGAGTAAGGGGCAGTGTTTTGGTTCGGATAATGAGTTTCAATATCAACGGCATTCGTGCACGGTTTCATCAGTTAGATGCTGTTAAAGAACAACTTGACCCTGATATTATAGGTTTTCAGGAAATTAAAGTGCACGATGATCAGTTTCCCTTTGAAGACCTTGCTCATCTTGGGTGGCATTTTGAGATTTTTGGCCAGAAAGGGCATTACGGTGTTGCGCTCGCCTCAAAGAAGCCGCCTGTTTTCGTACAGAAAGGTTTTCCTTCGGATGACGAAGATGCACAGCGCCGGATTATTCATGCCCGTTATGATGTTAACGGTACAATGGTTGATGTCGTGAACGGCTACTTCCCTCAAGGCGAAAGCCGTAAGCATGAAACCAAATTTCCGGCTAAGGAAAAATTTTACCAAGATCTTAATGTCTATATCGAGCAACTCAAAAAAACCTGTAGTCATCTGCTGATTATGGGCGACATGAATATTTCACCTGCTGATATCGATATTGGTATTGGCGAAAAGAATCAAAAACGCTGGTTGCAACAAGGGAAATGTTCCTTCTTACCGGAAGAGCGGGAATGGTACGATGCTTTGCTAGCCACGGGATTGACGGATACTTACAGACATCTTTATCCAGAAAAAAACGATAAGTTTAGCTGGTTTGATTATCGCTCGAAAGGCTTCAATGATGAGCCTAAACGAGGCCTGCGCATTGATCATGTGCTGGTAAATGAGGCACTTTTAGCGCACTGTCAAACTGCCGAGATTGGTTATGATATACGCGGCATGGAAAAGCCTTCTGATCATGCGCCTATTTGGTCGGATTTTGATTTGTAACGTGCGATTTTCTTTTGTGCGGGAGAAAGATATTTATTGATTTGTATAGGTGCTCCAGCGTTGTTGCACCTGCATCTCTGTGGGCAGGATTATCAAAAAATGCAGTTAAACGGTTTTTGTCTGTACTCGGGATATCGCTTTTATGGATAGCATCATGAATATCTTTTTCTCCTATGGTTTGAGAGTGGCCTGTACATACTGACATCAGCTTTTCAATATTGCCAAAAAGACTCTCTCTGCTGTGAGCGGTGATACTGCGCCTGCTGGATAAAGTGTTGGTGTTAGAGGTGGGAGGTGCTTTAGCTAAAAATTTCTCATTTTGGTGTATTGATGGTGCGTCGACTGTCATGTTTTTAGAAGAAGCACCTCTATGTTTAAACGTTTCCTTGGTGAACCTTACTTGCTTTGTATTTCTTTTAAAGGCGTTTAAGCTTTGATCAGCATGAGCAGATATAATGTGTGTTTCTTTTAACCCTAAAATTTCAGATAAAGTGAGTAGCGCTGGAAGCATAAAACTGTTTACCTTTATATTTGTAAAAAAAGAGACTTCTCCCTCAGAGATTTTCCTTTTTTAGCGTTAACGGTTGTTGTCTTTAATAAGTCGTCTTACTGACATCAACATACACTTTTAGTTTTTGGCCTTTCTTAAGGTATTTCTTAGGATTTACCTGATTCCATTTCACGAGATCTTTTATGCTGACATGGAATTTATCGGCAATACGTGCCAAAGAGTCTCCATTTCGTACAGTATAGGTGATCCTTCTTGTCATCTCGGTTCGAGAAGATGGTTTGACGGTTTGCCAGATAACGAGTTTTTCACCAATGCGAAGGCTATCTTTTGGTGATTTATTGTTCCATCGGGCTAACTGATTGATACTGATCTTATGTTTTTTAGCAATACGCCAAAGTGAATCCCCCGATTTTACACGGTGATTGATCTTGTTTTTTCGACTACCCGGTTGCCTATTTTGTTTCGCTCTCAGTCGTTGAGATTGGCTGTAACTGTATTCAATCGCATGGTTTTTAGCGGTAGGTATCATCAATTTCATGCCTTTGAGAATACGGCTCGATGTTAAGTTGTTAACGTCTTTTATAAGTTGTGTGTTGCTATTATATTTTTGTGCGATCAAGCTAAGCGATTCGCCAGATGCCACTTTATGACGTTTCCAGTTAATCCGCTGTTCTTCGGGGAGCTTTTTTAATGCTTGCTTAAGCGTATGTTTTTTATCAGCAGGAACTTTAAGCACATAATTATCAATAGGTGGGGTTGCCCACTGGTTTAAGTCTGGGTTGAGGTAGTACAGCTCTTCAATTGGGGTATCCATGAGTGTTGCAGCTTGGGCGAGGTCTAACTGGTAACCAAGTTTGACGGCTTTAAAATAAGGCTCATCAGGAATCGAGAGTAGTTCAACATTGTATTCATTAGGGTATTTGATGATATGGGATAAAGCGATCAGCTTGGGTACATAAGCGCGCGTTTCTTTAGGAAGATCTAGGTGCCAAAAGGTCGTTGGCTGCTTACGCTTTTTATTTTTCCTAATCGCTTTTCTGACAGTCCCTTCGCCTGCGTTGTAGGCTGCGACTGCTAATAACCAGTCGTTGTCAAAATAACGATGTAAATAAGAAAGATACTTAATTGCAGCTTCTGTAGATTTTAAGGTGTTGCGACGGTCATCACGCCACCAATCACTTTCAAGCTTGAATCGTTTGGCTGTGATTGGGATGAACTGCCATAAACCCGAGGCTTGGCCATGTGAATAGGCAAAAGGCTCATAGGCACTTTCGACGATGGGGAGTAACGCTAAATCAGTTGGTAGCGAGTGTTTTTCGAGAAGTTCAACAACAGAATGAATATAACGCGCGGAGCGCTTCTGCACGCGGCCTAAGTAGCTAGGGTGTTTATGATACCACCTAAGATGTGGAGTGATTCTTGGGTGTTTGACATCAGCTAATGCAAGGCCACGTTGTACGCGAGGCCAAATACTTAAGTCATCGGAAATAGTAACGGGCAATGCATCAATAGGGTGATTAAATGCGTCGGTTTCAACGGGGTAGCAAAAATCTTTACCCGTGATAACGTTGAAAGTTTTCCCCGTTTCAGATGACTTAGATTCTTTAACGGGTTTGAGTGTGTGGGTAGAGCATGCGGACAGTAAAAGAAAAAAACATAAAAAAACCAACAGTTCACGACTAACCATTAAAATTATCTTTCCATTGTCTTATAGCGGCAAAAATATGCACGGGTGAAGAAGCGTGTGCATCCCTAGAAAGGGCGGCTTGCATTACACCTGATTTTTGCGTGCGTAAGAAGGGATTGGTTAAAAGTTCTTGTCGAATTGTGCTCGGTAGCGTAATTTTTCCAGCTTTTCGTAAGGATTGTACGTTTCTTAGCCGGGTTTGAGTGGCTTTGTTTGAGGGTTCCACGGCCAGAGAAAAACATAAATTGGCTTCAGTATATTCGTGTGCACAGAAGATTTTTGTATCAGGCGGAAAGCTTGCAATATACGTAAGGGTTTGAAGGAATATTTCGTATGTGCCTTCAAACATTCGACCGCAGCCACCTGCAAATAACGTATCGCCAACAAAAAAGATATCTTCAGATGAGCAATAAAACCCAATATGCTCAAGTGTATGGCCGGGTAAAGCAATGATTTTAAAGCGTAACCCTAAGGTTTCAATTGCACCACAAGATTTTACCTGATGGGTTAATCCTTTGATATCTTTACATTCTGGCCCATAGATAGCGCAATTTGTTTGTGCTTTTAGTACAGAAATACCGCCGGTATGATCTAAATGTTTGTGTGTTATCAAGATACTTTCTAAGGTTAATCCATGTTCATTTAGAAATTGAATCACAACGTCAGGGTCGCCTGGGTCAACCACCGCGACGCGATCTCCTTGTACGATTGCCCAGATATAATTGTCGTTAAAAGCTTTAAGTGCATGAATTTTCATCGTCGATGCCATTTTACTGTTTGCATTGTTGAATTATGTCGCAATAATATGTTTGTGTGAAAGGCTATATAGGGATGACTTCAACGACAATGATTAAAATAGCTGATAACAACGATGAAATGCATTCAGGCCTTTTAGCGTTTGAAGTGTTTTGTCGCACAGTAACCGGAAAAACGATGCTAGATGGTGAGCAGCGGTTATTGAATAATCACCTTGAAGGTTTGCAGGGTTATTATTTACTGCAACTCAGTGTACTGGATAATCTTCTGAATTATGATCGATGCCCAATTACACATAAATTTCGAATGCACAACCAACCTGCTGATGCAGTCAGTGCATATTTTGAAAAAGAAGCCTTACCGCTTGAGGCTGATTCTATGGATGCCATCGTTCTCCATCACTTATTGGATTATAGTCCGCGCCCCCACGAGTTACTGAGAGAGCTTAGTCGAATTACCTTGCCGTCAGGGCATTTGATTATCATTGGTTTTAATCCCTACAGTTTGCTAGGTTTGCAGTCTCATTTATCAAGGAAAGTAAATTGTGGTTTAAAACAGCGTTTTTATTCGCCCTCTAAACTGTGTGACTGGTTGAGGCTGGTTGACTTCACCGTTGAGAGTGTAGATTATGGGCTGTTTTCTCCGCCTTGTTCTTATTTTCTAGGTACGCAATTGTCCGCTAAGCTTGAGCGTCGGTGCGAAAAGTGGCGCTGGCCATTAGGTGGGTTTTATATTGTGAAAGCAATAAAACGCGTCACACCCGCTACACCTATAAGTAGGCGCAAGAAAAAGCCTCGCTCACGAATGGTTCCCGTATTAAATCCTGCGCTGCCGACGAGGTCTTCAACACTGCATAAAGATGATGAATATGATTGAGATATACACGGATGGTGCTTGTAAAGGTAATCCAGGACCGGGAGGATGGGGCGTTTTGTTACGCTATAAAGGGCATGAGAAAACGCTATTTGGTGGCGAAAAAAATACGACCAACAACCGGATGGAGTTATTGGCTGCCATCGAAGGGCTTAAAGCGTTGAAGAAGAATAGCAAGGTTTCTTTGACCACTGATTCGAGTTATGTAAAAAATGGTATAGAGAAATGGATGGCGAACTGGAAAAAAAACCAATGGAAAACAGCCAGTAAAAAACCTGTGAAAAATCAGGACTTATGGCAAATGCTGGATGAACAAGTCAGTGAGCATGAGGTAACGTGGCATTGGGTAAAAGGCCACAGTGGACATACTGAAAACGAAATAGCAGATGAGCTGGCTAATAAAGGGGCACGGCAATTTTTATGAGTAGGCAAGTCGTTTTAGATACAGAAACAACGGGTATTGACATCAGTTCAGGCAACCGGTTGATAGAAATTGGTTGCGTAGAGTTGATTAATCGTAAGCTCACCGGGAATCATTACCACCAATATATTAACCCTGAGCGTGACATTGAAGAAGGGGCCTATAAAGTTCATGGTATTGGGCTTGATTTTTTACAAGATAAACCCTTGTTTTCTAATGTTGCAGATGATTTTTTACGCTTTGTAAAAGGAGCTGAACTCATTATCCATAACGCGCCTTTTGATATTGGCTTTTTGAACCATGAATTGCGACTTATCGATAAAAAACAACCGCTGATGGAAAATTATTGCTCTGTCCTTGATACGTTAGTCATGGCGAAAAAAAAGCACCCAGGGCAGCGTAACAGTCTAGATGCTTTATGTAAGCGTTATTATATCGACAATTCATCGCGAGATTTACATGGCGCACTTTTAGATTCCGAGCTATTGGCCGACGTTTATTTACGGATGACAGGCGGGCAAACAGGGCTTTCACTTGATGCAAGCAGTGATGATGGCGTGAGTGATAATGCGAGCAGCTTATCGGCGATAGCGCTCAATCAACCTTTGCGATTGTTAAAGGCTAACCCGAAAGAAGTGGCAGAGCATGCTGCTTATCTTGAATTTCTCAATAAAAAAAGTGATGGGAATTGCCAGTGGTAGGCCAAATAGCTGTTGCTAAGTTATTTGCAAGGAAAAATAGCAGTATGCCAGCAGAAGCATGCTAAGTAAGGGTTGTGTGGATGGTTGGCATGGAAGGTCGTTGTCTTTGTGGTGCTTTGGCTTTCAACCTGAAAGTAGAAAAAGGCGAAATTTATCAGTGCCATTGCAGTAAATGCCGCCGTGTTACAGGGAGTGCCGCGAATGCGAACCTTATTGTCAAGTTGGACGATTTTCGTTGGCTAAAAGAGAGCGCTGAGCTTCAACGATATGTAACTGAGATGGGTTGGGTTTCTTCCTTTTGCAAGCGGTGTGGATCAAGGGCACCAATCATCGATAAAAAACGTGCGATTGTGTATGTGCCTGCCGGTAGTTTGCATCAAGATAAGACGTTGAGCGTTACTTTGCATATCCATACAGGTTCAAAGGCGAGCTGGGATATCATCGGTGGTGAAGCGTGCCAAAAAGAGAAACAATGAATACACTTTAAAAAAAGTACCCATTGTTTTTTTGTTTGCCACGCTTATTTTTTTTCGAATATAAATTTATCAAATGCTGTACTGAGAATATTTTCTGCTATGTATTTATGGGCAGCCGTTGTTGGGTGGGTGACACCCCAAAAGATATATTTATCTGAGCCATAATGTTGACACTCTTGGCTAATCGTATGGTCATGTAAATATTCTAGGGGGGAATCGCTATGAATATCCAAACAGGCATCTGAAGAGTTCACAAAGCCATGTAGTGATGGCTCCTTTATCATCTTTTCGAGAAGTGCATAGGTATCAAATATAACCATATTGAGATTCTGACTGTTATAGGCGTCGACTGCTTTTTTAGTGTAGGTATTAAAAGCATTAATCTCAGAGAAGACGCTATTGAATTTTTCTTTAGATTTATATTTGAATTGTGGTGCGTGTGTCGCGTTGGGGAGTGTTAAGACAAGAATGTTTTTTGCACCAGATTTGACGAGTTCTTCCAGTGCCCGTTTCATATCGTCTTCTACATGCGGTAGGCGGCGATCATAAGTCATAAAATCATTGAGGCCAAATTCAAGTGTAAACAGTGTATTTTCAGGGTTATAATTTTCCGCCATTTTCATGTATTTAATGTAAGATTTTACTTGCGAGTGTATGCCTTTTATCTCGATATATTCATTTTTTCCAGCAGCTCCACCAATAGCCCAATTATACAGAGGAATGTTTTTAGCCTTGGCTAAATATTCGGTCCATACAAAGCCATTTGAAAAATGGCCTAGAAACCATGCGTGGTCATTCGGGAATATCCAATCTGACGCATTAAAAATATTGCCGGTATCAGAGAGGCTATCGCCAAAAGAAACAATTTTATTGATGCCTTTCTGGTTGGGTTTGTCGTTAGTCCAAATCGTATCGTTGTAAGAAAAATGGTTGTCCGCTGCAAAGAATGTAATGTCGGCTTTATCGTAATGTGCATTCACTGTGTTCTTACATATTGTCATAAGCTCGTCATGCGTTGTTTTTGAGTAAAACATATTTTTGAAAGAAAACGCGGAGTCCCAATATCCTTCAAGTTTGAAATAGCGGCCGTCGGCATCGCGAGCCCAGTGATAGTGTGTATAAGGATCGTTATTTGTGTTGGATGTACGGTACCAGCAACGAACATAAGTATGCGTATTCTCTGGCGTGGATTCTGGAACGATAAGGTTTTGAGAGGGGGGTAATTTATGATCAATGTCATAAAAATCAAAATCCGAACTAAAGCCGAAACAGTACGGCATGAAAATCAATAAGAAGAATGCAATTTTTTTCATTATGAACCACCTTTTTCTGTGAATAAAATACACGACCAGATAAATTTTTAACCCGAATGTTTATATATAATGTGCTTTTGACATAAAACTAGAAAAAACATTCCTTCGTTATTTGAAATAAAAACTACTGTAAAAGTGCATGAAACGCGCGATGCAGGGCAGAGTATATTAGCTCTTTTTAACTTAATCAGTCTTTAGTCGTATAAGGAGAATTGCAGCGGTTTTAATGAGATCTGCTACATTAATGAGTAATGTAAAATGAGTCAGTATGCATACTTATGGAAAGATCACTTTTCGATATACTCTGGGTTGCCTTCAGTATTGTATTGGTTTTCTTGATGCAGCCAGGTTTTTTATGCGTTGAGGCTGGGTTTACGCGTAGTAAAAATAGTATCAATGTGGCTATAAAAAACCTGACCGATTTTGGGTTGGTTTCGATTTTATTTTGGGTATCCGGCTACGCGCTCATGTTTGGCCGTTCTTATGATGGTTTAATTGGCATCACTGATTTCACCCCGGAGCTTTCATCGCAGGGTCTTTGGGAGCCCGTATTTTTTATGTTTCAGCTCATGTTTTGTGGCACAGCTGTCACCATTTTATCAGGAGCGATTTCTGAGCGAGTAAAATTCACGGGTTACATTTTTTTGACGCTGTGGGTTGCTGGTGTCATTTATCCTGTTTTCGGACATTGGGCGTGGAACGGTGTTGCTGGTACAGCTGATACTCAAGGGTGGTTGGCGAAGCGAGGTTTTCATGACTTCGCAGGCTCAACAGTTGTACATAGTGTCGGTGGCTGGGCGGCACTGGCAATACTACTTATTATTGGGCCGCGTATAGGCCGCTTTAAGACAGAGAAAAAAAACATACGTATGACCAGTAATAATCTTCCTTTGGCATCTCTCGGTGTTTTTTTGCTCTGGGGTAGTTGGTTTGGATTTAACGCGGGCAGCTATTTTAAGTTTGATATGCATACCGTGTTGATAATCATGCGTACACTTATTGCGGGTGCTTCAGGTCTTATGGCTGCCATGTTTTTGGGGTGGATTATTTATAAGCGGGCGGATGTTACCTTGATGCTCAATGGTACCTTGTGCGGTTTGGTTTCTATCACTGCACCTGTTTATGTGGTGAGTGTGGCAGAGTCTGTGGTTATAGGTTTTCTCGGCGGTATTGTTTTTCTACTGGTTAATCGCTTGCTGATTAAATATCACATCGATGATGCTGTTGGCGCAATACCTGTTCACTTGGGAGGCGGTATTTGGGGTACATTGGCAGTGCCTCTTTTTGGTGACCCAGTGTTGATTGGCTCAGGGCTCGATTTTATTGGTCAGTTACAGATACAGGTCATTGGTGTGTTGGTTTGTGGTTTGTGGGCATTTGTGCCGACATTTTTATTATTTACATGTTTAGGCCGTTTTTATTCGTTACGGGTGTCAAGACACGCAGAGTTAAAAGGGCTAAACATAAGCGAGCATGCTGAGAAAAATGAACTGCATCACGTACGTGAGGCGTTGTCTAAGCATTTAAATATAGAAAAAGAAAAGCATTAAGTTTAGAGATTTTTTTTCCGCGGTTTATAGTGGTATCTTTGAGTTAGACGATTTTTTGTGAGTATCCTTGGAAGCGTTTAATGCATGTCGTCAGTGGGTTGCTAATAAAATCGTTTTAATGTTGAATCTTAAAAATTTAATTATTATTAAGTAATATTTAATATATATTTAATATGTATAAATCATATGTTGATATGTATGAGATATTTTTTTTTAGTAATGTTGTTTTTGATTTCTTCGTGCGAAACTAAATATTCCCGAGAATCCTTGGGGGGCGTTATCGTGTCTTTTTCGTCGAGCGATTATCCATTGGTGGGTTTTCCTGTAAAAATCAAAAAAATAGAATTTATAGACGAAAATAATAATGTAATAAAAGTGCCAGTTGATTTGTTTGTGAATGTGGGTGGTGGTGAGACTCGCTTTGTTGGTGGATTTGAGATGCCGGCTAAAACATATAATAGAGTAAAAGTAACACTCACATTTTATGATTCTGCCTTAGCATTATATGATAGATTCAATAATGAACTACTTTTGTCACAGCTCGTGGATGCCGAAAACTTTTTTATTCCTCAAGATAAACCTGAAATCATTGTTACGATTCATCCGGGGCAGCCAATTGTCATAAAAAATGGCGAATTGAATTTATTGAATGTTCATTTAAATACCAGCGATTCTCTTACTGCTGTTGAGGTTAAAAGCCATTATTACACGCGATTTCAACCCAGTATTTCAATCAATAAAGTTGCTAGCCTTCCCGCTCAGGGCGTGCTTAGTTATAGCGGTGTCGCCAAGAATATTGAGCTATCAATAGGTAATTTGCCTAAGTTATCATTTGATGTGGATGCGGTATTAAATAAAAAAACAGAGATAGATAAATTTGATAGTACGTTATCAGCGTTAAATGGAAAGGTTGTCAATGTCAACTTATCATCAGCACCGGGCAGAAAATCCGTAGTTGTTCAGGCATCAACTGATCGCCGCTTTCAAGGTTTATTTATATCTAAAAATAACAAGCGTTTATTTAATGGTTACGAGACAAATGGTAATAATTTTAAGTTGGTTATTGATTACCCTATTGAAGAATTCCCTGATTTACAGTGTTTTTTAGATGATGAAGCCGTTGATATTACACGTGTTGATTCAGGACAAAAAGCGACTGTATATTTCAATGAAGAGGCCTCTAGCTGCTATCTTGAACCCGTCCATATTTTTGGTCGAGCGACAAAAATAGATAAAACCATACAGGTGGCTGCTGAAGAAATTTCGCTCTATAAATCGGAAATCCTTAATAATTCACTTATCCAATTTCCTTCTTCTAACAAAGCAGGTATTGATGTAGGGCAGTGGATCCAGTTGCAAGGTTATCTTGTAGAAAGTGAGCCGAATAATTTTATAATTAAAAAAATTGAATATAGTCAGCAGAATATGGTAGGTCTACGGCTTGACTTCGATAAAACGCAAGAAACATCGATTGCTGCAGGTAAGAATGATTTAGGCGGTTTTAATATGTATTTTCTTGATGTTATGGCAACAAAAAATATAAGCCTATTTTATTTGGGAAGTAGGGTATCTATTGATAGCCCTGTTAATACTATTTCAATGGGAGAAGATACTGTAATCCAGTTAAGCATTGATAATGATCAGGACAGAATTAATTACACGTGTAATGATCTGGCAGTATGCCTTTCAATTGTACAATCATTGATTCACTCAGGCGAAAAGAAAATATCATCATTAAACGTTAATGGTCACTTGAATGACGGAATGTTGAAAGCAAAATTTATGATGTTGAGTTTGCAGCGGCCGTTCGTTATTTTTGGTGAGCCTACAAAAAAAAGAGATTTTATCCTTAATGTAGATTCTTTGCTTGATGAAGAGCGCGACAAATTGATGTCAGATGTAATGCCTATTGTTTATACTAAAAGATTGATTGTTAATGGCTATCTCAATGAAATGCATTGGGGGGATTTAGTACGCTACTCGCCGGAAGAGAATGCTATTAATATAAGCCCAATTTTAGCTGGCCCTGGATGGCAATCGGTTAAGGATTGGTTTAGTAAATGGTTTGGCGCAAAGGCGGGCTTTATAGTGTTATATATTGAAGGCCTTATTAAAGAGTATGACGATATAGCTAAAGTTGAGAAACCTGTACATAAAGTTAATGGAAGCAGTATGTTACAAGTTTTTGAAGCTCAGCCGAATAAATATCTTGATGAGAATGATCAAAGCAAGAACTTTTTTAAAAAAATTTCCTTAAAGTATCGATTTATTTATGATAAACCAGAAACTCAACAAATGCGTGAAATGCTTTCTTCTATTCCTGAGGCGTTTACAAATAAATTCTACGCTACTGTACATGCTAAGGATTATGCGTATTTCATCGATATTTCTAATGGAAAACTTTCAGGTAAAAAATATAATTTAGAAAAAAAAGAGTGGGAAGAGTCTAAGGTTTTAGGCGATAACAAAAAAATGTTATATAAAGAAGGGTTTGGAACTCAAAAAGTAGTTAATAAATATGGAGATGATGTTAAATTCTCTAAAGAATTTACAGATAAAATTACTTTTATCCATGAAATGGATGGAGGTGGGGGCATGCTGTATATTAGGTCGGTAGATGACCATGATATTTATACGAACTTAGGGAGTTATGAGAGCGTAGGTGACGAAGGTTTTCAGAAAGAAATATTATATTTACTGGATTCGCATGTGGGGCTAGAGGAGGAGAAAATTCATTTTGGTGGTGCTCATAAAAACACACTGCGAAAGGATTACAATTTTGATGATTATGCAAGTGCAAGTCAGTATCAGCCTTCTTCAAGGAAAATAGTAGAGAAAGTAGCTCAACCATTTATTTTCCAGAGGACAGAAGACGATTTTGTAGAGAAATATGGTGGCCGAGTTAAGCAGTATATGATGCCCTTGGATAAAGTCGATTTCATGAAAAAATATAATGAGGAATTGAAAGTGAGAGAGCTTGATGCTGACGGTGATAAGTATAAGTTTGTGGAGGAGAATGCTGAGTTGAATGCCTTTGGGTATGTTGTTGTGGATGAAGAGAAAAAAATTGAGCCAGTTGGGGAAGCAGAATTTACTGTAGGGGATACTGTCGTTACTGCAGTAATTGAAAATGAAGATGATAAAGAAAAAGAAAAAGAAAAAGAAAACGAAAACGAAAAAAAATTTGTTACGCGGGAGAATTTTAACGAAAATAGTGAGTACGCTCTCGTGGTTCCTAATCCTCAAGGGGACGGTGAGGGGAGTGCGTTTATTTCTCCCCACAACTCCGATGACTATAACGAATATGTGTTGACAGATAAAAGTAAGGACGGTCGTGACGACTCGCTGGATATGGATGTCACCCCACGCAGTAATCTTAACTTCCATTTTCTCTTAGATGATGATCTCGAAGCTACTAATACGGCGTACAAAAATTATTATCAAGATCCTGATCATACAGTAGTTATTCAAGTATCAAATACTCATAAAGATACACCAACTTTTATACTGGCTGGTGGTGAAAACTTAGGTAAGCTAGTTGAAGGTACGTCAATATCTTGGGTGCTGCACGGGCAAGCTAACCTACCAGAAAATCTCACAGCTATAAATCATTTTGAGGGGGTATCAAAAATTGTAAAAGTTAGGGCCGTTGCAACGTATAATGCTAAGCATTTAGCTAGATTGATGGGTGATATGCCATCGAAAATTATGGCTGCGACGCAGAGTAATATTTCAGTTGACGTTGATAAGCTTCGCCCCCAGCATATAAGCTTCTCTGCTGATTTTATGGGAAAAATTGCAGAAATATCAGGGCGATCCTATTTAGAGAAAGTTGCTCGTAAATATGCTTCTTTAACAAAAAACAAGCCGGTTTTTGAAGCTTTCATAGGGAGAACGGTTTACTCTGCTAAAGGTGATATTGAACCTAGTCTTGCCCCATTCAACAAGGGTCTCTTAACAGATGGTGATGGGCTTACTGTATATTCCGATGAGCACCTTCTTTTTGATATGAAATCTATGGTAAAGCCTAAAGCTGCGGACAAATACTATATCGATAGTGGTGATGTTATGTATGAGTATAGAGATATGTATGATAATAAGAAGTTTCATAGAAGGGCGGTAGGGCGCTAACTTATATCAACTTTTAACTTTAGGATCTGGTTAACTTCTACAGAAATAGAACGCTAATAATAATCAAGTGAAGTTATTCCTATTACCCTACGCTGTTGTTAGTATTCGAGCATCTTTATCTGGTGAACGTATTGGTGTTTTTATGGCCAACTTATTGATCGTTTTTCATAGTCAGTCAGGTCGAAACGAATCATTGGCGCTGTGTTGTTATAGTGAGGCAAAAAAGCACAATACAGGCGATGTGCATCTGCGGAGGGCTTACGATGCGGATCTCAACGATTTGCGCTGGGCCGACTTTTTATTATTGATCACGCCAGAAAATTTCGGTGCCATAGCAGGTGGAATGAAAGGTTTTTTCGATCTTTTCTTTTATCCAGCAGAAAATGCGGGCATTGCAGCTTTACCCTATTGCTGTATTATCTGCACCGGCAACGATGGCAGTCAAACTGTTATTCAAATAGATAAAATTATGAAAGGGTTATGCTCAGAGCCTGTGCAGCCACCGCTGGTTATTTATGGTCGCCCTGATGGCGAAGCTTTTGAGCGGTGCAGGGCCTTGAGTGAAGCGCTCGTGAGCGCACTAGAAATGGGTATTTATTGATCGATGATCACAAGCGTTATTCTTTATCATACCGAAGGTTGCCATTTGTGCGAGGTTGCCTTGTCGTTAATCACACCCTTCAGTGACGATTTCAACCTTACAGTAAAATATTGCGATATTATCGATGACCCCGATGCTTTGGAGAACTACGCCGTACATATCCCCGTTTTGGCAGACAGCACGCAACAAAAAAAGCTATTTTGGCCTTTTGATGCAGCAGCAATCTCACAATTTTTGCAAGGTGAAGTTGTTGCATGAATGTTTCATCGCTATGGCGTTACCCTGTTAAATCGCTTTCCGGTATAAAAGTGACTTCGATGGCTTTGGATGAAAAAGGCCCGTTGTTTGATCGGCGCTTTATGCTGGTCAATGAACAGGGTAAATTCATCACACAGAGACAAAGCCCTGCGCTGACGTTGCTCAGTGTGTTAGACCAAGGCGATGCTTATCGTATAAGTACCGCTAATGACAAGGCGAGTGTGCTTATACCCAAGCAGGGTCAGACCCAAAAAAAAAGATCAGTGACTATTTGGCAAGACACGCTCTCGCTTTATGATCAAGGCGCGCGCGCAGCTGCATTTTTTTCAACGTACTTGGGGTTTCCTGTCCGGCTCGTGTATCAGGCACGTGATTGCCACCGGCCTATTGATACGCATTATGACCACCTTAACCGAGAGGTTTCACTGGCTGATGGCTTCCCTGTTTTACTGATTAATGAAGCTTCCTTAGCCGTGGTAAATGTGCGCTCTGGTCTGTCGCTTGAGATTGAGCGATTTCGCCCCAATATGGTTGTACAAGGTGCTGAAGCCTTTGCTGAAAACACATGGCAGACGATCAAAGTTGGAGATGTGCTTTTCGATGTGGTAAAACCCTGCTCACGCTGTGTGATCCCCACGATTGATCGAAAAACGGCTGAAAAACAACCAGTTGCCTGGCAAGCATTGAAAGCTGCATGCCAAGGCGCAGATGGAAGAATTTATTTTGGACAAAACCTGATTCCGCGTGAATTAGGCACGGTGGCGCAGCATGCGACAGTCACCGTGATTAATTAATGAGTAGAGAACACTATGGCCATTATCCGGCTTGATAACGCCCAGCTTGCTTACGGCGACCACCCCCTGCTAGAAGATGTTTCTTTTGCAATAGAAAAAGGCGATCGTATCGCTTTGATTGGCCGCAATGGCGCAGGAAAATCCAGTTTAATGAAAATACTGTCAGGCGCAGAGCGCTTAGATGGCGGTACCCTCACACAAGAAAAAGGCGTGCATGCGAGCTATTTGCCGCAAGCATTGCCCGCTGCCGATGAGACAAGTGTGTTCAGCTATCTCGCGTCCGGGTTAAGTGATTTAGGCCGTTTGCTTGACGATTATGAGGCACTCGTTAGCCAAGAGATGGATGACGCTGCACTTAATCGATTACAGCAACTACAAGATGCAATTGATACGAAAGGCGGGTGGGATTTCCAGCAGCGTATCTATGCGAGGCTTGAAGAGATTGATCTCGCGCCTACCGTATTGATGCAGTCTTTATCTGGTGGTTGGCGAAAAAGGCTTTCTATTATTCGCACAATGCTGAGCGATCCGGCATTGCTGCTTCTTGATGAACCAACTAACCATTTAGATATTCCTGCAATAGAATGGCTTCAGGCGCAGCTCAAACGTTTTTCTGGTTCGTTAGTGTTAATCAGCCATGATCGACGTTTTTTGACCGAAATGGCGACACAGATCTACTGGCTAGAGCGCGGGAAATTGCGTCAATTCACAGGATCCTATGACAAATTTATCGAACAGAAAGAGCATATTTTAGCCGTAGAAGAAACGCAGAACGCCTTGTTTGATAAACAACTTGCAGAAGAAGAGAAATGGATAAGGCAAGGCATCAAGGCGAGGCGCACCCGTAATGAGGGCCGAGTAAGGGCGCTTGAAGCTATGCGTAAACAGCGTGCTGGCCGCGTCGAGAAGAAAGGCAATGTATCAATGCAGATTGATGAGGCCGAGAAATCTGGGAAGCTGGTTGCAGAGTTAAAGCATGTGCATTTCGCCTATGAAGGCCGCCCTATCATTCAAGATGCCAGCTTACTTGTACAGCGCGGTGATAGAATTGGTATCGTTGGGCGAAACGGTGTCGGAAAAACTACACTGATTAAATTGATACTGGGCCAATTAGCAGCCGATGAAGGCACTATTCGTCTTGGCAGTAAACAGCTTGTCGCTTATTTTGATCAAAATCGACAACAGTTAAATGAAGCACAAAGTGTGGGTGATAACCTCGCAGAAGGGCGAGAGTTTATAGACATTAACGGCAAACAAAAACATGTCATGAGTTATTTGTCAGATTTTTTGTTTACGCCACAGCGTGTTCGCTCGCCAGTGTCAACCTTGTCGGGCGGTGAAAGAAACCGACTTTTGTTAGCGAAGATTTTCTCAAAGCCGGCCAATGTATTGATTTTAGATGAGCCGAGCAATGACCTTGATATTGAAACATTAGAACTGCTAGAGGAACTCATTGCCGATTTTAAAGGGTCTGTATTGGTGATATCGCATGACCGGGCATTCATCGATTATGTTGTGTCGAGTACCTTATTTGTTGACGAAGAGGGCTTTGTCTACCCTTATGTTGGCGGCTATGATGACTTACAAAGACAGCACGGCGAGCTTTGGTATAAAGAAAGGCGCATACAAAAAATTGAACCTAAGGTTGATGACTCGTCAGCTAAAAAAGCCGTATCGCCTGTCGTTAAAAAGTTAAGCTATAAAGAAAAACGTGAATTAGACATGCTGCCTAGTTTGATAGAAGAGGCAGAGCAAGCTATAAAAGATTTAGAGCAATCCATGGCAGAACCTAAATTTTATAAACAATCAAAAGACGCCATTAGTGAAGTAACAAATCAATTATCGGACTTGCAAAATCAGCTTGAGAAATATTATGATCGCTGGTCTGAAATTGATTCACTCTGAAGAATGTTGTAGATGGTTGTTTTTATAGAGAAAAAGATTGCTGTACTTGGGCGAATTCTTTTTGTCAAAAAAATAATCGTCTTGACGGGATCTCGTCAACATTCTATAACTTGGGCAAAACGACTAGAGCAAGTGCTATAACTAATGGGCAAATCACTCGTAATTGTAGAGTCACCCGCGAAAGCGAAGACCATCAATAAATATCTTGGTAATGATTATATTGTGAAATCAAGTGTTGGTCATATCCGTGATTTACCCACCAGTGGGAGTCAAAAAGCGGCAGTTGATCCGAAAGCACGGGCGGCAGAAGCGGCTAAAACGCGGAAGCTATCCCCTGAAGCAAAAATCATTCATAAAAAGAAGAAAGCGTCAGAGCAACTCGTTAAACGCATGGGGATTGATCCAGAGCATGGCTGGAATCCACAGTATGAAATTCTGCCCGGCAAAGAAAAAGTCGTGAATGAATTAAAGCGACTCGCAAAAGATGCCGACACCATCTATCTCGCGACCGATTTGGATAGAGAGGGGGAGGCTATTGCTTGGCATTTGAAAGAAGCCATTGGGGGGGGCGACAGCCGTTACCGCCGCGTGGTATTTAACGAAATCACCAAATCAGCAATACAGAGCGCCTTCGAGTCACCTGGACAGCTGGATATGCCGCGTGTCCATGCACAGCAAGCGAGAAGATTCCTCGACCGAGTCGTTGGTTTTATGGTGTCCCCACTGCTTTGGGCTAAAGTCGCACGGGGGTTATCAGCGGGGCGTGTTCAATCAGTAGCGGTTAAATTGATTGTTGAGCGCGAGCGGGAAATTCGGGCATTTATTCCTGAAGAATTTTGGGATGTGAATGCCGACTGCCAAACACCCAAATCAGATGCACTGCGTTTAGAAGTCAAAAAATATCAAAATGCTCTTTTTAAACCAACCAATAAAGCCGATACGGATGAAGCGCTAGCAAGGTTGCAATCTGCTGCTTTTGAAGTGGTTTCACGAGACGATAAACCTACCTCGTCGAAGCCCTCTGCTCCCTTTATTACATCAACGTTGCAGCAAGCGGCCAGTACGCGTCTTGGTTTTTCTGTTAAAAAAACCATGATGATGGCGCAGCGATTGTACGAAGCAGGTTATATCACCTATATGCGTACAGACTCGACGAACTTAAGCAAAGATGCAGTGGCAGCCTGTCGCGATTATATCGATGACAATTTTGGGAAGAAATATCTTCCTGAAGAGGCAAATCTCTATGGCAGCAAGGAGGGCGCACAGGAGGCGCATGAAGCCATTCGTCCTTCAGAAGTTGCTGTAAAATCAACACAGCTAGCCAATATGGAGCGTGATGCCGAAAGATTATACGAGCTTATTTGGCGTCAATTCCTCGCTTGTCAAATGACACCTGCGCTTTACACATCAACGACAGTAACCGTTAAAGCTGATGACTACGAGCTTAAAACGCGTGGAAGAATTTTGCGATTTGATGGTTATACTCAGGTTATGCAGGCAGTTGGTAAGAAAGACGAAGATAGGATCTTACCGGATGTGAAATCGGGGGATATCCTTAATCTCGTTAAACTTGATCCTAAGCAACACTTTACTAAGCCTACCGCAAGATATACTGAAGCAAGTCTTGTTAAAGAACTTGAAAAGCGTGGCATAGGCCGCCCATCTACCTATGCGTCCATCATTTCGACCATTCAAGACAGAGGTTATGCCTACGTTGAGAGTCGTCGCTTCTATGCGGAGAAAATGGGCGATATCGTGACTGACCGCCTATCTGAAAACTTTACCGATTTAATGGATTATGGTTTTACCGCGCAAATGGAAGGCACGCTAGATGAGATTGCTAAAAACCAAAAACAATGGATAGCAGAGCTCGATAACTTTTACCAAGATTTTTCAGCGAAATTAGATGCCGCCAATGCTGACGATGGCGGCATGCGCCCAAATACACCGACGGATACGTCTATTCCTTGTGCGACCTGTGGTCGTCATATGCAAATTCGAACGGCGAGTACAGGTGTTTTTCTCGGCTGTTCAGGGTACGCACTTCCCCCTAAAGAACGCTGTAAGAGTACCGTTAACCTTATCCCCGGTGATGAGGCAGTGGCTATGGACGGAGATGCCGAGGACGCAGAATCTCAACTGTTACTGACCAAGCATCGTTGTGAAATTTGTAATACGTCGATGGAAAGCTATCTGATTGATGAGCACCGGAAATTACATGTGTGCGGCAATAATCCTGATTGTCTGGGTTATGAGCTGGAAGAAGGGCAGTTTAAAATCAAAGGCTACGAAGGCCCTGTTCTCGAATGCGACAAATGTGGCAGCGAAATGCAGCTAAAATCGGGTCGCTTCGGCAAATATTTTGGCTGTATGAACGAAGCCTGTAAAAATACCCGAAAACTGCTTAAAAGTGGGGAAGCAGCACCGCCGAAAATGGACCCCGTGCCTATGCCTGAAATTGCCTGCAAAAAAGTAGAGGATACTTATATTCTGCGTGATGGTGCGGCAGGGTTATTTTTGGCGGCGAGCCAGTTTCCCAAAAATCGTGAAACACGTGCACCTTTTGTGTTTGAGATTAAACCGCATAGAGCTGAGATTGATAGTAAATACCATTTCCTTATCGATGGCGCAGAAGAAGATAATCAAGGCATCAAAACACAAATTCGTTATAGCCGAAAAACGAAAGAGCAGTATTTAATGACGGAAGATGAAAAAGGTAAAGCAACGGGCTGGCGAGCGTTTTATGTGGGTGGCAAATGGCAAGTAGAGTTACCTAAAGTAAAAGCTGCCGCTAAGAAAAAATGACGACCCTTGCCTCAAAAGTTAATGAAAAGCTGTACCATGCTGATTTACTGTTAGCAATGCTGGCTGCCCAAAGTGAGCCAGCATTATCAGCTAAACAGAAAGCACTTATGGGGGCTGCGGCAGTAACCTTGCAGGCCGCATTTGATCTTTTTGTAGAAGAACTGGCTGATGCTGTTCAGATCTCAGGCGATAATTTATCATTGAGCGGTCTTGTTAGTATTTTAGGCGAACAAGGCCGGGGGCTGCCAGCTATTGATAATCTTTTGGCGCTGCAGGAAATACCATTAAGTTGGGTCAGCCAAATTCATCGTGCCTATCGACAGTTTCTTGAATCAGAAAGGCACATCCTACCTCGACGTACAGCGACTATCCCAACGATTAACCTAGATGACGAGATTGATTTATCGATCAGCTTGGCAGCTTTTAAATACTTTGTATCAGAAAGCCGCGCTTTTCTTACAGAGTGGTAAGTTTTCCACTGAGGATACTTTTTTAAGCGTTATGCTTGCTCGTTTTCAAGTTTGGTAGGAGATGCTTGAAGAGTTGGTGCCAGTCAAGCCCCGCTTTTCTCTAGGTTGTGAATGACGACAACCTTCTACTTTTCTCATAAACTCCTGTCTTTATTGATAGGCAGAGGCTGGATGCTGGCATCTTGATTTGAGATGCTCATCAGCCGAGCTGATTTTTCTCGTTGCGAATATTTTTTAGAAGAAATAAAAATACATCTGTCATTTTCAGCTCATCATACGCAAACAAAAAAATTTCTTATTCAGAATAGAATCAACACTAGTCCGCTGATTTTTTTTGAACTGTAGTAGTTATTTTTGATCATAACACGAATGAGGTGTGGTTATTTTTCGTTGAAAGCTGTAAAGGTCTTTATGAATAATATCAAACGTTGTGTGTTGTTGAGTTTTTTGGTTTCTATCTTTTTTTCGAGCCTATGTGTGGCCGGGAAAACGACGATTAAGGTTACAAACGAAATGTTCGGAAATGTTCGAGTAACCGCTTCGAGCAATTATTGTGTTAACTCAACAACACCTTCTGAGTGCACACTAAGGAATAGTCCTTAAATAACTTCCCGATTTTAGACGACACAAGGGACGGCAACGTAGTTCCATTTTGGCAAGAGTTTATCGAACTTAATGGCCATGTTTTTTTTGAAGTCAGCAGCATACTTACGCCCAGTTTCAAATACTTTATCGATGATTCTTACGGCAACCTTAAGCCCTTTGGTCGTTTCAGTTTTTTCCATGTAGTGCTTTGCCATATCAACGGATTCCAGAGGAACGCCTTTGCAGGCTCGGGTCACATGAGGAAATACTCGATGCTCAATAGGGTTGTATTTTGAACAATAGGATGGGTAATGAGCAATGCGAATTCTCAAATTTAGCCTGTTCGACAGCGCCTGTAGGTCTTCTTTAAAAAGATAAGACGAGGCACTGTTACTGCCACCGCCATCACAGAGTATAAGTAGGTCGATTGAACTTTCATAATCCATTCGTCCCTGTTCTAGCCACCATAACTCAAGACTGTCGCAAGCAAACTCACTCGTATCGCAGCTGGTATTCAGATGTACTGATGCTTCGTTTTTTTGTACATCATAAATACCATGAGGAATGACTTTGCCATCACTGCTACTGGGGAAATCGTGATCATTAACGATGGTTGGATCTACCGCATCAGTTATGCCATCACGATAGAATTTACCCAACAGTTCCTTCTTTTTCGTGTCGATACTTATCACTGGGTATCCAGCATCCAGGTATTCTTGCTTCAGTCTGGCAATGTTTTCAAATTGCTCATTACGGTCAGCATGCTGCCCCATTGTTCGCTTTTTTTGTGGCTTTCGTCGTCGATAACCATGATCATGAAGCAGTCGCGAGATAATGTTTTTATTAGCTGGAGTACCCAGCTCTGAGAGCTTTCGAGAAATATAACGACGAGACAGATTCGTCCATTTTACATCGCTCCGCATAGGGTCTCCAGCAGTATGATTGCAGAGTATGGTGAGAAAGTTTACAACTAATTTCGTATTTTTCTCGATCAGCCGTGTGCGTCCACCCCTTTTTTTCGCTGATGTTCAGTGTTCAAGTTTTCTGACTCCAAATCAACCATACCTCGACGAATAGTTTTCGGATCACAGGCCAGTAACTTCGAAATAAATTCAATTCCACCATGCCCAAGCTTTATCGCTTCTATCGCGGCATAGTGACGACGATCCCGCTCGTTGAGTGAGCGATAAAATCGAGCCATTTGAATTTCAACTGCTGACGAATAATTGTCCAAGATAATTTCCCGTAATCACTGCGGCTATTATCGATGATTCTTGACCTCATGAATAGGGAAGTTATTTAAGGACTATTCCTAAAGGATGGCGAGAGTGTAGAGTTCGCTATAGATTATGAATCAGGGGCTTTTACTTACTGTGGATGGCGACATAGTCACCAATATTTTGATATCGCCTTTACGGATGTCGCAGGTTTTAATCACAAGGCTCAGTTTCAGTGGTATAAAAGCGCTGGGGGCGGTGGGGATGTTAATATTACGCAAGATGACGATCATTTCTTAGATGTGATTTATTCAGGTGATATAGAAGTTGAGATTAAGTATCGCTGAAGATTTAGGGTGTCAGTAAGGTTATTGTTGCATTCACATAAAGTGATAATGGAGAGTATTCTGAGGGGTGCGTAAGGCGAGATACATACAGGCTGTAATTGGGGTAAACCTTGAAGATTTACCCTTGTCAGAAATTGAAGCCGTTAAGGCGAGTAAGGGGCGATGCTTTTTATATTGAATTTAACGCTTTTTCTCCGGACTCTACAGTTTGTAGAATTAAGGTGTTAATCGTCATGGGGCCAACGCCGCCTGGGACGGGCGTATAAGCGCTGCAGCGATCTTTAATACCTTCGAGCTGAATATCACCAATGCCGCCGGGGTGGTAGCCTGCATCGACAACGACAGCGCCGTCTTTTATCCAGCTTGCTTGAATGAATTCTGGTTTTCCGACAGCGCCCACTAAGATGTCTGCCTGTTTAATCAGTGAAGGTAAGTCTTGTGTGCGTGAGTGGCAAATAGTCACGGTGGCATTGGCTTCGAGCAACATAGCGGCCATGGGCTTACCAAGAATGGGCGATCGCCCAACAACAACAGCATGCTTGCCCTCCAGCGAAATATCGTAGTGTTCGAGTAGGCGCATAATACCTTTAGGTGTTGCGCACCCATAAGCCTTTTCTCCCATCGCCATGCGGCCAAAGCCTAGGCAGGTAACACCGTCAACATCTTTATCTAGGCTGATGGCATCAAAGCAAGCGCGTTCATCAATTTGGGGCGGTACAGGGTGTTGCAATAATATGCCGTGAACATCGAGGTTGTTATTAAGTTCTTCTATTGTCGTTAAAAGCTGTTCTGTTGTGGTGCTTGAGGGCAACTCAACTTTTAATGATTGCATACCTACACGCTCACAGGCGTTGCCCTTCATTTTGACGTAAGTTGCAGAAGCAGGATCATCACCGACTAAAATGGTGGCCAGAATAGGCGGTCGCCCTTGGTTGTTGGATTTAATGCCTTCTACGCGTCGCAATAACGCTTGCTCGGTTTCTTTTGCGAGTGTTTTACCATCAAGAGTGAGTGTCATGCTAGGTGCCTGAAGAATTGAATAAAGAAGCGCGGTATTTTCGCATGTAAAAAATATGTCGTAAAGGTAACTCATTGATTGTCATTTGATCAATGGCAGGGAATAACCTAAATTGATGAAAAATATATTGACTCGGTTGGCTTAGATCCTTAATATGCAGCCCTCAGTTGATGAGGCCAATT
Organism: Pseudomonadales bacterium; assembly: GCA_965248335.1. Taxonomy (GTDB): domain Bacteria; phylum Pseudomonadota; class Gammaproteobacteria; order Pseudomonadales; family DT-91; genus CAKMZU01. The sequence goes on from CBDFIY010000003.1 coordinate 1,421,453, forward strand.
TACTTGGTTATATCGGGGTATAGCGCAGTCTGGTAGCGCGCCTGCTTTGGGTGCAGGATGTCGGGAGTTCGAATCTCTCTACCCCGACCATTCATAACATGAATGGTTTAATCGATAATGAATAGAGCGCCCGTAGCTCAACTGGATAGAGCAACGGCCTTCTAAGCCGTAGGTTACAGGTTCGATTCCTGTCGGGCGTACCATCTTGGTATCTCTATGGTCGATTTTAGGCTTTCCTAGACGACAACAATTTAATGGCGGACGTAGCTCAGTTGGTAGAGCGCTGGATTGTGATTCCGGTTGTCGGGGGTTCGAAACCCCTCGTTCGCCCCATCTCCCCCTAGTTCAAATTCAAGTTAAAATCCAATCCCACTCATTAATCCATGTTTTTTTATACGGAAATTTTTCGTATAAACATAAATATATTTTTTGGTCGAGCGTTTATACAAATAGGCGTGAACTAAAAAGCAGTGACTTTTATACCGATCACCCTTGAAGATGCAAGGGCGTTGGCCGCGCTCACTCACCCCAATCACTTACTGACTGTAAGCTCATGGGGATTCGTTCGCTTGCCGCCTTATTGCACCTCCAATTCCGATGGGTATATATCTATCCGTTAAATATTTGTAATATCGCGACTACGTTGTTCTATTATTACTCGCCTTCACTTTTCATGTCTTTTATTTTTTTTATATTTATATTGTAAAAAAATAATTTATTTAAATGTTTTTTAATATGTTGTTCGTTTGGTTTATTTAATTATTTAATTAAATTAATTATGGGATCTTCGTGTTGATATATAATTGATAAATATATTATAAAAATGTTGAGGGTTTTATGAGTGTAAAATTCTATTTACTTTTAATGGTTGTCTTATCCGCCTTTGTTTTTTCTGCATGTTCTGGGGGGTCGTCATCGGGGGGAGATAAAGATAAAATTAATGATTTGACTTCAGGTGGAAAAGACAAAGATGGGAAGACGACCACTACATCTACATCGGGTGAAAATTTCGGTGGTTCATCTACAACGCTTGATAAAGAAGATAAAGATAAGACGGACGGCGGTAACGAAACAACACTTCCTGATGGCGGCGACGGCACAGGTGAGGGTGTCGATGGAACGGACGGCGGTGGTGTGACAACTCCTGATCAATCACTAATTATTGACCCTCCTACAGATCCTGATTTAACGCTAGTTGTTGACCCCCCTCCTACAAATACAAGAAAAACGATCGGTGGATCTTTAGAGGGAATTGATGGCAATGTGACAATAACGCTTAATGGTATTGAACAGATTATTGATGCAACCAACCCTAACTTCACGTTTAATGTGGATGAGGATGCTGAGGTTACAATCGATGTGAAGAGTAACGATAACACGAAAGCCTGTTTCTTAGCCGTACCTTATAAATATGGAGACCCTAGCTCCCTTAACATTCGATGTGTTAAGCGTTATAAGCTTGGTGATTGGCACGCAGAATTTAATAATGGGTTAACCAGTTGTGTACTTGATGGGCATACTGGGCTAAATGCTGCTAATTTCACAGATGAAGTGGAGTGGTTTCATTGTAATGAGGAAATTGATTCTGTAAATGGACTTGAGTATTTAATCAACCTCAATCAGCTCAGCATCGGTGGAAGTACCATTACATCAGTAGATACGACAAACCTGACTAACTTGACTATGGTTTATCTTAGTGGGAATTTAAAGTTAATGAGTGTTGACTTTACTTATAATCGTAAAATCACGAGCCTTAATATTGGGCATAATAATATGACATCTCTTGATTTGAGTCATCTGACTGAGCTAACTGATTTTGAAATTGAAAACACAAAGATTGCTAAAGTTGACTTATCAAATAACCCTAGTGTTTTGAATTTGACCCTTAATTTGTTACCAATGGCTGGGTATAGCACCATAAATACATCAGATGTTCTAAAACTGGCGACCCCAGGAAATATTAGAAGACTTGAAATTCATGGGTCGAATTTATCCACGTTCGATTTCGGGTCATTTCCACGATTGCAAGAAATACTTATAACAAGTAATCCTTTATCAAGTGCTGACTTGTCGGCGAACACTGCGTTAGAGAGAATAAATCTCAGTGACAATTGGGATCTTTCAAAAGTAACTTTTCCTACAACGATGTCCACGCATACCGTAAACTTATCGAAGTGTAAGCTCACCTCGCTGGATGTCTCAGGTATGGCAAGGTTAGGTACACTTAAAGTTGATGAGAATCAGCTAACAAACCTAGATGTATCAAACAATACCTCAATTGGCTTTTTGTATGCACAGAAAAATTCACTTACCACAATGGATGTTTCGGCGTTAACGGCTTTAGGGACACTGGAGTTGTGGATGAATGATTTAACGGAGGTTACTTTTGCGCCAGCCCACATCTTTACGCGATTGGACTTGTCACATAATCAGTTGACTAGCCTCACTTTACCGAGCGCACCTGATTTGGTTGATTTTAATCTATCTTTCAATGACCTACAGGGCGCCGTTGATCTTTCAGGTGTACAGGGATTAGTGCAGTTGGGTATTATGAAAAATCCAGATTTAACAGCACTGACACTTTACAAAAAGCCTCAGCTTTTGCATGTTGATTCTGGTGTTACAGTGACAGAAACCAATCCTTAGTTTTATGCAGAAACCAGCTTCTAAACGTTGAAGCTGGTTTATTGGGTTGCTTTTAAGTGGGGTACTTTAGCTCTATTTCAATCAAAGACTTTATGCCGATTATTTTTCATGCACAGCTTCTTTCAGCAATTTGTGATTAAACAAAACATCTACATCTAGCGTTTCCGGTACAAACCCCGCCTGCTGATACCAGCGTATCGTTTTGCGTAAGTCGTCTTCGTTGTATTTGGCATTTGGGCTGATGTACACAATGCTTTTGCTGGCATCATGCAAATTAAGTTTGGGTTGCAGGTAAAGATTGATACGGCCAAGTAGCTTGGTGAATTCTTCTTGATCGGGCTTTTGTATTAATACATGGTAGTAATCTGAACAAGCGAGTTGGTAGGCATGTAAAAAGTTAATGATGCTAGTACGTTGTTGGTCGATGGTATCTTGTAACGTAAAAACGACACCCAGTTGCCCCGGGCTGTAATCAGCAACTTTGCCTATAATTTTACCGTGTTCGCCGCGCTCAAGGCTGTGCGCTACCAAGGAGGATGAGATGATCAGATCCACGTCATTTCTGACAAGTGCATTTCGCATGGCCTGAACCGTATTGAGGGGCTTTAGGTCAAATCCACTCAGAGGTAAGCCGAGCTTATCGACAGTGATGCCAAACCAGTGGTGAAAGGTGGAGCCTTCAGTGGTCAGACCAAAGGATTCATGGCCAGAGAGTTCATTGATATTGGTAAGGCCGTTATCGTAGGCGTTATTGCTGGCAATGAACATACTCCCTGCATGACCTTTTATTTCACGGTATTGTCCAGCGATTATGCGTAAAGGGTGCTGAGTAGTAAGCTGTAAGAAGCCGGAGGTTAACCCTGTAACGCCAATAGTGACCTCTTTGTTTGTAACAGCTTCAGCAACAGCCTGAGCACTTTTCTTAAAATGAAAAATGACACGAAGGCCTTGTGCTTCATAATATTTTTCGAATTGTGCAATAAATAAGGGTGCGGAAGATAAGAAAGGCAGCGCAGCAACATGGAGTACTTTCTGAGGCGGAGGTTCGGTTTCCGTGTTGTCGGCATGTGCGGGTAGGATGCTACATAAATAAGGAAGCAATAAGAGTACAAATATTTTCATCAGCTGCATGATTTTTCCTAAATGAAGAGAAAAGGGTAACGATTTGACCGTAAAGAAAGAAGAGGGTTCCTGCTCTGGCGACTGGAATTCGACATCGTTATAAGTCGAAATATATTAAGCTAACTAACAAATTTAATTTTTTCTAAACTGGCGTGTTAAGTCCGTTGATGAACCTTCCTAAGCGCATTTTGTCTTAAAATAGCATGCCTATTTGTGCGCTCATTTAACGGTCAGTGTTAGCAAAAACGCGTTAAAAAATAAATGTCAATGCGATGATCCAATATGATGATATTACGTACGCTGGGTAATACCGGTATTAAAGTTAGCCCTCTAGGTTTAGGCACTGCAGCATTAGGCCGGCCGGGTTATATCACTTTGGGGCATGGTGATGATTTAGGTCATGCCTATGAAAAGGCAGTTATGCAGGAAAATGCCTGTCAAATCTTTCAGGCGGCCTATGATGCAGGTATTCGTTATTTTGATACAGCGAGGAGTTATGGGCTTGCAGAGTCATTTATGCGGGTTTGGTTAAATGGAAAGAACCCATCTGTATCTACTGGTTCAAAATGGGGTTATTACTATACCGGCGAGTGGAAAGTTTCTGCGCAGGTACACGAGATTAAAGATCATTCATTGGAACGATTAAAAATACAATGGAGCGAATCTTACCGTCATCTCAGTAAACATCTAAATCTTTATCAGGTTCACTCGGTGACAAGTGGTTCAGCTGTTTTAGATAACCCTGCAATTCATGCCTATTTAGACGCTTTAAAAGATAAATACGGCATCAGTATAGGGCTATCTTTAAGTGGCGAAGAGCAACCCCAAGTGCTTAAACAGGTGATGAATATTAAAGTGGGAGGGAGGCGTCTGTTCGATGCTGTGCAGGCAACCTACAACATCCTTGAGACTCGCTGTGAAGATGCGCTTAAAGAAGCACATTCATGTGGTATGGGGGTTATTATCAAAGAGGCACTGGCGAATGGCAGGCTTACCAGCAAAAACCAGCAAGATTGTTTTTCTACCGTGCTCCAAAATATGGCCTGCGATTACGGGGTAACCGTTGATGCTATAGCCCTTGCTTTTGTCTTGCAACAGGATTGGGTAGACGTGGTTTTGAGTGGCGCTGTCACCGAAAATCAGTTAAATGCTAATTTACAAGCGATCAACGTGTCACTCACGAACACTGATATCGGAAGGCTAAGTGCGTTAAAAGAAAAAAAATATTGGGAAAATAGAAAAACTTTAAAGTGGAATTGATTAAGAGATCCACGCGCGCATAAGTTTTGGTATTGCTATCTCATTGCTTATTATTTCCTTATATACCCATCACACTTGAATATGCAAGGGCGTTGGCCCCCCAATCACTTAGGAATAGTCCTTAAATAACTTCCCGATTTTAGACGACACAAGGGACGGCAACGTAGTTCCATTTTGGCAAGAGTTTATCGAACTTAATGGCCATGTTTTTTTTGAAGTCAGCAGCATACTTACGCCCAGTTTCAAATACTTTATCGATGATTCTTACGGCAACCTTAAGCCCTTTGGTCGTTTCAGTTTTTTCCATGTAGTGCTTTGCCATATCAACGGATTCCAGAGGAACGCCTTTGCAGGCTCGGGTCACATGAGGAAATACTCGATGCTCAATAGGGTTGTATTTTGAACAATAGGATGGGTAATGAGCAATGCGAATTCTCAAATTTAGCCTGTTCGACAGCGCCTGTAGGTCTTCTTTAAAAAGATAAGACGAGGCACTGTTACTGCCACCGCCATCACAGAGTATAAGTAGGTCGATTGAACTTTCATAATCCATTCGTCCCTGTTCTAGCCACCATAACTCAAGACTGTCACAAGCAAACTCACTCGTATCGCAGCTGGTATTCAGATGTACTGATGCTTCGTTTTTTTGTACATCATAAATACCATGAGGAATGACTTTGCCATCACTGCTACTGGGGAAATCGTGATCATTAACGATGGTTGGATCTACCGCATCAGTTATGCCATCACGATAGAATTTACCCAACAGTTCCTTCTTTTTCGTGTCGATACTTATCACTGGGTATCCAGCATCCAGGTATTCTTGCTTCAGTCTGGCAATGTTTTCAAATTGCTCATTACGGTCAGCATGCTGCCCCATTGTTCGCTTTTTTTGTGGCTTTCGTCGTCGATAACCATGATCATGAAGCAGTCGCGAGATAATGTTTTTATTAGCTGGAGTACCCAGCTCTGAGAGCTTTCGAGAAATATAACGACGAGACAGATTCGTCCATTTTACATCGCTCCGCATAGGGTCTCCAGCAGTATGATTGCAGAGTATGGTGAGAAAGTTTACAACTAATTTCGTATTTTTCTCGATCAGCCGTGTGCGTCCACCCCTTTTTTTCGCTGATGTTCAGTGTTCAAGTTTTCTGACTCCAAATCAACCATACCTCGACGAATAGTTTTCGGATCACAGGCCAGTAACTTCGAAATAAATTCAATTCCACCATGCCCAAGCTTTATCGCTTCTATCGCGGCATAGTGACGACGATCCCGCTCGTTGAGTGAGCGATAAAATCGAGCCATTTGAATTTCAACTGCTGACGAATAATTGTCCAAGATAATTTCCCGTAATCACTGCGGCTATTATCGATGATTCTTGACCTCATGAATAGGGAAGTTATTTAAGGACTATTCCTTACCGACTGTAAGCTCATGGGGTTCGCTCGCTTGCCGCCTTCTTGCATCTCCAATTCCGATGGGTATATAGCGTCACTAAACTTCTTAAAATTTCTGATAGTTCAGTCATCAAAAATTTTTTTTTAGTAATGTTTTTTATCTATTCTTGAAGCTACCTCAATAAGTGCCAGAATAATTGCACATATTTATTTTGATTTTATCTGCCAAGCGCTAGGCGTATTTTTGTGCGAGGCATATAAGGGTAGGGAAAAAGATGAAAAAAACGAATAAAAATCAGCCTGTGACGATAATGAATAAGGAGAATATATCCATTCTGTTTTTAGGCGTGGTGTTAATACCTACTTTTTTGATATTTTCTTCAGGCTGTAGCAGTAAAAAAAATGGTAACTACTCAGCGAATATAAGCAAAAAAATAGCTTGACGCTGTTTTTCAATAAATTTTAATTTTTTATTCACTCTTGGAAGTTTCCCATATTGTCAGCGATAAGCTAACCCTACTGCCCATCAATACTGATCAAGTCTCATTACAGGAACGACCGAGTCCAAAAAAATAAAAGTCGTTAGGATACGCTACAAAGCGAAAAAATAGCCTTAAAAAAGCCATGATAGAATAACCTCCTTGTTCAAGTAACCACAGGGGCTGTTTCTATGAAAATTGATAATATCGACATCGATGCAACTCTCAGTGAAGTCGAACGATTACTCGAAGAAGATAAAAATATCTCTCCAGCGTTAGTATCGATTATTACGGTATTGCTACTCTTGGTGAAACTCCTGACCAATCGAGCAGGGCTAAACAGCAGTAATAGCAGCAAGCCACCATCGACGGATAATAAAAAACCAACGTCAACCAGAAAAAAATCGACTAAGAAAACCGGCGGTCAACTCGGACATAACGGTGTCACTCTCAAACAAATCGACGAGCCCGATGACATTGAGCTCATCCAGGTTGATCGACGTACACTGCCAAGAGGCGATTACGAAAAAGTGGGGGTTGAGCGTCGCCAAGTCTTCGATATTCAGATATGCCGTTGGGTCACTGAATTTCAGGCCGAAGTCTTAATCGATAAAATCACCGGTAATCGCTATGTTGCGCAATTTCCTGATGAGGTTGGGAAAGCCGTACAATACGGTAAACAGCTCAAAGCCCATGCGGTTTATATGTCGCAGTATCAATTGATTCCCTACAACCGAGTTCAGGAATTTTTCGCCGATCAAATGGGCATTCCGATCAGTGAAGGGTCTATCTACAATTTCAATGTGGAAGCCTACAACAAGCTTGAAACTTTCGAAGCGATTGCCAAGAAAAATTTAACGGACGCGCCGTTGCTGCATGTCGACGAGACGGGAATAAATATTGGCGGCGATAGGCACTGGTTACATTGCGCCACAAATGCCTCATGGACTTATTTCTTTGCGCACAAGAATCGCGGCAATGAAGCAACAGATCCAGAAGGCATATTGGCAGCGTTCAAGGGCGTGCTATGCCACGATCACTGGAAACCCTATTATTGTTATAGTGGTTGCCTGCACGCTTTATGCAATGCCCATCATTTACGCGAGTTAACGCGATCGTGGGAGCAAGATAATCAACAGTGGGCCAAATCCATGCAAGACTTCTTGGCGGCGTGTAATCGTGCAGTGCATGAAGCCGGCGGAAAACTCAGCAGCAAGGCATCCAAAAAGCAATGGGAAAACTATCGCGCCATACTTGAAGCTGCAGAGATAGAATGCCCTCCGCCTGATGAAAAAGATCGCAAAGGCAAGCGGGGGCGATTAAAGCGCAGTAAATCCCGTAATCTCCTCGAGCGTTTTATCAAATTCGAGGAGGATGTGCTGCGGTTTATGGATAATGAAATCGTGCCCTTTACGAACAATCAGGGTGAACGAGATATTCGTATGACGAAAGTTCATCAAAAAATATCTGGGTGTTTTCGCAGCATGAAAGGCGCGAAGATTTTTTGCCGCGTTCGCAGTTATTTGTCGACGTGCCGCAAACAAGGCATGAGTTCCAGCGAGGCATTAAACTTGTTATTCAATGATGAACTGCCAGATTTTGCTAAATAATCAAAAATTACGCTGAGCAGTTACAAAAAATGATAATAAACCTGAACAAGTCAATAATGAGTCTTATGCAGAAAAAACATTGCTGCCTAAAAGCAATACAGCCACAAAAAAAATAGCGCAAAGTGCAACAGATACTTCTTTAGACGCAGTAAAAATATCAGAAACTGCGAGCAAAACAGACACCACGGAAAATAAGAAGACCCATACAGATGTTATCAAAACAGAGGATAACCCTGTCGCGCTAAAAGGGACAGTGAAAAACTTCCCCCAAGAAGTCACCAACGACATCAAAGCGGCACCTGCCTCATTTGCTGAATCAGCCGAAGCAGAAGGAAGTGGCAATAGTGATGCCCTGCAAGGCCCTGATATTGACGAAAACGAGGGAATAACGAGTGAAAACATGGTGCCCGCTGAGGCAGTCGTGTCGTTGTTTACCTTGGATGATGTCGATTACCAAAAGCCGATTGCAACGGTGGCCACAGATGCCATGGGTGACTACGAAGTACGCGCTGAGGATGTGCGTGAATATCTGATGACTGAAAAATTGGCCGTTACTGATGCAAGTGACGTGGCTATTACAAAGGCTTTTAAAGCATTGGGGCAAATACAAGTCCGGGCATTAATTGTTAAAGAAGATGACAGCGGTGAGAGTAAGGTGCTTGCTATTCAATCCATTGCCGATCCGAATGAAGTGGATGCGGTAACAGGCGAACCTGTCCCTGTTGTCGTTGATCCTATTGTACATCGAGCGGTTAAAGCTGTCATCGAGCAGATTCGTGAAGCGATAGGCTCGTTGCGTCGATTAGGCGTAGCCGAGGAAAGCGTTGGGACACTGACAAAAAACATTATAAAAGATGTCTTACCCGAAATACGCCGTGTGATTCGTGAATCCGCAAAAGGGAAAATTGAAATTCCTATAGGCAAAAGCCCGCGTGATGTGATTGCACAACATGAATCAGAGAGCGAAGTGCCGATGGATGAATCGGCGAAGACACGCTTGAAAGGCGTATTTAAAAGTAAAGTTGCAGATAAAAAAACAGCGATTGCTGCCGTCAAAAAAGCCAAGATCTACGGTATGAAAAATACCAAGAAAGGCACAAAGCTGATTTCATCGCTAGGGAGCAGTACGCAAGGTATGTTGTCTGGTTTAAAAACACGATTAAATGATCGTGTATCAAAAAAAGTAGATAACGCCTTAGAAGGCATCTCTGATGATGCTGCAGCGAAATTTTTTGGTGTTAAGGCAGATGATCATTCAGCCATTCAAGTGGCAAAAGCGGCACGCATTAAAGAGAAAGTGAAGCAAGAAGATACGTCATTACGTCAGTTTTTTATGAATATGGGCCTGTCGGTCATCATGGAAACGAACGAAGCAGACGATACAGGGGTTGTCGCGATATATCTACCGCTCCCATCATACATGGAAGATATAAAAATGATTGGCGGGCAGGGCAGTGATAGGAACGTTCGCTTATTTACCCTTGGTGAGGGTGAATTAGATACTGATAGCCTGTATACCACCGACATAACCCAAAGAGGTGGGGACCACAATCTTAGTTATGCCCCAAGGCTTTCAGCGCTGTCTGACAAACTATTTGGCAGTGAGTCGCCTGAGGCTTTCCAGCAAAAAGTCGATGAGGCTTATAAGCGAGTTCACTTCGTTAAAGGCGAGGCAACATCCGATGATTTTTCCTTACTTGAGCAAGTGAATCAGTATCATATGCTTAACGACATATTGGAAAATTCAACGTTAATTTCACAGCCTGTTCTTGAGGCTATTCGTGAACATAAAACAGGACAAGTAAAATTAAAAACGCTCGCCGCTGTGATTGCCAAGCATTTTCATTGGGCAACTGAGTCAGTTAATTTAACGAAAGAAGGTTTCCCTGTATTTACGGACAGAAGAGGAAAACTACCAGGGAAAGGGCATCGAATTTTACCTGCCGAAGTTGTTAAAGCACTCAATTTGCGTCTAGGAAAAAGCGCTAAAGAAACCGCGAATCTACTGACCGAACAAAAAGGGTTTTATGCGCAATTTGCAACAGAAGCAATTCTGGCGTCTATTCAGCAAGCGGATCAATGGGGAGAGGCACATTCATTGTTTAAAACGCTCACCAATGCCTATCCGAAATCGCCAGAACAGTATAAAGACTTAATCGCGGGAAGCAAAAAAAATGCAGCGTCAATGTCTTACGCATCAGCTAAATCACGCGTGATGCGAGGCATTATGTCAGCAATTCCCGCTGATTTATTTGGTCAAAAATTGACAAGCGAGACGACCATTAATTTACGATCTGCGCTATTTTTTCTGGATTATGTCGTTCAAAAACATTATGTGATACATGAAAAAGAAGGATTTTTTAAAGCCTTTGAATTAACAGATAAGAAAACGAAAAAATCCCTAAAACGTGCAGTGCCACATTTCAAAAATATTAAATACATGGAGAGTAATGAGGGAGTTACACCCGCGCGTATCATAGCAGCACTCTTAAATAGAACGCTAATTGAGGAGGGTGCTTTCTTTATGCTCGCTGATGAAGTCATGCAGGAAGGCCTTGTCGGTTTGCCAGATTTGCCAGAATTCGACGCACCTGATATTGGTGAATTTGATGATGAACTGGATGCACAGCAAGATACTATCAGTGCCAGCTGTGTCATTGAGCGCCATGATCCGAGTGCGCCGATTGAGGGAGATAAGGCCTTAGGTGTTCGCATTTTTTCCGTGACTTACGACGATGAAACAGGAATCTTTCAAAAGGAAGAAGAAGGGTTATCTTACACAGCAACAACCGTTCCCGGCTCACGCAAGCGTAAAATTAAATACCTATTCGAAGGTATCCCAGCTTTCGACATGGAAGGGCCGGCGAACGAGAAGGTATATGGCCGTGATTATGTCATGCGGTTTGATATGCCAGGTTATAAAACCGAGCTGCCTGAGTTGTTTTTCTGGGGTGATGGTTATATGCCAGAAATCACGTTGTGCGATGAAATCTCCCCATTATTTATAGGGCCAGATAGAGATTTTGACCCTCTACCATCGTTAGGTATTTTATCGGATCAACAACGTCCCTTTGGTGACGGAGCCACAGCAATGCCTGAAGGTTTTGATATATCGAATTTCGAAAAAAGTAAGGCACCTATTTATTTGACAAAGGATGATGAACGAGAAGGCTTGGGGCACATTGATGCCATGTTTGTCAGTACAAAATCAGGTTATGCACTTAAGGCTTTTGATGATAAAACTGTTGGATTTGCGCCTCTTTATGGCAGCTTCGTTGATGGAAAAGTGCATTTGTCACTCGATAAAGGCACGGTACTGGAACCACTTTACGGTATCCAAACGTTGATGGGGATAAATGCTAAAGAGGTAGTGAAATCCCTGCTCAGTGATGACAGCGGCTTAAAAACCACGATAGAAATAGATAAAGACCCATCCTTGTTTAAATATGGTCGTTTGTATGTGATGCGCGATAGGGATGCAAACTTTTGGATTATAGAGGCCGGTCATTTAGACGTACTCACAGGGGTTGATGGAAAAACCGAAGCCGTTTTAGATTTCTTGTTTGCTAAAATCAATCAACGTGGCGAAGTGGTTAATCCAGAGTTGTCTTTTAACGACAACGAAGGATTTTTTGGATTGGATGGCGGAGAGTCATTCTTTTCGGATCAGCTATTCTATCAGTCCATGCGTCATGGTGATTGGTTGGTCTTGTTACCGCCTGCAGGTTATGAAGGCCCAACATTGTTGCCTGCTGAATCAATGTCGATCAGAGATAGAGATTCAGATTACAGAATGCTTGCATCGGCAACAGACGGTATCGTTGTACGGTTTGGTAGCGCTGATTTCGACAGATCCAAACCGCTAATAGGGGACTCAAGTATCGCCTTCGATAGCCCTGTTCAGCAATCAATTATTCCAACATCCATCACTGCTCGTGATATGCCTCTTCGACTTGAGGCAGGGCGCAAAGGCATTACCTTTGCAAAATTGCGTTTTGATAGACGTAGTGGCAGTTATGTTTTGATGCAAAAAGCAGGCAGTCGTCCAGGCTACGTGGCTAAATTGACGGATGGCGATATCGTGGTTGTCTTTGGTAATAATGAAGCCGGTGCAGAGCCGACATTCCTCGGCCGTGTGGTTAAACACTCAACCGATAAAAAATATGCAATGCTAGGTATCGAGTGGGTCAACTACGATACATTAATTAACATGCCAATTCCTGCCGATATTGCCGATACACGGCATGTTATTTGTACCGATGAAGAAAACCCCATCTGTTTGAGCGAGCGTTTGCCTTTATTGCACCACAATAGTTTAGAGTCCGAAGCGATTGGGGTTGTATTTGATGTGGATAACGATGGCGTACCCGCCTTGTTTGATCTGAATGACGATGACCCTAATATCCCAAACCGTCGCAAAGAAAAATCGCATGGCGTGCTATCGAGCCACTTACGCTTTATGTCAAATGGTGATGGCGGCGTTAAAACGACACTGCTGGTTGAAACACATGGCGTGTATCCGGGCAGTATAAAATCAGTGGATATACAAAGCGTGATATTTGGTGAGGATACAAAACCACAAACGATTTTTACGTGTAGACCGCCAAGACAAGACATCATGGACGCTATTGATAACTTTTCCTGTACCGCCGGTGAAGTTGACGGCGGTGTGTCAGTGACACAAATACAAAGTCGCGATAAGGGTGTGAAGTTCGCGCTGACAGTGCCAGAAAATACACTTGCTGCCCTTGAAGGATTTATTACGCTGGACTATGCAGTGAGTTTTAACGCACCTACAGATAGAGAAGGAAACGCGTTTATGTGCGGCAAAGGGCGGTGCCAAGAAGAGCCAGCCATAAAAGGTCGTATAGGTGTTTTATTACCGCGTGCAGAACAAATACCCGACGTATTTACAGACCTTTCTGTGACAAACGAGAGTGGTTCGGCAGTAAACTTTTCTCAATTATCATCACTGGATGTAACGCAAGGCGTATCTGTCTCAGCAAAAGCCATGCCTGATGCAGAAGCGTATACATTAAGCGTATCATGTCCTGCCGCATCAACGGGGTGGCTTACGTGGATGCCGGAAGAGGATATTATTTTTGAGACTGAAAATAGGGAACACGAAGGTGTGATGATCGACCCTTCGTTTGATGTCTATGTGCCATGGTTGGGCGGTAAGCGTATTTGTACATTCACACTCAGCGCTAGATTTGAAACGAATGCCGGTGATTTACTGGGAGAGAGTGTTATCTATTTTGATAACATTCAGTTAGAAGGTGAAGTCACCGATGATCCATTCGATATTATTGAACCAGAGATGACAAAAGAGGACGATGGGTCAGATGGCGATTTAATGACTGACTAGAACAACTATCGCAGCTGGCATAAAATATCGAAAGGCTCCGTTGATGACCGCATTAAATATGCGGTTTTTTTCGCTTTAAAACTTCACTGAACTGGTTGGTATGTAGTGGTCTAATAATATTATTTGGTAAAAACAACGTGGTATGCTTTATTGCAATGTATTTCAGGCGAGAGATTTTAATGAAGAAAGGTGAGCTAAGTTTATTGGCGAATATGCAAGATTATCTACGCGATAACTCCCTGAGAGAATCTGATGCATTAAGACGACTGAGAGTGGAAACGTCAAAAGATGCTTCTGCCATCATGCAGATTCCACCCGAGCAAGGGCAGTTTATGGCTCTGTTGGTGAAGCTTGTATCAGCGAAAAGAACGATAGAAGTCGGTGTTTACACGGGATACAGCACGTTATGCGTTGCGCAAGCGCTACCTTCCGATGGCTATATTGTTGCCTGTGATATTAATAATGAATGGTGTGAAATTGCCAAGAAGTATTGGGAAGATGCAGGAGTAAGCAACAAAATTGATCTAAAAATAGCTCCTGCAGTGGAAACATTAGAGGGATTAATTAATGGAGGTCAAGAAGGTTCGTTTGATTTTATTTTTATCGATGCAGATAAACAAAATTATGATAATTACTACGAGCTATCGCTGCGACTCCTAAGAAAAGGTGGGCTTCTGGCCATAGATAACGTTTTACTTTTTGGTTCTGTCATGGATTCGAACCCCTTAGATGAATCGGTAAGTCAGCTCTTCACAGAGAAAGACATAAAAACGGTTAAAGATTTAAATGCAAAAATAAAAGATGATCAACGCGTTGAAATAAGTATGTTACAGATTGCAGATGGCATTACATTGGCTATGAAGAATTAATCTCTAAAATCAGCGGACTATTCCGGAGTTATGTGCATTTCTAGAGTTGAAATATGAATCACTCTTATGCCTTTAATAGATTTGACATTGAACTTTATTAAAAGGATTTGAACTAAGAATGGTAAAGTAAAAGGTTGTCTATTAGGGTGTGCTCAATGGGGGTTGAAAAAATAATCTTTACGTCTTTGCAGGGGCAGTATTTAGCTTTTATTTATTATTATTCTAAAATAAACGGGAAAGCACCTTCAGAAGCGGACATGCAGAAATATTTTAAAGTGTCAGCCCCCACAGTTCACCAGATGGTAAAAAAATTATCAAAATTGGAGCTCATATCCAAACAACCAGGAAAGGCAAGGAGTATAGCCGTTCAAATCCCTATAGATACATTGCCTATTTTGGTATAGCCAACTCAAATTAAATTAAAGCTTGCACATAGCAAGTGCGTATACGGGATCATCGCTTCGCGCCCCTACATGACGCAGGCGATAGGTGTCTTCTTAGTCAATATATCTGTTTTCCTAAGCGGCCTGTGCGGCCGTGAACGCGGCTAAAAGTCGCATTGGATAATCTGCACTTTTCTAAGCGGCCTGTGCGGCCGTGAACTGCCTCACTTGTTCTTTAATGCCTATATTTTATTTCTAAGCGGCCTGTGCGGCCGTGAACCAGATGCGTTGGAGGCATACGTTTATTGTTTTTTTCTAAGCGGCCTGTGCGGCCGTGAACTATCGTCGCCGTACACGACGAACTGCGCGGCTTTTCTAAGCGGCCTGTGCGGCCGTGAACAGGCCGAATAATCCCCGACCCCCTCGAACTATTTTCTAAGCGGCCTGTGCGGCCGTGAACAAAAAACGCCTTTATCAACTCAGTGTAGACGCTTTCTAAGCGGCCTGTGCGGCCGTGAACTGGCCTTATTGCCTAACCTTTGAGTGCATTATTTTCTAAGCGGCCTGTGCGGCCGTGAACAACACACACAAAACAGTTTCGGCTTTCCATGTTTTCTAAGCGGCCTGTGCGGCCGTGAACTTCAGCAATACAACATGATAGTCATCATGACCTTTCTAAGCGGCCTGTGCGGCCGTGAACATTACAACATTGAAGAATTCATCATATTAGATTTTCTAAGCGGCCTGTGCGGCCGTGAACAGCTCAAAGCCTTTATACATGGGGCTTTCAGATTTCTAAGCGGCCTGTGCGGCCGTGAACATTTTCAATCGCTTGCAGTAAAAGCACTAGATTTTCTAAGCGGCCTGTGCGGCCGTGAACGATTCGAGCTAGTTTGGGTGAAACCAGGCCGCTTTCTAAGCGGCCTGTGCGGCCGTGAACGACACGAGATCACAGAAGTTTTAAACGCGATTTTTCTAAGCGGCCTGTGCGGCCGTGAACTGGTAGGTCTTTGACTGCAACGCCATCAAATATTTCTAAGCGGCCTGTGCGGCCGTGAACAATACGAATATTTCAAGGCAGCTGGAGGTGTTTTTCTAAGCGGCCTGTGCGGCCGTGAACTTCAAAGCCGCCGCCAACCATTGTGACCAGCATTTCTAAGCGGCCTGTGCGGCCGTGAACTAACTGATCACTAGTAATACCGTTCTCAATCCTTTCTAAGCGGCCTGTGCGGCCGTGAACGCAAAGCATAAAAATTCCTGCCGTTCGAGTTCTTTCTAAGCGGCCTGTGCGGCCGTGAACACTCCTACGTCTCCTGGCATCACCACCTTGGCTTTCTAAGCGGCCTGTGCGGCCGTGAACAAATACGAAGATTTCAAGGACGCTGGAGGTGTTTTTCTAAGCGGCCTGTGCGGCCGTGAACATTGATGCCGTTGTTGATATCGATTACAGCACTTTCTAAGCGGCCTGTGCGGCCGTGAACATCTTCGTATTTTTCGAAATACTGGTAGTTTGTTTCTAAGCGGCCTGTGCGGCCGTGAACTTGCCGCTTTTTTTTGGAGTAAAAAAATGACATTTCTAAGCGGCCTGTGCGGCCGTGAACGTGCCAAGCAATTGCAAGCCTTGCAGCATGCGTTTCTAAGCGGCCTGTGCGGCCGTGAACCAAGCATTTGAATCGTTTGAATGACGTCAAGCTTTCTAAGCGGCCTGTGCGGCCGTGAACGCAAATTTACAGAAGCAGCTTTAACAATTGACTTTCTAAGCGGCCTGTGCGGCCGTGAACTTCAGACTTAGCATGTGCGAGTTGTTCAGAGATTTCTAAGCGGCCTGTGCGGCCGTGAACCGCATCTATAATAGTTGGAATGTCAAAAGTATTTTCTAAGCGGCCTGTGCGGCCGTGAACGTATCTGCATCGAGCGTGAGGCCGGTTTTTGTTTTCTAAGCGGCCTGTGCGGCCGTGAACGCTGCTGGATTCTTGCAGAAAGCGATAGTGCTTTTCTAAGCGGCCTGTGCGGCCGTGAACGCCATCACAAACGCCCACGAAGCGGCACAAGCTTTCTAAGCGGCCTGTGCGGCCGTGAACGGAGAATGCGAGCCAAGGAGCTGGCAACGATGTTTCTAAGCGGCCTGTGCGGCCGTGAACCTTTTCCTGAGTGTACGAACGTTGCCGTAAGTTTTCTAAGCGGCCTGTGCGGCCGTGAACCCGTGTTACACAATTGAAAACGATTACGCAGTTTTCTAAGCGGCCTGTGCGGCCGTGAACATTACTTGCAAGAATTCACGTTTGCCCTCTGTTTTCTAAGCGGCCTGTGCGGCCGTGAACGGTGCGCCACTCCATTCGCCTATTTCTTTGCTTTTCTAAGCGGCCTGTGCGGCCGTGAACAGATGTAAGAAGGTGCTTTTGCCGTATTTGTTGTTTCTAAGCGGCCTGTGCGGCCGTGAACAATGAGTGGAGGCGAGTATGAATTACCTAATGTTTCTAAGCGGCCTGTGCGGCCGTGAACAGCCACAAACGCAATTTTACCTACTATCTCAGTTTCTAAGCGGCCTGTGCGGCCGTGAACTAAGATAATCAGTGAGGCCCTAACCTTTATTGTTTCTAAGCGGCCTGTGCGGCCGTGAACGGTAAATTTAGGGTGAATGTGCCGGCGGCGTTTTTCTAAGCGGCCTGTGCGGCCGTGAACGTGTTTATTCATTATGCCGGCGGCATGATGTTTTTCTAAGCGGCCTGTGCGGCCGTGAACTTTTCTTCATCCTGTTTGTTTCCATCCATCTGTTTCTAAGCGGCCTGTGCGGCCGTGAACTCTACCGTATACAGATATATAACAGGCTTCATTTTCTAAGCGGCCTGTGCGGCCGTGGCTTCAATTTATTTTCTAAGCGGCCTGTGCGGCCGTGAACACTACGCAAAATGTCTAAATGCACTATAAATCAAACAATTACCCAAAAATATCGGGTTTTACCCTATATTTTTCGACTGATCGCAAGTGACTGATTAAAAACGATTTTTTAAAGAGCAATTTTTTTAGGTGAAAAAGCTCATCTTTGCTTGATTGATTGGTGACGTCAAGAATAAATTCATTATGCTATGTAAAAATGTTAGTGTCCGTGGGTACATCCATTAAATATCGAGTAAGTGAGTTTGCAGCGCTGTAAATAAGGTATAGATGTATTCTTTTTGTACTTGAATAAAATTTAAGGAGTAAGGCGTATGGAAGACCTTGCATCTAAAGACTTAAAAGCAATTCTGCACTCGAAGCGTGCGAATGTATTTTATCTGGAGTATTGCCGAGTCATGCAGAAAGATGGGCGTGTTCTTTATCTGACAGAAGCAAAAAAAGAAAACCAATATTTTAATATACCAATAGCAAACACGACGGTGATATTACTCGGTAATGGTACGTCGATAAGTCAGGCGGCTGTCAGGATGCTTGCTAAGGCGGGGGTTTTAATCGGCTTTTCTGGCGGAGGCGGCACACCGCTTTATATGGGGAGTGAGATTGAGTGGTTCACGCCTCAAAGCGAGTATCGCCCAACAGAATACCTGCAAGGTTGGATGGGGTTTTGGTTTGATGAAGATAAACGCTTGGATACAGCGAAAATATTACAAACATCAAGATTGGATTATCTAAAAAAGGTGTGGGCGAAAGACCGAGATTTAAAAGTGGAAGGCTTCAATACTGAATCGGATGAATCGGCTGAATTGACTAATGCGTTTTCACGTTATGAAGGTAAATTGCAAGCGGCAGAGTCTCCTTCTGAGTTGTTGCTGATAGAGGCGCACTTGACTAAGGCGTTATACAAGTTTGCAGCGAGAGCCACAAATACAGACAATTTCTCACGCGAACATGCATCGGTAGATAAAGCGAATGATTTTCTTAATCATGGCAATTATCTGGCTTATGGCTTGGCAGCGACAACACTATGGGTATTAGGTATCCCCCATGGATTTGCTGTTATGCACGGTAAAACGCGTAGAGGCGCATTGGTGTTTGATGTGGCTGATCTGATTAAAGATGCTTTAGTTTTACCTTGGGCATTTATTTGTGCAAAAGAAAATGCAACCGAACAAGAATTCAGACAACAAATATTACAAGCCTTTACAGATCATAAAGCGTTGGATTATATGTTTAATGAAATTAAAGCCATCGCTTTAGTGCATGCGCAAGAGGTGACGCAGGCATGATGGTAACTTTTGTTTCTGAATGCGAAAAAAAAGCGCTTAAAAAAACGCGTCGTGTTTTGGATGCTTTTGCTAATCGTATCGGCAGTAATACGTGGCAAACGGTTATTACCAATGAAGGGCTGCATGCTGTAAAAAGTATGCTACGAAAAACAGCTTCAAAAAATACAGCGGTGAGTTGTCATTGGATACGAAGCCGAGCGCGATCAGAGTTTTTATGGGTAGTAGGCAATAAAAATAAATTTAACCACGAGGGTGTGGTGCCTGTAAACAGAACGCAAAAAAGAATAAACAGTGATGTACAAAATGATTGGCGTTATTTACCACTGATTCAATCACTTTCAGCTGTGGCTGCTTTGCTGCATGATTGGGGAAAGGCCACGTTACTTTTCCAAGAAAAATTAAAACCCAGTAGTCATAAAACATTTAAAGGCGACCCCATTCGGCATGAATGGATATCAACCTTACTATTAAATGCGCTTGTTCAATCTTCAGGATATAGCGATGAAGCATGGTTGAATGCCCTGATCAATAATGAGTGGTCAGCTGAAAAACTACAGCGTGCAGTTTCAACACTGACAGAA
This sequence comes from Pseudomonadales bacterium, assembly GCA_965248335.1. Lineage (GTDB taxonomy): Bacteria > Pseudomonadota > Gammaproteobacteria > Pseudomonadales > DT-91 > CAKMZU01. The sequence continues at coordinate 1,441,355 of CBDFIY010000003.1, forward strand.
AAACCTTTATCGCAGCTGCCACCTGTTGCCAAGTTAGTAGCTTGGTTAATTGTGTCGCATCATCGTTTACCTTGTATGCAGCAACCCAGAAATGAGTTACGCAGTTGTTGGCTAAAAAAGGAAGTAAAAAGCATGGATGAAATGCTCGATAAAGTGACGAAGCGGTGGGGTTACGAGAATTTAAGCGAGGATAACGAGGCAAGAATCAACGAATGTTTTACCTTCCCAGAAGGCTTGTTGAGTCAATCCACCCCATGGCAGCTACAACTTAAAAAATGGGCAGGGCGGCTTTCAGCACAAATCGAACAGGCTCAGCAGTGCATGGCGGATAATAGCTACCGGCTTGTCCTGCATCACGCAAGATTAAGCTTAATGCTCGGCGATCATTTCTACTCTTCGCAAGAGGCGAGCAAAAATTGGAAATCTGAAGTTAAACTTTTCGCCAATACCGATAGAAAGACAAAGCAGCTCAAACAAAAACTGGATGAGCATTTAGTCGGTGTTTGTGCGCAGGCAGTAAAAACAGCCTATCGGTTACCTGAATTTGAAATAGCGCCACCAAAAGTCGAGCGTATTAAATTTCCTGTGAGCAAGAGTGGATCGAGTTTTGCTTGGCAAGATAAGGCGGTGGTGGAAATTTCTACTTGGAAGGAAAAAACAAAAAAAGAAAAACAAGGTTTTTTTGCTGTAAACATGGCAAGTACAGGCAAAGGAAAAACATTTGCCAATGCCAAAATCATGCGCGCATTGTCTGATGATGGAGAAAGCCTACGCTTTATTTTAGCGTTAGGTCTAAGAACACTCACGTTACAAACGGGCGATGAATACCGAGAACGTGTTGGCCTAGCCTCTGATGAATTAGCCGTTTTAATCGGATCAAGTGCTGTTAAGGCATTGCATAACCAGCGACAAAATTTCCCCATCGAATCAAGGGAGGAAACAGCAGGCAGCGAATCTGAAGAGACATTGTTAGATGAAGATATCGATTTCGATTGCGATATTTCAGAGGAAGGCTTGGCCACGATACTCACCAACCAAAAAGACAGGCAATTCCTCTACGCGCCTGTGCTAGCCTGCACGATAGATCACATGATGGCGGCAACAGAAACCAAGCGAGGCGGGCGATATATTTTACCCAGCTTGCGTTTGCTGTCTTCAGATTTGGTGATCGATGAAATTGATGATTTTGTCGGTGACGACTTGAAAGCCATTGGTCGATTGATTCACTTAGCTGGCATGTTGGGGCGAAGAGTGATGATTTCATCAGCCACTATTTCGCCAGATATTGCCGAGGGTTACTTTAATGCCTACAAAGAAGGTTGGACGCTATTTACTAAAACACGGGTGGCAAGTGCGTTAATTGGCTGCGCATGGATAGATGAATTTTCGACGCAAGTGCTTGATCATCCGGCCAGTGAGACGATGGCAGCCTATGCCGAGCAACATGCCTATTTTATCGAAAAACGCGTTGCTAAGTTGGCGAAGCAAGTTGTTAAACATAAAGCACGCGTGGTGAGCTGTCAGGCTATTATTGATGCCTTCAAAAACGAGGGAGCTAATGACCCAGAGGCTGTAGAAAATAAAAAGCAGGCTTACTTTAAATGCATAGCGAATACGGCTGTACAGTTTCATAGCGACCATCATCAGCAAGATGCAAAAACATCGATAGCAGTTTCCTTTGGTGTTGTACGTATGGCCAATATATCACCTTGCATTGCACTCACGCGGTATATGCTTAATGCGCAATGGGCAGAAGATTGCGAAGTGCGTGTCATGGCTTACCATAGCCAGCAAATTTTATTGATGCGGCATGAGCAAGAGGTTCATCTTGATCATGTTTTGAAGCGCAAGGAATCCGCGGGTGATCCCCCACAGGCTTTTTCAAACCCTGTTATTCGGCATCATATTGATAGTATTCATAAAAAAAATACAAAAATTAAAAAGGTAATATTTATTCTCGTTGCTACACCCGTAGAGGAGGTTGGTCGTGATCATGATTTTGACTGGGCGATTGTGGAGCCATCGTCCTTTCGATCAATTATTCAATTAGCAGGCAGGGTAAGAAGGCACAGGGCGGGTACTATTGAACAGCCGAATATTGGATTGTTGCAGTATAACTGGAAAGGATTACGAGACATCAAAAAGCCCAAAGCCCGTGTGTTTGAAAAGCCCGGATACGAACTTTTTGCCTCTTTACCTACACATGATCTCAATAAACTGATTGATACAGAACGAGTGGCAGAGCGCTTAGATGCCACCCCAAGAATTACAAAGCCCAGCGCAAGGTCATTAAGGCGGCCATCAACACTGGCAGCCTTGGAGCATCATGCGTTGCAAAAGTGGCTGACTGATTATGAAAATAAATCACCGGATGATTTACAAGGTTATCTTGTTGGGCATTGGTTTTTGAGCGCATTAGCGCAAGTGATGAGTCCCTTCCGGCAATCAGAAGCGAGCACCAAACTTTATTTTATGTTGGATGAAAATAAGGATGAGTATGCTTTTCATGAGTGGGCGGGTGAGGAATATGTGAATCGTCAAAGGCCACTGCAAATTGAATTGGATGCGCTAACGCAAGAGGAGGGCGAAAAGTTATGGCTCCACCGTGACTATATCTATGCGATTCAATCTATGGCAGAAAAACAAGGCCGTAGCAAGAGGGATATGACGAAAACGTTTGGCGAGATGAATGTAACCCTGCGAGAAAATGAACGTTATTGCTATAACGATCAGTTAGGGTTTTACAAGAAAGAGTAAAGCCACATGTTCTGTGGCTTAAGCGGCCTGTGCGGCCGTGGAGTTTTTTGAATAGCATGACTTTCTAAGCGGCTGGAAGGCCGTTTATTTCAAAAAAAAGATAGTAAATCAAAATAAGATCTTTACAAGCATAATTCCACTCGCTACTCTGGCGATTATATTTTAATAGTATGACGGGATTTAATTGAGCGATATGCTTGGAGTGGCCAGATGGCAAATGCTGTAAAGAAATATATCGATGCTTTTGTGCGGTTAGAAGTAAAAAAACATGGCAACTTAACCGCTGCTAACCTTCCTGTGAAAAAAAATGAAGGAAAGGAGGTTTTTGATGCCGAATCATGGCTATTAAATTTGTTTAGTTTGGATGTTCATGATGTGTTACCTAATACGAGACAGCAGTTTATTTTATTTGAAGTGATGGCTATACCCGTTGGTTTCAAGCAATCATTAAGAGTTTTGTGTGAAAATCGCCATCCGCTTCTTGTTAAGGAATTTCAAGATGCTGGGGTCAGAGAAATCTGTCTCACTGAGTTAATTCAGTTAGCATCAAAATTTGAATTGGCTTATCTTGATTATTTTTCACTTTTTTATGAAGATTTAGACCAAGAATATTTTTCTAGGGAAACGGTCAATGCAAGAATTGATAAGATCGCCAAGGATAGTAGCGCTGGTACAGTTATAAGCCATTCAGCAAAAATGACTAATCCGCAATGTAAGTACCCACGCGTTTTTGCAACCTCAAATAAATCTGATGATGGCTACATAAGAACAGGGAATGCCCCTGTTAATTTTGATATGCATATTAATGCTACTTTGTTAAAAGTATTTAAATTCGTTAGTTTAAGCGTTGGAGGTGAGAGAGTTAAGGATGTTATTTCCCGTAATGATGTTTCTTTGCTTGCTTCTATTTTCGGCGTTAAAGAAGAGCGCGCCCGATTGTGGGTTGATAGTTTTTATGATTGCTTATCGTTACAAGATCTCCGTGCGCATAACTTAGTCAAGCAAGTTTACTTTCCTGTTGATAAAGATTATCACCTGTTATCACCACTTGTGCCTTCAGGCCTTGTTTTCGCTTTGAAAGAAAAAATAGATTTAGTTAATAGTGTTGGTGTCGAAGGTTACTTAGGCAGAAAACATAAAAAAGGCGAGCAACATTTTGATTCGGAGTATATGTCTATACCGAATTTAACTGAAATGCGTCATGGTGGCGATCACCCCAAAAATATCAGTGGCCTAAATAATAAGTATCAATCATTTTATTTACTAAGCGCTATGCCGCCTACATTAAAAAAGCGAGATTTACACTTTCCAACAACGGATTTTTTTAGCCAGTCACTCGACCTTTATCTGTACCGTAACTTTTTTCAAAAGCTTCATCGGCTGTACTTAACCCCAACAAATAACCTCAAGGTGCGTAATGCCCGTGATAGTTATTTTGGTGATCTCAGCAAAAAAGATCCAAAGGGACAGGCAAGCAGTATTATTGGTCGATTGATAGAAACACTATGGGCAGTGCGTGCGATCAGTGCGGAGCAATATAACCCCGAGACCAGTCTTTTGCCCAAATACCAAAAAGTATGGCTTTGCGATGGTTATGAACACGAGCGGCTAGATGACATCTGGTTGGCTGACATTGAAAGCGATATCGTGCGCTGGTTACATGCCGCTTACGAAAAAGTTATTGGTAAAAAAGCAATAAAGTTTGGCGATGATGAATACCAATATTTGATAGAGCAAGTGCATATAAACCGAGAGGCACTCAGATAATGGCCGATAGAAAAGTTTTACTACTGATACCGCACTTACGGATTCATAATGCGAATGCGTTATCTAGCCCTTATACCATAGGCTTTCCCGCAATGACGGCATGGCTGGGCGGGGTTCATGCACTGCAAAGAAAATGTCAGGCAAAAGGCATCGCTATTAATTTTGATGCTGTTGCTGTGGTGAGCCATGATTGCCAGTTACAAACCTACAAAGGCGATAATGATTTCGTTTCATCAATCGTTAGCACAGGAAACCCATTAGATAAAACCGGTGCTCGGCCTGCTTTTATTGAAGAGCCGCGTATTCATCTAGAGGTGTCGTTGCTTATTGAATGCAAAGGCTTGCTAGAAGATGACGTTGAAGAACGTTTCAAAACGCATATCACCCGCATACTTCATTCCATGAAATTTGCATCGGGCGATATTCAGGATTTCCATGAACCTGAATTCATCGCTATTGAAGATGGCGTGCCAGAAGATGTTAACAGGGTTAGCAGGCAATTAATGCCAGGGTATGTGCTGGTTGAGCGGCGTGATCTTATGGTAGAGGCCATGGAGGAAGGCCAAGATGCCTTAGATGCCATGATTGATTACCTTGCGATACATCATCGATCTGAAGCGATAGACAATGCAGATAATGCCGCGACGATTACCAAGGGGCGGTGGCAAAGTTATCGAAAAGCGACAGGGTGGATCGTGCCGATAGCAACAGGCTTTCAAGGGATGACTGCGCTAGGAATTGCTAAAAATCAGCGCGATGAAACTACGCCACACCGATTTGCTGAAAGTATTGTGACCTTGGGTGAGTTTAAAATGCCGCATCACTTTAGCTATATCGAAGACATGTTATGGCGATATCATTTTGATGAAGCCACAAAACTGTATCAATGTGTGCAAGGTGATGAGCACCTGATCCAAGAAAACTAAAAGACGAACTTTACTCGTTACCACAGGAGGCCTCCATGGCTAAGAAAAGTAACATTGCATCTGTATTATCATTCGAAAAAAAACTCGTTCCATCTGATGCCTATTTATACGGGACAAACTGGGAAAATAGAGATATAGAAACACCGTTAACGTTACAGGAAAAATCGGTACGTGGAACGATCAGTAATAGGCTGAAACCTGCGATTAAAAGTGACCCTGTCAAGCTGAATGCAGAAGTTGAAAAACCGAACTTACAACGTGTGGATGCTTGTGCGCTGAGTGTGGAGCAAGATACGCTTAAAGTGCAATTCACGTTAAAAGTTTTAGGGAATATCGCAGAGCCGTCAGCCTGCAATAATGCAACCTTTAAGCAAAGCTATGCAAAAGCGGCGAAAACCTATGTAGAGGAACAGGGCTTTAGAGCGCTGGCAATACGCTACGCTACAAATATTGCCAATGGTCGTTTTCTATGGCGAAATCGTGTGGGAGCAGAAAGTATTGAGGTGCAAGTCAATGTGCTTAATAAGGGAAGCCAAGAATCATGGCTCTTTAATGCCAAAGACTACAATGTAAAAGATTTTACGGATGATGATGAAAAATTGACAGCATTAGCAGGAAGAATCGCGACAGCGCTGGCCAGTGATGATGAATTTTTAATGCTAGACATTGTCTGTTTTGCACAAGTCGGCAAAGCACAAGAAGTATACCCCTCAGAAGAATTGGTTTTAGATAAAGGGAAAGGAGAAAAAAGTAAGATACTGTATAAAGATGCCAAAACAAACCAAGCAGCAATGCATTCGCAAAAAATTGGCAATGCTATCCGAACCATAGATACATGGTACCCTGATTTTTCTGATCCAGAAGAAACAGCAGGCCCTATTGCTATTGAGCCATACGGTGCTGTAACAAATTTAGGTAGGGCATACCGAACCCCGAAAGCTAAGCAGGATTTCTTTACATTTTTTGATGCTTGGGCTTGTGGTGAAAAATTAGAACGTGTTGAAGATGAACACTACTTGATGGCAACGCTTGTACGGGGCGGTGTATTCGGCGAGAGCGATAAATAAGGATTTTGGCGATGCAGTACTACATTGAAGTAACGCTTTTACCCGATGCGGATATGAGCGTTAACCATATATGGTCAAAAGTATTTCCGCAGGTTCATCTAGCGCTGGTTGAACAAAAAACATCTGAAGGTGTGAGTCTGGTGGGGCTATCATGGCCAAAATACAGGTATGAAAAACGGGTAAAAATGCTCGGCAATAAGTTGCGCTTTTTTGCAGAAACGAAAGAGCAGCTTGAGCAATTAAATTTGATAAGCCACCTTTCGCGATTGTTGGATTATGTGCACGTTCGTTCCGTCGATAAAATACCAGAACAAGTTGAAGGCTACGGCTGTTTCTACCGTTTAAATCATGATGAGAGCAACGAGAAACTTGCTAGGCGTCTTGTACAGAAAAAAGGTGTTAGTTTGGAGAAAGCCATACGTCATTATGAGAATAGACAGCCTATGCTGCTTGATCAGCCCTTTATACAAATGAGAAGCCTTAAAAGTCATCAAACATTTAAGTTGTTCATTCACTATGAAAAACAAGCAGAAGAAAGGGCGGGGGTGTTTAATGCGGCTTATGGTGTAACACAAAAAACGGTAAAAACGACAATACCCATTTTTTAACCAAAAAAATGCGCTCTTTAAAAAGATATTTGTAATCAATAACTTACGGTTAGTGAAGAAATAAAGGGTAAAACCGATATTTTTAGCTAATCGTTTGATCTATAGTGCTTTGTGCTATTTTTCGTAGTGTTCACGGCCGCACAGGCCGCTTAGAAAGTACGGTCATGATGTAGTAACCGAGCCTTATGGTTCACGGCCGCACAGGCCGCTTAGAAAATACTTGTTAATAAAACATCATGCCGCCGGCAGTTCACGGCCGCACAGGCCGCTTAGAAATGTAAAAAAATCTTATACTCAAGACAATGATTGTTCACGGCCGCACAGGCCGCTTAGAAAACTAGCATTTTCAATAAACCAACCCGCGATTAGTTCACGGCCGCACAGGCCGCTTAGAAAGACTACCAGCCTCTGTATATGCATTGGGTATGGTTCACGGCCGCACAGGCCGCTTAGAAATATCATTAATCTTAATAAGCTTATCACTTGAAGTTCACGGCCGCACAGGCCGCTTAGAAAAGTAAGGTACATTATTAATTGATTCTAAAATCGTTCACGGCCGCACAGGCCGCTTAGAAATTGATATGCAGGATTGGGAAAAGTTAAAGGCCGTTCACGGCCGCACAGGCCGCTTAGAAACCAGTGTTTTGGTTGGCATCGGAGGCGTAAAAGTTCACGGCCGCACAGGCCGCTTAGAAATGGCATAGCAATATTGATCAGTTTAAATAGTTGTTCACGGCCGCACAGGCCGCTTAGAAATCTCATGGCTTACTTAAACAAGGTGATGAATTGTTCACGGCCGCACAGGCCGCTTAGAAAACTAGCATTTTCAATAAACCAACCCGCGATTATGTTCACGGCCGCACAGGCCGCTTAGAAATTACCCGTTTAAATTCAATGCCTCTTTCTTCGTTCACGGCCGCACAGGCCGCTTAGAAAAGGCTCAAGCTTAACGCTCTAGGCCCTTTCTTGTTCACGGCCGCACAGGCCGCTTAGAAAGCGTGGATTTGCCAGAGCCGTATTTGAGAGTAGTTCACGGCCGCACAGGCCGCTTAGAAAACCATTGCGTTTAATGAATAACTCGACTGCTGGTTCACGGCCGCACAGGCCGCTTAGAAAAGAGCGTTTTACTGCCTCAGTAAAACGCTCTAGTTCACGGCCGCACAGGCCGCTTAGAAAAATATGATACTGATTTATCTAGTATTTATTTTGTTCACGGCCGCACAGGCCGCTTAGAAAATCCCCAGGTGGTACTCGTACCAGGGTAATACGTTCACGGCCGCACAGGCCGCTTAGAAACGTTTAACAGTATTTCTTCATCAGTGATAGTTGTTCACGGCCGCACAGGCCGCTTAGAAATACAATCTATTAGCTGTTAAGTACTACATGCCGTTCACGGCCGCACAGGCCGCTTAGAAATCGTTACGCAAGATGCTTACACTGATTTTTTAGTTCACGGCCGCACAGGCCGCTTAGAAAGTATAATTCAAGCAATCGCGCTGCATCATAACGTTCACGGCCGCACAGGCCGCTTAGAAACACATGATGATCGGGATGCGGGAGAAATGGATGTTCACGGCCGCACAGGCCGCTTAGAAAACTGGGTATAACGGTCTCAGGAAATCCCACGTGTTCACGGCCGCACAGGCCGCTTAGAAAACGATGTATCATCATTTAACAAATGATTACCTGTTCACGGCCGCACAGGCCGCTTAGAAATATTAATTTTGCAGCTTCGGTTACGTCTAAAAGTTCACGGCCGCACAGGCCGCTTAGAAAATTTGTCTGCGTCTTTTTCGCAAACAAGTTGTGTTCACGGCCGCACAGGCCGCTTAGAAATTCACTATTTCCATTTTTGGGTAAATGTTGCTGTTCACGGCCGCACAGGCCGCTTAGAAACACATGCTGATCGGGATGCGGGAGAAATGGATGTTCACGGCCGCACAGGCCGCTTAGAAAACCACCGCCGGCGGCCTTGAAATCTTCGTATTGTTCACGGCCGCACAGGCCGCTTAGAAAACCCGTTGTTTGAACGTGAAAAGTTTCTTTCTGTTCACGGCCGCACAGGCCGCTTAGAAATTTAGTGCATTATGGTCGCGGTTGCGACCAATGTTCACGGCCGCACAGGCCGCTTAGAAAAGCACTATCGCTTTCTGCAAGAATCCAGCAGCGTTCACGGCCGCACAGGCCGCTTAGAAAGTGCTTTTATATCAGGAGGTATTAACACGATCGTTCACGGCCGCACAGGCCGCTTAGAAATACGTGTTTAGCTGCATCAGAGACGTCTAAAAGTTCACGGCCGCACAGGCCGCTTAGAAAATGTCAGCAGTCGTACATTGATGAGGTGATATGTTCACGGCCGCACAGGCCGCTTAGAAAATTACGCGAAAGTATTTACCGTCCCAGCCGCGGTTCACGGCCGCACAGGCCGCTTAGAAAATAGAGCATTATCGCCAACATTCAAAACTTGCGTTCACGGCCGCACAGGCCGCTTAGAAAACATAAACCCTATCATTCAATGAATAGCGCACGTTCACGGCCGCACAGGCCGCTTAGAAAGGGCTATTCTTGGGCCGAGGCATCAGCCTCAAGTTCACGGCCGCACAGGCCGCTTAGAAATTGTTTTGAAAAGCCATTAATCTCAAATCTTTGTTCACGGCCGCACAGGCCGCTTAGAAAGACCAAGAAAAAGCCCCCAACTTTTTTACCATGTTCACGGCCGCACAGGCCGCTTAGAAATAAAATAAAGGCATTAAAGATCATTAAACGCAGTTCACGGCCGCACAGGCCGCTTAGAAAGCCAGTTGTTTGAACGTGAAAAGTTTCTTTCTGTTCACGGCCGCACAGGCCGCTTAGAAAAGGTTATTAAATTCTTGGTATGTCAAAAAACGGTTCACGGCCGCACAGGCCGCTTAGAAAAATTGTCTCTGATTTGTCTTTAAACTGCGCGAGTTCACGGCCGCACAGGCCGCTTAGAAATATAAGTGTGCTATCGCAGCAATCACAAATTGGTTCACGGCCGCACAGGCCGCTTAGAAATTGCACATTGAAAAAATGGTTTTCTTCTAATTGTTCACGGCCGCACAGGCCGCTTAGAAATAAAAAAGCATCAAATAGTTATTACTGATTGTGTTCACGGCCGCACAGGCCGCTTAGAAAGAGTAAAAAAACGACATATCAGCCAAGGCATCGTTCACGGCCGCACAGGCCGCTTAGAAACAAACTGCAAGTATTTTGAAAAATACAAAGATGTTCACGGCCGCACAGGCCGCTTAGAAATTGGCTGCATTAAGTCGCTATTTTCTTATGATGTTCACGGCCGCACAGGCCGCTTAGAAAAAGTTTTAAACATTATCAACAACGTAGATACTGTTCACGGCCGCACAGGCCGCTTAGAAAAACCAGTCTGGAAGAGAGACAGTAACTTCAAGCGTTCACGGCCGCACAGGCCGCTTAGAAATAGTCTAACAAACGGGATTAACTGCAAAACGATGTTCACGGCCGCACAGGCCGCTTAGAAATTAATGATGAGCCAATACTTTGCAATAAATCAGTTCACGGCCGCACAGGCCGCTTAGAAAATGAAAAATGCTCAATCTGAGGGCTGTTTATATGTTCACGGCCGCACAGGCCGCTTAGAAAACCAAGCCACTGAGATTAAGAACAAAACCGGCGTTCACGGCCGCACAGGCCGCTTAGAAAAACATAAGCAATATGTATGGTTTAAGGCTATAGTTCACGGCCGCACAGGCCGCTTAGAAAATGGAACATTTAATTCATCGAGTCTATTACACGTTCACGGCCGCACAGGCCGCTTAGAAACAGCCCACAAAAGAGCTATTAGAGCGCGATATGTTCACGGCCGCACAGGCCGCTTAGAAAAACTGTTAACACGGTAGAGGATTGTATTCAGTGTTCACGGCCGCACAGGCCGCTTAGAAATACTAAGAATCATTAGCGATTCACGGCTAACTGTTCACGGCCGCACAGGCCGCTTAGAAATAATTGACTGCTTTTCCGTATATACAGTCAAAGTTCACGGCCGCACAGGCCGCTTAGAAACTGACCACCCTATACAACAAATCAAACAGCCAGGTTCACGGCCGCACAGGCCGCTTAGAAAGAATCAAGTGGGTGTCATCCTCGATGAGCAGAGTTCACGGCCGCACAGGCCGCTTAGAAAACTTGTGCGGCGGCTATCGCTGGGGCTAGATCGTTCACGGCCGCACAGGCCGCTTAGAAACACTGATCGGCTTCGCCAAACTGGTACAAAGGGTTCACGGCCGCACAGGCCGCTTAGAAATAGTTACTGTTTCGGTTTCATAATGGACTCACGTTCACGGCCGCACAGGCCGCTTAGAAATCACAATCAAAAAAGCAAACGGCTTTCATGAAGTTCACGGCCGCACAGGCCGCTTAGAAATTAACAGATTAGTAGCTAGTAAACTTAATTAAGTTCACGGCCGCACAGGCCGCTTAGAAATGTGCCCAAAATACAGAAGGGTTATCATCTTTGTTCACGGCCGCACAGGCCGCTTAGAAATGTTGAAGGGGGTGGTGTTGATAAAGTTGAAGGTTCACGGCCGCACAGGCCGCTTAGAAAGAATCAAGTGGGTGTCATCCTCGATGAGCAGAGTTCACGGCCGCACAGGCCGCTTAGAAATATCCTCATATGAATATAGGAACTAACACACAGTTCACGGCCGCACAGGCCGCTTAGAAATTTCAAGGCTTTTTCTTGCGTATCAGCTAACCGTTCACGGCCGCACAGGCCGCTTAGAAATTAACAGATTAGTAGCTAGTAAACTTAATTAAGTTCACGGCCGCACAGGCCGCTTAGAAATGAAAGCGAGAGCTGGGTCAGTTACTGGGTGCGTTCACGGCCGCACAGGCCGCTTAGAAAATGAACTTAGCACGCCTTGCCATACTTCTACGGTTCACGGCCGCACAGGCCGCTTAGAAACTTTTTTCAAGCATTTTTATGCTATGCCCTCAGTCACCCGAAGTCGCCGGTTTACGAGTCAGTGAAATAGAATTTATTTTACTGATTTTATGGCTAAACATTTGTTTAATATATTTTATCGATTTCAACACGGTTTCGATATTAAGACGAATGTCATCAATGGAGATGAACTCGGCCTCTGGTAACAGCTCGCGGTATTTACGTTCATACATAGGCTTGATGGCTTGCCAGTTGGTATCAAGTATTTTTGAGGGGTCTTCGTGCGGATAAAGCAGCGCAGCTAAGTCTTCATCATCAACACCATTTTCGTGAATGTAGTCGATAATGGCATTCTCTACGGTATCAGAAAACTGATATTGGGTCTTGGCAAAACACCGTTTGATGTAGGCAACGAGCAAGGTGATGATGTCATCGCTTAGGCAGGGGCTTTTGGCGATTAAGATGGTTAATGAGATATTTTTGGATGCACCAATAACCAAGGCATAGCGTTTTAATGTGGTATTGGGGAAGAGTCCGTTGAGGAGAAACTTCAATTGATTTAATGCGGTATATGAGAATCGATAACTCTTCGGCAGCGATATAATGGTTACCACGGATGAGCAGTTATTGAAAAAGGGGAGTTCGTTCATTATGTCGGGGTTTAGATTGTTGTCAGTGTATTCCTTGATCATCTGACGATAAACATCGGCATCCGTTGGTAGTAAACTGATGCCTTCAATAGCATTGGTCATTTCATTAAAGTGTGGCAGTGAAAGTGCACGTATTAATAGTTCATTCACATTGAGTTGGTCGCTGCCGAGGCTCTGATTGTTAGGTGCTGATGCCTGATGTTGGCTTCCACTGATAGAAAGCTCTGCGTAAGCAATGCCTGCCGGCCCTGCGAGGCTCATGAATAAATCATTGGCATCAAGTCGAATGGTGTCGGCAATATCAATGCCTGCTTGCTTAAAATAATCCTCATCATAATCCGATGTGAGTGCCTGAGCTGTCAGTATGTTGAAAATTTGCTGTGATATGTATTCATTGGCATAACGTTCCATGCGGTTGACATCAATGTTGCTGCTGATATTGTCGGTGTTTTCTTCGGCGTAACGCATGATGTCGTTGGAGATGAGAAGCATGGTATTCCAGGGGCGTAATTTATCCATGAAATCATTGCCATGCATACTATGTGGATTGTTGTATGAATAATCCCATTCCTCTGCAAGGTATTTACATAATAACCGCCCAGTATTAATGTAGAGTGCTTCAGAAATTTCTAATCGTTCTCGGGATAGGTTAGGCAAAATACAAATACCAGCAGAAAATATGGGCTCGAAAACAAATGATTGGCGCTGACTTTTTGAGGGTTTGTTTTGGTTGGGTTGAAACGTTTTACTCATGTATGAATACTGTTGTGCCATGCCGAACTCAGAGGCCATGCCGCTGCCCGTGCCACCCCCTGCACTAAATATGTAGAAAAATAAACGCGATTGATTAGCTTTGATGCCACAGGAGTCAATGAGGTATGAGTGAAAATCTTTCCATCGATAATCACTAAACTGGTGTGTGTTTTTTTGTAAGATTATTTTTGCCAAATATTGCCCTAAAATAGGAGCATTTCCTGCACCACCTGCATGGATTTCTGCAAGATCCATAATTTGCATTTTTTTATAATGTTGTAAAAAGCGTTTTTTTTCTGTCGTTGTTGTATGCGCGATCCTGCCTCGGATATCTTTATCCAAATCGCCCAGCATCACGATGGGTTCGATCAAGAACAAGGGATTAAAAGTACTTGTTTCGTTTTCATCATTAAAAAATCGAGAAATAAAATTTGAATGAGACTTATCAAGCGCGGCGAGTTTTTCGTCGTCGTCGAGGAGGTAGAGTTGCCTTGCTTCATAAACCAGCTTCGCAACATTCAAGGCAATATTTGATCCGCACCGGCCAAACCCTACAAGGCAAACAGAGGGAAATTGCGGCAAGGGCTCATCGGAATCTTCGTCGATATTTGAAATAAGCTCACGAAAACTATCCAGCTGATCAAGAATGCGCTTTTGATCGGTATCGGTATAAAAGACATTGGTATTTGTCTTCAGTGGCGCGGATAGATCGTGCATGTGCTGACTGGTTGTATAGAAGCGTTTATCACCCGCTGGGTTGAAGATGGGTATATGTGTGAGGGGGTCGATAGTGTCTTTTTCTTCGCTCATAAACGTTTAATCAGCTTGTTTATTTTATCAGGATACCAATGTAATGCAGGATGTATGGTTGTCTTTTTCTTCCCTAGTGTAGATTATATTTATTAATATACTTAAAATATTATGGATTAAGTAAAATATTATATTGTGTCATCGGTAAATGTATTACTGCTGTAATATGTTGGTAAATATATTTAATATGTAGGGTGATATTAGTTACATAACCTATTAATTTTAAAAGTAATAATTGAGTAGTAATTAAACTCTATAGCGCTGATGTTTTTATATTATAGGAGGCTGTTTGTTTTTACTTTCGTTACGTTGATCGAGAACTATACTGATTTAACAATTTTAATAAAATAGTTAAAGGGAAAAAATGATTAGAACGTTATTGGTCTTCGTTATCGTCAGTGCTTTACAGATTTCAGGTTGCTCCAGCTTTAAAGTTGCTAACGCTAAGCTTATAAAGGCAGACGCTTATAAGTCCGTGAAAGCCGATAATATTTCTCCAGCCGAAGCCATTTTTCAAGCGGAGAAGGCGTTAAAAGATGCAAAGGACGCAGGGTTAGATTTTTACTCGCCTTTACATATAGAAAAGGCTGAAAAACAGATTACTAAAGCACATTCTCTTTTGCGATTACGGTCAACGAAGCGGAGCCGTATTGCTGCTGCAACAGCGGCAGTAATAGCCGTAAAAGTTATTTCGGCAGCAAAAGATAATAAGAAAAAAGTGGCCTCGACACTTGTCAGCATACTTAATCAGAAAAAGGTTCTTGATGAGATGAACGTGGCTGAAGGTTTAAAGCAACGTTATTTAGTCGGTATGAAGAAAATAAATGCGCTGATACGGCTTGTTGAGCGAGGGAAGTATGATCGTGTTGTTGAATTAGAGCGCCCGACATTGAGCTACCTGAATAAACTTGAGGCAAATATGTTGAAGGTATCTTCGCTGGCATCTGCGAAAGGTATGCTTATCAAGGCAAAATCACTGCGTGCTCAAAAATATGCATCAAAAACGTATAGTCATGCGGTTGCTAGCTATAAAGATGCGTTGGTCTTTATTGATGGCAACTACAAAGATAGGGCGGCGGTGGCTCATGCCGCCAATCAAGTCTTTGCCTCAGCCTCTCATGCATTTTACGTCGCGATGGAGTCACAAAAAATTATTCATTCAGATGCGATGAGCATTGAAACTTATATTTTAGCTATACAGAAACATTTATCACATATTAATGAAAATCTGGGGATTAGTAACTTACATAGCCATTCGTTTAAGCAGCAGGCAAAGCTGATTCATGATGCTATTGCCTTGAAGGAAGATAACAAATCTTTAAATTCAGATGCTGAAAAATCATTGCAGAAAAAGCGTGAATTTATTCTTTCTGGCAAAGAGGTCTTACCCGCTGAAAATGCCGTTTCCAGTTTGCCGGCAATGAAAAAAAGTAAAAGTGCAAGTATGGTGCCTGAAGTAGATGCTGCTAGTGCAGCAAGAAAAATAAATGATGTGAAGTCTGAAAAAGCAGTGGATGAATTGGCGTTGCCCTCTGCTGACGAAGGATTGAGCGTAGGAAATGTTGAGCTGTCTGAGAAGGTGACAGTTGTGAGTAAGCTGGTTGAATGAGTACACTGCTTACAAAAATAACCTTTTAAAAGTAGTTGATCGTGAGTACTTGTCTTATATACCGATCACCCTTGAAGATGCAAGGGCGTTGGCCGCGCTCGCTCAACCCAGTCATTTACGGGCTGTAAGCTCATGGAGGTTCGCTCGCTTGCCGCCTTCTTGTATCTCCAATTCCGATGGGTGTATATGAGACTAATAGTCTAACTATTTTCTATTAAATCTATCTGAAAATTAACTGTAATATTTTTTTTGGTAAATCGTTATGTTGTTTTTTAAGTATAAAATGTTAACTGTAATTAATAGATGTTTTTTATTTGGTTTTTCATTCTTTTTTTCTCTGTGTTGTTTTTGCTCTCCCGTTAATAAGCCGCCGCTTTCTGCCACTAGTGTATTACTGGACAGTAAGGCTGTTGTAAAAAAAATGAATACTGCTTTAGATGACGTCAAATTATCATCAAAGGGCACATACACCATGATGGGCGTGACTGGGAAATACAGCACTGTGGATAGCCGTTTGTCATCCAATGAGGTGGGTTTTGTTGAAATTATAGATCGAAGTGATCCTGTATCATCGTCGGTTGGGCGTTTTTCAATGCAAGCATCTCGCCATAAATCTTTCCCATCCGGTTTGCTTACGAAAAAATTTGGAACACGCCATTTATCCGTTATTCGTATTCATGAAGGGGATATACGTGAAGATATTCAAAATATCAACAACGCCAATGCTATCTTCGTATTGCCATCTCAGCTTAATGGGGCGGAATACCCAAGTTATCACACGAAAGATATTGTTAAGGATGTTGTTCGTTATCGATCTGATAAAACCAGTGGCCCCCGAGGGCAGTTAGCCTGTGACCCTCGTGCTGCACAGTTTATTCTTGATAGCGCTGCAAGCACAAACAATATTCATGGTATCAATGCTGTGCGTGAGTTACTTAATGTAGAGGCACTTCAGGACGCTGGGTTCAAGCTTGTTAACGGTTATCTTTATGTTCCCCGCATTTCTGATCAAGGAGAGGAGGGACAAGAGCTGTTAAGTATTTTTCGTAGCCGCTTGCATACACTTAGTATGCTTTTGATGGAGGGGGTGCGCGCAAATGGTCTGCACCCTCGTAAGAATGCATGGGGCACAGCGCAGCATCGTGTCAACTTGATATATGCCTCTGCGGTACCTGTGGGTGTTTATCTTAATTCAGCAACGCGTTTTACAGAGAGTATTGCTCAGATGGTGTTGATAGCCCAATATTATGGTGCACTTGAAATTGCATTTCGACGTAACCTAGCAACAGAGCGTCCCACGAAAATATTTTTTATGACTTTAGGTGGTGGGGCATTTAATAATCGTTGGGAGCATATTATGCGAAGTATATCGGTGGCGGTTGAGCTATTCGCTGACGCACACGGCTTGACGACTGCCAAGCAGATAAAAGATCGCCTAGATATCCAGTTGTTAACGTGGAAAGGAAAACCTTCTGCGGCGGTCTTTGCAAGAAAAGAGCTAAAGAATCTGAATAAACTTGTAAAAATTATTCCAGCTGTTCATTTGATACGAAAGTGATTACATAGCACAGTGGCATTACACTGAAAAATATAAAGTTTAATAAGTAAAAAAGGTGATAGTGTGGCAGCATTTAGAACTGCTCACTATTCCACCTTTTTACGTTGTGTAAATGATTAGCTTTAGAGTAAAACTGAAGCGTAAGGGCTGCTGTAATCAGCATTTTCTATTTTTTGTCGCTCTTTCACTGATTCCCACATTAATGCTTTATAAGAATTCGCATTAAAGCCTTCTTCCTTCAGTATATCTAGTATTTTGGATATATCTTGAGACTGGTGATAGCCTAGCCCTATTCGAATCGTATCCAGATTCTCTTTACCGAGTTTCTCAGTTAGATACTCGCCTGTCCTCTTTTCAAGCTTCCTCCAGCGATTGCTCATGACGCATTGGTAAATGGCAATGGGTCCAGTAATTGGCAGTAAAATAAAAGATAGAAGACCTGTGCCCCTCGCATCTCCTCGTTTACTCCATTTTTCGGTTCTTGCCTTTAAATGGTAAAAAACAATTTTGGAAACATCATCTTTTTTATAGGCTTCTAAAGTTTCATTGTTTACGGCCGCATACTTTTGTTCATTTGAAAATGGCTCGAAGCATCTTTCACCATGATCGATGAACGTTAAGCTATCGAGACCTTCTTTTTTTGCAGAATAAGACATATTTGACAATAAAATAATATTTAAAAATATACAAAAAAATAGAAATGTATAATGTTTCATCGTGATCCTATAATTATTGATTAAATCTCATAGGTTTGACATATATAAGCCTTTTAGTTCTAAGATTAACGAAATATAACATTACTCAAAAAGCCAATAGCGGCGTATAGGAAAATCTTTCATCAACAGTATTTCAAGGTCTGGATTAGTAGCGGGTTAGGGCGGATTTTAAGGTGAATATTAATATGCAATGCTGATTTTAGCGTTCGTGGATTAATCAGGCAAACGTGTGAATATGTATAAATAGAAATATTAGGCGGTATGATCAACAAAGATCATGTACATCTTGTTCTTTCGTCAGCAGAGGTGATGGATGGTAATAGATTAAACTGTTCCAGGAATTTCTACATTTAAAGTAAAAGTATTGGGGCTGAGTTTCTGAGCGAAGGATGATTTCTTGTGGAGGTTGGAGAATTAACTAAAGAGATGACATAGCGATATCTGGAGCATCAATTCAAACGAAAACCTGATGATAATTTTGCTGCTGAATGAGAGCGTTTACTCCGCTTTAGCCGAAAATATAGACTTTCAGACCGCAGTTTGATACCCATCGGAATTGGAGATACAAGAAGGCGGCAAGCGAGCTCACCCCAATGAACTTACAGACAGTAAGTGATTGGGGTGAGCGAGCGCGGGCAACGCTCTTGCACATTCAAGGGTGATCGGTATAACCCGCCGTCCTTAGGCGGTGGTTGTTAAGTACTCTTGTTTTTAAATCTAAATGAAGATAAATTTGAAGAATGTAAGTTGTTAAAGAACAACTACAGCTGGGAGCTTTATTGACAGAGTTAAACCACCTGATAATTTGTTCTCGGCTTTAAGGCTACCCGATAATTGCTCAATACTTTTTTTGGATATACTCATGCCTAAACCGAAACCAGCACTGCTTCCATTTTTTTGGAATGGCGTAAAGAGTTTATTTAACTGTTCAGCAGTTAGCCCTTTACCTTCATCTTCGATGATAATAATTAGATTATTTTTTTCCGAGTAAGCCTGCAATCTGATAGGAGATTTACTGCCACTATGTATACAGGAATTACGCAATAGGTTCATTAAGGCGGTTGAAAGCAGTGAGGTATCCGTCAAGGCTCTTATGTTTTCTGGGCAGTGAATATCGATCTCTATGTCAGGGAATTCAAATTGACAGTCTTTTTTACACTGTTTGAGTAATGTTGTTAAGTTAAAGATTTCTTGGTGTGGGGGTTGTTCGGATATACGTGATAAATGCAAAATGCTTTCAATTAATGCCGACATGTTGTCGCATTCATTATTTAACCGTTGTAATAACGTTATCTCATTTGGGTATTTGACATCTAATAAAGCAGAAGCAGCTACTATTCTCGCTAGTGGCGCGCGTAATTCATGTGAGACATCATGTAATAATTTTTGTTTATCATTAATTAGGGTGGTTAAGTTTTCTTGCATGGTATTGATGTCTCTGGCTAAACTACCAATTTCATCATGACGTTGTAATAATTTTTCGTTTTTTTGGTAATAAAAATTTTGATCCGAAAAGGCACGACTGCATGCCCCTAGAGTATTTAAAGGCTGGGTAATGAATCGTGTTAAAAAGTAACTGACTAAGCTTGAGAAAAATAAAATTAGTAAAAGTCTGAATACTAGTAAAGTATGTAAGCTATCACGTAACATTAGCTTAGCTCGATTTACAGGCAGTTCTATAAAGTATTGTTGCCCATTTTCTGAAGTGTAAGGATAGCGCTCAAAAATAGGCAGATGTATATTTTTTTTTGCTACAGATTTTGTCTTATTCTTTTCGTTAACGAAACGATAATTAAAGCTATTTAATAGGATGTCGCCTTGTACATTGACGATTCGGAAATTTCTTTTTAACTGTTTCTTCCAGCGTCTCTGGGTGAATACTTTATTGTCCCCGCTTTGCAGGTACGGTATAAATAAATCACCTATATGGCTAGTAATTTCTTTTCGATGGTTTTTATTTTCACGGTCTTTCGTGTTTTGTAAAGTGAAATACGTAGCACTAGACAGTACTAAAATATTAGCTATCCAAAAAGATAAAAATATTTTCCAGAATAAACTGCTTTTATTCAGGGTCATTAGTAAACAGGTATCCTTGACCTCTCAATGTTTTTATAGCAGAACTCCCCCGCTGTAATATTTCGATCTTTTTACGAATACGACTCACATGTACGTCAATACTTCTATCATAGGCACTAAGATTTCGATGTAGGACATTTCGGCTTAAGTCATCTTTACTAACAACCGTACCAGCGGATTCCATCAAATGCTGTAATATACTGAACTCAACACTGGTTAACTTCAGCACATTACCCTTTATTTTGGCTTCTCTTGTGGATGTGTTGACCTCAATACCCCCTAAAATTATCTTGGTTTTTTGCCTAGGAGGTAATATAGAATTCATGGTGCCAAGTGCCTGTCTTGAATTACGGCGTAAAATAACATTAATTCTGGCTAGTAACTCTCTTGGATTACAAGGCTTGGCAAGATAATCATCTGCCCCCATTTCTAACCCCAATATTTTATCAATATCATCACCGCGCCCCGTTACCATAATCACAGGAGTTTGAATGTGTCGGCGTAACTGTTGTAGTACATCTAGTCCGTTGACTTTAGGCATCATAATATCTAAAACAATCACTTGATACTGCGATTCATCAGTAATGTTTGTTAATGCTTGTTCACCATCAATGTAGCAATCTACATTAAATCCATGCAGCTGAAGATATTCAGACAGCATACTGCTTAAGACTCTGTCGTCGTCAACAAGGGCTATAGAGAGATCGCTGGCAGGTGTGGGGTTTATTTTCATGTTGTTAGTTTAAGCTTTTCTTGAATTCACTCAAGTGTCTTTACGAAAATTTACATTTCAATACCTAACTTTACATAATTGTTTGCGATACTGAATTCATGCATTCAAATGATGCTAGATATAAAAAACAAAGAGAGAAGATTATGAAAATGCTTAAAATAATTATTGCTGTATTAATATTGTCTATGGGATCAAACGCTGTTTTTTCTAACAATAAACATTGGAATGGCGCATTAACTGAATTACGCATTGAGAAAATGCAAAGAAATCTAGATTTAAATAACAAACAGGTAGATAAGTTACAATCCATTTCAAAGAAGTACAGTCAAGGTACAACTTTCCGGTCAATGAAAAAAACCTTGAAGTCATTATATAAATTAAACCCTAATAGTAAAGGTTATAAGAAACAATTAAAAATGTTAGCTGATAATGAGGCCGAAAGTGTTAAAGCTAAAGTATTAAGTGTAGGGGGTATGCGTGCCGAAATTTATAAAGTATTAACTCTAGGCCAACAGAAAAAAATGCAATCACGCATGAAAAAAAATAATTGTATAAATATTGAGAAAAGAAAGGTGTAGGTGAAAATAAAAAGGTTTATTACCTGTAATAAAAACCCTATATAAATAGGGTTTTTATCTTTTGTAGGTAATATTTATTGATCTGGCAGCGCTTTGAGAAGGCGATTATATTCCCTCTTGTATTTTTGCTGTATTTTTTTTATTTGTAAGTGGTCTTGATCAGTTAACTTAAATTTATGCATATCAGCGATTAATTCAACGAGAATTTTAAAAGTGGCATTAAAGTTCTTTGCGTTGACTTGACGGTCGGTTACACGCTTTACCTTTCCATCCTTTCGTGCCCAGACTCTTAATATAATGACTTGTCGGTGCTTTAATGTATTCAGTTTTAAACCAGAAATTCTGTTGTCTTCACTAAAAATACTGCTCGGTTTTTCAATGCCTTTAATGGCTTTTGGTATAGGATTTTTTCGGTTTATTTCATCCAGACGGTCTTTTAGTCGATGATATTCACGAATGTAATTCATGCGAATTTTTTTAATTAATGCTTTGTCAGCGGCATCGAGGGTTATATTTTTTAATACTAATAAGTCATCGAGAAATTCATAAAACAACGTGTCTAGGTTTTCGGCATTGACTGTGCGTTCTTTGATACGCTTTGCACGCTTGCCGTCAGTACTGACATGTAAGCCAAGGTAGATGCTTCGCCTGCGCATAGTTGTTGTAAATGTAATTCCGCGTATAAAGCCATCGTCTTTAAAAATCTGACGAAATCCCATATTTTTGCGTAAATTGTGGATTTTTAATAAAGCATCTCGTCGAGTCATTGCCGCTTTAAGCGCTTCATCTTCTGAGCCGAACTGTTTAAATGAAAAGTATTCCTGAACGTCCATTTCTTTAATCTGCAAACGGAATCGTACGGGTACATCGTTATTGGGATGGTAGTGAATATTAAGAAGATTCAAAACAGGGTATACCTAGGTGTAAACATGCGCAGATAATAGCATGAATTACTGTTTTGATATGCATGGAATTGTTTTATTACTGTAATCCTATGGTCTTCTTACTGCCACTTAGTTTCTATACTGTATGCCTCTCAAGCTATAGCTAATTTAGAACTGAGGATAAGTATGTTTGCCAGTAACAAATACACTGCCTACGCCGTATCGGTGATGTTGGTGATAGCGCTCTCGCCGTTCACGTTCAGTGCGGGTTTTATTAGAGGTCAAGTTCAAACCGCCGGAAAAACTAAAAAACTTGAGGGTGCAAAGGTAACGATTGATCCTCTTAAAAAAAGCACCATAACGAATGCGGCAGGTGAGTTTGTTTTTCCAGACATTAAATCCGGTATTTATACGTTACGTGTTGATTATTTAGGTTTTAAGCCACAAACAAAGTCGATAACTGTCGGCGATACTGATCGACATGACATATTTTCGCTAGAAACCCTGAACAAGGTTAACGAAGAAGTTTTGGTTTATGGTCAGGCAGCTGCAATGAATGCCTCCATTAATCGTCAGCGTCATGCGGATGGGATCGTTGCCATTATTGATACTAAATCTATGGGTGATTTTCCCGATCAAAATATCAGTGAGTCCTTGCAGCGGTTACCGGGTGTGAGTATTGAGCGCGACCAGGGTGAGGGGCGTTATGTGGCTGTGCGTGGATTAAATCCCGATTATAATTCGGTAACGGTCAATGGGATTAATATTCCTTCGCCTGATGCAGGTAGGCGTGCGGTGGCCTTGGATGTTATCCCTAATGATCTTGTTGGATCTGTTCAGGTGACCAAAACGGTAACGCCTGACAAGGATGCGGACTCTTTAGGCGGGGCGATTGAAATCACGAGCCTCAGTGCTTTTGATCGGGAAGATGTAGGTTATAAAGTGTATGCGGATGCGAGCTATAACGGCCTGATGAAGAAAACAAGCCCGAAGCTTGGCGTAACACTGACGAATACATTTGATCTGTTGGGTAAGGAAGATGTTTTAGGCGTTGCATTTTCGGCCTCTTATTATAATCGCGATTTTGGTTCTGGTAATGTGGAAACCGGTGGGAAGTGGTCTTTTGATGACGGGAAATTAGAGGGACTAGAAGAAATCGAGCAGCGCGATTACACCATTAACCGTGAACGATTAGGCTTGGGGTTGAACCTTGATTTAAAAGCGTTTGATGACACCGACCTTTATTTCCGTTCACTTTATTCGTCGTTTAAGGATAAAGAAACACGCTTTTCTAACAACGTTGAATTTTCTGCCCCACTGATGGCCGGTGTCGTTACGGATGATGCTGAGGTGGTACGTGAGTTAAAAAACCGAAAAGAGGTGCAAACGATTCAATCCTACACCGTTGGTGGTCAAACCCATATGAATAGCTGGACAATGGATTACAGCGTGGGTTTATCTGAGGCAAGAGAAAATAAGGGCAATTACATTGATGGAGCCGGTTTTAAGGCTGAGTTTGAAAGTCAAAACGGTGTTGAAGGTGTGGGGGTAGGGTTTACAGGTGGTAAGTCGCCTGCGATTTTTGCGAATCGCGCCTATCATGACATGAGCCAGTATAAGCTGGATGAAGTTGTCATGGGTGAAGCGGATGCGAAAGATAGGCAAGGAGTAGTAAAGCTTGATGTGATGAAAGCGTTTTTTATGGCAGATTATCCCTCTAGCATAAAATGGGGTGCTAAATACAACCAGCGTAAGAAAGTATCACAGGAAAATGTTATTCAATACGCCGATTTTGACCATTTAGGCGAAAAGAATACGTTAGTGTCTTTTATGACCAAGCGTGTTGATTATGGCATAGGCTCATTTGGATCTGGCATCAGTAATGCGCGTGTGCTTGAGGCGATTGCGGGCTTGGAGGGCAAGGTGGATGCTGAAAAATCAACCGTCAATGATTATATAATTAGGGAAAATATTGTAGCTGCTTATGGCATGATGACGACCGATATCCAAGATGTGCGTGTGATTGCCGGGTTGCGTTATGAGCAAACACACACGGCTTCAGAGGGTAAACGTTATGATGATGCGTCTGACGCTGTATCAGCAACTCATTTCGATACAAAGAAAAAACATTTCTTACCTGCTATCTTGGTGAAATACGATATTAATGATCAGATGCTTCTTCGTGGAGGGTGGACAAACACGCTGGCGAGGCCAACCTTTGAACAAATATCACCAGGTGCTTTGATCGAGAATAAAAAAGGAAAATTAGAAGGTGAAGCGGGCAATCCTTATCTTGATACCATGACAGCGACGAATATTGATCTGGGTTATGAATTTTACCCCGGCGATGTGAGTGTTTTATCTGCGGGTGTTTTTTATAAAAAAATCGATGATTTTATCTATGCAAACACAGTGTCAGGTAAGCGCTTGGGGGTAGATCTAAATTATAAGGTGCAATCGTGGAGTAACGGTGATTCTGCCAGTCTTTTGGGACTCGAATTAAACTATGTACACCAGTTTGACTCCGGTATTTTACTGGGAGCGAATGCCACATTTATTGATAGTACTGCTGAGCTTTCTTTTGCTGAGGGTTCAAGAGATATCTCTCTGCCAGGGCAATCTGATTTTGTCGGTAATATCTTGTTAGGTTATGAGAAAGACCGTTACTCGTTGCGTTTGAGTGGTAATTACAAATCTAAAGCATTAATTAAAATTCAAAATTTAGATAAACGAACAGGCGACATTTATGAAGATGCCGGCATGCATTGGGATTTTGTTGCGAAGGCAAACATTTTAGAAAATTTAAGTGCAAGTTTTAAGGTTGTAAACCTGACAGATGAGTCTTATTATGCTTATCAGCATAAGCCTAGTTACAATTATCAGTACGAAAAATACGGCCGAACATTTCAGTTAGGCCTAGAGATTACTAATTTTTAATTCCCCACTTTTACTCAAGCCCGAGTAAAGTCGGGTCGTTTTTTATTGGATACCTGATGAAATTAATTTTTTGTTTAGCGCTTGCTGGTTGTCTTTTTGCCTGTTCAAAACAAGACACGCCTCCTGACCCTTTTACTCAAAACAGTATTTTGACGGATATTGTCAACGTGGATAACTTAAGGGATGCCTTGCCCCTCGATCGAGGCGAATTTTTGTTGAGTTCAGAGACCCAAGGCTTGTTTCTACAAAAAGGGAAAAACCAATATAGAGTCAAAAAAGGGCAGTTTGAAGCGCTAGGGAAGGTTGCTCAAGCCTATGCCGTGGTAGATTCAGAAAATAACCGTTTAGTGATTTTTGATTCGGAGCAGCAAAACTTCAAGGAACTCTCATCCGTTCGCGTAGAAGGATTTCAACTCAACGCATTTTGCGACTATGTTTCACCTAATGATGGTGGACATTATGTTTTTTTACTGAATGGCGATGGTCTTGTCGAGCAGCATCTTGTTAATTATCAAGGCCGTTATTTGGATACGCCTATCAAGATAAAACGTTTTTTTGTCGGCAGTGATGTGTCAAGCTGTGTGGCTTTGACAGGACAGCAGCGTGTGTATTTTTCTGAGGAAAACGTGGGCATTTTTTCTTATAAAGCCGAGCCTGAATCTGATCGTGAACGCATGCTGGTTGCAGCAACGCAACCTGTTGGAAAATTGAGTAAAAAAATTACCTCGCTCGTTCGATTTGATGAACAAACGCTGATGGGGGTCAATGAAAAGACAAATGAACTTAATCGTATTTTGCTCACCGATGAAGGTGCCAGCGTGGGGGAAGTTGTCTTAAAGCAGTTCCCCGATGCTCGTCTTGAAACCTTGCATCAAAGAGCAGATGGTTTGTTAGCTGTTGATCCCTCTCAGGGTGTTCTCTATCAAATACCGATGAATACAAAAGCGCCACAAACGGCTTTAGTACCAAGGGTCTCCTCTGTGCCAATTTTCTCTGTCACTGCAACGGTTGAAACACCACCGGTGAAAGACACAGGTGATGCGGCAGATGACCCTGCCATTTGGTATAACAAAAAAATGCCGAGCGAAAGTCTTGTGTTGGGTACGAACAAAAAACAAGGTCTCTTGGTTTATGATTTAAAAGGCAAGTTCGTACAAAGTATCCCGCATGGGCATATCAATAATGTGGATGTTCGTTACGGCTTAACGCTAAAGGGAAAAACGGTTGATATCGCTGCAAGCAGTAACCGCAGTAATAACAGTCTTAGTTTGTACACCATTGATCCCGCTACACGTAAAGTAAACCTCGCCACAGAAGTGCCTTTAACCATGAAAGACCCCTATGGCTTGTGTATGGGGCAAAAGGGTAATCAACTGTCTGTGTGGATAAACGATAAATCAGGTCTGTTTGAAGAATATCTTGTGGTTGTCGAAAAAAATCATCTCACGGCAAAAAAAGCGCGCCATTTTAGTGTGGGTAGCCAGCCTGAAGGTTGTGTTGTGGATGATAAAACACAGAGGCTTTTCGTCGGTGAAGAGGACGTCGGTGTATGGGTCGTTGATTTAGCTGCAAAACAGCTCGCGCCACAATCGGTAATAAAAGTAGGCGGTGTGTTAACTGCTGACGTAGAAGGTATTTCTATTGCTTACCAAGGTTACAAGAAAAAAGATGTATTGGTGATTTCTAGTCAAGGCGATAACAGTTATGTGCTAGTTGATACGCAATCGCCTTATAAGGTGTTTGGGAAGTTTCGCATTGGCTTAAACCCCGGAAAAGGGATTGATGGCGTATCAGAAACTGACGGATTAAGTGTCTCGACTAAGGATTTTGGCGGGCAATTCAGCAAAGGTATTCTCATCACACAAGATGGCTATAACCTGATGCCAAGTGCAGCGCAAAACTTTAAGTACGTCCCTTGGTCTTTTGTTCAGCAAGGATTGGAAGGCATCGATGGGAAACTTTAATGCGCTAATGGCGTGTGTTGTTGGCAATAAACGCTTTCAGGGCGGCGGTGATACGCTTTTGGTTGAAGACATAGGGTATGTCCGCAAAATTTGCCGAGGGCTGCCCCCCTGAGGGTAGCTTGCCGTCTTTGCCAAGTGCTGCGGCGATTTCAAAGCCGTAAGTTGCTTGTGGGCGCTCTGCTCTCTCAATGTTTACTTGCGAGTGAGGAGACAGAGAGAGTATCAGTGCAAGTCAATGAAGTCTTGGTGCCGGTTAGTTGTGCGTTATGCATTATGGGAGTGACTGATGAAAAGGATAAACCTTTAACGCATATTGATGCGTTTACCCATAGTGTTAATTTGCGCCCGAAAGGAAAAAAATTATTCCTAAGAAGCGATATTACAGTAAGTAAGGTTTATAAATACTTGACTTCATTAGCCGAAGCACCTCTTCCGTCTGATCTGCAGCAAGAATACTCAAATCTTCATGCGAGAGTTGAACCATGCGAGGGATTTAATTCGTCCGAAAAATAAGGTTTAAACCCCCGCCTTCAGGCCTGTCTCTTTATCACAAATATCCAGCAATTCATAAGTTATCTGGAGCTTATTGATTCTTAATCTGTAATAAATTCAATAATTTCGCCCTTAATTTAAACTTTCTCTGTATATGAAGTGTCATACATGACCAAACATACAAAGGTCAGTAAATCATTAACAGCATACTTGATTCAAAAAAATGGGCAGAAGTAACCTTTGGAGGTGCAGATTTGGGTGATAAAAGACGAACAGATAGGCTGATTCATGTAGCCGCTGAGTTATCGGCAAATACAGGATCCTCTTTGGCTAGTTCATGTGCAGATGACTCAGCGGCGCTGCTTGGAGGGTATCGTTTTATTGAAAATAAAGCGGTTAAACCCGATGATATTGCTAAATCCGGATTTCAATCAACGGCAGTTTTATCACAAGAATCAAATTTACTGCTGGCTATTGAGGATTCAACAACGCTTAGCTATAAACATTCAATTGTTTCGGAATTAGGTGGATTGGGTGGCCCTAAAGATTCAACAGCCAAAGGTTTCTGGGTTCATTCAGTTATGCTTATGGATGCTAATTTGGAGAGAACTGTTGGTCTGATTGATCAGCAGCGCTGGATAAGACTCGGCAAAAGTGAGTCAGAAAAAGTTTCCCCTAGAAAAAGGCCTTATGAGGAGAAAGAAAGTTTTAAATGGCAAAAATCCTCAGAGAATATAAGCCAGAGACTAGGTGATCAGATAGCTATAACGATAAGTGTATGTGATCGTGAAGCAGATGTTTTTGAATACATCCAATACAAGATTGATAATGGCGAGCGATTTGTTGTCAGGGCATCGCAGAACCGGAGGCTGGTTGATGAAGATAAATGTTTGTTTGATGCGGTATTGGAAACGCCTGTAATTGGCGAGTATACGATAAAGATTCCACAGCGAGGGGGAAGAAAAGCGAGAGAAGCCAAGCTCGAAGTAAGAAGTAAACGAGTGACAATTCTGCCTCCTCAAAGGCCTGATAGTCAGTTATCCCCCTTGAGTGTTAATGTTGTCATAGCACAGGAAGTGGGTGCTGACTCGGATGAGAAATTATGCTGGATTCTTTTAACTTCCGAGAATATAGAGACCTTTGAATGCTGCCGTAAAATATTAAGATTTTATGAACTTCGCTGGGGTATAGAAGAATTTCATAAAGCGTGGAAATCAGGCGCAAAGGTCGAAGAGCAGCGTATGCAAAGTGCCGGCAATATGGAGCGAATAGCTGTTATTTTGATGTTTATAGCAGTAAGGCTAATACAGTTACGCGAAGCACTAATGAAGCCTTTCAGTGCAAATTTAGAGAGCGGGCAGAAGGGAAATGAAAACGCAGGAAATGAAAATACACCTGCGAATAAAGTTGTTTCTGCTGAAGAATGGCAAGTGCTTTGGTTTCTGAAAGAGAAAAAAACATTGCCTGATAAGCCACCAAGCTTACTTTGGTTTTTTCAAACGCTGGCAAAGCTTGGCGGTTGGTATGATTCTAAGCGAACTGGACGACCTGGATGGTTAGCCATCTGGAAAGGCTGTATGAAATTACAACTAGTCATCGAAGGGTACCGCGTAGGCCACCAATTCTATAGCAGGGAGATGTGATAAAGAGACAGCCTTCAGGCGGGTAGCTTTAAGCTAGCAGTTGCCTTTATGATGCGGGTATGAAATACCGTTATGGTTCGCACACGAAATATAAGATTGAATATCATTTTGTTTGGGTGACTAAGTATCGCTATCAGGTATTAAAAGGCGATGTTGGACTGAGAGTTCGTGAGTTAATCAGGCAAACGTGTGAGTATTTAGAAATAGAAATATTGCGCGGCGTGATCAGCAAAGATCATGTACATTTGCTGATATCTGTGCCACCGACTTTATCACCAGCAGAGGTAATGAGGAGAATAAAAGGTCGATCATCGACTAAATTGTTTCAGGAGTTTCCACATTTAAAGAAAAGGTATTGGGGACAGCATTTTTGGGCGAGAGGTTATTTTTGTGTGACGGCTGGAGAGCTAACTAAAGAGATGATACAGGAGTATCTGGAGCACCACTTTGAACGAAAAGTTGATGATAATTTCGATGTTGAATGAGAGTATTTATTCGGCTTTAGCCGAAAAGCTGGACTTTCAGTCCGCAGTTTTTAACCCACCGTCTTTAGACGGTGGTTGTTAAGTGTATTTCTTTCGGAGGCTCAGATGCAACGCTAGTTGTCGATGACAAAGATTTAGGGTTTCTTTTAGGGGGCAAACACGGAACGAATAGCAGCCAGTTGAAGGCTTTTATTCCTAGTCTTATCGAAAAACACAAGCAAGAGAGTAAGCAAAAATAGAGATGCACGAAAAATTTTTAAATCGACACATAGTTTTTGGTGACCTGTTATTTATACCCATCGGAATTGGAGATGCAAGAAGGCGGCAAGCGAGCGAATCCCCATGCGATTACAGTCAGTAAGTGATTGAGCGCGGCCAACGCCCTTGCATCTTCAAGTGTGATCGGTATATACCTTTCTTTGGGTAGGCTTTAGAGGCGTCATAACAGGTCGTTAGTTTTTTAAAAAATCAGTGCATTTTCAGAAACTCTATTGCCTGATCTTTTTCGCTGAGCGGAAAGCACTGTATATCAATATCTCTGAGGACTTTGTCGGTGACATGAGCCATCTTATCAATCCAGTTTTTGTCGGTGACAATAGCCACTTTATGGATGTTTTTCATACCAAGCTCTCTAAGATATTTGAATTCCTCCATGAGTGCCTTTAGTTCAATACCGCTGAAAGAGTCAATTTGTTCCAGTATCACAATATGTTCATGTTGTTGAATTTTTTTACGCGCTTCAGCCAGAATTTGTAACATATCATTTTCAGTTATTTTTCCAGACATTTGAAAGGCGAGGGCATTATCAATACCAATATCGAAGGTGCTTAGCATGGTGGGCCTCCTTTAGGAGAGTACGTCAGAAGAGTACGTCTTTTTTAGACAGCAGTTTATTTAATCTGTCTCAAGAATAGCGTAAAAAAAGTGCTATTCGTTAAAACTAACTTGATGGTAATAAGCTTAGAGGTGTGTTTTAGCCACATTAAAAGGTAGGAAAATAAAAAAGTTATGCGATGAGTTTATGAATTTAGGGTTCAATAATAGCTAAAGCCATTTAATTTGTTGTTGAAAAACGAAGCATAATCGGGCGATAGTGCCTATAATCCGAATTTTCTTGTAGCAGTGTATTCTATTCCATGACTCATACAAAAGGACTGCATGACGGTTCTCGTCAGGCACTCGATATCCTTAATAAGCAATTTGGATATGGCGCATTTCGTGGGCAGCAAGAAGCGATTATTAGTAAACTGATTGATGGGCAGGATGCAGTCGTTCTGATGCCTACAGGTGGTGGGAAATCGCTTTGCTACCAAATTCCTGCCTTGGTGCGAGAGGGCGTGGGTATTGTTATTTCGCCCCTGATTGCTCTGATGCAAGATCAAGTGGCTGCCTTGCAACAACTGGGTATTCATGCAGCCTTTCTGAATTCAAGTCAAAGCTATTCTCAGCAACAAGACATAGAGCAGCAATTGCGCCAAGGTACGGTGCAACTGCTTTATATTGCACCTGAGCGATTAAATCAGCCGAAAACCTTAGCGCTTTTACAGCAGATAAACATTGCGTTATTTGCGATAGATGAGGCGCACTGTGTCTCGCAATGGGGGCACGATTTTCGTGCTGATTATCTACAGTTACACAGCTTGCATGAAAACTTTCCACATGTACCGAGAATCGCTTTAACGGCCACCGCCGATGAAAGAACCCGCGCTGAGATCATACAGCGGCTGAATTTGCAAAAGGCTGAGCAATACATCGCAGGCTTCGACCGACCAAACATTCAATATCGTATCCAACAAAAACAAAATCCTCGTCAACAGCTCTTGTCTTTTATTCGTCGTGAGCACCCCGATGACACCGGCATTATTTATTGCTTATCCAGAAAAAAAGTTGAGGCAACGGCGTCGTGGCTTAATGCGCAGGGGTTTGATGCGTTGCCATACCATGCGGGTTTACCGCAAGAACTTCGTGCGTTTAACCAGAGCCGTTTTTTACGTGATGATGGGGTTATCATTGTTGCCACTATCGCCTTCGGTATGGGGATCGATAAACCCAACGTGCGGTTTGTTGCACATTTGGATTTACCCAAAGGCATCGAATCCTATTATCAGGAGACGGGGCGTGCCGGACGAGACGGTGAAAAATCGACTGCCTGGATGGTTTATGGATTAGAGGATGTGATTAAGCTGCGGCAAATGCTTGAGAATTCGCAAGCTGCCGAAGAGCACAAGCGTATTGAGCGGCATAGGTTAGAATCCATGCTGGGTTTTTGTGAGATCACAAGCTGTCGCCGCCATGCCTTACTCTTGTATTTTGGTGAAAATCCCAAGACGCAATGCGGTAACTGTGATAGCTGTTTAAATCCGGTAGAAACATGGAATGGGACGGTTGTTGCTCAAAAAGCGTTATCATGTGCCTACAGAACAGGGCAGCGTTTCGGGGTGAATCATTTGATTGATGTTTTGTGCGGTGCGGATACGGCAAAAATTCGACAGTTTAATCATCAAGAGCTATCAACCTATGGTATTGGTCAAGAGCTTTCAGCGATACAGTGGAAGAGCGTTTTTCGCCAGCTGGTGTCGCGTGGCCTTTTCAGTGTTGATATGGCGGGGTATGGATCTTTACATCTAACCGAGCAAAGTCGGCCGTTGTTACGTGGTGACACGGAAGTTTTTCTACGCAAAGATGCCGCCGAACAAGACATAAAACCTTTGCGTAAAACAAAAAGCCCTATCGCTGAGAATGAAAAGGCACTCTGGCAAACCTTGCGCGATTGCCGTAAGCAGCTTGCGGAAGAATTTTCTGTTCCGCCTTATGCGGTATTTCATGATAAGACTTTGATTGAGATGATGCGTGCACAGCCTGTGACTCAAGCGCAAATGATGAAAATATCAGGTGTGGGTGAGCACAAATTTGAGCGCTTCGGTGAGGCTTTTATCGCTATTTTTGAGGCGCTTGATGATGAGAAAAATGACCCAAAACAAGAGAAGCAACAGCAGGCGCAGCGAGTGCTAAATCAGTTCAATGCCGGTGTGTCGATACCGAGTATTGCCAGCCAATTTAGCGTCAGTGAGCATCGTGTTTACAGCATACTTGCTGAATTTATCGAATGCGGTGTGTTGCCACTTAATAAAGTGGTTCAAATCAATGGTTCGCAGTTAGCGTTAATTGAGGAAGCTTTGTTAGCCTGCGGCGATATCGAAAAAGACCCCTTTGATTACAAGGCGTGCAATGCTTTGTTAGGAGAAGCGGTTAGCTCAAGTATCTTGTGCTGTATCCGAGCGGCGTTATTAGCTTCTTCGGGTTGAGTGTTCATTCTTAGACCGTATACTCTTTGTGAATCTGTCAATCAGTGTTTCTAACGGCCAGTGTGCATGCGTACAAAGTGCATTCGTGAATGTCCCGCGATTCAAGCGCGAAAAATAACAACCTATTGAGTGATATAAGTAAAGCGGCATTATTATTGCGTTGAATGAGCAGTAGTTTGCCGATTGCTGATACGCCAGTTTTGCCAAATATCAGCAGATAATAGTAGAATACCCCATCGAAAGGATGCGGTGAGCATGGTGAATGTACGTGTAAGCGGTGCTCTTGATCATTGTTTAGAGAAATTACCTCTTTGTAAATTAACATTCGCAGTAAAATAACCTAAAGTCTCAACTTTATATTATGGATTAATGGCATGGCTATCATTGAAGCAGTAAAAAAAGAAGAAGAATCCTCAATTTTATCGTTAGCAAATCCTGCTGACCAGTCAGCGCTGTATGACATACGTTGCCAAACAAAAGAAGAAGTTGATGCAACGATTGCCAAGTCGAGAGCAGCACAGCCTGCATGGGCAGCTTTGTCGATTAAGACGCGTGTAAATTATCTGCTAAAGCTGCGCGATGTCATTATTGATCGTCAGGACTATATTTTGGATGTGGTCATCAAAGAAACCGGAAAATCCAAGCAAGATGCATTGACCTTTGAAGTTTACGCTGTGGCCGCTTTCATTTCGTATTGGTGTAAACAAGCCCCTAAAACGCTTAAAGAAGAGACCATGCGCGCTTCGGGCATTATGGGTTTGATGAAAAAAGTGCATACCGTTTATAAGCCTGTCGGTGTTGTGGGTGTTATCGCTCCGTGGAATGGCCCTTTTGTGTTGACAGCTAACCCTTGTATTCAAGCGCTGCTTGCGGGCAATACCGTGGTCGCCAAGGGATCTGAGATCACACCATTTTGCTCGAAAATTTTAGAAGAGTTATGCCTTGAGGCGGGTATGCCAGAAGGTGTTTGCCAAGTCTTGATTGGTGATGGTGCAACAGGGGGCGCATTAACATCAGGTAAAGTGGATAAAGTGTCTTTCACAGGCTCTGTTAATACCGGCAAAAAAGTGGCGCTGAGCTGTATTGAAAATCTGACGCCGTACTCGTTAGAGTTAGGCGGAAAAGATGCCATGATTGTGTGCAATGACGCAAAACTCGAAGATGCTGTACATGGTGCGGTTTGGGGAAGTTGTGTAAATACAGGGCATTTCTGCTGCGGTATTGAGCGCATCTATGTTGAAGAAGGTATTTATGATGCATTTGTTACCGAAGTTGTAAAAATGGTTAACGATCTTCGTCAAGGTCAGCAACATGGTGTAGACGAAGATATCGGTGCCGTTTTTGGTGAACAACAAATGGCGATCATCGAAGCACATGTCAAAGATTCGATTGAAAAAGGTGGTAAGGTTTTAGCGGGGGGTGAACGTATTGCTGGTAAAGGGTTGTATTACCCAGCAACTGTCGTTATCGATACCGATGAATCCAGTTCCTTGATGACAGAAGAGACCTTTGGCCCTGTTATGCCGATTGTTAAAGTCAAAAATATCGAAGAAGCTATCCAAAAAGCGAATGACTCGCAATATGGGTTACACGGCAGTGTGTGGACAAAAAACACAACAAAAGGTTTGGAAATTGCCAAGCGTATTGAAACGGGCTCCATGGCTGTTAATGATATTGGCATGATGTACGGTGTGGCTAACGCAAGCTTTGGCGGCGTCAAGGAGAGCGGTGTAGGTTCTGTGAATGGTAAGAATGGCTTGCGTGGATTTACACATGCAATGCCTATCATTGTTGGCCGTTACACAGGTCGAGACTGCGGCTACCCACACGATGAGAAAAAGTTTGTACAGATGCAGAAACTCATGAACTTTATGTGGAAAAACCCGATAGGGAAATTCCTTTTTGGTGGATAATTTCCAGCATTATCATTGTTGCTAGCCCTCTTTAAATAGAGGGCTAGCTTGCCTACGGTGTGCATCAGGAATAATCATGTGTTGTTAATGTGTTATTGAGACAGTTAATGTAGAAAGCTCAATGCTCCATTGTGATAACAATTTTTCCACGCGTTCGTCCTTTAGCAAGCGTCTCAAAAGCTTCTTCCAGATCTTTAAAAGCAAACGCTTTATAGATATGCGTTTTAAGCTTACCACTTTCTAATAATCGAGCAATTTCTTTTATATCCTCACCGTTACTTTCTATAATTTCGAAACCATATTTGATGTTTTTATCTTTTGCAAATTTTACGGCATTCTCGCCATAGAGTACGTCATTATTGAGGTTGGTCACTTCACCGCCATTTTTTAGTGTTTTCATGGACTTAATGATAGCGTCATCATTTTTGGAAACCGAGTCAAAAACATAATCTAAATCACTTAACACGTCAGAAAAATCCGTAGTTGTATAATCGATAACCTCATCAGCGCCCATATCTTTCAAGAACTGTTCGTTTTTAGCAGAGCTTGTTGTCGCTACATGGGCACCAATAACTTTTGCGATTTGTATTGCGAAATGCCCAACGCCGCCAGCCCCTGCATGAATGAGTACTTAATCACCCTTCTTTATATGTCGGGATAGTGGCGTTACGGCGGCTAGCGTTGCGCCAGCAGCCTCCAGGTAATGGGTATCTTCGCTAAATGTGCTTCAGGTGCGGCGACGAATTCAGCGAAAGCCTTGCCGATCCCCGGAAAATTGATAACACCGAAGACTTTATCACCCACTTTGAATTTTTTAACGTCACGGCCAACTGCTGTGATTTCGCCTGCGATATCTGAGCCAAGAATTTTTGTTTTTTCGTTGTTTAATGCTTCGTTTAATCCGCCAAATGCACCGGTGAGTGTCTTTAAATCCACAGGGTTTATCGACATAGCGTGAACATTGACAATAACTTCATGATCTTTAGGTTTTGGCTCGGGGAGGTCTGTTAGTATGAGTTTATGTCTAGCGTCTACTACTTGTGCTTTCATGATAGATTACTCTTGCTTGCTTGGTTTGATTTTTCTATTGAGGTTTATACCCATCACACTTGAAGATGTAAGGGCGTTGGCCGCGCTCGCTTACCCCAATCACTTACTGACTGTAAGCTCATGGGGGTTCGCTCGCTTGCCGCCTTCTTGCATCTCCAATTCCGATGGGTATATACCCATCGCTATTGAAAGTACTTGATTTATAAAGAGTAAATAATCATAGTGCGCAGATGCTGAAAATCGACCTGACAAAAAACGAAAAACTTGCACTGGAATTGCGTCATAAGCAAGCAAGAGACAGTAGAGAAAGTGATCGTTTGAAGGTCGTTTTGTTGCGGTCGGAAGGCTGGTCGACAAGAATGATCGCTCAGGCATTAAGAAAAGATGAGTCCACGATTGTTCGGCATCTTAATGATTACCTAAATGATGAAAAGTTATTATCAACCAATGGCGGCTCCAAAGGTTACCTAGATAACGAGCAATCTCAGTTGCTGGTTACTCATTTGTCAGGAAAAATATATACCCAAGTGAGCCAAATTGGTCATTATATTAAAACAACTTGGGGTGTGCAGTTTAGTGTTTCAGGGCTAACCCAGTGGTTACACCAAAAGGGTTTCAGCTATAAAAAGCCTAAAGGCATTCCACATAAGTTTGATGTTGAAAAACAAGCGCAATTTATTGAAAAGTATGAAGCGCTAAAAGCTGAGCTATCAGAGGGTGAAGCCTTACTGTTCATGGACGCAGTTCATCCAACTCAAGCAACAAAAATCACATCGGGATGGATCAAAACGGGTGTCGATAAACCCATAGAGACCACGGGAAGTCGGACACGGCTCAATATAATAGGTGCTATCGAACTCACCCATATAGAAGAAGCTATTATTGGCCAATATGACACCGTTAATGGCGATTCGATTATTGAATTTTTCCATAAAATACGAGCACATTATAGTGAGAAGACAGTGCATTTAGTTTTAGATGGAGCTGGCTATCATAAATCCAAGGCTGTCCTGAGCGCTGCGGACAAGTTAGGCATTAAACTTCACACCTTGCCACCATACAGCCCAAATCTAAACCCCATAGAGCGGCTGTGGAAGGTGATGAACGAAAAAGTCAGGAATAACCAGTACTTTTCCACGGCAAAGGATTTTAAAAATAAAATTAGCGAGTTTTTTGAAAAAATACTACCTGAAATTGGCGCTGATTTAGGCAGTAGAATTAATGATAATTTCCAACAGCTAAATCGCGCACATTGAAGTCAGTTGGGTATATACATTAGTGATGCCTTTATTCATACATATCTTGTGTGGTCTTTGTTTATTCACTCAACGAAGTGGTTAGATATTATTTTTTAAAATAAGATATTTTTAGTCGCGGTGAGTTGACTCTCCTTTTTTGTATTGCAATACGTTAAATACCTATAAGTTGATTGAATACCCAAGGGAAAGTTCACGGAGAAGGTTGTATCTTCATCAATAGGCTTTTATTATTAGGCCTCGATGAGGAGGGCTCACTGTAAGCAACTTTGGGGGATCGTTACCAATATATTTCGCTAGGAAATTGTGCAGAGTGACTTTCCCGATTAAAAGCCAGCTACGGATTTTGTTTTTAAGGTGCAACGAAATCTTTGAGTTGAATAGTCACCTCATGGCTAAAAATGCTGTCAGAAAAGAATGCTGATTGCATGGTAATAAAGGCTTTTATCTTTATTTTATAAGTGCCGTCGGGTTTGAGATTGTTAAAAGTGTGCGCTTGCGCATGAGTAAATACTTCGGATAAAACGCCCTGTTCATTTTCTATCGTAATGAGGCTAGAGGTTAACGTCATTGTTTTTAGTTCTTCGGTTCCAAAACCATTCCGTTGCCAAGTTTCTATGGCATTGTTACCGCTATATTCTTTGGCTGAATCCCAGCTTATTTCAAAAGACCGATTGTCGATGAGCCTAATGTGGATATTATTTGGTGGCGTTAATTCTTCATTGTTAGCACTGTAATAATCTTCACGATAGACGCTTAAGTAACTGAAAATAGAGGATTGGTTGTCATTGATGGCACGAATACGGGCAGTTGTTGATGAATCATATTTTCTTACATCATCATAAGGCTCAAAAAAATACGGCTCTGTGGTAAAAGAATTACCCAGTTTTTTTGAATAAAACTCATAACTTGTGGCATTTTTTATCGGTTCCCAAGATATTTTGGCTTGCTTGGTTGTTTCATCGAGAAATATTGAAAATGATCGAATGGCTGGGATGGATGTTTTTTTACCCTCAACAACTTGCATCAATCGATGCTCACAAACCGAACAGAAGTCCGTTGGGCTGAAGACCTTCATCAGGCACAATTCACCAGGAAGTATCAAATCTGGGTTGTCAGGATGAAGCATGAAGAGCTTGTCGGTAGGTGTGATATCTCTCCAACGAATTTTTTCGGGGTCTGTTTCCAGTGTTTTATTAAAGCCTTCGTTCATTGCAGGTGCATATTCATCGCGCAAGCCACCGAGCGCATGTGCATATTCATGCCAAAGTAAGTATTTTTCCCACCAGTCATTAAGATTGTCTTTAACGCCGATAACGGCAATGGATGTTGCTGTATCTGCTCTGCCCGATACGTGCTCACCCTCGGGTATGTTGGCTAAGATGATGATCGAATCAGTAAAGGGAATAGCTTTTGCCGCTGTTGATAGGATATTTTCAAATCGGTCATATTTGTCGAAGAAAAAATAAGCCCTATCAGAGTTGCGATAGTGAATTTTAAAGGCCGTATCTTTTAGTGTAGTTTTTTGTATAAAGTCAGAGGGCGAGGGGTTAAGAGCAATGTGAGAAATCCCTGAGTCTTTTGACGGTACAAAATAAGCATAGATATTCATTTTATCTAAAAGATTTTTGTAGGTAGGGTGTTCAAGTAAAACCTCACGTACGCGTTTAGCCATTTCGAAAAAATTATTTTTCTCATTAGTGGTGAAACCTTCAGGCATGATAAGTAGATTGTGGTGGGCCTCTATGTTGGAGGATGACAGGTGAATCGCCTTGATGTTCTCACTGGATGCTTCACTGTTTGAATTAAGAGAAATGCTGTGTTGGTGGGGGGGGGCTTTCAAGGTATGAGGTGTGGTTCCATTGGGCCTTTGTGTTGAGTTTGTACCTGTATCTGGGATGTCTGGTACTATAGCGGCCTCTTTGTTTTTATCCTCAATATCTTCTGAAACTGGAGGCTGTGTAGTTTTAGTTTCTGAGTTCGGCTTCTCCTGTGTGTCGGATTTCTCGCCGCTAGTTAGATTAGTGTTTTTTTGTTCTATAAGTGTGGCCGCTGTTGTGAGTTCGCCATTGCTGTGATTGAATTCAGCGGTGTAGGTTTCGGTAGATTTCAACATACTTGTCGCCTAAAGTTTACTTTTATGCCGCCTGATTTATTTCCCTATTACTTTTAGATTTCCCTGGGTTTAAATAAGCCTCATCAATGTGATCCCAGTTTCTAATGTCGCCACTCCATCGCTCTGGGTGCGCCATTTTCGCCTGTAGATAAACAGCTTTACGGTTGATTAAGATAATTCTATCTTGCTTCGTATGACGCTCTACAGGCGTGACATATTTTATGCTGCTGTGTCTGTGCTCATGATTATACCAATCAGCAAATCCATTCACCCATTTTCGTGCTAAATCTAAACCCTCAAAGGCTTTTTCTGGGTATTCTGGTCGATACTTAAGTGTTCTAAATAATGACTCAGAATAAGGGTTATCATTACTAACAGAGGGGCGGCTAAACGACGGAGCAACCCCTAATTCTTGCAGTGTCGCTAGCATTGTTGCGCCTTTCATCGGGCTACCGTTGTCCGAATGTAAGATCACCTGATTCGGCTTAATCCCTTCACGTAAGCAAATATCTGTCATTAAATCTGCGGCCAATGCACTGCTTTCTTGTTCATATACCTGCCAACCAACAATCTTTCGGCTATAAATATCCATGACAAGATACAAGTAATAAAACAAGCCTTTTACCGTTGTTGGTAAATACGTAATATCCCAACTATAAATCTGATTCGGGCCTGTGGCCGTCAACGATTCAGGTTTTGTAATAACTCTGGCAGGCTTACTTCTCAGCCGATGCTTATCTTGTTTATGTGCTTTTAACACACGGTAAATAGTGGATTCAGATGCGATGTACACACCTTTATCTGCAAGCATTGGCACGATGACGCTGGGCGATAAATTCGCGTATTCAGGTTGGTTGCAGACCTGAATAATACGCTGTCTCTCAAGCTCACTGAGCTTATTACAAGGGCTGTGCTTGGCTGACAAACGACCATCTTCATCGCCCTCTGGTCGCGCCCAGCGCTGTAATGTTTTTGGTGTAATGCCTATAATATCGCAAGCCTGCCTTTGCCTAGCACCATTGGATCGAGCCTCGCTAATCAAGTGAATAATATCATCACGCTCTTGTTTCACTATTAGCTGGCCTCGTCGCTTTCCCATATTTCGTGGACTTTTTTTTGGAGTACTAGCAGCGCTGCTGTTTCAGCTAATGCCTTATCTTTACGGTTTAACTCCTTTTTTAGTAACTTAATGTCATTTTTAAATTGCTTATTCTCACTTTGAATTTCTGAAGCAGTCGATAGGGGCTTATTCTTGATAAAATCACCTCTCCATTGGTTGATATGATGTGGGTATATTCCTTTCTCTCGGCAAAGCTGGCTGATGTCCTCGACGCTCAAAGATCCGCAGGCAATGACCATATTCAAACGTTCTTCAGCGCTCCAATCTTGGGGCCTTTTTTCTTTAACCATGGTCATTACCCCACCATCTAATGGTTGATTAAGCCGTTGCTCTTTAGCCTGTCTAATCCATTTTTGTAACGTCGAATGGCCAATACCTAAGTTTTCAGCCACATCCTTGATGCTCATACATTCTTGTCGGCTCAATGCCTTTTCTATTGCCTGTATCTTAAACGAATGGGTAAACGATTTTCTCATTTTTTATGCCTCTAATTAAAATTTTAGAGGCGACAAGTATCCTGACACAGGGGGCAACCCTGTTGCCGAAGCAGGTCTTCATATCGTTGGTAAGCTACGCATAGACGCCCGTTTAAAATGGCTCTACGAAGGAGAATATTCTGGCAAGGGGCGCCCCAAAAAATTCGATGGCAAAGTCGATATAGAAGCTGATCTTTGTCGATTTGAGTATGTAGGAGAGATTGATGAAGGTAAAACGCATATGTACACAACCGTTGCTTACTCAGTTTCCCTTAAACGTGATATCAAGGTGGTCATGTTAATTTTTAAAAAAGGCGATAAAGAAGGCCGCGCTCTTTTATATTCAACGGACACCAATCTAGCTGCTATGACACTGCTTACCTATTACAAAGCAAGGTTCCAGATTGAGTTTGTTTTTAGGGACGCCAAACAATACACGGGTCTGATGGATTGCCAGTCTTGCAATGAAGAGGCGATCAACTTTCAACTGAATGCATCCTTTACTGCGCTAAATTTAATGAAAATTGAAGACAGAAAAACAAAAGGAACACAGGGTGAAACCGTTATATCTATTGCATCATGGAAGCGGCGAAAACTCAATCAGCACATGATGCAGAGACTTTTTAACGAGTTAAAAATTGACTTAAATGATAAAAAAGTCAGACAAGTTTATGACAGCATGAGTAACTTCGGGGTTATTGCTGCGTAAAACTGTCCGAAGTATTGTCATTATCATTTGTTGTTTTAGGTGATATTTCTTCTTGAATTTTATTTGTTTGTTTTACAATACTTCGGACAGTTTTTTGAACCACTTGAGATGATCTAAGTCTATGAATGTTTTTACTGAAAATAGTTCATGCAAAATTTGATTTCACAGATTTTAGATTCAATGTCCGATATTTGCTTACCACAAAAAAATTCATTAGGGCGCTATTGATTACGCTAATGGTATTCCGTGGCAAGGCAAATTTTCGCAATATGAGTCGTTTTTCAAGCTTGTGCGAGAAAACTTTTAGTCGATGGTATCGTGTATCCTTCGACTTTAAAGCTTTTAATAATCAGCTCATTTTTAGCGAGTTACCGAAAGAAGATGAATGGATTGCAGCTATAGATGCAAGTTTCGTAAAAAAGAGCGGCAAGTGCACTTCAGGTTTAGGGAACTTCTGGAGCGGTGGTTCAGGCTCCGCTGAAAAAGGACTTGAGGTCTCATTGCTTAGCATTGTCCATCTCAAATCAAATACCGCGTATGGGCTGGATGCAAAACAAACCATAGACCAAGAAGGCAAGTCTCGTACTGACTTGTATGCAGAGCAGACTGTTGGTATGGCTAAAGCATTAAAAGACAAGGGAATACGTTATATTTCTACGGATAGCTTTTATACGAAGATAAAATATGTCAACCCTGTTGCCGAAGCAGGTCTTCATATCGTTGGTAAGCTACGCATAGACGCCCGTTTAAAATGGCTCTACGAAGGAGAATATTCTGGCAAGGGGCGCCCCAAAAAATTCGATGGCAAAGTCGATATAGAAGCTGATCTTTGTCGATTTGAGTATGTAGGAGAGATTGATGAAGGTAAAACGCATATGTACACAACCGTTGCTTACTCAGTTTCCCTTAAACGTGATATCAAGGTGGTCATGTTAATTTTTAAAAAAGGCGATAAAGAAGGCCGCGCTCTTTTATATTCAACGGACACCAATCTAGCTGCTATGACACTGCTTACCTATTACAAAGCAAGGTTCCAGATTGAGTTTGTTTTTAGGGACGCCAAACAATACACGGGTCTGATGGATTGCCAGTCTTGCAATGAAGAGGCGATCAACTTTCAACTGAATGCATCCTTTACTGCGCTAAATTTAATGAAAATTGAAGACAGAAAAACAAAAGGAACACAGGGTGAAACCGTTATATCTATTGCATCATGGAAGCGGCGAAAACTCAATCAGCACATGATGCAGAGACTTTTTAACGAGTTAAAAATTGACTTAAATG
Organism: Pseudomonadales bacterium; assembly: GCA_965248335.1. Classification (GTDB taxonomy): domain Bacteria; phylum Pseudomonadota; class Gammaproteobacteria; order Pseudomonadales; family DT-91; genus CAKMZU01. The sequence goes on from CBDFIY010000003.1 coordinate 1,484,536, forward strand.
ATAAAAAAGTCAGACAAGTTTATGACAGCATGAGTAACTTCGGGGTTATTGCTGCGTAAAACTGTCCGAAGTATTGTTTTATATCTGCAGTTATATTCTTATTTTGTTTTTCACAGCCTACCATCACTATCAGGAAAATGATGGCCAGATTTCGATGAGTATTCATTTGTGGGTGTATCCAATAAATATAAAAAGTATAGGATAGTTTTTTTAATGAAAGTTAATAGATATAATTATTTTCGTAATTATGGATTGTAGTTTTAGGCTGTTTGATGTGAAATATTTTATATTAAATATTATTTTTAATTACTCGGTATTTGGGTTTGCATAGTTGAATTTTTTTCATCATCCTTCGCATCTTCATCTAAAAAACCGTACTATGAATTATTTTACAAGAATGTGATTTACATGAGTGTAGAGATGTTGATTAGCCTACTGATGTTGGGTGCAGTTGTCGGTTTTGTGGCAGGGCTATTAGGCGTAGGCGGCGGTGCGGTTATGGTGCCAGTGTTAACCAGTCTGTTCATTTTTCAGGGTATTCCTGTCGATAAAGTTGTGCATTTGGCTTTAGGCACGTCCATGGCTGCAATGATTGTGACTTCAATCAGCAGCATGATGGCGCATAAAAGAAATAGCACTATCGACTGGTCGGTTTTTCGGCACCTTGTTTTAGGCGTAATATTAGGTGCTTTTTTAGCGACATTTATCGTTCCTTTTATTAATGCGCTTTATTTGTCGGTGTTTTTTGCATCATTCATGGGCTATGTATCCTTTAATATGCTACGTGCTAAGCAATCAATTGAAGGCCGTGGCGTGATTTCTATGAAAGAGTTATGGGGTGTAGGGGTGGGTATTGGTGGGATCTCTGCCTTGGTATCTATCGGCGGTGGTTCTATGACTGTCCCCTATTTATTTAAGCACAATTTTCCGATGGTAAAAGCTATTGGAACATCGGCAGCGATAGGTGTGCCTTTGTCGATTGCAGGCTCTGTGGGCTATTTTATCAATGGCTGGCCCTATCGGGATTTATCACATGGCATGTTAGGCTTTGTTTATCTACCTGCCGTGGTAGCGATTTCTGTGATGAGTGCTTTGTTTGCGCCACTGGGTGCGAAGGCTGCACATAAGCTCCCTGTAAATGTACTGAAAAAAATATTTGCCGTTTTCCTTGTTTTGCTAAGTTTGAATATGGTGGTATCTGTCATTCATGCATCGGCGTAGTTGCGAGTACATCATTTCAATCCTATTGCTGGGTTTAGGTTTATGCTTTTTTAGTTATTTAATTATGGGTTCCCGCGAAGGCGGAAATCCATTACCAGATAAACCTTTTGATATGATGTACTAGATGTTAGATATAAGGTAGATGTATACCGATCACCCTTGAAGATGCAAGGGCGTTGGCCGCGCTTGCTCACCCCAATCACTTACTGATTGTAAGCTCATGGGGATTCGCTCGTTTGCCGCCTTCTTGCATCTCCAATTCCGATGGGTATAGGCGTAGGTTGTGCTCTACGAAATATACGCGTAATTTGGCTAATGTCTGTTAGGTCGTATACTTTGTAGAAGCGAGGCGACAGCATGATGATTATATTGAAACCTGATATTCAGCTTATCAGTTTGATGGCGGTAATACTCTTTTTGCTTTCTGGCTGCTTCGAGTCAAACCAGAAGGCTTTAGGTACTTTAGAATGGGATCGAACGAATGGCCGAGCCGTCGTTTCAGAAAACATTACACGCATCCACGTGAAAGAAGGCGATTGGGTTAAAAAAGGCCAAGCCTTACTTCAATTAGACGACAGACTGCAACAAGCACATGTTAACAAACTCGCCGCCATGGTTGAGCAGGCTCGATGGCAGCTGCGTCAACTGGAAGCGGGATATCGACCCGAAGATATCGCTTCAGCAAAAGCCAATCTTTATGCTAAAACGACGGCGAAAAAAAATAACCAAATCAATTATCGCAGGCAACAAAATCTTTGGCAGGAAAAGCTAAACAGCCAAAAACAACTCGATGACGCAAAACAACAGTACGAAGTGTCTTTGGGTGAAGAAGACGTCGCTTTACAAACAGTCAATGTGCGTCTGGCTGGTTACCGAGCTGAAGAAATAGAAAAAGCGAGAGCACAGCTTAATGCACAATTAGCCGAACTTGACTACGAGCGGCTACAGCTTGAACGATACACGTTGTTCGCAACGAGGTCTGGGAAAGTGGACAGTTTGCCCTATAAATTGGGTGATATGCCACCTATGAATGCGATTGTAACGACCGTTCTTGCAGGAGATAGGCCGTGGGCTCGGGTATACCTGCCAGAAACATGGCTTAGCTTGCTATCTCAAGGGAGTGAGGTGCTCGTTAATGTCGATGGATTAAACAGGTCATTGAAAGGTCGGGTTCGTTTTATTTCTTCTGTCCCTAGTTTTACACCTTATTACGCACTGTCGGAAGATGATAGGAGTCGCCTGATGTATATCACTGAAATTGATTTACTCGATAATGCTGCAAAACAGTTACCTTTAGGGGTGCCTGTGCAAATGCTTTACCCTTCATCACATAAAGAAACGTATGCCGAGTAGGTGCTCATGAAAGGTGAATCTGAATCGCCAGATTACGTGATTACTGTTAATGGTCTCAGCAAGAATTTTGGTCATTTTGTTGCGGTAGATGACCTCAGTATGCGTATTGAATCCGGTCGCGTGCATGGATTTTTAGGGCCGAATGGATCAGGGAAAACGACGGCGATACGAATGATGTGTGGATTAATGGATAAAACTGCAGGTGAGGTTTGCGTATTGGGTTTATCCATTCCTGAGCACGCAGAAGAGATCCGTGATCAGGTAGGTTATATGACGCAGCGGTTTTCTCATTATGGGGATTTGACAATCCGGGAGAACTTGTTTTTTTTGGCCGAAATCCGGGGGATGAAAAAAATTGAACGCCTGAGTCGTGTTCAAGAAGTGCTTAAAGAGTTCGATTTGATTTCTTTTCAAAATCAACTCGCTGGGTCGCTCAGTGGCGGGCAAAAACGTCGATTGGCGCTAGCGGGCGCAGTGCTGACGAAACCAAAGTTGTTGATTTTAGATGAACCTACCTCAGAAGTTGATCCGAATACACGGCGAGAAATGTGGGCACAATTTTTTAAATTGACAGAGAGTGGTATCTCTATTTTAGTCTCTACGCACCTCATGGATGAGGCCGAGCGATGTCATCATCTTACTATCTTAAATAATGGGGTTAAAGTTGCCGACGGTAAAACGTCTGCGCTTAAAAATGACTTTCCTCATCATGTGGTGGTGGTTGAAGGTGACGATGTAACAGGGTTAAATGACCGTTTAAATGCGGCTTCTCATATTATATCGGCTGCACAAAGTGGTCTAATACTGAGGGTTATTGTCGATAAAAGAGAAAATAACCCAGAAGATTATGTCGAGAAATTGGTGGGTCAGACTTATCGCGTAACGCCAAGTAAAGCGAGCATTGAAGATGTTTTTGTTGCAGCTACACTGGGTACGGTGGAGACGTGATGAAACGAGCAATATCATCATCACTGAGTCGTATCAAAGCCGTTTGCTTCAAAGAGTTCATTCAATTAAAACGCGATAAACTCACTTTTGCGATGGTTGTGATGATTCCTTTGGTTCAGCTCTTGTTATTTGGATATACCATTAATACCGATGTACGCAATGTCCCTATTGCCGTCGTTGATCAGGTACAAAATCAATTCTCAAGACAATTTATTGAAGATATCAAAGCGACACAAATTGTCAGTGTCGATGCTTTTTACAAGAGTCCTGAAGAGATTATGACAGCTGTGCGTGCAGGAACAGTAAGCGCGGGTTTGTTTATTCCTCGTGATATTCAAAAGCGTTATGAGGATAGAAATCATGACCCTTTAGCGCATTTTATTGTTGATGGCTCTGATACCGTAATGGCTTCAGCGCTGAAAGCGTTAGGGGCATTTCCTTTTCATCCACAGGGCTCTGTCTCTGTCGATAAAATACCGAATACTATTGCTGTGGAGCTACTTTATAACCCTGAACAACGTTCTGCACTTTTCACTGTGCCCGGTTTGCTGGGCGTTATTCTAACCATGACGCTGACTTTTTTTACAGCGATTGCCATTGTGAGGGAGCGTGAAAATGGCAACATGGAATTGTTAATCGCAACACCTGTTACCAGCTTAGAGTTGATGATGGGGAAATTGATCCCCTATGGTGTGATTGGGCTCATACAGGTATCGATTGTTTTATTATTAGGTCGCTTGCTTTTTCAGTTACCTTTTGTCGGCAGCTTAAGCTTGCTGTATTTTTGCTGTTTACTGTTTATTTTTGCAAATTTAGGCTTGGGGTTATTGATTTCGACCAAGGCACCGAATCAGTTGGGTGCTATGCAAATGGCAATTTTTGTCTTTTTACCGTCCATTTTGTTATCGGGATTCATGTTCCCTTATGTCGCCATGCCCGTTGCTGCGCAGTGGTTGGCAGAGGTTCTTCCGATGACGCATTTTATTCGTTTGACGCGAGGCATAATCTTACGGGGCGCTGAGTTTTCTGATTTACTCATGGATATGCTTTTTTTGATGGGTTTTTTTATCGTGACGATGGCGTTTGCTTTGTTCAGCTTTAAAAAGAAATTGGACTGAAGTTTTTCGTTACTCATCGAGTGCAGGTATTGAGTTTACATGGGGATACTATATGAACACATCAAGCCTCTTGTAGGGGTATAAAATCTTGATCACTCTGTAAAATAGGAAATTATAAGCATAAAAAAACCAGGTTTCCCTGGTTTTTAAGTTCCATTAAAACGTCCCTTCTACGGCCAACATGCCTTGTCAGCTCACCCATTTCCCGCACAACGGATTAGCTAAGCTAATCGTGTAAAAGCAATCCCTGCTTTTCCCTATGAGTGGCTATAATAACCTTTTGGTATTTAAACGGTAGTCGTTAATAACGTTATGTTCTGTAGGATATTTCTCACAGCTACTGACTTTTTTCCTTTTCATTGAACACGCCTTCAAACAACGCCGAGGAAAGATAGCGTTCTGCGGAGTCGGGTAAAATGGTGACAATAGTCTTTCCTTTGTTTTCAGGGCGTTTTGAAAGCCTATCAGCAACTGCCATGGCAGCACCTGATGAAATACCTGCAAGTATGCCTTCTTTTTCCATGAGTTTTCGTGCCCACTCGAAGGCTTCCTCATTCGTTACCTGCTCGACTTCATCAACCATGTCAATATCGAGTGTGTTTGGTAGAAATCCTGCGCCTATCCCTTGAATTTTATGCGGTGCATGCGTGGCTTCAACACCATTTTTTGCGGCAGAGATAATCGTTGATGTACTCGGTTCAATAGCGACACTCGTAATTTTCTTACCCTTTTCTTGCTTGATATAGCGTGAAACGCCTGTAATGGTGCCGCCAGTACCTACGCCTGAGACAAAAATGTCGATCTCGCCTTTCGTATCTTCCCAAATTTCAGGGCCTGTTGTTTTTTCGTGTATGGCAGGGTTAGCAGGGTTATCGAATTGAGCGGGCATAAAGTAATTGCTGTCTGAAGCTAAAATTTCTTCTGCTTTAGCAATGGCACCGGGCATCCCTTTTGCCCCTTCGGTGAGTATCAGTTTGGCACCCAGTGCCTTTACCAGTTGCCGCCGCTCTAAGCTCATCGTATCCGGCATAGTGAGCGTTACCTCGTAACCTTTTGCTGCACCGACAAACGCTAAAGCGATGCCTGTATTACCTGAGGTGGGTTCGATGATCTTCATGCCAGCTTTGAGTTTCCCTCGATCTTCGGCATCTTGAATCATATTGGCACCAATACGACACTTTACCGAATTGGCAGGATTACGGCTTTCAATTTTAACGTAAATATTACCCTCGGTAATGTGGTTGATTTTGATTAAAGGGGTGTTACCAATGGATAAACTATTGTTTGAAAATGCGCTCATACATGCCTCAAAGATATGTTGTAAGTGCGCTATTTAATCATCATACGGCGTGAAACTAAAGCAGCTACAGTAAGAGTTCTCGATCGATAGGGTGAAATACGGAGGCTGAGCTAATCAGTGAATCAGCGGTGAGCACTTTTACACCATAAACCTCTGTTGTGACACCATAACTGTTCTTGATTTTTTCCAGCAGAAGATCAAAATCACCGTCGCCTGAAAGTAGGATGACGCGATCCACTTTGGGGGCAATTTCCATCACATCGATTGTAATGCCAACATCCCAATCACCCTTAGCTGAGCCATCGCTGCGTTGAATAAACGGTTTCAGTTTAACCGTAAATCCAATGTGCTTGAGCGCTTGTTGAAATTTTATTTGCTTATCGTCTCCACGGTGCGTGGCATAGGCATTCGCGGCGACGATAACACCTTGTTGTTTGAGGCGCTTGTATAATTCGCGGTAGTTAAATTGCCGCCCGAAGGTGTCTCTTGTGGTGTAGTAGATGTTTTGTACATCAACAAAAATGGCAGTTTTTTTTATCGCGGTCATTGTTTTGAGTTCGGCTTGATGCTGGTTTTAGGTAGATAGATCATTAAGTTTGATGATTGTAACAATAAACAGGTGAGATGAGAGAGCTATGGTTTCAAAGAAGCGAGTTAAATCCGAGGAGGTTTGGACTAACAAGCCTGAGTTTAGCCTTAACGGTTGTTGCCAATTTTCTCGTATTTTGTAGCTATCTGACGATAATATGTCATTTTATTAAACAAATACCCAACGCATGATGCTCCTTGTAAATTAATAATCGCATGCTGCCAAATTAGGACTGACTGTAGAAAAAGCCAGTCAGGTTGATGCTCAGAAGGCAAAAAGTTTAGTTTATCTCCCGAATAGCTCTCTTACATCTGGTGCGAGTGAAAGAATAATCCCGTTAATAACTTGGTTGAAATCTTGGTTACTCGAACTGCTTGTAGGCTCTGGCTCGACACGTATGAGGTCTTCGAGTGCTTCTTGCTTGTCTTTATCCGACGTGTCAGTTCGATTAAGAACTGTATTTATTTTTCTTTTTGACTTTGGCGATAGGGATTCGAAACCCTTTACCTTCGCTTTTCCTATTATATCGTCAGGAAAAAATTCAGGGTTGGTTTTTAGGTTGTTGTGATCTGTAACGGAGGATTTCATTACGTTAGTAAGTCCTGGATTTTCTGGATCATGCTCCCAGGCTTCCGCAAGTTCAGTTGTCATTTGTATATAATCTGGGTTCTCTTTATGGTCTTGAGATGTAATATGCGCCCAGCCTTCTTTTACGGGTGGATATTGGTTCATGGATAAGCAAATCACACTTCCGAATAATATACTTATTAATAAAATAAAATTGACTAACATAATAAACCTTAAATCTTTTGGTAACTCCTCTTCGGTTGTTGTTCTAGCAAAAAGTTCAGGGTGTAACCGTCTTTATTGTTTCCAACGGGTCACTTTCTATCACAAAATATATGCGTATACAAAAACTGAACAAAACGTGATTGATCAAATATGTCAGCGAGTTTGTTGATTTTACCGTTTAATTTCATTGCTGTTGGAGTAGAATCGAGGGATGCTTTTAACGAATAAAACTGCGCACAAAGGAAACTTCTATGGCCACTCCCTCGTTTGATTCTCAGCATTCCGCCGAACTTTATAGCTTTGCAGGCAAAGATGTCCCTTGGCTTGTTAAAAAGTGGGCAGAGGCAACACCCGAGAAGGCTTTTTTGATTTGGGAACCTAAATCAGGCGAAACCAAAGAATGGACATATAAGGATTTCTGGCAAGAAATTAATCAAGTCGCCTGTGGGTTGATTGCCAAAGGCGTTAAGAAAGGCGACAAGGTTCTGATTCATTCTGAAAATAGCCCTGAGATGATGATCGCTTGGTACGCATCGGCTGTGGTCGGTTCTGTTGCCGTAACGACCAATACGCGCTGTGTGGGTGATGAACTGACTTATTTTGCAGAACATTCGGATGCCGTAGGTTGTATCACTCAGCCACAATTTATCAAAGAGTTGGCAGCAAACGCGAAAAACATTCCTTGGTTTATCGTGACAGATGATAATTCAGGTGAGACGCCCTCGGCAGAAGACAGTGATCATGGTTTTGAAGGCTGGGCTGCACTTTATGAACATGGCAATGTTGCACCAGAGCGGCCTGCGGAGCCCATGTTGCCGGTAGGTATTCAGTTCACATCCGGTACAACGTCACGGCCAAAGGCGGTTGTTCATACACATGCCAATGCGTTGTGGGGTGGCATGAACGGCGCACAAAACTTAGGCATTGATAGCTCAGATACCTACTTGTGTTACCTGCCTTGCTTTCATGTTAATGCACAAAGCTGGACTTTTTGGACCATGACATGGGCGGGCGGTACGGTTGTTTTACAACCTAAATTTTCCTCAAGCCGTTTTTGGGACGTTTCTGTAAAACACAAATGTACGCGTGCATCCATGATTCCCTTTTGTTTTAAGGCGATCGGCGCACAAGAAATTCCTGAGCATTTTTATAAAAGCTGGTCAACAGGGGTGAAGTTACACAATGTTGAAAATTACTGGAAAGTCCCGACTTTTGCGACGTGGGGAATGACTGAAACTGTGACGCATGCAACGCGGTCAAATCTCGCACTGGATTGCCCAGAAATGAATATTGGCATGCCTTCGCCGGGGTATGAGTTTGCCATTATTAACCCTGATACAGGAAAATACTGTGCGCCAGGTGAAAATGGCGACTTGTATATTAAAGGCGTACGCGGTGTGCATATTTTTCTTGAGTACTATAAAAACCCGGAAGCGATGGAAAAATCGTTTACAGAAGATGGTTGGTTTGCGACAGGTGATACCATTCGTTTAGGCAAAGACGGGTATTTATACTTTGCAGATCGTGATAAAGACATCCTCAAAGTGGGCGGAGAGAATGTTTCAGCACGACAAATCGAAGAATTTATCGGTGAATTGTTGGGCATGGGAGTGCTGGAAGAGCATGCCGTGGTTGCTCAATCACATGACATGCTGGATGAGGTACCCGTCGTGTTTGCGATTAAAAGCGCGTGGACGCAATTATCTGAAGAGGAAATCACGGATAAAATCATGGCAGGTTGCCAAGAAGGGCTTGCAGATTTCAAGCGGCCTAAAGCCATTTATTTTGTCGAAGACATGCCTCGGGCGACATTGGACAAGGTCGTGAAGAATAAGCTACGAGAGCTTGCTGATGAATTAGCAGAGAAAGAAAACGCATAAACTGTTTTCGTTGTTAATAAAAAAAGCCAGAGTTTATCTCTGGCTTTTTTGTGTTTAATTAATGGTCATTAGTGCGCATAATGCAAGTCAAGCTATTACCGCGAGTATGCGCATGAAGCTATTTAGAAAAACAGAGTCTTTGATTGCTATCGTTTTATTATTTTTGATGGCAGTGGTGGTGGTTGCAGCGGTGATTGGTCTTGGCTATCAAATATTTGCTTCACTCATTTCTGATACGGATCACCCTTTATCTTATGACGAACTCTTGAGTGTTTATGGGTTGTTTTTGATGGTGCTGATTGGTTTGGAATTGATGGCCTGTATTCACATGTATCTTGAAAATAACAAAATACATGCTGAAATGATGCTTTTGGTTGCCTTAACCGCCGTCACTCGAAAAATCGTGATTTTGGAAACAAGCGAAATGAACCCCCTCACCATTATTGGTATTGGTTTTCTTGTCTTGGTGCTCTCAGGTGGGTATTACCTCATTCGAAAGGGCCAGCTGGTGGAAGTGGGGAGTAAAGGGGGGTAGAGGGGAAAACCACAGGTAGGCTGTCGAATATAATTAGAAAAGATCATTTCATTTCTTTGGTTCTTGGCTTTAATTTCGTACAAGGACATGATGTCATGGATACTCGCCTTCACGAATATACCGATCGCCCTTGAAGATGCAAGGGTGTTGGCCAGGGCAATCGCGCTATAAGGCCGTTGACAAAACTGATAAAAGAAAGTTTTCATCCCAACCAGCCTTCAGTCGCTTACCGCGAACGCTCTCTTTAGAAGACTCCATTTTCAGCATGTTCAATGCTAAATGCCTTATGACGGCCATATTTTCAGCGGCAAAACCTTCTCTGATTCTTGATTCATCTTCTTTAAAAATCACATCTAAAGTCCAGTGAAGATTGTTTTCAATAGCCCAGTGAGAGCGTACTGCTTTTGCAAACAATGCTGCGCTAGACTCGATAGAGCATATGAAATATCGCCGCTCAATAGATGTTTCCCCCGTACTGATAACAGTCCTTTCAGATTCAACAACGCCGATTGTTTTTAAACCTTCCCAATCCTCTTTACAAGACAGCCAGTCAATGTCATTAGTAATCCAGTACCGTTTTGTTTCAATGCGTCCATGCCCTTTTTCCACGGTTTCAAAATGATCAGACTGAGCACGCTTAAACCCCTCATCAATCAGCGCATCCAGATACCGGCTAACGTCATATAAAAGGTTTCCGTGATTACCTTTCAGTGATAGAACGTAGTCTGCCTGTGCTTGCCTGATTGCCTTCGCAATCGCTTTTTGGCAACCCATTGCATCGATAGTCACGATACTTCCTTCAAGGTTAAGCAACTTTATCAACTCAGGAATAGCGGTTATCTCGTTAGATTTTTCATCAACCTTTATCTGACCAAGAACCGTATGATTAGCTGCACGAAAGGCACTTACCATATGGATTGCACCTTTCTTGTCGCCTGACGTAAATGAGCGCCTCAGTGTTTTTCCGTCAATGGCAACAATGTCGCTACTGCTAAGCTTATTAAAGGACTGAACCCACGAAATGAAACCGGATTGCAACTGTTTGGGATCAAGCATCGATAAAACATTGCCTATTGTGTCATGTGAGGGAATGCCATTTGGGAGGTTCATAACCTTACGAAGAAACGCCTCTTTGGCTTTCCCAAATCTTTCTATGTCGACAAAGCTATCTGCCCCGCAAATAACGGCTAATACTGAGAGCAATAAAATATCCATCAACTCATGACGCTTGTTCGCTGTTTCTATTCTTGGATCAGATAGGTTTTCAAAGTGATCTGTAAAATTTGTACTCATTACGTCATTCATAATCATGTAAAAAATACATTTAATGACGCTTATTTTTCTTCATAGTTCACAAATTCGTCGATCTTGCTGCGAAATTGCTATGTTCATAGCGCGATAGCCCTGGGGTGTTGGCTGCGCGCGCTCACCCCAATCACTTACAGACTGTAAGCTCATGGGGATTCGCTCGCTTGCCGCCTTCTTGCATCTCCAATTCCGATGGGTATATGACGGTTTCTGGCGCATTCTATTGTCATGCTTGAGAATGAAGGTATCCATTGTATTAAAATAAAAGGTGGTTGCGTGTTTTTTGATCAAAGCAACGGGTTCTCGATATCCTAAAGCAAGAGGGCAGAGAATAAGTGTATGTATTAAATTTTTTTGGGAGTTAAGCGTCTTTTTGCTACAGTTAAAAATAATGGGTAAGAGATGCAAAGATGATTAATTCTCACTTCATGACAGCTGCGCGGCAAAAAATATTTAACACTATTGCGATCCCGGACGATAAAGAAGCTATCACTGACATCGACAAATCGGGTGAAATATCCACGAAAGATGCCCATTTAAGCGAACATAATATTCAGGCTATTTGGCAGGCTGTTGAGCGTGTATTTGCGACAGGCGCTCATCCTGGTGTTGGGTTTTGTTTGCGCCATAAAGGGCAGGTCGTGTTAAACCGAACACTGGGATTTTCACAGGGTATTGATGCGGGTACGCTAGATCAAAAAATCACCATGTCTTTATCGACCCCGCTTTGTTTGTTTTCTGCGTCTAAAGCTGTTACTGCAATGTTGATTCATAAGTTAGCTGAAGAAGGCTATGTTAACCTTTTGCACCCCATCGCTAACTATATTCCTGAGTTTGGCATTTTAGGTAAGGAGAAAATTTCAATTTATCAAATGCTATCGCATCATGGAGGGTTCCCAAGTGTTAGGCAGTCGCCAGGGGCTGATGCTTTGATCGACCGTAAGCTTGCGCTTGATGCAATTTACAAAACACCTTCACGCTCCCCAGACGGGCGGAAACAAGCTTACCATGCAGTAACGAGTGGTTACATTGCTGATGAATTAGTCAGAAGGACGACAGGTAAGACGATTGATGCTTATTTGTTCGAGAAATTTACACGGCCTATGGGGATGCAGTATTTTCGCTTTGGGTTAGAAGAACAGTACAGGCCACTTGCTGCACATAATTATGTAACAGGCGTTAAGATCCCTGATTTTTTTAGCCGGTTTTTAACGAAAGCCTTAGGTGTGTCGATAGAGAAAGCTTGCGAACTCTCGAATGAGGATGCATTTATGAACGCTATCATTCCAGCGGGCAATATTTATGCAACTGCAGAGGAAATCTCTCGCTTTTATCAAATGTTACTCGATGGCGGTAGCTTTAATGGCCAGCAAATTTTAAAACCGGAAACCATTGATTTGGCGGTTAAAGAATGGGGCCCTGCACAGCTTGACCGTACACTGTTCTTACCTATCCGTTTTAGTGCGGGTTTTATGCTAGGTGGCAGACGTTTTGGCATGTATGGCTCAGAAAGTGAGGATGCTTTCGGTCATTTAGGTTTTTCCAATATTATTTGTTGGGCAGATCCAAAAAGACAAATCTCTGTTGCCTTTATTTGTACCGGTAAACCCTTGATTGGTCATCATATTGCGGCATTATTAAAAATGGTACAAGCCATTGCAAGATCAACCCTTTGATTAAGCTCAGAAACTATGCGCATCTATGTTTGGGTTTATACCCATCGGAATTGGAGATGCAAGAAGGCGGCAAGCGAGCGAATCCCCATGAGCTTACAGCCCGTAAGTGATTGGGGTGAGCGAGCGCGGCCAACACCCTTGCATCTTCAAGGGTGATCGGTATATACAAGCGCTATTTTCTTGAAAGGTATGACGCTTATTAGCCCTGTATATTTATGGTAATGAGTTAAGGGGGCGCTGCCTTCGCAGAAAGTAGGTTTTAGCGAGGGCAACTTCATGACTGGCCGATTAAATTTATTCGTCGTGCTTCGGTTTGCGCAAAGTTAGCCAGATTGATTCTTTGCCACGATACTCTGCATAAGGGCTATCGATGGTTAATGGGATTTTTGCTTCATGAGAGCCTATGCGACTTAGGTATTGATTACGTAAGATGGTGAAGCCAGCATCTTTAAATACTTTAGCGGGTGAAGCTTTGTCAAAAAATGTTAAATAACCCTGATGGTTTTTTAACCGCTCCGGGTCAAGATATAATTTCAACGTATCCGTATCGAGGTAGCCGGGCCATGGTTCGCCCGCGCTAATTTTTTCTAGGAAAATGGGTACATAACTTGAGAGAAGTTGTAAAAAAGCTGTTTCACCGGTGACGTGGAGTATGCCACCCGGCTTTAATAAGTGAAAGAGTTTGTGTGCGGATGCTTCTATCTCTTTGGGTTTGAATAAGTGTAAAACGCGCGACATCAGGATAACGTCATAAGACTCATAATCATCGTGCTGAATGTCAGCCTGTAAAAAATCAACCTGACGCGAATGGATATAATTACTCAGCGAGCTTCCTGCTATTGCAGCACTTAATGCTTCAACCACATTGCTATCCAGCTCCCATGCATGGATATCCTGTGCGCCTGCGTATGCTGCATGTATGACAACATCACCAAAACTTGCGCCAATATCTAGCGCTTTGATATTTGGCTGTTTAGCTGCGTCAATGAATGCGCGCTTAGGCGCATCGAGAGCGACTTGTGTGCCTCGGCGGTTGAGGGTACGTAGAGACCAAGGCTGGAAAAAAGCACAATCCTTGACGTGGCTATTTATGACAAAATAATCTGATCTTTCAATCGCTTTTTTGGCTGCGGCAGAGGGGGTGCCGAGAGAAATGATTTCTGCACCCAGTTTAAAAGACATTTTTGCAATGGATTCGACCTCATGTGCCTGTAGTTTTACTAAATCTTCTGCCGATACGACGATAGCTGCAGGTCGTTTACCCTTCAGTGCTTTTTGTATTTCGTTTGAGTCAAGTGAGCCTTGATGAATGATTGTAAACGTAGGCGATATGTTAATGTTATCCGGTGTTGCGCTACCTATAAACAGTATCGTGTTTTGCAATTGAGCCTTATAAAAAATCTGGCGATCTGAAAGATAGTGTTCAATATCTGTATTTTTAAGGTAAGTTTTACTGGTACAGTTATGTGGATTATCAACTCTTTGTTCATGGCTATGTGTATAGCAAAACCCTATACATACAAGTATAACGAGCATCATGAAAGGATTTGTTTTTCCTGGAAGCATAAAGAATATTCCTATTTATTAATGGACTTTTACGTACAAGGGCGTTTGATGGAGAAGGATTTATCGATGAGCGCTAAATGTAATAGAGAATGGTTCGGCTCACTTTTTTCATCGCCTATTTTTGCGTGCTTACAGAAATGTAAGCCGCAACCTAGAATATTGATGTTGATTTTCAAGTAAAGTTTCATTGGTAGCTGTGTGTTTTGGTTCGGTTATATTTTTGGTTGGATATATTTTGTTAGCGAGAAATGTGAAGATTTTGGCTAGGTATGAAATTTATTTGTTTTTTTCTGCTGGGTAATAGCGCTTGAATGGCTCATGATTTGTTGTCTGGTATTTGTTAGCGCGAAGAGGGCCGTAGATAAAAAAGTTGCAAGAATCGAAGTATTTGAATAGTATTCGAATGATATTCAAATAGGGTCAGATAATGCCACCTGCGCCAAAACATACCTATGAAGAAGAGTTTGCACTTATTCGTAACGCGGCAATTAGATGCATTAACGAAACGTCAGTCATTGATTTTACGATGTCTTCGCTAGCAAAATCAGCCGGGTTGTCTATGGGGTCAGTCTATAAACATATTCAAACGAAAGAGGATGTATTCGTTGTGCTCGGCATAGAAATGTATGAGCAATTACATAACGTTTTCGTGAAAATTCTGGATCTACCTTTGAATCGGCCGGTACGACTTATAGGCTTGCATCTGATTGGGGAGGAGAGCGCTAATTGCTTTAGCTTTGGCGGGCACCTTGAAATGCTCATCACTAACGAAGCTATTTTAAAGCGCGCATCCAGTCATTGGGTTGAAAAAATGATAATGACTGAGCGGCAGCTTGAAGAGAGTGTGAAAGTATTTATTGATCAATCGATAGCGCTTGGCGAGCTGGGTACGCATGGATCTTCTTCGCAGAAAATCGCTGAAGAGATATTGTTAGGTCTATGGTCTATGCATGTAGGCTTTATACAAGTTGCACGGCAACGTCATTTGAGACGTTTTTCTGGTAAAGGGGTGGTCTTGCCCTTTCCGTTGGTTGTGGGTGATGCCATTGTTCAGGCACAAAAACATTTTTTAAATCATTTTAATTGGCAAATTAAGATTACAGATGAGCAAATAATTAACGCTTGTGAAGTGATGACAGCCAATAATTTACGTAAAGAGAAGTCTGTATGAAAAATTATTCTTGGATAAAAACAGGATTATTGTGCCTTGTTATTTTATCAGGTTTTTCTGTGTTCAAGGCGATGGAAATTCGTGCTGCCATGGCTTTTGGTGAATCTTTCCCCGAGCACTCAGAAACGGTGCAGTCGGTTCTAGCAAAAAACGAACCCTATACACAAACAATTAGAGTTATGGGTGAAGTGCATGCATCAAAAAAAGTGACCTTGATGAGTGAATTGCCGGGTCGCATTGAGAAAGTTGGATTTACCTCCGGTGAACATGTGAAAAAAAATCAAGTTTTACTGCAGCTCGATACGAGTGAACAAGCAGCATTGCTTGCTTCTGCTAATGCGCGATTAACGCTGGCCAAATCAATTTTGAAACGAAGCCAAAAGTTGCTTGTTAGAAAGGCAGTTAGCCAAGAGCAGCTGGATAAAGCTGTGGCGGATGTGGCGACTGTGCAAGCCGAGATCGCACAGCTGAATGCGGTTGTGCGTAAGAAGACCATTCGTGCACCATTTTCTGGTGTCACGGGTTTACATCAGTTTGAAACAGGGCAGTTTATTCTTGATAACGTAGAGATTACTCACCTTGTTGCTCATACAGGTGATTTATGGGTTGATTTTAGCCTTCCAGAATTTTATCCCATCCTAGAAAAAAGCAGTCAAGTATCTGTATTTTCTCTTGATGGCGAAGATGTACTTCCAGGCCGTATTCTTGCCAGTAGTTCACAGATTGCAGATGCAACAAGAAGCATCAAATATCGTGCAACATTGTCGAATAGTGTGTTAATGGATGGTGTCAGTGTGCGTGTGGCAGTACCTGTGGCCGCATCGAAGGCTATGATTGAGTTGCCCGTTACGGCATTGCGTCGTGATCATTTAGGGAGCTATGTTTTTCAATTAATAGAAGATGAAAAAACACAGGCTTTTCGTGCTAAAAGGTTGAATGTTGACGTAGCTGCCAAAAAAGAATTGACGGTACTGATTGCTAAGGGGATAGATATTGGCCAACGTATAGCAACGGATGGTGCATTTAAGCTATACGGCGGCATACTGACATACAGTGAAAAAACACAGGGATAATTGAGATGGATATTTTTGTTAAACGCCCTTTGCTGGCGTTAGTGGTTTCCTTGGTGTTATTGCTTGCAGGTATGTTTGCGGCTCTCAAAATGCCTGTGCTTCAATTTCCAAAAATAGAAAGTTCGTCATTAGTGATTAACACAGCCTACCCCGGTGCGTCGGCAGCGGTGGTACAAGGGTTTATCACTGACCCCATAGAGCGTGCGGCGATGACTGTGCCGGGGCTTGATTATGTTGATTCGACGACAACAGCAGGTTTGAGTAAGGTAACGCTCTGGTTGAAACTCAATGAAAATAGTACAGCGGCTCTGGCTGAATTATCTTCACGTATTGATCAAATTCGTTATGAATTACCTTCCGGCGCAGAAGATCCTTCTGTTGAGGTGGTACGTGCGGATAGAAACGCAGCGCTGTTTTATTTGAATGTACATGCTGAAAATTGGTCGCGGGCTGATGTGACCAATTTTTTACAGAGAGAGGTGAACCCGCAACTGTCATCGATCAAAGGTGTACAAAAAATTGGCATTGAAGGCGGGCGTTATCCTGCTATGCGTGTTTGGCTCGACCCTATTAGATTGGCGGCCATGCATGTAGGTGTTGATGAAGTGGTGACTGCACTGCGCAGTAATAATGTGATAGCGACTATAGGTAAAACAGAAAATGCGCAACAGCAAATTAATTTGCTAAGTAATGCCACACTACAGAGTGTGGATGACTTTAATCAAATAGTAGTACGTGAAACGGGCGATACGACTGTGCGCTTACAAGATGTCTCACAGGTAGCGCTGGGTGAAGACCGCGGCGCTGTGGATGCGAAATATAACATGGGCACGTCCATTTTTATTTCTGTGTGGCCGTTACCGGGTGCAAATGAGATTGGCATTGGCGATGAAGTGTATCGCAGGCTCGATGAAATCAATTCAACCTTGCCTGATGGTATGCACATTAGCACAGGGTATGATGGCACCCTTTATATGCGTAATGCCTTAAAAGAGATCTTTATCACGCTGGCAGAAACCGTATTGATTGTAGGGCTGGTTGTTTTGATATTGATGGGATCTTTGCGGGCAGCACTGGTTCCTTTGGTGACAATTCCTATTTCAATTTTAGGCGCAGTGGCTGCGATGTATCTCATGGGCTTTACGCTTAATCTATTGACCATTCTAGCCATTGTATTATCCGTAGGTCTTGTTGTGGATGATGCGATCGTGGTGGTTGAAAATGTCGGTCGGCATATTCAAATGGGTAAAGGGCGTTTTGAGGCCGCGTTAATTAGTTCAAGAGAATTGTTGAGCCCGATTATTGCCATGACATTTACTTTGGCGGCTGTCTATATACCGATAGGTTTTGTGTCTGGATTAACGGGCAGTTTATTCCAGGAGTTTTCTTTCACGCTGGCTGTCGCTGTGATTATATCCGGTGTAGTGGCTGTTACTTTGTCACCTGTGATGAGTGCCTATGTCATTAAAGATCAGGGGCGAGAAGGCGTCATGACCCAGCGTATCAATCGACTCTTCGAGCAATTGAAGTTAGCCTATGGCAGCCTGTTAGAAAAAAGCTTTTTGGTGCGTAATCAGATTTTATTTTTTGGTGTATTCTTTTCGCTGCTCATTATCCCTTTTTATGGATTTTCAGGTAAAGAACTCGCGCCTGTAGAAGATCAAAATAGTATCAATATTATTACTGAGGCCCCGCCCGGCGCATCGTTGAATTATGTGGATAAAGCGATGGAACGTGTCGTTAAGGAAATTAACCAAAGAGACGATATTAAAATGACATGGAATATTCTCACGCCGAGCGGCGGCTTTGGTGGCATTGAGTTTGTTGATTTTCATGAGAGAAAGCAAAAAGTACAGGATATGCTGCAGGGGTATTTCTTTCAGTTATCGTCTATCACTGAGCTTAAAATATTACCTGTGTTGTTTCCGGCATTACCCACGGCGGGAAATTTTGATGTAGAGCTGGTTGTGCAATCGAATGATAGCTACGAAACTATGGAGAAATATGCACAACAACTTATACAGGCAGGGCTAGCAAGTGGGCAGTTTATGTTTGTTGACACAAACCTAGAAATCAACTTGCCACAATCACGCCTTGTTTTTGATCATGACCGTTTGGCCAGTTTAGGCTTAACGGTGAGCCAAGTCAGTGATCAATTAGCGGCGTTTATTGCTGAGCAAGAGATAAACCGATTTAATGCAGAGGGTAAAGCTTACCGTGTTATTCCAATGCTGGAGAATACAGCGAAAAGTGATACCGATGCATTAATGAATTTATATATCAAAAATATACGCGGTGACTTAATCCACATGAGCGCCATAGCTTCGATAAAAACAGAAGTAGGCCCACGTATATTGGATAAATTTAATCAACGAAAATCTTTCCGTATTTTTGGTGGCATATTGCCGCATGTTACCAGCGATCAAGCGTTGACAACACTGGAGGACGCAGCAAAAGAAATCCTACCGCAAGGTTATTCTATGGATTATGCGGGTGTTTCGCGGCAGTTACGAACAGAAGGCAATAGCATGGTGTCAGTCTTGTTTATTGCTTTGTTATTGGTCTACTTTGCATTGATTGTGAAGTTCAACAGCTTGCGCTTACCTTTGGTTGTTTTGGTAGGATCTGTACCGCTTGCGATTTCAGGGGCGTTGATTTTTACGTTCATTAGCTGGACAACGATCAATATTTACTCGCAAATTGGCTTTGTGACCTTGGTTGGCCTGATTGCAAAAAATGGTATTTTAATGACAGAATTTGCACAAGAATTGCAACATCAAGGTATCCGCAAGTATCAAGCGATTTTATCTGCTGCGCAGGTTCGGTTGCGACCGATATTAATGACAACGGCAGCAACGGTGTTAGGGCATTTTCCGCTGGTGCTTGTCACAGGTGCGGGGGCTGAAGCACGTAACAGCATTGGTATTATCTTGGTTGCCGGCATGGTAATCGGCACGATATTCACGTTAATTATTTTGCCAAATGTGTATCTGTTGCTGGCGAGAGAAACGTCTTCGGAAGTGGCTTGCGAGAGAACCGGGTTAAAAACGGCTTAAGTGGCGAGGGGGGAAAGGTTTATAGCGAAAGAAAGGCTTTGAGGAAAGCATAAAGATCAAGGGATTGACCTTTATGCTTGGTTTGTCCGCGCTTTAGCTGCTGTTTACGATTAGCGTGGGTTGCGGCTTTATTGCGTGTTGCATGTTTTGCAACAGGGTTGATGTTACGCATTTTTTTCTTCATCTGATCTCCTTTTTACGCGATGAATGTTAACTGAGTAGATCAACGGTTGGCGAGAAAGTTCTGCGAATTTCTTTACTTTTTGTTCATTCGTGAAGTGTATATTGACCCAGTTTCATGCACTTCTCCTATGCGCAGATTAAAACTTCATCGAACTTTCTTAGGGAGGCAGCATTTAAGAAGATACCTTTTTTGGGTGTATAGTCACATCCCACTTTTTCAGCTCGGCATGTCTTGTAATGTGGGGTTGAATCTCGTCAAGCACTTCCTTACTTGGCCTTACACCTTTCGTATAAACCTTATCAATTAAATCAACAATTGTTTTTTTACATTTATGCACAAGACTTTTTGTCCACTCCACCACCACATGAACTGAATTTAGAAGTGTGCCATTCCAATGGCTTTCCAAAAAAGCCCACCGCCTTTCAATGGGATTATATTTGCTGTGATAAGGAGGGTAGTAAACCAGCCTGATTCTCAGCCCAGTTTGACTGGAAAATTGCACCATCCGCAAAAGAAACTGAGTTCGCAGGCTATTACTCTCCGGGCCATTGTCTGTATAAATAATCAGCTCATCTTTGTCCTTGTTAGCTTCTTTGACATTCTCCCACCACAATTGCAGTGCATCACAAATAAAGTCGCTCGTCTTGTAGGAGAGTCCATAAACAACATGGAGTTGATCGTTATCTAGGTTAAGAATCCCAAATGGCACCATTTTATCTTTATCTGCCATATCGTGATCTAGCGCCTGGACCACTTCTGCTCCGCGAGATTTACCCGCTCTGGAAAAGTCGCCGAGATTAACAGTAGCCTTGCAGTCTATGCTGATCTGCAACGTGTTTTGTCGTTGACTGGCTTCTGCTCTAACTTTGTTGACGTTGTCGAAGATGGCGTTAGTTTCTGGTATTTTTTTTCAGGTTTGGATTTCTGCACCTTGCGGAGCTTATAACCCATCCTATTCAGGATATTGCTAATGGTTCGCTCTTTAGGTAGAAGGTCTTCTTGCCAGTTCTTTTCCTCGACTAGCTTCTGCCGTACAACTTTGGCCGTTATGCGGGTATAGGCAAATGTATTTCTTAACCGTGAATCCGCTTGGCTTTCAGGCTCAACCAGGCTACGGATATCATCTTCAAGGCCTACCAGTGCAACCTCGGATTTATTTTTTCCGCAGGGTTCATAATTTCCATAACAGATCATCCCAGTTTTTTTTTCGTTGATCCCTAATGCAACCGCCTTTCGTCCAAACCCAAAGGTTGATTCAGTCAACCGGGCACTTCCACTGCAAAGGGTTTCAGAAACTTCAGCCATAAAAAGTCTTTTTTCAGGGTTTTTTAATAGCCTGGCTGCTAATTTGAAGAGAGAAATATACTCAGGTTCTATATCAATTGAAGTGGGCATAAATAAAATAGAGAATAAACAACTTTAGACATGTAATGGTAGGGCATCATACGCTGGTAATGTTTAAAATGCTACTTCCCTTAGAAGTAAATATCTAAGATGAAAGTATCTTAATTAAATTGTGTTTAGGTATTCGTATTTTTTGCCGGTAGCTAGAGAGTATTGTATGAAGTTGATTGGTCCCCTAATTTCTGTTTGTTTGATAAATTCACTATCGGCCTTGGCATCCAATAATTCTACGACTGTTAATAGTGAAAGCTTGAATCGTAGATGGGCTCAACCGAAGCATAATTCTAAAGTAAGCCGGTGTGACCGATTGCTGCACTATTATAACATTTCTTCTTATATTCCACTCTCCTCGGAGGAATGGAAAGAAATTCGAAGAGTGAGCCAAGAAGAACAGTTTTTATTGAGGCAGGGTAAGTCATTTTCTGTGGATGATATCGAAGCAAGAGCAATTTTTGGGGCTAGGAATAATTATGGCTATGAAATTATTGAAGGTACGCCTGCAGAAAGTGAAGTCGACAATAGTTACAATCCCCCGTTATCAACTGTGGATGAAGAGGGCAATTTAAACATTGAACTTGACGATTTTGCTTTATTTAGAGCGAAAAAGTAAATATCAATAAGCAGTTTCGGAGGTGTCTTTTAGCGTGTGCTTATCACGAAGCCAGTTAGTGCTCGATTAGCTATGTGTCTGAGTGATGTAGGTTGTATGAATTAAATTTCTTTTAATGTGCATAAGTGATAATAGCTTTCACTATGAAGGACTAACGCTAGTTTACTGCGACAATTTGTCACATGGCGGTAGGCACGTATTCCCCCTAAAATAACGCCCAATAAAAGGTTGGGTTTGTTAGATGTCTAATAAAAAATTATGTATAGCGATTGCTGTCTTATTATCTTCGCCTGTTTTTGCTGTTGATGAAGATCATAGCGCCGACCGACTCGAAATAGTTTCCGTCACATCCGCACGCGAAGAAAAACTAAAAAAAGAACTCGCTGAATCTGTGGCTATACATAACCGTGAATCTATCCAAAACGTGTCACCCTCACATCCCAGTGAACTGTTAAATCGATCTGCCGGTGTGCATGTGAATAACCTCGGTGGAGAGGGGCATATGACGGCAATACGTCAGCCTATCACTACGCGTGGTGTGTATTTGTTTTTAGAAGACGGTGTGCCCATTCGGCCTACAGGGTTTTTTAATCATAACGCACTTTATGAGGTTAATATTCCGCAGAGCCGTCAGGTAGAAATAGTGAAAGGCCCGGGTACGGCTCTGTATGGCAGTGATGCCATAGGCGGTATGATCAATGTGTTAAGTGAGAAGCCGCCTGAAAAAACAATGGCAAGTATCAATGCGGAAGTGGGCAGTTTCGGTTGGAAGCGCGCATTAATCGCTGTCGGAGGGACGTACGGTAATCAAGGCATCTCTCTGCGTGCGAATATGACTGACAATGACGGTTATCGAGACGCGTCAGCCTATCGTCGCGGCTCACTCAATTTACGTTGGGATGTGACAGGTGGAGAGGTCTCGGCAAAAACACTGATGAGCTACACGGATGTTGACCAAAGTGGCGTTTCATCACTTGAGAGTGACGATTATAAAAATACCCCAACGAAAAATTATTTTCATGGTGATACAGGGTATCGACGAGTCAATGCACTGCGTTT
Organism: Pseudomonadales bacterium; assembly: GCA_965248335.1. Classification (GTDB taxonomy): domain Bacteria; phylum Pseudomonadota; class Gammaproteobacteria; order Pseudomonadales; family DT-91; genus CAKMZU01. The sequence continues at coordinate 1,507,379 of CBDFIY010000003.1, forward strand.
ATCGTCACAGATTGATTGGACATTAAGCGATACACAGCACCTGAGCATCATCCCGCTGTATCGACAAAATAAAATGCAAATGTCGCCTTCGTGGATGGTGACATACGACCCTAATATACGGGTGAGTGAATTTTCTTCCTACGGTTTACTCAGCAAATACCGTTGGGATATGGCTGATAATGTGCAATGGGTTGTAGGCGTTGACATCGATTATACACCCTCGACTTATAGTGAAGATGCGGTGAGCCACACCCTCGATGGGGATATTTATACAGGGTTTACACGCGTTGGTCGTAATTATGATTTTAAGGCCAAACAAACAGCGCTATCGCCTTATTTGCAGTTAGAAACACGGCTCTTCGATACGCTGATAGCAACATTGGGCGTAAGATATGACCATTTTACGATTGATTATGACAACCAACTTATGGCATCGGAGCCTACCTCAATATATATCGAGCAACTCAAACGTTCGGTCACGCACTTACGTCCTAATAATCAAAAGGTCACTTTTAGCGAGCTTAGCCCAAAATTTGGCCTGGTCTATCAGTTCGCTGATTTACATGATGCGTATGTCAACTACCGGCATGCGTTTAGTATGCCATCGGTAGGCACGTTGTTTCGTTCAGGCTCAACGCAGAACTCGAATGCATTAAAACCCATAAAAGCAGACAGTGTTGAGTTAGGCTTTCGTGGATCACCGGTTTCTTGGTTATCTTATGAATTGGCGTTGTACCATATGATGATTAAGGATGACCTTGTCTCTGTCGTTGATGGGACGGACTCAAACAAAGTTAATGCTGGCGAAACTGAACACCAAGGTGTTGAGTTAACTTTGATGGGCGACATCACTGAAGAACTTGCGTATGCGCTCGCTTATACGCAAACGCGACAAACCTATAAGCGCTTTAGTTATACCTGTTGTTACCCAAAAAAGAATATAGATGTGAGTGGTAATGATGTGGGTAAAGCACCGGATAACATCGGTAACCTGACCTTTGTATACAAGCCTTTAGCAATTGAGGGATTACGTTTATCGCTTGAATGGGCGCATTTGGGGCCGTACTTTACGGATGAAACAAACTTATCGACTTATGATGGGCATGACTTGTTACATCTACGTGCAGCTTATAAGGCCAGCGAGATGTTTGAGGTTTATTTGCGTGGTCAGAATCTCACGGATGAGCGTTATTCAACCTACACATCCAGTCAGGTAGGAAAGACAGACATTGCTTATCGTGTTGGCTTGCCCCGCACTTACACAGCAGGCTTTAGGCTAACTTTTTAAGGAATTATGATGCGTTTTACATTTCTTCGGTTTTCGAAAATTTTGCATCGAATCGTTTTTTTTATCGCGTTGTTTGCTTTATTTGCCTTTCTTATATCAGCTTTTTGCCATCCGCTAATGGTTTGGACGGGGCCGCAAGCCAAGCGTTTTATGCCGCCTACTCTGTCAGTCTCACCCGAAAACATAGAGAAAGTCGGTGTGATATTAAAGCAAAACGACATCAAGCAAGCTCAGCTTTCACAGTTGGTGCCCTCAGAGAAAGGCGTTATGTTGCAGGTGACGACGCATGCAACTATGCCAAGGCGCTATTTTTCAATGGCAAGCGGCGGGGAGGTTGAAGGTTTCGATACAGAGCAAGCTATTTGGCTGGCAAGGTATTATACAGAGAGTAAAGCCCCTATAAAAAAAATCGAGTTCATTGATGCGTTTTCGATGTCTTATCCTTCGGTCAATCGGTTGCTGCCTGTTTATAAAGTCAGTTTTGACACCAGTGATAATCTCAACGCTTTCATTTATACCGAAACGAATGCATTGGGTGCTCTCAGTAACGACTGGAAGTTGAGTTTAAAAGCCGTATTTCAGGTATTTCATACTTGGGCATGGCTGGATGATTATCCGTTGTTACGTATCTTTGTCATTAGTCTCTTGTTGCTGAGCTTACTGTCTATGCTGTTGAGTGGTTTAGTCATGCTGGTATTGGTTAAACGGAAAAAAAGTAAAAGCAAGCGACAACTTTGGCATAGGCGATTAGGATGGATCGTATTAATACCCTTTTTAGGTTTCCTGTTTAGTGGCATCTATCACCTTTATCAACATGAGTATGGCCGCGATGCGCAGGGTATGCGCTTAGGTAAAGCGATAGATTTACGCCCCTTTTATAATCTAACCATTAAAGAAATGGTTGGGTTGGAAGGTCGGAGGCTAAATGCATTGAATCTTATTAATTATCAGGGGGCATCGTATTTTCGTGCAAGTTTGGCTAAGGCAGAAATTAAGCAGCAGGGACGTGATCGTCGTAATGAACGTTATAAGGGCGTTACTAAAGAACAGTCCAGTTTGTATTACTCCCTTAATGGTAAGCAGCAAGTATTTGCTGATAACGATGTTTCTAGGGCGTTGGCAGTTGACTATTTGCATATGAGCAAGGGAAAAATTCAATCAAGCGAACGCATAACAAAATTTGGTGACGGATATGATTTTAGAAACAAGCGATTGCCTGTTTGGGTTGTGTCTTTTTCTACAGCAGTGGGTGATAAGCTTTATATCGATCCCCGCACAGGGATACTGGTTGATCACCGGATCAATAGCCAAAATCGAGAAGGCCTCTCGTTTTCATGGCTACATAAATGGAATTTCTTGAAAGGCTCTTTGGGGCGATTTGGCCGTGATCTGGCGATGATCGGCATGCTTATGTTGATGGGTTTGTTAGCACTTTTGGGAAGTATGCTGTTTAGATCATCTCGGGCTTGAAGGGTTAACTCCTCCCCGAAAAATTGCGCACTTATTAACTGAGTTCAAGGAGATTCACTTTTCTAGTTGTGCCTCCCAAGACGAGCCTCTGCCAGGTTTAATCTTATAGTAATTTAACCACGCTAATGTGTTTTCGAGTGTGAGTTTCTCACCTTGGGTCGTTGCCTGTCTCGAGCGTTTAGTTTGAGCTATCTTTCTGCATTCTTGTTGCAAAGAGCGCATCTCAGATTTGTCAGATTCTTGAATATCGTTACCATATAATCCACCGCTCAATGCGCCTATTTTTATACTCATTGTTGAAATAACATTTTGAAATGTTGTGCGATGATATTGTTGTGCAGTGGATAGTTGGTGGTGGTTAGTAGCGTTAATATTTAAACTAAATAAAATTATAAAAATAAAATATCTTTTTTTCATGTCGATGATCACTTTGTTTTTATCGTGATAGTTAAGACATTTTATTAAAATAAAGTTCTTTCAATTACTGATATGTAATAAAAAGTGATATCTGTATTTTTTGTGATGAAATTACCTTTTAATTCGTCCGAAAAATAAGGTTTAAACCCCCGCCTTCAGGCCTGTCTCTTTATCACAAATATCCAGCAATTCATAAGTTATCTGGAGCTTATTGATTCTTAATCTGTAATAAATTCAATAATTTCGCCCTTAATTTAAACTTTCTCTGTATATGAAGTGTCATACATGACCAAACATACAAAGGTCAGTAAATCATTAACAGCATACTTGATTCAAAAAAATGGGCAGAAGTAACCTTTGGAGGTGCAGATTTGGGTGATAAAAGACGAACAGATAGGCTGATTCATGTAGCCGCTGAGTTATCGGCAAATACAGGATCCTCTTTGGCTAGTTCATGTGCAGATGACTCAGCGGCGCTGCTTGGAGGGTATCGTTTTATTGAAAATAAAGCGGTTAAACCCGATGATATTGCTAAATCCGGATTTCAATCAACGGCAGTTTTATCACAAGAATCAAATTTACTGCTGGCTATTGAGGATTCAACAACGCTTAGCTATAAACATTCAATTGTTTCGGAATTAGGTGGATTGGGTGGCCCTAAAGATTCAACAGCCAAAGGTTTCTGGGTTCATTCAGTTATGCTTATGGATGCTAATTTGGAGAGAACTGTTGGTCTGATTGATCAGCAGCGCTGGATAAGACTCGGCAAAAGTGAGTCAGAAAAAGTTTCCCCTAGAAAAAGGCCTTATGAGGAGAAAGAAAGTTTTAAATGGCAAAAATCCTCAGAGAATATAAGCCAGAGACTAGGTGATCAGATAGCTATAACGATAAGTGTATGTGATCGTGAAGCAGATGTTTTTGAATACATCCAATACAAGATTGATAATGGCGAGCGATTTGTTGTCAGGGCATCGCAGAACCGGAGGCTGGTTGATGAAGATAAATGTTTGTTTGATGCGGTATTGGAAACGCCTGTAATTGGCGAGTATACGATAAAGATTCCACAGCGAGGGGGAAGAAAAGCGAGAGAAGCCAAGCTCGAAGTAAGAAGTAAACGAGTGACAATTCTGCCTCCTCAAAGGCCTGATAGTCAGTTATCCCCCTTGAGTGTTAATGTTGTCATAGCACAGGAAGTGGGTGCTGACTCGGATGAGAAATTATGCTGGATTCTTTTAACTTCCGAGAATATAGAGACCTTTGAATGCTGCCGTAAAATATTAAGATTTTATGAACTTCGCTGGGGTATAGAAGAATTTCATAAAGCGTGGAAATCAGGCGCAAAGGTCGAAGAGCAGCGTATGCAAAGTGCCGGCAATATGGAGCGAATAGCTGTTATTTTGATGTTTATAGCAGTAAGGCTAATACAGTTACGCGAAGCACTAATGAAGCCTTTCAGTGCAAATTTAGAGAGCGGGCAGAAGGGAAATGAAAACGCAGGAAATGAAAATACACCTGCGAATAAAGTTGTTTCTGCTGAAGAATGGCAAGTGCTTTGGTTTCTGAAAGAGAAAAAAACATTGCCTGATAAGCCACCAAGCTTACTTTGGTTTTTTCAAACGCTGGCAAAGCTTGGCGGTTGGTATGATTCTAAGCGAACTGGACGACCTGGATGGTTAGCCATCTGGAAAGGCTGTATGAAATTACAACTAGTCATCGAAGGGTACCGCGTAGGCCACCAATTCTATAGCAGGGAGATGTGATAAAGAGACAGCCTTCAGGCGGGTAGCTTTAAGCTAGCAGTTGTCTTTATGATACGGGCATGAAATACCGTTATGGTTCGTACACGAAATATAAGATTGAATATCATTTTGTTTGGGTGACTAAGTATCGCTATCAGGTATTAAAAGGCGATGTTGGACTGAGAGTTCGTGAGTTAATCAGGCAAACGTGTGAGTATTTAGAAATAGAAATATTGCGCGGCGTGATCAGCAAAGATCATGTACATTTGCTGATATCTGTGCCACCGACTTTATCACCAGCAGAGGTAATGAGGAGAATAAAAGGTCGATCATCGACTAAATTGTTTCAGGAGTTTCCACATTTAAAGAAAAGGTATTGGGGACAGCATTTTTGGGCGAGAGGTTATTTTTGTGTGACGGCTGGAGAGCTAACTAAAGAGATGATACAGGAGTATCTGGAGCACCACTTTGAACGAAAATTTGATGATAATTTCGATGTTGAATGAGAGTGTTTATTCGGCTTTAGCCGAAAAGCTGGACTTTCAGTCCGCAGTTTTTAACCCACCGTCTTTAGACGGTGGTTGTTAAGTTAACCTGTGTGGCCAAAAATATTGGTTTTTTTTGAGTGAGCCTGTAGTAAAGATTGGTCGGAGTTTGTAGTGAAGGTATTTTCTCCCAGTACGTGACACATAATTTGTTGAATAATAGCCGTTAATCTATAATTGACTGAATTAATTGATAATTATGTATCTAATAAGGTTCAAAAATTGACGAACTTATGGATATAATTTGCCCCCCCCACAAGCATCTCTCTCGCCAACTCAAGAAATCATTTAGATGTCATGAAAAAAACCTTAATCTGTTTGCAGAAATATTAATTGCTTTGATAGCAGTGAGGTCAGTTAATTTGACAAAACTGGCAACACAAGTAGGCAAAGATGTAAAAGTAGAATCGAGTTACAGACGCTTGCAGCGGTTTTTTTCAAAGTCCCATTTCTCACCAAACGGTATAGCCCTGTTTATTACGCGGTTATTTTTTAATGACAGCATCAAATGGACATTAGCTATCGATAGAACCAACTGGCAATACGGCCGAGTGAATATCAATATATTAATGTTGAGCATTTGCTATAAAGGTCGTGCAATCCCCGTATTTTGGATGATGCTGAACAAAAAAGGTAACTCTAATACCTGCGAACGCATTCAGCTACTAAATCGTTTTATCCGCCTGTTTGGGAAAGATCGTATAGAAGCATTAACGGCTGACAGAGAATTTATCGGCAAAGACTTTTTTGACTACCTTGATCAGCAAGGCATTCCCTTTGTTATCCGTATTAAAAAGTCTGAAATAACAACCAATAGCCGAGGTCTTGAAGTTAATATTGATGGGCTGTTCTATCATTTAAAGCCCGGTGAGGAAACATCATTAGCGGGTGTTCGATTACTATGGGGACTGCCTGTTTATCTTTCTGGAAAACGCCTTTCTGATGGTGAATTTCTTATTGTTGCGGCCAATCAGGCGCTACCCGACAGTTTAATTATTTATGCAAGACGCTGGGAAATAGAAACATTATTTGAATGCCTCAAAACGCGTGGATTTAACTTCGAGGAAACACATCTAACGGATCACGATAAAATTGACAGGATGATGTCTGTGCTCGCGATTGCTTATTGCTGGTCTTATAAAACGGGTGTTTGGCGCTGTGAGCAAGGCGATGGCATCAGTAAAAAAAACACGGCCGTTTAGAGAAAAGTTATTTTCGCCACGGCCTCGATTTGTTACAGCAAATAATTTCTGGCGTTGTGACTGATATTAAAAAAATACGAAAATGTCTTAACGCTTTTACGCCTAGAGACTGGATACCGCCTCTATTTAGGATGAGTGGCATATGAGCAATTAATTGTCATGTACTGGGGTATTTTCTTTATCGATTTGTTTTTTTGTAATGACTGATGGGCTGTATGCTGGTGGGGGTGAGGAGAATCCCGTGCACGTGACACCTTATGGTGTCACGTGCAATGAGCCGAGAGTAGCCGACATATGTTTAACGCGTCCCCATTTTACGCAAGTTAGCGGGGGAGTAATATTTGCTGCCTTTAGGTGTGGCGGTGAAATTACTGGGCGATGTTTCGTTGATCAGCTTTAATGCAATGTAACTGCCTGATTGTAAGTCATGAAACATTTGTGCGCGGGCGATATAACCTTTCACCGCATAATCGTAAATGGTATTGAGTATCCCAACACGCCATAAATTGCCACGCCCATCAAAGCTCTCTAATAGCACGATCTGCCAGCTATCTTCATCGATATAAAAACGGCGTTTAGTATAAACATGGCTTGCACCAGGTTTGAGTGTTGCCTCAACAATCCAGCTTCGGTGGAGTTCGTAACGCATGAAATCCGGGTTTGCGTGCGCTGTTTGTAGCAGTGTGTCGTAGTCAGTTTCAGGGGAGTCAAATTTATAGGCATGATAGGGGATGTAGAGCTCCTTCTTATCGACCAGCTTCCAGTCATAGCGTTCCATGGCACCATTAAAGCCTAATGCATCATCAACAGTGACTAGCCCTCCAGGGCCATCTGGCGTATCAAAACCTACTGAAGGAGCACGTCTTACGCGTCTGGATCCGGGTACATAAATCCAAGCCTTTCTTCCATGGGTAACTTGATCGAGTGCCTCATGAACGACAGTCATCTGTCCCTTTATCCGTTCGGGTTTTTCAACCGTAACATGAATGAGGCCTGCATTGATGCTGATCTGGTCGTCGACTTTACCTACTGGAGTGTTAGGGTTCGCAAAAGGAAATTCGACGGCATAGCGTTGTCTACGCACATGCTTATTACCATTCATGTAAGTGGCGATGTCATCGAATACACCCATGATGGTTGGGTGTGGGTGCGCAACGCGAGAATTCCACATAGCTTCTGCACCGTTTTGAGGGGCTGGAAAGGGGATGCCGCCGGTGTAATTAGATAACCCATCAATACCGTTATTCATCTGTGTGTTTTTTTTATTGAAAGCGGTGCGTTGCTCGAAAAGGGTATTGTAGCGAGTATCGCGGTGAGTAGGGTAGATGTGCATGTAAAACGTATCAGGATATTTTTTGAGTAGCTCTATTTGACCTTCGCTCAAATAATTTGCATAGTCTCGATAGTTGCTTTGATGAATAGTAAACATCGGGCGTTCGTCAGGATACATGTCGGGGTGCTTTGAGCCGCTTGTAAAGCCGGCTTTACCTTGAATTTTTCCTGTCCACGGCGGAATGGTGCCTTCTATATTTCCATTTTTTTCTGCCCCTAGGGGGGTATAAGTGGGGCTGTCGAGGATGATTTCAGACCTTGTTGGCACGTTGAATTGTTTGCTTAATGTCGATTTTTTCGAAAGGCGTTCTTTAGCGAGCGCACTGAAACGTGCTTTTTCTTTTTTTAGCTTAGCTTGCTTGCGTTGTTCGGCTCTTTTCACCAATGCTTCTTTTCTGGCTGCGTCCTTTTCGGCTTTCTTTTTTTGTGCCTCTTCTTCTAATTTTTTCTGAGCGAGCATTTCGGCTTGTGCCTTTTCTTTTTCTGCAGCCTCTTCTCTTAGTTTGCGTTGCTGATTTGCTACGATTTTTCTTGCAGCAATGATGATTGCTTCGTTTTCGGCTAATTCTTTAAGGTGGGCTTCTTCTGCTTTCTTTACTGCAAGCGCGGCATTCACTTTTTCTTCTTGAGCTTGTTGTATCAGTGTTTCTGCGAGTGTAGCTTTGGCAGTACTGTTTTCGATGACGGTATTGTTGTTTATGTTGATGGCATGTGTTTTTACAGGGGTGCTGATGGGAGGAGGGGCAATGCGCTTATCCTTGTTTGTGCTGCAACTGATTAGCGCAGTAAAGCAAAAAAACAGGCTTAGCTGTCTGGGCGTGAGCATGATGCTATCCTTTCTTGTTGTTATTATTGTCTAGCTGCTAGGCTAAAGTATCCTTCTATTAGCTGAATTCTCTTATATCTTATGATGAAGTAATGTACTAGCGGTAAAATGTTGTTTTATGAAGGCATTAACATCCTTGTCTGATGCGAGTAACTAGAGAGTAAGTGTTAGGTGTATATACCCGATCACGCTTGAAGACACAAGGGCGTTGGCCGCCCCAATCACTTACTGATTGTAAGTGATTGGGGGTTCGCTCGCTTGTCGCCTTCTTGCATTTCCAATTCCGATGGGTATAGATTGCCGCCTTAAGTGGGTTGGTCAGTTTAAGGCGGAGCATAAGTACAAAGAAATAGGCCAATAACCGTCACGGTTACTAGGCGTATTAGACGATATCAAGTAGGTGGATTTCAAACTGCAAGACTGAACCACCTGGAATAGACGGTGGTGCACCTGCATCCCCATAGGCGAGTTCTGGCGGTAGCGTGATGCGCCATTTAGCGCCGACTTGCATCATTTGCAGTGCTTCTGTCCACCCGCTAATGACTTGAGTAACACCAAAGGTTGCAGGGTCGTCGCGCTCAATAGAGCTATCAAATACCTGGCCATCGATAAACGTACCGTGATAGTGAACTTTTACAGTGGCATCTTTATCAGGCGTTGCGCCTTCACCGGCTTCTAAGATTTCGTACTGGATACCGCTGTCAGTTAGCGTGACACCTTCTCGCTCGGCATTTTTTTGTAGAAAGCTCAATCCAAGTTCTTTCATCTTTCCAGATTGCTCTGCATTTTTTGCTTCAATCTCTTGCTGAATGACCGTGTAGGCTTGGTTTAATTCAGATTCAGATACGCTGATGTCATTTTTTTCAAGGATGTCTTTGATGCCTTGCGCAACAAGGTCGACGTTTAAGCTATTAAAGCTATTTCGCAAAAGCTGCTGCCCAAATTGTAAGCCAAATCCGTAACTGACCTTATCGGCAGGTGTCGTTATTTTTTCGTGGGACATAGTATTTTCCGCGTGTTGTTTTTCGAGCGTTGTTTTTTGTGAATAGGTAGAAAAGACGATTTTACCGGAAATTTGTCTTGACCACAAAACAATCGAGGGAGGGTAGCAGCGGGCTGAAAAGGGCGTCTTATACCCATCGGAATTGGAAATGCAAGAAGGCGGCAAGCGAGCGAATCCCCATGAGCTTACAATCTGTAAGTGATTGGGGTGAGCAAGCGCGGCCAACGCCTTTGTATCTTCAAGTGTGATCGGTATAGCTATATTTATCGATGATGACGTTAGTAGATCTTCGGCTCGCCACTTGTTGGTCTTGTTTTATAGCGTTTATGAACCCAGAAATATTGGGAAACATCGTTTTCTCGCAATATCGCTTCAAGTGCATCGTTGATTTTTTGGGCGACTTGAAGCGGTGATGCTGTTTTAGGGCATTCGATGGGTGGGTGAAACCGACCAGAATAAGAGGTGTTAGAACCTTTACCTGATCGGAAATGACTATAAAAGAGTATTTCAGCCCCTGTGATTCTGATGAGCTTATCAATAATTGCAACCGTGGCGGCTTCTGTACCAAAAAAAGTTGGGAATACAGAGCCATGCCTGCCAGCATCTTGGTCGATTGATAGCCAAACAGCTTCGCCTTTTTTTAAGGACTTGATTAATCGCCTCGTTTCAGATTTCTCGATCAAGGCGTTGAAATGCGCGCCCCTTGCTTTTTTTATGATGTCGTCAAGGAGGGGGTTGTTTTGTCGCCTGTAGGTGGCGTTGACTTTTTTCTGCATCCCCATCACTTTGGCTGATAATTCCATCGATGTGAAATGTGCACCTAGAATAATCACGCCGTTACCTTTTGCCAGAGCGTTGTCTAGCTGCGCGAATCCGTTTAGGTTTGTGTGGCGGCGTATTTCTTTTTCAGGTCCCCACCAGCCAAAAAAGGCTTCAAAAATTCCTAAGACTGTATTCTGTGCAGTTTGCTTGACGAGTAATTCTTTTTCACTTTGAGATAAATGTGATAAAGCTGTATTGATATTCGTACGTATGACATGAATACGTCGAATGTTGAGATGGTAAAGTATGCTGCCTAATGAGCGGGCAATACACTGCCAGATCGGCAGGGGGAGGGCGACGATCAGTCGGCAAAATAGAACGAGAAGGGCATAGAAACTCTTTTTTAAGTAAGGCACAAGTATCGTTAAGGTTATTATTTCCGCCACTATATAAGCTGGAAAGACGTGACACAAATAAATCCATTCATATTTTGAAAGTTGTACCGGTATTTTTTTTATTGCGTCATAGCCATCTTTACAAGCGTGACTTATTTTGCAATTTTAAAATTGTCATTTTTGTCGGTGGCTTTTTGGAACGGTGCTATAGTGTATTTATTGGTTTTTTTGAGAAGCAATACTCTGCTTAAGTTCTAGTTTGTTCTTTAAAAGGCAGTGTTTAGCCCGTTGCATGTGAGTAAAAAATATCTATTATGTGTTAAAGGCAGATGCCCAAGGATGGGTATGTCTGTTCTAAAGAATTACGTACAAGATAAGCAAAATTTTCTCGGTATTGCTTGGAATATGGATGTTCAAGATGGCTCGGTTATTTTATATTTTAAACACATTTTTAGTCGGCTTTAGCCTTTTAGCACTTTGCTTATTTCTTGATTTGTCGGCGCAACCGACAGTGTTTTTTTGTGCGATTTCGTGTTTGGTTATTTTTCTATTTCTCTTTGGTTATCAATCACCTTTGCTCACGCTGAATAAACGATTTTCTTGGGTAAACTTGTTAGTTATTGCTGCTATCTCCCTCTTTTCATTGCAAGAAATACTGATGTTATTTGATCAATCAGGCGCCCTTGATATGATCCGTATCACGCCACTTGTTATTTGTTTGTCAGGGCTTTATTTTGCCTACTGGTTCGTCAACTTTATTGAGTCTGAGTTACCTGGTGAAAGAGGAGTTAGTCAATTAATTGGCGGCGTCTTTTCTGGATTGTCGGTCATATTAGCTTTTTTGATGGCCTTACCCGTGACGGTTTTCATTTTGCTGATAATCATGATGTCAGACGCGAGCCTGATACAAGTTGTTGCTGTCAAGTTTACAGAGCGAGGCATCATCCCACCTCTAACCTTATTAATTTTTATCTGGTCACTGATTCTTATTGTTAATAAATTCGTTGTTCTCTACTTGGAAAAAACGGCACTTACCCGCAAGCAACAGAGTTCACGTGTTGTTTTAGCGTTCAATTTACTTAGCCGCCATGACGACCAAGAAGGAAGCAAACGCGAAAGCGTTAATTATTTAATTGATCTCATCTGGAAGACTTCGACTGATTTTTATACTTTGCCGCGCTACATCAGTTGGGCCATCCCCATTTTAGGCTTTATTGGTACTGTGCTAGGCATTTCTCTTGCCGCAGAAGGCATCCAAAAAATTCTCATGGATCAGCAGAGTGCGCAACAAATGACGCAGCATTTAGGTGATGCCATATCACCCTTAGGTATTGCATTTGATACGACATTAATAGCTTTGTCACTCAGTGTTTTTTTGGTGCTTATTCAAACTGCTCTGCAACGCTTCGAACATGCTCTCGTACTGGATATAGAAAATGAATTTAGGAAAAAATAAAGTTAATTTTCGATGAGCCCTGATAACTTTCAGCAAGATAATAACGATATGCCAATGATAGAAATTTTTGGCGGTTTATTTGCGTTATTACTGGTTCTTCTTGTGATTATTTCTCTCTTATCAAGCATCAACTTAGAGAAAAAAATGGAAGATTTTGATTCTGGCGGTGAGTTTTCAGTAGGCTTTGACAATAACAGCGAAGGTTTTGTTGTTTTAAGTTACCCAGGTGGCTTGTATGTGCCATCTCTACAGCAGCAATTGACTCTCCGCAGTATTTGCCAATCAGGCAGCGCGTTTGTATCTTTTGCAAAATCTATCTATCAGCAAAAAAAGCAGCAGTTAATTTTTGCCATTGTTGAGGGGGGCGTAGATACAATGGCTGTTGCGCGGCAGTGCTTAATGAAGATTATGCCTCAAAGGAAAATGACGATTGGTTGGATTATTGCGGATGATGAATTATTAAAATCACTCACTGTTGGTGATATCCCCCCTCATATAAAGCGTGTAGTGGATGCAAAAAGCGAATAACACCGGAGGTACACCCAGTTTTGCAGGGATAGCATTAGCCGATATTCTCGCTAACGGCGTCGCTATAATCTTATTAATGATCATCATTAATTTACAGGTTAAAAGTAGTGCGCAAGTTGACCTTGCTGAAAAGGTAAAAGATGTCTCTATTTTGTTGAGCCGAGATATTGCTAAACAGGTTGTTATGAACGCCTTGCCGACGAGTCCTCCTGCCCGCTTACATGATTATACCAGATCACAGGTGGATAGATTTCCAAAGGAATCGATTATGCCTGTGCTAGAGCTTACTGAGGATGGCGTGAGAGACTTTTATTCAGGAAATATTTGGCATAGAAATTCTCTTTTTCTTACCAATAATGCACTGGATCAGTATTTATCCTCTCTGTATTTTTTTCAAAAGAAAAATCTGCGCGTTGATGTCTACGCCGTTAAAAATTTCTATCTTTTGATGTCAATTCTGAAGGATCATGATATTGCTATTAAACATTGGCATTTTATTGGCGAAAGTACGGGAGGTTATTATGAGGGCAGACAGCTACCGGATAATAGTAGCTCTCTGGCTATGAATAAATCTACCAATCATGCCTTAAATAAGAAAAAGAAAGTACTCACTGGAGAGTTACCGGAAGGAACCGTGTTGAAAAAAAGTCATGCTATGATGGGTGGCGATTCGCAGGCATATACACAAGTGTCTCAAAATCAAGTATTTTCGCCATTAGCTGCAACTGCGCGTGTGCAATCAGGTGAGGTGGCCGTTAGCAGCGATATCCGGCATACCTTGAAAATTGCAGAAGAGACAAAATCTGCAGGCAGTACCCATGTAAACCTAACCCCAATAAAAGATTATCGTAACACCTTAGCATTTTTATTTGATTTTCTTATTCGCATGCAAAATCTCAGTGACGAGGGATATTTTGGCGTGCTGAGAGAGCACTCTCTGGCTGATGAAATGATGCGCTATGTTTATAGTTTCCCTAAACTATCTGAATATCGCGCTTTTATGGTTGAAAAAATCTATGACGAAATGGCTAAAGTGCCTGATGATAACGTGAAAATTTATGTTGAGGAGAGTTCAAATGTTGCGGGTATAAAAGTCGACCTCAACAAGAGGATTAACTGGGTTGAAGTTGTCGGGGCGGCAGAGAATATCAGCGACGGCGAGCCATCCGATGTGCAGGTACAATTGAGTTTGTACCCAGGTATTTTTAAAAGTATTTCCGTATCCATTACAGAAAACTCGATAATTCTCATGCCGGTTGAAAACAATGATCAACCGCTATTTAAATGGCATTTAGTCACGATGATTGACCTTGCTCTGGGGCAATCTTACATTGGTTTTTTATACAGCGATGTGGATGAGAACAATCATTTATTCATTCAAGCTGCGAATAATTCTGTATTAATTAACCAGCAGGCTTTAGCGTTGCCCCAACAACTTGATGGCAATCGAAAGAATAAACGGTTATTTGTTTTATACGCTTTCATCGTACTGCTTGTCGTTGCATTGATTTTTAAACGAAAAAGATCATGAAAATCCGTTATATTGTTTTTTCTACATCGCTCTTCTTTCTATTAGTTTTCCTTGTGCAATTTTATTTATATAAATACCTTGTTTTCTCGGAAATAAAAATCGTCCCGGTGGGTGAATCAGCAACCTTCATCGGTGATTCAGCACAGTTGAATGCATTGGATCGTACACTTTTACAATCTTTGTCACCACTTTCTGATCCGAAGAGAGGTCGCCCAGTGTTTGCAAGAAATCAGAAGGGTACATTGCAGGCTTTATGGGTAGATCGTTGCGAAGTCACACAATCCTCATTTAGTTTGTTCGTTGATTGGTCAAAAAATTCGCCATCAAAATTGTATAAACATCCAAAAACACCGGAATCTTGGGATTTTAAATCTTCAGTTACGCATCATAAGATTGCCTCTCAGCCAGATGTGCCTGTAGGCGGCGTGAGTTTTTATGATGCTTATGCTTATTGCCAATCAGCTGGCGGACGGTTGCCGACATCCTTTGAATATCAAGCGATTGCTATGGGGAAAGACCAGCGCCTGTACCCGTGGGGAAATGATTTTGAGCCAATGTTGTGGCCTTATGGTGATATTTGGCTTGATTCCTATCAGTCTTGCCATCAAACGTCTAAAGATAAAACTGAAGAGGGGGTTATGCACTTGGTAAGTCATACGGCTGAATTGGTTTGGGATCTTAATAGGCAAGTTCCCGTTATTCATGGCTTTAAAAAAGCCTCAGATGACCCTGTTATTTTTGCACTCATTATTGCACAGCAGGAAGTAGGGTTTCATGAGCGTAATAACTACACGGGATTCCGCTGTGTTTATGATCGTCACAGGCTTCGCTCACCATGGGATACAAAAATTGATGCAGTCAATGTTGAGAGAGGCGAGGTGACGGTGGGGATGTCGGAAAGAAGCCGTGTCCCCAACTTGATTAACTACCTCGATGTTAGTGCATATCCTATAATACCGGCCCTTCTTGAAAAAACTGCGTTAACACCCATGCAGAAGGTGATGACCTCAGAAGTAAGCGTTAAGCATTATGCACTTTTTTTGCAAGATCCGTTTGTACGGTTGAAATTCTATGCGAACATAAATGAACCCAAAGGCGTTGATTACACACCCGGAAATTGGGTTAAACAGTTAGAAAGCGAAGGTAATCCAGTACGTTCGATTAACTGGTGGTCGGCCTACGCTTTTGCAAACTGGTTGGGTGGGCGTTTGCCTACGGAAACAGAATGGATTCGATTATATTCAAATGGTACAGAAGCACCTTTCCCGTGGGGAGAGGAGCCTCTGTTATTAGGCATCACACAGGAGCATCAGCGTAAAGAGCCAGACGTACTTAATAAGAAAACATCTGATGTCAGTGCATGGAAAGTTGAACATTTATCCGGCAATGTTTCAGAGTGGACATCGACAGTGCAGGTAGGCCCAAGAGGAACACGCCTCATTGTGAAGGGCGGTAATTTTATGTTGTTGGCTAAGGACACCTTTGCGTTAGATTTCGCGCTTTACCTGCTACCCCACCAAAAGGCTCCCCATACAGGGTTTCGTGTCATTTTTTGAATATGAGCCCGTTGGGGTGAAGAAGGCTAAGCATTCGGTGGAATTGCAACATTCCTCAGCATGTGGGGATTGGAGGCGTATGGGATAATCGCTTGCTGTCTGAACGGGAACCCTGCAGGAAGTAAGCTACTGAGCTGGCACTGCAATGCATGTATTTTTTCGTGATAGCACTCGAATCTTTCTTCATCAACTACAGATTTTATAATAAGGCTTAGTGCGACAATGCCTAGCACGGTGCCAAGTATAATAGTTACAGGCTCCGATTGAGCTGCCTTCGGTATAGAGAAGGCCATTATTAGCGATAAAAAGCAGATTTTAAGCTTAAGGTTCATTTTTTTGCGATATCTATTTTTCAGGTGCCTGCTTAGATGCTTTTCCTTGTAAAAGTTCAATTGATTGAGTTCGTGTAGTTTATGCTGGGCGGCCTTCTACCATTTTTTGGTCAATAAACGCAGCTGGGTTATGCTTCGTCTATTTTATACCCATCGCTATTGAAAGTACTTGATTTATAAAGAGTAAATAATCATAGTGCGCAGATGCTGAAAATCGACCTGACAAAAAACGAAAAACTTGCACTGGAATTGCGTCATAAGCAAGCAAGAGACAGTAGAGAAAGTGATCGTTTGAAGGTCGTTTTGTTGCGGTCGGAAGGCTGGTCGACAAGAATGATCGCTCAGGCATTAAGAAAAGATGAGTCCACGATTGTTCGGCATCTTAATGATTACCTAAATGATGAAAAGTTATTATCAACCAATGGCGGCTCCAAAGGTTACCTAGATAACGAGCAATCTCAGTTGCTGGTTACTCATTTGTCAGGAAAAATATATACCCAAGTGAGCCAAATTGGTCATTATATTAAAACAACTTGGGGTGTGCAGTTTAGTGTTTCAGGGCTAACCCAGTGGTTACACCAAAAGGGTTTCAGCTATAAAAAGCCTAAAGGCATTCCACATAAGTTTGATGTTGAAAAACAAGCGCAATTTATTGAAAAGTATGAAGCGCTAAAAGCTGAGCTATCAGAGGGTGAAGCCTTACTGTTCATGGATGCAGTTCATCCAACTCAAGCAACAAAAATCACATCGGGATGGATCAAAACGGGTGTCGATAAACCCATAGAGACCACGGGAAGTCGGACACGGCTCAATATAATAGGTGCTATCGAACTCACCCATATAGAAGAAGCTATTATTGGTCAATATGACACCGTTAATGGCGATTCGATTATTGAATTTTTCCATAAAATACGAGCACATTATAGTGAGAAGACAGTGCATTTAGTTTTAGATGGAGCTGGCTATCATAAATCCAAGGCTGTCCTGAGCGCTGCGGACAAGTTAGGCATTAAACTTCACACCTTGCCACCATACAGCCCAAATCTAAACCCCATAGAGCGGCTGTGGAAGGTGATGAACGAAAAAGTCAGGAATAACCAGTACTTTTCCACGGCAAAGGATTTTAAAAATAAAATTAGCGAGTTTTTTGAAAAAATACTACCTGAAATTGGCGCTGATTTAGGCAGTAGAATTAATGATAATTTCCAACAGCTAAATCGCGCACATTGAAGTCAGTTGGGTATATAAGGTAATTGCTGCTTGCTAACAATGCTCAGGCTATGATTGTTGCAGAATAGAATTTCTGCCGTTTGGGCCTTTTGGTTAAGCACCCACAAAACATCCCACAGGTTGTCTCCAGTTTTTACTGCACTGACGATATTTCCTACGTTTTGTCCATCTTGTTCAAGGCTAACCGGTAGCCCTGCTTCGATGTTATGTGTTGATGTGATAATCACATGGCTCATGTGCTTTTTAAGTTTGCCGAGGTATTTCATCCTTGCAATGATTTCTTGGCCTGTATAGCACCCTTTCTCAAAGCTAATGGCGTCTATGGCTTGATAGTTCAACATTTGAGCGATAAACAAGTCAGTGGTTCTATTTTCGATGAAGCCTAGGGCATTTTTATGTTCGATCAGTTGCTGTTCTGCCTGTGATGAGGGCGTTATATTTATACTGAGTTCTTTATATATTTTTTCTGCAGTCGCTTTATTGGTGTAGATTTCGTAAGCCGGTAGAGATTGATCAATGCATAAAATAGTCGTGTCATTTGTATGTACGGTATCGTTCGTTTGTTTAGGGAGTAGCTTGTCGTGTTCCTGTAAGCTTTTTTCAGCTTTGGGGCCGTGGCAGCCTATAACAACCTGCTCGGATAGGGTGATGTCTGCTTTAGAGAAAACAATGTACTTTTTAAAAGCGGCGAGCGCTATTTTTGCATTATTTTCTGGGATGACGAGCGCGTATTGCCGGCTGTCAGTTTGGAGTAGACGAAAAGATGAAATCATTCGGCCCTTCGGCGTGCTATGGCTACCGACTAACGAATGGCTGACGTCAATTTTATTGACATCACAGCTGACCTGGCCTTGTAAAAACTTCTCTGCATCTTCACCGTCAACGATCAGTATTGCTTTGTTAGGAAGGCTATACAGGCTTGATGGGTGTAATACGCAGGGCGCATTTTCGTCGAATGTGTTCGTCAATAAATCGGTGCTGCTTGTCGGCATGATCGATCCTGTAAAAAATCAGCGAATAGACAAAAAAATGCTTATAATACCCCTTTTTTTGTGGGAACT
This sequence comes from Pseudomonadales bacterium, assembly GCA_965248335.1. Taxonomy (GTDB): domain Bacteria; phylum Pseudomonadota; class Gammaproteobacteria; order Pseudomonadales; family DT-91; genus CAKMZU01. Next base: position 1,526,052 of record CBDFIY010000003.1, read on the forward strand.
ATAGGTATGGCCTTGGTAAATAAAGAGAGAGACAACGATAGAGTCTATTGGCATAGCAGGCGAGGTATGCTAGAAATTGACTTGAAATTGATGCCTTTTGCAAAAAAAGCTTATCCGCACCTCAGTGACCAAGATAAGCAAGTGTATAAGACGTTGCTAGAAGAGGAAGATACGCAATTGTTTGCATGGGTACTACAAAGGGAAAAGCCAGAGAATGCTGAACTGGCTGTGATGATGGAGAAGATACTTGCTTTCGCCAAAGAGAGTGGACATTCCACTTAAGCCACCACGGTTTTTGTGGCTTTATTGTTTAATCACGCATGCGGTCAGCTTTGTATTGATGCTGCTGTTGCCGTTGTCACCACTTATTATCATGTTTGCGGGCGTATTGTTGTTATTGAATCTGTATCGCCTTGCGAGGAAAGGCCCGTATGATCACGAGGGTAGCTTGGTTTATCAAAACGGACTTTGGTACCTTATCAAAATAGAGGTTTTTCAACACATTGAACCACCTCAGTTTCTGGTTGTGAGCCCGTATTGGCTTGTGCTGTCTATACGGCGGCCTGATGAGAAGTGGCCGCGGGTAGTGTACTTTTCTTCCCGGTGTTTATGTGAGGCCGATTATCGCTGGTTGTGCCGCTATCACAGGCTTTCCATTGCTTAATTCATCCCCTCTTTACATGAATTGTGTTTAGCGTATTTCTGGTGGTTTTTGTTGAGGGAAAGTATCCGGTGTTAAGAGTGTGTCGACAGGGTTTTTCATCATATCCGGGTAATCGAGATTAAAATGCAGCCCACGACTTTCCTTACGGCTAATGGCAGATTTAATGATAAGCTCGGCGACGATCACAAGATTTCTCAGTTCAATCAAGTCGCTATTAATTCGGTAGCTATAATAAAAATCATTGACCTCCTCTTGAATAATGCTGATGCGTCGCATCGCGCGTTCTAGTCGTTTATTTGAACGTACGATGCCGACGTAATCCCACATGACCTGTCGAATCTCATGCCAGCTATGCGAAATTGTGATGTCCTCATTTGACTGAGTGACGCGCGATTCGTCCCATTTTTTGCTGTGTGATGGCGAGGGTATGCTATCTATAGTGCGGAGGATATGGTCACTTGCCGAGTGAGCGTAAACGAGGCACTCAAGGAGAGAGTTGCTCGCCATACGGTTAGCACCATGCAGGCCTGTGAACGTCGTTTCGCCAGCAGCGAGGAGGCCTTTTAAGTTGGTTCTGCCGAATTCATCGACAACAATGCCTCCGCAGGTATAGTGCGCCGCAGGGACGACAGGGATCGGGCTTTTTGTTATATCTATGCCGAGTTCGAGGCAGGTGGTATATATCGTTGGGAAATGATGCTTAATGAAAGACTTGGACTTATGGCTGATATCCAGATAGACGCAATCAAGGCCTAAGCGTTTCATCTCATGATCAATAGCACGGGCAACGATATCACGCGGCGCAAGCTCGCCTCTTTCGTCAAAACGGTGCATAAACCGTTCGCCATTAGGCAGTTTGAGCAACCCGCCTTCGCCACGCACAGCTTCAGAGATTAAAAAAGATTTGGCTTTGGGGTGAAATAAGCACGTGGGATGGAATTGATTAAATTCCATATTGCCTACTTGGCAGCCTGCACGCCACGCCATAGCGATGCCATCGCCGGAGTTACCTTCTGGATTTGTACTGTATAAGTAGACCTTGCTCGCGCCACCTGTTGCTAAAACAGTAAATTTTGCTTGAAAGCAATCGACTTCATCGCGTTTTCTGTCAAGAATGTAAGCGCCTGTAATACAAGCATTTTTTTTGATTAGGTCAATCGCAATGTGATTTTCAAAAAAAGTAATGTTGGGTTCAAGGGTGGCTTGTTCGATTAATGTTGTTGATACAGCCTTTCCTGTGGCATCCGCGGCATGTATAATCCGCCGGTGACTATGGCCGCCTTCTTGTGTCAGGTGAAAATCTTGGCCGGAATCGCCGGCCCTGCGGTCAAATTTTACACCTTGATCAATGAGCCATGAAATAGCATTTTTACTGTTTTCTACCGTAAATTTCACGGCATCTTCTTTGCAGAGTCCTGCGCCTGCGATCATGGTGTCTTTTATGTGTAGTTCGTGGCTGTCTTTGTTATCAAGAACGGCAGCTATGCCTCCTTGGGCGTAATAAGTGCTCCCTTGTTGTACTGTATTTTTACTTACAATGGCAACTTTGAGTGTTTTAGCGAGGTTAAGTGCTAGGCTTAACCCAGATGCGCCTGTGCCGATGATGATGATGTCATAGAGGTAATGTCGGTTCATTGCTTGTTTTCTAAAGTTCTGGAGCGACGATTATAATGTGACGCCTTTTTAGTGTTAATAGAGATTTGTTAAAATTTATGTATTTAATGAACTTGTTATTATATTTTCTATCTAAAGAATTAAGCAAAGACAAAATGGATAGTCTATTTATTACACCTGCTTGGGGTGTGGATAAATGACTAAAGAAACCGATCAGGAACTCGTTAAGCGTGTGCAGGCCGGTGACAAACATGCCTATGACTTGCTTGTCCAAAAGTACCAGCACAAAATTGCTGGCCTTATCAGTCGCTTTGTATTCGATGTGGATGAGGTACAGGATGTCACTCAAGAAGCCTTTATAAAAGCTTATCGCGCACTGGGTAACTTTCGCGGAGAAAGTCAGTTTTATACATGGCTCTACCGTATAGCGATTAATTCAGCGAAAAATTACTTAGTTTCCAGAAATCGTAGGCCGCCAGGGGTGGATGTCGATTTATCTGATGCGATTCATTATGAAGGTGAAAGTAAGCTTAAAGATATCGCAACGCCTGAAGCCTCAATGATGAGCGATGAGTTGATGAAGGTTGTGAATCAAACCATCAAGACGTTGCCAGAAGATTTGCGCGCAGCTTTAACGCTAAGAGAATATGATGGGTTAAGCTACGAAGAAATTGCCGATGTGATGAGTTGTCCCGTCGGTACTGTCAGGTCAAGAATCTTTCGTGCTAGAGAGGCGATTGATAAAGAAATAAAACCGTTAATGGAATCTTTACAAGTCGATTAAAGTGGAGGTCGCTATGTCTGATATTAAAAAAGAAACATTGTCTGCACTGTTTGATGGTGAAACATCCGACTTTGAAACACAGCGTCTGCTTCAAGGTTTAGATGAAAGTGATAAGAAAGCGTGGAAGCGCTATCAAATCATGCGTATGGCAACCAACAAAACATTAACAGAAGAAAGCTTGACGTTTGATGTGTCGGAAGCCGTTTTTGCCGCGATTTCTGGTGAGCCTATGGCCACCAAAGAGTCTCAGAAAAACAAGTCAAGTTTTTGGGAGGCACCCGTTAATCTGCATTGGCTAAAGCCTGCTGCAGGTTTTGCCGCTGCAGCATCAGTGACCTTTTTTGTGGTCGTTGGTGTACTGAATCAAGATTCGTTTATGGCTGAGGGGGATTTAAGTGCGACGAAATTACCATTGTCTGCTCAATCGGGTTTGTCGCCCGTGGCTGCAAAAATTGATAGAGAGGAGCAACGATTGGAAAAAGCAAGTCAGCGCCAATTCAATGCGTTTTACCGCGAGCATTTTTTGCGTAGTGGTGAAAAAGATAAGGGTAAAGAATATAGCAGTGAGAGTGGTCATGAAGAAGGTAATAAGACCACCGATAAGACGGATCACGAATAAGTGAAAGAATGAATAAAGGCTGTATGTTTGGGTGTGTCCAAATGTGCTGCCTTTGCTTGGATGCAAAGGAACGTTGAATAAAATGGATAGTTTTCTACAAAGAATCTTTTTTTACTTGCTGAGTATTGGCGTCGGAACTTTAGTTGCAGGCGTTTCAGCAAGTGGTCAATCGCCTATGGTCAACTCCGCCGATACTTTTCAGTTGCTCAAGTCGTATCAAGTACGCTCAACAGAAAATAATTATTCCGGTATTTTCATTATTGATTCTTCTGAAGGGGCAATGCCCTTTAGAGTGCATCACTCAGCCAACAAAACGTTGATTTCATCGATAGAAGGCCTCATTTACGATATTCAGATGACGGATACGTTAAGGGCTATTTATACAAAAAATGCTGCAGCTGAAATTCTGCCTTTGCAATACGATGCTCTACTTTGGCCGAGCATAACCTTAGATGATAAGAGTAAGGCGCTCTTTCAATTTGAGCGAAGGAAAACGCATAGAGTTTGTAACAGGCAAGCAGAAGTTATTGTGTTAACACCTTTGGCAAGTGATAAATACTCACTCAGGCTATACCTTGATCCTGCAACAGGCTTAATGCTAAAAAAAGACATTCTTGATAAGCAAGGTGAACTCATTGAATCCTATACGTTTGTGATGCTGGATGTGGGGCATACCTCGGAATCAATGACGCGCTCTCGATTGTCCAAAACAGAATCACATCAAAATGAAGTATCGCTTTCACCCCGTTCGCCAGAGCAACCTCTATCACCCATTGCTTTAGGTATGTTGCCTCAAGGATTTATGCAAACCGATATTTCCCACGACGCAGGTGATTGGGTGATTGGTTTTAGTGATGGTATCTTTCATGCGACTGTTTTTCTGTCTCTTGCCGGAAGCGAGCAGGCATGCCCACAAAAAGATAATGTCTTTGGTAGTTTTTCCGCATTTTGTCGAACGCTGACGCTGGACAAAAAATATTATCAGGTTATGGTAACAGGTAATCTGCCTTTGCAAACCGTTAAAAAAATGGCTGAAAGCATTCATTAAACAAAGCATTCTACCTTCTTACAGATTTTATGATTACTGAAAAAACGCAAGTTGTTGCTATTAATGAGCAATCACTCTGGCTTAAAAGCACTCGCCATTCGTCTTGTGATACGTGCAAAGTCAGAGCTGGCTGTGGACAAAAATTCGTGCAAAGTCATTCAGGCCGAGAGCAGTTGATCGAAGTACCTGCAGATAAAAACCTACTTCAAACCGTTCAGATCAATGATGCTCTGGATATTGGTATTGATGAGATGACCCTGCTGAAAGGCAGCTTGTTACTTTACTTAACGCCACTTCTATTTATGGTTGCTGGTGCATTTATGGCAGATTATTTGATCTCGTCAGCGACGGATGTTGTCGCCGTGTTCGGCGCGTTGTTTGGGTTTTCTTTAGGGCTTGTGGTATTACGTCTTCATGCTATATGGAGTATAAATGCACAAAAATACCAGCCGGTTGTCTGCAACCTCGATAAGAATCCACGCTAAGGCTACATTTCCCATCGATTTAAGGTAAAATCCCCGCCTTTTTAATTAACTGTGAGTCAGCTGTGGCAGAATTATCCCATATAAGAAACTTTTCTATCATTGCTCATATTGATCACGGGAAATCAACCTTGGCCGATCGTTTTATTCAACAATGTGGCGGTTTAAGTGAGAGGGAGATGGAAGCGCAAGTGCTCGATTCCATGGATATTGAACGTGAACGTGGGATCACGATTAAATCACAAAGCGTGACACTCAACTATACCGCGAAATCGGGCGAAACTTACCAGTTAAATTTCATCGATACGCCAGGACACGTTGATTTTTCTTATGAAGTATCACGTTCGTTGGCAGCCTGCGAGGGCGCATTGTTGGTTGTTGATGCGGCTCAAGGGGTTGAGGCGCAGTCGGTTGCTAATTGTTATACAGCCATTGAGCAAGAGCTTGAAGTGATGCCAGTGCTCAACAAAATGGATCTACCCCAAGCAGAGCCTGAGCGAGTGGCAGAAGAAATTGAAGAGATTATTGGCATTGATGCCATGGATGCAGTGCATTGTAGTGCTAAGTCAGGTTTAGGCATTGAAGATGTGCTTGAACGATTAGTCGATACGATACCCGCACCTGAAGGTGATCGTGATGCGCCTCTGCAGGCATTAATTATTGACTCTTGGTTTGATAACTATTTAGGCGTTGTGTCCTTGGTGCGTATTGTTAATGGTACTTTACGCAAGAAAGATAAGATTGTTGCCAAAACGCTAGGCAAGGTGCATTTGGTTGATGGTGTAGGTATTTTTACACCAAAACGTGAAGAAACGGCCTGTCTTCAAGCGGGAGAGGTAGGTTATATCATTGCAGGCATTAAAGATATTCATGGTGCTCCCGTTGGCGATACCTTAACCCATGCCAAAAATGCGGAAGATATCGATGCCTTACCCGGTTTTAAAAGAGAGCAGCCTAAGGTCTATGCGGGTATGTTCACTGTTTCATCGGATGATTATGAAGATTTTCGTGAAGCGCTTAACCGATTATCGCTTAATGACTCCTCACTTTTCTTTGAGCCTGAGTCATCCGATGCTTTAGGGTTTGGTTTTCGCTGTGGTTTTTTGGGTTTACTCCATATGGAGATTATCCAGGAGCGCTTGGAGCGGGAATACAATCTGGATCTGATTACTACTGCACCGACAGTCAGTTATGAATTATTATTAAAAGATCAAAGCATTATTCGCATTGATAGCCCTTCAAAACTACCTGATGCATCAACCATTGAAGAAATGCGTGAACCCATTGCTCGCGTAAATATTTTGGTGCCGAGTGAACATTTAGGCAGTTGCATCACTCTATGTACTACTAAGCGCGGAATTCAACGCGATATGCAGTATGTCGGAAAGCAGGTTGCTCTGACTTACGATATCCCGATGGCTGAAGTTGTTTTGGATTTTTTTGATAGATTAAAATCAGTGAGTCGAGGTTTTGCCTCTTTAGAATACAGTTTTGAGCGGTTTGAACCTGCTAAGCTGATTAGGCTGGATGTCCTCATCAATGGAGACAGGGTAGATGCACTGGCTCTGATTATTCATAAAGATGATGCGCAAAGCAGAGGCCGATTATTAACAGAAAAAATGCAAGAGCTGATTCCAAGGCAAATGTTTGATGTGGCGATACAGGCAGCCATTGGTGGACATGTTATTGCGCGGAGTACGGTGAAAGCATTGCGTAAAAATGTTACCGCTAAATGTTATGGCGGTGATATATCACGTAAGAAAAAGCTGCTACAAAAACAAAAAGCAGGTAAAAAACGAATGAAACAGGTCGGAAATGTAGAAGTGCCACAAGCTGCATTTTTGGCAGTACTTAAATTAGAAGGTTAATGTTACATGATGGATTTTATTAACTTGCCGCTCGTGCTTGTCTCCTTATGCGCTATTGGTATTGTGACTTATGTTATTGATTTTTTTGTTTGGCGAAAAGGTAGAAAGGCGGCCGTAGCTGTACTGCAGAAGCAGTACCCTGGGCGAAAGCAGCGTGGTAATTCAGAAAAAAAAGCGTATAAAAAAGCAGTCAAACACCTGAAAACAGAACCTGCGATAGTGAGAGAAATTCTCTCGTTATTGCCGATTGTGTTGATCGTGACCATTGTTCGCTCGTTTATTGTTGAGCCTTTTCAAATTCCGTCGTCTTCAATGGAGCCAACTCTGGATATTGGTGATTTCATTTTGGTTAATAAGTATACCTATGGTATCCGCTTGCCGGTAATACGTGACAAGGTGATTAATATCAATGAGCCAAAAACAGGCGATGTTATGGTGTTTTTCCCGCCCAATGATAAGCGTTACTTTATTAAGCGCGTTATAGGCACGCCGGGTGACGTTGTCGCGTATAAGAATAAAGTCTTGTATTTGAACGGGGTTGAGCAACCACAAGAACAGCTTAGTTATAAAGCGTTTGATCCTTACAGACGCAAACTTTACGAAGAAGATTTGAAGGGTGTTGAGCATGAAATCTTCGAAATACCGTCAAGACCTGGCAGAGATTTTAAAATCACCGTAAAACCTGGCCATTATTTTATGATGGGTGATAATCGTGACAATAGTAGCGATTCCCGTGTTTGGGGACAGGTGTCTGAAAAAAATATTGTGGGAAAAGCCTATGCTGTGTGGATGCACTGGGAAGGGTGGAAGTCATTGCCAGAGTTCTCGAAAGCAAGGTGGGTTAACTAAGCTTACGCGCTAAACGTCATCGGTCAGGGTGCTGCATGCGTTCCTGTGTGAGATAGATGCTGTATAGAGATATATACCCATCGGAATTGGAGGTGCAAGAAGGCGGCAAGCGAGCGAATTCCTATGCGATTACAATCAGTAAGTGATTGGGGTGAGCGAGCGCGGCCAACGCCATTGCATCTTCAAGGGTGATCGGTATATTAGGTCGATGTAGATAGTGCATGCCTCATAATAAGTAAAAATAACAAGGTGTAAAAATGCGTAAACAAAGCGGTCTTTCAACAATTGGTGTGCTGTATGTTGTTGGCACCCTCGGTATTATCGGTACGCTAAGTATCAAACTCATACCCGAATATATCGAGTATTTTCAGTTACGCAGCATTTTTAATAAAGTGTCTGCCGAATCAGGGCTTCGCAAGAAAGACCCAAGGGACATTCAAACCTTGTTAAGCAAACGTATTCAAGTCAGCTCAATTCATGATTTTGATTTTAATCAAGATGCATTTGTTGGTTTAGATGATGATGTGTTGGTTCTTGAATTCAAATATACAAGAGAGGCGCATATTGTGGCCAATATTGATGTCAGAGTGACGTTTGAGTATACCAAGGAGATAGATTGATCCTTTGAAAAACATTGAGCAGTTATTGGACAAAATTGGTTACCAGCCTCAAGCAGAATCATTGTTTCAGCTTGCAATGACGCACAGAAGTTTTAGCAAAACCAATAATGAACGCCTAGAATATATTGGTGACGCAGCGCTTGATTTGATCATTGCAGAGGCGCTATTTATTCGTTTTCCGGAGGCAACAGAAGGCGAATTAAGTCACCTTCGGTCACTATTAGTGAAAGGCGAGTCACTTGCACAGTTAGCGCTTGCCAACGATTTGAATCAAATAATAAAACTAGGGCAAGGCGAGAAGAATAGCGGTGGCGATCAAAGGCCTTCTATTTTAGCGGATGCCTTTGAAGCGCTCATTGGCGCCATATATTTGGATAGTGATTTTGCTACGTGTAAACAGCTTGTTTTATCGTTGTTTGCCGACCGCCTAAAGGATGTTCTGCATCAACAAGCACCCAAAGATGCTAAAACCACATTACAAGAATACCTACAATCCAAAAGAATAAGCTTACCTGTATATACCCTTATAAAAACGACGGGTAAGCAGCACAAACAAACCTTTATTATGTCGTGCAGTGTTCCTGAGCTAAAGAAAACTGCTGAAGCGACAGGCCATTCAAAAAAAGTGGCAGAGCAGCAAGCTGCTCATGCTATGATGCAGTTGCTACAACCTGAGAAATTTCCATCATGATAAAATGCGGTTACGTTGCCGTTGTTGGTCGTCCTAACGTTGGTAAATCGACGTTAATAAATCATATTTTAGGGCAAAAACTTAATATCACCTCCCGTAAGCCTCAGACAACCAGGCATAACTTGTTAGGTATAAAAACAGAAGGTAATACACAGGCAATCTATGTAGATACGCCGGGTATGCATCAAACGCAGAGTAAAGCGATTAACCGCATTATGAATCGTTCAGCTGAATCCGTTATCCACGATGTTGACGTGCTTGTGTTTGTGGTAGAGAAGTTAAAATGGACACATGAAGATGAAAGGGTGCTTGATAAACTAGCAAAAGCAAGTTGCCCTGTCATTTTAGTGATTAACAAAGTTGATCAGATTGATAATAAGGATCAGTTGCTTCCTTTTTTAGAAAAGCTGTCTTTGAAACGAAACTTTGAAGAAATTATTCCTCTTTCTGCATTAACTGGCATTTCTGTTGAGCACCTAGAAACCTTAATCAGTGAACGTTTGCCTGTGACGAACGAACACTTTTTTGCTGAAGATCAGTTAACCGATAAAAATGAACGCTTTTTAGCGGCCGAAATTGTCCGAGAAAAACTTATGCGTCAGCTCGGTAATGAACTGCCCTATGCCACGACGGTGGAAATTGAGCGCTACAAAGAAGAAGGACGTATTACGCATATCAATGCGCTAATCTATGTTGAGCGAGATAGCCAAAAAAATATCGTTATTGGCGATAAAGGTGGGCGGCTTAAAATGATTGGTAAAGAAGCCCGTATCGATATTGAAAATTTGATCGGTACAAAGGTGATGCTATCGCTTTGGGTAAAAGTAAAGCGTGGCTGGTCTGATGATGATAGCGCGCTCAAAAACCTTGGCTTTGCTGAACGCTAGTGTATACCCATCTTCAAGGGCGATCGGTATAAACGTGCTGAATAAGTCTCCCTGGGTTTTATTCAGCACCTTTTAAGGCTTTTGTGAGAATAAAGAGCGTGAAAGCCGAAGATGTTAACACTGCTCGCTTGTGGCATTCTGCCATAAAAGCATTGTATGAATCTACGGTTATGCCGAGGTCTGGATCACTAAATTTCACGGGTTTACCCTTGTAAGTTGCGTATCGATCGAAGTAAGGGTGCTCCGTTTTTTCATAGAATTTTCCCCATGTATCAAAATGGCTGTCTTCCCGTCCTTCTTTAAGAATAGTTTTCCCCTGTAACATGTTTTTTGCGTATTCTGAGTTAGACTCAACTAAATACATGGTTGGTGAGTGGTAGCCATTTTTCTTGATGTCTTCGTACAGTCTTATCACTTCATCAAATGTTTCTTGATTGTATTCAGGTGTGTAAGAGAAAGGCCATTCATCCATTGGATCGCCGATGAATATACCCTCTGTTTTGCCAATATTTTCTTCTGTAAGCCCTAATGTAGGTCCGTGGAAAACCGGTAATGCATGCGGTAGTGCGGTAGTGTCTTGAAGCATATGATGCGCAGCACCCATTAATTCAAAGAGTGTGTTCTTATCAAGATTGCCGCAAGACAGAGGCTGATCAATCTTTATTTTGACGAGTTTACTCATTGAGCGATTAATGATTGAAGGGTCTCTAAGTTCGACACTTTCCCCCATAAGGCTAGCCAGAAAGCTTGAGAGATGAGTAACTATTTTCTCAAATGTACCTTTAGTTATGTATTTTTGAACGTCCTCTTTTGCCCTATTAAAAAAATGATAATTCATTGGGCGTAAGAATGCTTCTCTGACGCCTGTATCTTGTTTTGCATTTTTGCTAACGATTGTATCGATATTTTTTGCTGTCAATAAATCAAGATCATGAAAATCAAGATCTTTTCTTTCAATGATGTTATTCGCTATCTCGCAAGATATTTTAGATTGAATTTTATGAATAAAAGGGTCGTAACTTCTGGCATAGCTACAGTATATTGCAGTAAAAAAAAGGAGTGTTTTGAATGTTTTTGCTGGATCGTATTTATTAATGTGTAAATAAAAATTCATAGTTTCCGAGCGTGTTTCAATAGGCATAAAGTAGCTCAAAGGCCACATCATATGACTTGGTATACTTAGTGAAATATGGATTGTTAGATAGGGATTCCGAAGTTAGTTCATTTATTAGCAGACTTATACCGGTCACCCTTGAAGATGCAAGGGCGTTGGGGCCCCAATCACTTACTGACTGTAAGCTCATGGGGATTCGCTCGTTTGCCGCCTTCTTGCATCTCCAATTCCGATGGATATAAACAATAGGACAGAAGCGTGGGCTGCCCAATCACTTTATTTGGTGGTATAAATAAAGTGACGAGAGTCATTTAATGCACAATATGCACAGCTTGCAAGTGCGTTGAGTATGCCTTTCATGTTGATGCAGTTGTTTCTTTCATGCTGCCAGATGAAGATAGACAATGTAAAAACCGAGATGTTAAATCGCTGTTTGCAATGAGGAAAGATTCGGGTTGCCCAAACCATTGAATATAGAGTGATTCTATCAAAGGTTTTTTATCGACAGTAGATTGTTGACTGCCAAAGTTGTCCTTGAGTGATTGTATTTGGCGATTAATTCGTGCGTTTGCATCGCTGTCTGGTGAGGGTTTTTCACACAAGATTTCTAGATCGATGCAGCAGTTTTTGGCGAAGTCTACCGTGTGTGCAGAAGGTTGATTCTGCCAGCTTTCCCTTCGACGAATAATCGCATCTCTCCACTCGGGTGCGAGATGATTAAACGCATCTGAGTAGGCATTTTCAATTTGCGTGTTGAGCGCCTCAGCGTATTGATCAAAACGCTGTAGTTGATTTGTCCACTGTATGTCTTGATTCTGCGTGAGCGCCTCCTCAAAACTTTTGCAGGCTTGGGTAAAGGCTTTTCTCAGGCTTGCTTGTGCTTTAGCCGGTAAGGTGTCCGGGCCCTCAAAATTTTGGCAGAGTTTGTTGAAGTCGGCACTAATTGTATCTGTATTTACGGCATTGTTTTGTAGGGTTTTAGTTAGCTGCCTGATGTTTTCAAGAACGTCATTGTATGCGTTGATTTGATTGCTTTCAGCAGCTTTGTCGGATTGTTTGGCTGCTTTAAGTTTTGCATAAATTTGGTCGCCATTTCCACGGAAGTTTTCCCATTGTTCCGTTTGTTTTTCTCGGAATGTAATGCCGACTTGTTTCCACTCCGTCATCAGTGTTTTATAGCCATCGATTGCCTGCGCTATATCTTCTTGTGCGAGGAGTATTTGTGCTCGCGCATTGATGGCTTCCAGTTGTTCTAAATTCTCTTTTTTATGTGCTTGCAGCCGTTCTTTAATAACGTGGGTGCTTGACGAAAATCGCTCTTGTAATGCTAGGTGAGCGCTGCGCTCAACAGGCGAAAATCGCCGCCACTCTGTGTGCATTGTTTTTAAGAGCTTATTTAAAGCTTTGTAATCTGTTCTTCCCCAATCGCACTGAGCAATAAATTGCTCGGTTTCTATACATATTTTTTCGCGTTGCTGGGCATTAAAAATACGCTGAGATTTTTCCTTCTCAAAAGCTTGCTTACAGGGTTCGTAAGCTTTGTTAGCGAGTGATTGGAAATCATCCCAGAGCTTTTTGTCTTCTGTATGCCCGAGTGCTCGCCATTCTTTTTGTAAGTTTTTAATGGTTTGGTTTTTTGCACGTGCATCCATATCAATGGCGGCTAGGTTGTCCATTTTTGTTAACATTGCTTGGCGAATAGGGTCCGTTGAGAATTTGCGCCAGTCTGTGAGTGCCTTAACGCCGCTTTCGAGGCGCTTGAGGGTTGCTCGCCACGTTCCTTGTTCCTGTGAATTCAGCTGTTTGAAGGTTTTCCTGGCTTGAGAGAGATGTTTTTGGGCAGCCGATAATTGTTTTTCTTCAATCGCTATTTCTGTTGAATTAACCTCTATTTTTAATGCTTTTACCTGTTCTTTCTGCTGTTTTTTGCTGTCTAGAATATGTTTGTTGAGCGAAATAACAACGTCTTTTGCTTTTTGCACCCATTGTGAAGAAACGGGCAGTTTACTGACTAAATGATTAATGGCTGATTGCCTTTTTTCAGCTAAGCTGGCGTCTATAGTTTCACTTTGAACCGATTCAAGTTGATTTTTGAGCCTGTTGATAAGCGTATGCTGGGCCTGCAATTCATCAATGCGTGCCTGTATTTGCAAGCGGTCTTCATTATTAATCGTTGAGTTTGTTGAAAGTGCATCGATGAGTTGTTCAAATGATGCCTCAATACTGGCTGCTGCAGTCGTTGTATCTTCTAACTGAACCGAGATTTGTACAATCGCTGCTTCGAAGTCCTTTATCGTATTGGCTGCAAGAGCTTGTTGGACAGCGGCCTGCTGTGAGCTTTGTCGGTTTTGTTCATGTTGATCAAGGGTGGTTTTTATTTCTGCAAGCGAGGCTTCAAGTGATGATAGAAGCGCAGCGGGTAATGCCGACGGATTGATTGCGTTGAATTTATTTTTTGCAGCTAGCCATTCTGCTTCTAAAGGCGTTGTTAACGATCCTTTTTTAATAATGTCGAGTTTATCAAGGAGGTTTGTTGCTGCCAGTATCTCTGCTTTTTGATTTTTGTGCGCGGACTGAATGATATCCAACTTTTGTTTTAACAGCTTGGCAATGGTTTTATCTTTTGATTTAGTCCATTGGTAAGCGGATTTTAAGGCTTCTTCAGATTGCAGGCGAAGGGCAAGTTTATGACGAATCGCATGATTTTTTGAGCCTTTTAAGTATTTAAGGCATTGTGCCTCATCATCCGTTTGACTAATGATCTGCTCAATAAGCGCTGCATTGGTTGAGTGCTCGACAAAGGTATCCAGTAATTCGTGTTGTTTTAACTGAGAAATCGTTTCATGTTTTAAAGACTGCACTCTATGCTGCTCGTCAAGGAAGGTAATAAGGGCTTTCGTAAAAGCAGCTTTGTCGCTTTCAATGGGTGGATTATTCACCCACTCGAGTCGTGCTTGAAAAGAGCCGGACTTTGTAAATGCACGGAGCCTTACCTCCGCCGATTTATCTGTTGAGATAATGGTTGAAATGAGCGTTTTGTTATCGGGTGATATGCCCTCAACAAATGTAAGTCGCACTTTAGGGTCGGCATGTTGCCACTTAGGTCGAAAAAATTTATTTAGCATCAGGATTGTTTGCGTTGTTTGTATATAATGGGATGATTCTAGTTAAAAAACCGAAAATATCATTTTTCCAGTCTAATGAACATATGCTTCCTCAATCATTGAAAAAAGAAATCCAACAGGCTTATAGTCAACTGCTTAAAAATAAGTCGTTGAAACCGCGTTTAGGGCAGAAGCAGATGATTGCTGAAATTGCTCGCTCATTATTTGAGATTGAACTCGATGGGGAGGGTAAACGCACCAATCAAGCGGGTATTAGCGCGATTGAAGCAGGTACTGGTACGGGGAAAACGGTTGCTTATACGCTCGCTGTTTTACCGATAGCGCGCGCATTGAAAAAGAAAGTTGTCATATCAACCGCAACTGTGGCTTTACAAGCACAAATCCTTAAACGTGACTTACCGGATATTCAAAAACACAGCGGGTTGCAGTTTCAATTTGCGCTGGCTAAGGGGCGTGGGCGTTATTTATGTTTGAGTAAGTTAGATTTACACATGAACGGGGATTTGTCTCAGCACCCTTTGTTTGGTGCTGAGAGCTTTTTAGAAACGGAGCCCACTGATAAAGCGGTGATAGATGCGATGGCTGCTTCCATGTTGCAAGCTACTTGGGATGGCGATCGCGATGAATGGCCGGATGATATTGATGATAAACTCTGGACATCGTTAACCTCTGATCGAAACCAGTGCTCAGGGCGACGATGCCAACATGTCGCTCAGTGTAGTTTTATCAAGGCGCGTGAAAATTTGACAAAAGTTGATTGCGTCGTCGCTAATCATGATTTGGTTATGGCAGATTTGGCTTTAGGCGGTGGGGCGATTCTACCTGACCCTTCAGAGACGATTTATATCTTTGATGAAGCGCATCATTTACCGGATATTGCTTTACGGCATTTTTCTGCCCAAGTACGTATCAATGGCAGCTTGTATTGGTTTGATCAAGCGATAAAAGACATTGCACGTATTCAACAGGAAACAGTGACTTTCCACAAACTAATGAAAACGCTTGATGATGTGCCGGCGATGTTGCTGCAGGGCAAAACATTATTTGCGAATCTAAAGCCCATCGTTGAAGAGGCAGCTAAGCCTATTACCAGTACCCTTGAAAATAAAGATGTGGCTAACCTGCCACACTATCGTTTTCCTCAAGGTGAAATACCCAGTGAATTACAACAGGTTGCCAAACTTTTGGTGACCGAGTTTTCCGGATTGTCGGCATCACTGGAGAGTGCGCATAACCAGATTAATGATGCCTTAGAATCGAATGATACAGGGCTAAGCCTGCCTGTGTTGGAAATGCTCTATGCAGAAATTGGGCAGATGCTAAATATTGCGCAAAAGCAGTGGCAGCTTTGGCTCGCTTACAGTGAAGTATTTGATGATATGCCTGATTCACGATGGATTCAATTGTTGGATACAGCAGGCGTTCTTGAATACGAATTATGCACCAGCCCATTGTTGGCCGCAAAAACCTTGTCATATCACTTATGGCAAAAGTGCTGCGGTGCGGTGTTAACTTCGGCGACACTCACATCTTTGGGCGGTTTTTCGCGATTAGGTATGCAGGCGGGGATTCCGAAAACGACAAAAACGGCGATTGTACAAAGTCCTTTTGATTACCCCAATAAAGCACGTTTTGTTGTGCCGGCTTTGCGTGTTGAACCACATGTCACGGATGTGCATAGCGAAGATATTGCTGAGCAATTACCCCAATTGGTCGAAGGTCATTTGGGTGTTTTAGTGTTGTTTTCGTCAAAACGGCAGCTTAAAGATGTGTATGAATTATTATCGGATAAGTTGCAAGCAATTACACTCTGTCAGCCAAAAATGAACAAGCAGAAGTTACTGGGTGAACACCTTGTTTGTATAAAGAAGCGACAGCAAAGTATATTATTTGGGTTAGCCAGTCTTGCTGAGGGGGTCGATTTACCGGGTGAAAACTGTACGCATGTCATCATTGCGAAGCTGCCCTTTTCGGTGCCGGATGATCCGGTTGATTCTGCTTTGGCCGAGTGGCTAGAAACGCAAGGGCGTAATTCATTCATGGAAATCTCATTGCCTGATGCTTCACGTCGGCTTATTCAGGCCTGCGGTCGTTTAATTCGTACAGAATCTGACCAAGGTCAAATTACCTTGATGGATAAGCGAATTTTAACAAAACGCTACGGTAAGCAAATCCTTAATGCGTTACCGCCATTTAAACAAATTTTAGGATAATCCCTTCATGCACGAACAACTTCTAGCGGCACTACTTGAGCTTGAATCAGTATTACAGCAGCTAGCGCTTTGGGAAAGTGAGCCGCCAAGTGATGAGGCAATGCTCAGTGTTGAACCTTTTGCCGTAGATACGATGGATTTTAATACTTGGTTGCAATGGGTTTTTATTCCAAGGCTAAGGGCGCTAGCAAATGCCCGTGCACCCTTGCCACAAGGTTCAGGGGTTGCCTCAATGGCTGAATATTGGTGCCAACAAAAACTGATATCGGATCAAAGCATGATAAATGTTTTGAAAGGTATTGATGATTGTCTTTCATCAAGCTAGCGAAAGAATTCCTGAACTTAGCTCGCTGTAGCTGTCAAAATACCTTTACACAAAGAAGGTACTTCGGTGAAATATTGTGCTGCTTTATTTTTTCTTTTTTCCTCTAGCTTATTATTTTCTATGTCTGGAGATCAAAACGCGATGATGAAAGGTGCGAGAAATCATGCTGTTGCTTTAAAATTTACTTTGGATAAAACGCGGATTGAACCGGAAACAGATGAGGCACGCTATATAAGAAACAGGGTGCATGACAATAATAACAGAGTAGGAAATCAACTGCGTTCAAGAGCAGATGGTCTACAGGAAACAACAGTACAAAAATTAACAGGGAGGTGCACATCATCTGCCGAGAATTATGCCTTGTTTGGAGCGCGCATTTACGTGGCCAACTCTCAGGACGCGAGGGATGCATTTATTTCACTAGCTAATACGCCTGTTGGTGGTGATTCTCAAATACCTTCTACGCATAATGGCAAGCCTACTAAGGCTCATCTATTAGAAACGTTAGACGATAATGATAGCGTGAGCAAATATAGTATCCCTTTGTATTATAATGTTTCAACGCCAGATACGATGACAAATAACTTTCTATCATTGGATGATGCTTGTCGACGAGATCCTGAATTAGCAGTATCTATGGAATATTTTGATAAAGAAGATAAGAGGCACCAAGACCTATCAGGAAAGCTTTCAAGGCACGTTAAAGATGTCTTTAACGAGAAAAGGAAAGGGGAGTCAATATTAGCTAAGGCAATTAATAACAATCGTGTTGGAAAGACTTTTTCAGTTTTATTTGCAAATGTTGCTACTGGTAATGGGTCAAAATCAAGTAAAAAGAATGACAGTAAGTGTATCGTTATTGAGGAAGGTGATGAGCAACATTACGAGAGGCTACCTCAATTGATTAAACAGTTCAGCGATACGGTCGGGGACAGCTGAATTGTAACCCCCGCACCTTGAATACTTGAAGTATCAGTTGTTCCTCCTTAATACACTCTAGATATTCAATATATGCAAGAAGGTGTAATACGGTGGCACTCCGAGTCGGCTTGCCCATTGCACCGCATCGTTCAACCCACTAAAATACCGGCTTTAATTGTTTGAGAGTAATGATGGCTGCTGTTGATGGTGAAGTATTAAATCTTCTAAAAAGCTTTAAAGACCCGTATTGTCAGAGCAGAGATATCGTTGCTCGCGGCGGTGTTAAGTCTTTGGTTATTGAAGGCTCGCATGTGGTGCTCACCCTTGCGCTAGGCTACCCAGCAGAAACAGAAAAAATGGCGATTATCGATGCCGTCAAAAGCCTGATTTTAAGTTCGCCAGCTGTCGAATCTGTTGATGTGTCGCTTGAGTGGGGTATCGTTCCACATAAAACGCAAAACAACCTTGAAAGCCTGCATAGAATCAAAAATATCATTGCGGTGGCATCCGGCAAGGGTGGTGTGGGTAAATCAACGGTTTCAGTAAATCTTGCTTTAGCGTTAGCGCAAGAAGGTGCACGTGTCGGTATTTTAGATGCGGATATTTATGGTCCAAGTCAGGGAGCCATGCTGAATATTCCTGAGAACCAGCGCCCTGATTTTGTTGATGGCGATCGGTTTAAGCCGATTGAAGCTTACGGTATTCAGAGTATGTCGATGGCCTATATGGTCACAGAAAAGACGCCTATGGTTTGGCGTGGTCCTATGGTGAGCGGTGCCTTGTTACAACTTCTCAATCAATGTACGTGGAATGATCTGGATTATTTGATTGTGGATATGCCGCCGGGCACCGGCGATATTCAGTTGACACTCGCACAAAAAGTGCCGGTGACAGGCGCAGTGATTGTAACGACACCGCAAGAAATTGCGTTGCTTGATGCGCAAAAGGGCATTGAGATGTTTCAGAAAACTGATATACCTGTACTGGGTGTCATTGAGAATATGGCGCTGCACACTTGTAGCCAATGTGGGCATCAAGAGCCAATTTTTGGTGAAGGTGGCGGTATAAAGATTGCTGAGGGTTATGATACCGAGTTATTGGCTTCTCTGCCGCTAGCGCTGAGCACACGTGAGGCGATGGACAAAGGTATACCCCCGGTCATTGCCGAACCGGATGGGCAGCTTGCTCAAACATTTCGCACAATAGCAAAAAAAGTGACGGGGAATCTAGCTGCAACCCCAACAAATGAACGACAAACCAGCTTTCAAACCATAGCGACAGATCGATAAAAGGGGTTTTTATGAGTATTAAATCGGATAAATGGATTCGCCGCATGGCTGAAGAGCAAGGCATGATTACGCCTTTTTCTCATAACCAGGTACGCGAAGATGGCGGACAAAAAATTATTTCTTACGGTACATCGAGTTACGGGTATGATGTGCGTTGCTCTAACGAATTTAAAGTATTTACTAATATTCGCTCGGCAACCGTAGACCCGAAAAATTTCGATGAAGGTAGCTTTGTCGATGTGGTGGGTGATGAATGTATTATCCCGCCAAACTCTTTTGCATTAGCGCGTACCGTCGAGTATTTTAAAATCCCGCGTAATGTGTTGACTATTTGTCTCGGTAAGTCAACCTATGCGCGTTGCGGCATTATCGTTAATGTCACCCCCCTAGAGCCAGAATGGGAAGGGCATGTAACGTTAGAATTTTCCAACACCACCACGCTACCTGCAAAAATATATGCCAATGAAGGTGTTGCGCAGGTGCTGTTTTTAGAGTCGGATGAGGTGTGTGAAACCTCTTATGCAGACCGGGGTGGAAAATACCAAGGTCAAACAGGCGTCACTCTGCCAAAAGCTTAAAAAGAGATAAATGATGAAGATTAAAAAAAATACTGTCGTGCAGTTTCACTACGATTTATACGATCAAGAGACAGAAAAACATTTAGAAACCTCAAAAAGTGGTGATCCTGTTGCCGTTTTATTTGGTCATGGCAGTATCGTGAAAGGCCTTGAAGAGGCAATGGATAATCGGGAAGCTGGAGATAAATTTCGTATTGATGTTCCGCCTTATAAAGGTTACGGCACCCGTAGCGAGAATAAACAACAACGGGTGCCAATTAAGCATTTGGTGGTGAATAAAAAGGCGAAGCTTCAGCCGGGTATGATCGTGCATATTCAAACTGAACACGGTCAACGCCAGGCAACGGTGCTTAAAGCAGGCAAGTTTAATGTTGATGTGGATACCAATCATCCTTTTGCCGGTAAGAATTTAAGCTTTGATGTGGAAATTGTTGATGTGCGTGAAGCGACGGCAGAAGAAGTTTCACATGGGCATGCACATGGGGTAGGTGGGCATCATCATTAATTGCGTGAGTATTTAGTCGCGTTTAGCTTGACCTGTCTGAAATCTAACCTGTTTGGATTGATAAGCACAAATTCTAAGTCTGTGCTTGAATCCTTTGCTTTTTTAGCAATGGTTTTGCTAGACCTCAATACTTTATTGTAATGTCCAAGAATGACCTTTGGGTCGGCTATCGCAGGTTCTGATAATGCCCCATGGGTCATTTTATCTATCCAGCCTTCGTTATTGATAGGAATGTTTTTTACCTCGATATCGTGAGTTTTAGTTTGTGTGCATAATGTTTCTGCGTTTTCATCCCAAGAGTAGTCATAACTTTGAATAAAGTAAGTACTGTCCAGTTCCTCTTCCTCTTCCTCTAGATATTTGTGAAAGAGGTTTGTGGAGACACTTCTCTTTGTGCTTTTTCCTTCTAAAATTTCTGGAAAGGCTGCCGTGTCAAAAACATGTAAAAGCACAGATAAATTTTTTGTAGTTGAATCAGTGGCTTTCCGCTGATACTGACTTGCAAGCCATTGATACCTAGAGTCGCCTGTTTCGGATTGCGTGAGGGGACTGTTAAAATGTAATACACCTGCAATGAGTGCAATTTTCAGAAAATTTTTTAGGCTCATTTAGGGCGCTTTAAGAAAAAAGGTTTTTGGATAAGGCTAAATTCACCGCCACCTAGCCTTGCTATTGGGTTAAGCGCATGTGCATCAATTTTCAAACGATTTTTTTCTGTCACACTCACTTTATCATCGGCAATATACAGTGTTTTAACTTCCACAAAAAAAACAGCCTGTTGTTCATCACCAATTTCTAATTGTTCATAAAGTTCGCAGCCAAAAGCAACGTAGCAATCTGTTAGCCGAGGTAACGAAAAGTTTTCAAGCATTGTTAAGGACAAATCAAGCTGTTCAATTTCTGAATCACCATAGGGTTTTGTTGCACTTGATGCATTAAGCGCGTGGGCTTGTTCGCCATGAGCAATATGAATAACCACTTTTTTCGAATGCTTGATATTTATACGTGTATCTTTCTCTGTGCCGTCGGGTTTTTTACCGATGGATAACATCAAAATGGGTGGCGCTGAACTTACGCCTGCAAAGTAAGAAAACGGTGCAAGGTTAAAGTTCCCTGATTTGTTTTCTGTCAGCGCCCAAGCAATAGGCCGTGGAATTAATGTTTGTGTGATGATGTGATAAATCGCACTGGCCGATAAATCTTTTGGGTTAATGATCATGATGCGTCTCAAGGGATGTATTTCGGGTTAATTGGGAAGTCTTTTGATAAGCCATCAAGCAATGCATGGAATATCCGTTTTACGCCGCCCCAATTAAGCGTGATTAGGCAAAGGCTCGCTATGATAAAGGTAATAAGAATAGGGCGGTTTTGCACAAAACAATTTTGCCCGAATTTTTTTTGAATACGAAAGAGGTTGCGATAAACAAAGTAACCCTTCCAATTTTTGGGGATGATATCGGGTGCTATTGGGTTGAGCCGCGTCATTTTTGCATTCGGAATGCAATGTAAGGTAAATCCTTTTTCTCTTGCACGCAGTGAAAAATCCAAATCATCGCTAAAAATAAAATACCGAGGATCGGGTAAGCCAATCTGTGTAAAAACAGCTCTGGGGATTAAAGGGCCTTCAAACGGGATATTGTGTAAATCAAATATATCGCGTTTGTGCTTAAAGGTACTTCCCATCACTGAATTTCGTTTGTGGTTGAGGATAAGGGGAGAGCATAGATCAATTTTTGTTGCCGATGCTTCGGCATTTTCACCACTTAATTGAAAGCGCATGGGTTGTAGAATACGCCGCTCATTAATAAACGGCATAAGTTTGGCTAAACAATTCGGGTGAAAGGTAACATCATCATCCGTTAACCAGAGGTGGGTGAAGTTATCGTGGTGCGCTAATGCTTTCTTGCAACCGTATTCAAAGCCGCCAGCGCCCCCTAAATTTGCTTGTGTGTTGTAGTAATAAAGAGGATGTGATGTGGATGCTTCGAATGTTTTCACGACTTTGCGTGTATTGTCATGGCTATTGTTATCAATAATAAAATAGCTCAAGTTTCCCTGTGCTTTGAGTGATTCGAGGTTTTTACGCAGCATGTCGCAACGGTTAAAAGTCACAATAATGATGGCGATACGTACGGGTTGCATAAGCGGCGCTAAACGAGTAACAGAGACGTTTTACTTTATCATGAATAAAGCGAAATGCATTCTTTATTGGGTGGCATAAAAAAACGTCAGTTTGATGGAGTAGATCGCTATAAATGCTGTCTAACTTCACTTTGTTGTAAGGAGGCTAAATTTTGCCAGTCGAGAGTCACTATATTGAGTTAGATGCATCGCGGCGTGAGTTTTTACCTTCTATTCGCCTAGCCTGTGAAGATATATTGAGCGGCATGAGTAAAGTTTCAATGTGGCAAACCATGGGCTCGCAAGATATAAAACAACGTTACCGACGTTCGGTGATCGGCCCTTTTTGGCTAACCATCAGTACCGCGATTATGGTCGGTGCGCTGGGTTTTTTATATGCTGAACTTTTTAGACAGCCGATTATCGATTATCTGCCTTTTGTTGCTGTAGGGATGATTGTTTGGCTCTATTTTTCGGGCATGATGACGGATGCTTGCCTTGTTTTTGCTCAGTCTGAGCGAATGATCAAACAAGTAAGACTCCCTTTAACCCTGTATGTTTGCAGAATGGTATGGCGTAATACCATCATACTTGCACACAATTTTCTGATTATTGTCTTGTTGATGTTTTTTGTTCATCACTATCGTTTTATTGACCTCCTGTCGTTACCTTTTGCAATCGTATTGTTAGCGGCGAATGGTGTTTGGTTAGGATTGTTACTGGGTGTGTTATGTACGCGCTTTAGAGACTTACCACCGATTGTGGGCAGTATTGTACAGGTCGCGTTTTTTGTTACCCCTATTATGTGGAAGCCAGAAATCCTTACATCAAGAGCATGGTTTGTTGAAGCTAACCCTTTTTATCACTTTATCGAAATTGTCAGGGCGCCCATTTTAGGCGCATCTTTTCCATGGACTTCTTGGGGTGTGACTTTATCGATTACAGTATTTGGCTTTGTGTTAGCCATTTTTGTCTTGTCTAAATGTCGACATCGTGTCGCTTATTGGGTGTAAACGAATGGGATTTGTAGATGCACAAAATTTAGTGATTGATTTCCCCGTATTTTCGTCGCCTAGCCGTTCACTCAAAAATACCGTTTTAAATGCCACAACAGGCGGACGTTTAGCCAGTGGTGCGTTAAACCGTATGAGTGTGAGAGCGATTGATGATGTCACTTTTCGCTTGGATGTGGGTGATCGGTTGGGATTGGTTGGCCACAATGGATCAGGTAAAACGACGTTACTTCGGGCGCTTGCAGGTGCCTATGAGCCATCGGCAGGGAGATTAAAAACAAAAGGGCGTGTGATTTCTTTGCTGGATGTGTCGATGGGCATGGAGCATGAGGCAACAGGGTTCGAAAATATTTTTTTGCGCGGCGTGATGATGGGCTTATCCACCAAAGAAATTAATGAGCGTGTGGCAGGTATTGCTGAATTTTCGGAGTTGGGCGAATATTTATCGATGCCGATACGGACGTATTCCAGCGGTATGATGTTGCGCCTTGCTTTTGCCGTATCAACCAGTGTACCTGCTGATATTTTACTGATGGATGAGTGGTTAAGTGTTGGTGATGCAGCATTTAACGAAAAGGCTGCCGAACGGTTAAAAACCTTGGTAGATAACGCGTCTATCTTGATTATGGCAACGCACTCACAGACACTGCTAAACGATGTGTGTAACAAAGCGTTTACTCTTGAAAAAGGACGTATTACGGATATTTTTACGCCGAACAAACTTACGCCACGTTAACGTGTCGAAGAAAGAATTATTATCACACTACAGATGTTTCAGCATTGAACGATTTGCAGCCTTATGTATCCCAATGTACTTCTATACCCATCGGAATTGGAGATGCAAGAAGGCGGCAAGCGAGCGAATCCCCATGAGCTTACAGTCGGTAAGTGATTGGGGTGAGCGAGCGCGGCCAACGCCCTTGCATCTTCAAGTGTGATGGGTATAGCGATTTATTGTCACTTTTCCAAACCAACATGTATTCATCATCCATAATACAGATACGGGGATAAAATTTATTCGCTCCGGCTGCTGCACATTCATACTGGGGGTAATGTCATAAATAAAATGGCACGAGATTTAAAAAACAACGCGACCTTTTTAGCGCTGTTGACAGTTTTGTTATGGTCGACAGTCGCTACAGCATTTAAGTTGGCGCTTAATCATTTAACCCCTTTACAGCTCGTTTTTTACGCAACACTGGTGAGTTGGCTTTTTTTCTTGTGTGTCGTTATTTATCAGAAGTCACTTAACCAAATTTTACCGCTATTTTTAACGAGGCCGTGGCTATGCTTTGTGTCGGGGGTACTCAATCCCTTTTTATACTTTTGGTTATTATTTGCAGGGTTTGCATTATTGCCTGCCCAGCAAGCACAAGCAATTAACTATACTTGGCCGTTAATTTTGAGCTTTTTGGTTGTGTTTACGGGTCAAAAATTGAGGCTTGTGGATGTTGTTGCATTGTTGATTGCTTATTTTGGCGTGTTGTTGATTGTGTCTCAAGGGCAAATAGATTTTCTTCAGCATACGAATATTTGGGGTGTGATACTGGTTTTCGCCAGTAATTTCCTTTGGGCTATCTATTGGTTAGTTCAGAGGCAGAGAAAAGGACATGCAGCCGTAGCTTTACTGGTGAGCTTTTCATTATGCTTGCCGGTTAATTTTATCGCTTTGATCTATTTCGAAGGCTTGGCACCTTTGTCGCTTAAAGGATTTTCATTAGCGGCATATGTCGGGTTGGTGGAAATGGGGTTTACGTATTTAGTATGGTTGCGCGCATTACAGTTAACGCGCAGCCTTGCCGTTACTAATCAAATTATTTTGTTAACACCTTTTGTTTCACTGTTTTTTATCGCTTTGTTTCTGCATGAACCTGTCACATGGATTTCTTTTTTGGGCTTAGCCATCATTGTTGGCGCTGTTGTTGTGCAAAAGCAGTTTCCCGAAAAGTTGAGAGGTACGTTTTAATTGACGGGTACTTAACATGAGGTTTTCCGCGCATTAGTACGTATATACCCATCACACTTGAAGATGCAATGGCGTTGGCCGCTCTCACTCACCCTAATCAGGGCCTCCTAGCACTTTTTGATCAGTGCATAAATTGACCGGAGAAAAGCATTTTCTCTCTGTATTTATCATTAATTGCACACCCCATAACTCGATGTTTCATCCCCTTTTTGCTTTGATCATTAAGTGTTAACAAATTCATACAGTGACGCTTTATTGTAGCAATATTGAGCCCAGCGGAATGAAGCTGGCAGTCATCTTCTTTAAAAGTAACATCTAACCGCCAATGCAGTTTATTTTCTATTTCCCAGTGTCCCCTAATGGCTTTCGCCGCATGCTTTGCATCAGGAGAGCGTGAGCTAATATACCAGGAAACTTCTTTAGACTCCCCTTTATTTGAAGACCGATGCCGCTCAACACGCACAGCCGAACTCAAGCCGCTCCAAGGTTTAGCCTTATCTACCCAGTCTGTTAATTCAAAGTGCTGATATTTCCTTATCTCTAATCGACCATGCCCTTTATTCGCCTCCTCAAAATATGAGGTCTTATTTTCTTCATAACCATCACGTTCAAGCTTGTGATGAAAAGCTTGGATTTCTTCCAGCAACCCCTGCTGATTACCTTTCAGTTGCAGAAAATAGTCAGCTTCTTTTTCAATAATCTTTTTTGCGATTTCTTTTTGGCATCCCATCGCATCAATGGTAATAGTGGCATTTTTTACCTCAATTCTGTCGATAAGCTTCGGCAAAGTTTTGATTTCATTTTTCTTTCCTTCTGATTCGAGGGCACACAGCGTCAGGCCTCGGCTTTGAGACCATGCACTAATAACATGGATGGCTTCTCGACCATTGTGCCTTGTTCCTCGCATCGTTTTGCCGTCTAATGAAATAACATCTCCTGTAGATTCACCCTGCAAACTTGAAACGAATGTCGTAAACCCTTCAATCAAATCTCTTGGTCTTATGCATGCAAGTAAAAACCGTAATGTTTCTGCACAGGGAGCAGATTCGATATCTGTATGCTTCTGCAGCCAGTCAAGCTTCATAGCTGCAAAATTAGACATGCTGTTAGGGCTATCATAACCACTTATTATTGATGAAAAAACGATTAGAAGGAGGCTTTCAAGGCTGTGTTTTTGATTGATGCCTTGTCGCGGATCTCTTATTGAGGCTGTACATGCAGATATATTCATGGTGTTTGGATGGCAGAAAACTATCTTTGACAATAGGTATGAGAAATTGACTATTTTAATATTGAATTTTTCAAGGACTTCGTATTATATGACAGCTTAAACTTTGTACTGATCAAAAAGTGCTAGGAAGCCCTGTCACCCTAATCACTTGCTGACTGTAAACTCATGGGGATTCGCTCGTTTTCCGCTTTCTTGCACCTCCAATTCCGATGGGTATAAGCTATTAGATTTTATAATGTGGTTTTGAGGGTTCAACATTAGAGTCAGAATGAATAAAAAGTTCGCTTCGCAAGGAGGGGTTATTGTGACGAAGAATTTATTAACTTCATGTCTTTTGGTCGATTTCTTTGTTTATAAAATGGATAAGGTTATCTATGGCATGAACTTTCTTTGTATTGTCTGGTCAGTTTTTATGCATGGTAAGATTGATTTAAGGTGGTAGGTATCCTATGAATATAGAAATTCGTTTTTTGATAAAGGAAGATTATAGTCAATGGTTAGGTCTGTTTACTGATTACCAGAAGTTTTACCGAGGGATTATCCCTTTAGAAACGGTTGGTATTACTTGGCAAAGGTTGCTTAGTGCTGGTACAAGTATGGGTGGGATAGTGGCCGTAGAAGATACCAGATTGGTAGGTTTGGCACACTTTCTTTATCATGATTCGACATGGAGTTCGAAAAAGAGTTGTTATTTGGAAGACTTGTTTGTTGATAAAAGTGCAAGGGGTGAAGATGTCGGGCGATTGCTTATTGAGCAGGTTGAAAGAATTGCAAAAGAAAATGAGGCCTTTCGTCTTTACTTGCATACGCAAGCATATAATGGCTCAGCAAGGTCGTTATATGACGCAGTAATCCCACTGTCATCGTTTATAGTCTATCGAAAAAGTATATAACAGTTTTAGAATCATCTGGTTTCCATGCCCGATAATTACATGTGGCAGCTAAACTCTATTTTTGTAAGCGTGAGTAAAGGCTGAGGTATTTGTAAGGAGAGCGCATAAGCTTTCCCCCATTTTTTACCGGTAACCCATAAACACTGTGTACTTGGATCGAAAGCAATGCCATTGGCGGTAATACCCGTCCACCGGAAAGACCAAGTGTCATTTAAGGGGCTAAGATCCAGCCAGAGGCTGGGTATGAGGGCTTTGTTTGGTATGAACGGCACAAAAAGTAACGCGTTAGTTTTCCATACATTGATAATGAGTAATTCACCAACGGCGGTCATGGCGTTCAGCTCAAGTATTGGGCGCTTTTGGATATCTTGAAGGCTAATACTTCCCTGTTTTTTTAACTGACTATCGAGAGTATCAAGATGACTGGAGCCGTTTGATTTTATTAATTGTTTGCCTATATGAGTGAGCCCCCAGCCTTCTCCCTTTAAGGTTTTTTTCTCTTCAATATCGAGTGTTTGAGGGTTTATGACAAAAAGTGTGTTGGATTTCCATGTCAGGGCATAGAGTTTGTCTTGAAAAAGGGTGATGCCTTCGAGAAAGGTATTTTTATCCATACGTTTCTCTTTAAGCACTGTCCCTGTTTTATTCAGTTTGATAATACGTGATTTCCCATAATGGCCACAGCTTACATAAAAGTGTTGTTTGTGAAAAACAAGCCCTTGGGTGAAGCAATCCTTAGGCAACGGCATGCTGCCTTTGATTTGGTAGTCGGCCTTTGGAACGCCTGCTAGCGCAAAAAGGTATGGCGTGATAAACGCTGTGAATAAAAATACTATTTTCATGGCGATGCCTGAGGGGCGTTGTTTTGGATGATGGCACGAATCAAAAACCGAGCGGGATGTAATGCACGGACAAGTTCAGATTCTACAGGGAAAAACCCACCAGTGAGATAACTTCGCAAAATCGCTGCACTTAAAGGCGCACTACTGAAGCCTTTTGAGCCAAAGCCTGTCATCACCCATAACTGCGGGTGATATGCGCCGAGGCTTGGAAGGTAAGCATTTTTGTTATGCCTTAATGCGGCATACTTTTGCAAGTAATCACAACTTTTTGGCACGGGGCCTACGAGGGGTAAATAATCACGTGTTGTGCAACGGAAGCCGACCTTGCCCTTGACGGGCAGGCTCGCCGTATTCAAATGATTAAACTCAGGCAGTGCTTCAGTCAATTTACGGATGTTTTCTTGCTGCGAGATAGCCGATAACGCGGGGTTGTTATTGTTTAAATCATAGCTTGCGCCTAAACAGAAAGGTTGCGAGTGATCAGGCTTAGGGCAAATATAGCCTTCGTGGCAGATAATTGTATGAAGTGAGGGGAGAAGACTATCTTCTACCTGTGTTACCTGGCCGCGGATATTTCCAGTTTTAAGGCATAAGTTAGGATCAAGGGCCTTCAGTAGGTTTTCCGCCTCGCTGGCGTTAGCGATAACAACGGCATCAACTGTTTTATCGCCTTGGCTGGTTGCAAGGCACCAGTGTTGACCATCTTTCTCATAATGCAGGGCGTTTACGCGTGTCTCATACTGAATATCTACCCCTTGCAAAGTACTCGAGGTTTTCACTTTTTGTGGGTCGATCCAGCCTGTTTTGGGGTAATAAAGCGCTGATTGTTTAACTTGTGTATTGGCTAAGCGGCTTGCCTCTTCGGGCGTGATATGTGTGACTAATCCGCTGGTTAGATAGCGTTGACCGATTGCTGCGGCGTTATTTTGTGCGTCGCCTGAATCAGCGATAAGTTGAAGCAAGGGGGATGCATTGAAAGCTGCAGGAAAGTGCTTTTGGTAATAACGTAATGCGAAAAAGAACGCATGAAAATGAAACCGGGTTAGTGGGCTGTCTGTTTTAGAAAATGATGGAAAAAGCACAGCCTGCGGATTGGCAGCATTGATTAATGTATCGGATTGATCGATCAATGTGACATGAAAGCCGCTGGATTTAAGTGTTTGTGCGGCCGTAATGCCCGCAATGCCCGCCCCGATAATGGCGATACGCTTAGGCGCTTGCCGCGTTTGGTAGATTGGCCAGAAATGCGTTTTTTTGGCGAGGTTTCTCTGTTCTTTTAGCGGTGGCAGGGCGGCGGGTAATCCTTCGAATATCGCCGTAATCATTTCTCGTTTACGCCCAAACCCTTGGAATTTTTTTACATGGAACCCCACGTTTTTTAATCCACGATTGACAAAGCCTGCTGCGGTAAAGGTTGCGAGTGTAGTGCCTCTGTGACTTAATTGTGCGAGCACTTCAAACACATCAGGTCGCCACATGTCAGGGTTTTTAGCTGGCGAAAAGCCATCGAGGAACCAGGCATCCATTAAACGGTGGCGTTGTTTAAAGTGTGTGGTCTCAGGCAAATCGAGAAGCTGTTTAAAGCCAGAAACAACGTCGTCAAAAATCAGCGTTAGCGTAACGGAATCTGTGATTTCAAGGCTATGCATCCCCTTAATTAAAGGCGGATACTGCGCAAGTAGCAAAGCGGAGAGTTCTTGCAACTCTGGCCATGCCACTAAAATACGTGAAAGATCATCAGCGCATAGCGGGTGTTGCTCACAGGAGATAAAGTGCAGTTTTTTGGTTGAAGTCGCTGTTTGTGTTTTTTGCCATAAGTGTAAAACGTTTAAAAAATTAAGCCCGCTACCAAAACCGGTTTCACCAATCACAAAGGTTGCTTCATGGGTTTCATTGATATGACAGGTGCCGTCGGCATGAAAAGACGAAAAACGTGGCTCAAGCTGATTTTGGGTTAAAAATACATACAGGCTTTCTTCGCGGCCATCGTGGTTAGAGAAATACACATCTTCAAAATTATCGGCAACGGGGGTATTGCTGTCATTAAAATGAATGACAGCTGGCGTGATGGGTTGTGTCATTAGCTCATGGTGATCGTAGGTAAAGCAGGGGCTTCAACAATCATTTTTTCTTTAGGAGCCATCACGGTTGCTGTGCCTTGCGCGACGACTTTACCGGCTTGGTTAGTGCAGATGCATTTGAGTGTAACAATGGCTTTATCTTCGCGGATTTTTTCGACTTCAAGGGTCACTTTAATGGTGTCACCCACAAAAACGGGCGCTTTGAATTTGATGTCTTGTCCCATGTAAATAGTGCCAGGGCCAGGTAATTCAAGTGCTAATGCCGCACTGACCAAGGCGCCTGTGTACATGCCATGCGCAATGATTTGGCCGAAAGGTGTGGTTTTGGCGAATGCGTCATCAAGATGAACAGGGTTAACATCACCCGAGACTTTGGCGAATAACTGAATGTCTTCGAGTGTGCAGGTTTTGCTGTACTCGGCAGTTTGCCCAAGGCTTATTTCTTGAATGGGTGTGTTGGTTAATGTGGCCATGTTATTTCCCTTTTCTTTTATAAAAAGTACGAATCAATAAACCGCGCACTTTATCACGAATAGGGGGTGATATCAGCCCTCATTCTATAGCCTTTGGATACAGTCCTTTGTAAATTAACGTATTCTTGCTAGGCTGGCCTGTTTAATGTGACGCTATAAATGAAATTGTTTTTACTGCTGTTATTCATGGTAGGTTTGCTTGCACATGGCGCGAATGAAAAAAACGTGAAGACAGTCAATGAAACCATCGATATGTTTTCATCAGTGATTAATTATTTGAAGATGCACAATGCCGAAGATTTGCATGGGAATGTTAGAATCAAGCTTCAACACTGGAAAGAAAGAATTGAAAAAAACCCTAGAGGTTATCCTCAAGAAAAATAGACCATAATCATAATCATAGCCATGCAAAAATGTATGCAGACAGGTATCTAGTACATCATTTCACAGCAATTGTCCGGCAACGAATGTTTAACTTTGCAGTCAAATAAACTTTTTAAGTGTTTTATGACAGCAAAGTACAAAATCTCATTATCAGCCCCTGAAAAAGATTATTTACAAAGTTTATTAAAAAATAAGGGGGCCGCACAACACAAAAAGCAGCATGCACAAATTCTTATTGCGGCTGATGAAGGTGGGCCGAAATTAAGTGAAGAGGCTATAGCAAAAGTATGCGGTATATCTACACGAACTGTGCAAAGAACCCGTAAACGCTGCGTCGAAGAAGGTCTTGAAATAGCAGTAGAAAGTAAATTCAGTCACCATGGAAGAACAAAAGCTCTTGACGGCGAGCAACATGCACAGCTGATTGCATTAGTTTGTTCAGATTGCCCAGAAGGCCGAAGCCGTTGGACATTGAACCTACTTGCAGACAAGCTGGTTGAGCTGAAGATAACAGACAAAGTTTCAGCGTCAACTATCTGCCGTGAGTTAAAAAAAACGAACTGAAACCATGGCAGAAAAAAGAGTGGTGTATTCCTGCGTCAAAAAATGCTGCTTTCATTTGCGCAATGGAAAACGTCCTTGAAGTTTATAAGCTGCCTCATGATCCATGTATTCCGCTGGTCTGCATGGATGAAAGCTCTAAGCAGCATATCATAGAAACAAGGGAACCTATTCCCATGACGCCAGGCCAGCCAGAAAAGTTTGACACGGAATATGAAAGAAATGGTGTTAGCTCGCTGTTTTTGTTTTTTGCACCGCTTGAAGGGTGGCGAGAGATTTCAGTTACTGATACACGCACAGCGGTTGATTGGGCGCATCAAATTAAATGGCTTGTAGACGAAGTCTATCCAAACGCTAAGAAAATACGTCTGGTTATGGATAATTTGAATACACATACTCCAGCATCATTATATAAGGCATTTGAGCCAGCTGAAGCGCTTAGAATTGCTAATAAGTTAGAGATTCATTACACACCCAAACACGGCAGCTGGTTAAATATGGCAGAAATTGAATTCAGTGTTTTAAGTCGTCAATGCCTTAATCGAAGAATTCCTGATCAGGAGACTTTAGCTCATGAAATTTACGCTTGGGTGAATGCGCGAAACCAGCAAAAAGCCAAAATGGATTGGCGATTTACTACGGAAGATGCGCGGGTAAAACTCAAAAAACTTTACCCGACTATCCCTGTGAAATGATGTACTAGGCAGTAAATTTGATTATGGTACTCGGGGCCAAGAAATATATGAAGCGGAGGTGTTTGATGATGGATGGCTATTGCCTTAATCTGGCTATAATCAGGCACATAAAGTTGTGTATAATCCTTATCCTCATTTAATTCGTTATTTAAATAAGAAGCACTGGCGTGAAAAAATCAATTATCGGTTTAGTAAACCCCAAAAACCCTATCAATGTGGGGGCAATTATTAGAAGCGCGGGTTGCTTTGGTGTGGATGAGATTTTTTATTCAGGCCAGCGCTATGCGAAAGCAGCACAATATAATAAAGGGCATGAACGTTTAACGCATGCAGATACTAACAATGCACTTGCGCGTGTTGGGTTGTTTCAAGCCGACGATTTAGTGGCTGCCGTTGATGCCAATACGCGTATTGTTTGCGTTGAGTTAGTTGAAGGTGCAAGCGCTTTGCCTGATTATCAGCATCACGAACACGCGATGTATGTTTTTGGCCCAGAAGATGGGTCCATACCGCAGGGGGTTATTGATCAAGCGGATGATGTGGTTTATCTACCAACTGAAGGCTGTTTAAACTTGGCGACAACAGTGAGTCTTACGCTCTATGATCGTATGGTAAAACTAGGGCTTCATCATCAGCCTGATAGAGAAATAGGCGATACATTAATTCGCGGTAGTCGCGATAAAAACAATCGGTTAAAAATCAGAAGTAAATAACGGAAATAGTCATGCTATCAAATCGAGTTGCAAGGGCGTTATTGAGCATCGCCCGTGCTTTTTTTAAACGAAAAATAAGGCATTAATGTCGCACGAGGTTTGTTGTCTGCATATAAACTTACCGTGAGCTGATAATCATCAATGATGATACAGAGTACAATGATTTGTAGGATGACTTTCAATTTTTCAAAAAAAGTAGGGCGTGTAAAATGCAGTTGTCTTTGACGTATGAGGTCAGCTTCTTGCAGGTTTATGTGTTTATTTTGTGTATGCTTTATGGCTTTTTTTAATGCTTTTATTTTTTTTGTCGCAGCGACAAATGTATTGGTATTGTGGGTTTCATCAAAATCATCTGAGATATAATTGCAGAGGTTAATAGGATGATAAGAGAGCATACCTGTGCGTTGGTTTCTTGTAATTTGATGGTTGAAAATGTCTTGTAGCAGCCGGAACCCAGCTAAGTTTGCAGATACATCCGCGTGGCTAATGACCCCCGTGGTTAATCCGCCCATTCCCAGTCGCTCTTGTAAGGCAGAAAGGAGTTCAACGTCAGCGCTGTTAAAGTCAGGGTGGCTGCGCGCATAATTAAAATAGTTAAACCCATCTTTAAACATGTGTGTGAGCTTATCAGTCGAAAACCTCACACCGCAGGCTTGTATTTGTGAGGCGAGAAATTTTTTACTGAAGATTGAATAATCCGCCTGAAAATAGACGGATTCTCCAGGAAGTAATGCAATGCGCTCTATAGTTGCCCAAGGATGCTCGCATTGCCCTGTATCAATGCAGACTTCAAAAATACTGAAAGCATCTTTGGCTGCATTATCAAAAAAAAATAGATCATAGTAGGCTTGTGCTAGCATTTGCTCGACGTGGTTATCCGCTTGTTGTTTTATACTCGGCTTAATGCGTGTGTTGGTGGTGGTAACTATTTTCTGAAAGTAGCCATTTACCATATGGGTAAGCGTTTTTCCGGCGTCTGTTAAAGGGATGTTTCTATAGGTCCATGAATCTGTTTCTGAGCAGAATGCGTGCGCACTAAAAAATACCCAAATACATGCGAGACAATGCCGCAAGAGGGTGTATTTAACGACCTTTTTTTTCATCGGGGTCTTGATGCGGGTGATTTGCAAGCCAAACGGGTTGATAAGGCTTAAGGGTTAAGCAATCGTGACTGGCTATTTCTCCAGGGTGAGAAAGCAAATTCTCCCAACTGGGGCTATTGGGGAGATTGAAATCTGACAAGGGCAATAATTGTGTTTGCAGCCCAATATTATAAAAGCAATAAATGATTTGCCCTGTGTCTAGGTTGTGCCGATAAAAGCCGAGTATGTCGTAGCCTAAATCGAGTGTGCTTTGTTTAGCGCTTGGGTGAAAGGCAGATTGCGCTTTACGGACAGTGAGTAAGTGTTTCATTTGCGTGAAGACTTGCGCATGAGGGTCTGTATTATCATCAAGGTGTTGTTTTAATAGGTCATAATCCCATTGATGGCGGTTGATGGCTCGATTGTGTTGTGTTTTATGCAACTTATTATAATCGTTTTCTGTGCCGAGCAAGCTATGAATATAGATACCGGGTATGCCCTCAATCGTAATCATGATGGCATGAGCGCATATAAATCGTGCAAGTGCATGCGTATCCCTGCCTTTTGTTGTGCCACCGAGTGCATCATATAAAGAAATATTGATTTCATAAGGGTGGTGAGAACCATCACTGCCTGCGCGCCATGAAATTTCGCCACCGAATTCTTCGAGCGTGTTGATCAGTAGGTCTCTTTCGTTCTCATTGAGAATATTTTCGATGGGGCGTAACCCGATGCCATCATGGGACGCGATAAAGTTAAAATACGTTGTGCCTTTGATGGCAGAAGGCATGGATTGCATCCAGTGTTTCAAATAGTGGCAGTTACCTGTGATCAGTGTGTTGACAAGTAAGGGCGGTAAAGCAAAATTATAGATGCAGTGGGCTTCGTCCCCTTGCCCTAAATAAGAAAGATTTTCTTTGTGCGGGATATTGGTTTCGGTGATGATCAGCGTTTTTGGTGATTGATATTCAATCAGTGTGCGGAATAACCGAATAATCTCATGGGTGGGTTCAAGGCTTAGACAGGTTGTGCCGGATTCTTTCCATAAAAAGCCAACAGCATCGAGTCGAAATGCTCGGATGCCGCGATCAAGGTAGTGAATCAGAATGCGAATAAAGGCTAAGAGTACCTCGGGGTTTTTGAAGTTAAGATCAATTTGGTCGTGGCTAAATGTGCACCAAAGATGCTGGTGGCCTTTAATGGTTGAGAATTGCTTTAAAATCGGATTCGTGCGGGGTTGTTTTGCTCGGGATATGTCGAATTGGACGGGGTCAACAGCAAAGAAAAAGTCTTTACCTGGGTGTTTGTCTTCTTTGAAGTTTTTAAACCACAGACTTTTTGATGAGCAATGATTGATGACGATATCGGCCATGAGTTTGTAGTCTTTGCCAATATTTGCAATGTCATTCCAATTACCGAGATCGGGATTAACGTTGTAAAAATCAATGACGGAAAACCCATCATCAGAGCTGTAAGGGAAAAAGGGTAGGATGTGTACGCTATTGGTGAGATCGCCGATATATTGATTCAAAAATTGATGCAGGGTATGTAAAGCATGTTCACCGGTTTTTTGTATCGAGTCACCATAAGTAATCAACATAATGTCGGATTGGTGCCATAGATGAGAGGGTGGGTTCGACGTTTCACATTTTACAGGGGAGAGTAAAGTGAGGATTTTTTGCGTGTACTGTTCAATATCAGCCTCTGATAACAGAGACTGATAGATGCAGCTCAAATGCTGGGTAACCTTCTGTTTTAACAACGTTTGATTATCCATAGGCGGTAACCTTAGATCAGCGTTATTGGTTGTCCTTTTCTACAGCGTGATAAAGTTTTTCATAAATATCGGGTATAGCGCTTGCCACACGGTTCCAGCTCGGTATAAAGGGTGTTTCCATGGGTTTTTCTAGGAATATTTGCCCAGCGGTGATGATGTTTTTTGCAAACATCTCGATGGCTTTTTCTTCTTGGTGAATATCGAGTGTTAACCCATTCATTAATGCATCGTGATGGTAAGTGTCGATAAAGTCGAGTGCGATACGGTAGTAAGTGGCTTTGATCGAACGGAAAGTTTCCGGCGTAAAAACCTCGCCTTTTGTAGCGAGTTTTCTAAAAATGGCTTTGGTGATATCAATGGACATTTTGGAGAGCCCCGCCTCTTCATCATCTAATGACAACTGCTGATGTTTGTGATCGTAGCTGTCGGCAATATCAACTTGGCAAAGACGATTATTGGCATAGTTGCGATGCATTTCGGAGAGAACGCCGACTTCTAGCCCCCAATCACTCGGGATGCGAATATCATTTAATACATCCTTTCGAAATGAGAATTCACCGGCTAATGGATAGCGAAAACTATCGAGAAAATCTAAATATTCCCTTGTGCCAATGACTTTTTTAAGGGCGCGGAGCAGTGGCGTTACCAAAAGTCGGCTGACACGGCCATTAATTTTTCCTGATGCTGTTCGTGCATAATAGCCTTTGCAGAACTCATAATTAAATTGAGGGTGTGCCATGGGATAAATAAGCCGTGCAAGCAGTTTGCGATCGTAGGTCGTAATATCGCAATCATGCAAAGCGATGGCTTCAGCACCACTGCAAGATAATGCATAGCCCATGCAATACCACACATTGCGGCCTTTGCCCGCTTCTTTTGGTGATAGATTATGGTCTTTGAGTTCACCATCTATGGACATTAATCGTGGGCCGTCATTCCATAATATTCGATGCCGCTGAGGAAGCTCCTTGAAAAAATGCTTGGCATATTCGAATTGATCTTTGTTCGCACGGTCAAGGCCAATAATGATCTCGGAGAGATAAGGGACTTGTTGCAGTTCTCGAACGATATTGGGCAGTGCATCGCCTTCAAGCTCAGAAAAAAGTGAAGGCAGTATGAGTGCCATACGCCTTTTTTTACTGAATGTGATGAGATCAGCTTCAAGCGATTCGACTGAGCGGTCGGCGAGGTTGTGCAGTGTGGTTACTATGCCATTTTGGTGGAAATCAGTCATGGTTACTCCTGTAAAACATTAAGCTGCTTGAGTATAGCCGTTAATCCTTGTTGCCAACCTAAAGGGCCGGCATGATCAGCGATAAAAAGGTTTTCTGTTTTATGTGTTTTAGGTAATGGGTGCGAGGGAGAGGGAATCAGTAAGGCAGCATCGGCCGCGTCAAGCATGGCAATGTCATTGTTTCCGTCACCAATTGCTACGGTGGTGTAATGCGTTTGATTTTTTTGGGTTAGATAAGCCGTTAACCAATCAAGTGCGAGACCTTTATCGCAGTGATCGCATACGTGTATAAAACGACCACCTTCTAATAAATTAGCACCCGATTGTTGAAGCTTTTGAATAAACTGCTCTTTATTTTTTTTATCGCCCGTCATAATTACAGGCTCTGTAAACAGGCGATCGTTGGCAAGAATAGCTTCGCTATAGCCTAACCCCGTTTTCTCTATAATCATTTTTATGTTCATGGATGACATGGGCAGTGCTTCGTCTTGTGTTGTTAAGCGGTGAATCAGTGACGCAAAATGCTGGCGAGGCTTGCTGAAGCTTTTTAGCCAATAGTGTTCATCAAAGGAAACAAAATCTTCCTGAAAAACAAAATCCGCTTTGGGTAAAAAGATCCCTGCACCATTTTCGATGATGTGAATAGGTGATAGTGGAATAGATTGCGTTAATGCCAGCAGTTCACTGTGTGTCTTACTGGTGTTGGCGATTACTGGGAATGCCTGTTTTTCTAATTGGCGCAACAAAGGCTCTGCTGCACGCCACTCGTAAGTATCATGATCCAGCAATGAGCCGTCTAAGTCGGTGAAAATGAGTGGTGTCTTAATGAATGGTTTCTTAATAAATGGCGTCATAAGCACCTTCCTTGTGGGTAGGAAAGTTCTGTCATGCCGCGATTTTCATCGAGGTTGATAAGGAAATGTACTTGCTGAGGGAGTGTGAGTAATGTGTGCTCTGTGAGTCTTTGGTAGTGTTGAATAAAAATGTGTAGCGCTTCATCACTCATTAGGCCTGTTTTATCGGCGTTATGGGGTAGTGATTCTTCAAGCTTTTTTTCTTGCTCAAGTCGCCACTGATAAACACAATCAAAACTGGGTGCCTGTAGCATGATAAAAAAGTTAATTTTTTGATTGAGTTGGTGATAGGCGTTCTTTAATTGGTCGTTTACATAGGTTCGCCAAATCCCTTGTGGGTCATGCGTTGCTTCGAAAGTATTAACAGGTGTTTCAAGTGCGCGTTTATCTTGTGGTGGTGTACCTAAACACCACCCTTCAATGATGATGATATCAGGTGTGCCATTGATACATTGCCAGTGTTCTTTAAGTGCGCGGTCATCTGTTGCCTTATTGAAGGTAGGCAGTTGTGTCATGCTGTTATGTTTAAGTGAATCAAGTTTTTTGAGAAGGAGTGCTATGTCATGCGTACCAGGGACGCCGCGTGTGGCAAGCAAGGGATGTGTGTGTTTGGCGAGTACTTCACGTTTATGCTTGGAAAGATAAAAGTCATCTAAAGAAAAGGTGACAACATGTTTGTTGAAAATCCGGTACAAGAAGGCTTTAAGTAGTTTCGTTGCTGTTGTTTTCCCTGAGCCTTGGCAGCCATTCATACCCATGATGACCTGCTTGCCCGCTTGTTTGTGGCAGTCGTTGATACTGATAGCGAGGGGTTTAAACCAGCGCAGCGCGGTTCGCCGATAGGTATCAGGTAAGTTTTCCTCAATTAAGAATCTATCGATATAATCCATATCGTTCATCATTAGGTCAGCCTGTCTTACTAAGTTTAGAGCAAAAATCATGCCTGGGGCGAAAAATCTTGTTTGTGGGTGAACCCCAACTTTTTTTGAATGTACATAAATAAGATATCTGTTGGCGACCTGAAGTACGCAATATTGAACGTATTGACGTTGCGTAAGCCTAAGGAAGGGTATCTTTTGGTCTTGATAGGTTTTATGGCATGAAAAATTTTTTTTTAAAACTACTTCTCTTTATTTCTGTGTTTTCACTTCATGACAGCCTTTTAGCGGACTGTCATAAAAACGTTACGGTCTTGGCGCACCGAGGCGTTTATGCGGGCGACCCGTTGCTTGAAAATAAACTTGAAGCCTTTATTGCAGCGTGGGAGAAGGGTTTTGGTGTTGAGCTTGATATTCGTGTGAGTAAAGACGGCCATTTTGTTGTTATACATGATGAGTCTGTCGCACGTATATCAAATGAGGCCAGCATAGCCTATGTTGATGAACTCACAGCGAGTGAGCTAGCGGTTTTTGGTGTACCTACTTTAGAGCAAGTTTTAAGTGCTTTTATTCAATACCGTGATAAGTTTTCGGAGAGATACGGCATCATGATGGAAATAAAAACGCCACGAAAAGGCGGGTGGGTTGGCGCGTATCGATTAGGTCGCAAGATTGCCGATAGGGTGGCGTTAGCTAATGAGGACGGGCAGCCTAAATTCATTATTTCTTCGTTTAATCCCATTGCGATGAAAGCTGTTAAAAATACTGCACCCGGTGTGACCCGGTGTCTAAATACCAGCGAATTTAATAATGTTGATAGTGCTAACTTGAATGTTTTAACAAAGTGGTTATTAAAGAAAGTACTATTACAGAAGGCAGTCTTGGGTTATTTCGTTAACCCTGAAATTGTGTCTTTTGAATTTATGCAGATCAGTAAAAGCCTCATTGAAAAATATCATCAACAAGGCGTAAAAGTTTTTGTAAGTATGGCGAATAATGAAGAGGATATTAAAACACTCTTGCGATGGGGAGTTGATGGTTTTGTTTCGGATAACCCAGAATTAGTGAAAGCGATGATTGATGCTGCGTCACAATAAAGCTTTCGACGACCTTCAAGCTGACTTCGCGTCAAGGAAGCCTTGTTTTATGCTATGATCGTACGCACTTTTGAATGGGGTGTTGATATGAGTATTAATTGGTTTCCGGGACATATGCACAAGGCGACGAAGGCGATTAAAGCGCTTTTGCCTAAAGTGGATGTTATCTTGGAGATTCTGGATGCACGCATCCCTTACAGTAGTGAGAATCCGGTTATCCAGCAGCTTGATCCTGATATACCACGCGTTAAGTTGTTGAATAAATCTGATCTTGCCGATGCCGAAAAAAACCTCGAGTGGCTGAATTATTATAATAGCTTGCCCAATACGCATGCAAAATCACTGAGCATGTATCAAGGCGAGAAAATTCAAATGCTTATCCCTTTTATGGAATCTTTAATACCTGATCACGGGCAAAGGGTTGGCTTTATTAATGTCTTGGTGCTGGGTATTCCTAATGTTGGTAAATCCACCACAATAAATGCATTACTCGGGCGCAAAGTAGCCAAAACAGGCAATGAACCAGCGATTACCAAAGATATCCAGAAGCTTCGGTTAGGTGATAACATTATGTTGTGGGATAGCCCTGGTATTTTATGGCCTAAAGTTGAAAACCCTAATAGTGGCTATCGTTTAGCCGTAACGGGTGCGATCAAGGATACGGCGATGAATCATGCGGATGTTGCTTTTTTTGCGGCAGATTTTCTGTTGACCGCTTATCCGGATGCACTAATGAAGCGTTACCATCTTGGGAGCTTGCCGGATTCCGCATTGGTGTTTTTAGAGCAGTTAGGTAAAGCGCGTGGTTGTTTAGGAAAAAAAGGCGCAATAGATTTTGATCGTGTTGGTAAGATATTGTTGACTGAAATTAGAGACTCAAATGTTGCACCAATAACGCTTGAAACGCCTGACGTCATGTTGGTTGAAAAAGAAGCGGTTGAGCAGG
This sequence comes from Pseudomonadales bacterium, assembly GCA_965248335.1. Lineage (GTDB taxonomy): Bacteria > Pseudomonadota > Gammaproteobacteria > Pseudomonadales > DT-91 > CAKMZU01. The sequence goes on from CBDFIY010000003.1 coordinate 1,567,089, forward strand.
CGCTGAAACGTAAAGAGGAAGAGAAAAAGTCTAATAAGGAGGCGAGAAAGAAAGCGTTTAGATTAAAAAAGTAATGTTTGAATCTCTATTTCATTAGATGTGTGCTGGAGGACTAATTCGGCAGGTGTCGAGGTAATGTGGAATTTTTTCTGCTTCTTTAAGATAAAAATAAACCTGATTGGAAGGCCTATGATAGCTTGCAGTATGGCCCCACACTTATTTGGCACGTAGACGGCTAAATAAGTGTGGGACTTTTTTTGATTAAAGCCTTAAACTTTTTAATTACCTTTCAGTCGAATGGCAGGGTTGTTATTTTAAGTATTGGTTAATCATCATAAGCATCATCATATTTCCCTGACATTATTTTTAGTAGTGCTTGTTGATCTAAGTTCCCTGCATCCGTCATGGTTTTGAGCTCGATTTGCGCTTGAAAGGCTCGAGCCAGTCTTTCTTCGGGTCTTGGGTTAAGGTATCTATAAAGTTTGTAAGGGAGGTATCCCGCGATGATCAAGCCAAAAGAAACTGCAAAGACGGTAGCGACGGGATCTGATTGGGCCGGCTTGGTAAAGGATAGGCTTAAGAAAATAATTAAAATAAATAATTTTAATTTTAATTTCATTTTTATTAACTCCAAAAAACATGTATTTCTGATATTTTACTTTCCGATATTAGACTCAGTAATTGAAGTTGGTTCCATGGTTTCAAATAAAAAAAATAATTTAATGGATGGGTTTTTCAAGTCTAGTGGCTAACGGTTGTTTAAGTGAGAAGATAAGGGCATTTTTATTCGATTGCGCCACCCTTTATGTACTTTGATTATTTGAACATGAAAGGTATTTTCTGTTTCTTCAAATGTTGACGAAGATATGTTTGTTGGGTTGGTTTCTGATAATAATAATACTTACGCGAAATTCCTATCTTGTTGACCTTTAAGTGGTTATTAGATTAATGATCCTGGTTTCGTTATAGTTCGAGTTTTTGGCCGAGGCTGAATGTTTATGGGTGATGCACTAAGTTTGATGGTACAAGGAACAACATCCGATGCGGGTAAAAGCATCCTTGTTGCAGCACTGTGCCGTATTTTTTCTCGTAGAGAACATCGCGTTGCCCCCTTTAAGGCGCAAAATATGGCTTTAAATTCCGCAGTTACCCCTCGTGGTGGCGAGATTGGGCGGGCGCAGGCCATGCAAGCTGAGGCTGCGCGGATATTGCCTGATGTTAATATGAATCCAGTTTTATTGAAGCCCAATAGCGATATTGGTGCGCAAGTTATCCTCAAGGGCCGCGCTATCGGTAATATGCAGGCCGATCGCTATCATAGGTATAAGCCCACTTTATTAGGAGAGGTTGTTGAATCCTATAAAACGCTGCAAGAAACGTATGATACGATTTTTATTGAAGGTGCCGGGAGTCCGGCAGAAATTAACTTACGAGATCGAGATATCGTCAATATGGGGCTCGCAGAGGTGATTGACTGCCCGGTTGTCATTGTGGCCGATATTGATCGCGGAGGGGTCTTTGCTCATCTTGTAGGTACTTATGACTTGTTATCGCCCTCCGAGAAGAAGCGTATTGTTGGGTTTGTGATTAATCGTTTTCGTGGTGATATTGACCTGTTAACGCCCGGTATTGAGTGGCTTGAGGAGAGGCTCGGTGTCCCTGTATTAGCAGTCATTCCTTATATAGAGAAATTATATATTGAAGCAGAAGATGCCATTAATCTTAGCCAAGAAAAGAAAGGCACTGATGCTTTATCCGTAAAGGTTATCTGCTATCCACGTACCAGTAATCATACCGATTTTGATGCCTTGCGTATGCATCCCAATGTCGATTGTACGTTTATACGTTCTGCGCATGAATTAACAGGTGCCGATTTAGTGATTTTGCCCGGCAGTAAAAGCGTGCGAGATGATTTAGTCTGGTTGAAAGCGCAAGGTTTCGATGCCGCTATTAATAAACATTTACGCTATGGCGGTAAAGTCATGGGCGTGTGTGGCGGTTATCAGATGCTAGGTCAAATGATACATGACCCTGAAGGCATTGAATCACAAGCAGGTTCTTCGGCGGGACTAGGGCTTTTAACCATCGAAACGTGCTTAACAGATAAAAAAATACTGGCGAACGTTAAAGGTGTTTTGCGTGATACAGGCTCACCAGCAACAGGTTATGAGATTCATGCTGGGGTGAGTACCGGCGTTAATCAAAAAAATGCCTTGTTTGCACTCACGAAAGAAGGGTGTAATCAGGTATATTTAGATGGAGACCGAGATGCCTATGATCAGGTGCGTGGTTCGTATTTGCATGGCTTATTTGATGAGCCTGCGACACTTGAAGACCTCTTAATTTGGGCTGGGCTTAGTACGCACGCAGGGTTTGATTATCAGGCCTTTAGAGCGAAGGAGATTGACCGCCTTGCGGATGCTGTTGAGGTCGCATGGCCTTATGCGAATATCGTGCAGTGCATGGAGCAGTTTGCATTAACATAAAAACGTATTAATAGCCGTTTATACCGATCACCCTTGAAGATGCAATTGCATTGGTCGCGCTCGTTCACCCCAATCACTTACTGACTGTAAGCTCATGGGGCTTCGCTTTCTTGCCGCCTTTTTGCACATCCAATTCCGCTGGGTATAAATACATTTCATAATAATAAAATAGAGTTAAGCAATGTCACAGCCTTCAGAACACCTGTGGTTGAATCGAGGTTTTATTTACTTAATCCTCGGCTCTACACTGTTTTCATTGAAAGGTATATTGATAAAGTTGGCTTATGCGTATCAGGTAGATACGACCGTACTCATCACTTTACGTATGCTGTTTTCTTTGCCTGTTTACCTCCTTGTTTTGGCTGTCGCCTTAAAAAAAGATGACACGAGTCAGCTGACCGTGAAGCACCTGCTTTTGATCAGCGTGTTAGGTGTTTTTGGTTATTACTTTGCCTCGTGGCTGGATTTAAAAGCATTGAACTTTTTACCGGCAAACGTGGGCAGGTTGATACTTTATACATACCCTGTATTCGTTGTTCTTTTGTCCGTGATTGTACTTAGAAAACCTTTCCGGCGGCCGGTTATTATTGCGCTATTTGTTATTTACCTCGGATTAATGTTGGTGCTGGCACCGCCGTTATGGCGTGAGGCTCAATCTATTTGGTCGAGCGATTTTTTTATCGGCGTGCTGTTAACGTTAGGAAGTGGGTTCTCTTATGCAATCTATTTGTTAGGCGCAGATTATTTTACGGGTAAGGTTTCCAGTCGGCTATTTACGTCAGTGGCGATTAGCGCTGCGAGTGTTGCTATTCTAAGTCATTATTTTCTTGTGTATCCCTTAAATACTTTGTTGCATCAACCTTGGCAAGTCTATATTTATGGCTTGGCCATTGCTGTCTTTGCAACGTTGTTGCCATCCTTTTTGATTGCTTCTGGTATTCAGCGTATCGGTGCTGAGATGGGGAGTGCAGTGACCACGGTGAGTCCTTTAATTTCTCTAATTTTTGCCTATTTTGTGCTTGGGGAAACGCTCAGCTTCATGCAAATGACTGGTTTTTTAGTGGTTATCTTGGCGGTTTATAAGCTGACTCGACTTAAGTTTGAGAGAGGCTAAGCATTTTCAGATGTGAGCGTTGTATATGAAGTCTTGATGGCTAGACTAGGAGTTAGTCTTTTTGTCTTAGCAAGGAATGCATATCATGATAAAAGCAACTTTTGATACCCCGATTAAATTAGCCCATTTAGAACTTGAAGATGAATGTGAACAGACACACATATTGACTGCCTCCGAAACCATTAATCAGTTTGTCAGTGAGGGTGCTGAATTGACGAGTCTTATGTTGAGTGTGGAAAAATACGATCACTGGGAAAGTTTTGGTCAGTTGACGGATAACTTTTTAATTGATGAAAACGTTCTTAGTCAAATAAAAAAGGTCGCTATTGTTACTAATAATCCTGTATTTGAAACAGGTACGAATTTATCGGCGTTATTTTCTTCTGCAAAACTCTCCATTTATTCTTATTGCGAGTACGATCAAGCCATGGCTTGGCTCGCCGATCTTACGGAAGTTGAAGAAAGTGTTTAGTGGTTGTTCTGAGTCTTTAAGGGGATCAGATTGTTGACAGATGGCGGGTGCAAATTAACCAGAAAAATTCACGTTAAAAAAATTATTAATAAAAAAGCGTGACTATTAACATGGAGTGGCGGATTTGTTTGATCCCTCTTCGGCAAGACCACTTTAAGTAACGGTAAGATATTACGTAAAGTGGTTTTGATTATATATACCAATCACCCTTGAAGATGCAAGGGTGATTGGCCGCGCTTGCTCACCTCAATCACTTACTGACTGTAAGCTCATGGAGATTCGCTCGCTTTCCGTCTTCCTGCACCTCCAATTCCGATGGGTATAAAGCCATTTCCTGTTCATTATTTCGTTAATGCAGTTTTTTTAGATTTTTCGATCAAATCACGAATCACCTTGGCGGAGAGTTCCATATCTTTACGCTGCATATTGGCCGACTGGCTTTCAATATAAAGTGCATTAGAAATAATTAATGCAATTTCATCGTCCGTAAGTTGTCTCAGGCGCTTTTCTTCTCTTGCTTTGTAGCGACTAGGCTTGCGTGTAGCTGCTACTCTCGATTGACTGGGCAGATTCAGTGATACTGCGGGCATTGATGACGTTTTTGCAGGTACGGATTGGGTGATGCGGTTTGTCGCTATGGGTTGCTGGGGTCTATTCTTAAATTGCACGGCTTGGCCTTTGGCAAACAGTGTATTGCCGCCTAAACCTGTTTTGTATTTAACAAAAGTCACTGCATCGGCATCAAGCTTACTACCAAGCTCTGCTAAAACGAGATCTGCTTGTTGTTTTGTGGGAGGGGAGGCCATTGGTAGAGGTTTGCTTACTTCAGCGTTGACCCAACCCAGATAGGTTAGGTTTTCATTGCCGGTGTCGAGTTTGCCTACAGGAATAACGGGTTTCTCTCGAGGAAAACGATCTGTAAAACGAAGTGAGCTGTTGGTTTTGTAAGTGCTGCAGGCATTCAGAAAAAGTATCGGCAATAAGAGAAGTAAAAATGCACAACGTTGAACTTTACACGCTCGGTGTTTGTCATGACTTAATGTCGATTGTGTTTTCATGGGCAGGGTCTTATTAAATGGGCGCTAGTGTATTATTTCTATGCGTCATGAGTCTAACATTTTTTATTGAGTCTTCAGGCGTTTTTATACCGATCACCCTTGAAGATGCAATGGCGTTGGCCGCGCTGGCTCACCCCAATCACTTACTCACTGTAAGCTCATGGGGATTCACTCGCTTGCCGACTTCTTGCATCTCCAGTTCCGATGGGTATAGAAGACGATGAATATGTTAATCAAGCGTCAATAGGGAAAGGTAATCCATTGCTAGAAGCTCATGTGCTATTAGCGTAAATTGACAATGAAAATAGTAGATTTGAAGGGGATGTTATGAAAGAAAAGAACGTACTCGTGCTAAATGCGGGAAGTTCCACATTAAAGTTTGCACTCATTCATCCAGAGACTGGCGAGCAAAGGATGACAGGGCTTGCCGACAAATTATCAACGCCGGATGCTATGTTGACGGCAACTATTTTGGGGGAGGCCTATGAGCAACCTATTCCTTCTGCAAGTATAAACACTGCATTGGCGAAAATCTTTCCTTTGGTATCAAGCAGGTTTTCGATTGTTGCTGTAGGTCATCGCGTCGTACATGGTGGCGCAACTTGCCAGCAGCCACTTTTAATCGATGGCATGGCGATTAGAATTATTCAGCGCCTTGAAAGCCTAGCACCTTTACATAATCCATTAAATCTCGCAGGTATTGAAGCCGCACAGGTGCTATTACCTGATGTGCCGCAAGTTGCCGTGTTTGATACAGCTTTTCATCATACGTTACCCGAAAAAGCCTATCGTTATGCTGTACCAGAACATTGGTATAAAACCTACGGCATTCGGCGTTTTGGCTTTCATGGAACAAGTCATCAATTTGTTGGAGAGCAGGCTGCTTTAGCGCTTAATAAACCTTTTGACAAAATACAGTTGGTCACAGCACATCTCGGCAATGGTTGCAGTTTATGTGCGATTAAACACGGTCAGTCAGTCGATACCACCATGGGTATGACCCCATTAGAAGGTTTGATGATGGGCACACGCTCTGGCGATATTGATCCGGGCATCATTTTTTATCTGGCTCAGCAAGAAGATTTACCCATAAAAGAGATTGAGTCTTTCCTGAATACAAAAAGTGGTTTGCTAGGCGTGTCTCAGTTAAGTAATGATTTACGCGAGCTTGAACAAGCGAGTAAAGAGGGCGATACGACTGCCACGCTTGCCATAGAGATGTTTTGCTATCGGATAGCGAAAAGCATCGCGGCAATGAGCGTAGCACTTGATGATCTTGATGCCCTCATTTTTACAGGGGGCATAGGAGAAAACTCGGTGCAAATTCGCGCTAAGGTCGTGTCTCAACTAAAACTATTAAACCTGTCTTTGGATGAACAAAAAAATCGTCAAGGCAGTCTAAATATTGGACAGACCTCAAGTCGCCCCGTGCTTGTCATCAAAACCGATGAAGAATGGATGATAGCAAAACAAACCTTTAACCTCGTAGAGACTCAATAATGACTAATGCCATTCTTGTTGCACCTGTAGGGATAGGCACCGGCTCCTCGTCCGTTTGCTTAGGGCTTAAGCACAAAGCGGATCAACGTGGAATTGATTTAGGGATGTTTGTACCGGTTCAGCAACGGTCGACGATCTTGGTTAATTTCTTAGGTATAACACCGGCAATGAGCATGCGCGAATTGCGCCAATTTATGGGGCGTAATGCCATAGATGAGCTGCTTGAAGTATTGGTGCAAGCGTATGAAGAGCAAGTTGCCGATAAAGAAATTGCCGTGGTTTTAGGTTTGACCATCGATGAGCACATTCCCTTTGCTGAGCGAATTAACACCGAACTTGCCAAAGCGCTGGATGCGAAAGTGCTTTTGGTAGCAACAGATACAGGCGCTGACTATAACATGATGAATTCGCGTTTAGAGATAGCCCGCGAAGCTTTCGATCGTGCATCCCATAAGGTGATAGGTTGTGTCATCAATAAAGCTGGAGCGCCTCGCGATATGCATGGCAATATTCGCCCTGAGTTGTTTAAAGCACAATCTTTTGATATACCGACAAAAGAACACCTTAAACAGTTGCCTGTCTTTAACGATCCATCCTTCGATTTATTTGGCGTCGTGCCTTGGTCGAATCGATTGATATCACCTCGAGTTGTGGATATTGATTTTGCTTTGCCGGTTGAGTGGATAAATGAAGGTGATGCGGCAAATCGACGTATTGAGCAAATCACCATAGGCTCTCGATTAGCGGAGAACTTATCTTCTGTTCTATATGCAGGTACGTTGATTGTCGCAGGAGGCGATCGCTTGGATATTATTCATGCGGCAGCTCTGGCTGAATTAAGTGGTATCCGCTTAGCCGGTGTTATTCTCACCGGGGGTCTTAAGCCACCACCAGAGGCTTATGCTCTCGTGCAGAAAGCGCTCGATAAAGGCTTGCCTATCATGAGCTGTTCTTTAGATACCTATCCTACAGCAACGCGACTGTCATACCTGTATGGCTATATGGCGAAAGATGACACGGATCGGTATGAACATGTTTTGACCCACTTTGCTGAGCATATTGATGGCGAGAAGCTCAAACCTTATTTACTCACCAAACGTGTCAGAAAGCTTACACCGGCAGCATTTAGATATAACCTCATAAAAGTGGCAAAAGCCCATGAGAAAACGATTGTCCTGCCTGAAGGCGATGAGCCGCGTACGATTTCAGCAGCAGTTACCTGTATTAACAAAGGGATCTCACATTGCATTTTGTTAGCAGATCCCGCAAAAGTGCATACACTGGCGAAAGCACTAGGCCTTACATTGCCCAGCTCGCTGGAAATTATTGAGCCATCCAGTATTGCGGAGAAATATATCGCGCCTTTTGTTGAGTTACGTAAACACAAAGGGATGAATGCCATTCGTGCTGCACAATTATTAGAAGATACGGTGGTGCTAGGTACCATGATGTTGCAGCAAGGTGACGTGGATGGTTTGGTGTCGGGTGCCGTACATACCACGGCCAACACGATTCTTCCCGCTTTACAGTTAATTAAAACGAAACCTGAGACAAAACTTGTCTCCTCACTATTTTTTATGTGCTTACCTGAGCAGGTCGTCGTTTATGCGGATTGTGCGGTGAATCCCGACCCATCGGCAGAGGATCTTGCCGATATTGCGATTCAAAGTGCAGATTCAGCCGCTTCTTTTGGGATCTCGCCTAAAATCGCCATGATTTCTTACAGTACGGGGACATCAGGAAAAGGCATTAATGTTGATAAGGTTGTCAAGGCGACTGCTGTGGCGAGAGAGAGGCGACCTGATTTAATCATCGATGGGCCTTTGCAGTATGATGCTGCAGCCAATGTTTCTGTGGCAAAAAGCAAAGCACCGAACAGCAAAGTGGCGGGCGTGGCCAATGTGTTTATCTTTCCCGACCTTAATACGGGTAACACGACCTACAAAGCAGTGCAGCGATCAGCCAATGTGGTGAGTGTTGGCCCGATGTTACAAGGGCTGAATAAACCGGTGAATGATCTATCGCGCGGCGCACTGATAGACGATATTGTGTATACCATTGCCTTAACCGCTATTCAGGCTATTGGCGAAACCTTATAATAAGTCATCGTTTCGCCGTTGAGCCCTTCATGATAAAAATATTACTCGTCAAAACGACGTCTTTGGGCGACGTGGTTCATACCATGCCAGCCGTTTCTGATTTGCAAAAGCAAGTCGGTGACTGTGAATTGCACTGGCTTGTTGAAGAGTCGTTTAAAGAAATCCCCCGTTGGCATCCTTTGGTTAAAAAGGTGCACACGTGCGCGATCAGGCGCTGGCGAAAGTCATTCTTTTCAACGTCGACACGAAATGAGATTAAACAACTTAAGCAAAGCCTTCGGGCTGAAGACTTTGATTTTGTTATCGATGCACAAGGGTTGATAAAGAGTGCGCTCATGGTGCGTTGGCTAAACGTGCCGAAGTACGGCTACGATAAAAAAAGTATTAGAGAGCCTTTAGCCAGCCGTTTTTATACGCATCGATATACCATTAGCCGAGAATTAACAGCCATTGAACGCGTAAAAACCCTCTTTGCGCAAAGTGTTAATTACGCAAAACCTGAGCACATCGATTTTGGGATGGCTATTCAAAAACCAGAAGATTTTTGCATGAATTTACCGCCTAAATATGCTGTTTTTCTGCATGGCACAAACTGGGTGAGTAAAATCTGGCCAGAAGCTTACTGGCAGGCGTTAGCTGAAAAGATGATTGCAGAGGGCATCACGGTTTATTTACCCTATGGTAATGCGCAAGAAAAACAGGTGGCGGAATCCATTGCTAGCGCTACAGGTGCCGTTGTACTCGATAAACTGTCATTGACCGCATTGGCCTTTTTACTGCAGCAGGCAATGGTTGTGGTCGGGAGCGATACAGGGTTGAGCCACATTGCAGCAGCACTCGATACGCCTACCCTGGGCATTTATGGCGCAACGAATTCAGGATTAACAGGGCTTGTCGGCAAAAAGGTTCTTAATCTTCAATCAACTACTGAGTGCTCGCCTTGCATGAAGAAGGTTTGCCCTTTAGTGGAGGAGGACGAATTAATGCCTTGCTACCAAAGGCTTGATCCCGATGTTGTATGGAAAGCAGTAAAAGAATTGATCAATAAGTAACCAGTATTGACTATCCTAAATATATAAGAAAATTTAGGAGGGTATGATGGCTCACGCGTATTCTGTATTATTGACTGAAATCAAAGCAGGTTGCCAAGCCGAATGGGCAATACTGAATCACCAATATCCTTGCAATAACGCACTATCAACCGAGAAGCTCCCTCGCTTATCAGGTTTATATTTTCTCGTTATAGCGATTCTTTTTGCCAACGAATATCTTTTTCAGTTGATTTGGTGGGCGGCGACTAAAGGTTATCCGGTTCTTTCTGAAACGTTTCTTTATCAAGATTTATTACGTTACGGGGTGATGAGTTTTTTATACGTGGTGCCGATACTGTGGTATTTGAGACGTCACCTTGAGCTGACGCTTGAAGATATAGGCTGTACATCGTTTGATTTTCAAACCGAAAAAAGTCTTATGTTTGCAGGGTTTGTAGCGATTGTCTTTATGCTGAGTTTTTTAGGTACTGAACAGTTCGCCTCTCGCTATTTCGATAATACATACCAAGAGTTTTTCCTTTGGCAGTCATTTTATTCCGTTCAGTTATTTGCCGAGGAATTCTTTTTTCGAGGGGCATTACTGTTGGTGCTTGCGCGGTTTTTCGGATTAATCGCCATACCTATGATGCTTGTTCCTTATGTCATGTTGTCTTTTGATCAGCCAGTAATGGTGTGTTTATCGATGGGTTTTGCAGGTATTCTCTTTGCTTGGATGACACTGAGAACGGGTTCGATTATGCTCAGCGCATGCATTCATATTTCCGCTGTCTGGGTGGTTGCCTTATTCAGCTAAAATGGGTAAAAGCTTTATATATCCATCGAAATTGGAAATGTAAGAAGGCGGCAAGCGAGCGCGGCCAACGCCCTTGTATCTTCAAGGCTGATCGGTATAGGTGCTTGTTGTATGATAGTAAGCCTAGCAAAGTGAGGATGTTCAAATGACCATTAAAACGCAAGTCGAATCATGTATTTGTACGATTTTTCTTGATCGACCTGATAAGAAAAATGCGATTAATCAAGCGATGTATATCCAAATGGCTGATGCTATTTATGCAGCTTGTAGCAATAAATCGGTGAAAGTCATTATATTGGCGAGCGAATACGAAGCCTTCACTGCGGGTAATGATTTAGACGATTTTTTGACTATGCCGGGTGATATGAAAGATGCGGCTGCTTATCAATTTCTAAAGGCGCTGGTGGAATGTAGCTTGCCTTTGCTTGCGGCAGTACAAGGTCCGGCAATCGGTATTGGCACAACGCTTTTGTTACATTGTGAGCGCGTGTATGCTGATGAAACGGCTGTTTTTGCCATGCCTTTTATCAATCTAGGGTTGGTTGCTGAGGCGGGTTCATCCATGCTGCTTTCTCGAGTTGCAGGTTATCAGGCCGCTGCAGATATTTTATTAACTGGCGATAAATTTGATTTGGCGCGTGCTGTTGAGTTGGGCATCGTGTCTGAAAAAGTACCTCAGGGCCAATCGTTGTATGTCGCAAAAGCCTATGCAGAAAAACTCGTCAAGAAACCCCGAGCGACCCTGATTGATATGAAAAAGCTGCTGCGTCGAGCAGATGAGCCTTTGATAGAGCGTGTTGATTATGAGTGCGAGTTGTTTTCAGAGAAAATCAAAGGCCCAGAAGTGAAAGAGGCAGTGGCGGCTTTTTATGAAAAAAGACAGCCAGATTTTAGTGGGCTGTGAATTTTTCTTTTAGAAAAGCCTATAAACGGCATCAAACACTGTTACTTGCCGCCATAACCTTTGTGCTGTTTATTTGGGCGGCGATTGATGTGTTTGATGTGAGCCCCGCAGTGATTAAGCAGCTCCTGTTATTTACCATCATGTTATTAGGTGGCGTGATAGTGGTTGCAGGTGGTACTTTTATGTTAGTGCTACTCATCAAACACTGGTTGCGAAGAAAATAGCTTATTCGTTTTCGGTATCCAGTGTGTAATCGATATCGAGTTGATCGGCGATGTCCTCAATGTCTGTTTCGAAATGCTCCAGCTGACTCTTATCGCTGATCTCAAGGGTGAGTTTTGCCTTGAAAAGAGGCGTCCCTGTCATTGGGGCTGACTCTGTATGAGAGTGAAGTTGAGCAACATTCAAATGATGCTCAGCGAGCTTACTGGCGATTTCTTGGATAATGCCTGGGCGGTCAAGACCAATAATGGAAAGGCTCACGGTTTGAAGTTCTGGCTGTGTGCTGTCATGTGCCAGAACCTTCACGCATAAGGTGAGTGATTCAGAGCTTTCTTTAAGCAGCGCCGATTTCAATATGTCTGCTTTGGTGCTGTCGATATCAACTTGGACCACCCCGGAGAACTGGCAGCCGATCTTTGTCAGGTGGCTATTTACCCAATTGCCTTGATGCATTTTTATCAATGTTGAAAACTGTTCAATAATGCCTGTGCGATCATCAGTAATGAAGCTAAAAATAAGTGTTGAGTGCATAAAAAATTACCTGCTTGCTGTTGCGCTAATCATACACCGGCGTTTGCGGAAGGACAGATAAATTCGTATTTTGCCGAGAGGATTTTTTTGCGTGAGTTGGGGATATGCTATGATTGTAAAATTTAACGAGAGAGATTGTTTGCTATGGCTGATCCAGAAGCAGATGCCATTTTAGATGCGAGGGGGTTGTTTTGCCCTGAGCCTATCATGCTGCTACACAAAGAAATTCGTGCTTTGGCATCTGGCGGAACCTTGCTTATGATGGCAACAGACCCTTCAACTGAGCGCGATCTCATCAAGTTTTGTCAGTTTTTAGATCACGAATTAGTATCAAGTGAGCAGAAAGACGAAGCGTTTTATTTTACTATTAAGAAAAAGGAAAACTTTTCTTAAGTAGGTTTTGAGCACAGGTGGAACCTTGCGTATATGAATTGTCCAAAGTAATAAATATATACTGATAGTACTTTATTATGGTCTTTATACATAAATTAATAGCTTGGTTTATCTTGTTATTTTTCTTATCAGCTGCCTATTCTGGGCCCTTAGTTCCTACAACAGTTTCTGCAAAAACCGCGGCTAATGGTGAGTTCGGTATTGCACCTTTTGCGCCGTATTTTGCATCTGCTTTAAGCAAAATCTGGTCGGGGAAGTCTGCCGACACTGCAGTCTCGACGGAAGCTAAACAAGAGATTACTGGAAACTTTGAGCCTGTAAGGGAAGTAGCATTTTAAACATTACCAGCGTATGATGCCCTACCATTACATGTCTAAAGTTGTTTATTCTCTATTTTATTTATGCCCACTTCAATTGATATAGAACCTGAGTATATTTCTCTCTTCAAATTAGCAGCCAGGCTATTAAAAAACCCTGAAAAAAGACTTTTTATGGCTGAAGTTTCTGAAACCCTTTGCAGTGGAAGTGCCCGGTTGACTGAATCAACCTTTGGGTTTGGACGAAAGGCGGTTGCATTAGGGATCAACGAAAAAAAAACTGGGATGATCTGTTATGGAAATTATGAACCCTGCGGAAAAAATAAATCCGAGGTTGCACTGGTAGGCCTTGAAGATGATATCCGTAGCCTGGTTGAGCCTGAAAGCCAAGCGGATTCACGGTTAAGAAATACATTTGCCTATACCCGCATAACGGCCAAAGTTGTACGGCAGAAGCTAGTCGAGGAAAAGAACTGGCAAGAAGACCTTCTACCTAAAGAGCGAACCATTAGCAATATCCTGAATAGGATGGGTTATAAGCTCCGCAAGGTGCAGAAATCCAAACCTGAAAAAAAATACCAGAAACTAACGCCATCTTCGACAACGTCAACAAAGTTAGAGCAGAAGCCAGTCAACGACAAAACACGTTGCAGATCAGCATAGACTGCAAGGCTACTGTTAATCTCGGCGACTTTTCCAGAGCGGGTAAATCTCGCGGAGCAGAAGTGGTCCAGGCGCTAGATCACGATATGGCAGATAAAGATAAAATGGTGCCATTTGGGATTCTTAACCTAGATAACGATCAACTCCATGTTGTTTATGGACTCTCCTACAAGACGAGCGACTTTATTTGTGATGCACTGCAATTGTGGTGGGAGAATGTCAAAGAAGCTAACAAGGACAAAGATGAGCTGATTATTTATACAGACAATGGCCCGGAGAGTAATAGCCTGCGAACTCAGTTTCTTTTGCGGATGGTGCAATTTTCCAGTCAAACTGGGCTGAGAATCAGGCTGGTTTACTACCCTCCTTATCACAGCAAATATAATCCCATTGAAAGGCGGTGGGCTTTTTTGGAAAGCCATTGGAATGGCACACTTCTAAATTCAGTTCATGTGGTGGTGGAGTGGACAAAAAGTCTTGTGCATAAATGTAAAAAAACAATTGTTGATTTAATTGATAAGGTTTATACGAAAGGTGTAAGGCCAAGTAAGGAAGTGCTTGACGAGATTCAACCCCACATTACAAGACATGCCGAGCTGAAAAAGTGGGATGTGACTATACACCCAAAAAAGGTATCTTCTTAAATGCTGCCTCCCTAAGTCAATTAAATCATCAGCAAGTGAAAGGAGCGATAGCAGGCTGGGCGGATAGTGCTAATCAAGAACATTACGCATCCGTGATGAATAAGATTGGTAGTTTGACAAAAGATGCTTCCCGCCAACAAAGAGTTTCTATTGCTGAGGGTGTCAGAGAAAAAACAGATTGTAACATGAAAGCTCGAGATATTTTTGTATCAAATAATGCTACGAAAATAGTTGATGAGACTGTAGACCTTGTTGACAATCAGGGCTATCACTCTCTTGGTACATTTAATCCTGATAATACTTTGCCGTTAGAGCATTTGACCTATAAGCATGGAGGCTATACCCATCGCTATTGAAAGTACTTGATTTATAAAGAGTAAATAATCATAGTGCGCAGATGCTGAAAATCGACCTGACAAAAAACGAAAAACTTGCACTGGAATTGCGTCATAAGCAAGCAAGAGACAGTAGAGAAAGTGATCGTTTGAAGGTCGTTTTGTTGCGGTCGGAAGGCTGGTCGACAAGAATGATCGCTCAGGCATTAAGAAAAGATGAGTCCACGATTGTTCGGCATCTTAATGATTACCTAAATGATGAAAAGTTATTATCAACCAATGGCGGCTCCAAAGGTTACCTAGATAACGAGCAATCTCAGTTGCTGGTTACTCATTTGTCAGGAAAAATATATACCCAAGTGAGCCAAATTGGTCATTATATTAAAACAACTTGGGGTGTGCAGTTTAGTGTTTCAGGGCTAACCCAGTGGTTACACCAAAAGGGTTTCAGCTATAAAAAGCCTAAAGGCATTCCACATAAGTTTGATGTTGAAAAACAAGCGCAATTTATTGAAAAGTATGAAGCGCTAAAAGCTGAGCTATCAGAGGGTGAAGCCTTACTGTTCATGGACGCAGTTCATCCAACTCAAGCAACAAAAATCACATCGGGATGGATCAAAACGGGTGTCGATAAACCCATAGAGACCACGGGAAGCCGGACACGGCTCAATATAATAGGTGCTATCGAACTCACCCATATAGAAGAAGCTATTATTGGCCAATATGACACCGTTAATGGCGATTCGATTATTGAATTTTTCCATAAAATACGAGCACATTATAGTGAGAAGACAGTGCATTTAGTTTTAGATGGAGCTGGCTATCATAAATCCAAGGCTGTCCTGAGCGCTGCGGACAAGTTAGGCATTAAACTTCACACCTTGCCACCATACAGCCCAAATCTAAACCCCATAGAGCGGCTGTGGAAGGTGATGAACGAAAAAGTCAGGAATAACCAGTACTTTTCCACGGCAAAGGATTTTAAAAATAAAATTAGCGAGTTTTTTGAAAAAATACTACCTGAAATTGGCGCTGATTTAGGCAGTAGAATTAATGATAATTTCCAACAGCTAAATCGCGCACCTTGAAGTCAGTTGGGTATATACTGAGTTTTTTGATCGAGATGCAGGAGCAATTTCCGCGAAAGCGGTTCCAGATTGTTACCGAGCGTGGACTGATGACCGCCTTGGCTCTGCATATGGCGCCTGCCCTAAGGGTGAGGTGTGTAGTGCTGTGAGAGGTGCAAATACAGTTGACCTCTATAAAAATGAAGAAACAGGAAGGTTGAGGGCTGTGGTTTTTGAGGGGGCGGTTGCTACAGGTGCGGAATGCAGAAAGCCACCTCATCGTCGTAAGAAGTAAGTATCAATTAATTTAGGGTTATCTCTTCATCAAGTAGTACCTTAATCGCTGCCAATGCTTCAGGATCTTCCCGTTTAATTTGGTTCGCAATATTGTGCTGAAAATAATAGCGAAAATGGCTGTGTTCATTGGCTGGGTAAAGGTGCTCGTCTGTCATTAAAATCGGTGTGTCATTGACGTTGTCATGATCGATAATCATCCCCTCAATGGAGCCTGAAGCTCTAAGCTGCCAGCTGTTCACTTCGGTGAGTGTTAATGATTCAGACTCTTCATCCAAAAGAATGGCGTGCGTGCCGATGTTATCGGGAATCATTTGAAGGATGTCTTTTTCTTCGTTTTCCTCATCCAGGGTTTCAAAATAGGCGAGAGCTGTTTCGAGTTCCACGACCTTATGCATAGGCGCATCAAAGAAAATGCCATCGATATCTGGATCGTAGTAGCCTTCAAATCGCCCGTTTAAAGGATCTTGTATTTCATCGCAAGCAGTTACCTTATTTAGCCAAGGGACGAGACCCACGACTTCGCCGTTCCATTTTAGCCCCCAGCACAAGAGCTTCACTGCAAAGTATTTTTCAGGGTTTTTTTGGTTTGAGTAAAGCATACACAAGCCATCGATTTCGGGAGATAAACGGATGATGCGCTCTTGCTCGAGGTCTTCTAGAGGTTTACCACTAAAAAAGTCGATGACATTGGGTGCTTGATATCTGGCCATTCATTATTCCTTAATGATCCACGAATCAGTTACAATTCGAGTATAGTAGGTGAAAGACAAATAACGCCAATTTCATAATACGTTGACTTTTTTTTAATTGCCATGCATGACGCACAAGATTTAATAAAACTATTTGATGAGCAGTTTAAGCAAACAGAAAAAACTGTTTTGATTAAAGGAGATAGCGAGCCTTTGTATCTCCCTGCTAAAACTCGTGAAGATTACCATCAAGTTATTTTTGCACATGGGTTTTTTTCCAGCGCCTTACACGAAATTTCTCACTGGTGTATTGCGGGTATACAAAGGCGACGGCAGCTTGATTATGGCTACTGGTATGCGCCCGATGGTCGATCTGTTGATGAGCAAGTTGCCTTTGCGGCCGTAGAAGCAAAACCGCAAGCATTGGAGTGGATTTTTCATCAAGCTGCAGGGCATAAATTTGTGGTGAGTTTAGATAATTTATCTTTAGATCCTTCTGACTTCGATTTTTTTAAAACCAAAGTTGTGCAAGAAATAGAGCGATACCAGCTTGTTGGTTTACCCAAACGGGCAGCTATATTTCATCGCGCTCTAGCTGAAGCTTACGGTCAATCGACGGATATTAATGATTATTCGTTTCATCAAACAATGCTGTAACATTTGTTGTAAAGAAAAATATATTTTTTAATGATAATCCTTTCTTTTGGTGCTTAAAATTATGGAAAAAACATTGCGGGTGTTAGCCGATGAGAATATACCTGTGCTGGAGCGGCTGTTGCCTGAGCATGTTTCTGTGATTTATCGACAAGGCCGTTCTATCTGTGCAGCTGACCTTGAGAATATCGATGCACTTTTTGTCCGCTCAGTTACTAAAGTTAATGAGCGATTACTTCAAGGTTCATCGGTACAGTTTGTAGGTTCTTGTACGATTGGTACTGATCATGTAGATGTCAATTATTTGCGTAATCAAGGAATTCCTTTTGCTAATGCGCCGGGGTGTAATGCGCAAGCTGTTGTTGATTACGTACTAACAGCAATGCTTGATCATGAATCAAATGTTGATGAGTGGAAAAAAAGAACCGTTGGTATTATTGGTTGCGGTCAAGTTGGTTCTCGCCTCAAAAAACGTTTAGAGTGTCTACAGATTAACGTGCGTTGCTATGATCCTTTTATGCCATCAGCCACTGACAGTTTTAAGTCGGTTTTAGCATCAGATTGCATAAGTTTACATGTGCCATTGACTCATGAAGGGGAATACCCCACGTTAAACCTGTTAAGTGATGGGCAGCTTGGCCAAATTTCAGAAAAGGCTTTATTGATCAATGCGAGTCGTGGTGGCGTGATCAATCAGAAGGCGCTGAAAAGTCTTTTGATGCAGCGATATCAATCAGTTGTGTTAGATGTTTTTGATGACGAGCCAACACCCGATCCAGCATTGTTACCTATGTTGGCACAGGCAACACCGCACATCGCAGGTTATAGTGAGCAAGGGAAAATCAGAGGAACTTTGCAGGTTGTGGAGGCTTTTTGCGAGGTTTTTGGTGTGCAGTCCGTCAATCAGGCTATTTTGGCGGAGACTTTTGAGCAGATGAATGCTGAATCAGGTTATTGTTCTGTTATCGAGCAAGCTTTTCCGCTTAGTGCATTAAGTAAAACATTTAGATCTACTTATTTAGCCTGTAAAGATAATGCGCAAAGGGCAACGTGTTTTGATCACTTACGCAAAAATCATCCTCTACGCAAAGAATGGGCCTATATAAAACTGAATCAAATACCTGAAAGCGAGCTGGCGTTACTAAAAGCTCTGGGGTTCAGCGATGCAACCTAAAACATGGCGGTTAAAAATAGGCCTAGTTGTCAATCCTTATGCAGGCATTGGCGGAGAGGCTGGTCTTAAGGGTAGCGATGGTGAGCAAGTGCGGAAGAGGGCATTGGCTTACAGCAACAAATTGCATGCCCCAGAACGGGTGAAACAAACCCTCTCACAGCTCCAAGGTTATATGCGTAAAATCGACTGGGTTGCCGCGCAGGGCTTGATGGGCGCTGACTACCTTAATGATGTCCCCTGTCAAATCATCGAGACTTCAGAGACAAGCTCTGCCTATGATACGCAGCGTGCAGTAAAAAAGATGATGGCGCTAAACGTTGATCTTATTTTGTTCGCAGGCGGTGATGGTACGGCACGCGATATTGTTGATGTGGTGGGAGAAAAAATCCCCTGTTTGGGTTTACCGAGTGGCGTAAAAATGCAGTCTGAGGTTTTCGCTTTATCACCCATTGCTGCGGCAAGTTTACTCAAAGGCCTACTCAGTGCTGAGCTTATTCGCTGTGTTGAGCGAGATGTTCGCGATATTGATGAAGAGCAGTTGCGTTTAGGTGTTGTACGATCGCAGTATTATGGCGAAATGTTAGTGCCTGATTCGCCGCAGTATTTGCAGAACCTAAAGCAGGGCGGTATCGAAAGTGAACCTTTGGTGCTGGATGATATTGCTGATTATGTGGCGGATGTTATATCAGATGTCCCTCTTGTATTAATCGGCCCAGGTAGTACCACGGCACATGTGATGCAGTGTATGGGGTTTGAAAATACCTTGGTCGGTTTTGATGCGATTCTTGGGGGCAAGTTGTTGAAGAACGATGTCAATGCACAGGACATTGTTGATTTATGTCGGCAGTACCCCGATTACCAAAGCGTTTTATCACCCACGGGAAGACAAGGTTTTTTGTTAGGTCGGGGTAGCCAGCAACTTAACCGCCAGTTGCAGTGTGGGATGGATAAAAGCCACCTGGTGATTTTAGCCACAAGAGCCAAATTAACAGCGTTTAATGGGCGGCCATTGATTGTTGATACCGGACAGAACGATATAGACCGAGCCCTATGTGGCCTGTGTCGTGTTACGACGGGGTTTAATGACTTCGTGTTATACCCCGTGAATACCTCTTATGAGACGCGTTAATATGGTTGATTTTTCACCGGTTACACAGCATTTAATACAGTTTTTTAAATCCCCACTGCAGGATGCAAGTCGTGTTTTTCATGGGCGTGGGCATTGTTTTTCTGGGCTCGAATGTATCACGGTTGATTGGTTTGCGCCGGTGTTATGGGTGGTGATTTATGGCGAGCAACCACAAGACGTGATTGCAGCCATCGATACCCTCTTGCTTGAACAGGCCAATAGGCATGATGCTATCGTTGCTGTCGTTGTGCAGCAGCGCCTCAGGCCAAAGCCCATTCAACGGGTTATTTACGGTGAGGTGCCACAGCCTTTATATGCCCAGGAAAATGGCCATAAATTTGTGCTTAATTTGCTGGATAATCAAAACACAGGCTTTTTCCTGGATGCAAAGCCTGCAAGAGACTGGGTGAGACAAGAAGCAAAAGGCAAAAAAATCTTAAATTTATTTGCCTATACCTGTTCGTTTTCTGTCGCTGCGCTAGCGGGAGACGCAGCGCAAGTGGTGAATATCGATATGGCTAAATCTGCAATAGCGACAGGGCAAAAAAACCATGCCATTAATGGTTTTTCTGGTGCGCCGTCAGTTTTTTTAGCCCATGACATTTTCAAATCCATTAATAAACTAAAGCGCTACGGCCCTTTTGATCTTATTATTATCGACCCGCCTTCACATCAGAAGGGCGGGTTTATTGCAACGAAAGATTACGCGAAGTTGCTGAGAAAAATAGCACCGCTTTTGTCTGAAGATGCACTGTTGTTGCTGTGCTTAAATGCCCCGAGTTTATCCGCTGAGTTTATCTCAGATGCGGTTTCTGAATCTTCGTTGAAATTATCCCGTTTAGGTCGCTTGACTAATCGTGCAGATTTTCCAGAGTCAGATATGGCACGGTCGCTCAAAATGTTTGTCTACGTAAGTTGTTAAAATAGCATGGTGCATAGGAGGTGGACACCTTTTTTGCTAGGCTGAACTCATTACCGAATATGGACATATTTCACAACCTCCCCCCATATAAAGACTGCGCTCGATGGCGAATCTAAAATAATTATGTGCAGGGCCTTGTTCGCGAGGTATTCAGTGAAATGCCCTATTTATGAACTATGTCTCTAACCCTATGTCTAAATAAAGCAGTCTAATAGTTATGCAATTTGAGGTTGAATCTACCTTGTTTCTACGGCTGGAAGAAGCTTTATGAGTAAAATAAAAGTAATCGCCATTGCGTTGATAATTATATGTATTTCTTCTTTCTCCGTATTACTCAGTATAGGCAGAGAAATCTATCGAGATAAACCTCCGATTCCAGCGGCATTTGTTGATAACAATGGGCACATCATATTTAGTAAACAGGATATTGAACAAGGACAGCTAGCTTGGCGGTCAATAGGAGGACATCAGTTAGGATCAATTTGGGGCCATGGTTCGTATGTCGCACCTGACTGGACTGCTGACTGGTTACATCGTGAAGCTCAAGCCTGGCTCAATATTACGGCACTAAAACGCTATCATCAACCATTCAATTTATTGAGTAATGAAATCAAAGCCGGTTTGGAAGAATCCTTACGGGAAGATATGCGTCGTAACACGGTAGTTACTGACTCAGACGGGCAAACGTTGATAACCTTGTCGCCAACTCGAGTTTTGGCCATCAAAGAAATTAGCCAGCATTACATATCGCTTTTTGATAGAGATCCGAGTCTGCATAAACTTAGAGTCGAATATGCAATGAAAGAAGGCACATTGCCTGACCTTCATCGACGACAAGAACTCAACGCTTTCTTTTTTTGGGCGTCGTGGGCTGCAATAACAGAAAGACCGAATGAACCCTATACTTATACAAATAATTGGCCATTTGACCCACAGTTAGGCAACACGCCTACTCCAACTAATATCGTTTGGTCAATTATCAGTTTTGTTGCCTTAATTGCAGGTATTGGGGCACTCACCTGGTTCCACGCTTGTGGGCAGCATGAACCCTTACCTAGACCTAACCTAGAAGACCCCTTGTTTAAGACAAGACCAACAGCATCACAAAAAGCTGTTGGCAAATACTTTGCTATTGCAATAGCATTATTTCTCTTGCAAATATTACTAGGTACGCTGACGGCGCACTATGCTGTGGAGGGGCAAGATTTCTATGGTATACCATTGTCAGAAATATTTCCCTACTCAATTACACGAACTTGGCACACCCAATTAGCAGTGTTCTGGATAGCAACTGTTTGGTTGGCTACAGGTTTGTATATGGCTCCTGCATTATCTGGTCACGAACCCAAATATCAACGTTTAGGTGTCAATATTCTATGGTTTGCATTGGTAATCGTAGTTCTGGGGTCTATGGCTGGTGAATGGTTTGGAGTACAGCAATACTTTAATTTAAATATGAATTTCTTTTTCGGTCATCAAGGTTATGAATACATAGATTTAGGCCGGTTTTGGCAAATCTTACTTTTCAGTGGATTATTGATTTGGTTAAGCCTAGTTACTGTGGCGATTAAGCCAGTACTTACAAAACACGGAGAGTCATCAATTGTCATTTGGGTGTTATATGCTTCTTGTGTTGCCATAGGTTTATTCTACGGTGCAGGTTTCTTTATGGGTGAGCGTACCAATCTGTCCGTATCAGAATATTGGCGCTGGTGGGTTGTACACCTTTGGGTCGAAGGTTTTTTTGAGACTTTCGCCACCTCAGTCATTGCATTGATGTTAGTTCGTTTGGGTCTTATTCGCGTTAGAAGTGCCAATGCGGCAGTATTATTTTCTGCTTTAATATTTCTGACGGGGGGGATAATAGGTACATTGCACCACATTTACTTTACTGGCACTCCTGTACCTGCTATTGCTTGGGGTGCGGTGTTTTCTGCTCTCGAAGTTGTTCCCTTATCGCTTATTGGCTATGAAGCTGTAGAGCATTATCGCATGTATAAAGTGGCACCTTGGATGTCACGTTATAAGTGGTCTATTATGTTCTTCATAGCAACAGCATTTTGGAATTTAGTCGGAGCTGGCATGCTTGGTTTCCTTGTGAATCCACCAATATCACTGTATTTCGTTCAAGGATTAAATACTACAGCAGCACATGCACACGGTGCATTTATGGGTGTCTACGGTATGCTTGGCATAGGCCTAATGTTATTTTGTTTGCGAGGTTTAACTGGGCAAATGCTGTGGAATGAAAAATTACTTAAATGGGCATTTTGGTGTTTAAATATCGGTTTGGTTGCGATGTTAGTTATGTCCTTGATACCAGAAGGGCTGACACAATTCTTTGCTGTTATTAAGCATGGCTATTGGTTTGCTCGCTCACCAGAGATCATGCACAGTCCATTAGTTCAGGCTCTTGTATGGATACGTATTCCTGGAGATGTGACCTTTGGGGTAGGCGCTGTGTTATTAGGGATATTTGTACTTGATTTAATTAGAAAGGGGTGCATTGCCAAAAAGTAGGGCATGGTTCAAAATTTTACTGAACACCTCGCCAACAAGGTCTTGCATGTAATTATTTTAGGTTCGCCATCGAGCGCAGTCTTTATATGGGGTTGTGGAATATGTCCAGATCAGGTAGCGGGTTCAATCCAACAAAAAAGTGTTCACCTCATATGATCCATGCCGAATATGTGAAAGTAGTGGCAGCTAAACTCGCGTAGATTAACGTTTAGATAGACGGCATTAAACGGATTGAAAAAAGGTGGCCGCTGGCCACCTTGAGAAAATGTATTACTCAGGCATTAAACTGTTCAAATGCTCAACGGTATCCACATACTCAGTCAGTAAACGCATGATGACATCACGTGTGCTTTCAATGTTGTTGATCTGACCAACCACTTGACCGACCGGATTAAACGCCACCTTCTGACATTCACCTTTCGCCGCGTACTTGTGAGTACGGCGAATCGCATCGGCAGTCACCAACCCTTGAAGCGGCATACCTAAAGGATCAGGATTGCCTTCTGCAGCCCAAGCGTCTGTCCATTCGTTTCTGAGCATACGGCAAGGTTTACCGGTCCAGGAACGAGAACGTACAGTGTCTTCTTCGGTCGCATCAAAGTAAGATTGCTTTTGAGCAGGCTCTGCTTCGGCTTCTTCAACCGCTAACCATAATGAACCCGACCAAACACCAGCCGCGCCCATACCCATTGCCGCAGCAACTTGACGACCATTGCCAATACCGCCTGCGGCAAGCACAGGGGTATTAACCGCATCAATGATTTGTGGCCAAAGCACCATAGAGCCGACTTCGCCCGTGTGGCCGCCGCCTTCTGTGCCTTGCGCGATAATGAAATCAAGGCCGGCTTTTTCGTGTTGTTTTGCTTGCTTGACTTTGCCGCAAAGTGCGCCGACTAAACGGCCGGTATCTTGAATACGTTTAACGATATCGGCTGGAGGGGTGCCTAGCGCGTTAGCGATCAATTTGCAGTTCGGGCGCTTTAGCGCTTCATCAACCATGAGGGTAGCAATGGCTTCATTCCAGCCTAATAGTCCCATTTCATTGTCTTCTGGCCACTCAGGCACACCGTGCTCGGCAAGCAACTTTTCGGCAAATTCGTAATGCTCGTCAGGTACCATACCTTTTAGCATTTCTTCGAGTTTATCGGGGTCCATCTCGCCCATGCCTTCGTATTTTTGCGGAATAACGATGTCCACGCCATAAGGCAAATCACCGATATGGTCGTCGATCCAGTCAAGTTCGGCTTTGAGTTGCTCGGGGGTGAATCCGACAGCGCCAAGTACGCCGATGCCGCCTGCTTTACTGACTTCTACGACAACATCACGGCAGTGAGTGAACGCAAAAATCGGCAGTTGAATGCCTAATTTGTTCGCTAATTCTGAGCGCATGGTTGATTCCTCAGGGGTGTTTTTTTTGTGAGTCTAAAGTATGCGTTAAATAGGGCGTGAGTAAATGAGCGATTTAAATCATTTGTTGAGCAAAATCGATCAGTCAGATGCGAGGAAATCGTTTCAAAAAGCATTAAAAACGATTACTCTATCGATTTTTATAATAACTTTATTGATTGGCATTTCAACAGGAAATTTTCATGGAAATCACCGTTTTTGGATCCGGCTATGTGGGCTTAGTGACGGGTGCTTGTCTTGCTGATGTCGGTAATCACGTATGCTGTGTGGATATCGACGAAGAAAAAGTCACCTCGTTAAAAAAAGGCGAGATTCCCATTTATGAGCCGGGGCTTGAACGTTTGGTATTGGATAATCAAAAAAATGGGCATCTTAGCTTTACTACAGATGCGGAAAAAGCCGTTAAGCAGGCAGATATTATTTTTATTGCGGTAGGAACGCCGCCCAAAGAAGACGGCTCTGCCGATTTAACATATGTGCTTGCCGTGGCGGAAACCATTGCCCAGCACATGAATGGATATAAGGTGATTGTAGGGAAATCGACTGTACCCGTGGGGACTTGCGATAAGATTGAATCTACGGTTGCCGGTGTTTTAGCCGCTAGGCAATCGGATTTAACGTTTTCTGTGGTTTCGAACCCTGAATTTTTGAAAGAAGGCAGCGCGATTGAGGATTTTCTTAAGCCGGATCGTATTGTACTCGGTGTGTCGGATAACAAGGCGCAATCAATGATGGACGAGTTATACGCGCCTTTTAATCGTAAACAAAATCGTATGATCTATATGGATCGCCGCTCGTCAGAATTAACGAAATATGCGGCGAATGCCATGCTGGCGACGAAAATCAGTTTTATTAATGAAGTTTCTCGTATCGCAGAATTAGTAGGGGCAGATATTGAAAATGTGCGTCATGGCATAGGTTCAGATCCACGTATTGGCTACCAGTTTATTTATCCGGGTTGTGGTTATGGCGGGTCGTGTTTTCCTAAGGACGTGAAAGCGTTGCGACAAACGGCATCGGAATTTGGTTATGAAGCAGCTTTACTGGATGCAGTTGAAGCCGTCAACAGTAAGCAAAAAACAAGTATTGTCGATAAAATTAATGCGTTTTATGGTGAAGACTTAAAAGGGAAAACTTTCGCGCTTTGGGGGTTATCGTTTAAGCCGCAAACAGATGATATGCGTGAAGCGTCAAGTCTTGTGATTATGGATGCCTTATTCAAAGCCGGTGCGAATGTGCAGGCTTACGATCCCGCAGCGATGGAAGAAACACAGTCGCTTTATCAAAATCAGCCACTGTTGGCGTTAACAGGGACAAAAGAGGCGGCATTACGTGAATCGGATGCGCTGATTATTTGTACCGAATGGAAAAACTTCCGGTCGCCTGATTTTGCGTTGATAAAATCGTCCATCAAAGATAAAGTCATTTTTGATGGACGAAACTTATATGACCCTGAAGCTGTTGCTGATAAAGGCATTAAGTACTTTGGTATTGGTCGAGGGTTGTCGTTAAACATTTAATCAAGGGAGAGTGAGTATGGATCAAGAGCAAGAAACCAATGAAAATAGTGCAGCAGATGCGACAGCTACGGTTATTTTATTGGTTGTGGGAGTGGTGACTGCGGTGTTTTGGTTGTCTGGCCAGTAATGTTGATATATGTAAACAGATAAAACGCCTATAGCGGCGTTTTTTTAACTTTTTATTACCGCCTTCCTAGTGGTCGGATTTTTGTTGGTGTTTGAATATTTGTATTGATTTTCTTCGGAGGAAGAGCTGGCGCTGATGGATCTATTGGTATAGATGATGACATCGTGCGTTGTGCATCTTGAATGCTAAATTTTTTGTTTGCGTCGAATTCTGATGTCATTTTTTTAGTTGCAGTATCCTCGACTGCATTCTGATTAATGGCGTTTTTGTTTGCCTTGTCTGCCAATATCTTCTCCCTCGAGACATATAAATCTTCTATGTTGACGACGGCTCTTTTAGACGGCGCTTTTTTGGATTCGATACTTTCGATATTACTCGTTATCTGACTATGTTTATTCTGAAAATCAGAATTCATCAGTTGTGCTCTTTGTGTATTAGCTTGTTTGAATACAGGCCCTTCTGCGCTTAAATTTGAAGAAGGGTAGCGATTATTGTAAGACTCAGTTTCAGCTATAAAGGAATGATTTTTTATTAGTTTTGTTTGTGGTGATGAGGCACCATTCATTTTTTTTGTTATGGGGTTTGTTGCACCAACTCGCGTTTCCTCGCCGCCAAAAGCAGCTTTTTTTAAAAAATCTTGGCTTTTTTGTGGGCGAATAGGTGTAGCTCCGCCATCATCAGAAACGTAGACCGCTGTGTAGATAGATTCAGTTGCTGCTTTTCTGGCTGGTATTTTAGGTGTTAATTTCCCCGGTGAGTCTGAGAAGTCCAGGGCTGCATAGTTGGAAGATGAGCCGCTTGATTTTTTCGATTTTATATCTTTTGCTCTGGCTTCTTTTATTTCTTGTATGACCTTCTTAACTTCAGCAGCATCTGCATTTTCTCTCTTAATTCTATCCATTGGTTTCTGAAACTCTACATCACCAACACCCATGATTTCATTTGAAGTGGGGTAGGCACTGTTAAGGGAAATAGTCCGGCCGCTAGATGTTTGTGTTGCGCTTAAATTCGAAGTAAATTTTGCATCAGCTATAACCGTTGTCTTGGTTGGCGAAGTATTAGCAGATTGATTCTTTCGCTCTACACTTGGCGATGTTGAGTAAGGATTTCCAACGGCTCTAGTGTTTGTTGTATTTGTGCCAGAATTTTTCTGTGCAGGGGTGGAAGTAGTGGTTGCTTTAGTATATTTCTTTCGTTTAATGGTGAATGCATCTTTGATTTTTAGGCCGACGAAACCAATGAGATTTTTAGAGATTCTTCCTGCTTGTTTTAACTTTTGGCCTTTCAATAAAGTAACACCTTCTTTTGTTTTTGCTATTTTCCTTTGATCATCAATATCCTTATCCCAGGTATCATGCGGAGCAAGTAAGCTAATGGCGAGAAATTTATTGGCTGTAAATGTTGAATTGATCAGATTTCCTTTTGCATTAATACTTAATATGCGATATTCATCTTGTACTAGTTGTTCGAGTTTGTTTTTCAAATCATCTCTTTCTTTATATGAGAATATTTGATTAGGTGATTGTATAAAAACTTGCTCACCATTTTCTTTAAGTGTATCAAATTCACCCCGTCTAGAAATTATCAAAATGACTTGATCAATATTTTCGCTTAAATTTATCGTCTCTATTTCAGTTGATGTTGAGCAAGTTTGGATACTTGTTTCAGTCGTGTTAATGATGATCTCATTACAGGGGATAGCAGCCTTAAGGGTGAAAGAGTTTTTAATAGGCAAGGAAATATTAAGCAGGTTTTTCTCGGGTAGTATAAGGCTCGTTTTAAATGAGAGAAACGTTGCCTCTTCATACGTTTTTTTCTGAGAAGTTTTTATAATACCTTTTATTTTTTCTTTTTCGTATTGAAATTGAACCCAGTCACCTTCCTCTAAATCAGTAAAAGACCCCTCAAACGTTTTAGAAATAAACCTGGAGCCAAGGTGGGAGTAGTTGTTAGGTTTTAACGGAAGTGTGCCGCCTGCAATACGAATAGTATCTGCTCTTTTCTTCAGGACTCTCCCGTAGGTGTGGGATTTGTACGTGTCATTAGATTCGTTGAGGAGGTACGCATTTTCAAGTTGATAGTGGTAGCCCTTTTCATCAATACTCAGTTCGCCTTGTAGATCGATTTGATACAAGCCATTGACGGCTGTAAGTGAGCGAGTTTCTTTGCCGTTGAACCATACATTTGTGGCCTTATCGAGGGTTATATCGCTAATAAAAAGACGGTCTTGTGGGTCACCAAAAATGAAAAGCTTTCCATTGTCTTGTGATAAATCGATGTTTTGATAATCGAAGAAGCGTAATTTTAAAGGTGCTAAGAATTCATCCTTTTTGGCTAATGGTTTAACAGTAAAGGTGGGTTTGAATTCGGCATAAATGCGATCTTTTGCTGTGGATTCAAAGGGCTCTATGAGGAATGATGCATCTTTATCTATATTAATAGTAAACCCTTGTAGCTCACCTTCTTTCAGTGATAGGGGGTTTTCGAGTGTATATTCTGTATTTATCGCTAATCGTTGGATGTCTAAATCGTCAGGGTTTTTCTCATCCTCATGCGCAAAGAGTGAAAAAAAACTATCTGTCAAGGTAAGCAGGCTATCATCAATCGCTATTTCAGTACGGGCACCTGAAAAAGCAGTTTCAACTTTTATAAGTTTGCCTGTAGGGACCTTGAAAAATCCTTGATAAAGATGTTCGTCTGCTTGGATCGGTGAAAGGTTAACGCCTACGGCATCGTCGAGATAAATGTCAGCAGGAAGAATCTTATTAAATATACTGTGCCTAAGTATTTCTCCCTCATGTTCAATTTCAAGAATAATATCAACAAGGCCTAGTTTGAATAATGAATAATCAAATAAGCTTTGTTTTGTGCTGCTAAATGTGATCAATAAATGGCTGTGTGGTAATACCTCAGGTGCATTGAGCACTTCAAGCGTTTCCAGTATTGCTTTATCAGAGAGAGGTGTATTCTGATCTCCCATTTTCTTGAATTCTGAACAGTTCAGAAGCATGGCGGTTACTAAAAGTAAAAGTATTTTCATGGATTTTTCGCTTATTTTTTTAAGTATATGCCGTTAACGTTTAATAGTTATTTTATATGTCATTCAATGGCATCGCTAAAGTCTATTTATTTTATGTCGAATTGTTTGAAATAAATTTCTTATAAATCGCTTATTTATAAGTGTATAAATTTATTTAAGTCAAATAATTTTCGCATAAAAAATTCTTTTATTTTATTATAGGTGTTTGTAAGTATAGTCGTTTTTTGTATTTTGGTTTCAGCGTAAATATGGGGTGGTTCGCTTTACATAATTTTATCTCTTTAATAGTTTTCGTATTTATTTCTCAAGGCCTATTGTTTTCAGTTGTTAATAATCAATGTGGTGGTCTAATAGGAGGGAGAATAGCTGATATGTCTAAATTTATGTGATGACAAACTATTTTATGAAAAAACTGTTCTTGTTCTTATAAAAGTGCAGGGCTTCCTAGCACTTTTTGATCAGTACAAAGTTTAAGCTGTCATATAATACGAAGTCCTTGAAAAATTCAATATTAAAATAGTCAATTTCTCATACCTATTGTCAAAGATAGTTTTCTGCCATCCAAACACCATGAATATATCTGCATGTACAGCCTCAATAAGAGATCCGCGACAAGGCATCAATCAAAAACACAGCCTTGAAAGCCTCCTTCTAATCGTTTTTTCATCAATAATAAGTGGTTATGATAGCCCTAACAGCATGTCTAATTTTGCAGCTATGAAGCTTGACTGGCTGCAGAAGCATACAGATATCGAATCTGCTCCCTGTGCAGAAACATTACGGTTTTTACTTGCATGCATAAGACCAAGAGATTTGATTGAAGGGTTTACGACATTCGTTTCAAGTTTGCAGGGTGAATCTACAGGAGATGTTATTTCATTAGACGGCAAAACGATGCGAGGAACAAGGCACAATGGTCGAGAAGCCATCCATGTTATTAGTGCATGGTCTCAAAGCCGAGGCCTGACGCTGTGTGCCCTCGAATCAGAAGGAAAGAAAAATGAAATCAAAACTTTGCCGAAGCTTATCGACAGAATTGAGGTAAAAAATGCCACTATTACCATTGATGCGATGGGATGCCAAAAAGAAATCGCAAAAAAGATTATTGAAAAAGAAGCTGACTATTTTCTGCAACTGAAAGGTAATCAGCAGGGGTTGCTGGAAGAAATCCAAGCTTTTCATCACAAGCTTGAACGTGATGGTTATGAAGAAAATAAGACCTCATATTTTGAGGAGGCGAATAAAGGGCATGGTCGATTAGAGATAAGGAAATATCAGCACTTTGAATTAACAGACTGGGTAGATAAGGCTAAACCTTGGAGCGGCTTGAGTTCGGCTGTGCGTGTTGAGCGGCATCGGTCTTCAAATAAAGGGGAGTCTAAAGAAGTTTCCTGGTATATTAGCTCACGCTCTCCTGATGCAAAGCATGCGGCGAAAGCCATTAGGGGACACTGGGAAATAGAAAATAAACTGCATTGGCGGTTAGATGTTACTTTTAAAGAAGATGACTGCCAGCTTCATTCCGCTGGGCTCAATATTGCTACAATAAAGCGTCACTGTATGAATTTGTTAACACTTAATGATCAAAGCAAAAAGGGTATGAAACATCGAGTTATGGGGTGTGCAATTAATGATAAATACAGAGAGAAAATGCTTTTCTCCGGTCAATTTATGCACTGATCAAAAAGTGCTAGGAGGCCCTGTATAAAAGTGTAAGTGTTAATAAATATCTTGAACTTAATTGTAGTTATATTGTTCATATAATTACGTTTTTTAAAATGGGTGTCGTATGATAAATTTAGTGAAGTTGTGTTTTTCAGCACTTATTTTCATGTTTGGTACTTATGTTTTTTGTTTTTCAGGTCAATCGAAACCTGTCAAGAAATTAGATGATATTTCAGTTGAAGAGCGGATGTATTCAAAATCATCTAATCTGCCCAAAGGTGGTGACGCACAATTTTCAGCAACCGCGCCACCAAATACGGTTGTTACCAAGAGTAAGTCGAAAAATAACGAGCAACTTCTGCTACCTGATTTTGATAAAGTAGATGGTAATATCAAAGGGAATCATGTTTTTGGTAGAGTTGCCATCATTGGTGCGGGGCCTTCAGGTCTTGCGCAATTGAGAGCATTTCAGTCGGCAGAAGAAAAAGGCGCGCAAGTGCCTGAGGTTGTCTGTTTCGAAAAACAAGAAGACTGGGGGCGCCAGTGGCATTATTTATGGCGAGCGGGGTTAGATGAATACGGTGAATTTTTAAACGTGAGTATTTACCAATATTTATGGTCTGGCGGCGCAAAAGAAGGGCTTGAGTTTGCCGACTACAGTTTCGATGAGCACTTTGGTAAACGTATGCCTCTTGCACCTGAAAAAGAACTGTTGTGGGATTATCTTGCTGGGCGCGTCAAAAAATACGGCACCAGAGATAAAATAAGATTTAGAACACCGGTTCGGCGTATAGAATTTAATGAGGGGAAGAAGCAATTTCGGGTGGTGGCACATGATTTAAATAACGGCAGAGAGTACGAAGAGTTTTTTGATCATGTCATTGTTGCGAGTGGACGATTTTCTACGCTAGACACACCTTACTTTAAAGGCTTTGAAGATTTTGATGGTCAAATTTTACGTGCGCATGATTATAGGGCAGCATCGGAACTGAAGGATAAAAATATTCTTATTATTGGATCAAGCCATTCAGCGGGTGAAATTGGTTCAGAGTGTTGGCAATCTGGCTGCCGATCTATTACGGCTAGTCATCGTACGGCTTCATCGGATATAGATAAAAATTCTTGCCAAAAACCGCTTTCATTGTTGACGCATGTTGATAACGATACCGCCTATTTTTCTGACGGAACCAATAATAAGGCTGATGTTATTATTTTATGCACGGGGTATGTACATTATTTTCCATTCTTAGAAGAAAAATTAAAGTTACGTACAGATAATCGTCTAGCAATTAATAACTTATATAAAGGTGTCGTTTGGGCTGATAATCCACAACTTTTCTTTATTGGTATGCAGGATCAATTATTTACTTTTAATATGTTTGATGCTCAGGCTTGGTATGTTCGTGATGCTATCTTGGGTCGTATTGATATCCCTGATCGAGCTGTGATGATAGAAGACGCAGAAGACAGAGTAAAAGTAGAGAACGCGCTTATCGATGTTTATGGCGCAATTAACTATCAGAGTGAATATATAAAAGAGTTGATGGGATTTACTGATTACCCTGACTGTTATGTGGATGCTGCAAAACAGGCGTTCTATGAATGGAAGAAGCATAAGAAAAATAAAAGAAAACTTCTTAGTGCTCGTTCAAAACGTGCACTGTCAATAGAGCCCTAATAAAAAAATATTCGGTGAATGATCATTGTTTAAGTGTGATTATTTTATAGTAGATAACTGTAGTGGTCTAATAGCAACTGGACATTTTATGAGAGACAATAATTGTTAAATTTTAGTGTCCTGTTCTGGTTAACCAGAACAGGAATTATTAAAGAATTTGTAGATCAAATATGAATTTTATAGCCTTAATTTGAGGTGCATCATTCGATACTAACGACAGAAAGTGTGATGCTGATTGAACCTATACAAATAAAACGAACTCTAAGAGTGTAATTATTTTTTATTGAGAGGTTTCATGATGAAAATATCAGCCACCTATTTGTTCGTTACATTTCTAATGGTAGTCAGTGTTAATTTATTTTCCTTAGAAGAGGAGGATGTTTTAAGTAGCCACGGTTTTATTTCTAAATCCATGATTACCAAAGAATTTACCCTTGAAAGAGATAATGGCCACAATATTCATGTCTCAACAACGGTTGTGTCAGCGCATAATAAACCTTTGACAAATGTCATTATTTTTCATGGGGGCTGGGGGCCTTTGCCGCATGATGCTAATTTTCTTAAGGGCATCGAAAATTTACGCATTATAGAGTTTCATCAGCGCGGAACTGGAAAGAGCACACCCAATGGACGTGTTATAGCCAATGGCGTTGGCGATATTATCGGTGATGTGGAAGCGATTAGGCTAAAATTAGGTATTGATAAATGGATTGTGGTGGGTGGCTCAACAGGCGCTATGTTAGCGCTCGCCTACGCTGCATTCAATCCAGATAGCGTTCAGGGTTTATTGTTAAGAGGCACTTGGTTGTTACGAAAGCATGAGATTGATTTTGATTATAATAACCCTTATGGAAAGGCGAGTTTTTATCCCTCCTACTGGCGTCAATTGATTCGAGATATTGGTATTAAAAAAGCACCTGCTGTAAACCCTAGTGCTAATATAGATGTCGTTAAAGCAGGATATGCTGCTGTGTTTGGCAATGATAAAGCGGTATCAGAAAAAGCAGCAACAGCATGGTTAAAATGGGATGCATTGGGTTGTTCTTTTGAGGATCTTCCTGCGGAAGTAACATCAAATAGCAAATTTGACCCCGTTTATGCTGTGAGCATTATGCGTGTAGCCCTGCATTATTATACACATTCAAAAAATGACCTCACTTATAATGGTGATGCGCTTGTTGATGCTGCATCAGCGTCACTTAAAGAGCACCCTATTTACCTTGTTACAGGACGCAACGACATGTTGTGCCCTCCTGCTTGGGCGTTAGAGCTTTCGACCGCCCTGAAGAACAGCCATTTACGTATTGTGGAGCATGCCGCACATAGCGCTATGGGTGTTAACGATCAAATGAAAGCGGCGGTTGAGGCGATGATCAAGCAGCAGTGATGTGGGGGGAAGGAGAGAGGGGCTGGCGATATCCATGTCAGGCCATCTCTGGGTCTTCAGATGCATATAACAAATATAACTATGCTACATATAACTATGCCAACGAAATCCCTTGTGGCAAAGCCTCGCCAAACAGTCGTTTTTTATCCTGTTCATCGAGTACTGTTGGGTTCTCAAGCATCGCCAGCCATTTGGGTGGTTGTTTGCTTGCTTTGAGTTTATCCGCGATTTTCTCTCTGAGTATTGTCGAGATGTTTATATTTGAGTCACTCGTTTTTTGCCCAATTAATACAGCAGCAAAAGCTACCTGAAGGTTTTTCTCGAATGTTGTATTTAAAGCCTGATCAATAATCGGTTGAATCAAGTCAGTCGATAAGGGGGACGATTGTGCATAAGCCGGTTGTCTAGAGCCAATACGCCCGAGCGCCCACCATAGATTCGGTTGGTTGGTGTTTTTCTTGAGGCGAGCGAGTAATTGTTGGATAAGGTTGGTTTTTGTTGTTTGGGGCAGTCTTTCAAGACTCGCGGCCAGTTTAATCATGTCATCAATAGCGAAGAATTTTGCCTGTTGTTGGAGTTTACTGGACTTCAGCGCCTTTTCTGAAAAATACAGTGCAATATCATCAAAAACCTGTGCTTGTTGCTCACCATTTAATCCGCCTGAAGCGCGGCGCCAGCATGTCCACCAATCAATGTAACTTTGTGTATCTTGCTTGTATTGAAGTCCCTGCGCGTAGAGTGGCCAAAGTTTGTCGATACGTTGATCGTCATCGGGTGCACCGAAGCCGGGTCTTAAACAGAAGCCGGCTAGATTAAACCAGAGGCGTTCATGTTGTGCCGAGCGCCGTCTTCTTTTAGCGCGCTCAAGTAATGCATCAAAGAGTGCGCGAGCTGTTTGAATATCCCATGTTTCTCGTGGACCGATTGCCTTTTCAAGCTGTTTCCTAAGTGACTTTATGGCTTGGTTTTTCTCTTGCTTACTCGACGCCCCAAAAACTTCATCGATTAACGTGATGGCTTTCAATACACCCGGCGATGTATGGGTACTTGGGCTGCTATGTTTGTTGCGTGCAGAAAAACCGAGTGTCCAGGTCTCTTTGGATTCTGTTTGGCAAATAATATCTAAGGTGCCAATATCTGTATAAGTTGCCTTGAGCTTCACGTTAACTTGTCGAGCATCGTTATCATCGATAGCCATCATTAAAGGAGGGAGGGGCGATAAATGTAATGCGTCAATTTGTGCGGGCGAATAGTCAATCAATTCGCCGGTTTGAAAGGTTTGATCTGCATTGCTGGCTAACACGTCAAAGCGAACTTGTTGGCCGAGTGATAAGAGGAAATCTTGGTCAAGTGTTTGCGGTTGGTTTTCCTCGGTGCCTTTTGGCAGTAAGCAAATGGCTTTTTGACTGCCTTGGTCGTCCGCTTTTTTTAATAGTAGAAAAAAACTGCGGGCAGAGCCGCCAGCGATCTTTTCAAAGATGCCACGTCTTGCTAGTGCATAGGCTACCGCGCCGAAAGCTACGGCTAAATCCGGTGCATCGTTGTCCAATAATCTGACTTTTTTTCCTGAAAATTCTTGTATGACGTCTTGCATGCGAGCCGTAACTGTTGCGCTTTTAAAAATACCGCCATTGAGTAGCAAGGCATCAGGAATAACGACGCCCTCTGTGGCTATCGCACTTTGACAGGCTTTTTGATGCTGTAAAATAAATCGCGCTAAATGATGTGTAATCGCGGGATCTGATTCGAACGGTAAGCCGATTGTCTCTAATGTCTTTTGTGGTTGCTCGGGGATTTCGGATAAAGTTTTGAGCGGGAAAAATCCATCAAGAATTGCTTTGGTTGTTTCGGCTTTATCTAGGGTAATGGTTTTCGATTGGCCAATAAGTTTGCTACCTGCACCCAGTAAGGTCACTTGGATGTTTTCATCATCAGACGCATTAAAAAGCGACTCTTTAGCAATGCGTGATTGTTGAATGAGTTGTGACGTATCACGCATGCGTTGTGACGGATTGTTTCCTGCCTGTTGATTGACTTGTGCGGCGATAAAAAGATCGATGTTGTCCCCACCAAGCATAAGGTGGTCACCGACGCCAATGCGTTTTAATGCTAAAGGTTTCGTGTTGTCGCTATGCATCGTAATTAGGCTAAGATCAGTTGTGCCGCCGCCGATATCGCAGACTAAGAGCAGTTTTTCTTCAATCTGTTCTTGATGGTGCTGAGCAAAAAAGTGATAACACACCGCCTGCGGCTCTTCGATAAGGAAGATGTTTGTAAGCCCTGCAAGTTCAGCCGCTGCCAATGTGAACTGCCTTGCAGCCTCATCGAAAGAGGCCGGAATGGTTAGCGTGATATCTTGTTTTTCAAGCGGGGAGTCGGGGTGCTCATGATTCCACGCTTGTTTGATATGGTAGAGATAACTCGCCTGTGCCAAAACAGGGCTAACCGTTTCGGCATCTTGTTGCCCATTAAAAGGCAATATGGATTTCTCTGCAGCGTCTTTTTGGCATAGCCAGCTTTTGGCACTACTGACTAAACGGCCATGCGTTTTAGCCCCTAACGTGCGGGCCCATTCGCCAATAATGACTTGATCAATATCGCGCTTAAATTTATGCGCAAAAGGTAACTGCCTATCTTCGGCTTTAATTTCACCAGCAAGTGGGTGGTAACGAAAGCAAGGTAATAAAGGGCGTTTGGCGATTTCGCCTGGACCAATCAATTGCGCAATGTCAAATATTGTACAGTTGTTGGCATCCAGAGGTTTTTTGGTATCCGCAAAAGCCACGGCACAATGTGTTGTGCCGAGGTCTATGCCGACGAGATAGTCGCAAGGTTGGGTCATGAGGCTTGTCGGATATCCAGCTCGATTTGAAAAGTTTCAGGGTTTTCGCTAGCGACCTCAATGGCGTGCAAGGCGAGTGTGCCTATTTCTGTCACCTCAGCAACAAGCTGTACGTTGACACGTTCGCCCGGATTGAATTTGTCAGATTCAAGCACCAGCTGGATATCCGGCAGTTCAGTGAGTTCATCGACGTCATCGGCTAACAATGCACCGAAGCTATCATCCTGACGTGTTGTTGCGCTAAAGAATTGAAAATACACAGGCTCACCAACCGTGATATGAAAGCTATTATCAGAAGGTTCTGTTTCTGTGCCTTCTTCCATGCCAAAAGGAGCGATACATAAAGCTTGAAGTGGAGCGGGCATGCCCGGGATTGCAGGCATGGAACTCTCTATACCCACATAATAGCTGTGAGAGAGGCCAGCGCGGATACGCAGTTGCCCGTGCGCCTTCAAAAAGCCTGAGAAACTGGCCCCTAAAGAAACGCCCTTATCAAGATCATTGCCGTCGAGTAAGCTGGCCTGCTCGGCCCCTTCGCTTTCAAGCCAGTGATTAATCACTTGCATGAGTCGGCTCTGTACTTGCTCGGATTTTAGAACGCCACCATTAAGCAAAACAGCAGTGGGCTTAATAAAAGAGGGTGTTGCTTCTGCGAGAGGGTCGGGATCATCGTCTGATGGCGTGCCGTTGTTACACAAAAATTGCGCCAAGTGTTTGGTTATCGCAGGATCTTGCGCGTAGGGCAAACCTTGTTGTGATAAAGCCGAGCGTCTGCTGCTGCGGGGCTCATCATCAATGTTGACGATAGGGAAAAAACCGTCAATCAAGGTCTCTAAGACTTCTTGGTGTGTGAGTTCGCAGCTGAGTGTGCCACCGATGAGTTTGGAGCCACGACTCGGGATGCTGATATTGATGGATTCTGGCGGATCTTCAGCCAATAATGTTTCCTTGGCGAGACTACAAGCGGTGGTGATAGCTTGGATTTGCCATGCTTTGAGTTCTTTACCTTCGGCCTGTAGTTTTGATTTAACGCGATAGGCTAGGGCAAGATCCATATTGTCGCCACCGAGTAGGATGTGCTCACCCACAGCGATACGCTCTAACTGTAGATCGCCGTCATTTTCGACCACTTGCACGAGAGATAAGTCAGTTGTACCGCCGCCAATGTCAACGACGAGCACTGTGTCGCCCGCACTGACTTGATCGCGGAACCCTTCTTCGTTGTAGCGAAGCCAGTTATAAACAGCTGCTTGAGGCTCTTCGAGTAACGTGAGGTTTTCAAATCCAGCTTGCTGGGCTGCTTGTGCCGTTAATTCACGCGCTATTGGATCAAAAGAAGCAGGAATTGTGAGCGTGATGGCTTGCTCGTTAAGCGGAGCATCGGGGTGCTCGTGGTTCCATGCTTGCTTCAGGTGATCAAGGTAGCGGTAAGTGGCTTCGATAGGCGATAGCTTTTCAACATCGTCGAGTGTTGTCAGTGGTAAACAGGCGCTATGGCGATCAATGCCGCTATGGCAAAGCCAGCTTTTTGCACTTGCGATGAGGCGATCCGGCGTTTTACTGCCGAGCGCTCTGGCGAGCGTGCCTACGGGTGATGATATATCGGTTTCCCAAGGGAGTGCTTGGGCATCAGTCTCTGTAACCTCAGCGTCATGTGCCATGTAGATAAAAGAAGGCAGCTGTTCACGCGCTTCGCTCACGCCTGCGGCCGTTAGTTGGGGAATGCTGAGTAATTTTGTGTCGGGTTGCTCATCGTCTAAGGCGGTATAAGACAGTACGGAGTTAGTCGTCCCTAAGTCAATGCCGATGCTGTATTGATAGTCGCTCATAGCTCAACCTCTGCCTTGGCAATAATGTTGCAGTCATGGCCTTCTGCGACAACCGGTAAATTTGTTTGATCGACGCGCCAGCCTTTATGTACGAGAGTGCCGGTAAAAGGCGCAGAGCCTGTCACATTGCCGGTGAGCTGGATTTCTTGTGTATTAAAACCTGCGTCTAAGGTGATGCGCGACTCTTCTTCTTCCGTGCGAATAGGGCTCAAGGTAAAATACTGTTTGAGCACTTTTTGACTGCCTTGATGAATGACACGTGCTGCGGCACCGATGTCAGCATCTTGGTATTCACTCACATCTTCGTAGAGAAAATCGATTAAGCGGCCTTCTTGTTGTAAGAGTGATAAAAGCTGCAAAGCGGAGTGATCTACGGGCGCTTGAGGTTTTTCTTCAGCTTTAGGCGTTGTTTCGATAGTTACCTCTGCTGCCACTTCATCCTTGGTGGTTGCGTCAGCGGGTGATTTCGACAAAACTTTACCGAAATACAATGCAAAACCGATGATCGTTGTCACGATCAGTATGAGATGCAAAAGGTCAAGATGACCTGGCAATTGTAAAAGTTGTGATGTCATTGATATTTCCCTGTTATCTACGTAGCTAAAACCTTCGCGATTATAACGTAAGATCTGCTAGTGCCAATAGGTTATAGTGCTGCGACGATAAATTCTTATTGGCTCACAAATTGAAAGAAAACGCTGACAAATCGTAGGAAGTATGTTCTTCATCGACGAATGTGCTTCGGGGGTTGTTTATACTTTGTGCACAACATGTAAAACGCAGCGAAAATTCTGCGTTTTTTTTGTTAGGCAGATAACCTCACCAAAATAATAATAACGGCAACAATAGGAATCATCGCTATGCGCGATAATTTGATCAGATTTCCCAAACGGCACAGTCGCCCTGAATTGATCGATGAATTAAAGAATTCGATGGATACGTTTTTCAATGTAGACATTCCAGAATGTGAGATTGAAAAATCGATGATGGCGACATCTATTTTTCATTTTTTAGTGGCCTCCAAAATTGCATTAGAGCATTTGGGCAAGCAAGATGAGTCTGCATTAATTATGGGCGCAGTGCGTTCGATGGAATCCAATTGGCCACATTACGAAACCCCTTTAGATGAATTAATGAACGATCTTGTCCCTTTTTGTAATCATTAAACGCTTTTTATATGTGTACGTATTTTCTGCTTATCTGATTAAGTACCTTTATTTCTATCGCGTATTTATTTTTACCCTTTATTCTGCCATTATTTGCGCGATCTTTTTTCGGGCAGAGTACGCATGGAACAACTAAAACTTCAAGGCTTTAATCGTGTCAATGGTGACATCTGGTTACCAGGCTCAAAAAGTATTTCCAATCGTGCGTTACTGATGGCTGCACTGTCGAGGGGCACCACTCGTCTGACCAATCTGCTTTTTTCTGATGACATTCGATACATGCTCGGCGCACTTGAAAAATTAGGTGTGGAGATCACGCTGAATGAGTCTCAGCATGAAGCCGTTATTAAAGGATTGGGGCAGGGGTTTATCAGTGAAGAGCCGCAAGAGCTGTATTTGGGTAATGCAGGAACAGCAATGCGCCCGATTTGTGCAGTACTGGCGTTAAGCGAAGGTGAATTTACTTTAACCGGTGAAGAACGGATGAAAGAGCGACCTATCGGATATTTGGTGGATGCGCTACAAAGCCTTGGGGCAGAAATTACTTATTTAGAAAATACCAACTACCCGCCTTTACGGATCAAAGGTCACCGCCTTGAAAAAAATGAAGTACAGATTGATGGTTCTTTGTCGTCGCAATTTATCACAGGCTTGTTACTGGCCTCGCCGTTATTAGCTGAAGGGCTCATTTTACATATTGTCGGTGATCTCGTGTCGCGCCCTTATATTGATATGACGATTGAGATGATGGCGCGCTTTGGCGTTGATGTAGAAGTGATTAATGAACGTTGTTTCTCGGTAGCAAAAGGGCAGCGATATATCAGCCCAGAAACCTACATGGTTGAAGGTGATGCCTCGTCAGCCTCCTATTTTCTCGCCGCCGCCGCAATAAATGGTGGTACGGTAACCGTTAAAGGCGTTGGCAAGCAAAGTATGCAAGGCGATAAATACTTTGCCGATGTACTCGAAAAAATGGGCGCAAAAATTACATGGGGCAATGATTTTATTACCTGTGAAAAAGGCACATTAAAAGGCATTGAGATGGATATGAATCATATCCCAGATGCGGCGATGACCATTGCGACGACGGCACTCTTCGCAGAAGGGCCAACCACGATAAAAAACGTTTATAATTGGCGAATCAAAGAAACAGACCGATTAAGCGCGATGGCAACCGAGCTAAAAAAACTGGGTGCGCAGGTATCTGAAGGTGTGGATTACTTGAAAATATGGCCCCTTGAAAAACCTTTATTAGCTGAGATTGATACTTACAACGATCACCGTATCGCCATGTGTTTCTCGATGATCGCTGTAGCGGGGTTTGATGTAGTGATCAATGATCCCGGTTGTACGCACAAAACCTTCCCTGGATATTTTGATGTGCTGGCGGGGGTGAGTGTTTAACGCTCTTCTTGGGTATTTTTAAGAAGCGGGGCTTACTAGTCACTTGAGAAGCACTCTACGACCTCGGTAAATCCTTCTACTGTTTGTGATTCATTATCAGAATCCTGGATCTCGCAGTCGTTCTTGAGGGCAGAAAGCTCCCCTTGGCGGCTCATACTCTCTTGTTCCTGAGAGGGGGAGGGGGTTTCGGATTTGTTGTGAATAATATCATCTCTAAGTTTACCTATTAATCCTAAGTCGTTTAATTCTTTAGTGCTTGGGTTTTCCCATTTCTGGAGCCCACTACGGTTTTCTTCTATTGTTTTTGTAAGGAAATCGAGATTTAATTTGGAGGGGGTTTTTGTTTTTGATGGAGTTGACTTTTGGCGGGATTGAGAGTTTAGATCCACCTGCGAGCGCCATTTTTCCTTGTTTAATTTTCCAACTGTATGAGTTGTTTTCTGCTGGTCGTGCTGAGTTAAGTTTGAGCAAGAAATTTTCCACCAATCTCTTTTATTGCTCATACCATTTTTCCCCCCAAGTGAGCAAACCATTTTTGTAAACTTTCCGGTATTTAGGAATTTCTCTAGTTTATCCATGGTTGTTGTTGAGTTGGTTTCTTCCTTTGATAAAGTATTTGTGGGTGTAAAAAAAAATAAAATTATTAAAATATAAAATTTCATGTTTTTCCAGTGTGTAAAAAAAATAGTTAGATATATTGATGTATTTTATTGGTCAATGTTCATGTTTTTTTTGATTAAAAGACATTGAACTTATTTAAGTTTCACTTATCTAGATTTGTTTTGAGTTATATGAAATGAAGTATTGCATAATTATTCTACTTGCTTGTATTGATCTTTCATCAGCAAAAGCTTCTTATACAACTGCTGAAATACAGCAATTAGGCTATCCAGCATCCATTCATTGGATTGATATCAGTGATATAGAGGAAAAACTCAAGGGAAAGCCGCCGATGAATGTGGGTTTCGATGTGGATGATGCGTTGATTTTTTCGAGCGCTATAGCAAGTCGGGTACTTGCTGATAATCCAGGTAAAAATCTATCTGAAATCACAGATTTCCATTCAAAAATGAATTGTGATTATGTGAAGTTTTCAATGCCAAAAGCAGTGGGTAGGCAGCTTGTAGCGTTTCATCAAAAACGTGGTGATAATCTTTATTTTATTACAGCAAGGGCGGAGTCTCCTTGTATAAAAAAACAATATTCTATTAACGATTACATCAAAGAAACATTTGATATAAAAAATATGCGTCCAGTGATCTTTACCAATACAGACTTTGGAGGAGGCTCTAAAGCAGATTGGCTTAAGAAAAAGAAAATCGCTATTTATTACGGTGATAGTGATAGCGATATCAAAGCCGCTAATGACGCGAATGCTTACGGCGTAAGGATTATGCGAGCAGCAAATAGTTTAAAGAAAAGTGAAAATAATATTGGGATTTATGGGGAGCCTGTAGTTAAAGGATCTGATATTTAGTTAGCTTGTCCCTAGCTTGCTTTAGTGGTTACCATTGTCTGATTGTTTAACCACTGGCAATGTTTGCAGTGGTTCATGTAGAATTTCAACATAAAGTAGTTCGCCATTTTTATTTAGAATAGCAGAATAGTTATTTGTATCATCGCTCTGTGTGTTTTGATTTAGCTCATAATCAATGCCAGATTTTATGATACTAGGTTGAGAATTAACTTCTCCTTGGGTGCCGACCTCAGTTTTATTTTGTGTAAGAAAATCTTTAAAGAAAGCCAGCGTAGCTTTAAAAGGTATTTCAGTATCGATGATGTTTGGGTTTTTGGTCGTTTTATCCTGATCGCCAAAAGAAAAAGCAGAGACTGTGAAATAAACGAATAGAACGAGATTTAATCGTTTACTCCTTAGCATAACGCTTATTCGTGCGTTATCTTGCACCGTTATTGAAAGTAATACAGGCATCAAGCGTGACGCCATCGCCGCCAAAAATATCCAGCGCACTGCCAATGGTTAAATCAATTTTACCCTTGGAAACATTCTTTACATGCTCGAGATCTTTCAGGCTTCTTGCACCGCCTGCATAGGTAATGGGTATATCCGTCAGTTGGCTGAGTGTGCGCACGAGATCTTCATCAATACCCTGTTGTAAGCCTTCTACGTCGGCAGCATGCACCAGAAATTCATCGCAATATTGGCTTAGTGTGTTGAGGGTTTGTTCGTTAATTTCTGTTTCAGTAATCGTTTGCCAGCGATTTGTTGCGATAAACCAACCGCTTTTAACGCGTCTGCAACTAAGATCCAACACCAATTGATTTTTGCCGACAATTTTTTGTAGTTGCCTGACTTTTTCAAGGTTCAATTTTTCATCGTCAAAAATATAAGAAGTGACAATTACATGGGACGCGCCAGCCTCAAGGTAACTTTTAGCATTGCCAGGTGTAATGCCACCACCGTATTGGAGGCCATCGGGGTAAGCGCCAAGCGCTGCTTTCGCTTGAGTATCATTGCCGGGGCCAAGGCTAATAACATGCCCGCCAGTTAGGTTGTTTTTTTTATACAGTTCCGCATAAAAAGTAGCCGCTTTTTCACTGACAAAATTCGTCTTTGCACCTTGGTTGTTTAGGCTGCCGCCAACGATTTGTTTAACTTGGCCTTGGTGTAAATCGATACAAGGGCGAAATTGCGTCATGCTGATCTCAAACAGTTTTAAAAACGCATTATACAATGATTGTGAGTAACTGGTAGTTTTCGATAGGCGTTCTACACTTGGATAGATCATAAATATCAGGTAGGGAGCAGCGTGCTGTGCTTGATCAATCCGTGGACGAAAACGAACCTTTCTCAGAGATGATTAATAGTTTAGTCATAAGCTATTGCTTGCTGCTTCAGCAATTTAAACCGTTGGATGACCAAACTGTTCAGCGTCGTTTGGCAGGCTTAAAAAAAGACGATTCAGCAGAAGAGATATTGCGCAACTTTGCTGCGTTGGATGATGTGAAAGTAAAGATAGTTAGCGCAAGCCTTAAGGGCATTCCTGCAAAAAAATTACCGGCTTTAGCGCAAGATAAGTCTGGCCGGTGGTTTTTGCTATTCAAAAAAACAGGCGATCAATATTTAATCAAGCGTATTGAAAAAGAACTTCCTGAGCAACTGAACCATGCCGATATGGAATTACTTTGGCAGGGTAGTCTAGCTGTTATAACGGCCACTAAAAAAATAAAGGGCCATTTTGAACACTTTGATATTCGCTGGTTTGTACCAGAAATATACCGCTTTAAGGGTTTTATTGGTGAGCTTGTTGTCAGCGCATTTTGTATACAACTCATCGCACTAACCATGCCTTTGGTTTTTCAAGTGATCATGGATAAAGTGATTATTAACCAAGCGAGAGATACCTTAAATGTTTTAGTTATATTGTTGGTCGTCATGACAATCACTGAATTTTTATTGCAGTGTTCAAGGCAATATGTCGCAACTCATACCGCCAATCGTATAGATGCACGTTTGGGTAATAAGCTCTATGAACACCTTGTAGAATTACCCCTGTCTTATTTTCAATCTCGTAGCATTGGTGTGACGGTGATGCGCGTGACTCAACTTAATCGCATTCGTGAATTCATCACAGGGGCTGCGAATACCCTGATATTGGATGTGTTTTTCTTGCTCGTTTTTCTCGCCGTTATGCTGCTTTATTCCCCCCTGTTAACCCTGATTATCGCCTTGACGATTCCTACTTGCCTCGCTGTCGCCTTTATTATTACACCCAAGCTACAGCAGCACTTAATGACGCTCTA
This sequence comes from Pseudomonadales bacterium, assembly GCA_965248335.1. Lineage (GTDB taxonomy): Bacteria > Pseudomonadota > Gammaproteobacteria > Pseudomonadales > DT-91 > CAKMZU01. The sequence continues at coordinate 1,611,951 of CBDFIY010000003.1, forward strand.
CCATCATGCTGCTGTGAATAGTGCATTTTTAACAGAAACCTTAAACGGGGTCGAGACGGTCAAATCACAAGCGATTGAGCCACAGATGATTGAAAAGTTTGAAGTGCAAACACGGGATATGACGCTAGCAAATTTTAAAGTCAGCCGATTGATGCAACAGCAAGATATGTGGGTACAGTTGATTCAAAAAATGGCGTTGGCTTGTGTGATTTGGCTAGGTGCAAAAAAAGTTATTCAGTTTGAACTCTCCATTGGTCAGTTGATTGCTTTTAATATGATGGCACAACATGCACTGCAGCCAATCACGAAACTGACTCAGCTATGGCGTGATTTTGTGCAAACCAAAGTGTCGCTACTGCAGCTGGGCGATATTTTAAATACGCCATCTGAGGTTCAGCAGAGCGCTACTAAGGCTGATTTTTCTGGTGGTGATATTGTCTTCGACCAAATAAGTTTCCGGTATGACCTTAACGTATCACTGATTCTTGAGGGAGTGAGCTTAACGATACCACAAGGCCAGTCGGTTGCTATTATTGGCGAATCGGGCTCAGGAAAAAGCACCGTGGTGAAATTGCTGCAAAAATTGTACTTGGCAGAGTCAGGCGAAATAACCATTGGCGATGAACCACTTTCTGACATACCTACCGATGTGCTTCGCCGGCAAATAGGTGTGGTGTCGCAAGAGAATTTTCTCTTTAATAAAACCGTTCGTGAAAATATAGCCCTTAGAGACCCTTCAGCTACCTTATCTCAAGTGATTGATGCCGCAAAACTTGCCGGTGCGCATGCCTTTATCGTGGCGCTCGATGAAGGCTACGACACCTTGATTGATGAAGGTGGCATGTCGTTATCCGGCGGACAAAAACAGCGTATCGCTATTGCACGTGCCTTGATGCAAGAGCCTTCAATTTTGATTTTTGATGAGGCAACTTCCGCGCTGGACGAAATATCGCAAAAACAGGTGCAAGACAATCTTATAGAATTATCGAAAAACCGAACCGTGATTACCATTGCGCACAGGCTTTCGACCATCAAACATTGCGACACGATTTTTGTATTCAAGGATAAAGGTGTTTATGAATCGGGTTCGCATGAATGTTTGATATCAGATAAAAATACGGAATACGCAAAATTATGGCGTTACCAAACACAGGCGAAGGATTCGCAATGAAACCCATCAATTTGTTACATAGCACCCTGTTTAAGCAAGTTGCAGCCAAAGACAAGCAATGGGCGCTGGATTTTCTGCCTGAGTATCAGGTTATCCTTCAGTCTTCACCTTCGAGTGTTGGTCGTTATCTCGGGATATTGATTTGCTTGTTATTACTGTTTTTTATTTTGTGGGCATGCTTGTTATCAATGGATATTGTCGCAACAACGCATGGCAAGCTTACACCAGCGGCGGGTACGAAAGTTATTCAATCGAGTACGTTAGGTGTTGTTGTCAATTTGCCGGTTAAAAATGGCGATAAAGTCGATCGTGGTCAGCTGTTGGTACAGTTCGATGATGATGAGTACCAAGCTAAGGCTTTGTCGATCAAGGGGCTGATGCTTGATGCGCAACTCGAAATTGCGCGGCTTGAAGCCTTGCAATCAGAAGACCCAGAAAATGCATTTAAGCCACCTGTAGGGTTAACCCCGGAACAATTATCGGCGGCAAGAGACCGATTAAGAACCACACAATATTATTACCAAACGCAGATTGAAGGCCTAAAAATCAGCCCGTCCGAAGCGGGAAAGCCTAATATCAGTAACACAACATTAAGGGTGCGTGCATTCAAGTCTGAATTCCATGAAAAAATATATGCCAATTTATTGCGCTCTAAAAACCGCTTGCTTGAATTGACGGCAACTTTTACTGAAGTTGAAGAAGCCATTTCATCACGCGTGGTTTATTCACCCGTTGTCGGTACGGTACAAGAACTCAAGATAACGACATTAGGTGCAGTGGCACAGCCTGCAGAGAAAATCATGGTGATTGTGCCTGAGGAAGTGACTTTGCAGGCAATCGTGATGATCCCGAGTAAAGATAGAGGGTTTATTCGGGTGGGTCAGCAGGCTGAGATTAAAATTGATAGTTTTCCCTATACACGTTTCGGCATGATTGAGGGTACGGTTGCGCACATTGCGAAGGATGCCATTGCTCATGAAAGACAGGGGCTACTTTACCCAGCCAAAATAGACCTTAAAAAACAATTCATACAAACAAAAGTTGATGTGAAAACGTTGCAATCGGGTATGAAAGTCACTGCTGAGATAAAAACGGGCCGTCGCCGCATTATTAGTTACCTATTAAGTCCACTTCAAGAATATCAAACTGAGACCTTGAGGGAGCGGTAATGGCACAAAGTAGTGATCAGCTCGTCAACACGGCATTATTTTCTTTCGAAACGGATGCTATAAATCAGCCCGGCGCTGACACGGGCCTTTTGGCATTGCTGCAAGTGGCAAAAGATTTTCAAATCCCTGTTGAATCTGATCAGCTTTTTCATGCGACCGGAAAGCCGGGTGAGACATTTGAATCACGGGATATTATTCGTCAGGCACAGCGGCTCGGATTGGTTGGGCAGGAAACGACGCTAAGACAATTAGCAGGAGGGTATGAGGCGACGTTTATCTTGATGAAGGGAAATGTATTTTTAACCGCGAGCTGGCATGATTCAGGGCAGTTACAAATAACCCACCCCGTTACCTTAAAAACAAAGGTGCTTGCACTTGATCATTTTTCCATAAATAACCCCGTGATACTGTTTAAGAAAAATCTGGATATCAGTACAGAGCCTCAAAAAAAATCGACCTTCGCTCAGTATGTGCCTTTGTTGATGAAGCACCGTCGCAGTATGATAAAAATATTAGCTGCATCGTTAGTGATACAAGCATTTGCTTTAATCTCCCCAAAAGTTTTTCAGGTCATCATTGATAAGGTACTCGTTAACCGAGCAATTGATACTTTAGAAGTTGTGGCTTTGGTACTTATTGCCATGGCGATCTATGAGCCTGTGATGCACTTTATTCGCTCAACATTATTTTCGCATTTATCCAGTTGCTTGAGTTCAGAAATGCTGAGTCAGATTTATCGGCATTTATTGTTTTTGCCTATGAGTTTTTTCCAGAAAATGCAGAGCGGTAATTTAATGGCGAGACTCAGAGAGCTCGACCATGTACGAAACTTCTTAGCAGGTTCAGCATTGATGTCAGTGGTTGATTTGATGTTTCTTTCCGTGTTTTTGGGCGTTATGTTTCTTTATTCAAAATCGCTGGCTTGGGTTGTCTTGGCAACGGTTGTGATTATTTTTATCGTATGGCTTTTGATTGCGCCCTTTTTCCAGAAGCGGGTTGAAAAAAGCTATCAAATACATGCAGATAACGTAGGCTTTTTAACGGAGTCGGTAACAGGTATTGAAACCATCAAATCGACAGCCACAAATGCACACTTCAAGCAGGGATGGCAAGAGAGGCTTTCGGTTGAGCTGTTGGCCGGCTTACGAATGAAGCTTTTTGCCATTATCGCGTCGCAGGGTGTAGTCTTGATCCAAAAACTATCAACCGCAGTCATTTTATGGATAGGTACAACCTTGGTGATGACGAATAAACTTTCAGTGGGGGAGTTGGTTGCTTTTAATATGCTCGCATCGCATGTCACCCTGCCAATTCTGCGTATTGCTCAGCTTTGGCAAGATTTACAACAAAGCAGAACGGCGCTGAAGCGATTAGGCATAATTCTGGATGCAAAAAAAGAAACAACGCTAAGTGCAGGAAAGTCTTCTCTAACGCACATAGAAGGGCGTCTCTGTTTTAAACAAGTTAGCTTTCGCTATGCAGATAATACACGCGAAATTTTAACCAAGCTCAGCTTCGATCTTGAAGCAAAAACGTGCTTGGGTATTACAGGGCAATCAGGCTCAGGAAAATCCAGTATCAGTAAACTGATACAAAAATTATATAAACCACAATCTGGGCAAATTTTGATCGATGACGTTGATTTAACCATGGCCGATACAGCTACCTTAAGGCGGCAGCTCGGTATTGTGTTGCAAGAGAACCGATTATTTAATGCAACCATTCGTGAAAATATCATCGTTTCTAATCCCTGTGTTAGCGAAGAAAAATTTAATGAAGCTGTGCAGCTATCGGGCGTTGATCGTATGGTTTCCTCCATGGATAATGGGTTTAATACGGAAGCTGGCGAGCAAGGATCAAAATTATCGGGTGGCCAAAAGCAACGCGTTGCCATTGCGCGGGCACTCATCAATGATCCGAGTATTGTTATTTTTGATGAAGCCACATCGGCCCTGGATTATGAGAGTGAGCAAGTGGTGCTTGAATGTATCCAGAAAATAAAAGCGCAAAGAACCTTGATTATTATCTCGCATCGGTTGAATGCACTGACGCTATGCGACAACGTTATTGCCTTGTCGCATGGATCGATTATCGAGCAGGGCACGCATACAGAGTTGCTTGCGCTCAACGGGTATTATGCAAAACTTTGTCACCTTCAGTCGGATTGTTAGCATATACCTATCACTCTTGAAGATGCAAGGGCGTTGGCCGCGCTCGCTCACCCAATCACTTACTGATTGTAAGCTCATGGGGGGGCACTCGCTTGCCGCCTTCTTGCATCTCCAATACCGATGGGTATATAAGACTGATGCATAAAATTGTGACGCCGCCTTAATTATTTTCTCGGCATATTTTATGGCATAAGCTACCGTAAAGTGTTGTTATTTTCTATTTTTATCATCATCTTTCAAGCTACTTTTATAGGCTGGGTATTATCTCCATGAACCTGAAGTGTTTTGATTTTGATGGGCCGTGGAGCAATATGCGTGGGTTTGACCCGATAGCCGTAATGGTTTCAGGCTTTTGTGCTGACGAAGGCTCGATTGATGCGCCATTGATGCCAATGACGGATATTTACGCCGATTATTTAGCTGCTTATGTGGGCGCAGCGGCAGTTAATGCGACTTTGCGAAGAAGAGCAATTGAAGGGGGAAGCTATGAGATTAGACTCTCGTTAACACGTTTATCCATGTGGGCAAGAGAAATCGGGTTATTACCCCGTCAGTTGATTGTCGATAGTAACTTACCGTTTTCTGATGACCCTGATTTATCCAAGCCAAATAACGTAGAGCTAAAAAAGAACTATGGTGCATTTGGGGAGGTGACGTTCTTGCCCAGTCTTATACGCATGTCAAAAACCACGCCAAACTACGCGAGAGGCCCAGAGCCTTTTAGTGCATGGAAACCTTCATGGGATGTATCTAAAAAGTAGCCCACGATTCACCAATCAACAGAGCTACACTGCGTAAGAAAATATGCTGTGAGAGAACAAGAATAGATTGTCTCGTCAGTTACCGTAAAGTCTGATTTTCAGGAGGTTTCTTGGGCCCAGCAGTTAGTTTTACAAGGAAGCAATGGATCTCACTTCAATGAGATAAGTGCTAGAAAAAAGAGCGAAGATTGAATGAAAGTTATCCATAGTGTCAGTAGTACAGTTTATAGCCGTTTATAATGAACAACCTAGCCTTTAATTTTGATTATAAACTTTTATTTTTACGTAGTTGATTGAAAAATATGGTTATTTCTTTAGGTTAAAAAATGATCAAGGTGGTGCGGTTGCTGTTTTCTTAGAGGCTTATCGAGATATAGACGATTTATCCAAAACCTTATCCACAAGAATTGTGGATAAGGTGACAGAAAGATGACAGCTAAAAGCTGAAGGTTTGTATTAACGTTTGGTAGGTATTTACCGAGATGGGTATAGGTGTTGATCAGATGTATAGAATCCCTATTTTTGATAGAGGGGCGGTGGATATTTATACCCATCGGAATTGGAGATGCAAGAAGGCGGCAAGCGAGTGCCCCCCCATGAGCTTACAGTCGGTAAGTGATTGGGGTGAGCGAGTGCGGCCAACGCCCTTGCATCTTCAAGGGTGATGGGTATATAAGGCTAGTACATCCTCTATACCCATCGCTATTGAAAGTACTTGATTTATAAAGAGTAAATAATCATAGTGCGCAGATGCTGAAAATCGACCTGACAAAAAACGAAAAACTTGCACTGGAATTGCGTCATAAGCAAGCAAGAGACAGTAGAGAAAGTGATCGTTTGAAGGTCGTTTTGTTGCGGTCGGAAGGCTGGTCGACAAGAATGATCGCTCAGGCATTAAGAAAAGATGAGTCCACGATTGTTCGGCATCTTAATGATTACCTAAATGATGAAAAGTTATTATCAACCAATGGCGGCTCCAAAGGTTACCTAGATAACGAGCAATCTCAGTTGCTGGTTACTCATTTGTCAGGAAAAATATATACCCAAGTGAGCCAAATTGGTCATTATATTAAAACAACTTGGGGTGTGCAGTTTAGTGTTTCAGGGCTAACCCAGTGGTTACACCAAAAGGGTTTCAGCTATAAAAAGCCTAAAGGCATTCCACATAAGTTTGATGTTGAAAAACAAGCGCAATTTATTGAAAAGTATGAAGCGCTAAAAGCTGAGCTATCAGAGGGTGAAGCCTTACTGTTCATGGACGCAGTTCATCCAACTCAAGCAACAAAAATCACATCGGGATGGATCAAAACGGGTGTCGATAAACCCATAGAGACCACGGGAAGTCGGACACGGCTCAATATAATAGGTGCTATCGAACTCACCCATATAGAAGAAGCTATTATTGGCCAATATGACACCGTTAATGGCGATTCGATTATTGAATTTTTCCATAAAATACGAGCACATTATAGTGAGAAGACAGTGCATTTAGTTTTAGATGGAGCTGGCTATCATAAATCCAAGGCTGTCCTGAGCGCTGCGGACAAGTTAGGCATTAAACTTCACACCTTGCCACCATACAGCCCAAATCTAAACCCCATAGAGCGGCTGTGGAAGGTGATGAACGAAAAAGTCAGGAATAACCAGTACTTTTCCACGGCAAAGGATTTTAAAAATAAAATTAGCGAGTTTTTTGAAAAAATACTACCTGAAATTGGCGCTGATTTAGGCAGTAGAATTAATGATAATTTCCAACAGCTAAATCGCGCACCTTGAAGTCAGTTGGGTATAAATCCGATTATAGGGTTTAGTTTTATGCTTTTTTAGTCATTTAATCACTGGATTCCCACGAAGGCGGGAATCCATTATCAGACAAACCTTTTAAAATTATGTATTAAGTATCATTAAATGCCATCAGCGATTGTGTGTGAGTGTTTTTTAGTTTTTCCTTGCCTTTTAAACCTAATAATTCAATTAAAAAGGCAAAACTGATCACCTGCCCACCGGCTTTTTCAACAAGGCTAACGGCAGCCTGAGCTGTACCACCCGTGGCTAATAAATCATCAATCAATAAGGCTTTCTTTTGTGTTTTGAAGGTGTCTGTATGAATTTCAAGGGTCGACTCACCATATTCAAGCGCATAAGATTGTTCGTACGTATTAAATGGCAGTTTTCCTTTCTTTCGAATTAGCGCGAGGCCGCAGCCGAGTTTGTAAGCTAAAGCGCTGGCTAATATAAAACCTCTCGCATCAATGCCGACGACAATATCCGGTTTGTTTTCTGAATAAAGTGCTGCCAAACGATTGACGGATAGGTACAAGCCTTCTGGGTCGGCTAAAAGCGTTGTAATGTCGTAAAACTGAATACCTTTCTTGGGGAAGTCGGGTATTACGCGTAGCTTATTGACTAAATCTTCATTTCTCATTGAGGGGGAATCTATCATGGTCATAACCAGTTTTCAGGGCAGGTGATCAGGGGTGAGTGATCAGGATAATTTAAATTTTTTAAGGTAATCAAAATACGTGAGTTCATGCTTTGCGTGTAGGATAAATACAAAGTTACTGAGAGCATAGCAAAACTTTCCATAGTGCTATATACCGATCACCCTTGAAGATGCAAGGGCGTTGGCCCTCCAATCACTTACTGACTGTAAGCTCATGGGAATTCGTTCGCTTGCCGCCTTCTTGCATCTTCAATTCCGAAGGGGATCGATGTTGACGCTCTTGTTGCTGCCGATTATTGTGGCGTTAGTCTTATGGTAATTGTACGTGCTGGAGGACGCTTAAGAGTGTGTCTTTAAGTTTGGAAGATGCTTGGTTGAGGTTTCTTAGAAATTCCTCTTCGGTCGTGTGTTTTTCGCAGTCGACGATATCCGTTACTGATTTAATGCCTACCCAGTGCGTATCAAGCGACTGACATACATAGGCAATAGCGGCGAGTTCCATTTCTTTACAATCGGCCTCGCCATTTATCATGATCGATAAATCTTGCTCGGAGGCCGTAAGAGAGCTGCCCGTTGTTACACGCCCAGATTTGATGTCAACGGGAGAGGCGAAGGTGATTTTGCTGGGCTGAAAATAGCCACTGGCAAAGCCTTGGAAGTTATCAAGGGGGATGCGTCTATCGTGGTAAAAGACAGGCTCTGTTGATAGGTACACATCGCCAATCATCGCGCCCCTTGCCTTAAATCCACCACAAGTACCGGCATTAATGACAAGCTCAGGTTTGAAATAGTTAATGGATTCATAGGCGATTAGGCTGGCGTTTTGTGGCCCAATGCGATCGATGGCATGTTCAGATTCTAAGCCCGGGAGTGCGAAAATGATGTCATGACCAAAGCATTCGGCTTGATGGTATTGGTGGCCGGGGAAGCAATCGATAATATCGAGAGGGGCTGGCTGAATCATTTCTTTAATCGCGGAAAACTCAGATTGCATAGCCATAATGACGACGATTTTCATTTTAATACCCGTTTTTGAAGGCAAGCGTGCGACGACTTTGTAAATAAGCATCTTGCCCTTAAGGGGGGGAAGGCAAGATGTTGAATGGCTTTATTACTGTATTGATCAAGGCCGCTTGCGTTAGCGCCTTATAACACCAACCATAATCCCTTCAATGCTAAAGGATTGCGTGGCTAAATCAACAAGGATTGGATCAAAGAGCCTGTTCTCTGGTAGCAAAGAAATGTGATTTGTACTGTCACCAGATTTAAAGCGTTTGACGGTTACTTCATCATCTACACGCGCGACGATAATGTCTCCGTTATTGGCTTGCTGGCTATCATGTACGGCAATGAGATCGCCATCCATAATGCCTGCATCAATCATGCTTTCACCCTGAACAGTCAGTAAGTAATCGGCTTTAGGCGAAAAAAAATCAGGAGAAATAGCACAATGATCTTGAATGTGATCGGCGCTAATTAAAGGCGCACCGGCGGCAACTTTGCCTACGACGGGTAAACCTAATGATTCGTCCTCCTCACCAAGGATACGGATGCCTCGTGAGGCGCCTGGAATCATCTCGATCGTGCCCTTTTTAGCGAGTGCCTTGAGGTGTTCTTCAGCGGCGTTGGCAGATTTAAAGCCAAAAGCATTTGCAATTTCAACACGTGTTGGCGGGTATCCTGTTTGACGAATATGCGTTTTGATCAGATCAAGAATTTGCTGTTGTCGAGCGGTTAATTTGAGCATGTTTAATCCGTGTTCTGTCAGTGGGTATTTATGCTAGACTTGGCCGTCAACATCAGTGGTCTGTTCAAAAACAAGCAGATGCTGTTGTCTCCGTTGCCAGTCACGAGTCAGTTAAATTGTCTGATATTATATACAGTTACTGATATTTTATACAGATCTGTTGACTGTGCCAGTTTTAATTATCATTTGATGTGGGTTTTTCGAATGGATATTTCGTTCTTGGGTGAGTTAAAAACATGGTTGCCGAATAATTATGGCTTAGTTATCCATGTGTTTGTCATTATCCTTGTAGCGCTCATTGCTAATTTTGTGGTGGTGCGCCTCCTTCATCGTTTAGGCGTTCGGTTACAGAAAACAAGAAACTCGTGGGATAATGTTTTCGCTGAGGCTTTGGCAAAACCTGCAGGTTATATTATTTGGCTGGTCGGGCTTTCAGTAGCGCTGAATACCATTGAGGTTTTTGAGGAAATTAAAGGGTTTCTGGCCGGTTTTAACTCGCTCAGGGATGTTGCGCTCACATCTATTTTTGGTTGGTTTGTCATACGATTAGCCAAGGGCGCTGAAAAGTTATACGAAGGCCGAGGCGATTTGGATCTCACCACCATTCATGCTGTCTCAAAACTCATTGTCGCTGCCGTTGTTGTCACGATTATTTTGTTTGTCCTTAATGCACTAGGGTATAGCATTAAAGGCTTTTTGGCATTTGGTGGTATTGGAGGCATTGCGCTCGGTTTTGCAGCAAAAGATATGCTCGCTAATTTTTTTGGGGGGTTAGTCATTTACTTTGATCGCCCTTTTTCTGTGGGCGATTGGGTGGCCTCACCTGATAAGCAGATCGAAGGGTATGTTGAGCAGATTGGCTGGCGCTCAACAAAAATTCGAACCTTTGATAAGCGGCCTTTGTATGTGCCGAACTACATTTTTAACCAGATAAGTATTCAAAACCCCTCGCGAATGACCAATCGCCGCATTAAGGAGATGATTGGTGTGCGTTATGAGGATGCACCTAAGATGCGCATGATTGTCGATGATATTCGTGACATGCTAAAAAATCATCCTGATATTGATCCCAAGATGACGCTGATTGTTAATTTTGTCACTTTTGCGCCGTCCTCTTTGGATATCATGATTTATACCCTGACCAAAACCACGGTTTGGGTGGAGTACCATGCGATACGACAAGATGTTCTACTGAAGGCGATGGATATCATTCATGGTTATGGTGGCGATGTTGCGTTTCCCACATCGACATTGCACATTATTAAAGAAGATGGTTTGCCCGAAGAAAAAGCAAGGTAAAATGAAGGCATAAAAAAAGCAGCCAGTTGGCTGCTTTTTAAAATGTGGCTCCGCCTGCTGGGCTCGAACCAGCGACCCAATGATTAACAGTCATTTGCTCTACCAACTGAGCTAAGGCGGAATCGTTAAATCAACGTTGGTATGTCGTTGAGATGGCGCGTATAGTAGAGAGATGTTTAAAATTCGTCAACAATTTTTTCCCGTTTTTTATAAAAAATAGCTTCTTTTTAAAAATCTGTATAAAGAGTAAACAAATCATGTCCAAACCGTTTCAGTTGGCGTCTAAATATCAACCAGCGGGCGATCAACCTTTAGCCATTAAGCAGCTTGTTGACGGCATCGAATCGGGATTGCGCACGCAGGTACTGCTGGGTGTAACAGGCTCAGGTAAAACTTTTACTATTGCCAATGTCATTCAAGAGTTACAACGCCCCACGATTGTAATGGCACATAATAAAACACTTGCGGCTCAACTCTATGGCGAATTTAAAGAATTTTTCCCCAAAAATGCCGTTGAATATTTTGTATCTTATTATGATTATTATCAGCCAGAAGCGTATGTGCCCTCATCAGATACCTTTATCGATAAAGATGCCTCCTTGAATGAGCACATTGAGCAAATGCGACTATCGGCAACAAAAGCCCTACTGGAGCGGCGCGATTGTATTGTGGTTGCCACCGTATCAGCCATTTATGGTTTGGGTGATAAAGACAGTTATCTCGTTATGCGTCTTATTCTTTCACGCGGTGAAATAACAGATCAGCGAAAAATTTTGAGAAGTCTTGCCGAGTTGCAATACACGCGGAATGATACTGATTTTCAGCGTGGTGCTTATCGGGTAAGAGGCGAGGTGATAGATATCTTTCCTGCAGATTCAGAAGATCTAGCATTGCGTATCGAGTTGTTTGATAACGAAGTAGAAAAGCTTTCTGTGTTTGATCCTTTAACGGGGCGGGTTGCCCAAGAAGTGCCTAGATACACGGTATACCCTAAAACCCACTATGTAACGCCGCGTGATACCTTGGTTAAGGCAATGGATCAAATCGAAGAAGAGCTTGTCGATCGTTTAGATTATCTACGAAAAAACGACAAGCTTGTTGAAGCACAGCGTTTGGAGCAAAGAACAAAGTACGATCTTGAGATGATTCGCGAACTGGGTTATTGCTCTGGCATTGAAAACTACTCCAGTCAGCTTTCAGGGAGAAAATCAGGCGAGCCACCACCAACGCTTTACGATTACTTACCTGAAGGCGCATTAGTTGTGGTTGATGAATCACACGTAACGATTCCACAGATTGGCGCAATGTATAAAGGCGACCGTTCGCGTAAAGAAACCCTCGTGCAATATGGCTTTCGTATGCCTTCAGCGTTGGATAATCGCCCGATGCGATTTGAGGAATGGGAGGCGATCGTTGGCCAGATGATTTGTGTCTCGGCAACACCTGGAAACTATGAAAAAGAGCATAGCGACCAAACTGTAGAGCAGGTGGTTAGACCCACAGGCCTTGTTGACCCAGAAATAGAGGTGCGCCCAGCCAAAACGCAAGTGGATGACTTGTTTGATGAGATCAAAATAACGGCGGCAAAAGGCGAGCGTATTCTAGTGACGGTGTTGACGAAACGCATGGCGGAAGATCTCACTGCCTATTTAGCAGATAACGGCGTGCGTGTACGTTATCTGCACTCAGATATCGATACGGTTGAGCGCGTGGAAATTATCCGCGATTTAAGATTAGGTGAGTTTGATGTGCTTGTAGGCATTAACCTATTGAGAGAAGGGCTTGATATGCCAGAGGTATCGTTGGTAGCTATTTTAGACGCCGACAAAGAAGGCTTTTTGCGCTCAGAACGCTCGATGATTCAAACCATTGGACGTGCAGCCAGAAACTTAAATGGCCATGCAATTCTCTATGCTGACCGTATGACAGGCTCCATGCAGCGAGCCATTGATGAGACAGCACGGCGGCGAGAAAAGCAAATTGCTTACAATAAAGCGAATAATATTACCCCGAAAGGCGTAGAAAAAAGCGTGGCGGATATTCTTGAGGGCGCAATGATTCCTGGTAAGCGGACTAAAAAGAAAGGGAAGCAGAGTTTGGCTGGCGAGATTCAAAGCATTACAGAGATACAAGCGATGTCTGCAAAGGAACTCGAAAAACACATTAAAGCACTGGAAGATAAAATGCATCAGCATGCACAAAATCTTGAATTTGAAGAGGCCAGTACTGTGCGCGACCAATTACACCAACTTAAAGAGAAAGCCTTTAAATGAACATAAAGAAACAAAAACACTTGTTTGTTTGATAGGGGTCGGTATAATGCCGGCCTTAATTAAGACCTAGGACTATAGCTCAGTTGGTTAGAGCGCTACCTTGACATGGTAGAGGTCAGCAGTTCGAATCTGCTTAGTCCTACCAATTTTTTCAGAATAAAATCAACAACTTATCTAACATCCCGATGAGGCAATATCCTCCTTTTCCCTCTGTGTGCCCAAAATATTTTTTTGGCCTTTATTTTGCGGGTGATTTTGAGTATTACCCCGAAGAATTGCTTCTAACAAATGCGTGAAGATCAGCAAGGCTTAGTGCTTGTTTAAAGCCCTTTGTTTTCTGCTGAGTTGGCTCATTTTTTTATTCAACAATAGACTTTATACTTTTTGTCGCATTTATTTTTAACCAACGACCCAAAGCCCTCTTGTGTCTTCTCAGCAAGTTATGAAACCAGTCTCTATAATCGGTATAACAGGAGCGCTGGGTGATGAATGAGTAACGATAGTATACTGCCAAGCATTAATGAGGGTAGTGTCACGTCTAAGTCTGAGAGTATCCAAAAAACGTATTCACTTTTCTGCTTACGCAGCTAGGGCGTAGAATTGCTCAACGGGTGATAAACTACCTGCCAAATTCTTCTTCATTTGTCCTTTTTTGAGTATGGCCATTAGCTCTATGCCGGCCAATATTCTCTGTGCGGCATGAAAATTTTTGAAGCCCATCATGAGTCGAGTGATACGCTTGATTCGCCGATGATCTTGCTCGACAATATTATTCATGTACTTATTCTGACGGATTTTAATGCGCTTATTTTTCTCTTCATTGAACAGCTTTATACCGGCAGTATTGGCACCGCTCTCGTCGATATTTATGAGGCTTGGCTTGCCATTGCGACCAATAGACTTTTTAAAGAAACGTAGTGCTGCCTTGGTGTCGCGCTTAGCGGTCAAAATAAAATCAATGGTATTTCCATCGCTATCTACTGCGCGGTACAAGTATTTCCATTGGCTTTTTACCTTGATATAAGTCTCGTCCATGCGCCAACGATTACCTGGGCGTTTCTTCTTTGCATTAAAAGCTTTTTCAAGCAGCGGCGCATAATGAATTACCCCAGCGATTCAACGTCGAATGATCAACGTCAATGCCGCGCTCTTGCATCATTTCTTCAATATTGCGATAGCTGAGCGAGTAGGCACAATGCCAGCGAGAGCACTGAAAGATGATCGCTTTAGGCGTTTGGCGTGATTTGAAAGAGATCATTTCATTCGGCTATTTTGAGTGAACTGCGGAAATTTTAACATCTTGCTGTCTAGGTGCAGCAAAACCGGTAATCTCCCCGAAAATTGAAAGCACCCAAAACTCGAAGTTTCCAGTTAACCATTCGTGAGCGTTATAAATAATGCCATTGTTGGTTAAAGGTGGTGTTTTTACTATTGGATTCTATATGGCTTGGTATTGATATAACTCTGTTGTTTAAGGAAAAAAACGGGATAAAAGAATAAAAAACGATATATTTCAATAGGTTAATCTATATATATGTCTATTTTTCTATTGAGTTAGGGTTTTAAAGTGTGCTATATTTCTCACAATAATATATCGTTTGATAATAAAAAGAAACATCACTATTCACTTTTCTATAGATAGCCCTTTCTTTGTCATCCTGACTGATGAGCTGTTATTGATTCTGTGCTAAGTGAATGGGGTAGTAATATGTTCGAAAGGCTGATGCGAATCAACGAAAGTTCTTCTAGGGAAGGGTGGTTAGGTTGCTTCTTTATTTTTATGATCTTGGCGAGCTTTTTTTCTCCTCGGGTTGTGGCTGTCGCGACTGAGCCTTTGTCCTGTGATAATAAACTTTATCAAATCGTTAGCGGAAAGCTTTATGATGTTAATGGTGAAACAGCTGAGTCTACTTTTCTAGCCGACTTACTTGTAAAGTCTATGCAGGTTTCAGGCAATAATAGGTTAAGTGACCTGAATGCCTTGGCCTATAACCCAGTCGATGGGTTTCAATATTATACCGCCAATCCAAATAGATTATTTCGTGTTGATGCCAATATGAATGTTGAGTATTTGGGCGTCTTTACCGGTAATAACTACAACGCTGGTGCAATGGCGCTTGATGGAACCTTCTATGTGCTTAATAGCGGAAGTAAGACGCTATCAATTCTTGATGTCGACTCCATGCAAGCAACCAAACTTTCATATGCTGCTGGTGCATCAAAATTTTCTACGGTTGATATTGCCATTGATCCAAGAAATGAAGGTGTCATTTATGGGTGGGATATTAATAATCGAATCCTAAAGCGTATGTACTTAACCGGTAGTGGCGTTAGCGCAACGGTTTCGAAGATTGAGTCAGTAGGTTCTGGTAACAATGCTTTTAGAGAAGTGGGGTCATTGTATTTTGAGGCATCAGGTGACTTAATTGGCTATTCGAATGATGTTAATAATCCAAAATCACAAGAAACGTTAATAAGAATAAATACCACCACTGGCGTAGTTCAGGTTATTGGTGAGGGAGAAAGTACCAGTAGTAATGATGGGGCTTCTTGTGCTTATGGGCTTGAATTTTATAAGACGACATCTTCAAGAACGCTGAATCTCGGTGAAACCTTTACCTATACATTCGATATTGAAAATAGTTCGAGTAAGGTGCTAGATGATGTGGTCTTTGAAGACCAGCTGCAATCTGGTTTTTTATGGGCATCTGAGCCTTATGATCTCAATGGCATCACTATTTCAGCAACAACAAGTCTTACGGGGAATGCGTTAGCAAAATTTTCCATTGATAGCATTCAAGTCGGCAATAGCTCATTTAAAATTGATGTGACAGTGCCTGGTGTTATTGAAGAGGCGACTTACGAGAATACGGCTTATCTTAAAAATTTACCTTTCCAGCTTGGTGAAAATGTCAGCTCGGATAATAGTCAAACGGCCGTGCCCGATGATCCAACCCCAGTTACCATAGCAAAACCTGAATTGAGTTTTACAAAAATTGTTGATTTCGCAGCCAATGGCGATACAGCACCTTTAGGTGTTTATAACCTGGGCGATAAAGTCATTTATACGCTTAGCGTTGAAAACTCTGGAGCAATCGCCGCAACCGATTTGAAACTTAGCGATGCTTTGCCTGTTGCATTAAATTATATCGCCGCAAGTGTGTCGGGAGGCGATAGCCAAAATGATACCGACCCTCATGCAACTGTTGTAGGGCAACCCGATGGTTTAGTTTGGAGTATTGCCAACTTAGCGCCAAGCAGTCAGGAAGAGTTCACTTTTGAAGCTGAAATAATCAATGGTGCAGGTGGTGTGATTAATAACCAAGCGGTGCTAACGGCAAGTAATGTGTCTGGAAATACGCTTTCAGATGATCCAAATTTGCCAGATTCGCAAGACCCGACACCTTTAGAAGTCAGTCAGGTACCTGATTTACGCTTTATCAAAACGTATACCCTTGTTGATGATAATGATGCCAGCAATTCGCCGTCTTCAGGCGATACACTGGAATATACGCTCACATTAACGCATCAAAGTGGCCCTTTAGCTGATGATATTGTGGTGTATGATCCTGTGCCTGCTGGATTAACCTATGTTGCAGGCTCAATGACAGCCGGAGATGCTCGTGATGATTCTGATCCAGCAAACAGTATTTCGGGTTCACCGCTTGGATTAACATGGCATCTCAATCAACTAAATGTAACAGAGCAGGTGACTTTAACCTTCCGAGTAACCGTTGATGATGGCGAAGGGCAGGTTATTTATAACCAGGCGAAAGCAGTTGCTAATATTATCGGTGTCTTACTTTCTGATGATGACACGCTTGCCGGTGATGATAATTCCACGCCCGTCACTATCGATTTAGTACCTAATGCCGTTGATGACCAGCTACTTATTGAGATCAATAATACGGCTTTTATCTCAGCCTTGCTCAATGATGATTTTGGTGATGGCCTCGCGTTGTTTGAGGTTGATTCTACATCCAGCCAAGGTGGCTCTGTTTCTATTAATACAGCGGGCACAGCAAACAAAACAGATGACTATATTATTTACACACCAGCCAATAATTATTCGGGGCAGGATAATTTTACTTATCGAATTACTGATAGTGATGGTGATGAACGTCAGGCAACGGTTTGGGTAAATGTCAGTGCGCCAAATCTTACGTTAACGTTAACGAAAGATAGTAACTTAATCCCTGAAAGCTTATTGAATGATGCTGATCTTAGCCAAACGATTACCGCGCTTGATACTGTTCGTTATCAGCTAAGGTTTTCAAATTCGAGAGGCAGTGCCGATGCACAGAGTGGCATCTTAACGCCTGTTCTTCCAGCAGGGATAAGTATCTCTAATGCTGGGGCTTTAAAAGCGGTTGTCACCAATGATTTAGGCATCTCTACTGATATTGCTTTTGCCGATGGTGGTTTTGATTTAGGTGTATTTGGAGAAGAATTTTCAGGTACGGTTAGCATTGATCTATTGATTGCAGCCGATAAAGCGGGTGAAGACTTAACTATTGGTTTTGATTTAGCGTGGGGTCCTCAAAATAGTCGCGATAGTCGATCAGTAAGTGCGCCGTTAATGGTTGGAAAAGTACCTGATCTGGCATTTACTAAATCTGTTCAGCTGGTCAACGATGCTGATAGATCTGGCAAGATATCAGTTGGTGATATTGTTGAATATACGTTGATCATAGCCAATGATGATGCCGGCGTGGCGTTAAATTTAGCGGTGAAGGATCAACTGGATACTGCACTCGATTATATAAGTGGCAGCATGCAGGGTGGCAACACTCGATCATCATCTGATCCTAGTGGTGCAGGATTAAACTGGACGGTTGAAAAAATTAATGCAGGCCAGTCTGTGAACCTAAGTTTTCAGGCACAAGTGTTACCCAATGCAACTGAGGTACCTAACCAAGCGAAATTGCGCGGAAACTTTTCGGGCGTTATAGACTCGGATGGCAATGATAATATTACAGGCAATCAACAAACGATTATTGACCTTAAAAAACCTGATGTAACCCTATCGATTGGTGCAGTTAAAGCCAATGGTGATTATCCTGTCACCGTGACTTTTAGTGAAAACGTTACCGGCTTTGTTGAAAGCGAATTGGTGGTGACCGGTGGTGCATTAAGTAATTTCGCTGGCTCAGGCACAACTTATACCGCCGATGTTACGCCAGCGGCGGGTCAAGATGGCACGATTCGAATCAATGTTGCGGCCGATGTGGCTAAAGATAGTGACGGTAACTTGAATGCCGCCGCTGCAGAAAAGACTCAAGCTTATAGCTTACAAGCCCCCAATGTTGCTATTGCGATTGGCGCAGTGAAAGCCAATGGTGATTATCCTGTCACCGTGACATTTAGTGAATCCGTGACCGGCTTTGAGCAAAGTGAATTGGTTGTTGCTGGTGGTGCATTAACTAACTTCGCCGGTTCAGGCACGACTTATACTGCCGATGTTACGCCAGCGGCGGGTCAAGATGGCACTATTCGAATCAATGTTGCAGCTGATGTGGCTGAAGATAGTGATGATAATCTGAATACCGCGGCAACAGAAAAAACCCAAGCTTATAGCCTACAAGCACCCAGTGTTTCTATCGCGATTGGCACAGTTAAAGCCAGTGGCGATTATCCCGTCACCGTGACATTTAGTGAATCCGTGACCGGCTTTGAGCAAAGTGAATTGGTTGTTGCTGGTGGTGCATTAACTAACTTCGCCGGTTCAGGCACGACTTATACTGCCGATGTTACGCCAGCGGCGGGTATTGATGGCACGATTCGAATCAATGTTGCTGCCGATGTGGCTAAAGATAGTGACGGCAATCTGAATACCGCCGCTGCAGAAAAGACTCAAGCTTATAGCTTACAAGCCCCCAGTGTTGCTATCGCGATCGGCACAGTTAAAGCCAATGGCGATTATCCCGTCACCGTGACCTTTAGTGAATCCGTTACCGGCTTTGAACAAAGTGAATTGGTCGTGACCGGCGGTGAAGTCAGTAACTTTGCCGGTTCAGGCACAACTTATACCGCCGATGTTACGCCAGTCGCAGATCAAGATGGCACCCTTCATGTGAATGTTGCCGCCGATGTAGCTATCGATGCTGATAAAAATAGCAATACCAAAGCAGATGAAATCACTCAATCGTATGATTTAACTCAGCCTTCAGTGGTCTTTGAAGGTGTTCCGGCGTTATCTAACGAACCGTTCACAATGACTATTCGATTTAGTGAGCCGGTTTCAGGTTTTGAGATAACTGATATTGTTTCATCAGGTGCAGATCTCAGTCAGTTTGCCGGAAATGGCGCTGTTTATACCGTTATCGTTACACCCACTGACGCTAATGTGAGCCTCTCTATTCCTGCGGGCGTTGCAGAGGATAGGGCGGGTAATACCAATACCAAGGCAGATGACGCTTCCGCCACTTATGACATAACGCGACCAGAGGTGGCTTTTGAAGATATTCCATCTCATGCGAATGGTGCATTTATCGCAACCATCCGGTTTGATGAAGCAGTTAATGGGTTTGATCAATCCGATATTAAGGTGACAGGTGCGACCTTATCAGGCTTTAAAGGCAGTGCTGACGAATATACGGTCATCGTAACACCCGTTGTGCCGAGCACCGAAATCACACTGAATATTGATGAAAATGTTGCATTAGATCTGGCAAATAATGGAAATACTGAGGGGCAAGAAGTCGTTGTTGCTTTTGATGATAGTCCACCGACTGTGTCGTTTGAAGATATGCCTGAGGTGATTAACGGCGAGTTCGAGATCTCAGTCGTTTTTAATGAGGCAGTGGAAGGGCTTAACCCCGAAGATTTTGTCATTACCGGTGGGAAAGTGGTTAGCCTGACTGGTACGGGCAAAAATTACGCCGTGACTATCGCACCGAATGAAGATGCAGAAGCAGAAACCCACAGTAACATTTCGTGATGTCCCTACAACCGCTAACGATGCTTTTACAGCAATCATTGAATTTAGCGAAGCAGTCGAAGGGTTTGAATTATCGGATATTCTTTTCTCAGAAGGCGCTTCTTTAAGTGACTTTAGCGTTGTTGATGAAACGAATGCCTTATATAGCGTACTTGTGACGCCAACGGCAGCGTTTACCTTATCGATCGATGCGGGTGTGGCAACAGACCTTGCCGGCAATGGCAACGAAGCGGCAACACCTGTCGATGTTTTATTCGATAACCAAGGCCCTACACCTACGATAAGTCAAGAGACATCAGAGAATGACGGTGAGATCATTATTCGTGTTGTCTTTGATGAGGCAGTACAAGGCGTCGACCAAAGCTTATTAACCTTAACAAGCGGCGTTGAAGTGGTTAGTTTTGTTAGCGAATCAGATACCACGTATTTATTTACCTTGCGAGCAGAAGATATTCCTGAAATAACAGCAACCATTGCTAAAGATCGAGTTGTTGATGATGCAGGCAATGGTAATGAATCGTCTAATGAATTAGTGATTACACTCTTTATTGATCCTGATAAGGATGATGACGGTATTCCTGATGATAAAGAATCAGATGAAGATGCTGATGGTGACGATTTACCGAATAATCAAGATCCAGATTCAGATAACGACGGTATCCCCGATCGTTTTGAAGATGGCACAGGCAAAGATACCGATGGTGATGGCATTGATGATCAGTATGATGTTGATCAAACCGAAGGTGCTGATGAAAACGGTGATGGCATCGATGATGATGTGATGCCGCGCGACACGGATGATGACGGTACGCCTGATTATCTTGATCTCGATAGTGATAATGACGGTTTACCTGATGCACTGGAAACCCCATTAACCTTCAATGACGAAGATGGTGATGGTATTGATGACACCTTTGATGTGGATCAAACCGGTGGTGTTGATGCAAACAATGACGGTATTGATGATGACGTTATGCCGCGAGATAGTGACGGTGATGGGTTGGCTGACTATCTTGATAATGACAGTGACAATGACGGTATCACCGATACCTTCGAACTGGACATTCTTGTCGATTCATCGGGAGCATTCCTTGACGAGGACGCAGACGGTATCAGTGATAGCTTTGATGCAGATTATAGCCAAGCCACTGAGCCACGAGAAGATAATAACAACGACGGCATTGATGATAACTATCAACTACGCGACACAGACGAAGATGGTCTAGCCGATTATATTGATCTTGATAGCGACAATGATTGTTTGAATGATGTATTCGAAGCGGGACTATTGGATGCGAATGAAGACGGTTTGGTTGATTCAGGTAGTGAGTTAGCCAGTGAACCTTCCGATATTGACGACAATGGTGTTCCTGATTTCCGTGAAGCAAACCTTAGTGCGTGTATCGCAAACGACAAAGTTGTTAATCCAGAAGGCGATGATGACAGAGACGGGATACAAAACCATTATGACGATGAACTGGATCAGTATGGTGATATGAATGACCGTGATGGTGATGGTATACCGAGCGACAAAGATCTGGATGATGATGGTGATGGTATTCCCGATGTCACAGAAGGCCATGCTGATACTGATGGTGATGGGGTGATTAATAGCCTAGATACCGATAGTGATGGCGACGGCATCGATGATCGCACTGAAGCGAATCTGCCAGCGCCTTTGGGTGAAGATAGCGATAGCGACGGTATTGATGATGCTTTTGATATCGATCAAACCTCTACGGGTGGTGATGATATCTTATCGGGCTCTGCTATTGATGAAGATAATAACGGCACGGATGATCGATTGGTGCCTGAAAATACTGATGATGATGCAACGCCTGATCATCTTGATACGGATAGCGATAACGATGGTATCCCCGATAGTGAGGAAGGTAATGTGGATACAGATAATGACGGTTTGGCCGATTATAGAGATTTGGATAGCGATAATGACGGTGTGCCAGATGCTAATGAAAATGGTGATTGGAACAAGGATGGCATCAATGATCGACTACAAGCTGAGCGTGAATTGATCACTAAGGTGAAGGGCCACAGCGCAGGTTCGGCTGATTTAGTTTTACTACTCATCCTGTCTCTCTTTGCGCTTTTTAGATGGAGGAAGCTATTACCTGTATTGCTAACCATGGGTGCATTGGGCGTAGGATCAACACAAGCAGCTGAGTCCGTTTGCCAGCCTGAAGATGCATTTGAATTTAGCTTTCCTGAATGCTGGTATGTGGGTGCAGGGCTAGGCATTGCGACCTTAAATCCTGACGATAGTGATACATCTTGGGACGTAATCGGTAGGCGTAACCTGAGTGCTAAAATACATGCGGGTTATCACTTTAAGCCGCAATGGTTTGCTGAAGTGTCTTATGCCTATTTAGGTAATGCCACCGTCGAGCACCCCAATCCGTATTTTGGCGGAAAGCAACATATTAGCTATCAAGCTTATAGTCTTTATGCAGGCTATCTGTTGAGACAGCCAACTGAAACCTGGAATATTTATCTTAAAGTAGGTTTAGCGGGTATAAGTAATAAAGCCTCTAGCGATAAGGTTGATTATCATCAACAGGTAGATATTCAACTGGCCATGTCGGCTGGGGTTCAATGGCATTTTAATCCGCAATGGTTTGCGCGGGCAGGCATTGATGGATTTGACCGAGATGCTTATCAAATGATGGTTTCCATTTCACGCTATTTTGGTAAAAAGTCAGTGATTGTACCTGTGATCGAACCGCCTAAAGATACTGACGGTGACGGCATTTATGATGCGAAGGATCAATGCCCGAATAGCCATCCTAACGCTACTGTTGATGCGGAAGGGTGCGATAAAGATACAGACGGCGATGGTGTGATTGATACCAAAGATGCCTGCCCAGCGACTAAACCGGATGTCAAAGTCGATGAGAAAGGCTGCGACGCGAGAATCACAGAAACGAAAGCGTTCAATTTGGATGTGAAATTTGCTTCAGCCTCTAGCGTGATTGAAACCGGTGGCGAGCAGGCGGTTCAGGCCTTAGCAGAATTTTTAACGGCGTACCCTGTGGTAACCGTTGAGATTGAAGGACACACGGATAGCCAAGGCAGGGCAGCGTATAATAAAACTCTATCAGACGCGCGCGCCAATGCAGTGAAAACGATGTTAGTGCAGAGCTTTGATATTGACCCTGATCGCATCACTGCTGTTGGCTATGGCGAAGAAAAGCCGATTTCTGATAATGCAACACCCGAAGGGCGGAAGACAAACCGCAGAGTAGTGGGCACTGTGAGTATTGATTACGAAAGAACGCTAAAACGATGAGGCAATAGCCACGCGTTAATGTGGCATGCTGCCAGCAATAACAAGGAGGTAATGTATGACTGGGTGGATCATTTTACGTTGCTGGCTTTATACCCACCGGAATTGGAAATATAAGAAGGCGGTGAGCCAGCGCGGTCAACGCCTTTGCATCTTCAAGAGTGACCGGTATATATCAAAGAGGCATTAAATTCCATAACTGTGACCACTATCCGCTTGTTAGGAAATGCAGAATGTTATCGTGCCACACGATAATCATAAGAGATTCTTATTAAAAGAATTTATACCCAACGCCCTCGTATCTTTAAGGGTGATCGGTATATAACCTGACTGGATTGGAGAAATGCATTAATGAATAATTTAAACATAGGTCGATTTATATTCGCTGCCACTATAACAATTGCTATTACCGTAACGTTGATCATGACGACTAACTAAATAACGGACATAAATATACAAGGAGGAAGGCGTTAAGGTATTTAACGCTATATACCCATCTCTAATTCCGATGGGTGTCTGCCGTTTGTTGACTTCATGGGTTTACAGTAAAATCGCTGAAAATAAATTAAAAGAATGACGAAAAACGCTTCTCGTCATAACGGACTTCAAGGTGTGATTTAAGGGTTTTGAGATTTTTCAAAGACTGAATCATCTCTGTGAATGTCTCTTTTTCACCTTGTAAATCACGGATATAGTCTTTTATGGTTTTTTCCTGTTGTTTTTTTGTTTTACCGTGTAGGTTGGCATAAACCATTTCATGCACAGGGTTTTCAGCGCCTGAGATAATGTCCCTTTTTTCATAGAGCAAACGATCTAACTGGTTTTGCAACTGATCACAAAGCTTATCGAGACTTTGCTCGTTGATTTCCAATGTATCCTCACTGACATGTGCATAATAAAGCGTTATTAACGCGAGTACGTCATTGTCATCACGCGCACTCAGCAGCTCGGCCATGAGCCTTTCCTTCTCTTCGCGCTTGGTTGCATCCTGCTCTTTGTCGGGGTGCAGTGCATTAGCTGTTTTACGGAAGACGCTCTTTAGCCACTTTTCATCAAATTTCATCGGCTCAGGTGCTTGCTGGGTTTCCATACCTGCCCTAAATTCTTCAAATGCGTCTTTAAAGGCCTTAAAAAGGTCGTCTTCATCAGGTATGCCTTCATCGTTCTCACCACAAGATGCATCACCAAACATATCTTCGGTGAATTCACGGTTGCTGCTCTTCTCGCCGCTACCCTCTGCGTTATTGGTATCATCAGATGAGACATTTTCAAAGAGAGAATCAGCTTGGGCTTCAGCCTCGGCGATTGTTTTTTCCATATCCTCTTTACTGATGCCGTGAAAGGCAGCAACCTGCGTAAAAAATTGCTCTTTTAATTGATCAGCTTTTTGTTGATCAATCCTATAAGCGCCCTCTATAGATTCATTGATCCACTCAGTTAACTCGATGCGTTGCCATTTCGTCATGCTTTTACGAGAATAGAAATCAATGAGTTTTTCAAGCAGGGATAAAACGGGCATTTTGGCAGCTATTTCTAATGGCAGGATTTGTTCTTTATAAACAATGCAAAGCGCATCCAGCTCAGTGCGAAGCTTCAGGTTTTGTTTTTTCTGTTTTTCAATCCGCTGCCATAGCTTATCGAAACGCGCCTGACGTTTTGTTTGCGCCTTGGCTAGTTTTTTGGTCGATTTGCTAGAGGTATTTTTTAAAATAATTGTCATAAAGTAATGTTACTAAGATGTGTCTGTGAACGAATGAAGGCTAAAGAGTATAGGTTAATTTCAAGTAGTGGAATAAAAAGAAAGTGCGAGTCTGTATTGCTTGGCGTTATTAATTTACCTGAATAATGCCTATTCGATGCAATCTTTTGGAAAATGTTCCCGTTCCGGCTGTTTTATTCGCTTGATTGACGGATGTTTTACCATTCGGGCGCTTCTTGCGTGATTTGTGTGATCGTGAATTTGGCAGTCTAGGCCAAAATGATTTCTTCGTTTTTGTAAGCTAATCCCTTCGCAAAAGTTTGGATTTATATTCGGTGTGCCTTAAATGGAATCAATAAGGTTCAGTCATGAGCTGTGTGATATTGAAACTGATATTGAAACGTTGGTGTAATCAGATACAATCCCTAAGCGCTAATGCCGTAGCTTGATCTACCCATACATAAAATATCTTTATCCTATCTGGATGTAAAAACCTTGAGCAATTACTACAACGATAATGCTAGGCCGTTTTTTGATAACACAGTCGCTGTGGATATGGGGCTTTTGTACCAACAATTTTTACCTTTGTTACCAAAGGGTGCAAAGGTTGTTGATGCGGGCTGCGGCTCAGGGCGTGATGCCCAATACTTTTTATCTCATGGCTATGATGTATCCGCTTTTGATGCTAGTGCCGAGCTAGCAAATCTTGCGAGCGATTTTACTCAATCGTCAGTGGATTGTAGTACTTTTTTAAACGCTCAAATACCTAAAGGCAGCCAAGATGGTATTTGGGCTTGCGCTTCTTTGTTACATGTTCCTTTTATAGATATGGAAATTACTTTGCAAGTTATGGCAGGTTGGCTTAAACCCCAAGGTGTTTTTTATTGCTCGTTTAAGTTGGGTGACGGTGAAGTAAAACGAGGCAGTCGACGCTTTACGGATATGAATAAAAAAAGGCTTGAAGCAGTGCTTCAAAATGTTGACCTTGATATAAAAAAGGTATGGATAACGGGAGATTTACGGCAAGGAAGAGAAGAGGAGCAGTGGCTCAATACAATAATGATAAAGGTTTAAATTATGCTGACACAATCGTTGGTGGAAGATATCAATGTTTTGACAGTAGGGGGCAATGACCAACTCGTTGATAAGCTACGTTACGCCATTAATCATGCTACTGAGATTGATATTGCTGTCTCGTTTATTCGGTTATCGGGGTTGGAATTAATTTTGCCTGATATTAGGGAGAGTATAAAACGAAGTAGCGCGTCTTCTACACCTCTTAAGGGAGGCAGCATTTAAGAAGATACCTTTTTTGGGTGTATAGTCACATCCCACTTTTTCAGCTCGGCATGTCTTGTAATGTGGGGTTGAATCTCGTCAAGCACTTCCTTACTTGGCCTTACACCTTTCGTATAAACCTTATCAATTAAATCAACAATTGTTTTTTTACATTTATGCACAAGACTTTTTGTCCACTCCACCACCACATGAACTGAATTTAGAAGTGTGCCATTCCAATGGCTTTCCAAAAAAGCCCACCGCCTTTCAATGGGATTATATTTGCTGTGATAAGGAGGGTAGTAAACCAGCCTGATTCTCAGCCCAGTTTGACTGGAAAATTGCACCATCCGCAAAAGAAACTGAGTTCGCAGGCTATTACTCTCCGGGCCATTGTCTGTATAAATAATCAGCTCATCTTTGTCCTTGTTAGCTTCTTTGACATTCTCCCACCACAATTGCAGTGCATCACAAATAAAGTCGCTCGTCTTGTAGGAGAGTCCATAAACAACATGGAGTTGATCGTTATCTAGGTTAAGAATCCCAAATGGCACCATTTTATCTTTATCTGCCATATCGTGATCTAGCGCCTGGACCACTTCTGCTCCGCGAGATTTACCCGCTCTGGAAAAGTCGCCGAGATTAACAGTAGCCTTGCAGTCTATGCTGATCTGCAACGTGTTTTGTCGTTGACTGGCTTCTGCTCTAACTTTGTTGACGTTGTCGAAGATGGCGTTAGTTTCTGGTATTTTTTTTCAGGTTTGGATTTCTGCACCTTGCGGAGCTTATAACCCATCCTATTCAGGATATTGCTAATGGTTCGCTCTTTAGGTAGAAGGTCTTCTTGCCAGTTCTTTTCCTCGACTAGCTTCTGCCGTACAACTTTGGCCGTTATGCGGGTATAGGCAAATGTATTTCTTAACCGTGAATCCGCTTGGCTTTCAGGCTCAACCAGGCTACGGATATCATCTTCAAGGCCTACCAGTGCAACCTCGGATTTATTTTTTCCGCAGGGTTCATAATTTCCATAACAGATCATCCCAGTTTTTTTTTCGTTGATCCCTAATGCAACCGCCTTTCGTCCAAACCCAAAGGTTGATTCAGTCAACCGGGCACTTCCACTGCAAAGGGTTTCAGAAACTTCAGCCATAAAAAGTCTTTTTTCAGGGTTTTTTAATAGCCTGGCTGCTAATTTGAAGAGAGAAATATACTCAGGTTCTATATCAATTGAAGTGGGCATAAATAAAATAGAGAATAAACAACTTTAGACATGTAATGGTAGGGCATCATACGCTGGTAATGTTTAAAATGCTACTTCCCTAAGTTGCGTTTATTAACTTCTGATTACTTACACATTACTCAGCCGCAAGCGCTTAGAGAATTAATGGCGCTAGAGGGTGAGGGTGTTGAACTTAAAATTTTTGAAAGCAAAAATAAAAGCTTTCACATGAAATCGTATATTTTTGTTCGTGATGATGAAAGCGAGAATATCTATGAAGGCTGTGCTTTTATTGGCTCTAACAATATCAGTAAATCAGCGCTTACGGATGCGCATGAATGGTGTTTGCGTTACGACTATAAAAAACCTGATGAGTCATTCGAGGCAGAACAGTTTCGTATGATACGTAAAAGTTTTGACCAAATATTTCATCATTCTTCTTCAGCGGTACATCTTACCGACCAGTGGATAACAAACTATAACCGTGTTCGCCAAGCGCCAGTATTCAAGGCTGTGCCAGATGACGGGTGGGTTGATGAGAGTGAGTTTACGCCGAACAGTGTGCAAGAAGAGGCATTGCTTGCACTAAGGTCGACACGAGAAGAAGGCTTTACTAGCGGATTAGTTGTGCTTGCTACAGGCATGGGGAAGACATGGCTGTCTGCATTTGATGCACAACAAATAGATGCAAAGCGTGTTTTATTTGTTGCTCATCGAGAAGAAATACTTGTTCAGGCGCTAAATACCTACGCTAAGCTATGGCCAGAAAAAAGTTCTGGATTTTATGGCGGTACAATAAAACAAAAAGATAAAGAGATGCTATTTGCTTCGGTACAAACACTGGGTAAAAAAATACATTTACATCAGTTTCACCCCGATGATTTTGACTATATTGTGGTTGATGAATTCCATCATGCAAGCGCACAAACTTACCGAAATATTATTGAATATTTTCAACCAAAATTTTTGTTAGGGATCACAGCGACACCAGAGCGGAGTGACCAAGCGGATATTTTGACTTTATGCGCCAATAATTTGGTTTTTGAACGTAATCTTGTCAACGGGATTGAGAATAAGATTTTAGTGCCTTTCCATTACTATGCTGTGTGGGATGAATTTGTGGATTATGCGCAAATTCCTTGGCGACATGGACGATTTGACCCTGAAGCAGCCAATGCGCAATTCGCAACAAAAAAGAGAGCACACCATATTTTTTCTCAATGGCAGAAGCATCAGCAAAGCCGAACGTTAGCATTTTGCGTATCTCAAAAGCATGCTGATTTTATGGCCGAAGCTTTTAATCGTTATTTTACAGATGCACATTTAAAAGCCGTATCAGTGCATAGTACATCAGCTATTCGTCGTAGTGAGGCTTTGAGTCTTTTAGATAGAGGTGAGATTCAAGTTATTTTTTCAGTTGATTTATTCAATGAAGGGACAGATTTGCCCTCAATCGATACTATTCTGATGTTGAGGCCCACCGAATCGAATATTGTTTTTTTGCAGCAGTTAGGGCGAGGCTTGCGATTGAATACCTATAAAACGCATTTAGTGGTTATTGATTTTATAGGAAACCATAACTCGTTTTTAAATAAAATTGATGTTATGGGAGAGCCCCAGTCCCAGGAAAAATCAGTAACGGAAAAAGCGCAACTCACTGTAGAGCCAAAGCTGGCTGATGGTTGTTTCGTCAATATTGATCCGCGAATAACAGATTTTTGGCAGGCACTGATGAAGAGAATGAAACACAGTGCAGAAGAAGATTATCAAATGCTCTCGGTACGCCTTGGGCACAGGCCTACACTTACTGAATTTTATCGTGAGGGTTATGATGTTACCAAGCTAAATAAGCAACATAAAAGCTGGTTTGGCTTGGTTGCAAAACAAGATGCTGATGATGAAATGCGCGCAATTATATCGGATCATCATGATTTCTTATTGAATGCTGTGCAATCGATGACGATGAGTAAATCGTTTAAAGCTATTTTACTGGAAGCCTTTTTAGCGCTTGATGGCTTTAGGTATCCGCCTACGATTAAATCGTTATCT
Source organism: Pseudomonadales bacterium (assembly GCA_965248335.1). Taxonomy (GTDB): domain Bacteria; phylum Pseudomonadota; class Gammaproteobacteria; order Pseudomonadales; family DT-91; genus CAKMZU01. The sequence continues at coordinate 1,641,471 of CBDFIY010000003.1, forward strand.
GAAAGAAGTTGGCATACACTTTTTAAATACCCTCAACTTATGAAAACAGAATTACCCAAAAATATACAAGGCTTAAAAGCGGTTGATAATGCATGGGTAAACTATTGGAAAAGAAATCCTGTTTCAGCATTTACAAAGGGAGAAAATGCGTGGTTTATCGTAAAAGATGGTCATTTCTCTGCTAATTTTTCTGTACATAAAGAAGCTATAAATACGTTGAAGGTATTGGTTCAAGAGCTTGTGGATTTTAGATTGGCGCAATATGTTGATCGAAATCAAGTCAGAAAAAATATTGAAGCACTTGATGCTTTAGAGGCGAATGATAGCAAAATTGTAGCTTTGCCTTACTATCCAAATATAAAGATTGCTTGTGGTCATTTTAAGCTAGGGCGCGATGATACCTGTGAAATGATGAATGTTGAACTTTATAATGTGGATCCAAGTAAACATTTTCTTGCACGGGCTTCGGGTAATTCGATGAATGGGGGGAAGCATCCTATTCACGATGGCGATTTACTTTTATTAGAAACGTTGAGTTCAGACAGGGCTGGGTCGATTACAGGTAATACTCTGGTCATCGAAACCCAAGATACTGCTGGGGATAATCAGTATTTATTGCGTGTCGTTGAGAAGCGAGAAGGTGTGTATTGGTTGCGTGCGAATAATCCAGATTATGCGCCTATTCCGGTTGATGAAGGTTTTCGGACATTAGCACGATTGAAACAAATTGTGAGTGAGTAGTTTCCAATGCTAGGCTACAAGTCTTATTGATGATATAGCCGTCGCCTTTATGTATCGTTAAACCATTGTTATACAATAACCTAACACTCAAGGATTCACTTTCTCTTTAAAAGATACATGCGAATAACATTGTGATATTTACCCTGGGCAAAGTACTCTTCAATCAGACGGCCTTCTTCGATAAAGCCTGCTTTTTTATAAAGATGAATGGCTTTGTCATGCTCCTCATCAACGATTAAATAGACTTTACGCAGGTTTAATGAGACGAATGAGTAATTGATAGCGAGGTTGATGAGTGTTTGTGCGTAGCCTTTTCCTTGATGTTCATGAGCGATAATTATTTGGAATTCTGCTGTTCTATGGATGTGGTGAATATTGACCAGTTCAACAATGCCAATAGTTTCTTTGCCATCGTTTTCAGCAATAAATCGCCTTTCTTTATGGTCGTGAATATGCTTTTTATATAGGTCTTCAAGTTCATCAAATGATTCGTAGGGCTCTTCAAACCAATAAGACATGATATGTTCGTTATTGGCGAGCTGATGAATGAAATGTAAATCTTTTTTTTCGAGTGGTCGAAGTTTGATGTTGTTTTTCATGGGCTATTTCATGTCTGTGTGTGCGGTTGAATCGATTATTTATTCGGTGGCTTACAAAGGCGCTTTAAATTGTGCGCTTGAGCCATTCCTTGGCAGGGTGTTAATAGGTAGGAGGCAAATTGCCTCAGGTTGCGGCGTGATCAATCCTTAATATGAGTGAGCTTAAATTGTGGGTTAAATGTCAGTTCTAATTTATTGCTAAGATCGACCTTATATTTTTTCTTACTACGCTCAATGGATAAGACTTTGACGTCTTTATAATGTTTAGCAATATAGTCGGCAATGGGTTTGGGTATGATGGTTGTTGGAACAGCGCTGTGTTTGCACTCTACATCCTTCCAATTGCCCATTTCATCAAATTTTACAGAACTTCCATTTGTAAAAGTTACCTTATACGATTTATTCATTAATCCTGAATCGATTTTTGCATAAGCAATCGTTAGCTCAGAAAAATTTTTCTTGATGAATGCCTGAGCAGGGGGCGGTATTTCTGTGATAGGTATTTGCTTATCAGAGAAGCAAACATTCATGCTGAATATAAGGAAAAATAGTGAAGGTATAAAGCATATTCGGTTCATCAGGTTATCTCAAGTTTCTTCCTTGAGATTATACGACTAATGACTAAATACTCAATAAATTTTAAGTGTTGCTAGGCGGTAAAGTTTTTTAAAGGTTCCGGTGCAAGTAAAGCCTTCCCGGTTTTTATACTGATCACCCTTGAAGATGCAATGGCGTTGCCGCGCTCGCTTACCCTAATCACTTACGAGCTGTAAGCTCATGGGGATTCACTCGCTTGCCGCCTTCTTGTATCTCCAATTCCGATGGGTATATACCCAACTGACTTCAATGTGCGCGATTTAGCTGTTGGAAATTATCATTAATTCTACTGCCTAAATCAGCGCCAATTTCAGGTAGTATTTTTTCAAAAAACTCGCTAATTTTATTTTTAAAATCCTTTGCCGTGGAAAAGTACTGGTTATTCCTGACTTTTTCGTTCATCACCTTCCACAGCCGCTCTATGGGGTTTAGATTTGGGCTGTATGGTGGCAAGGTGTGAAGTTTAATGCCTAACTTGTCCGCAGCGCTCAGGACAGCCTTGGATTTATGATAGCCAGCTCCATCTAAAACTAAATGCACTGTCTTCTCACTATAATGTGCTCGTATTTTATGGAAAAATTCAATAATCGAATCGCCATTAACGGTGTCATATTGGCCGATAATAGCTTCTTCTATATGGGTGAGTTCGATAGCACCTATTATATTGAGCCGTGTCCGACTTCCCGTGGTCTCTATGGGTTTATCGACACCCGTTTTGATCCATCCCGATGTGATTTTTGTTGCTTGAGTTGGATGAACTGCGTCCATGAACAGTAAGGCTTCACCCTCTGATAGCTCAGCTTTTAGCGCTTCATACTTTTCAATAAATTGCGCTTGTTTTTCAACATCAAACTTATGTGGAATGCCTTTAGGCTTTTTATAGCTGAAACCCTTTTGGTGTAACCACTGGGTTAGCCCTGAAACACTAAACTGCACACCCCAAGTTGTTTTAATATAATGACCAATTTGGCTCACTTGGGTATATATTTTTCCTGACAAATGAGTAACCAGCAACTGAGATTGCTCGTTATCTAGGTAACCTTTGGAGCCGCCATTGGTTGATAATAACTTTTCATCATTTAGGTAATCATTAAGATGCCGAACAATCGTGGACTCATCTTTTCTTAATGCCTGAGCGATCATTCTTGTCGACCAGCCTTCCGACCGCAACAAAACGACCTTCAAACGATCACTTTCTCTACTGTCTCTTGCTTGCTTATGACGCAATTCCAGTGCAAGTTTTTCGTTTTTTGTCAGGTCGATTTTCAGCATCTGCGCACTATGATTATTTACTCTTTATAAATCAAGTACTTTCAATAGCGATGGGTATATATGCGTACGATGTTTTATTGCATTGTCATTTTTGTCATCAATACTGGCCAAATGCTAAATGATGGCGAACAACTTTTTAGTGAAAATAAAGTCGGTAATGTTGTTATCGTGGTGGCGGTATGAGCATATTGTAGAGGGTCAAAGCAGGAGTATATTTCCTTAGTTAAGAAGGGCTAAGCGGTTAGGTGAATAGATGCGCAAATCGTGATGTAAGATTAGGGAACCTATTCAAATAAAAAAAGACTAATTTTTTTTAGAGATTTTTCCTTTGTATTGTTTAAGATATTTATGTCTAATTACGCTTCTTTTATATCATATAAATTGTACCTGCGCGAGTCCGCCTACAGCTCAAAATAATATATTTACTGTGCCTGAAGAGAAGGCTACTGGAGGTTTTTCTCAGAATGATTGTGGTAACGTAAAAACACCATTATTATTAAATAGCTCGGTTTTTTACCCTAGTGATCTAAGAAAAAAAGAGCCATTAGAGCATGTAGATGAAACGCATCCCTCGAATACAGGTAGGGTAGGAGGTTTGGGTTGGCTTGCAGCGGGGCTAAAACAAGTTGGTGATTGCTTGATGGATATTGATACAAACAAGCAAAACCCAACTTCCCCTCCTGCTATTACTCCCAATGCAACAGTTCAGATAGATAGGTGTGATGATATAAAGAACCCTATCCCTCTGAATGAAGTCTATGCATATAACCTCGCTATCTACAAGATAAATAGGGATGGGGGATATGAAATACCCTATGATGACAGAGTTAAAACTTGTTTGTGGTTTCCTTACGATGATAAGGATTGACGGACCATAACAAACGCTTTAAACGGCGTTATATACCGATCATCCTTGAAGATGCAATGGCGTTGCCGCGCTCGCTTACCCTAATCACTTACGAGCTGTAAACTCATGGGGGTTCGCTCGCTTGCTGCCTTTTTACATCCCCAGTTCCGATGGGTATATCAAGGTATAGGGAAACCTCATGTGGTTTCTTTGAGTTTCCGCATGCTTTTTCACTGTATATCCCCCTGTGTCAGGATACTTGTCGCCTCTAAAATTTTAATTAGAGGCATAAAAAATGAGAAAATCGTTTACCCATTCGTTTAAGATACAGGCAATAGAAAAGGCATTGAGCCGACAAGAATGTATGAGCATCAAGGATGTGGCTGAAAACTTAGGTATTGGCCATTCGACGTTACAAAAATGGATTAGACAGGCTAAAGAGCAACGGCTTAATCAACCATTAGATGGTGGGGTAATGACCATGGTTAAAGAAAAAAGGCCCCAAGATTGGAGCGCTGAAGAACGTTTGAATATGGTCATTGCCTGCGGATCTTTGAGCGTCGAGGACATCAGCCAGCTTTGCCGAGAGAAAGGAATATACCCACATCATATCAACCAATGGAGAGGTGATTTTATCAAGAATAAGCCCCTATCGACTGCTTCAGAAATTCAAAGTGAGAATAAGCAATTTAAAAATGACATTAAGTTACTAAAAAAGGAGTTAAACCGTAAAGATAAGGCATTAGCTGAAACAGCAGCGCTGCTAGTACTCCAAAAAAAAGTCCACGAAATATGGGAAAGCGACGAGGCCAGCTAATAGTGAAACAAGAGCGTGATGATATTATTCACTTGATTAGCGAGGCTCGATCCAATGGTGCTAGGCAAAGGCAGGCTTGCGATATTATAGGCATTACACCAAAAACATTACAGCGCTGGGCGCGACCAGAGGGCGATGAAGATGGTCGTTTGTCAGCCAAGCACAGCCCTTGTAATAAGCTCAGTGAGCTTGAGAGACAGCGTATTATTCAGGTCTGCAACCAACCTGAATACGCGAATTTATCGCCCAGCGTCATCGTGCCAATGCTTGCAGATAAAGGTGTGTACATCGCATCTGAATCCACTATTTACCGTGTGTTAAAAGCACATAAACAAGATAAGCATCGGCTGAGAAGTAAGCCTGCCAGAGTTATTACAAAACCTGAATCGTTGACGGCCACAGGCCCGAATCAGATTTATAGTTGGGATATTACGTATTTACCAACAACGGTAAAAGGCTTGTTTTATTACTTGTATCTTGTCATGGATATTTATAGCCGAAAGATTGTTGGTTGGCAGGTATATGAACAAGAAAGCAGTGCATTGGCCGCAGATTTAATGACAGATATTTGCTTACGTGAAGGGATTAAGCCGAATCAGGTGATCTTACATTCGGACAACGGTAGCCCGATGAAAGGCGCAACAATGCTAGCGACACTGCAAGAATTAGGGGTTGCTCCGTCGTTTAGCCGCCCCTCTGTTAGTAATGATAACCCTTATTCTGAGTCATTATTTAGAACACTTAAGTATCGACCAGAATACCCAGAAAAAGCCTTTGAGGGTTTAGATTTAGCACGAAAATGGGTGAATGGATTTGCTGATTGGTATAATCATGAGCACAGACACAGCAGCATAAAATATGTCACGCCTGTAGAGCGTCATACGAAGCAAGATAGAATTATCTTAATCAACCGTAAAGCTGTTTATCTACAGGCGAAAATGGCGCACCCAGAGCGATGGAGTGGCGACATTAGAAACTGGGATCACATTGCTGAGGTTTATTTAAACCCAGGGAAATCTAAAAGTAATAGGGAAATAAATCAGGCGGCATAAAAGTAAACTTTAGGCGACAAGTATGTTGAAATCTACCGATATCAAAATTACAGATAAGCAGTAATCGTGACTTGGTGCTCAGGTTTATTTTTGATCAGCTTGAGGTGGTTGTGTTAGTGTTCGCTACCAGAGAACTTTACATTCCAAATATAAAAATCCACTCAAAAATAAATAAAATAAAAAAATGAGTATTTAGTGAAATCTAAAAATAAAAGGAAAACTTATGCTGACTAATCGACGAATTATCTTTTATTTCGCCTTTTTTGCGCTCTTCACTCAAGTGAATAGCTCATTGGGGCATGGCTATGTTGCCTCACCTGCATCACGTTCTTATGCGTGTAAATTAGGGGATAATGTAAACTGTGGTGCAGTGCAATATGAGCCTCAATCCGTTGAGGGATCAGACAGATTCCCTGAAACAGGCCCAGCTGATGGCACGATCGCCGCTGCAGGTTCTACCGCTTGGGCACCATTGAATGTGCAAACCCCCACGAGATGGTATAAACATGATATCTCATCAGGTAGCTTGCGTATTGATTGGCAGTTTACCGCAAATCATGTATCTCGAGATTTTCGTTATTTTATAACAAAAGAAAACTGGGATCCCTCTTCGCCTTTAACGAGAGATTCTTTGGAGCTTACGCCATTTTGTGAGTTTGATGGCAATAATGAAAAGCCGCCGATGCAATTAACGCATCAATGTACTGTGCCGGATCGCACAGGATATCATATCATTCTCGCTGTTTGGGATGTGGCAGATACAGCCGCCTCGTTTTATAACGCCATCGATGTCAAATTTTCAGGTGAAAATAATACAGATGATAATGACAACCTTAATCCGTGGGTTTCGGTAGGTTTAATTTCTGGCGCTATCCCATTGAAGAAAGGCGATACACTTTATACACGCGTTTTTGATAAAAATGGTGAAAGAAAAGCGCTTTCTGTTTCTTATACGGCAACAGCTGATATTTCTGGAAACAGTGCAGCCTTTGAGCTGGCTAAGCTTACTAATGCCGGAGGGGTTGTTTTAGCCGGAGAAAAAACAGGTGATACTATTTCTGCTGTTGCAGGACGTAACGACATTTATGTTAAGCAAGATTCAGGTATTCAATCTGTTGAGATAGGTTACACCCCAGGTGCGACTACTCAGGTTTATGAATTAGAAACTTTTGATCTCGCATCAATGGAGAAGATTGATTTATCTGGCGGTAAAGCCACTCTTACCTATCGTATTTCGACAACAGCGCCTATGCAAGTGAGTACCTCAATTTATGCACATAATGGTGAGTTAGTTGCTGAGCAATCAGGTACGATTGATAACACCACCGTTACGCGTACGGTTGTTATGACAAATGCAAAAGCGGGTCACCATAAGGTTATCACGCATGCGACATCGCTTGATGGCAAGCAAACGCGACAAGTTAAGAATGATATCATGCTGGTGGTCGTTGATAGTGGTGATGCATGTTCTGTATCAGACCCTGATGCGAAGCATAATCCAGTATTCTCTCCATCAACCATATACACCGAAGGTGCTAAGGTGAGTTACCAAAACCTTGTTTATCAGGCGCGTTGGTGGACACAAGGTACAGCTCCCGATAAAACGGATGCCTTCAAGTTGATTTCTCATGTGACGCTGCCTTGGGATGCCCAAAAAGTGTATGTCGCTAATGATACGGTGATTTTCGATGGTGCCTCGTATCAGGCAAAATGGTGGACAAGAGGCGACAAGCCAAGTGAGAGCCCAGTTTGGTTACGTCTGAACGATTCACCTGAGTGCTAATATAAAGCCGCTATATGCGGCGTTATGATTTATACCCATCACACTTGATGATGCAAGGGCGTTGGCCGCGCTCGCTCACCCCAATCACTTACTGACTGTAATCTCATGGGGATTCACTCGCTTGCCGCCTTATTGCATCTCCAATTCTGATAGGTATAGAAGGCCGCTGTCACGGATGATGGCTTTGCCCTGCTTATTCGGCAGGGCGCGCTTATTTAAAATCGAGAACTTGTAAGCCTATTATTTATAGGCGTAAGAGTGGCGCAAGCAGTCATTTTAGTAGTAGTGCATTGGCATTTTTTCTTGAAGAAAACGGTGCCAATCAATAGTCATCTGATCAATTTCACCGGCATAATGTTGATTAACATACTTCAAGGTATTAACACCCTCGCAATAATTCTCAGATAAATGATTTAATAGCTTTTTAAAGAAGGTTTCTCGCTCGGGGTTTGACAGGAAAAAATACACCAATGACCATGCGATGGCATAGTTCAATGATTTACTTTCTTCGGCATACCATACACGCCTATCAAGCTGGAAGTAATCAGCTAGCAGCGGGAGTGGTGCCTGTCTTAAGCGGTGCATGTGTGTTTTGCTGGGTGAGTTTGTAGCATGGCTTGCATATTGAAAATTTAGTCCTTCAAAATATTCCGCGAGTCCTTCATTGAGCCATGTCGGCATTACGCCATAGGCATGATGATTGATAGCATGCGTTGCTTCGTGTCGAGTAACAGAATACATACGATCTTTGTTGCGGTAAGTAAGAACGCTCGCTTCTTGTAATCGCGGAATATAAAAACCACCGGCAGTGCCCAAGCTCGGCGCTACCTTTTCCTTATAGCGGTTAAAAATAGCTTTGCTATCGAACAACTTAAGGTTGAGCTGGATAGGTTGCACGTGTTTAAGTGCCCAGTCGCTTACCATCACGCGGTAAACTGTATTGACATCACGCTTAATGCGGTCGGTAGCAAAGGCCGGTAAATAGGCATGACGACTATCGAGATTTAGTGTGAAGCGGTCATTTGAATCTATGTTCTTGCTAATGACAGTGGGGCTATTACTATCACTCGGTACTTGATCGCTAAAGTGTGTACGGCCTTGACTATCTTTCCATTTGTAGATTTTCTGTTTCTTGAGTAATGCGGCAGGTTTTCTTTTACAGCTGCTGAAGGAATGCTCTGTAGGTGTACTGTGGGAAGGAAAGAAAAGCTTGGCTGGCTCATCTTGCACTGGTAATACACTTTTTCTTTTGGGTGACGGTATGAGCGGAAGGGGAGGTGCTGCATCAGGAAACGTTTCGGCTTTAAAGAAAGCGTGTATAGATTCCCATGCTATCTCCCCCTTAAAAAACTTGGCAAGCGCTTGTTTTAGGTGATTTTTTTGTGCTTTATTGCTCGCCAAATAAGCGAAACTTGCTCCTGTAAGGGTGAGAGATAAAAGGATGAGTGCCGTTATTAAAAAGCGTAGCGCACTATGATTGGCTTTTTTGGGAAACATCGTTTGGCGTAGCTCTCCGTAGCGTTGGGCAAAGCGACCAGTTTACGGTGAGTTTATTTAATGCCAAGCCACTAGACGAAATTTGTATGTCTTTGTGATTATTATGAGACTCAGTGCGGCGAGGTTTTATACCCATCGGAATTGTAGATGCAAGAAGGCGGTAAGCGAGCGAACCCCCATGAGCTTACAATCAGTAAGTGATTGGGGTGAGCGAACGCTGCCAACGCCCTTGCATCTTCAAGGGTGATCGGTATATACCCATCGGAATTGGAAGTGAGCGAGCGCGGCCAACATCATTGCGCCTTCAAAGGTGATCGGTATAAAAGCTTGAGTAGCAGAGCGAACATACGTGCTCTGTTGAATAAGAGAAATACCTTATCGCTTCATTCTATGGCTACCGAAACTTTGTTGATGGTGTGCCTTTGTAGCAGGCCAGAATATAGGGAAAACTATCTGTTATATAGTAACCATAAACCCCGTTGTGCATCATGCCATTACATTCATCTAGGTCGCCCGCGCCTTTAACGTATTCGTAATCATCACGGTAAGTGCCGTCATAATTGCCTCCTGGGTTACTTTCTCCAGTAGGGCGAGTACCTTTTTTTAGCTGATAGCTCGATGCTGCTTTTTGAATGGTGCCACTATCAAAATAGGGTCCAAAAACAGGGTATCCATCGGATGCAAAGCCGACGACAGGCGAGGCTGTATTTGTATTTTCTTCATAAAGCGCATGTGGTTTACCGTGATAATGATAGCTCCCGTCAGGCTGAGAGTGCGCATTGTGTGAGTCAACTCTAAAGCCGTTCGCCTCAAACATGGGATCATAACGCCAAGGCTGATCGTTATTGTTGCAACCAATTTTCCCATTACCCACGCCAAAACAAGCAGCTGCGAGCAAGTCGACTTTGACACCATTCAATAAAATGGCATTATTTTTTCCGATAGAAATAGGTGTTGCGGACTCGGCGTGTGTGGGGTTGGCAGTAATAGTGAACCTATTTTTTTGCTCACTGACCTGATTCGGGAAGGGTAATTCGCCATCATTAAAATGGTGGTTAGGGATATTGTTCGTGGTAAATACACACTCATCGTCAACGATACGAATGCTTAGATCACCTTTAAACAGGCGTTGGTGATTAACATCTAAGGCCTCTGAGTGATAATCATTGATATAATCTTGGCAATTTGCACTGCGTTTTTCTAAGGTTACATCGGTGATGTTGAGCGATTCCAGTTGGGCTTTGTTTCGGATTATTTCACCCTGCTGTTTCAATGATTGTACGATACCGCTGTTGGTACCCGATAACGTGAGTTCTTTATTTTCTCTCATGCCCTCATCAAGATTAAATAAAGCTTGGGTTCCATCCTGATATTCGATGTATTTGTAGGCTTGATTGCGTACAGTCCAGCCCGTTACTTCTTCGCTCTCGAATTCCGCATAATTGTAGGTTCGTCCTTGTGCTTTGGCATTGGATAGTAGGTCAAGAAAACTCACACTGTCATGAATCTGTGTGATATCAGCGCCAGCCGTTTGCAAGAAAGTGGCGTAAATATCTGTACTATTGATCAATCCAGATTCGCGTTCATTTTTTCTTGTAACCCCTAGGCCAGAAGCAAACATGGGGATGCGAATGCCGCCTTCGGCTAAGGTACCTTTACCATTTTTGCGGATAAACACGGAGGTATCAATGACGCCTGAAGGTGTGCCATTATCCCCCAAGAAAATGATAAGTGTGTTGTTGCGAGTTTCCTGTGGTAATGAGTCTAAAAGTCTGCCAATTTCAGTATCCATGGCCTCGACGGCTGCTAAATAATAGCTGCGCTTATTTTTATCGATATGCTGGCTGTCACCGGTTAAGGATGTTCTGTTGTGTAAGTGTGCAGGCGGCAAATGGAAGGGCGCATGGGGGGCTGCAAAGGCTAACCACAAAAACCAGGGGTTTTTATCTTCCTGCTGTTTTGCTAACCAATCTATGGCCAAGTCTGTGATTTTAGATGTGTGATACGCTGTACTGGTTTTAATGTCTCCATTCAATGTGAATGCCCAATTTGTATAATCTTCAACCCCGGATGACAAGTTGCCGGCATAATAATCCACGCCACTTTCAATGGGGTGCGATGCCGCCGCATTGTGTCCACCTAGGTGCCATTTCCCAATCACGGCTGTTTGATAGATTTTTTTCGACGGTAGGGTTTTTAAATAACGCTGTAAGGTTAGCGTTTTGGTCGACATCACAGCAGGGACATAACTAATGCCACTGTTAATGCCATGATGCCCCGTGATGATTGTGCCTCTTGTTGTTGTGCAGGCGGGTGTTGCCCATGCATTATCAAATACCACTCCTGCTTTTGCTAACGCATTTAAGGTAGGTGTATTGGGCGGATCGTTTGAATATGGGTATTGTGCAGAGGCGTCCACGCCTTGGTCATCGGTGATGATCAGTAATAAGTTGGGGGGTATTTGTTGTGGTGATGTGGGTTTTGGCGATGCTGGCTGTGGCTTATCTTCATTTGTTTCTGTATTTTTTGTCTGCAGTTTTTTTTCTTTTTTATCCATGTCTATCAGGTCAGTTTTTTTTGTTTCGACTGTTTTTTCGCAGGCACAAAGTAATAAAAGAGTTGAAAGAATAACGTGTGTTTTCATTGATGCATTCCATGTAATCGAAGCCTCTGTAATCAAGGCATAATAACTATAGCGAGAGGATGATGATTTTCCTCATAAGATGCCTTTTGATGGCTATATTTTGTTTGAATTTAGCATAATGCAAAATCGTAGCTAGCTTGATAGCGTCGGATTAAATCAAGTAGAGAAAAAACTTTATGCGTGTCTTAATTGAGTCAGGGCATTACGATCATAGCGTTAGACTATTATTCGATAGCTGTAGAGGTGTTAATGTAAACAATTATACTTTTATATCCATCACACTTGAAGATGCAAGGGCGTTGGCCGCGCTCGCTCACCTAATCACTTACTGACTGTAAGCTCATAGAGGTTCGCTCGCTTGCCGTCTTCTTGCGCCTCCAATTCCGATGGGTATAGATTCGTATAGATGAAGCCTTATTAGAATATTCCTTCTAATAAGGCGGTGTTTTGTGAACTTACCGCACTTTTTAACTACCAAAGTGACACTAAAACGATTAATCTATACCCATTGAATCTAAGAATATAAAACTGATATGGGATTTCGGTATGAAGCAACTAGGCATTTTAGATAGCGCCTTTATCAACATGGAGCATAAAAATGTTCCACAGCACATTGGAAGTTTTGGGATCTACGATCAATCTACCGCACCCGGTGGAAAAGTTCGTTTCAAGTCGCTCATTAAACACTTCGAAAATCAACTCAAAAAAATACCTCTCTTTAGAACAAAACTCATTCAATCTCCTGGACGTTTTGCGCGGCCGTATTGGTTGGTTGATGATGATTTTGATATGGAATTTCACCTAAGGCATATCGCTCTTCCTAAGCCTGGAGATTGGCGTCAGCTTTGTATCTTGCTTGCACGCTTGCATTCAAGGCCGATTGATATGTCGCGGCCTTTATGGGAGTCATACGTGATTGAAGGGCTTGATAATATAGATGGCCTGCCAGAAAACTGTTTTGTTATTTACACAAAAATTCATCACTCTATCGTTGATGGGGGCGGCGCTGATAACTTTATGGCTGCAATCCATGATCTTGAGCCAAAAACACATGACGATGAAGATGATGAAAAATTTGAAGCAGAAATCGAACCGTCACGAAATGACTTGATTCGTTCTGGTGCACAGAGTTATCTCGGTAATATTTGGAACCTTACTAAAGGTAGTTATGGGCTAGTTAACGATATTGGTAAGTCAGCTGTTAAGTTGGCGCGAGGACAGCTTAAGGCTCCACCTACTAATGCGCCGACAACGAGATTTAATAGTCCCGTTAGTCCTCATCGGGTGGTTGAGTCTGCCGCTTTTTCTTTAGATGACTTTAAGCTGGTCAAAAAGAAAACAGATACAAAAATTAATGATGTCGCTTTAGCGATTATATCGGGCGCGTTACGGAAATATCTTGATGCACATGATGAGCACCCTGATACTTCATTGGTTGCCTCTGTGCCAATTAATATGCGTACCCGTAACGGCGATAATGGAGAAGCAAATCAAGTGGGCGCTATTTTTGCGAGCTTGAGTAGTGATATCGATGACCCTGTTGAGCGTATTTTACGTATCCATCAGAATACGGATGAAGCCAAGGAATTTGGCGAAGAGGCGCCTTTAAAAGATGCCTTAAAATTAGTGGGTGCTATGTCTCCTCGTGTCACTAAGATGCTTGTTAATGCGTATGTTGATAATAAAATTACTAAACATTTGCCTTTAAAAATCAATACCGTGATTTCTAATGTACCAGGCCCTAATTTTCCTCTCTATTGTTCAGGTGCAAAACTTGTTCAGTATCATGGTTTGGGTGTATTGACGCCGGGTGTGGGTATTTTTCATCTGATCTTTAGCTATTGCGGAAAAATTTCTGTCACTGTTCTTGCTGACCGTGAAATGATGCCTGATCCTTCTTTTTATCGCGAATGTCTCGAAGCTTCTTTTAATGATTTGAAAGTTGCTGTAGAAAACATCTCAGAAGAAGATATTCAGACAATGAAAGATGATATTGCCGGCATTGATCATGAAACGTTAGCCTTGCCTGAGGCGGTAGAGGGTGAAACTTTGCCTGATACTGATGTGCTTGAGGGGAAAGCTCCATCGTCTGATAAGAAAACCCCAGCGCCTGAAAAGAAGGCGACGGCTGTTGAGGATAAAGTTGTGGCTGTTGATAATAAGCCGGCACAACCTGAGATTGAGCCAGCTGCAGAGGAAGTGGTGCCTAAGAAGAAAACTGCTGCACGAAAAGTGGCGAAATCTTCAGGTCAAGCTCAACGCCCAGTTAGGTCTACGTCTCGACGCGTAGCTTCAACTAAGGCGAAGGCGGCAGTAGATAAGACTGTTGCTGCAAAAGCCGAGCGTACGGTAGCGCCGAAAGAGAAGAAGAAGGTGTCGTAGTTTTAAGAGTACGAAAAAACGGCCTTTAGGCCGTTTTTTTTGAGCTATTACTTTTGCCTCTAAGGGTTTTCTCTCGCGGGAATAATGACAAGCACTTTATTTTTTGATAAGTGCCTGCATGATTGAAGACGGTGGCGTTGTCTTGCGTTAACTTCTAGGTTCATACCGATCACCCTTGAAGACGCAAGGGCGTTGGCCGCGCTCACCCCAATCACTTACTAGCTGTAAGCTCGCTTGCTGCCTTATTGCATCTCCAATTCCGATGGGTATATTCTTTGTGTGCGTCATTCCTGCAACAGCGGGAATCCATACATCAAAAAGGGTGGAGGGGGCTCTGAGGTGAGCGCACTGGATTAAAGAGTGGGTTTTGTTTTGTAAGTCTTTTCAAAATATTCAGCAGCCATCCAGGCAGCTGCCTCAGTATTAAACCTTTCAGATTGAAGGGCTCTGCCTTTTATATAGACAGTTGTAAAAAAACTCTGATTGTCTTGTTCGATTTTAATTAAAATTGACGCGCTATCAGTTTCAGTTTGCATGAGAATTCCCAACATTTTTATTTTTATATGGGTTGTTACTTTTTTTTCGCTTCCATGCATTGCTGATTAATTAATCAGGATCTTAGGGAAGTAGCATTTTAAACATTACCAGCGTATGATGCCCTACCATTACATGTCTAAAGTTGTTTATTCTCTATTTTATTTATGCCCACTTCAATTGATATAGAACCTGAGTATATTTCTCTCTTCAAATTAGCAGCCAGGCTATTAAAAAACCCTGAAAAAAGACTTTTTATGGCTGAAGTTTCTGAAACCCTTTGCAGTGGAAGTGCCCGGTTGACTGAATCAACCTTTGGGTTTGGACGAAAGGCGGTTGCATTAGGGATCAACGAAAAAAAAACTGGGATGATCTGTTATGGAAATTATGAACCCTGCGGAAAAAATAAATCCGAGGTTGCACTGGTAGGCCTTGAAGATGATATCCGTAGCCTGGTTGAGCCTGAAAGCCAAGCGGATTCACGGTTAAGAAATACATTTGCCTATACCCGCATAACGGCCAAAGTTGTACGGCAGAAGCTAGTCGAGGAAAAGAACTGGCAAGAAGACCTTCTACCTAAAGAGCGAACCATTAGCAATATCCTGAATAGGATGGGTTATAAGCTCCGCAAGGTGCAGAAATCCAAACCTGAAAAAAAATACCAGAAACTAACGCCATCTTCGACAACGTCAACAAAGTTAGAGCAGAAGCCAGTCAACGACAAAACACGTTGCAGATCAGCATAGACTGCAAGGCTACTGTTAATCTCGGCGACTTTTCCAGAGCGGGTAAATCTCGCGGAGCAGAAGTGGTCCAGGCGCTAGATCACGATATGGCAGATAAAGATAAAATGGTGCCATTTGGGATTCTTAACCTAGATAACGATCAACTCCATGTTGTTTATGGACTCTCCTACAAGACGAGCGACTTTATTTGTGATGCACTGCAATTGTGGTGGGAGAATGTCAAAGAAGCTAACAAGGACAAAGATGAGCTGATTATTTATACAGACAATGGCCCGGAGAGTAATAGCCTGCGAACTCAGTTTCTTTTGCGGATGGTGCAATTTTCCAGTCAAACTGGGCTGAGAATCAGGCTGGTTTACTACCCTCCTTATCACAGCAAATATAATCCCATTGAAAGGCGGTGGGCTTTTTTGGAAAGCCATTGGAATGGCACACTTCTAAATTCAGTTCATGTGGTGGTGGAGTGGACAAAAAGTCTTGTGCATAAATGTAAAAAAACAATTGTTGATTTAATTGATAAGGTTTATACGAAAGGTGTAAGGCCAAGTAAGGAAGTGCTTGACGAGATTCAACCCCACATTACAAGACATGCCGAGCTGAAAAAGTGGGATGTGACTATACACCCAAAAAAGGTATCTTCTTAAATGCTGCCTCCCTTAGCGTTGAGTTATTAAAAAACAAGTGTCTTTGCAAAACATCTTTCGTTAGTGAGATGTTTTGCAAAGTTTTTCTATCGTTTGAGGTGTTGTAGCTTGTTTTTAACGCCGTTCCACTCTTCAGCATCCGCTGGAGCCTCTTTCATCTCTGTGATGTTTGGCCATTGCTCTGCAAGCTCTGCGTTAAGCTCAAGAAAAATTTCTTGATCGGCGGGTACTTCATCTTCAGAGAAGATTGCATCAACAGGGCATTCGGGCTCACAAAGTGCGCAGTCGATACATTCATCAGGGTGAATGACGAGGAAGTTAGGGCCTTCATAAAAACAGTCTACCGGGCATACTTCAACACAATCTGTATGCTTACAGTTGATACAGTTTTCTCCGACGATAAAGGTCATAAGATTATCCTTTTGGGTGTAGTCTATTGTGCTAACCGTCTTGATTTGCGTCAAAGCGAGTAAAAGGGGCTAGCTAAAAAAAATCTCGCAAAATAAGAATAAATCTTATTCACATTTGCGAATACTTGTTTGTTTTTCATGCCAAAATTGGCGGTATTATAACAACTCCGCTTTTAATTGATAAACTAAATCGAGGGCTTGTTTCGCAGTTAACTCATCAGGATTAACACTTTGTAATGTTTCTTCGACTTTAGAGGGCATTTGGGTGAATATATCGACTTGCTGCGGCGTTGGTTTTTTGTGTTTTTTAGGTTTTGTGTTGGCCTTCTTTTCAGTCGTAGGCGTTTTTGTTGGTTGCTCGAACTCCAGCATGTTAAGTTTTTCTTGCGCGGCCTTCAATACTGAGGAGGGAACACCGGCTAACTTGGCAACCTGTATGCCATAGCTTTGGCTTGCTGCACCGGCTTTGATATGATGTAAAAAGACAATATTTCCTTCGTGCTCGGTCGCGCTCAAGTGTTTATTAACTGCTGTGCTGTGCCGCTCCGCCAGTGCTGTTAGTTCAAAGTAATGTGTGGCAAAGAGTGTTAATGCTTGTGTGTTTGCGGCGAGTTCCTCTGCAAAAGCCCAGGCGAGTGACAGTCCATCAAAGGTACTGGTTCCTCGACCAATTTCGTCCATTAATACCAATGATTGTCGAGTGGCGTTATTGAGAATGTTGGCCGCTTCGGTCATTTCAACCATAAAGGTAGAGCGGCCGCTTGCGAGATCATCTGCACTGCCAATGCGGGTAAAGATTTGATCCACTAATCCGATGGTAGCTGATTGCGCCGGAACAAATGCGCCGACATGCGCTAGCAGAGCAATCAATGCAGTCTGTCGCATAAAGGTTGATTTACCGCCCATGTTTGGGCCTGTGATAATCAGTGTGCGGTCGTTATCGTCAATTTGTGTGTCATTAGCAATGAAGGGGCTCTCAAGAACTTGCTCAATAACAGGGTGCCTCCCACCTTTAATGGAAATGATGGAGTCTTGGGTGATTGTTGGTTTCACATAATGTTGCGTGTCGGCGACTACCGAAAAATTACATAAAACATCCAGTGTGGATAACGCTTTAGCTGAAGCTTGTAGTGCGATGAGTGATTGATTAAGTAGCTCTATGAGGGTGTCATACAAGTATTTTTCTCGCGCAAGAGAGCGAGATTTTGCACTTAATGCCTTGTCTTCAAAGATTTTTAGCTCAGGTGTAATAAAGCGTTCGGCATTTTTAAGTGTTTGCCGCCTAATATATTCCACAGGTGCAGCACTGGCTTGGCCTTTTGATATTTCGATGAAATAACCGTGTACACGATTGTAACCCACCTTGAGCGTTTGAATGCCTGTTCGGGCTTTCTCCTGCTCTTCGAGTTTTACGAGGAACTCGCCTGCATTTTGGCTTAAACCTCTGAGTTCATCGAGTTCATCATCGTAGCCATCAGCAATGACGCCGCCTTCCCTGATAACTTGTTGCGGGTTTTCGAGTAAAGCTTTTTGCAAGAGGGTATCTGTATCTGGAAATTGACTGATAGCTTGTCGCAGCGACTGCAATAAAGGTGACTGAGTGTTGCTCAGTGTAGATTGTAAATCGGGCAGTACATGGAGTGACTGCTGCAGGCGTGTGAGGTCGCGAGGTCTTGCTGATCTTAATGCAATTCTGGCCAGAATGCGCTCTATATCACCAATGGACTTTAAGCTATCGCGACAGGTGCTGGCGAGATCGTTATCGACGAGTTCTTCAACCGTTTGAAGTCGAGCATGAATGGCATCGTGATCATGCAGAGGGTGGTTTAGCCAGCGTTTAAGCATTCTGGCTCCCATGGCGGTTGCGCATTGGTTCATGACACTGAAGAGTGTATTGCTTGTGGTGCCTTGTAGGTTGATGTCTATCTCTAGATTTCTTCGGGTGGCGGCATCGAGCTTGACATAGAGGCTTCGGTTTTCGTGAGTGAGCGACTGCAGGTGAGGAATCTCTCCTTTTTGGGTATCTTTGGCATATTGAAGCAGGGCACCTGCAGCAGTGACGGCTGCTGTTAGTTGATCACAGCCGAAACCGGCGAGATCTTGCGTACCAAATTGCCTGCATAATGAACGCTGTGCTTCTTCAAAATCAAAGTGCCAGATGGGGAGCTGTCTTAGTCCTTGGGAGTAAGTCTGTAGGCTTTTGTGCTGAATAGATTCACTCAGCAATAACTCAACGGGTTGGATGCGATGCAGTTCTTGAGCCGCTTGTTCAATGGTAGCAATTTCGAACACCGAAAATCGTCCCGATGCCATGTCGAGCAATGAAAAGCCAAAACAGTTATTCTCTTCGCTGATGGCCATCAGCAGGTTTTCTTGGTGCTCATCCATGAGCGCCTCATCACTGAGCGTGCCAGGTGTAACGACACGGACAACTTCTCTTTTGACTGGCCCTTTACTTGTGGCAACATCGCCAACTTGCTCACAGATGGCAACAGGTACGCCGGCTTTGACGAGCTTGGCGAGATAGTTATCAGCTGCATGAAACGGAATTCCTGCCATCGGAATGGGGTTACCGCCTGATTTACCTCGCGCCGTTAATGTGATGCCGAGTATATCTGCCGCTGTTTTTGCATCATCAAAGAACAATTCATAAAAATCGCCCATGCGGTAAAAAACCAGCTCATGTGGATGCTGCGCCTTAATTTTAAGGTATTGGCGCATCATTGGTGTGTGTTGGGCGAGTGCTGAATCTGTCATGGTGTTGAGTGGCTGGCTTTAAAAGACGAATTCTAGCAAATTATAACAAGTGACAAGTAGTCCTTATTTAAACGTTGGTACTCAGACAAAAAAAGAGAATTGTGTATAATACGCTTTTTTTTCGAATGAGTGATTCATGTCATCAAAATATCACCCGCTATCAAACCCATTTGTCGTGTTTGGTTTTATTTATGCAGTACCTTTTTTGATTGGCGTTTTTTTTGCCGAATGGACTGATAGAGAGTTTCATATTCACTTAGGGTGGGCGGGTCTCTCTATAGCTTATTGTTATATTTTTCGATTTAAGCCCTTGGTTGCCGTTGTTTCGTCCTTTTTCATTTTATCGTCGAGTATTGATATTGCTTATGCAATGGTTTTTGGTGGTGTTTTTACATCCTCGTCGGTTGAGGCAATGTCGCAGACAAACGTTCAGGAGGCTTCGGAATTCTTAGAGAGTTATTTTGATGCCAAAGTTACAGTAGTAGTATTGCTCTATCTTTTAGCAAGTTTTGTTTTGCTAAGGAAGTTATCTTGCCCCGGTTTACCTGAGCGTAAAAGCTATCGATACACGGCATTTTTCTTTTTTATTGTGCTTTGTGGGTTCATTTTTCAAGGGTTAATCGTCAAGCAGCGTTATGCCAAATTGTTACCTGGGATTGTAGGTGCTTACCCTGATTACCTAAGAGGTATCGACTCCCTGACTGATGAGATAGAAGATCGAGCGTTACTCGTCAAAAACAATGCCGGTAAATTTGCGAGTAGTATCGATGAGCCGCAAACTTATGTGTTTGTGATCGGTGAATCAACAGCCCGGGGCCATATGAGTTTATATGGTTATCCACGAGAAACGACGCCTTTACTTTCCAAGCGCAGCGATCTTATTGTTTTTGATGATGTCATCAGTAATTTTGTTCAAACGTTACCTTCTTTACGTTTTACCCTCACGCAGGCAACGAGTGATGGCGATTTATCGTATAAAAATGCATTAAGTATTGTCGATGCGGCGAATATCGCTGGCTTTGAAACATGGTGGATAAGTAACCAGCAGCCCCTAAGGGGAACCTATTCCGCTATTGGCGAACAGGCAACGCATACTACCTTTATCAGTAACCTGTACTTCGGTAAAGAGGTAGGCCGTTTTGATGGATTAGTCTTGCCTGAGTTAGACAAAGCCTTATCAGCGAAAGCTAAAAAGAAAGCCATATTTATTCATCTGATGGGGAGTCATCTGAAGTATGCAAAACGCTATCCCGAATCTTTTCAGAAGCACAGTAGTGCACCTTATTTTGGCTATACAAACGATCTGAGTGACAAACAGAAGTTTTATATTGATACCTATGATAACAGCATTTTATATAATGATTGGGTGGTGAATGAGATCGTTTCTCGATTAAAAAGTGAGACACAAGGGGAGGTTGCTGGGCTCAATTATATGGCTGATCATGGTGAAGAAGTCTTTGATAGTATTGATTTTAAAGGTCACGGCCCAGATACTGTGACAAAAAATACTGTCGATATCCCCTTTATCGTATGGTTATCTGATGCCTACAGAAAACAGTTTCTAGGCCAGGTTCAGACGCTCGAAGGAAATAAACACAAACCTTATATGCTGAATCACTATTTTCATTTTTCACTGGATATGATGAGCGTTTTGTCGCCTTATTATTTGGCGGATTTTAGTCTTTTTTCGAATAAGGCAGAGTCTGAATCACGGGTTGTATACGGTGTGGACTACGATAAAGAACTGGCTTTATAGGCAACCGCCTTTTTTAATAGAGGCTGCCTATTATTGCTGTTGATTAGCTAACTTTGTCGATGATGTTCTCTTTATACCACGTCATCATTTGAATTTTTGCATCGGCATCAGTGGTGTCTTGCTCGCCTTTGTAGGCATCTCTAAACCCTACAATGCATTCGGTAACGCCGATATCTTCAAGGCGTTTAACGCCGTCGATGGAGAACGAATCTGCGGTAATCGCGTGTATTTCGAATGGCTTATCTTGTGTGCCGAAGACTTCTCGGTAGTGATTGATTTTATCGATATAGACTTTTAGTGTATCGCTATCTCCTCCAGCATGAATCCAGCCATCGCCGATTTTTGCTGCACGTTTTAGAGCAAGCTCGGCGTGGCCACCAATAAATATAGGGGTGTTGTTTTTGGGCACAGGGTTCATTTTGCAGCGGGGGATCTGATAAAATTCGCCTTCGAAACCAAAATATTCACCTGAATGAAAGCCACGCAATATTTCAATCATTTCATCCATACGTTTGCCACGTTTTTCCCAGCGTTCGCCGCAGATCTCGAAATCCTCTACCCATGGGCTGATACCGACCCCGAATGCAAAGCGATCTTCAATTAAGGTATTTAACGAGGTGAGTTGTTTAGCGACGATGACAGGGTTGCGGATGGGTAATTTCGTTACGCTTGTAGTAAAGCGAATTTTTTCAGTAATAGCGGCGAGGTAGGGGATGGTAACAAATGGCTCTAGAAAGGGTGTTCCTTCCAGGAAGTTACGGCTTCCGTCACTGTTATAAGGGTATTTTGTGTTGGCGACTTCGGGATAGCAAATGCTATCGGGAAGGGTGAATCCATCAAAGCCAAGGGCTTCGGCGGCAATCACCAGTGGGCGGTATTGATCGCTCTGACACATACAGGCATGGTAAGAAAAGCGCATGGTGAATCCTTTGCTGTTGTTATTGGTTATGTGTTATTGAGAGGTGACAAAGAGTAACCTGTAATTTAAGAAAAGTGAAAAGCTCACGACGAATAAATTCGTAGTTGTCACTTTTTTGTGCGGTATCGTATAATCGCGAACCTTCCTCTAATAATGCTCATAAATACCTATGCCATTGAATCAACTTGATCTTGATAACATTAATAAGCAGCTTAAAGGGCAAGCTCCCACAGCGATTCTTGAATGGGCTTTATCGTTAAAGAAAAAAGCCATTTTGACCACAAGCTTCGGGTTTTATTCTGCGGTTTCTCTCAATGCTTTAGTGGAGGCAAAAGGCGGTCTTGATGTGCCTGTGGTGTGGGTCGATAGCGGTTATAATGTAAAGGATGCCTATGAAGTAGCGCAGGCGTTAAAAGATCGTTTGAAAATTGACTTACATGTGTTTAACCCAGAAATGTCTTCTGAGCGTCGTAACGCACTGATGGGAGGTATTCCAGCACATGATGAGCCGCTTTTCGATGAATTTGTACGACAAGTCAAATTAGAGCCTTTTGAGCGAGCACTCGATCACTTCAAACCTGATATTTGGATTTCAGGCATTCGACAAGAAGAAACAGAGCATCGAAAAAACTTAGATATTGTTACCTTAGACCAAAATGGGATTTTGAAAGTTTCACCGCTGTTTTACTGGAAGGAGCAGGATTTGGTTGATTACCTAGAGAAAAATAAGCTGCCTAACTGTAAACACTATTTTGATCCAACCAAGGTGCAAGACAATCTTGAGTGTGGCTTGCATACATTTACACCTAAAGCGTCCTAGTATGGCTATTCATAATCTGGATACGTTGTCGCAAGCATTCACTTCAGATAGGGCTGGCATTAGTATTGCGGACTATCTTGCTGATGAAACAGGGTTGTCTAAATCAAAAATTAAGCAAGTGATGAAAGTCGGGGGCGTTTGGCGCAAACAAGTAGATGCGGAGCCAGCGCGTATCCATCGTTTTTCTGAGAACGTGCGCCTGGAAGATGAAGTTCATATTTATTTTGATGAAAGTATCCTCTCTATCCCTCCTGCGCGGTTATCCGAGATAGAAAATTTAGACGCTTTTGCAATTTACGAGAAGGGCGATGAGTTTTTAACGGAGGCCAGTTTATTTTGCGATCATCTGAGTTTTGATCGGGCGCTAGAAAGAGACTTGCCTAAGGATTTACCCATTCATCTTGTACTTTCTGATGAGCCTAACTTGTTTGGATTAGTGATTGTATGCTTTTCGAAAGTGGCTGCTTCAAAAATAAGTGAATTGGCTGAGCGCCATGAGCTTACTGCTAATTTTTCCTTTTTTTGTAAGGAGTCCCAGCGCGCAGCCGTTGAAGGTGTGCTGCCAATGGCATGTTTTGAAAAAGTTCAAGACGGTTATAAATGCCGATTTACCAACGCTTTAATAACCATTTCTGAGCAGATAGAAAGCCTTGAAAAGGTTTTAGAGCCGGAAGAGAAAAGACCTTTTATTTGTTGTGATACCCTTGTGTTTATCTGTCCGTTAACGCAGCGACCGCTGTCTTTTCATTCGACGATGCTACCCTGAGTGAGATTTCCTCGTTACTAGCGGAAACGATAATACGTTGTGAAGTGTTGCAGGCAGAGCGTCTATATCCACCACATTTGAATATGCAAGGGCGTTGGCCGCGCTCGCTCACCCCAATCACTTATGGGCTGTAAGCTCATAGGGATTCGCTCACTTGCCGCCTTCTTGCATCTCCAATTCCGATGGGTATATCTAATAGGCGTGGCTTGCCTGCAAGTGATTTGGTTGTATCAACGTTAACTTCTCGGCACTTCATGCGGGTTTCATAGACCTATGGCTGTTTTGGTATTTCCTGTGCTTTTTTGGCTGCGGTGCGCGCCAAATTGTTTTATGCGCTATTATTGTAATAAGTCGCCTGCACCTTAGAAAATTCATTAGAAAATCAATAAATTAACTCTGCTTGCGGAGGCGATGGTATTTGTTATGAGCGCGACGCGCATTCAGCAAAATGACAATTAATAAATTTCTTTAGAAACTAATGCATTTATTTATGTTCGATATAATATCGCAGTTATTTATGGAGTGAATTATCGATATTTCCTTTATCATAAGCCTTATCAATAGTGTGGTTGATGCAGTTAATCTGGTGTTATGGGGCTATGTTCTTACTATATTACTCATAGCTGTCGGTATTTATTTTACTATTCGCCTGAAATTTATGCAGTTCAGGCATTTCGTGCTGTCGTGGAAACTCTTATTTTTGGGGAAAAATGATCGCGACAATCATGTATCACCCTTTGAAGCGTTGGCAACAAGCCTTGCTGCACGTGTAGGTAGTGGAAATATTGCTGGTGTTGCCGTGGCTATTACGCTGGGCGGCCCTGGGGCCATATTCTGGATGTGGGTTGTGGCATTTTTGGGTATGGCAACTGCTTTTGTCGAGGCGGCATTGGCGCAGTTATTCAAACATGCAGAGGATGATGGCACGTTTATTGGCGGCCCTGCCTACTATATAGAGCGAGGTTTAGGTCAACGTTGGCTAGGTATTTTATTTGCAATTTTTCTTATTATTGCGTTTGGTGTGGTGTTCATTGCTGTTCAGTCGAGCACTATCTCTCGTGCTGCGTTAGATTCAATGACAGTGCCACCATGGGCAACAGGTGCTCTTCTCATTTTGCTGAGTGCACCCATCATTTTTGGCGGTATCACGCGTATTGCTCACGTTGCCGGTAAAATTGTACCTGTTATGGCTATTGCCTATCTGATTGTTGCGCTTGTCGTTATTGTCCTTGAGATTGATCAAGTACCTGCAATGCTTGCCTTGATTGTTAAGTCAGCTTTTGGTTTTACAGAGGCGAGTGCCGGCATGTTGGGTGTTGTGATGGTAAATGGTATTAAACGTGGACTCTTTTCGAATGAAGCCGGTATGGGGAGTGCGCCGAATATTGCAGCGGTGGCAGATCCAACGCCTCCACACCCTGCCGCACAAGGGTTTGTGCAAATGTTGGGTGTTTATATCGATACGATATTTGTTTGTACTGCGACAGCGTTGATTATTTTGCTATCCGGCGAATACCAGCCAGGGCAAGAAATGCAGGCTGTGGTGTTGACTCAAAATTCATTGGCTGCAGAAGTTGGGCATTGGGGCAGTCATTTTTTAACGGTTGTTATTTTCTTTTTTTGTTTTACGACAATTTTAGGTAATTATGCCTATTCTGAAAGCTGTCTTAAGTTCATAACGCACAAGCCTTGGGTGTTATCCGTTTATCGGATAGTTGCACTATTTATGATAGGGGTGGGTGTCGTTGCTGAGGTGCCCGCATTGTGGAATGCGGCAGATGCGTCTATGGCATTAATGGCTACGGTCAATCTGGTTGCAATTTTATTGTTGGGTAAATATGCTTTTGCGCTTGCGGATGATTTCTTGAAACAAATGAAAGCAGGAAAAGAACCGATCTTTGACCCTCATATGTTTCCAGACCTACAAGGGAAAATCAGCCAAACGGTATGGTATGACCCGGATGTAAAACAAAAAAAAGAAGATAAAAAAAGCGAGCCTTAAGCTCGCTTTTGATCAAGCTTCGCTTTTGTAGAATTGTGTGTACCAGTTTTTACGTAGCTTGTTGATTGGGCCATCACCTGCGCAAAGCACGGGGTTAGCTTCAAATCGTTTGTTTTTCCAGATCCATACATCTTGAAAGAAAGCGTTCATGCTGGCAGTTGCATAAGCCGCACCAATGGCTGCGTTGTCTTCGTCAGATAAGCCTTCGATTTTCTTAATCATGACGCCTGTAAATAATCGGAAGGAGTCCGAGTCGGCACCTAACGCTTTGAGGTTAATGGGCATGTGCGAATTGAGCATTCTTACATTGTGGACGGGGCCGGGCACCTTGACGACTTTCTTGCCATTATGGGTGAGTTCTTCACCTGTTGGTGTGAGTAATTTTCCATCTTCTTCGGTAATGCCTGCAAAGGCATTGAATGCTGTATCGAGAACAGGGAAGTTATAGCCATCGGAAACGCTGCCGTCGGCAACTTTTACCGGTTGCTGAATACGGCTCATGATAAGTTCGCCGTCTTCATAAGCAAGGTTGTCTGGGAGTTCGCCTACCCATTCGGTGATTTGGTAGCTGGGGCCGTAGTATGTAGCATTGGAGAGTAGCTTACCTAGCGTGGTTGAGTGGCAATGATTGATTTGCACGGCGGTATGATCTTCGAACACATTCTCAAAATGTGAGCAGGGGGCGCTATGCACTGGGCCAAAGTGGGCTTTATCTGAGATGTTGTCGACGAGTTCCTTCCAGTGGGTCCCGATGATTTCAGTGGTTACCGTCCAGTTTGTCCATTCATCATTACCAAATTCTTCCATGGTAGGGATTTCCCAATCAGGAGCAGTGTCGTCTGGGCAGTGCCATAAAAAGACAAGGCCATTTTTTTCGACGGTTGGGAATTTATCCGTTTTTGCTTTCGGGGGGATCTTGTCGCAATAAGGGATATCTTTACAAGCACCTTCGCCATCCCAAGACCAGTGATGGAATGGGCATTGCACATTATCTCCTTGGACCTCGCCGATAGAAAGTTTGGCGCCCATATGGCGACAAAAGTTGTCAATGCATTGTAATTTTCCTTCGGTGTCGCGCCAGAGCACAAGGCTTTTTCCGCAAACATTAACCTCCCAAGGGCCTACCTCATCGGCAGGAAATTGAGGCTTTTTCACTTCTGGCTCGAAGTGCATGCTGGTAAGGATGGCATCTTGTGCTGCATCAGCATTAGCAATGGCTGCAGCGACATCACCACCTGCTTGTAAGGCACCAAAAACGTCAGTGACGGCGGCTCCGTAGTTATTTTGTAGATGTTTTTGAGCAGCTTGCGCTTCGGCAGTATCTGCTGCCGGCGGAGGCGTGATCCAAGGAATGGTATAACCAATAGGTATCCAGCCTCTTGGGAAGCTGACATCTTGTGCGCTCGTTGCAATCACATTGCTCATAAAGTGTCCTATTTTTTATTTGGATTATTTGTGGCGTGTTGAAAGTAAAAGAGAATAGACGTTTTTCATTATTATTGTTAATCACGTTACTATATGAAGACTTTTTTGCAGATTTCGCCAAGTACATCTATTTTAGAGCGATATCGTAAGTGATTTTGAGTGATAAGTGAATAAATCCTCCCTTGTTTTCTGCTTTACAGTCGCTATGAATCAGATAGAATACCGCCTTTTTTAACAAGTGATCTTTGGTGATGGTCACCACTGTGGAGAATTTATGCCTGTTATTACACTTCCTGACGGTAGTCAGCGAACATTTCCTGAATCTCTTTCGATTCTTGATCTTGCAAAAGATATTGGTCCTGGCCTTGCTAAGGCAACGGTTGCAGGAAAAATTAATGGTCAGTTAGCCGATGCGGTTGATCTCATCGAAGAGGATGCAGAAGTTTCTATCCTTACAGCGAAAGATGCCGAAGGCTTGGATATCATTCGTCACTCCTGTGCGCACCTAATTGGTCATGCGGTTAAGCAGTTATTCCCAGAAGCTAAAATGGCCATTGGCCCCGTCATTGAAGAAGGCTTTTATTACGATATTGATTTTGATCGTACCTTTAATCAAGACGACTTGCTCAAAATCGAAGAGCGTATGAAAGTATTGATTGCTACAGAATACGATGTTGTTAAGCAGCCGAGCAGTCGAGAGAAAGTGCTTGAAACCTTCAAGGAGCGACAAGAGCCTTATAAGGTTGAAATCGTTGAGCAGGATATTCCTGAAAGTCAGTCGCTGATTAATTTGTATGTACATGAAGAGTATGTGGATATGTGTCGAGGCCCACATGTACCTAATACGCGGTTTTTAAAGTATTTTAAGTTGACCAAGGTGGCTGGTGCTTACTGGCGGGCTGATGCCGATAACCGTATGTTACAGCGCATCTATGGAACAGCTTGGGCAGATAAGAAGCAGCTCAAGCAATATATCAAGCGTATAGAAGAAGCAGAAAAGCGCGATCATCGTAAAATCGCTAAGAAGCTCGATTTATTTCATCTGCAGGATGATGCGCAAGGGATGATCTTTTGGCACCCTAAAGGATGGTCAATATATAAAACGATTGAAGATTACATGCGTCTCAAGCAGCAAGCTGAAGGCTATCAAGAAATAAAAACGCCACAACTTGTTGATATTGGGTTGTGGGAAAAGTCAGGGCACGCTGAAAAATTCTCGGATGACATGTTTATTTTAAAAACGGATGATAAAGAGATTGCTGTAAAACCAATGAATTGTCCGTGTCATGTGCAGGTCTACAATCAAGGTTTAAAATCCTACCGAGATTTGCCATTGCGTTTAGCTGAGTTTGGCTCTTGTCATCGTAATGAGCCATCGGGTTCGTTGCACGGTATTATGCGTGTGCGTGGTTTTACTCAAGATGATGCACATATTTTTTGTAAGGAAGATCAAATTCAAAGTGAAGTGTCTCGCTTTATTGATTTTTTACATGATGTCTATGCAGATTTTGGGTTTAGTGAAGTTATCTACCGCTTATCGACTCGCCCAGAAAAGCGTGTGGGTAGTGATGAAGTTTGGGATCGATCTGAAGCAGCTTTAGCTGAAGCGCTGAATGCAAAAGGGCTTGATTGGCAAATGCTTCCAGGTGAGGGTGCTTTTTACGGGCCAAAAATTGAGTTTTCTTTGCGGGATTGCCTTGGGCGTGTTTGGCAGCTAGGCACTATTCAAGTGGATTTTTCAATGCCTGAGCGTTTAAGTGCACAGTATGTTGCTGAGGGTGGCGTGAAAGAAACACCGGTTATGCTGCACAGGGCGATTCTTGGTTCATTTGAGCGATTTATTGGTATATTGATAGAGCATTACGAGGGCATTTTTCCTGTTTGGTTGGCTCCTGTTCAGGTTGTTGTCATGAATATTACGGACAAGCAGGCCAGTTTTGTGCAAGAAATAACAGAAAATCTGCAATCTAAGGGAATTAGGGTCGTTTCGGACTTGAGGAATGAGAAGATCGGGTTTAAAATCCGCGAGCACACTTTACAGAAGGTTCCCTATCAATTGGTGGTGGGAGACAACGAAGTGGGTACAAATAGCGTTGCTGTCAGAGCCCGAGGTGGAGAAGATCTAGGTTCGATGCCGATAGAAGCTTTTATTGAGCACCTTAAAAAGGATATAGCACAACGCGGAAGAATAAGCAGACCGGAGGAATAGACCATTAAGAGTAGCGGTAAATCAAAAAGAGCCCTAACAAACGAAGACATTACAGCATCACAGGTTAGACTTGTCGGTGCAGATGGAGAGCAGGTAGGGATAGTGCCCTTAGAAGAGGCATTAAGCACCGCTACGAGTGCTGGTTTAGACCTTGTACAAATGGCCGACTCAGAACCGCCAGTTTGTAAGGTTATGGATTACGGGAAGTATGTTTTCGACGCTAAAAAGCAACAGGCTGCAGCGCGGAAAAAGCAGAAACAGACTCAGGTAAAAGAGATGAAGTTTCGCCCAGGGACGGAAGATGGGGATTATCAGGTAAAGCTACGCAACCTGGTACGTTTCCTTGAGCAAGGGGATAAAGCTAAAGTCACTATGCGTTTTCGTGGTCGCGAAATGGCTCATCAAAGTATCGGTATGGACTTGCTTAAGCGAGTTGAAGCCGATCTTGCCGAATATGGCGCAGTTGAGCAATTTCCGAAAATGGAAGGCAGGCAAATGACGATGGTGATTGGTCCCAAAAAGAAAAAATAGCGCAAGCTATTTCAATTATTTGCTAAATGCGGAGTTACCAATGGCAAAATTAAAAGTACACAGTGGTGCTGCAAAGCGCTTCAAAAAGACAGGCTCAGGCTATAAGCGCAAAAGTGCGCATAAAAGTCATATCCTCACCAAAATGACCACCAAACGTAAGCGTCAACTACGCGGTACCAGCAGTATCCATCCTGCTGACCAAATTTTAGTTGATCGTTTGTTGCGAAATTAAGAGAGGAATTGATTCATGGCTAGAGTTAAACGTGGTGTTGTTGCACGCCGTCGTCATAAGAAAGTATTAAAGCAAGCAAAAGGTTATTACGGAGCACGTAGCCGTATTTTCCGCGTTGCTAAACAGGCTGTTATTAAAGCCGGTCAATATGCCTATCGTGACCGTCGTCAACGTAAGCGTCAGTTCCGTTCACTTTGGATTGCACGTA
Source organism: Pseudomonadales bacterium (assembly GCA_965248335.1). Classification (GTDB taxonomy): domain Bacteria; phylum Pseudomonadota; class Gammaproteobacteria; order Pseudomonadales; family DT-91; genus CAKMZU01. Next base: position 1,671,661 of record CBDFIY010000003.1, read on the forward strand.
TTAATGCGGCAAGCCGATCAAATGGTCTGTCATACAGTCGTTTCATTAATGGTTTGAAAAAAGCCAATATTGAACTCGATCGTCGTGTATTAGCTGATATTGCTGTTCATGACAAAGATGCTTTTTCAGCCGTTGTTGAAAAAGCACAGGCAGCCTTGGCGTAAAATGTAAATTTTTCTCCGGGCAAAGGAAAGGGAAAGGCTTAGCCTTTCCCTTTTTTTTTAAAAGTCATACGTAAGTTATCATTTGAGTAAGTTTCATGGAAAACCTTGATGCACTAAAACAAGAAGCCCTAATCACTGTTGAGTCAGCAGTAAATTTATCAGACCTTGACGATATCCGTGTGAAGTTTTTAGGAAAAAAAGGTGCGATTACAGGCTTGCTAAAGACACTGGGAAAATTATCCAGTGAGGAGCGGCCAAAAGCAGGTGCGCTCATCAATGAAGTGAAGCAATGCGTTCAAAGTGCGATTACAGAGAAAAAAGACTGCCTTGAGCAGCAGTTTATCAATGAAAAGCTTGCTAAGGAGCGTGTCGATGTCACGTTGCCCGGCCGAAGTCAATCTGTCGGTGGTTTACATCCCGTGACCAAAACTATCGAACGAATATCTGCATTTTTTGGCGAAATCGGTTTCAGTGTCGTGGAAGGGCCTGAAATTGAAGATGATTACCATAATTTTGAAGCACTCAATATCCCTGCTCATCACCCCGCACGTGCCATGCATGATACTTTTTATATTAATGATAATACGGTACTAAGAACCCATACTTCTCCAGTGCAGGTAAGAACGATGGAGGCGCAAGAGCCGCCGTTACGTATCATTTGCCCGGGACGTGTTTACCGTTGTGATTCAGATTTGACACATACACCGATGTTCCATCAGGTTGAAGGGCTATTCATCGATAAGGATGTCAGTTTTGCAAGCCTTAAGGGGACGGTTGAGTCCTTTTTGAGTATGTTTTTTGAGAAAGATGATTTGGCTGTACGTTTTAGACCGTCTTACTTCCCTTTTACTGAACCGTCAGCCGAAGTAGATATTGCCTGTGTAATGTGTGATGGCAAAGGTTGTCGTGTATGTAGTTATACCGGTTGGTTAGAAATTCTAGGTTGCGGTATGGTTCACCCTAATGTATTGACATGTTCAGGAGTAGACACTGATATCTACTCTGGTTTCGCCTTTGGGCTTGGTGTTGAGCGAATGGCAATGCTGCGTTATGGCGTTAATGATTTACGATTATTTTTTGAAAACGATTGTCGGTTTTTAGGGCAATTTGCGAAGTAGGCGGGTAGGGGTTAAATACGATGAAATTAAGTGAAAATTGGTTAAGAGAGTGGAGTAACCCTGCGCTTTCAATAGAAGAATTGGCTGCTCAAATCACCATGGCGGGTCTTGAAGTTGATGCTTTGGAGCCTGTTTCAAAAGTGTTCTCGGGTGTTGTTATTGCTGAGGTTGTTAGTGTTGAGCAACATTCTGATGCTGATAAGTTACGCGTTTGTCAGGTGAGTTTTGGCGGTGATGCGCAGGTTCAGGTTGTGTGTGGTGCGCCCAATGTTCGCCAAGGGTTAAAGATCCCTTTCGCACAAGTAGGCGCTATTTTGCCTGATGATTTTAAAATCAAAAAGGCTAAGCTTCGGGGCGTTGAATCTTTTGGTATGTTATGTGGCGCGAGTGAGCTTGGCATGGAGGATGTGATAGATGGGTTGATGGAGCTACCCTCTGATGCTCCGGTTGGCTTGTGCCTGAGAGAGTATCTTGGATTAGATGATAATATTATCGATGTTGATTTGACACCTAATCGTGGTGATTGTTTGAGTGTTCATGGTGTTGCGCGAGAAGTTAGCGTGCTTAATGATGTGCCGCTGGTTACCCCTGAGTTTAGCGCGCAGCCAGTAACGAGTGATAAAATATTTCCTGTCGATGTGCAGGCTAAAAGAGATTGCCCTTGCTATGTCGGTCGTGTGGTTGAGGGTGTCGATTTGTCGAAAGAAACACCTTTATGGCTAGTAGAGAAATTACGACGTAGCGGTATTCGAAGTATTGACCCCATTGTGGATGTAACCAATTTTGTTATGTTGGAGCTTGGTCAGCCGATGCATGCATTTGATTTAGACGTATTGTCTGAAAAAATTGTCATTCGTAAGGCGGCTGATCAAGAGAGACTCACCCTGCTTGATGGGCAGGAGCTTATTCTTAGTAGCGACGATCTTGTGATTGCTGATCACAGTAGACCTCTTGCCTTGGCGGGTATTATGGGCGGAGAGTATTCGGGTGTCAGTGGTACAACAAAAAATATATTCCTTGAATCAGCTTTTTTTGACCCCGTAAAATTGGCAGGTAAAGCAAGGCAATATGGTTTGCATACAGATTCATCTCATCGTTTTGAGCGCGGCGTAGATTGGCGGTTACAAGAAAAAGCGATTGAACGCGCTACGCAGTTGATCATAGAAATTACTGGCGGCAATGCGGGCCCTCTGGTGAAAGTACAGGATGATTCGCTCAGCCTTAGGCAGGTGTTCTTATCTAAGAAAAAATTAACCCAAACGTTAGGTTTCTCTTTGCCAGTTGATCAAGTAGAAAAGTTTTTGCTTGGGCTTGAGGTTCAAGTAGAGGCAAGCGAAGAAGGTTGGTCTTGTGTGATTCCGAGCTTCCGGTTTGATATTGCAATAGAGGCGGATCTAATTGAGGAGGTTGCAAGGCTTTATGGCTACAATAACCTACCTGTTCAGCAGCTTAACTTACCCGCTAATTTTATACCTTCGCCTGAAGCTCATACGCCCTTGATGCGCTTGAAATATCAAATGGTGGCTCTTGGTTATCAAGAGGCGATTACTTACAGTTTTACTTCGGAAGAGTCGCAGCAGTGGTTTACAGATAATGCGTCTGTCGCGGTTAAAAATCCAATTTCAGCGGATATGTCAGTGATGCGAAATGCCTTGTTGCCTGGCTTGCTGCTCTCCCTTGAGTATAATCTTAATCGACAAATGCCGCGTGTACGCTTATTTGAATCAGGAATGACGTTTAATCCTGGTGCGGGTGAAGTGGAGCAAACCTTGAAGTTTGCTGGCCTTATTTGTGGAAATTTACAGGATGAGCACTGGGCTAACGCGCAGGCGTCTGTGGATTTCTTTGATATCAAAGGCGATGTTGAGTCATTGTTTGCTGTTGCGGGTATTAATGATCTGAGTTTTACGGCGTGCCAACCAAAGGGCTTTCATCCCGGTCAAGCTGCCTCTATAAACGTAGATCATAAAGAAGTTGGTGTCGTGGGTGCGCTTCACCCTCAATTGTTGAAAAAATTTGGCATCACGCAATCTGTTTTTGTGTTTGAGTTATCTTTGGATATACTCAAGAAAGGAAATGTAACGAATTTCACGCCTATTTCGCGCTTTCCGTCAGTGAGAAGGGATCTGGCATTTATTGTCGAAGAGACTGTTAACGCTGATGATTTAGTAAGCCTTATAAAAAAAGAAGGTGGAGAGTTTCTTACGGATTGCATTCTTTTTGATCTTTATACGGGAACTGGTGTCGAAGAAGGTATGAAAAGTTTGGCTTTAGGGCTAGTTTTTCAGCATCCAGATAAAAGCCTCAACGATACAGAGGTTCAATCGACCGTAGATGTTGTTGTTAGCACAATAAGCCAGAGGTATGGTGCTATTTTAAGGAATTAGAGTCTATGACAGCTTTAACGAAAGCAGGGATAGCCGAACATCTTCATGACGAACTTGGCCTCAATAAGCGTGAAGCCAAGGAAATTGTTGAGCTTTTTTTTGAAGAGATACGGTATTGTCTTGAAGATAATGAGCAAGTAAAGCTATCTGGTTTTGGAAATTTTGACCTGAGAGATAAGCCTCAAAGGCCAGGTAGAAACCCGAAGACAGGGGAGGAAATCCCTATTTCAGCGAGGCGTGTAGTCACTTTTAAGCCCGGGCAAAAGCTAAAGTCGGCGGTTGAGAAAGTACATGCAAAAGAGTGATGGGCCAATAAATTTGCCGGACATTCCCGGCAAAAGATATTTTACCATTGGTGAAGTCGCTGAGTTGTGCCTTGTTAAGCCACACGTACTTCGCTATTGGGAGCAAGAGTTCCCACAATTAAAACCAGCTAAGCGTCGAGGTAATCGGCGATATTACCAGCAGCACGATGTCCAAGTTGTCAGAAAAATTCGAAGCTTGCTTTATGAGCATGGCTTTACGATCAGCGGGGCTAAGCAAAAGTTAGCAGCTGATGCTGATAATACCCTGCCTAAAAAGCCGGATACGGTTCGTCACCTTATCGATGAGCTGGAATGTTTATTGTCTACCCTGAGTGGTTCGTCTTTAAGTTCTTGATTTGCTCATTAATTTGATTTTTAGCTTTTATCTCTTAAAGGTTTTCTGTATTATGCTCACCTCTTTATTCGGGGTATAGCGCAGTCTGGTAGCGCACTACACTGGGGGTGTAGTGGTCGCAGGTTCAAATCCTGCTACTCCGACCATTTTTCTTTAGCCTCTAAGTTTTTCTTTTAATACCCTAATCGGGTAGTTTATTCCTAGTCTCGTAATATGTGTCATGACAGTAAAATATATGGCATGGTAGCCCAAATATTTATCTAAACTTTGACCTATTAATATTGTCTAACTTTTAGAGTTAATCTGGAGGTCTAAAATGACAACGTTAAATATTGGTGTTAATGCTGAAAATAAAGTGCTTATTGCTGGGGCATTAAAAAAGGTATTGGCTGATTCATATACCCTTTACCTTCAAACGCATAATTTTCACTGGAATGTGGTGGGTAAGCGTTTTCATGATTTGCATGTAATGTTTGAGGATGAGTATAAAGAATTAGCGGAGGCGGTAGATACAATTGCTGAACGTATTCGTGTCTTAGATGAGTCGGCACCGGCTACCTATAAGGCCTTTTCTTCATTGACTGAAATAAAAGAGCTGGATGGTGTGCCTGATGCGGAGGAGATGATTCGTACATTAAAGGTTAATAACGAGCTTGTTGCGGAGAGTTGCCGAGCAGCCTTAAAGGCGGCGCAATCGGGGGATGATGAGTCGACAATATCGCTAGCTTCAGACCGTATGCGTGTTCATGAGAAAACGGCGTGGATGTTAAACGCTATGATGCAATAAGTCTTTTTTCGGCCGCCTTCTAGGTGGCCTTCCGGCTACTAAGTGGGCGCTATTTTCTTGCAATTAAAGCGTGCATTTGTTCCTGTAAATACACAGAATTTTCATTGAATCAAAACTCCCTTTTTGCTATCTTGACCCCCCATCTTTAGTGGCTTTTTGCCATATTTCATTTCGGTATTCAACATTTTAGGTTTATGCATGACCCGTTATATATTCGTCACAGGTGGGGTTGTATCGTCTTTAGGTAAAGGGATTGCATCTGCATCGCTCGGCGCAGTGCTTGAAGCACGTGGTTTATCGGTTGCAATGATGAAGCTTGATCCGTACATCAATGTTGACCCAGGCACAATGAGTCCTTTTCAGCATGGAGAAGTCTTTGTTACCGAAGATGGCGCTGAAACCGATCTTGACCTTGGTCATTACGAGCGGTTTGTTAATACCAAAACAACTAAGCGTAACAACTTTACTACGGGCATTGTTTATGAAACAGTGCTAAAAAAAGAGCGCAGAGGGGATTACCTCGGTGCGACAGTTCAAGTTATTCCGCATGTCACAGACGAAATTAAAAGGCGTATTTTGACAGGGCCGGGTGATGTTGATATTGCACTGGTGGAAGTCGGTGGAACTGTTGGTGATATTGAATCCCAGCCTTTTCTTGAGGCCGTGAGACAATTAAAAATAGAGCTTGGTAATGAAAACGCGTTACTGATCCATTTAACATTGGTTCCTTACATAAAAACTGCTGGAGAAACAAAAACAAAGCCCACCCAGCACTCCGTTAAAGAGCTCAGAGGTATTGGATTAATTCCGGATATTTTGATTTGTCGTTCGGAAGTTGAAATCGATAAAGCGGCGTGTAAAAAAATAGCCCTTTTTACCAACGTAGAAGAGCGTGCAGTTATTGCATTAGCTGATGCAAAAACCATCCATAGTGTTCCACGTGCTTTACATGAGCAAGGGCTGGATCAGATCGTCATCGAAAAATTCCGTCTGGATTGTCAAGATGCTGATTTGAGTGAGTGGGATAGTGTCGTTGATAAAGAGTTGATGCCACCTAAAGATGAAATTACTGTCGCCATGGTTGGTAAATACATGGAGTTACTTGATGCTTATAAATCATTAATTGAAGCTTTAAAACATGCCGGTGTACATGAGCAAATCAAAGTTAATATCGATTTTATCGATTCTGAGTTGATTGAATCTCAGGGCGTTGATCGCCTGAAAGCGGCTGATGCGATTCTTGTACCGGGCGGCTTTGGTCATCGTGGTGTGGAAGGTAAAATCCAAACCGTGCAGTATGCGCGCGAAAACAAAATTCCTTATTTGGGTATTTGTTTAGGTATGCAAGTAGCTGTCATTGAGTATGCTCGGAATATGGCTAACATGCCAGAGGCCGATAGTACGGAGTTTGATGAGAAGACACCCTCGCCAGTTATTGGGTTAATCACTGAATGGGTTGATGAACGAGGTGTCAAAAATCAACGTAATCAAGATTCAGATCTTGGTGGAACAATGCGCTTAGGGAAGCAGCTTTCTCATTTGGTTGAAGGCAGCAAGATCGCTGACCTGTATGAGGATACAACCATTTATGAGCGTCATCGTCACCGCTTTGAAGTGAATAATACTTTACTACCTGCACTTCAGGATGCGGGCTTGCAAGTCAGTGGGTGGTCAGCAGATATGAGTTTAGTTGAGGCGATTGAAATGAAGGGCCACCCGTGGTTTGTCGCTTGCCAATTCCACCCCGAATTTACCTCGACACCAAGACGTGGACATCCTTTATTCAGCGGTTTTATTGAAGCAGCCCTTAAGCATAAACAAAAGGAAGGTTAGTCATGTCGGTATCAGTGATAGAGTTTGATGGCATTCGCTTAGGTAACGAATTACCTTTTGTACTTTTTGCAGGCATGAATGTCCTAGAGTCTGAAGAGCTAGCGCTAGAAATGGCCGCTCAATATGTTGATGTATGTAAAAAGCTAAACATCCCTTATGTTTTTAAGGCCTCTTTCGATAAAGCAAACCGTTCGTCACTATTCTCTTACAGAGGGCCGGGGCTTGAAGAGGGTCTGAAAATACTTCAGAAAGTTAAAGACACTTACCATGTACCCATCATTACAGACGTGCATGAACCCTACCAAGCAGAAGCAGTGGCACAGGTTGCAGATGTTTTGCAACTTCCTGCATTTCTTTCGAGGCAAACAGATCTCGTTGACGCGCTTGCAAAAACCGATAAAGTGATCAATGTCAAAAAAGCACAGTTTTTGGCACCTCATGAAATGCAACATATTATTAAAAAATTCAGCGAAGCCGGTAATGAAAAAGTAATCTTATGTGAGCGAGGCTCTATGTTTGGTTACAACAATCTTATCGTTGATATGTTGGGTTTTAGACATATGAAGGCGCTTGGAGCCCCTGTCATGTTTGACGTTACGCATGCATTGCAGCAACCTGGTGGGCGCGCAGATTCTTCTGATGGCAGAAGAAATCAATCTTTAGACCTTGCCTTAGCGGGTATGACGCAAGGCATTTCTAGCTTATTTCTAGAGTCACACCCAGATCCTGATGCCGCTAAATGTGATGGTCCTTGTGCGTTGCCCTTAGACCTACTTGAGCCCTTCTTGCAAAAAGTGAAGGCTGTTGATGATCTCGTCAAGAGCTTTGATAATCTAATAATTAACTGATGTACGGAGTTTTCATGGCCAGAATAGCCAAAATAGCTGCCTTTGAGGTTCTCGATTCTCGAGGTAATCCAACGGTACAAGCTGAAGTTGTTTTAGATGATGGTTCTGTGGGTGTGGCTTGCGCACCTTCTGGCGCTTCTACAGGTTCGAGAGAGGCACTCGAGTTGAGAGATGGCGATAAAAGTCGCTATCTGGGCAAAGGTGTACTTAAAGCTTGCCAAAATATTAATGAAATCATCGAGCCTTTGTTGCTGAATCAAGACGCCTATGACCAGCGTAGCGTTGATCATCTTATGATTGATGCCGATGGTACGGAAAATAAAGAGAAGTTAGGTGCGAATGCGATTCTGGCTGTTTCTCTTGCCAATGCAAAGGCCGCAGCAGTTTCAAAGAAAGTGCCTTTATATCAACATATTGCTGATATTAACGGTAGTAGTACATTAACTTTGCCCGTGCCTATGATGAATATTATCAACGGCGGCGAGCACGCGGATAATAATGTTGATATCCAGGAGTTTATGATTCAGCCCATCAGTGCAAAAACTTTTTCTGAGGCTTTACGTTGTGGTGCTGAAATTTTTCATGCGTTAAAAAGTGTTTTAAGTGCCAGAGGCTTATCAACGGCTGTTGGCGATGAAGGCGGATTCGCACCGAATTTGCCTTCTAACGAAGCAGCGCTAGAAGCTATTGCTGAAGCTGTTTCAAAAGCCGGTTATAAATTGGGTGAAGATGTTACCTTAGCACTTGACTGCGCCTCTTCAGAATTTTACCAAAACAAAGCCTATAATTTATCAGGAGAAGGCAAGATATATGACGCAGAAGGTTTTGCCGATTATCTGGCGACTTTATGTGATAAATACCCCATCATTTCTATTGAAGATGGTATGGATGAAAGTGACTGGAGCGGATGGAAAATCTTAACGGATAAACTGGGTGATAGCGTGCAGCTGGTTGGGGATGACTTGTTTGTTACTAATACAAAAATATTGCAAGAAGGTATTAATAAAAGGATCGCTAATTCAATTCTGATTAAATTCAATCAAATTGGCTCATTGAGCGAAACACTTGACGCGATAAAAATGGCACAAGATGCAGGTTATACGGCTGTTATCTCTCACCGTAGTGGTGAGACAGAAGATACAACTATTGCTGACTTAGCTGTAGCAACAGCAGCAGGGCAAATTAAAACGGGTTCATTGTGCCGCTCTGATCGTGTTGCTAAATATAACCGACTTTTACGCATAGAAGCTGAATTGGCAGGCAAGGGGACATACCGAGGCGCTGATGAATTTGTCCGTTTAAAGTAGGCCAGAGATGCCTATCTTTAGATAGGCTTTTTTTAGAACGTTACCAGAGATATCAATCGGTTACTGAATGAAATGGATTAATTCATTTTTTATCGTTTTAATACTATTGCTGCAATATCGGCTTTGGGTGGGTGAAGGAAGCATTAGCCAGCTTTTTGCAATACGCGAAAAAATCACTCTCCAATCCGAAAAAAATGGACAGGCAATAGCGCGCAATAAAAAAATCAGTGCTGAAGTGCTCGGCTTGCAGCAAGGTGATAAGGCTGTTGAAGCCTATGCTCGTAGTGAGTTGGGTTTGATAAAAGCCAACGAAACATTTTTTATTTTGTTGGACCCAGAGCAGGTAACTAATTCAGAATGAGTCAACAACCTAATCTATGGGTGATACTGCCTTGTGCGGGTACAGGGTCTCGCATGGTATCCCACCACCCGAAGCAATACCTACCGTTTTATGCGTCAACCCTCATTGCTGTTACTCTCGAACGCTTTATTTATCGAGAGGACGTTAAGGGAATTGTGATTCCAGTCAATGATCGGGCGGCTTTTACAGAGGCAACACAAAAGCTTGGCGACATTAAAAAGCCTATTCATCTTGTTAGTGGTGGCACAGAGCGTAAAGATTCCGTTTATCAAGCCTTATTATTTTTAAAGAACAAAGCACAGGCAATGGACCTTGTTGCCGTTCATGATGTGGCTAGGCCCTGTGTGCGCCAATCTACGCTTGATTTGTTGTTTGCAGAAGCCCGAGTGAGTAAGTCGGGTGCTATTTTTGCTGAGGCCTGCGTACAAACGGTTAAGCAGGCTGCAAAGGGGGGAATTCAAAAAACATTAGACCGGTCTACGCTTTACCTTGCGCAAACACCACAAGTATTCTCATTTCAACTTTTATTAGATGCATTTGATGCAAACCCCAAGCAACCGGTTACGGATGAGTCCTCTTTGATGGAAGAAGCGGGTTTTTCTCCGCTTATTGTTGAAGGTGGGCGAGAAAATATAAAAGTGACATACCCCCAAGATATTTATCTTGCGGAAGCCATTATGAAGCGAATTATCGAGGAGAATGACTAGTGCGAATCGGTCATGGTTTTGATGTTCATGCCTTTGGTGAAGGTGATCATGTTGTATTAGGTGGTGTGCGAATCCCCTATGAGAAAGGTCTAGTTGCACATTCTGATGGCGACGTTTTGCTCCATGCGCTATGTGATGCATTACTCGGTGCGGCAGCGTTGGGTGATATCGGCAAACACTTTCCTGATACGGATCAGGCTTATGCTGATATTGACAGCAGAAAATTACTGCGACACGTGATGAGCCTGTTACGGAAGCAAGATTTTAAGCTGCTTAATGCAGATATTACTTTATTAGCGCAAGCACCTAGAGTTTCTGCTTACACACAGCAAATGAGAAAGTATATCGCTGAGGATCTTGATGTGTTGCTGGGCCAGATTAATGTTAAAGCAACAACGACAGAGAGGCTGGGGTTTATAGGAAGGAAAGAAGGCATAGCTGCAGAGGCTTCCGTATTGATACAAAAACATGATTGATGCCCCAGAATTAGATTTTCAGTTTCATCGTGCTTATCCTGATTTGGGTTTTAAAGGCCTCATTAAGCAATCCTCATCAGATTTTCAGGTTGATGAGGTCCTTGGGTTTGAGCCTGAAGGTAGCGGCGAGCATGTGTTTTTATTCATCAAAAAGGTGGGGATGACGACCGACGAAGTGATTCGAGTACTCGCAAAAAAATTAAGTCTAAAACCAAGAGATATTGGTTATAGCGGTTTAAAAGATAAAACAGCGGTTACACGACAATGGTTATCAGTACCTTGGCCTATAGTGAAAGACTTTCCTGAGTTAAAAGAAGACGGTTTTGATATTGAACGGGCAGTCAGGCATACCCGTAAACTTAAGCGAGGAACGCACAAGAAAAACCATTTTACCATTAATGTGACGGCACTAAATTTTGATGAGGATGCGTGGCTAGAAAGACTTACGTGTATAACGCTGCAGGGTGTCCCCAACTATTTTGCTGCGCAACGTTTTGGTTTTGATGGTGCAAATGTTGAAAAAGCCCGCGATTATTTTAAGCGGCCTTACCGGTTGAGCAAGTACAAAAAAGGCTTGTATCTCTCTTCGGTGAGAAGTTACTTATTTAACCATTACCTCTCTTTGCGCGTAAAAGAGGGTAATTGGTGTACTGCTATTGAGGGCGATAGCTTTAACCTTGAAGGCTCGCACAGCTTGTTTACCCCTGATGCCTTGATGGAGGATATTCCTCGGCGTATAGAGCAGTTGGATATTCATCCTGTAGGTTTCATGTCTGGAAAAAAGCCTTCATACCTTACGGCAAAGGCTTTAGACTATGAGGCCTCCGTTCGGGAGTGTTACCCTGATTTGGTGGCTGGCCTCATACAAGAAAATGCCGAAACAGATCATAGGCCGCTTCGTATTGTGCCAGAAAATGTAACTTGGGAAAAGGACAGTCCGTCGAGTTATCGATTGTCTTTTACCTTAAATAAAGGCAGTTACGCAACGGCGATATTATTAGAGTTAGCGCATGTTAACGGGGCCTTATGGTAGAGCAGTCATGGTAGCCACATCAAAATTTGAAGGTATAGGGATGACGTCTTTACGTACAAGACAGCGCCTTATCGATCGACTTAAAGAGCAAGGTATCAAAGACCTTCGGGTTTTAGATGTGATCTTAAATACACCCCGTCACTTATTTGTTGATGAGGCGTTGGCCCATAAAGCCTACGAAGACACGGCTCTGCCGATTAGCCATCAACAAACCATTTCTCAGCCTTATATTGTCGCTCGTATGACAGAGCTTTTATTAGATGTAAAGCCAAAATCTATTTATGAGATTGGCACAGGCTCGGGTTATCAGGCTGTAATTCTTGCGCAGCTTTTCGACGAAGTTGTGAGCGTCGAGCGTATCAAACCCTTGCTTGATAAAGCAAAACAACGTTGCAGGAAGTTAGGTATTACTAATATCCGCTTCCATTTTGCTGATGGTACTTCGAATGAGGCCGTGGGTTTGTTTGACGGTATACTTGTGGCAGCAGCGCCGGCACAAGTACCTGATACGTTAATTGAAAGACTCGCTGTTGGCGGGCGTCTCGTCATGCCAGTGGGTGACAGTGAACATCAAGAGCTGGTTGTTATAGATAAGCATGAATCGGGTATCGAAACTCAAGTCATTTCAAGCGTTAAGTTTGTTCCTTTACTCCCCGGCACGATAAAGTAGTCCCTCGTTAAATCGTTGATAATAATTCTCAGGTCTTTGTATGCAATTACCACGTTTTCTGTCCGTTTTTTTAAAAGGTATAGCGATGGGTGCGGCGGATGTCGTTCCTGGTGTGTCGGGTGGTACGATTGCTTTTATCACGGGTATTTATGAAGAGCTACTTGATAGTATCAAAAGGCTAAACATTCAGGCGTTTAAAACGCTTTTTCAAAAAGGTCCAAAAGCGTTCTGGCAATCGGTCAATGGGAATTTTTTCTTGTGTCTGCTAGGCGGGGTTGCAGTCAGTTTTTTGTTATTTTCTCGCCTTATACTGCATGTTATGGCTGCTTATCCTCTGCAGGTATGGTCATTCTTCTTTGGGTTGGTCTTGGCATCTACATGGCATCTTTTTAAAGCGATTGATTCAAGAAAGCCCATTGTATTTATAGGTGTTGTGGCTGGTGCAATCTTTGCCTATGTCGCAAGCTCTCAGATGTCTTTACATCTTGATCCGACCCCCATGAATTTTTTCATAGGGGGAGCCATTGCTATTTGTGCCATGATCTTGCCGGGTATTTCTGGGAGTTTTATACTTTTGTTGTTGGGCTTATATTTGCCTGTGTTAACAGCGATAAAAAGTTTAGACTTGCCCGTAATTTTCTTGTTTTTTGCTGGTGCAATCACGGGGTTACTTCTATTTGTTCGTGTACTTTCTTGGCTTTTACATCAATACAAAACGGCGACCCTGTCTACGCTTTCAGGTTTTTTATTGGGGTCCTTAACCGTACTTTGGCCATGGAAGCGAGTTCTTGAATATAGGGAGTCCTCCTCGGGGTTGAAGCCCTTGGTGCAGGAAAATATATCACCCATGCAATATACTGAGTTAACACAGCTCGATCCTATGATGGGGCAATGTGCGGTGATGTTAATTATCGGCTTTGCTTTAATTCTGTGTGTTGAGCAATTTACCAAGAAGCGATAAGCAGTGAGTTGATGATTTTTTTCAAGGGATATTTTATGGTTGGCGTATGGCTGCTCTTTGTGAGTGGCTGTGCAATGCAGCCTAGCAAAACCAAGGATGGTAGCTTCTTTGGTTCTGATGTTGGGCAGTCGTATTTGGTAAAAAAAGGGGATACTCTTTATTCTGTTGCTAGAGTATACCGAATTAAACCTCAACAACTTGCTGCGAATAATGGCATAGCGCCGCCTTACATTATTTATGCTGGTCAGTCTCTTTCTATTAGCGGAGACGCCGCACTGCTGTCATCATCTGTGCCAGATCCTGATGAGAGAGCATTTTTCAAGATTATTCAAGAGAAAGGTATAAAAACCTCGGTTGTTAAAGAGAGGGTTGCTCTAGTCGAGCCCTTGCGTCGAACGAGAAGATCGCCCATTAAATCAGCGTCAGGAAAAAAATTGTGCTCTTCATTAAATTGTCATAAAAGTGAAAAAAAAGCTCGCTTTGTTAAAAAAACTAGCGTAAAACAAATAGGTAATGAAGGGGTTTCGTTTAATTATAAAGATTCCGGATGGATCTATCCTGTTAAAGGTAAAGTGATTAAACCATTCTCTTCAGTAGGCAAGCTTAGTAAAGGGATTGATTTTGCTGCCAAAACTGGTTCTAAAGTAATCAGTAGCCGCTCAGGAAAGGTTGTGTATGCAGGAAGTCGATTAAAAGGGTACGGCAACTTAATTATCATTAAACATGATGAGACGTATTTAAGTGCTTACGCACATAATCGAAGCATACTTGTTCGTGAGGGCGAAATAATCAGGCAAGGGCAAAAGATCGCAGAAGTCGGTTCTACCGGCACCTACGAATCAAAACTGCACTTTCAGATTAGACGATTTGGTAAGCCAATAAACCCTTTGAAGCTGTTAAAACAATAAAAACTGTTAACAGTTAGTGAATGGATAACACGCAAAGGTGATGATGATGAGGGATTTATCAAGCAGCACTTCAACCGATAAACCTATCGGTAAAGTAGAATTTCCAATAGATGATGTCGATGATACAGTTTCATTGAGTGAGACTGAAAGCGATACTCAGCCCCGAGAAAAACCCAATGGCAAGAAGAGCCCGGTAAGTTATTCGACTTATGGCAATAGCCGGCTTGAAGGTAAGCCTAAGCAATTGGATGCGACACAAATTTATTTAAACGAAATTGGCTTTTCTCCACTGTTGACGCCACAGGAGGAAGTGCTTTATTCACGTAAATCTATTAGAGGTGAAGAAGCCGGTCGTAAGCGCATGATTGAGAGCAACCTGCGTTTAGTGGTTAAAATATCTAGGCGATACATCAATCGTGGTTTAACGCTCCTCGACCTTATCGAAGAGGGCAATCTTGGCCTTATTCGAGGCGTTGAAAAATTTGATCCAGAGCGAGGCTATCGATTTTCAACTTATGCTACTTGGTGGATTCGACAAACTATCGAACGTGCAATTATGAATCAAACACGTACGATACGCCTACCGATTCATGTGGTTAAAGAACTCAATGTTTACCTCAGGGCGGCGCGTGAACTTACGCAAAAGCTTGATCACGAGCCGACATCGGATGAAATCGCAGAAATGCTCGACAAGCCGATGAAAGATGTTAAGCGTATGCTTGGCTTAAACGAAAGAGTGTCATCAGTTGATGTGCCGCTTGGTAATAACTCTGAAAAAACAGTGCTTGACACCATACCCGATACTTATGAATCGGATCCGTCGCAGTTGCTTCAGAATGAGGATATGCAAAACAGCTTGACGCACTGGCTAAAAGAGCTGTCAGAAAAGCAGCGAGAAGTGATCTCCAGACGCTTTGGTTTACTTGGACATGAGGCCAGCACGCTTGAAGAAGTGGGTAGAGAAATTGGATTAACACGAGAGCGTGTGAGACAAATTCAGGTAGAGGCGCTTAAGCGGATGCGTGATATTCTCGAAAAAGAAGGGTTGTCGAGCGAGTCAATTTTCGGAAAGCTTTAAACGACCCAATATTATCGATTTTATAGTCAGTCGTTTCATCATTATACCCATGTTTTACATGGGTTTTTTGTGCTTTGCTGTTTTTGCTTAGTTGTTTGTTTTCAAGGCGACAATATCAGGGTGAAAAGCCAGAAGCGCAGCAGTAACGGCTACATTTAATGATTCAACATCATTATTCATTGGGATATGTACGCACTCGTGACATTGGCGTAACGTATTATGAGATAGCCCTTTTGATTCATTACCCACAATGAACAAACGTGGTTTGGTCATGTCAATATTGTAGAGTGTACTTGAGGAGCCTAGTGCTAGTCCTGTGATTGTATGTGTTTTGGAGAGGGCTTCCATGGCGGTATCTGTATTGCTCACACGTACAATGGGTGCTTTAAATAAAGTCCCTGCGCTGGCTTTAATGACAAGAGGCCCTAATTCCGCACAGCCTTTCTCAGGGATCAATACGGCATCTAAAAACCCCGCTGCCACATTGCGTATGATCATGCCAACGTTTTGCGGGTTGGTCACGTTGTCGAGCAGTAAAAGATGTTTGAGTGAGTGTTGTTGTACTTGCTCGAGGTTTATGCTGTTTTCAAGCATGATATCGAGTGCAATTCCTTGGTCTTGTTTTGCATTTTTTGAAATGTGAGATAACGATTTTCTGTCATGGTAAGCAACGTCAATCACTTTTTCTTCTGCGAGTGATAGGCACTGATTGATGAAGTCAGATTGCTTATTTGACGAGGCTAGGTGTAATTTATAGCTTTTTATATCGGGATTGGTTAATGCCTCCAAAACGGGATTTCTGCCATAAATGGTTAGCATTTTGCGGAAAAAATCTTTTTTATTTTGGTAATTCATAAGGCAATTATTGGTCATGCGGTAAAAGGTGCGGAAGAATAGCATTTTAGACGCGCAATGAGAAAAGCAATTGATGTTTTTTAAGGCGAATGTCGTACGTTTTTTGTATGGCTACGGTAAAAAAACAGTGAGTCAGTCACGGCGAATTTTCCCTAGTTAATTTTCCTTGTAAAAACAAAAACATAACCCTATCAACTGGACAAAAGCAATTTGTTCTGTAAAATGCCATACCTCAAACAGACAAATGAGAAGTGGCTTGCGGCACTCCCGATTAAAGGTTAGACCCGTAGATGCAGCGGAAGAGCAGCTATTTCAAGACCTCATGCAAGCTCATCACTACCTTGGGGCACTACGGAAAATTGGTAATACAATCTGGTATTTCGCCATAATTGATGATCAGCCTGTCGCATTGCTCAGTTTTTCTGCAGCTGCACTGAAGTGCGCAGACAGGGATCAGTGGATTGGCTGGAGCTATAGGCATCAATACGACAGGCTAAATTTAATAGCCAATAATTCACGTTTTCTGATATTGCCTGGCTGCCACGCTAAAAACCGAGCATCACAAATCCTTTCCTTATGCCGACGAAGAATTCAAAAAGATTGGATTGAACGCTTTTCTTACCCTTTGTTATTACTCGAAACTTTTGTTGATCCAGAACGCTACCACGGCACGATCTACCGCGCATCAAATTGGGTGCTTGTTGGCAAAACCAAAGGCTATAGCCGGACAAGAAATCATTACAGCAAACAGTCAGAATCCCAGAAATTAATTTTTCTTCAACCCTTGCAGAATAATGCAAAAACCATACTTTCCAGCCCCCTTATCGACGAACACTATCAAACAGGAAAAATAAGAAGAATGAAACTCACTGCAGATCAAATGCTATCTTTGTATGACGCGTTTAAGGGTGTTGATGATAGCCGCAGAGCACAAGGAAAAAAACATAAAATGCCTAACATATTATCTTTATCTGTAGCGGCAGTTCTTTGTGGCATGATTGGATATAAAGATATTTCCATCTGGGTTCAGTCACTAGGGCAAAAAGCGCGTAGCCGCTTTAAATGTAGAAAACGCAATGGCATCTATGAGGTTCCAAGCCGGACGGTTATTCGAAACGCACTAATTAATATTAAACCAGAGCAACTTGATCAGGCTCTGAATGCGTGGAACGAACAATATGCATCCATCGACGAAAGCCTTGCGATTGATGGGAAAACAATGTGCGGAGCCATTAATGAAAAAGGTTTTCAGACACATATAATGAGCGCTATTGGTCATAAAAGTGGGCGTTGTTACACTCAAAAAAAGTAGGTGTCTTGGCAGTGGATGGTAGCGATGAAGAAAAACAAACAAATGAAATAAAAGTAGCTGCACCAATGCTGGACAGCATCAACATTAAAGGGAAAACAATCACTGCAGATGCACTACTTACACAAAGAGAATTTGCTACTTACATTGTAGGTAAGCGCGAAGCAAATTATCATTTAACTGTAAAAGGTAATCAAAAAAATCTTCTAGGAGATATTAAATTACATTTCAAAAATATAAAGAAAGAAGCAGATTATATTAAAACGGGTAAAGGAGAGCATGGCCGGATAGAAACGCGAAAAATATGGACCACAACAGAGCTAAATGACTATCTTGATTTTCCGTATGTTCGTCAGGTTTTTATGATTGAGCGTGAAAGTGTTGAGAAGAAAACGGGCAAGAAAAGCCATGAGATTGTTTATGGTGTTACTAGCATACCAAAGGAAGATGCTAATGCGGAGCGAGTGCTTGAAGATAATAGAGGGCATTGGTCTATAGAAAGCTGTCATTATATGATCGACTGGAATTACGATGAGGATCGTAGTCAGATTCGTACCCTGTTTGGCCCTGAAAATATAACCCGTCTACGACGCTTTGCTATTGGTCTACTTAAAAGCCGAAAAAGTACAGAAACCATACCCGAAATGATGAAAAAATTAATGTTAAATGTAAGAAGCGTGTTTGATTATTTGAAAATGACTAAGAATTCAATGGCGACCATGAGTTAGCGTAGATTCGCCGTGGTGAGTCAGTACTTTTCTCTTGATTTCTAGTTCACATTATGAAAAATAGAGCCCCATTGGAGGTGAATATGTTGTCGCCTAAGTTTTTGATAATTATCATTATGTCGTTGCTTCCTTTGGTGGGAGTTGTCACTGCTGGCGAAAAGCCTGACTTTTCAGCTATCACTGATATAACAAAAAAGAAATCTGAGTTTTTTGATTACCTGTACCCCATTATCAGCAATGAGAATAAAAAAATATTAGCTGAACGAAATACATTAATGCAAGTCAAAAAAATTACGCCTGATGTCATTACGCTTTGTAAAAAATACCGTAAATCGTGTGATAATCTACAGCTGTCTGATATTGAGAGATTATTATACCAAGTGGATATAATTCCACCTTCATTAGCCTTAGCGCAAGCTGCCAATGAGTCTGGATGGGGGACATCACGCTTTGCTGTTGAAGGTAATAACTATTTTGGTCAGTGGTGTTTTGTTGAGGGTTGCGGCATTGTGCCAGCGCGACGTGTTGCTGGCGGTAAGCAAGAGGTGCGGCGGTTTAATTCTACGCAGTTGTCAGTTTCGTCTTACATGAGAAATTTAAATACAGGTAAGGCTTACACCACCTTTAGGGAGATACGATCACGCCTAAGGCTGCATGGTGAGCCGATGTCAGCAGAAAAATTAGCGAATGGCCTGTCGTCATATTCACAGAGAGGGCAGCATTATGTGGATGAAATAAAGAACATCATTCGCCATAACAAGCTTGTTGAAAAGTACGACGCTGCTTTTTATAAAACTTTAAATGAAACAGTTAACTAATGAACAAGGAATACACGATGAATATACCTAAGATGATAACCTTAGCTTCGGCACTGGCGGCACCGCTGACTTTCTCGGCAGGGTTTATGGTTAATGAACAGAGCGTATCCTCAGTGGCGCGGGCCAATGCAGGGCGTGGTGTGATAGGCGATAATGCGGCTGATATTGCACACAACCCAGCGGCGACATCATTGTTTGATACTCAGTCTGTTTCCGTAACTTTTCATTATGTTGATCCGAATATTAATGTTAAAGGAAGTCACATAACACCCGCAGGTACTAAGCCTGTTAAGGCTGATGATGTGGCACCTGCTGAGAATATACCAAATTTTTATTATGTCCTTCCCATTGATGAGCAATTTTCATTTGGTTTGTCTTTAAATAGTCATTTTGGGATGTCAACAGAGTATAACAATTTTCCAGCAAGTGAATTTGCTAATAAAACATCTATCAAAACCTATTATGTAACACCTTCTTTCGCATGGAAAATTAATGACATGTTTAGTGTGGGGGTAGGCTTGAGTTACATTTATGGCAAAGGTGAAATTAAAAATACAGCCCCATTTAACATACCTGCACCCCCTAGGCAGAAGGGCGATACTTTATTAGATATTAAAGGTAGTGGTTCTGCGTTTGGTTGGGATATTGGTGGTATTTGGCAGATTACTGATGGACAGCGTTTAGGTTTAAACTATCGTTCAAGAGTAAACTTGAAAGCAGATTCAGATGTTACGTCGTTGGCAAAAACGACTGATAAAAAAGGTGTTACACATAAAGGTTCTGGTGATATAACTTTTAATTTACCTGATACCCTTGAGTTAAGTTATTTTAATCAAATCAATGAAACTTTTGCCTTGGCGGCCGGTGTACAGTGGATTAATTGGAGTCGCTTCAAGAATTTGACTATAAATATTGATGCTGGGGATGATTACCCAAGTGATAAATATATGTTCAAAAAGGAAAACTGGAAAGATGGCTATCGACTTTCACTTGGTGGTGATTATCGGTTAAATAAAATCGTTAACCTCCATGCCGGTTATGCGTTTGATAAATCGCCTGTGCTGACTGAGTATAGAACTCTGACTATACCTGATGCCAATAGAAACTGGTTTACCATTGGCTCTACACTTGATTTTGAATCTGCAGGTATTGTTGATTTAGCTTTTGCATACGTAAAAGGTAACAAGGTTAAGGTTAAAGAGGGGTCAAGCGCTCTTGATACTGAGTTTGATGGTGAGCTAACCAAGGTCGACGCGATGATCTTCAGTGTTGGATACAGCTATAACTTCTAAAATAAACGGGGCTAGTCCCCGTTTTGTTGAGTATGTTTAAAAAAAGAGAGGGTTAGCACCTCTCTTTTAATTTACCCCCCACCTTTTTAGCCAACAACCTTAACGATTCTTCTGTCTCTTGCCAGCCGATACAGCCATCTGTCACCGATACGCCGTAGGTAAGTGCATCTTTTCCGGCAGACAAACTTTGATTGCCACTCGCAATATTACTTTCGATCATCAAGCCTACGATGGATTTATTCCCTTCTAAAATTTGTGAGGAAATATCTTCAACAACCATAGGTTGAAGTTCCGGCTGTTTGTTGGAGTTTGCATGACTGCAATCAATCATAATGTTTTGCGCTAATCCTGCTTTTTCTAGGGCTTGCTCGCAAAGTTTTACATGCACAGAGTCATAGTTCGGCCCTTCGCTACCGCCACGTAACACGATATGGCTATAAGCATTTCCGGTTGTTGTTGTTACTGCCACTTGTCCTTCTTTATTAATCCCTAAAAAGTTATGTGGTTTTTCTGCGGATTGTATGGCGTTGATCGCAACAGTAAGGCCGCCATCGGTACCATTTTTAAAGCCGACAGGGCATGATAGGCCGCTGGCCATTTCACGATGCGTTTGGGATTCGGTGGTTCTTGCGCCAATTGCTGACCAGCTGATGAGATCTTGTAAGTATTGAGGGGAGATTGGATCGAGCGCTTCAGTGGAGGTGGGTAAGCCTATCTCAGCGATGTCTATCAGTAGCTTGCGGCCAATATGTAATCCTTTTTCTATCTGGAAGCTATCATCCAGATAAGGGTCGTTAATTAACCCTTTCCATCCAACCGTCGTGCGCGGCTTTTCAAAATACACACGCATGACAATATAGAGTGAGTCGCTCAATTCGTCAGATAAGGCTTTGAGGCGATGGGCATAGTCGATAGCCGCTTTTGTATCATGTATTGAGCACGGACCAACGACAATAAATAAACGATGATCCTTTTTCTGTAAGATGTTTTGTAAAACCGTGCGTGAATCTTCAATTAAGGTTTCTACTTGATCACCGGCGGGTAATTCTTTTTTTAGTGCGTGAGGCGTAATCAGTATCTCTTGTGAAGCTATATTTATATTGTCAACCTGATGTTGGCTCATGAGTCTTCCGTTCAGTACATTCAAAAAAACACATAATAGCGAATGTTTATAAGGATGTAAGCCTTCAGGGCAGGTAAAAAACAGATAATGCTATGGGTTTTACTAAAACCTCCTATAAACTACTTCTGATTGCATCACGAGTTAAACATTATGGAACAAACTGTCAGTATGACCGATAAAGCGCCACCCAGTGAAGGTGAACTGGTGTCGGTTGCTGAGGGTATTTATTGGCTAAGAATGCCTTTGCCGATGAGGCTCGACCATATTAATTTGTACATGATTGACGAAGGTGATAGCTGGTCACTGATCGATACAGGCATGAGTACGCCGGATGTAAAAGCGGCATGGGAGCTAATCTTTGATCGATACTGTACAGATAAGCCCATTAAGCGAGTGTATGTTACGCATATGCACCCTGATCATGTAGGCATGGCAGGTTGGATTGTAAAACGTTTTGATGCGGCGTTTTTTATGACGCAATCAGAATATTTTGCCTCGACAGCTTATATGGCTGCAGGTGTTTCAGTGGATGCCAACCTTAGCTTTTATAAGCAATGCGGTATGCCAGAAAATTTTATGGAATTCGTTGCAACATCGCCTTATCAGATGTCGTCAATCGTGCATGCATTACCCAGCACTTATTCGCGGCTGCAAGATAGGCAGATAGTGATGATAGGCGGCCACCAATGGCAGGTTATTACAGGAGAGGGGCATACTTTTGAACATGCCTGTTTGTACTCAAAGTCACTTAGGTTGTTACTGGCAGGGGATCAGTTGTTACCTAAAATCACGTCGAATGTCAGTGTGCATGCGGCAGAGCCAAGTGCAGAGCCTTTAACGTCTTGGTTTGAAAGCTTAGATAAGCTCAGTCATATTGATGAGGCAACTTTGGTTTTACCTGCACATAATAAACCTTTTACTGGCGCTCATATTCGTATCGAAGAGATCAGGGCGCATCATAAAAAACAATTGACTGCCTTGCTAAGCGTACTTGACAAATCACAAACCATTTATGATTTGTTACCTGTACTGTTTCCACAAAAACTGCATAACATGGAAATGCCACTGGCTGTGGGTGAATGTCTAGCACACATTAATTATTTAGTGGCGAAAGGCGAAATCAAGCGAACTGCGCGTAACGGCGTTTATTATTACGAGAAAACTCATGTTAGTTGATTCACATTGTCATTTAGATCGATTAAAACTTGATAAATTGCCTAACCCGCATCTGGATCAAGTCATGTTGGAAGCGGCAGAGCAGGGCGTTGATCACATGTTGTGTATCGGCATCGATATGAATAATGCCGAGGCCGTTAAGCACATTGCAGCAAACTACCCGCATGTTTATGCTTCTGTAGGTGTCCACCCTTTGGATGTAGAGAGCCTTGTCGATGAGGAAACCTTAGTTGCCTGTGCCAATCACCCAAAAGTCGTTGCGATTGGCGAAACAGGTTTAGATTATTATTACTCTAAAGATACCATTGATGTTCAGAAAAAAAGCCTAATTATGCACCTTGATGTAGCCAAACAATTAGCGCTTCCGGTCATTATCCATACGCGAGAGGCGAAAGAAGATACTTTAGCACTATTAAAGACGCACGCCTGTAGGAAACATGCGGGTGTGTTGCATTGTTTTACCGAAGATCTGGATATGGCATTGCAAGCCATCGATCTCGGTTTCTATATCTCTTTTTCTGGTATCGTCACGTTTAAAACAGCTGAAAGCTTACAATCTGTTGCCAAAGCTATTCCTCTTGAGCGAATGTTGGTTGAAACAGATTCACCTTATTTAGCACCTGTACCTTTTCGTGGTAAACCAAATTTTCCCAAGCATACGCGTCAGGTTGCTGAGTTTATCGCAGAGCTGCGTGGCGAATCTTTAGAGGCTATCGCCAAGGCAACAACCAATAATTTCTTTGCGCTATTTGATAAAGCGAGTCCTTATGAGTGACTTACAGTCCACTGCATTAACCCAATGGCATAAAGAGCAAGGCGCTAAAATGGTTGCCTTTGCGGGCTATAATATGCCCGTACAGTACTCTCTTGGTGTTATGAAAGAGCATTTGCACACGCGCGATAAAGCGGGGTTATTCGATGTCTCGCATATGGGGCAGATCGTGATCAAAGGCGATGTTGCAGCGATTTTAGAAACAGTCTTCCCAGCAGATTTAGTTAACCTGCCCGTGAACAAGCAATGTTACAGCCTTTTGCTTAACGAGCAGGGCGGCGTTGTCGATGATTTAATGATCTGTAGGCGATTGGATGATTGGTTGATTGTGTTTAACGCGTCTAGAAAAAAGCTGGATATAGATTTTCTTAACCGGCGTATAGGTGATCAGTTACGCATTGAAGAGCTGGTCGGGCAGTCCTTGCTCGCATTGCAAGGCCCGAAAGCTGCTGAGGTATTAACAGATTTAGGGGCGGATATTAATGGGTTAACCTTTATGGGTGGTGCCTGGGTGAGTTTTCAAGGCATTGATTGCTGGCTAACACGCTCAGGCTATACGGGTGAAGACGGTTTCGAAATTTCTGTTTCTGATCAGGATGCAGAAAAGCTGGCGCAACTGCTGGTTGGGCATGCAGATGTGGAACCGATTGGCTTAGGTGCGCGTGATTCTTTACGTTTAGAGGCTGGATTGTGCCTGTATGGTCATGAATTAACGGAAGAGACAACACCGACCGATGCAAGTTTGAATTGGGCTATAGCTAAGTCGCGACGAGCGGGCTCAGAACGTGAGGGTGGCTTTGTTGCGAGTGATATTGTGTTGGGTCAGATGCGGCAAGGCTCTGATAGGAAGCGTATTGGTTTAGTGGTAGATGGGCGTGTGCCTGTGAGGGCGGATTCTGTGCTTTATGATGAGCGAGGGCATGAAGTGGGTGTAGTTACCAGTGGCAGTTTTTCGCCAACTTTACAAAAGCCTATTGCCATGGCACAAATCAAGGCGCAGTTTAGCGACTTGAATTCATTTATTGCAAAAATTCGAAATAAAGATATCCTACTGAAAAAAACATCGATGCCCTTTGTTAAGCCTAACTATTTTAGAGGTTAATGGTTAATGTTTCATGTCATTGAAGGTTTCTATGGTAAACCTTGGTTGCTCCAAGAGCGGCTCGACATGATTGTTTTTTTAGCGAAAAATGGATTCTCCGGCTATTGTTATGCGCCCAAAGCGGATAAGAAATTAAGACAAGACTGTCATTTGCCTTATTCTGAAAAAGAACTCGCGGATTTGCATCGGTTAGCGAATGCTTGTGACGATTACGGTCTGCAGTTTACGGTAGGTTTAAGCCCTTACTTATTTCTGCAAACGCCAGATGATCCACGATTACTCGATAAACTCACGCAGCTTAAAGCGCTAAAAAATTGTTTTCTTGGTATATTTTTTGACGACGTAGCGAGTTCTGATAGTCAAATTGCGAAGCACCAAATTGCCTTTGTTGATAGAATCGGCAAGTTTTTTGGAGCGCCTCCTCAAATATTTTGTCCAACCTATTATTCTTTTGATCCTATTATAGAAACGCTTTTTGGCGAAATGCCCGCACATTATTTAGAGGACTTGGGTCATGGATTACCTCAAGAAGTAAGAATATTATGGACAGGAGAAAGCGTTATTACCCAACATTATAATCCCAAGCATCTTGAAACTATACAGGCGGTGTTAAAGAGAAAACCGGCGCTTTGGGATAATGCATTTGTTAATGATGGACGAAAAACAAGTCCGTTTTTACCTCTTGGTAAGGTGGCAAACTACCACGAAATCAAATCAAATGTTCAGGCAGTTTTTATTAATCCTATGAATCAAGCATCGCTTTCGCAAGTGAATTTATTGATGGCAATAAATAATGAATCACTTGATCAAGCACTTGAAAAGCTAATGCCTGAGCTTGCGCAAGATATTTTATGTTATTTACCTGTTTTTACTGAGCAGGGGCTTGAGCAAATGACGCTTGAAATGCACCAAGAGCTGCTTCATGTTTTTAGCAAAAGTAAGCATCCTGCGGCAATAAATATTACAGACTGGTTGAATGGTGTATACCGTTTTGATCCAGACTGCCTGACTTAAATTAATTAACGTGTATAGGGGATCTCATGATTTTCCAGGGTGATAAAATCACAGTGACGATGGGTGGTGATCAAATAGCCACCCTGCTATTTGATGCAAAGGCAGGCTCAGTCAATAAATTTGACGCGCAGACGATCGATGAATTTAGAAAAAGTGTTTCTGCATTACAGTCAAATGCCAGCATCAAAGGTTTAATTATCAAAAGTGCTAAGGATGCTTTTATTGTCGGCGCTGATATTACCCAATTCGATCAAATGTTCGCGGGTAGCGAAGAAGAAGTCGCTGCAAGTTTGATTGATATCAACCAGCCATTTAACCAACTGGAAGATTTACCGTTTCCAACGGTATGTTTAATCGATGGTGTTGCTTTGGGTGGCGGGTTAGAGCTTGCTCTTGCTACAGATTTTAGGGTTCTAAGTCCAAAGGCGAGAGTGGGTTTGCCTGAGGTGAAATTAGGCATTAACCCGGGTTTTGGCGGTACTGTACGTTTGCCTCGTATTATTGGGTTAGATAATGCAATTGAGTGGATCGCGACAGGCAAAGAGCATAAAGCTCAGGCCGCTTTAGATGTTGGTTTGGCGGCTGCCGTAGTGGATGCCGATTACCTTGATAGCGCAGCTAACCAACTTATCGCTGATGCTCATGAGAATAAGTTTTCAATTGACAGTCTGCGCGCTGAGAAAAAGTTGCCGGTGAAGGTCAATGATTTTGAGCGAATGATGTGCTTTGTTACTGCAAAAGGCATGGTAGCCCAACAGGCTGGGCCTCATATGCCGGCACCTTTGACCTCGGTGAAGTCAATTGAAAAAAACTGCACGCTAGAGCGTGATGAAGCGATCAAAGTTGAAGCAAAATACTTTGCTCGGTTGGCAAAAACAGACGTCAGCGGGAATCTCATCGCCTTGTTTTTGAATGAGCAATCACTCAGCAAGCGAAATAAAGCGATAGTAAAAAATACCGAGAGCATAGATAAAATGGCTGTGCTCGGTGCGGGTATCATGGGTGGAGGTATTGCTTATCAAGCATCCAGCAAGGGTAAGCATGTCATCATGAAGGATGTGGCGCAGAAGGGGCTTGACCAAGGCATGCAAGAGGCCATTCAGTTGTTAGCGAAGCGAGTCGGTAGGGGGCGCATGACGCCAACGGCTATGGCTGAAACGGTTGCTCGAATTACACCGCAGCTTGATTATGCACACATTGAATCGGCCGGAATTCTTGTGGAAGCCGTCGTCGAACGACTGGATGTTAAGCAGGCAGTATTGGGTGAAGTAGAATCACTATTACCGGCATCAGCAGTATTGGCTTCAAATACCTCTACGTTATCTATTACTAAGATGGCTGAACCCTTATTACGGCCAGAAAATTTCTGCGGCATGCACTTTTTTAATCCTGTGCATCGCATGCCATTGGTCGAAGTGGTTCGCGGCAAGAAAACCAGTGAAGAGACGATTGCAAAGACTGTCAAGCTCGCATTAGATATGGGGAAAACGCCTATCGTTGTCAACGATTGCCCTGGATTTTATGTTAATCGCGTGTTATTTCCTTACCTCAATAGCTTTAATTTATTGCTAAAAGAAGGCGCTGATTTTGTGCATATCGATAAGGTCATGGAAAAGTTTGGGTGGCCTATGGGCCCCGCTTATCTCATTGATGTGGTCGGTATTGATACCGGTGTGCATGCAGCAAATGTGATGGCTGAAGGGTTTCCAGAGAGAATGGATACGCCAGCAGGTTCGGCCATGCAACTTTTGTATGATAAGCAATATTTTGGACAAAAAAATGACCGAGGCTTTTATCTTTATGAGCTGGATAAGAAGGGCAAGCAGAAAAAAATCTTTGATGAGTCTGTGTTGTCAATTATTGCACCGTCAGTAACGGGTAATACGTCATTTACTGATGAGGAAATCATAG
Source organism: Pseudomonadales bacterium (assembly GCA_965248335.1). Taxonomy (GTDB): domain Bacteria; phylum Pseudomonadota; class Gammaproteobacteria; order Pseudomonadales; family DT-91; genus CAKMZU01. Next base: position 1,699,059 of record CBDFIY010000003.1, read on the forward strand.
AAAGACTGATGCTACCCATGTGCTTTGAAGTGGTGAGATGTCTTGAAGAAAATGTTCTTACGAATCCTGTTGATGCAGATATGGGCTTGTTGATGGGGCTAGGTTTTCCTCTCTTTCGAGGTGGGCCTTTGCGTTATATGGAATCCATCGGTTTATCGACGTTGATAAAAATGGCCAGTAAATACCAATCACTAGGTAAAGCTTACGAGCCGCCTGTATTGCTCAAAGAGCTGGCAACTCAAAACAAAAGCTTTTACCAATCTTAGGAGTGCTCTCATGACTTTACATAAAAAAGATGTTGTTATCGTAGATTGTGTGAGAACACCCATGGGGCGCTCAAAAGGCGGTGTTTTTCGCTTTACTCGCGCTGAGAATTTGTCATCTGTGTTAATCGATGCCTTGCTTGAAAGAAATGAGGCACTCGACCCTGCAGATGTAGAGGATGTACTTTGGGGGTGTGTTAATCAGACAGAAGAGCAGGGCCATAATATCGCCAGAAATGTCACCGTATTAACAGGTTTGCCGCACAGTGTGGGCGCGCAAACGATAAATCGCTTGTGTGGATCATCGATGTCAGCATTGCATTCAGGTGCCCAAGCTATCATGACAGGCAATGCGGATGTTGTTATTGCAGGCGGCGTTGAGCATATGGGGCATGTTCCTATGATGAAAGGCGCGAATTTTAACCCTGCTGCATCTAAGCATATTGCAAAAGCATCGGCAATGATGGGGCTTACGGCAGAAGGGTTGGCAATGTTGCACGGTATTTCCCGAGAGCAACAAGATGAGTTTGCAGTGCGGTCGCATAAATTGGCGCAGGGTGCATTATTATCCGGTGCTTTCAAAAATGAGATTGTTCCTGTTCAAGGGCATAACGAAAAAGGCAGTTTGATTTTAGTTGAGAATGACACAACGATTCGACCCGAAACGAGTTTGGCTTCCCTTGCGCAATTGAGGCCGGCCTTTGATCCAAAAACGGGGACGGTCACCGCAGGTAATTCATCTCAAATCACTGACGGTGCCTCTGCAACGCTTCTGATGTCAGCCCTAAAAGCCGATGAGTTAGGATTAAAGCCACGTGCCCGTATTGTTTCTATGGCTGTTGCAGGTGTTGATCCTGCTATAATGGGGTATGGGCCTGTTCCGGCATCACAGAAAGCATTAAAGCGAGCGTGTTTAGGTATTGAGGATATTGATCTTGTTGAGCTCAATGAGGCTTTTTCTGCGCAATCGTTACCTGTCTTGAAAGATTTAGAGTTACTTAATCACCTAGACACTAAAGTGAATCTACATGGTGGCGCAATTGCACTTGGGCATCCTTTAGGTTGTAGCGGCACACGATTAATTACAACGCTTGTGAATCTTCTTGAGCAGCGCGATAAACAATTTGGATTGGCGACTATGTGTATAGGTATGGGGCAGGGCGTAACGACAGTGATTGAGCGGGTTTAGTTCTGGTTGACGGCGCTCACCTTTTTCACCAAAAAACTTGAAAGCGCGAGTGAGCTGGTGTTTAATACGCGCCTGTTTTAATCAGATCGATTAAACGCGAGAGTGGCGGAATTGGTAGACGCGCTGGATTTAGGTTCCAGTGTCGAAAGGCGTGAGAGTTCGAGTCTCTCCTCTCGCACCATCTTTAGCATCCCCCTGCAATACATACCCATATTTAGCATAGAGGTTTATTCATGCAAGTCTCTGTTGAAACGACATCTGGCTTAGAACGTCGTCTTACAATAACTATACCGGCTGATACAATTGAAGCCGAACTTGATAAGCGTATTCAACAAGCTGCGCCAAACTTGAACTTAAATGGCTTTAGAAAAGGTAAGGTGCCTTTAAAAGTTGTTCGTCAGCGTTATGGTACAGGCCTTAGACAGGAAGTGCTTGGTGACATGATGTCTAATTCGTTCCAAGAGGCAGTGGCTCAAGAAAAATTAAAGCCGGCGGGTCAGCCAGCGGTTGAAACCAAAGAAGAGTCAAGCGGTAAAGATTTTGCGTTTATTGCTACCTTTGAAGTGTACCCTGAAATTATGTTAAATGACTTACAGGGGGCGGAAATCTTAACGCCGATTTCCAGTATCGACGATGCGGATGTTGACGCTATGATTGAGGATCTTCGAAATCAGCAGGCAACTTATGAAGTGGTGGAGCGAGCGGCTGCAGTCGACGATAAAGTGAATGTTGACTATAAAGGCACCAAAGATGGCGAAGCTTTCGATGGTGGTACTGCAGAAGGGTCGGATCTTGTTATAGGCTCTGACTCTATGATTCCTGGCTTCGAAGAGGGCTTGATTAGCTTGTCTGCTGGTGAAGAGAAAGTTTTAGCATTGAGCTTCCCAGAAGATTATCATGCGGATGAGTTAAAAGGCGCAGCAGTTGAGTTTGCCGTTAAGGTGAATAGTGTGTCGGAGCAAAAACTTCCTGAAATTGATGATGACTTCATTAAGAAGTTCGGCGTTAACGAAGGTGGCGTTGAAGAGCTAAAGGTACATGTTAGAAAAAACATGGATAAAGAGCTAAAAAATGCACTTAAAGCACGTGTAAAGAATCAAGTGCTCGAAGCCTTGCTTGAGAAAAATCCTATCGATGCGCCAAAAGCACTCATCAGTGGCGAGATTGATCAGATGCGAAAGCAAATGGTTCAGCAGTTTAGCCAAGGGCAAGCAATGGATAATTTCGACTATAGCTTGCTGCCGGCTGAAATGTTTCAAGAGCGTGCCGAAAGACGTGTTCGTTTAGGGTTGATTCTATCGAAAGCGTTAGATCAATATGAAATAAAAGCCTCTTCCGATGACGTAAAATCTGCGGTTGAAGATATTGCATCTGATTATGAAGCTAAAGATGAAATTGTTGAGTGGTATTACAATAATGATCAGCAGCTAGCGCAGGTTGAATCTATGGTGCTTGAAGAGAATGTCGTTAGTAAGTTGTTAGAAAGTGCTCAGCAGGCCGGTGAGAATTTGAACTATAAAGACTTGCTTGCAAAGGTTAACGCTCAAGCTCAGCAGTAAATAGTAGAAAATATATTTTCTCAATGTTCATAAAAAGGCTACACTTTTGAGTGTGGCTTTTTTTGTTTCTAATAATCACTGAATTAACAGGATATATCCATGTCGTTAAGCAGTAATCGTATTGATAACCTTGGTCTCGTCCCAATGGTCGTTGAGCAAACAGGGCGCGGAGAGCGTTCATATGATATCTATTCAAGACTTTTAAAAGAGAGGGTCATATTTTGTGTGGGTCAAGTTGAAGACCATATGGCCAATTTGATTGTTGCTCAGTTATTGTTTCTTGAGGCTGAAAACCCAGAGAAAGATATTCACCTTTATATCAACTCGCCGGGTGGCTCCGTGACTGCGGGGTTGTCAGTGTACGATACCATGCAGTTTGTTAAGCCGGACGTCAGTACTATTTGTTTGGGTCAAGCTTGCAGTATGGGCGCTGTTCTTCTTGCTGCTGGTGCGAGTGGAAAACGTTATTGCCTACCCAATGCAAGAACCATGATTCATCAGCCTTTAGGTGGTGCGCAAGGTCAATCTACAGATATTCAGATTCAAGCGAAAGAAATTTTACTTATTAGAGAGCGCTTGAACGAAATTCTGGCATTTCACTCCAGTCAGAGTGCCAAGAAAATTGAAAGAGATACGGATAGGGATAATTTTATGAGCGCAATTGAGTCAAAAGAATACGGTTTGATAGATGAAGTTCTTGAAAAGCGCCCCGTATCTAGTTAGTCTCAAATCTATAATATGATCTATCGTCAAGAGGTTGATGTATGACCGATAACACTGAAAACAGTGAAGATAACGGTAAACTTTTGTACTGCTCATTCTGTGGAAAAAGCCAGCATGAAGTGAGAAAGCTCATCGCAGGGCCTTCTGTCTTTATCTGTGATGAATGCGTGGAGCTATGCAAGGATATTATTCGAGAAGAGATTCAGGAGCCTGAAAGTTCAGAATTGCTTGAAAAGCTCCCGACGCCTAGAGAGATCAATGGCATTCTTGATCAGTATGTTATTGGACAGCGGAAGGCAAAAAAGGTGCTTTCAGTTGCTGTTTATAATCACTATAAACGCCTGAATTCGAGCACGGAAAGTCTTAAGAGTGATGTCGAGCTAGGAAAAAGCAATATTTTACTTGTGGGCCCAACCGGTAGTGGTAAAACCCTACTTGCTGAAACACTTGCTCGAATGCTTGATGTGCCCTTTACTATTGCCGATGCTACCACGCTTACCGAGGCAGGTTATGTCGGTGAGGATGTTGAGAATATCATTCAGAAGCTCCTGCAGAAATGCGATTACGATGTTGAAAAAGCGCAGCGTGGCATTGTTTACATTGATGAAATTGATAAGATTTCTAGAAAATCAGATAACCCGTCAATTACACGAGATGTTTCTGGTGAAGGTGTTCAGCAAGCCCTGTTGAAGCTTATAGAGGGTACAGTAGCATCCGTGCCACCTCAGGGTGGAAGAAAACATCCTCAGCAAGAATTTTTGCAAGTGAATACAGCGAATATTCTCTTTATCTGTGGAGGTGCTTTTTCTGGCTTAGATAAGGTTATTCGGGAGCGATCGGATAAAGGCGGTATTGGTTTTCATGCGGAAGTTAAAATGCCTTCAGTTGAAAAAGATTTTGGAAAAACGCTATTGAGCCTAGAGCCAGAAGATCTTGTCCGCTTTGGTTTGATCCCGGAATTTGTAGGTAGGTTGCCTGTTGTGGCAACGCTTGAAGAGCTTGATGAGGCGGCTTTGATAAATATTTTGACGCAGCCTAAAAATTCTTTAACGAAGCAGTATACGCGTTTATTTGAGATTGAAGGTGTTGATATCGATTTTAGAGAAGATGCGCTTGTCGCAGTTGCGAAAAAAGCATTGGTTCGGAAAACAGGGGCGAGAGGGTTACGTTCAATACTTGAAAATATTTTATTAGACACCATGTATGAAATACCTTCGTCTGAAAATGTAGAAAAAATAGTTATTGACGAGTCTGTTGTTAGAGGTGACTCTGAGCCTCTGCTTGTTTACCACAACAACGATGAGGCTAAGTCAGCAGCTCAAGAGAACTAATGATTTTTTCTTGTGTTTTTCGGCTAGGCCTTCCGTATTAAAGCTTAAATGGGTATTTAAGCTTTAATATAAAAATAGGCGTTTACTTAGAGAAAAATATGTCAGACACAGATAGTACGCTCATTAAATTACCTCTTCTCCCATTAAGGGATGTTGTTGTCTACCCTCAAATGGTTATTCCTCTTTTTGTTGGGCGAGATAAATCTATTCAGGCGCTTGAAGCGGCGATGCAAGAAGATAAGAAAATCCTCTTGGTCGCTCAAAAAGAGGCGACTAATGATGAGCCTGCCACTGGAGATTTATATCAAGTAGGCACGATTGCAACTATTTTACAGCTTATGAAGTTACCCGATGGTACTGTGAAAGTTCTTGTTGAGGGGCTGGTGCGGGCTGAAGTCAAAGAGGTTAGTGGTGAAAACGGCTATTTTACAGTTGTCGCTTGCGGGATTGAAGATACGAGCTTAACGACACCTGACACACTTGCCTTATCACGCCTTTTACACTCTCAATTTGAAAAATACGTTAATCTGGGGAAAAAAGTTCCTGACGAAGTATTGGGTTCGGTAAGCAATATAGAAGACCCAAGCAAGCAAGCGGATACCATTGCCGCTCACTTATCATTAACGATTGAAAAGAAGCAGCATGTTTTAGAGATTGTCGATGTTTATAAAAGAATAGATTACCTTGTTTCGCTGCTTGATGGAGAGATTGATTTATTTCAAGTAGAGAACCGCATACGCGGGCGTGTAAAAAAACAGATGGAAAAGAGTCAGCGTGAGTATTATTTAAATGAGCAGATGAAGGCCATTCAAAAAGAGTTAGGTGATCTTGATGAGATGCCTGGTGAAATTGAGCAGCTTCAAAAGAAGATTGCTGAAGCTCAAATGCCGAAGCCTATTGAAGAAAAAACGCTTGCTGAGCTGCACAAGTTAAAGATGATGTCGCCTATGTCGGCTGAAGCATCAGTCATTCGAACCTATATTGACTGGATGGTTAGCATCCCTTGGAAAAACAAATCTAAACTCAGGCTTGATATCGCTCGGGCAGAAAAAATCCTTAATAAAGATCATTATGGGTTAGAAGAAGTTAAGGAGCGAATATTAGAGTACCTAGCTGTTCAAAAGCGGGTGAAAAAAATACAAGGTTCCGTTTTGTGTCTAGTGGGGCCGCCAGGTGTGGGGAAAACTTCATTAGGTGAGTCTATCGCTAAAGCAACGAATAGAAAATTCTTGCGCATGGCCTTAGGTGGTGTTCGCGATGAGGCAGAGATCCGTGGTCATCGACGTACCTATATAGGCTCAATGCCAGGTAAAATATTGCAAAAAATTGCTAAATCAGGGGTTAAAAACCCGCTTATTTTACTCGATGAAATTGATAAAATGGGAATGGATAGCCGTGGAGATCCAGCATCAGCTTTGCTGGAGGTGCTTGATCCTGAGCAAAATCACACGTTCAATGATCATTATTTAGAGTGTGATTATGATCTGTCGGAGGTTTTGTTTATCTGTACATCTAACTCAATGAATATCCCTGCGCCCCTGTTGGATCGCATGGAGGTTATTCGGCTGTCTGGGTATACAGAAGACGAAAAGAGCCATATTGCAGAAAAATATTTACTTCCTAAGCAGCTTAAAAAGAATGGATTAAAATCCTCTGAGTTTACGCTTGATAAAAGTAGCATTCAATCTATTATTCGTTACTATACGCGTGAAGCAGGGGTCAGGGGGTTAGAGAGAGAGATTGCTAAAGTATCTAGAAAAGTAGTCAAGCGATTGTTGTTAAGCCCTTCCGAAAAAAATATTTCTGTTTCTTTAAATATGATTTCAGATTTTCTCGGTGTGAAAAAATTTGATTATGGTAAGGCGGAAGAATCAAACCAGGTTGGCATTGTAACGGGTTTGGCATGGACTCAGGTTGGCGGCGAGCTGTTAAATATTGAGGCGGTGGTTGTACCGGGAAAAGGCTTGCATGTGAAAACGGGCTCCTTAGGTGATGTTATGCAAGAGTCTATACAAACGGCCATGACGGTTGTGAAAAGCAGGGCGCAGTCTTTGGGTATCCCTGTCAACTATTTACAAAATAATGATATGCATATTCATATGCCTGAAGGAGCCACACCCAAAGATGGGCCGAGTGCTGGAATAGGTATGTCGACAGCAATGGTTTCCGTTTTAACGAAAATTCCTGTTAAATCAAATGTGGCAATGACGGGTGAAATTAATCTGCGAGGCCAGGTGTTAAGGATAGGTGGGCTTAAAGAGAAGCTGCTTGCGGCACATCGTGGTGGTATTGATACTATTATTATCCCCAATGGTAATGAAAGGGATTTAGAAGAAATACCCGAAAAAATATTAAATGACTTGAATATATATCCTGTGAAGTGGATTAATGAAGTTTTAGACTTAGCCCTAGAATCAAAGCCTACAGCTATTAGTGATGAAGAGTATATGGCGGGAACTGAAAAGTCTAAAGATGGAAATATCAACCAGCTAACACAAAGTAGAGCTCATTGATGTAAATATTATCGTTTTGTTCGTTTGTTGCTAGATTTAAAAAAAAAGTGTTCTAAATGCTTATATACTTGACCAAATCATATTTCGTTTGGTATAAAAGTTTTACATTGATGTGACGTAAATCCTTAACTTAGAAAGGGGAATAGTGTGAATAAATCTGAACTTATTGATGCAGTGGCGGCGTCTGCAGACCTTCCAAAAGCAGCAGCTGGAAGGGCCTTAGATGCAGTGATTGAATCTATAACATCAGCTTTAAAAGATGGTGATAATGTATCTTTAGTTGGTTTTGGTACGTTTTCTGTTAAAGCAAGGGCTGCAAGAACTGGCAGAAACCCACAAACGGGTGCGCCAATTCAAATTGCTGCAGCAAATATCCCAGGTTTTAAAGCAGGAAAAGGTCTTAAAGATTCTGTAAATTGAAACGATTGAAACTATTTTCTAGCGCACCTTTTTAGGTGCGCTTTTTTTATTAGGTTATTTTTATGTTACAAGGTTTTAGAGATAAGATTCAAGGCGGCCTTGCTAAAGTTATTATCGTTTTAATCTGTATTCCTTTTGCATTTTTTGGCATTGAATCATTTTTCCAAGGTGGTAGTAAAAGCGAAGTTGCAGAAGTCGGCGGTGTTGCAATAACGGAGTCTGAATTGAATGAGGCGATGTTTTTACGCAAGCGTCAGCTGTTGAATAAGATGGGCGAAAATATAGATTACTCACTTCTTGAGGATACACAGCTTCGTCGGCCGGCACTTACACAGCTTATTGATACCCAAGTCTTACTTAATGGCGCAAAACAATTAGGCTTAGATGTGGCATATGCGCAGGTCGATGATCAGATTATTAATGATCCGAGCTTCCAAATAGATGGGAAGTTTTCAAACGAAAAGTTCAATTTAGTTGTGCAGCAAGCGGGGCTCAGTTTGGAGGTTTATCGTCGACTGATAAAAGATGAATTTCTAATCCAACAACTGTATTCAGGCTTTATGGGTGCTGAATTTATTACTGAGAATGATTTAAAGGCTTATGGTAAGTTAATAAATGAGACGCGAGACATTGCAGCGATTCGCTTATCCCTAAAAGAAGCAAAAAAAGATGTCTCTGTTTCTGAAAAAGAGATTACTGCTTTTTACGAAAAAAATAAGCAAAACTTTAAAAGCGATGAGCGATTTGTATTGGCGTATTTAACTGTTGAAAAGGCACAGTTTGAAAAACCAATAGACGAAAAATCTTTACGCGAATCATATGACCGCGAGGTAAAGAATTTTAAGCCAAAAAATACATATAAGCTCTCCCATATTGAGATAAAGAATACTAACCCCGAGCAGGCAAAAGAAAAATTAGCACTCATTCAAGGTAAGCTAAAAAAAGGGCAGGCATTTTCTGATTTAGCTAAAGCTTATTCTGATGACTTAGGTTCTAAGCAGCGTGGTGGGTCGATCGGTAAAGGGGAAGGTAATATTTTTCCTAAAGAATTTATGGGTGCTGTAGCTTCGTTGAAAGCTGGGGAAGTCACTTTAAATGCTGTCGAGCTTGATGGTAGTCTTCACTTAATAAGGCTCGATGAGCTTGTTATCGATAAGCCATTGTCGTTTGCAAATCGGCGTTTAGCTTTGACAGAGGAGCTTGTCAATGCACAAGCAGATCCATTATTTAGGAATGCAGAGGAAACTCTAAAAGATTTAGCATTTAATTCGGTTGACCTTAAAGAGCCCGCAAAAGCTATTAATGCTGACATTAAAACTACTGCACCTTTAACGCGCGCAGAAGTTAATCAGTTGTTTAATAACCCTCAAATGCAGCAGGCAATATTTTCAGATGAAGTATTGCTCGATAGACAAAATACAGATGTTTATGAGGTGTCCGACGGCAAGCTAATCACTGCACGTGTTAGTGATCATATTTTGCCAGAAGTGTTGCCATTAGCTCAGGTAGAGAAAAATATTCAAGCGCAATTAGTTAACCAAAAAGCAGATGAGAAACTTAGTCAGCTAATGGATACTCTTATCAAAGAGATAAAAACTGCCAGTGAGTCACCTCAAAAAATAGTTGAATCAATAGGACTCGAGGCAAGCTATAAAAAATATCTAGCTGTTAAAAGGAGCGATTTTTCTAAGGTTGGTAGGGTAATCCTTGATGAGGCTTTTAAATTGCCCAGTTCTACTGTTGCTGATCAGGTTGCTTATGGAAAAGTAAGTTTACCTAATGGTGATACCGCTTTGTTGCTTGTTAATAATGTCCAGTCTGATAACTCCTCTCCGATTAAAGCAGCAGAGAAAAAGTCCCTTAAAATTATATTGGGCCAGTCGAGGGGGAATAATCTATTTCAAAGTTATGAAGATTATTTGAAGAAAGTGAATAAGGTTACTTATAACTAGGACTTACCTATACTCCGCTGAAGCATATATACCTATCGGAATTGGAGATGCAAGAAGGCGGCAAAAGAGCGAATCTCCATGAGCTACAGTCCGTAAGTGATTGGGGTGAGCGAGCGTGGCCAGCGCCCTTGCATCTTCAAGTGTGATGGGTATATACACTACTTGGGTAGCATAAAGCTACCCAGTCTTTTAATGTCTGTAGTTTAATAAATTCACTTTTTGTCTCTCCCGTGCTTCTTTTTTATTCATTAATGGTCGTGCATGTTAGTGCTTTGTATGCCTAATAAATCAAGTCCCTATATGATGGAGTGGGAATTATGATTTTTGTTGTGAGTTCGCCTCAAGTTTTCGCAATCTCATATAATCCGCTTAATTACCCCGTGAATATTGAAATGACTTACTATAAGATACTGCGTTTTTAATAATATTATTGGAGAGCATAGGTGTTCACTATACGTACTTATAATGCTATTTCACCTCAAGGCCTTAACTGTTTTGATACGTCAAAATATAGTGTATCTTCTGATGCATCTGTATCTGATGCTATTATGTTAAGAAGCCATAAGTTAGCTGAAGATGAGATTGGCTCATCGGTTGTTGCTGTTGGTCGTGCTGGGGCTGGAACTAACAATGTCCCCGTGTCCTATTGTACTGAAAGCGGAATCCCCGTTTTTAATGCGCCAGGTGCTAACGCGAACGCCGTTAAAGAGCTTGTTTTAACGGGTATGTTGCTTAGCTGTAGAGGTATTACAATCGGCATTAATTACGTTAATTCTTTGACAGATATGCAAGATTCTCAGGCTATGGCTAAACTATTAGAGGCCGAGAAGAAAAGGTTTAAAGGCAGTGAAATTGCCGGTAAAACATTGGGTGTTGTCGGTTTAGGGGCTATTGGTTCTCTCGTTGCTGATATGGCATTATCTCTTGGCATGAAAGTTATTGGCTTTGATCCTGCGCTGTCTGTGGATGCTGCTTGGCGTTTATCTTCAGATATTACCAAAATGGATAACCTTCAGGGGCTGGTGGCGAAGTCTGATTTTATAACGCTACATTTACCTGTCCTAGAGGCAACCCGTAACTTAATTAATGGGGATATACTAAGTGCGGTTAAACCCGGCGCTAAATTGTTGAATTTTGCAAGGGAAGAGATTGTTGAAGAGTCAGGAGTCTTAGCAGCTTTAGAAGCTGGTAGGCTTGCCTATTATATTACTGACTTCCCCACGCCTAGCTTGATTAACCGTTCTGATGTGATTCCTATGCCGCACATTGGAGCAAGCACTGAAGAGGCTGAGGATAATTGTGCGATTATGGTGGCAAATCAGCTTCAAGATTTCTTGGAAAATGGAAATATAAAAAATTCTGTTAATTTTCCGATGACTTATTTAGAGCGAGCACCCGAGGCAACAAGACTTGCTATTGCCAATAAAAATATCCCTAAGATTTTGAGTAATATTTTAGCTTTGTTAGCGGAAACTAATATTAATGTATTGGATATGCTTAATAAAAGCCGAGATGATATTGCTTATAGCTTGATTGATATCAGCGATATGCCGGATCAAAGCATCATTGATGCTATTTTACAGCTTGAAGGTGTTATCAATTTACGCGTTCTTGATAAATAAATCTATCAGCACTAAAAAAGGGGGGTTATTCCTCCTTTGCATCCTTTTTCTTTCTTTCCTTTTTCTTTAATTCTACTTCGCCATTCCATGGAAGCAGTCGGTAATCCAGCTGGTTTTGATATTCTAGATAAGGGTATTTAATGATTTCAAAATAAGGTGAATAGTCAAAGTCACTAGGTACGCAGAGCTTAGGATTTCGTCTAAATAGTTGGATATTTTGTTCGTCGTCTACCTTGATTAAAGGCAATATAGGGAATTGCACAAAATTAAAAGCTTCTGCAATCATGGTGGAGCATACGGTTTTTGTACTACTGCCGGCATGTGAGGAGAACAATGAAGAACGCCAATGTCTTGGCATAACCCACCAAGGGAATAGAAATCGCGCCAAGTCCAATATTTGCCTGACATCATAGTCATAGCCTAATCGACTGATGCAGTAGCGAATCACATCTTCGGCATCCTCAAACTTTAATCCGACAGGCCGTGATATTCGGATGTGATCGCCTTTATAGTAGTTAAGTGGCCTTAAAATAGTGCCGCAACCAAGTTCGCTCTCAATAATAATCTGCTCATTCAGTTCGCCATCATAATGTTTTACTAAGCTGTCACGCAATGTTTTATCTTCTAGGTCATGGATTCTTCCAATATAGAGTGCGGCATGCGACCAAGGGCTTTGGGTGATAATCTTGATGACTTCGCTGACCCGGCTTCGGCCCTCAATCAAAATAATATCGCAAGGTTTTAACTCATGCCTCATTTTTTCGAAATTACACAAGGGGACATCGGGTTTTGTTGATTTGTGATTCAGCCATTTAATGACGGGCTCTATAAGCATGTAAAGCCTTCTGTGTAAAAACCAAGTTTTTTATTTGTCTATAAAAGTATAGACTTGATATAATTGTTTACGAACTGGCCTTTGCGCTCACTTATTTATGGCAGTTGATCTGAATTATCTTATTAAGAACTATGGCGACGGCAATTCACTTCCGCCTGTTGATACATGGCACCCAACGACGAAAACAGATATTGATATTCTTATTGATAGGAATGGGGTTTGGTTTCATGAAGGTGAAGAAATTCGAAGAAAAACAATGACGAAACTTTTTTCAAGTATATTGAAGAAAGAGGAAGACGATTACTTTTTGGTGACCCCTGCAGAAAAATGCAGAATTACAGTTGAGGATGTGCCCTTCATGGTTTTAACGCTGGTTGAGCCAGCTAACAAAATCCCTTTTTTTGTGACACAAACGGATGATGTCATTCTTATAGATCAAACATTTTCGTCCGTTTTACAAGACTTCGATGGCCTTCAGTTGCCGTATTTTACAGTTCGAAAGGGTTTGCTCGGCAGAGCTTCTCGTCACTTATATTATCAACTTGCAAATCATGCAAGTGCTCGTGTCATTGACAGTAATTTGTGTTTAACACTTAATGGTCAGTCGATTAATTTAGGCACAGTTTAGTAGTGATCTTAATGGAAATATTCGCTTCTTAAGTCGTTGGTTTAATGAGTATTTTATATGGCATACGCTTACTTATGTATTGCTATTGTTGCGGAAGTAATTGCGACATTATCATTAAAATCCTCGCAAACATTTACAAAGCCATTGCCTTCAATTTTAGTTGTCGTAGGGTATGTTACGGCTTTTTATTGTTTAACTATTGTGTTGCGAAGTATCCCTTTAGGTGTAACTTATGCTGTTTGGTCTGGTGTCGGGCTATGTTTAATCGTACTTGCGGGTATATTTTTTTATCGCGAAATACCCGATCTTCCTGCTATTTTGGGTATGATTTTGATTGTTACAGGTGTGATAGTTATCCAGCTTTTTTCTAAAACCTTCGGATAGTTATCCGTGTTTTCATCATTTTTTTAATTTGACTTAATGTTCTTAGCACTGGGTATCAGTATGTTACAGAGTTTTTTTATGTAGCATTCTGTAAAGCCATCTTCTAATAAAGTTGATAGTATGTTGTCTTTAAGCGCGAAATAGCTTACTTTTTACGGCCTCTCGGTACTGTTTAGGATTTTGTTCCGTATGCTTTTTAAATACGCTGGAAAAGTGGGATGCATCAATATAGCCGATAATTTCAGCAATATCCTGTATGTTAAGATCAGATTTTCTTAGTAATTCCTTGGCTTCTTTTACCCTCAGAATTTGTTGGTATTGTAACAAGCTATAGCCGCAAGCTTGTTTGAATCGACGCTGCAAGCTTCGATAATGAACATTAAATTGATGAGCTAACCTACTGAAATTAATTGTTTCACTGCTGTTTTTCTGGATATATGCCTGAATACTGGCAACAACCTCGTCTGTATGTAAGTCACTGCTGCTTTCATCAAACAGAAAGTCATCGTAGGATTTTCGGATTTCTGGTGAAAACTGGCTTTCTACGCGTCTTGCAATATGCCTTGAATAAGCTATCTCAATCAAACGCACGGTTAGATCGGCTATAGAGTTAACGCTACTTGTACAATAGATATTTCCGGACTGGGTGATCAGATGGTTTTGCTTCCATAGCGTGCTTGGGTAACGTTTTTTCATTTGTTTAAAATAATACCAATGAGTGGTTGCTGCTTTCTCATCGATGAGGCCTGATTCGGCTAAAAAAATGCTGCCTGTACCCACGGCACATATCAATGTGGAAGGGTTATTTTTTATTAATCGTATTAAAACGTTTGGAATTTCTGCATTTTTTTGTGCATGAGCTATTGGCGAGCGCCATAATCCGGGAATAATCACCAGCTCTGAGTCCACAACGTCAGCAAAACAAACATTTGGCATAATGGATAGCCCGCCACTGGTGACAACAGCCTGTTTATCTTTGCTGGCTAACTGGATGGTGAGTTTATCGTGCCGATCGAATTTTGATCTATGAATGTTGTCTGCAGCATTAAGCATTTCTAGGGGTAGCGTTAAACTGCTTGCTAGCATGTTGTTGAATAGTAAGAAGGTGACTTTTCGCATTTGTTAAAAATACGTTAAATGTGGCGTTAATACCATCCTTTTTGTCGTTAATGACATTAAATAAATGCGAAGCTTTCTATACAATTTAAACTTCCCTTATCTATACACTTAATTTTTATAAAGGCGTCACTTTATGGCTAAACTCCCTGTGATTGTTGGCTTTGGTGGTGTGAATCCCGCTGGGCGTAGTGCTTTCCATGCTGCTTATCAGCGTGTGGTTTACGATGCATTACCGGCTGAAAAACAAGCGGAAACCATTCAGTCTTTATCTGTTTTGATGAAAAGAAGCGATAAAAATGCGCAAAACCTGTTAGACAATACTTTAATCAGACAAATTTCACCGCAATGCTTTGATGTTGATAAAGTTAGTTGGAATAAGCGTTTTCCTGTTGATGTTACAGAGGGTACAGCGCTTGATTTCATCACAAAAAACATTGCATTACCTGAGGCCATTCCCGATCACTGGACAGTGACGTCACTAGCAAACCGTAAGAGTCGTGTACAAATTAAAGGTCAGCAAGATTTCTTGGTTCCATCCATGCGTAAGCTGGCCGTTTCTTCCGCGGGTCAACTGCCAACAGGCTTTGCCCCTTCAAAATTGTACACCTCAAAAAACCACCCGCGTGGCATTCAAATGACAGTTTTTGGTGCCTCAGATGCAATTCAGTCCATGGGGGTTGATTGGGAGCAAATCCGTTCTCTTGTACCAGCCGATCAGATTAGTGTTTATGCAGGTTCCGGTATGAGCCAGTTAGATATGCATGGTAATGGTGGGATGATGCATTCGAGGGCGCTAGGAAAAAAAGTGACATCAAAACAATGCCCCTTTGGGTTTGCTGAAATGCCAGCTGATTTTATCAATGCTTATTTGTTAGGAAGTCTTGGTACGACAGGGACAAGCATGGGTGCTTGCGCATCATTTTTGTATAATCTTAAAAACGGCATACAAGATATCCAGTCTGGCCGCTCACAAGTCGTCATTGTAGGTAATGCAGAGGCACCTATTCTTCCTGAAATCATTGATGGTTATTCGGCGATGGGTGCGCTAGTGACTGACAGTGAACTGCGTGAGCTCGATGGTCTAAAAGATGGTGAGGCAGTTAATTTTTCTCGTGCATGCAGGCCGTTTTCAACGAATAAAGGCTTTACGTTGGGTGAATCCTCGCAGTTTATTATTCTGATGAGTGATGAGCTTGCTATGCAAGTGGGTGCGAACATTTATGGCGCTATTAGCGATGTGTTTATCAATGCGGATGGGTTTAAAAAATCTATTTCAGCACCTGGGGTGGGGAATTATATTACCGTAGCTAAAGCGATGGCAGTAGCTCGCTCTATCTTGGGTGATAAAGCATTAAGAGATCGTACTTTTGTTCAGGCGCATGGTACGGGGACACCGCAAAATCGTGTTACGGAGTCCGATATTTTGGACAGAGTAGCTAAAAGCTTTGGTGTTGATCAGTGGTTAGTTGGCGCAGTCAAGTCCTACTTTGGGCATTCCATTGGTTGTGCAGCTGGCGATCAAATAGTGACAAGTCTGGGTATTTGGGATCAAGGGATTTTCCCAGGCGTGAAATCCATAGATCATATTGCTGATGATGTCTCTCAAGATAATCTGCTTATCCCTATGGATCACTTGAACGTTGGTACTGAATCTTTGGATATTGGTATTATTAATGCCAAAGGTTTTGGTGGGAATAATGCGAGTGCAACCTTGCTTTCGCCGCAGTTAACGAAAACAATGCTGGCAAACAAGCACGGTAAAAAAGTTTATCGTGCTTTTAGTAAAGCTAATGAAGATGTGATGGCGAGTGCGCAGCAATTTAAAGAGGCAACGCTCAGTGGTGAAGCAGAAGTGATTTATCAATTTAATCACAAGGTTTGTGATAATAAGGATATTGTTTTGTCTAAATCTTCTCTGAAGATTAAACAAGCTGGCGCGGAAATAAATTTGAATATTGATTCGCCATTTTCTCAATTTGTAGACAAAACATAAGCCACTTGAGTCAGCTAGAAGTGAAAAGCGTTCAGGCTTAAAAAGAATAATGGGGCCGCTATGTTTACCCCAAGGAAAGTTTCATGTATCTGGGTATGATTTATTGAATCAGTGCTTGCACTATAAGTTTTCTTGAGGGCTAGCTGCTTTAAGCCCTGAGTTGCGGCTTGTTGGCGGAATATTGTGTCGTCAGGGTTTTTATCCATAGGGCTTGTGCTTCATTAAAAAAACAAGCGCCTCCTTCCCGGTCAAAATCATTCTGTTTGGTTGCTTTAGATTACTTAAATGAATAAAATTCCCTGATTTTATTACTTTGCGTGTGTTTTGATGTCATTCAAATAACCTAAATTGTTATTGTTTTTGGGGGAGAATGTCGTTAATTTGCACGCTAGTAAAAAGGTGAGAGGCCGAAGGCAAATATCATTGTCTTTTAAAACAATAACTTATCCAAAATAGGAACTCCCATGGCTGAAGCATATATTTTTGATGCGATTCGTACACCCCGTGGTAAAGGTAAGCCCGGCGGCGGCTTGTATGAAGTCAAACCGATTGATTTAGTGGTTAATCTTCTTGATGCAATGAAAGAACGTAACAACTTGGATACGTCATTGGTTGAAGACATGATTTTGGCGACAGGCGAGCCCGTCAATGAGCAAGGTCAAAATATTGCCAAAACGGCACTTGTTTATGCAGATTGGTCCGATAACACCACGGGTGCTCAATTGCACCGTTATTGCGCGGGTGCTTTAGATGCTTGTAATACGGCAGCAGCTAAAGTAAAAGCTGGCTATGAAGATTTAGTACTTGCCGGTGGCGTAGAGTCCATGTCTCGCTTGGGTATTGGTGCTTCTGGCGCAGCCGCAGGTGATCCTTGGGTTGCGATGGAATCCTACGGCATTTCTCAAGGCCTCGGTGCTGATTTAATCGCAGAACTTGACGGTTTTAGTCGTGAAGAATGTGATACATACGCAGCGATGTCACAAAGCCGGGCTGCGAACGCGTGGAAGGAAGGCTATTTTAAAGATTCTATCGTTCCTGTAACCGATATGAATGGCGTTGTTATCTGCGATAAAGATGAATTAGTTCGCCCAGGTACCACGGTTGAAAAATTGTCGGGTCTTAACCCATCCTTTCAAATGTTTAACGACTTTGGGCACGGTGACTTCCTTAAATTCAAATACCCACAAGTTGAGAACGTCACTTGCGTTCATACGCCGGGCAACTCCTCAGGTCTTGTTGATGGCGCGTCGTTAGTATTGATTGGCAACGAAGAGGGCGGTAAAAAAGCAGGCCTTAAGCCACGCGCACGCATCGTATCGACAGCGCTGGTAGGTACAGAGCCAACCATTATGTTGACAGGCCCTGCACCCGCTACTGAAAAAGCTTTAGCAAAAGCAGGTTTAACGGTTGATGACATTGATCTGTTTGAATTAAACGAAGCCTTTGCTTCTGTGGTTTTGCGTTTCCAAAAAATTCTGGGTGTGCCTGACGAAAAAATCAACGTAAATGGTGGTGCTATCGCGATGGGACATCCTATCGGCGCAACTGGCGGTATGATTTTAGGTACATTGGTTGATGAGCTAGAAAGACGTGGCTTAAAGCGCGGAGTCGCTACACTTTGTGCGGGCGGCGGTATTGGTATCGCAACCGTGATCGAATTGGTTTAAGTCATCCCTGATTTTTAAGGGTAATAAAAAGAATTGAGGATTAAAAAATGGGTTATATCCGTTTAGAAAAAGACAGTGATGGCATCATCGAGTTGGTCATGGATCAACCAAATCAAAAAGTGAATACACTTGGCGATGAGTTTATTGAAGCCATGTCACAAGCGGTTAACGATATCGCTGCACAAAAAGATAATATTAAAGGTGTGTACGTTCGTTCCGGCAAGCCAACCTTTTTTGGTGGTGGCGACTTAAACAAGCTGCTTGAAATGCCGACTGAAATGACACCAGAAGAAGCGACAAGCGCATTCGAAGGTATCATGAATGCAAAGGCATCGCTTCGTCAGCTAGAAACATTAGGCATTCCTGTTGCTGTGGGTCTTAACGGCGCAGCGCTGGGTGGCGGTTTTGAAATCGCTTTGGCCTGTCACTACCGAGTTGCAGTGAAAGACGCAAGCATGGGTTTACCTGAGGCGCAGTTGGGATTAATGCCGGGCGCTGATGGCGTGGTACGAATGACACGCATGCATGGTTTAACGAATGCTGTCACTTATATCTCGCAAGGAAAGCAGTTTAAAGGCGAAAAAGCCCTTGAAAAGCAATATTGTGATGAGCTTGCTGACAGCGAAGAAGATATGCACAAAAAAGCCAAGGCATGGATACTTGCTAACCCTGAAGCGCAACAGCCTTGGGATAAGCCTGGCTTTAAAATTCCTGGCGGTAGCCCTGCAGACAAAGAGATCGATCAAGGCCTGCAAGGCTTATTATTCTTTGGGCCTGTGAGTGTGATGACCAATACTTGGGGCAACTTCCCCGCAGCTAAGGCAATTTTTGCTTGTATCTCCGATGTGGCACGTGTTGATTTTGAAACAGCACAAAAAATTGAAGCACGCTATTTCTTGACGCTAATGCGTTCAAACGTTGCTAAAAATATGATTAGCACCTTCTTCTTCCAAATGAATGCACTTAAAGCCGGTGCTAGTCGCCCAAGCTTTGATACAGTCCCTAAAACGGATTGTAAAAAATTGGGTATTTTGGGTGCAGGTCAAATGGGTGCAGGTATTGCTTTTGCTGCAGCTAAAACAGGTATTGAAGTTGTACTTAAAGACATCAGTCAAGAAAATGCCGATAAAGGTAAGGCTTATGCGCAAAGTGTTTGTGAAAAATTAGTCTCAAAAGGGCGTATGGATGAAGCGAAACAAGCGTCTATTTTGGGTTTGATTAAACCAAGTGCTGATGCTGCTGACCTTGCTGGTTGCGATATCGTTGTCGAAGCGGTATTTGAAGACCGTAAAATTAAAGCGATTGTTACGCAAGAGACAGAAGCTGTAACAGATGCAAGCAGTGTTTTTGCATCAAATACATCATCGCTTCCGATTACCGGTCTTGCTGAAGCATCTAGTCGCCCAGAAAACTTCATTGGTATGCACTTTTTTTCACCGGCCGAAAAAATGCCATTGGTAGAGATTATCAAAGGTGATAAAACAACGGATGAAGCTTTAGCGAAAGCGTTTGATCTAGCAATTAAGTTGGGTAAAAATCCGATTGTTGTCAATGATGGAGAGGGCTTCTTTACCACACGCGTAATCGCGACAACCATTCAGCAAGGTGCTGAGATGGTGCTTGAGGGCATTAACCCTGTTGTTATCGAAAATGCCGCCAAACAGAATGGCTCGCCTGTAGGTCCATTAGCCGCAATTGATGAGATATCTCAAGCAACGGCTTACAAGAATGGTCAGCAGATGAAGGCTGATAAAGAGGTGCGTGGCGAGAAAGTTGAAGATAACCCTGCGTCAATCTTGGTTGGCAAGATGGTTGAAGATTTCGACCGTAAAGGTAAGGTGTTCGGCGGTGGTTATTACGACTACCCAGAGGGCGGTAAAAAGCACATCTGGCCTGGCATGAAAGAGCACTTTGCGCCTAATGGTTACAAAGAGATTCCTTTCGAGGACGTGCAAGATCGACTAACGTTTTGCCAAGCGTTGGAAGCTGTACGCACAATGGAGGATAATGTTGTTTTTGCGGCGGCAGATGGCAATATCGGTTCTATTATGGGTATAGGTTACCCTGCGCAAACGGGCGGTGTTTTCCAGCATATTAACTCTTATGGTGTTAAAGCCTTTGCAGAGCGTGCTGAGTATCTTTACCAGAACTACGGCGATGCGTTTAAAGTGCCTGTGTTATTGCTTGAAAAAGCAGAGAAGAACGACAACTTTTAAATAGCGTCAGCTATAAATAAAGGCAGGATTCTTTCCTGCCTTGTATTCTCCTCCTTCCTCAAAACGTATTTAATTGTCCTTGCTTGTCAGTTTTATCTTAATTCTATTCTCATCTTCTGTGATAGATACATCAATAGATTGCGTTGATTTTTCCTCGTAGGGCATAGCCAATAAGGATTGATCATTAACCAGCCACGAATGTGCTTTCCCTGAATAGGCTAAATTATTGTTCTCTCTGTGCTGATACTTTTTGATTCGCCGTGGATAAAAAGCCTGGAGGATAAGTTGTGTTTTTTGGTTTGTTGAGTGGCAGTGGAACCATATTTCTTCGGAGCCTGTCAGGTTATCAAAACCTTCGATGTCATATTTTTTACCTGAGGTGGTTAACTTCCCTTTCATTGCGGTAAAGCTATGTGGCGCTTTTATTAATAAATAACCAATACCCACGATAGCCGTTGCACCTATAAGAAATAATATATTAAATGCATCAATATTCATGATAGAAAATACAATAGTTATGATAAGGCATAACACCATAGCGATGTTTTTAATAAGATTTAAAGACGCAAGGTTTTTGCCAATTTCATCTTTTTTTGCACAGAACTGGAAAATGGTATTTAAGGGGACGACAAAAATACCGCCAAAAAAACCTATTGCAGCAAAGAGGAAGAAAACGGCAGTGATAACAGAAATAAAAGGTAAAAGGAGCAACGACAAGATAATTGCAATACCAGCAAAAGGAACTAAAGCGAGACTGATCTGGTTTTTTAGCAGGGCGCTGGTTAATGATGACCCTATCATGATGCCGAAGCCGAGCGTCAGCATTAACGCTTGAATGATGATGGTATTGTCAATATCTAAAACGTCTTCAGCAAAGCTCGGATACGTTGCCAGTAACATTTGCCCAACAGACCAAAATGCGCATAAGCCTATGACGACAGGCCAAAGTAATTCGTCATGTTTAATGGTGGCTACACTGTGATTGCTTGTGATGTGCTTTTGTTGGCTTACTGCTGCTATAAGTGGGATACGCCATGCCAAGATTAATTCGATAAGACTCATTAAGATGAGTAAGAGCCCTAAGGGGTAAAGCGTCTTTAAGATAACTTGCGGTGTTGCCTCGGCAATGTTTGGGTAAAGTGCTTCAAACAGGAGGGTAAATGAAAAGCTGCCGAATAAGATACCTAAAGTAACAAGCGTTTGTGCTTTAGCATTGGCTGTTGTCAGTGCGCTATTGGGTGCCATTTCTCGAATCAGCCCGTACTTTGCAGGGGATACAAAGGCACTTTGTACGGCGAGTATGAATGTTAAACCAAAAGAGAGCCAAAACCAGCCCAGAAGATAGCTGATGAAAATAAATACCGATATTAATAATGCAAAAACAGCTGCATAACGGACGACTTGTGTTTTTGCATACTTATCGGAAATAAACCCGGCAGACCGATAGAAGAAGATAAAAGGTAATAAGATGAGGCCATTGATGATGGCGGTGAGTGCAATTTGTGTTGAGCCGTCATAGACTTTAAAAACCGTGTTTTGCAGCGTTATTTTATGGCCTAAATCAATAAAACTATTGATGAACATAATGCCCATCAATGGTGATAGCCCGATGATTTTTTGTTGTAGTTTTTTCATTAGTCCATTAAATCATCAATCCGTAAATTCAACCCTGAGATAATCATGGTAAATGATTTCTGAAAATTTATGTGCTGCTTTTATTGCTTCCAAGCAATGAGGCGAATAAAAGAGATCAAAGGCATGTTGTGCGTAGGGTATCTCGACATATAAGCATAGGTTTTTAGATACAGCTTTGGCATCTTTGACGAAGGACTGTGCTTCTTCCGCGAATGCTAAGGTATCTAGATCGCCTTGTATCACCAAAAAAGGTGGCCGGTCTTCATGCAGTTGGTGGATCGGCGATGCTAGTTGCCATATGGCTTTATCAGTTTTCATGCTTGACGGCATAATGTTTTTTTCTAAAAAGGCTTCTAGTGGCACAGATTGTCGATGGTTATATTTATCGGTAAAATCATAAACACCGTAAAAAGGAATACATGCACGTATGTTGGGTAACGTACTGGTTTCAAATCCGGGTTGGAGTTTTTCTTTATATTTATTATCTGTTAGCGCAAGTAAGGAGGCTAAGTGACCACCCGCAGAGCCACCAGTACAGATCACGAAATTAGGGTCACCGCCATAATTCTCTATGTGTTCTTGAATCCATTTTAGCGCTTGCTTGCAATCGATGAGAGGGTCGGGGAATTTAGCATCTGGACTAAGTCGGTAATTAATGACGACAAAAATCCAGCCGGCAGAAACAAGTTTATCACGTAGCGGCAATGCTTGATGCTCGGAGTAACCAAGCATCCATCCACCGCCATGGATTTGTAACATAACAGGCATGGGTGTATCTCGATTATTTTCAGGCTCATAAACCCTTAATGTCTGCTGCGGGTGGTCACCATAAGCGATATCTTTGTGCGTAAGCATCTGCTTTGTTTTAAAACGAAAAGGCTTGAGCCACTGATGCTTAGATACACCTTTGTTGATTAGGGATAAGCGAGGATTAGCAGATTCATTTAACGCATTCTTGGTGAGGTTGTCAGAGAAGGCTTGCTTAAATATCTCCTTGGTAGAAAGCGACTCATTATGAAGACACCAAAGCATGAAGGCGTTATAGGCACAAAGGCCAAACCCCAGAACGGTGTTGATCGTCCAGTTTGTGACATCGCCTACCGCCATAATCATCAGGACAATATTAATCAGTGCATGGAGCCATGCGAGCTCCAATATACTGGCACCGATAATGAATTGTAAGATAACAACACCTTTGTATCGATAGCTGCGTTTTGCGATGAAAATGAAGATCCATCCGATAATGGAAAAAAAGAAAATTAAGCTCGCCATAAATGCACTTCTTACTTTTGATATTAAGACAATAATAGAGGGCTATTGAAGCAAAGCCAAGAAAGCTTTCTTGCGTATAGATCTTCTCTCTATAGTGTTGGTGGAATGTGGCATTGATGCTGGCACTAAGGCATTTTTCTTAGTTCTGAATTAGCCCTTATTCGTAGTAAGCGATTAATCTGCAACCATGATAAAATCTGTATATTGAAGATCAAACTGGCGACGCAAGAGATGGATTTAGATTCCGAAGAAAATATATGTACGTTTGTTGATGCCTTTTACAGTAAGGTGCTTGCTGATGAAGTGCTAAAACCTATTTTTATTGATGGCGCAAAAATAAACTTGCGTACACATAAAGCTATCATTGTTTCTTATTGGAAAAAGTTATTGTTGGGCGACAAGTCTTATAACAGACATACCATGAACATTCATCGTGCTGTTCATAAAGATTCGCCCTTTACTGAGGAGGCTTTTAAACGATGGTTGTATTTATTTATACAAACAGCTGAAGAAAACTGTAGAGGCCCATTCTCTCAGCGGGCTGTTAATATTGCATCCTCCATTGCCAAAAATATGCAGGGTTCATTGCTTAATCCTCATAATCCTTTAACTTAAAATATTTGGGGCTTTCGCAGGTTGGCTGGCGGTAGATCGTTGAAAATTTTAATCGTATCCTAGAGTTAAAGGAGTAATAGACCATTTAACATTTTTCTGAAGGATCAGACATGTCTAGCGCTCCCTCATTATCACCAATGTACTCATTTCCAGGATGGATAGTTGATGATATTAATATCAACTGGAAAGCCTCTGAAGCAATAGTTTCATTACGTAAAGATGGACGTATTAAGAAGATTAAATGCAGTCAGTGCAATCATGCGATGACAGTGGCTCGAAAAAAAGAACGCTTCGTACAGGATGTGCCGCTGGGAGAGCTCAAGGTGATATTAACCTTCACTGCCTGCCAAATGTATTGTTCTCGTTGCCATCGCTTTGAAACAAAAACGCCGCCGGGTTCCCCCTGTGTCAGGATACTTGTCGCCTCTAAAATTTTAATTAGAGGCATGAAAAATGAGAAAATTATTTACCCATCCGTTTAAGATACAGGCAATAGAAAAGGCATTTAACGGCGTCATCAAGCGTATTGTTTATAAGGCATGTGGATATAACGACATGGAGTATTTGTATCTAAAAATACGTCAGGAAGCTATAACATGATCAGCCAACCTGCGAAAGCGCCTGAAAAACATCAGATTATTGCCAGTGCATTAACTAAAAAAGAGGTTGGTGACCCAACGGTATTGCCTGAGTTACTTGATCAAATTGACGAATTTGAGATCATTATGGCAGAGGGTGCCTATGATAGCCAAAAGGTTTATGCGCAAGTTTTACAAAAACAACCAGAAACGAATATTGTCATACCGCCGCCGAAAAATGCAGTAAAAAATGCAAGCGAGCATGCGATGAGAAATCAGCATGTTGATACAATCAATGAGCGAGGCAGGATGGCCTAGCAAAAAGAAACGAATGATGGATTGAGGGCATTAGTTGAACTGGCGATGCTGCGATTCAAAACTATCATTGGTCCGAAGCTAAAATCTCGTGAGTTAGCTCAGCAAAGAACAGAGGCAGAGGTTTCCGTTCGCGTGTTGAATTTGATGGCTGGGCTTGGCGCCAGTATCCATCAAAGTAGCATGAGAAATATCGACCACGGGGACTGTTTAGCCGATTTTCTTATTTATTCAACAACGCCTCTGTTTAATAGATCTTCCTTGGCCATCAACCGGAAGCGATAGTTTTTTGGGAAAGCTTTTAATTAAACAGGAATTTCAAACCTGACGCCTGTGCAGCATGTTTGCAGCAAGCAAACCCAATAGTTTAACCGTACAGGAAGTCAGTAATATAAGTACCGACATCGCCGCCGCCGAAGCCATATAACCGCTTTCATCCAAATGCATAACCGATACAGAGGCCGGTATGCTACTGCTGCTATAAAGGAAAACAACGGCGCTTGTGGTCGTCATCGCATTAACAAATAGATAAACAAAAACATCGATTAATACCGGCAGGCTCATCGGGAAAATAATACGGGCAATAAACACAGGCTTGGCTATTTTCAGTGAGGCTGCCGCGCCTTCCAATTCTATTGGCATGTTTTTAAAGGCGGTGACACACATCAGGTGTGCGACAGAATAGAGGTGAACAATGGTACAGATAACCAGCAGTGCCATGGTCCCATATAAACCGTTTAATGGATTAACTGATGCGGTAAAAAACATGATATAGCCTATGCCTAATACCAGCCCGGGTACTGCCAGCGGCAACATCGTCAGTTGCCTAATGAACATTTTTAAAAATATAAACCCACTGCTTCTCTCGGTAAAATAAGCACCCAGAAAAACAATAAATACACCAAACGTTGCTGTCAGTAGCCCCAATGTTAAGCTGTTATAAAAGGGCGAAAAGCCATAACTAGATACCGCCGACAAATTATAATGATTCAGTGTCAGGCCCGTATTATATGGCCAGAAGCTAACAAAAGAGCCGTAAACCGCCATGCCAACAATCGTTACGATGGCAATCATTATCAGCCAGGTGACTACTGCCATGTAGCTGTGTATCCATGGCAGTGATCGCGGCGAAGCGTCAGTCGCCTGACTGCTTCCCATATTGGGCATTTTCCTTTTTAGCCAAGCATCAATACTGAAGGTAAGCATGGCAGGCAGTAATAACGCCATCGCAGCCACCGCGCTCATGCCAAAATTCTGCTGACCTATAGCCAGTTTGTAGATGTCGGTTGCCAAAACATTGGTTTTCCCACCGATAATCTTGGCCACGCCAAAATCACAGATGGCGAGGGTAAATACGGTAATAAAGGCACTGATCACGCCGAACTTGGCGCTCGGAAGCGTCACCGTCATAAAGGTTTTGAGCGGCGATGTTTTCATTACCGTGGCGGTCTCATAAAGCCGGCCATCAATCTGGCGTAAACCTGTCTGCATCAGCAGTAAGGCGTGTGGAAAACACCAGAATACCAGCCCGCTAATAATCCCGCCCTTACCATAAATACTCGCATCACCGATAAAGGGCTTCATAACCCCCTGATTGCCAAAAAGATAAATCAGGGCAATGGCCGGCAACATTGACGGTGCTAAAATAGGCAGTAACCCTATAACCTTCATAAGGCCTTTGAACCGCAAGCAGCTGCGCTGAATGACATAAGCAACAATAAAAGCCAGACTGGATGTGATAAGGGCAACGCTTAAGCCAATTTCCATCGTTGTTAAGAAGGACTGTATCAGGTGAGGCGTTTGTGCGTATTCAATAAAATTTCCTGATTACCCATAAGCCTCAGCCATCGTAAGGAACTTATATGGCATTGGAGGCGTTTTTAGCGCTACGGACATAAACCGCGGAAGCAATGCCTTCAAATTAAAACGACGATTAAAGCGATAACAAAACTCAGCCAGGTATCGTGGCAAATGCCTTGGGCTAATGGAATGATAAGCGCCATGCATAGACGTTTTGATGTTGCCGATTATTGTGTTAACCCACTTAAACTCTTCGAGGTTAACGCAATCAGGCCCACCACCAGTGACAAATTTGTTGTGGGTACAATTAGCGTCTTTGATGGCATTAAAGCAAGCAAGGCCATCAGAAATCACAGTGCTTCCTTCCTTTACATGCCTCTTGGCCCATCGTTTTATCTCATTAAGCGTAAACCCCTCAACGACATTCATATTCATGCTAATTGGCTTACCCTCATCATCAAGAGAAACCGCTGTGATGTAGGGTGTTTTATTAGAAGATCCACGTCCACGCTTTCCGCCTCTTTGCTCTCCTCCCCAATAAACATCATCCACTTGAATAAAACCCGACAAAGGTTTGCTATCATCCCGCTCCTTCATTGCCTGCATGACTTTATGCTTAACTGACCATGCCGTATTGTACCCGACACCTAGTTGGCGTTTTAATGCCAATATCGATAATCCAGTTTTTGACTGGGTGAGTAAGTGAATAGCAAGAAACCATGTCTTTAATGGTAGCTTTGTACCTGCGAATAAAGTCCTGCTCGTTAGTGATGTTTGATGGTGACATTTATTGCATTGATACAGGGCTCTGCTTTTAAGCTTGCAATAGGATGTCGAGTGACAATCGGGACAAGTAAAGCCGTTGGGCCACCTCCAGTTAAAGAGTGCCGCTTCGCATTGCATCTCTGATCCATAATCTCTAAACAGATCTGAAAGGCTGTAGCCTTTTTGGAATTGAACCGTATTTTTAGACATGTGAACACCTCAACGATACTGTTCTTGACCGCAAGTGTAACAGTAGCTGAGCTTTAGGGGTAATCAGGTAAAATTTTGTAAGCCGATATACTGATCGAACCGGTCAAATACACTGCGTGACAGCAGTGCCAATAATGGCGCCACCAATAGAAACAAACCTGATGCAAAGAGTAATAATAAAACAACAAACGAATAGGATTTATCACTGAATATTTTAGGTTTGCATGCTGCGGCAGTATTATGCATCAATTAAAACGCTCTTAATATTTCCGAATCGATACGGAAATGACATAGTTGGTTGATGTTTGGCAGTGATGCCATATGCGTGGCAGCGACATCAACGTGCAATGGCTGATTGTTGTAATCTAACTTTAACCTTACCGTACTGCCCATAAAGTCGAGGCTGACCAGTACAGCGCTCAAGTCGGCTGTAGCTGCGGCATCCAGCTGCAATTGTTCGGGCCGCAGCAATATTTTTTTAACCGCTTTAGCCATTGACTGTTCTATCACTGACTCGACTGCAATGGCTTTATTGTTAAAGTTGACGACATTGTTTTCTGTTTTAGCAGAAATGAAATTCGCCTCGCCAATAAAGTCGGCGACAAATTCATTTTTAGGCTGGCAGTATATGTCTTGCGGTGTGCCAATTTGTTCTATGCGGCCTTGGTTCATGACCACAATTCTATCGGCCATGGTCAGTGCTTCTTGCTGATCATGGGTAACCATGATGGTGGTGATTTTTAACGCTTTTTGTAAATCTAATATTTGTCCTCTCAGGCGATGCCGCACTTTGGCATCCAGAGCCGATAATGGTTCATCAAGCAGTAACATGCCTGGCGACAGCGCCAGCGCCCTAGCCAGCGCTACTCGCTGCTGCTGGCCCCCCGATATTTCCGTCGGTAATTTATCACTGACGTGAGACAGATCTACACGTTCTAGCCACTGTGCAGCCTGTTGCTGCGCCAGCTTTTTTTTCAAGCCCTGGTTTCGCAGACCAAAGGCCACGTTTTCAAGCGCAGTCAGGTTGGGAAAGAGGGCATAGTTTTGAAATACGATACCAAAATCACGCTGTTCGGCAGCTAATCTTGTGACATCAGCACCGGCCTGCATAATTGATCCTGTAGTCGGCATCTCAAGGCCAGCCAACATGCGCAGAAATGTGGATTTACCACAGCCAGAGGGGCCAACCACGGCGATGAACTCACCTTCTTCTATCGTCATATCTAACTGGCTTAAAGCATTAACATTGCCGTAGTCTTTACTTAGCTGGCGAATATCTAAATACGGTTTCTGCATCATGTTACTGTCTCTCTATCTCAAGTATTTATTTAGCTATCAATGACTCACATGAACAAATTACTGGTTGTAGCGTCTGCTCCACTTTTTGAGGATGTGGTCGCGCTCAGATGCCATTACCGAGAAATCATTGTCGACCATTTTTTTCTGCACATCGGGGTAGTTAGTCGGTTGAGTGGAGATGTTTTTATTGCCGACAATGGCATAACTCTCGTTATACATTTTGTTGGCTTTTTTACTCAGAGACCACTCCAATAGACGCTGGCTCGCCTCAGCATGTTTATTGTTCACACTGACTGCAATGGACTCAACATCCCAGCCGATATTATCCGGCACGATGATCGCAAGTGGCGCGCCCTGGGTTTTCAAAATGGCAGCACGAACCGCCATCGAGATACCGATCGCAACTTCGCCCATGGCAGCCTGTGCGCAGGGCTTGGAGCCGGAGTGTTGATACTGCACGATATTTTTGTTCAACGCATCCATATAGGCCCAGCCCTTATCGTCACCCATAGATTGCAACCAAGCAGAAACTTGCATATAACCAGTGCCGGAAGATGCGGGGTTAGGCATTGATACTTGTCCCTTGTAGATAGGTTTGGTTAAGTCTTCCCAGCGGGTGGGTGCTGGAATGCCTTTTTCTTTTGCCAGCGCAGTATTGAAGCAAATCGCGTTGAAATATGCCTGATTACCATACCAGGCAGGGTCGTCGCTGCTGTCTTTCAGGTTCTGACGAATTTGCTTGGCGTTTTCAGGCTGGCTGGTCTTTAGTAGCCCCCGATCTTTTAATAACTGTAATGACGAGCCAGCAACACCCCATATCATATCTGCAGGCGTATTCTTGCCTTCAGCTAGAAGTCTGGCGGTAATAACGCCGGTTGAATCTCTTACCCAGTCAATATTTATATCGGGGTTATCCTGTTCAAAGGCAGACTTATATTTACTTAACAAGTCTGTTTCAAAGGCGGTGTATACAGTCAGATTTGTTTCTGCATTGGCCATGTTAGCTAACGATATTGTTGCTGCTATTGCTGTCAGGGAAAACATCTTAATGATTTTCATAGTATTTCAGTTTTTGGTATATACCCGTTTAAGTGATGTCTATTATCCAGATTAATATGACAAATAGATGACAGTATTGCGAAAGTTATTCGTGGTTTATACGGGGCTTTCGCAGGTTGGCTGGCGGTAGATCGTTGAAAATTTTAATCGTATCCTAGAATTAAAGGAGTAATAGGCCATTTAACATTTTCCTGAAGGATTAGACATGTCTAGCGCTCCCTCATTATCACCGATGTACTCATTTCCAGGATGGATAGTTGATGATATTAATATCAACTGGAAGGCATCTGAAGCAATAGTTTCATTACGTAAAGATGGACATATTAAGAAGATTAAATGCAGTCAGTGCAATCATGCGATGACAGTGGCTCGAAAAAAAGAACGCTTCGTACAGGATGTGCCGCTGGGAGAGCGCAAGGTGATACTAACCTTCACTGCCTGCCAAATGTATTGTTCTCGTTGCCATCGCTTTGAAACAAAAACGCCGCCGGGTTTAGGTGAAAATGCACAGGCGACGGATCGCTTGAAACGCTATGTCAGTCGATTATGCCGTTATATGCCTTGTAATAAAGTCCCTGAGTTCGTTGCGATATGCTCGCCGATGGGATAAAGAGGTATTAATGAGGACATTGCCGAGCCCGAAGCTAGACGGTATTCGAGCTCGGCTTATCGATGAGAAATCAATTGGAAAAGGACATAATTATCTGACGGTTGTTTTAAATGCAGACACAGGGGAGGCACTTTTTATGGGTGAGGGTCAGCGAAAGGAAGCTCTCGATGGCTTCTTTGAAAGCCTCACGATAAAGCAAAGAGCATGCATACAATGCGTAGGCATTGATCGTGGTGGAAGCTATAAGTCATCAGTAAAAGCTTACTTACAAGCTGCCGATATTGTTTACGACAAGTTTCATATTGTCGCGAATTATAATGATGCGATAGACAATATTCGACGTAGAGAATGGCGAGAGGCTGAAGAAGAGGACAAGACCTTCATCAAGGGGCAGCGCTTTAATTTGTTCAAAAATGTAGACAATTTAACCCCTGAGAATAAAGCTGATTTAAACGAATTGCTTGCAATGAATGAAGATTTAAACCAAGCCTATATTTTGAAAGATATGCTTAAACAGCTTTGGACTTACACCTACAAGGCTTGCGCGAGTACGTTTCTTGATAAATGGATAGGATTAGCAAAAGAGACAAACATTGCTGAACTGATTACGTTTGCAAAAGGGCTGGATCGGGCGAGAGATGGACTGTTATCTTACTGCGAGCATCGTATCACGAGTGCTAAAATCGAGGCTTTTAACGGCGTTATCAAGCGTATTGTTTATAAGGCCTGTGGATATAACGACATGGAGTATTTGTATCTAAAAATACGTCAGGAAGCTATAACATGATCAGCCAACCTGCGAAAGCGCCAAAAAAAACATCTTCGATCAAAAAAAGTTCGCAAGTTAACGCCTTAAAGCTAAGGTTGACGTAAAAATGCAAACTATATTCGACAATAATAGATAATGCGACAATAATTTTCTTATTGTTTTATGTGTGCATTAGTAGCTGGTAATAACACTTAATCCTTTGGGTAGAAGGTTTTTTAAACAGGCGTCTTTGAGTAATTGATCTGCTTTTTTAATGTCGGGTGAAAAGTATCGATCTTTATCATAAAAAGGGACTTGGGAGCGTAAAGTGGCTTTAGCACTTTCGAGCCCTGCGGTGGTTTTTAACGGGGCTCTAAAATCAATGCCCTGACAAGCTGCAAGCCACTCAATGGCTAATATGCCGCTTGTGTTGCTGTTCATGTCCTGCAGGCGGCGTGCAGCAAAAGTAGCCATAGAAACATGGTCTTCCTGATTTGCAGAAGTAGGCAAGCTGTCGACGGAGGCAGGGTGGGCGTAAGATTTATTTTCGCTGGCGAGGGCTGCCGATGTCACTTGGGCAATCATAAAGCCTGAATTAACACCGCCGTTATCCACTAAGAATGGGGGTAGACCACTCAGTTTAGCGTCAATCAAGAGCGCCATGCGTCGCTCACTCAAGGAGCCCATTTCGGCAATGGCGAGCGCGATATTATCTGCCACTATGGCAACAGGTTCTGCATGAAAATTGCCGCCTGAGACAATGGTATCATCCTCAGAAAAGACGAGCGGATTATCAGAGACGCCATTCGCTTCTGTCAGAAGAACACTGGCGGCATGTTGTAGTTGCTGTAGGCAGGCACCTAAAATTTGCGGCTGACAGCGAAGCGAGTAAGGGTCTTGGACTTTTTCGCAGTCTTGGTGGCTGTTACCTATTTCAGACTCATCCAGCAGGCTGCGAAATGCTTCTGCAACCGTGATTTGTGCAGCGTGACCACGGGCTTGATGAATGCGTGCATCAAAAGGGCGTCTTGAACCTAGAGCCGCCTCTACGGATAAAGCACCAATGATGACACTGGATGTCATGAGGTTATCGGCTTCAAACAAACCTTTTAACGCGAGTGAGGTGGAGGCTTGCGTGCCGTTAAGTAAAGCAAGCCCCTCTTTGGGGGCAAGGACTAAAGGCGTGAGGCTTGCTATTTGTAAGGCTGTACTAGCATCGATAATTTTGCCTTGATAGAAGGCTTCGCCTTCACCCAATAAAACAGCGCTCATGTGCGCTAAAGGAGCGAGATCACCTGATGCCCCAACAGAGCCCTTCTCGGGTATACAAGGATAGATTTCCTGATTGAGTAGGGTGATTAATGCTTCAATCACCTCAAGACGAATACCTGAAAAGCCACGGCTTAGCGAATTGATTTTCAATACCATCAGTAAACGCACAGTGGGGATATCAAGGTATTTTCCAATACCTGCAGAGTGCGAGAGTACGATGCTGCGTTGCAGTGTTTCCAGCTCCTCAGGCTCTATTTTTGTGTTGGCGAGCAAGCCAAACCCCGTATTAATCCCGTAGACGGTTTTGTTTTCTTCGATTACGCGATTGACACAATCCGTTGCAGCCTTGATGTCGGGTGCAGCTGATGGATCAAGTATGATTTTTGCTGGGGTTGTATAAAGTAAAAAACAGTCTTTTAGCGTTAGTTTTCCAGGCATTAAATTAAATGTTTGCATGATATGCGGTACTCTCTAAAGCATGGGAAGGTCGAGGTTGTTTTCTTTGGCGCAGTCAGTGGCGATGTCGTAACCGGCATCCGCATGACGCATGACGCCTGTAGATGGATCATTTCGCAGAACGCGACCAACCCGCTCGTGAGCATCGTCTGTGCCATCACAGACAACCACAACACCTGAATGCTGGCTGAATCCCATGCCAACACCGCCGCCGTGGTGCAGGCTAACCCAGGTAGCACCGCTCGCTGTATTGAGCAGTGCATTGAGTAGCGGCCAGTCGGAGACGGCATCAGATCCATCGAGCATGGCTTCGGTTTCGCGATTAGGTGAGGCCACAGAGCCGGAATCTAGGTGGTCACGACCAATCACGATCGGCGCTGTCAGTTCACCGCTTTTAACCATGGCATTAAACGCTAAGCCTAAGCGTGCGCGATCTTTTAAACCCACCCAGCAAATGCGTGCGGGTAAGCCTTGAAATTCAATGCGTTTCCTCGCCATGTCGAGCCAGTTATGTAGATGCGTGTCATCAGGGATCAATTCTTTGATTTTTTGATCGGTTTTATAGATGTCTTCAGGGTCGCCAGAGAGTGCTACCCAGCGAAAGGGACCAATGCCTTGGCAGAAGAGTGGGCGGATGTAGGCGGGTACAAATCCGGGGAAATCAAAGGCATTCTCGATGCCTTCTTCCAGCGCCACTTGGCGAATATTGTTGCCATAATCTAAGGTGACTGCCCCCTGTTGTTGTAAATCAAGCATGGCTTTAACATGGATAGCTATTGAAGCTTTTGCGGCACGTACGACTTTGTTTTCGTCTTCTTGACGTAGTGATTTTGCCTGTGCGATGTCCCAACCTTGTGGTAAATATCCATTAAGCGGATCGTGTGCGCTGGTTTGATCGGTAACCACATCGGGCGTGATATCGCGATCAACAAGTTCAGTGAATATATCGGCGGCATTGCCTAAAAGCCCAATGCTGATTGCTTCGCCTACTTGTTTGGCGGCCGCTATCATGTGTAATGCCTCGTCAAGCGTTTTTGCTTTTTTGTCGAGGTAGCGATTATTAAGCCTAAAATCAATACGGGTTTCATCGCATTCGACAGCAATCATTGAAAATCCGGACATGGTTGCGGCGAGAGGCTGTGCGCCGCCCATACCGCCTAAGCCTGCCGTTAAGATCCAGCGGTTTCGCGCTTGCCCTGAAAAATGTTTTTTGGCGATGGCAACGAAGGTTTCGTAGGTTCCTTGCACGATGCCTTGTGAGCCAATATAAATCCAAGAACCGGCGGTCATTTGTCCGTACATCATGAGTCCGGCTTTATCGAGTTTGTTGAAGTGTTCCCAGTTAGCCCAGTGAGGCACGAGGTTGGAGTTGGCAATCAATACCCGTGGCGCGTACTCGTGGGTTTTGAAAACACCGACAGGTTTACCGCTTTGAATCAATAAGCTTTCATCATTTTCTAGGCGCTTGAGTGTCTCGATGATGGTGTCGTAGCATTGCCAGTTTCGTGCTGCACGGCCAATGCCGCCATAAACAATAAGGTCTTGCGGGTGCTCGGCAACCTCGGGGTCGAGATTGTTCATCAACATGCGCAAGGGGGCTTCAGTCAGCCAACTTTTTGCGTTGAGTGTTGTGCCTGTCGGGGCTTTTATAATTCTTGTGGGGTCGTGACGTGAATGAGTTTGTGTCATGAATAATTCCAAAAAATAGTTACTAGAAATGTAAATGGCTACTGAGTTGGTATTTCTCGCCTGGGTGTATCAAAAAAGAAAAGCTGGTAATTTTTTTGTCGCTGTAAGTTTTTCTGGATATTTTCAAACAAGGTGATCCTCTGTCTATGGCGAGTGCGGAAGATATTTTTTCGTCTGCCAGTATCGCTTGAATGACATGGTCGGCTTTTTCTAAAGGAGCAACTTCCATCAAATAGGCGGTAGGTGTCGTACGCGTAAAATCCTGTTTTAGGTATTCGGGTGCTGAGTGAGGGTTTACCCAGCGCTCCTCATATTGAATGGGTATGCCGTTATCGTAATGAATCATGCTGCTGTAGAACAGGCTGTCGTTTACCTGCAGTGCTAAGATTCTCGCGAGCTCATCGCTTGCAACTTGTTGATTTAACGAAATAATATTGATGCTATGTGTGTTTCCTTGCGCGTTGATTTCATCGGCAATGTTTTTGATCTCTAAGGTGGCGCTAATGGTTTTTGTATCGCTCACGAAGGTGCCTAAACCCTGGATACGATAGAGAATTTTTTCGTTGACTAATTCATCCAGCGCACGCCTGACGGTCATGCGTGAGACGCTGAAGGTTTTGACGAGTGTGTTTTCCGAAGGGATTTTCTGCAAAGGCAAAAGTTCACTGGATTGAATTTTATCAATCAGTGTATTTTTAATTAATTTAAAATGAGGTTTATGCATAAAATTAAAATAAATAATAATTTTTAAAAATATTACTTGTCTATACATGCGTATACAAGTTAAATATTTTTATTTTTTTATTGCGGGGTTTTTGTGGGAGATTCATTTTTAGTTGAGAATGTGCATGTGGCAACCTTTGATCCCAGTATCTCTGCACGCTATGGTGTAATCGACGATGCAGTCATGTGCATTAAGAAAAACAAAATTGTTTGGGTGGGTACTTGGCAAGAGAGTCAACGTGTTGCATCACTTGCTCGGGTTCGGCGTATCGATGGTCAAGGACGATGGGTGACACCGGGATTTATCGATTGCCATACGCACCTTGTGTATGGCGGGCATCGTGCCAAAGAGTTCGAAATGCGGCTGGAGGGCGCAACTTATGAAGAGATCGCCAATGCCGGCGGGGGTATTTTGAGTACGTTGGCATCGACGCGAAAAGCTTCAAAAAAAGAATTGTTTGAAACAGCGAAAGCTCGGTTAGAGCGATTGGCAAGAGAAGGCGTAACCACCCTCGAGATTAAATCGGGCTATGGATTGGATGTTGCTAATGAAATCAAAATGCTGGAGGTGATTCGCGATTTGAATCAAGCGGTGCCGCAACATATCCAGGCAACTTTCCTCGGGGCGCATGCCGTACCGCCAGAATATAAAGACGATGCAGGTGCTTATATAACGCTTGTTACTGAACGTATGTTGCCACTTGTCGCTGAACAAAAGCTGGCGGATGCGGTGGATGTTTTTTGTGAATCTATTGCTTTTAGTGCTGCGCAATGCCAGCAAGTGTTTAAAAAGGCGGTTGAGCTTGGGTTGCCGGTAAAGGGGCATGTTGAACAGCTGAGCGATCAGAAAGGTGCAGCGCTCGTCGCCAGTTTCAAGGGCTTGTCTGCGGATCATGTTGAGTATTTAGGGGAAGATGGCATCAGAGCTTTAAAAGCCAGCGGTACTGTGCCTGTTTTGTTGCCTAGTGCCTTTTATTTTCTCAAAGAAACGCAAATGCCGCCTATCGATGCTTTGCGTCAACAGCGTGTCGAGTTTGCTATCGCCACTGACTTAAA
Organism: Pseudomonadales bacterium; assembly: GCA_965248335.1. GTDB lineage: Bacteria > Pseudomonadota > Gammaproteobacteria > Pseudomonadales > DT-91 > CAKMZU01. Next base: position 1,735,575 of record CBDFIY010000003.1, read on the forward strand.
TCCCGGTAGCTCACCTTGCGCATCACTTTTGTTGTCGATGAATCAGGCGTGTTTACTGTTTGGTTGTACGGTTGAAGAGGCGTTAGTCGGTGTAACACGTGCTGCAGCTCATGCGCTAGGATTAGGTGAAAGTAAAGGGCAAATCAAAGTTGGATTTGACGCTGATTTTTTATGTTGGGATATCGAGTCTCTTGCTGAGTTGTGTTACGGCATTAATCTTTATAGGCCAGCCTCAATTTGGATAAATGGAGTGCTTTGTGATGTATAAATCAACCAAGGCGAGCGTTTGGCAAGGGCGTGTGGATGAGGAAGAAAACACGCCTTCCTTGCGCTGGCATCAAGTAGTTAATGTTGTTGATGCTGAGGTGCAATCTTTCGATAAATTAGAGGGTGATTATGCGTTAATCGGTTTTTGCAGTGATCAGGGCGTTGAACGTAATAAAGGCCGTATCGGTGCAAAATCAGGCCCTCAAGCCATTCGTGAGTCTTTCGCTAACCAAGCAGTGATTGCTCATAAAGGGGTTTTTGATTTAGGTGATATTGTTAATGAGGATCAACTTGAAAAGGCACAACAGGCGTTGGCTGATTTAATTGAAAAAACATTGGCAGCCAATCTTCGCCCCTTGGTTCTTGGTGGTGGGCATGAAATAGGTTACGCCTCTTTCAAAGGTGTTTCACAGTTTATTCAAAAGCAGGATCAAGGCACTTTGGGTATTCTCAATTTTGATGCACATTTGGATTTGCGGAACCCTGTCCATGGCGCGACATCGGGAACACCTTTTCGCCAAGTGGCCAATGATTGCGAACGAGAAGGGAAGGCTTTTCATTATGCTGTGATTGGTTTTAATCCTGTGGCTAATACGGCAGGGCTAATGGATGTCGCTAAAAAGCATCAGGTGACGCTTATTTATGATACGGAGTGCGATTTTTATTTTTTAAAAAAAGTACAGGATCGATTAAAAGTGTTTTTAAAGCCACTTGATTATCTCTATCTTTCTATTTGCCTGGATGTTTTTTCACGCGCATTTGCGCCGGGTGTCAGCGCGCCGCAGGCGTTAGGTATTGAGCCTCAGTGGGCTATTCACCTTATTCAGTGGTTAAAGGCGTATTGCGAGGAGCAAGGTATCAACATTATTTTAAATGATATTGCAGAAATGAATCCGCGTTTCGATGAGGATGCAATAACAGCCAAGTTGGCCGCTCGATTATTGCATGAAATCATGATTTAGCATAAGTACGGCAGCCCACCCGAACAGCAAAAGGGGGATGTTGAAGTGAAGGAAGGTAGGGATAACGGTATCTTTTATATGGTCGTGGTTACCGTCGGCATTCAATCCCAAGCTGGGGCCAAGTGTGGTTTCAGAGACGGGTGAGCCTGCATCGCCTAGTGCGCCAGCCGTTGCTATGAGAGCGAGTATGGATAAAGGCGTCATTTGCATTTCTAGCGCGAGTGGAATGAACAATGCAGCGATAATAGGGACGGTTGAAAAGGAAGAGCCAATCCCTAGCGTGATAAATAAACCGGCAAGGAGCATTAAAAAAATGCCCATAGGTAAGTTGTTTTGGAAGATAGGGGCAATACTTTTGGCCATAGGCATAATTTCCCCGGAGTCGATGAGCACCTGAGAGAAGCCTTGAGCGCTGATCATGATAAAGCCAATGCTGGCCATCATTTTTAATCCGCTGATGAAAACGTCGTCTGACTCTTTGATGTGAATAACACCGCCAATGGTAAAAATACTAAAACCAATGAGCGCGCCAATGATCATAGAGCCTGTGGCAATTTGAATGCCAAGTGCTGCAATGGTTGCGATAAGAGTGACTCTAATGGTTTTTTTGCAGGGTTTATGATGTTGCTTGGGGAGCGTATGTTCTTTTGTAGCCGCTGGATAGATACGTGGTTTTCGATAGCTGCAAAAAATGGCGATTAAAAGCCCTGTCACCATACCTAGCATAGGTAACCACATCGCTTTAAATATAGAGAGTTGATCGGTATTGACGCCTTGAATCGCTAAATTATTAAAGAGGATTTCTTTGATGTAAACAGCACCAAACCCAACAGGTAAAATCATGTAGGGTGTGACAAGGCCAAAACTTATCGCGCAAGCTATAACGCGCCTGTCGAGGTTTACTTTGTTCATTAATATAATCAATGCGGGAACCATAATAGGGATAAACGCAATATGAATAGGAATTAAATTTTGAGAACAAATAGCGGCAATCAACAAAATAATGATGACGATATACTTGGGTGATTGGGTATCTTTGATGGCAGTGTGGTTGGCTGCGTATTCACATAACCAAGACGGTAAGCCTGATTTAGCAAGGCCTGCAGCGAATGCGCCTAGACATGCGTAGTTTAGTGCAATGGCTGCGCCATTTTTGATGCCTTTGTTAAAGCTTACGATTGTTTCGGTGAGGGGGAAGTCCGCAATTTGTCCGGCTAGAACTGAAGCGAAAACAATTGAAGCGACAATGGGTACTTTAAAAAAACTTAACGTAACCATAAATAATATAGCAACTGAAACTGTTAACATAACCTCATTACCATTTTCTACATATGCGTGTAAAGTTTCAACCTTAATCTTTGCGTTTTTTAAAGGCGTGCTAACAAATAAGATATTTTTATTGTTTTAAAGTTCAAAAAAATAGATTTTTGTTTTTTCTTTAATGGTTGTCTGGTTTTTCTTGTGAGCGCTATACTTTACAGCGGTAAATGGTGAGAAATAGTTGATAGTTGTGGATGTTAAAAACGCGCATATGCAGCAGAAGGCACAGAATTCGTCAGCATTGGTCGCATTGCAGTTAAATCAATTTTGTATAGAACAATACTTCGGACAGTTTTTTAAGTTATTGATTTTAAAGGGTTTAATTTTTCGCTTAAGTATCAACCAAAGCTAGATAAATCAATGGGTTACAGTTTATGTAAATCCTTCAAATCGAAAACTGTCCGAAGTGTTGATAGAAATAATTAATCATGGTAAACCCCCACCTATGCTGGGGAGACTCTTATAGGTTTGACCGAGACTACGGTTTAACTAATCCTTGCATTTCGACCAAGAAATGAAATGGATAAACCTATGAAAGACTACAAGAGTTTGGCTCATACAAGGTGGGATTGTAAATACCACCTTGTTTTTATTCCTCAATACTTCGGACAGTTTTACGCAGCAATAACCCCGAAGTTACTCATGCTGTCATAAACTTGTCTGACTTTTTTATCATTTAAGTCAATTTCTAACGCGTTAAAAAGTCTTTTTATCATGTATTGATTGAGTTTGCGCCGCTTCCATGAAACAATAGATATAATGGTTTGACCCAGTGTTCCTTTTGTTTTTCTGTCTTCAATTTTCATTAAATTGAGTGCAGTAAAGGATGCATTCAGTTGAAAGTTAATCGCCTCTTCATTGCAAGACTGGCAATCCATCAGACCTGTATATTGTTTGGCATCCCTAAAAACAAACTCAATCTGAAACCTTGCTTTGTAATAGGTAAGCAGTGTCGTAGCAGCTAGATTGGTGTCCGTCGAATATAAAAGAGCACGACCTTCTTTATCGCCTTTTTTAAAAACTAGCATGACCACCTTGACATCACGTTTAAGGGAAACTGAATAAGCAACGGCTGTGTACATTATTGAAAGTTTTAAAGTCGAAAGTCACACGATACCATCGACTAAAAGTTTTCTCACACAAGCTTGAAAAACGGCTCATATTGCGAAAATTTGCCTTGCCACGAAATACCATTAGCGTAATCAATAGCACCCTAATGAATTTTTTTGTGGTAAAGCAATGTCGGGCATTGAATCTAAAATCTGTGAAATCAAATTTTGCATGAACTATTTTCAGTAAAAATATTCATAGACTTAGGTTATTTCAAGTGGTTCAAAAAACTGTCCGAAGTATTGAATTAATAAAAATGCGTGTTTTCTTAACAGTATCTTATAAATATTTTAATAGCGGGTATTGGTGTTTATTACGCTGTTTGAAGCCTGAAAACCACAGGCAAGGTATATAAAGTAATAAAATCAAGCAGCCTGTCATTGACCAAATAAAGAATAAGCTACTGGTTTGATATCTATGCCAGTGGGAGTCAAATATAAATCCACAGACCTTGTCAGTTATAACCACTAATCCTAAGTGAGTAACGTAATAGAAAAATGGCACTTGCCCATAGATTTTAATTTTATCTATAATCCAGCATTTATTAAAGCTATTAGCTATACAAAGAGCGATCAACCCTAATGGTAAAGTTAGAAGGGTGAAATCTAATGATGGAGGATATTTTTCTACATTAAAAAAATCCATCAAGGTTAATGTTAAATTTTGATGGTGACTCCAACTGAAAGGATCGCCGTAATTTAACGTTAAACGTAAAATAATCCCGATAGCAAGAGAAGTCACTGATACCCATAAAATCCATCGACTATTTAATTTGACCGGTGGCACGCCTTTCAAGAATAGCCTTCCTGCAACAAATCCTAAACCAATAATGCCAAACCAAGAAATTAATGGGTAGACAGTACGAAATACCAAACCATCGGTTAACCGATAATCATGACTTTTAAAAAAAATATTCCAGAAAAAATTATTTCCGCTTATGCCGTCAGAAAAATTATGGAACAATAAAATAATTATTGATATAACAACGATGAACCAGAATGGAAAATACAACATAATGGCAAGAAATAACATTGAGCAGGCGATAGCCCAAATGACTTGTGCATCAATCACGTAAGGATGTCGATCAAACCCTACATTCCAGAAATAAGAAATAATCAAAAATTCAACAGCCATTAAGAATAAACCTCGCTTCAGTAACATCCATTGCACCTGTTGCCGGCTAAGGCCGCTTATTTCTTTTTGCAAATATACCGACAGACCGGCTAAAAACACAAAAACAGGCGCGCAAAAATGACTGACCCAACGAGTTAAATAAAGCTCAATGCCGAAATTCTCTGGGATTGGGTCATCAATGGGGATTGTATGAAAAATTTCACGTACATGATCTAGCGTCATCAAAATGATCACAAGACCGCGTAAAAAATCTATTGCATCAAACCTTTTAATAGTATTCAACTAACGAACTCCATAAAGTTTATTAACTTTTGTGGTAACTGCTCAGCGTAAATTTTAATTATTTAGCAAAATCTGGCAGTTCATCATTGAATAACAACGCTAATGCCTCGCTGGAACTCATGCCTTGCTTGCGGCAGGTTGACAAATAACTGCGCACGCGGCAAAAAATCTTCGCGCCTTTCATGCTACGAAAACATCCAGATATTTTTTGATGAACTTTCGTCATACGAATATCTCGCTCACCCTGATTGTTCGTAAAGGGCACGATTTCATTATCCATAAATCGCAGCACATCCTCCTCGAATTTGATAAAGCGCTCGAGGAGATTACGGGATTTACTACGCTTTAATCGCCCCCGCTTGCCTTTGCGATCTTTTTCATCATGCGGAGGACATTCTATCTCTGCAGCTTTAAGTATGGCGCGATAGTTTTCCCATTGCTTTTTTGATGCCTTGCTGCTGAGTTTTCCGCCGGCTTCATGCACCGCACGATTACACGCCTCCAGGAAGTCTTGCATGGCTTTGGCCCACTGTTGATTATCTTGCTCCCACGACCGCGTTAACTCGCGCAAATGATGGGCATTGCATAAAGCGTGCAGGCAACCACTATAACAATAATAGGGTTTCCAGTGGTCGTGGCATAACACGCCCTTGAACGCTGTCAATATGCCCTCTGGATCTGTTGCTTCATTGCCGCGATTCTTGTGTGCAAAGAAATAAGTCCATGAGGCATTTGTTGCACAATGTAGCCAGTGCCTATCGCCGCCAATATTTATTCCCGTCTCGTCGACATGCAGCAACGGCGCGTCCGTTAAATTTTTCTTGGCAATCGCCTCGAAAGTTTCAAGCTTATTGTAGGCTTCCACGTTGAAATTGTAGATCGATCCTTCACTGATCGGAATGCCCATTTGATCGGCGAAAAATTCCTGAACTCGGTTATAGGGAATCAATTGATACTGCGACATATATACTGCATGGGCTTTGAGCTGCTTACCGTACTGTACAGCTTTGCCAACATCATCAGGGAATTGTGCTACATAGTGATTACCAGTGGCTTTATCGATTAAGACTTCAGCTTGAAATTCAGTGACCCAACGGCATATTTGAATATCGAAGACTTGGCGACGCTCAATCCCTACTTTTTCGTAATCGCCTCGTGGCAGTGTACGTCGATCAATCTGGATGCGTTCAATGTCATCGGGCTCGTCGATTTGCTTGAGCGTGACACCGTTATGTCCGAGTTGACCGCCGCTTTTCTTAGCTGATTTTTTTCGGGTTGGCTTTAGTTTTTTATTATCCGTCGATGGCGGCTTGCTGCTATTACTGCTGTTTAACCCTGCTCGATTAGTCAGGAGTTTAACCAAGAGTAGCAATACCGTAATAATCGATACTAACGATGGAGAGATATTTTTATCTTCTTCGAGTAATCGTTCGACTTCATTGAGAGTTGCATCGATGTCGATATTATCAATTTTCATAGAAACAGCCCCTATGGTTACTTGAATAAGAGGGTTATTCTATCATGGGTTTTTTAAGGCTATTTCTTCGCTTTGCAGCGTAGTCTAACGACTTTTATTTTTTTGGATTCGTGTCGCTCCCGTAATGAGACTTAATCAGTGCTGATGGGTTGCAGGGTTAGCTTATCGTCAATAATATGAGCAACTCCCAAGAGTGACTAAAAAATGAAAATTTATTGTAAAACAGCGTCAAGCTATTTTTTTGCTTATATTCGCTGAGTAGTTACCTTTTGTGTTAGTTTTTTGACATCAGAATACAGTTTTCATTCGCAGATTCTATAAGAAATTTGGGGCTTTCGCAGGTTGGCTGGCGGTAGATCGTTGAAAATTTTAATCGTATCCTAGAATTAAAGGAGTAATAGACCATTTAACATTTTCCTGAAGGATCAGACATGTCTAGCGCTCCCTCATTATCACCGATGTACTCATTTCCAGGATGGATAGTTGATGATATTAATATCAACTGGAAGGCATCTGAAGCAATAGTCTCATTACGTAAAGATGGACGTATTAAGAAGATTAAATGCAATCAGTGCAATCATGCGATGACAGTGGCTCGAAAAAAAGAACGCTTCGTACAGGATATGCCGCTGGGAGAGATCAAGGTGATATTAACCTTCACTGCCTGCCAAATGTATTGTTCTCGTAGTCATCGCTTTGAAACAAAAACGCCGCCGGGTTTAGGTGAAAATGCACAGGCGACGGATCGCTTGAAACTCTATGTCAGTCGATTATGCCGTTATATGCCTTGTAATAAAGTTCCTGAGTTCGTTGCGATATCTCATGATACTGCTCGCCGATGGGATAAAGAGGTATTAATGAGGACATTGCCGAGCCCGAAGCTAGACGGTATTCGAGCTCTGCTTATCGATGAGAAATCAATTGGAAAAGGACATAATTATCCGGTTGTTTTAAATGCAGACACAGGGGAGGCACTTTTTATGGGTGAGGGTCAGCGAAAGGAAGCTCTCGATGGCTTCTTTGAAAGCCTCACGATAAAGCAAAGAGCATGCATACAGTGCGTACAGTGCGTAGGCATTGATCGTGGTGGAAGCTATAAGTCATCAGTGAAAGCTTACTTACAAGCTGCCGATATTGTTTACGACAAGTTTCATATTGTCGCGAATTATAATGATGCGATAGACAATATTCGACGTAGAGAATGGCGAGAGGCTGAAGAAGAGGACAAGACCTTCATCAAGGGGCAGCGCTTTAATTTGTTCAAAAATGTAGACAATTTAACCCCGGAAAATAAAGCTGATTTAAGCGAATTGCTTGCAATGAATGAAGATTTAAACCAAGCCTATATTTTGAAAGATATGCTCAAACAGCTTTGGACTTACACCTACAAAGTTTGCGCGAGTACGTTTCTTGATAAATGGATAGGATTAGCAAAAGAGACAAATATCGCTGAACTGATTACGTTTGCAAAAGGGCTAAACCGGGCAAGAGATGGATTGTTATCTTACTGCGAGCATCGTATCACGAGTGCCAAAATCGAGGCATTTAACGGCGTCATCAAGCGGATTGTTTATAAGGCCTGTGGATATAACGACATGGAGTATTTATATCTAAAAATACGTCAGGAAGCTATAACATGATCAGCCAACCTGCGAAAGCGCCAAATATTTTCTATTATTTTATATAGAAACTTATAATAAAATATATCAAAATACACTTACAAGACGTAAGTTTGTAAATTAAAGATGTCAGTAGCTACCTCGGTTGAATCCAAAGAAGGTTTTTTAAGTCTCGCGATTTTCATAAAAACGCTATTGTCTGTTTTTCAGCTGGTGGCTGGTATGTTGTCTGGAAGCTTGTCACTTGTTGCTGATGCGCTGCACAATCTTGCAGATGCTGGGGCGATTGTCGTTGCATTGGTTGCAAAAAGAATAGGCGATAAAAAGCCCGATAACTCGATGACTTTTGGTTATAAGCGTGCTGAGATTGTTGGCGTATTAATTAATAGTACATCACTCGTTGCTGTCGGTATTTTCTTGATGTACCAGGCAGCTACGCGGTTTTTTCACCCAGAGGTGGTTGACGGGTGGGTCGTTTTTTGGGTGGCAGGATTTGGTTTTTTTGTTGACCTTGCGACTGCCTTGCTGACTTATTATGCAGGGGCTAAAACTAACATGAATATTCGCGCTGTTTTTGTACATAATGCAGCTGATGCACTGGCATCCATCGCGGTTATTATTGCTGCACTGTTTATCATCATCTTCGATTTTTATCGCGCTGACGTTATTATCACAGCAGGGATTTCTATTTATATTATTTATCAAGGGGTTATACTTTTAAGGCGTTCTGTTCGTATTGTTATGCAAGCTGTGCCCGAAGGTATTTGTGTGGATACTATCAAGCAAATGATTGAATCTTTAGAGCATGTTAGTAAGGTGCACCATATACATGTATGGCAACTTGATGAAACAAAAATCTACTTCGAAGGTTATATATCACTGGCCACCCATGAGGTAGATGAAATCACATCAATTATTCGTAACCGGTTGCAAAATGAGTTTTCTATTACGCATGTATTGATTGATACCAGTTATTGATAAGCGCATAGGCTTGTACACTTTTCTCTCTTAGGTTTTTCCGAAATATTATTTTATATGTTTCGCTCTATTAGTTTTTTAGGGTGTTGTTGATTATTACAGTAGACATTTTTACGTAGTAATATTCAGCCTCCATTAGATTGATTGTAGTAAAATAGGTTTTTATGCGTAAAACGATAAGCCTTTCATTGCAAAGCTAGAAATCTATTTTGATTATGTAGTGCGTGGTTTCTAAAAATTACTGTCTTATTGGATGATTTAAAATTAAATACGTAGATGGAGTTATAAATTAAAATTCTCTAGATTAATAAATTACATCATTGTAGGCAAAAATATAAATTAATTGTTTTCTGGTATGATTTAAGGTATTTAATTTTAAGGGCATCTCTAAAAATAGGCCATTTTAGGTTACAATAACCCCAACAAAAAAACACAAGAAAAGTCATGCTTCAATCCAGTTTTTTCGACTTCGAAGATCGTTTCAATAAATTAGATGATAGGGATCCGCTAGTAAAACTCTCGAGTTTGATTGAGTGGGATTTTTTTAGGGATACCTTGAATAAGGTTCGAGAGAAGAAACGGAAGAGTACTGCAGGTCGCAAACCTTATGACGTTGTGTTGATGTTTAAAGTGCTCATTTTGCAGCACCTCTATAACCTGTCAGACGATGAAACCGAATACCAAATTAGAGACCGCCTCTCTTTCTGTCGATTCTTATCTATCAAGCCAGAGCAACGTATCCCAGATGCAAAAACTATTTGGCTATTCAGGGAGCAGCTTGTAAAGCTTGATCTCATGAATCCTCTGTTCATTGATTTTGATATTCTTCTTACTGAAGCTGGCTTAATCGCCAAAAAAGGGCAGATTATCGATGCCAGCTTTGTAGAGGTGCCAAGGCAGAGGAACAGTCGCGATGAGAACAAGCAAATAAAAGCGGGAGAAACGCCTGAGCGTTTTGACGAAAGCCAGGTGATAAAAGCACAGAAAGACTGTGATGCACGCTGGGCTAAGAAAAACCAGGAAACGCACTATGGATACAAAAATCATATCAGTATAGATAACGCCCACAAGCTTATTAGAGCGTACGAAGTCACCTCCGCAGAAGTGCATGATTCCCAGAAATTTATTGACGTTTTATCAGAGAATACGTGTAAAGACGTTTATGCCGACAGTGCTTATGGGGGCGAAGAAGATGAGCTTGTATTAAAGATGCTCGGTATGAGGCCTAAAATCATTAAAAAGGCAAAGAAAAATAAGCCTCTGACTGAACGTAATAAAGCAGCAAACAAAAAGAAATCAAAAGTACGCGCGAGAGTGGAACACGTGTTCGGCTCAATCACGAATGAACAAGGCGGTATGCACTCACGAGTCATTGGCTTATCAAGAACAAAAGTGAAGATTGGGATGATGAATCTCACCTACAACATGAGGCGTTTTATATCTTTACACAAAATGAATCCGTCTTTAGTTGGGTGATATACCCAAAAACAGCCGATAAAAGGACTATTTCGGCAAAAATATCGAAGAAATCGATTATTATTTAAAAAAATGGTCAATATAATTTTGCGAATTTAATGTGCCTATATTTTCTTCTGTGGAATCATATTTTTAGAGGTGCCCTTAAGGAGATGAAAGTAAATTTTATATGAACTATTTTTATGAAAAGCATTCTTAGATCTAGCGGTCAGCTACTTCAAGGAAGTTTCTGAAGTATTGTTTGATTGAATTATTTTTTAGGTAATGATTATGTGTCTATTTTTTAAAAACTTTTTTGTATTTTTTTTTGTATGTTTTTCATCTATTTTGTTAGGGGCTCCATCGTTATGGGATGATTTCATTTGTGAAAACAGTAATAAAGAAACTCAAAGGGGTCTCGGTGCAAAGTGCGGCAATGAAGCGCCGCCGACAAAAAAGCTAACAGAACTAACCACTGCGCTCAAACCACCCAAATCAACCAGTACAACGCCTAAATCAACCAGTACAACGCCCAAATCAACCAGTACAACGCCCAAATCAACCAGATCAACGACCAGGTCAACCAGTACAGCGGGCAAATTAAGCACAACGGATGAGTCAACCACTTCGAGAAGCGTAACGCCTATAAAAGGGAGCTCATCGACAAAAAGAAAGAAATTAACAACGCAAGATATTTTATCAACTATCGGCGGGGAAGGCTCAAGTTCGGCGACAACAGGTAAAAATGTGCCTACTCGTCAGAGCCGACCTACTATAACTTCTACGGCGCTTAAAAAGCGGTTTACTACTCATAGCCCATTTACACGGACTGCTAAAAAAAGAAATTCAACCATCGGTATCCCGACTGATAGCTATACCTCCGCTGGTAATGCAACCAACCCTTTTAATTTCAGCACCAATAGTCCTACTACTCGGTTTACTACTGATGGTTTGAGTACTAATGGATTAAGGCATCGAAATGTAACCTTCCTGCCTACCGGGGGTGGAAAGTTGACAACAGGTGGCCCTACGTTTGAGAAAGGTCTAAATGCGGGAGTAGTTGCAGCAGCTATTGTTCCTGCTGTGTGTTGTTGTATTGGCTGCGCGGGCTGTATTTTGTGTTTTTGGCGTAAGTGTTTTGGGAAGAAGGGAGTTAAAAAAGCAGATTCAGAAGAAAACCTTATTGCAGAGCAAACGAAAAGTGAGGTGGTATACACCGTAGGGGTGGATGAAGTTGCACTTTCCCCCAAGAGTAAAAATTATGGTACAGCCACAAGTAATGAAGCCTTTGAGGGGGATGGTGAAAGATTTGCGGATAATCATGACTTATACAAGCCATTTGTAGAAAATCCTCATGCAGGAATTAGTGATGTAACGGGTGAGGGTGATCGAAATAATGGAAGCCAACAAGAGTCACATTATGCAACGCCCTTTCCGGTGTGTAAAGAAAGTAACTATAACCCTATTCCGGAAGATGATGTTTACGTAGATATGTCTCAAGGTAATGGTGATGATACTAAAAGAATATTGAATGTCTTTGAAGGCGGTAAAGGGGAAGTTCATCGTAAACCAGTCACACGAGGCATTAGTGTAAACGTTGCTCCTCGGGCTGAAAAGCTTCACAGGCAATGATCAGCATCAATCAGCGATAGGTGCTCAGTGTTAGGTATTATCGCTGCCTCAGGGTTGCCGTTATCAAGGGCGTTATAATGCCCCGTTGCTTCTAAGTGAGAGGTATCAGGGGTTAGGGGTGAGTGAGTTGCTTTTGCACCCGATAAAGGCTCTGTACTGGAACTCAATTGTATATGAGAAATATCAATACTGATTTTTTCATCTGCAGGCCTTTCTTCTGGGGTCAGTACATCGGCACCGAGAGGCAACATACTAAGGCCGCCTTTATTGAGGTCTTTCTTACTTTGGTCTTTCTCATCGTTTAGGGAGGCGTCTTTTTTGATGTAAACTTTAAGCCCAGCCTTGTTGAGGGTTTGAATAAGCTGCTTTGTTTTCTCTTGAGTAAGCCCTTTCTTTAGCGCACGGGTTTTATTGCAGAAAAAAGGCTCTACTTTGCTATTCGGTATTTTAAACAGCGCGGCGAAGTTTTTCTTGGCGGTGTTTATGTCGAATCCATCGAGGGCTTCACCTTTAAAATAAATCGTATATTCAGTATCCGCCATGGCGTTCCCCACCCTCTATGATTGAGTAACAGAGGTTACTTTGTATCGTGTAACCTTATGAGTGTTAAGTTAAATATGCGATGTTCTAGCGCACAGGTCGTTATTATGTGTAGAGACGTTCGTGGAGAGGTGCATTTTCTTGCATCTTGTCATTATAATAGTGTGTACTCATTCTATGAGAGGTAGAAACCCTTGCAAACCCCCGTTGATTCAAATATTGATGTTGTTAATACAAAGGCAGAATCGTCGGCGCATGTACCAACGCGGTTTGTGAAATCATTGTTAAAGTTAGCACAAAGACGACACTTTGATGTGAATGCCATCTTAATCAACGCAGGGCTCGATACGAACCCCTTGCATGGTGCTGCGCCTTCACACATTTCCGCCATACATTACAGCCGTGTCTACCAGCAGGTTTTGGTGTTGCTTCAAGATGACAGCTTCGGCATACCCTCAGGTGCAGGAATCAGTGCAGGCGCATTTAAAATGCTTTGTTACAGCATTATTCACTGTGCAACACTTGAAAAAGCCATACGTCGTACCTGTGAATTCATCAAAATTTTTTATGGAAAAGAGTTGCACATTGCACTCTTGGTTAAAGACGATGTGGTTACTTTGTCTTATCCACATATCCAGCTGAATAATACTGCTCGATCGAAAGCAGGGGAGGCTTATGGGCTGGCTTTGTGGCATCGTTTTTTTGGCTGGTTGATTGGCAAGTCTATTGACTTGAGAGCGGTTAGGCTGTTATCCGAGCAGTCGAAGAACCCGCAAAATTATCAGCACCTCTTTGGAGCGCATATTGAGTTTGGTGCAAAAACTAACGGGATGGATTTTCAGCCGAGTTATCTTGAGCTTCCTCTTGCACAAAATGAAGCAAGTTTAAAGGATTTCTTGCGTACAGCGCCTTATCAAATGATGGTTGAGCCACAAAAAGCCGAATCTTCAGAACTCATCGCGAATGTCCGGCGTGTTATGGGGTACGACTTAACAAAAGGCTTTCCTGCATTTGAGGCCGTAGCAAGTACCTTAAACATGTCAGCGCCAACACTGAGGCGCCATTTACGGCGAGAAGGTGTCAGCTATCAGCGGCTAAAGGATGATTGTCGAAAGGATGCTGCAATTGCCTACCTTAGCCGTCCTGAGTTAACAATCACGGCTGTTGCCGCATTGATGGGTTTTACAGATCCTAGCGCGTTTCATCGCTCCTTTAAAAAGTGGACAGGCGTAACGCCAGGGCAGTTCCGTCGTGATGAATTTGATTTAGACGAGTAGGTTCAGTCGATTAAAAAGCGCTTCGGCCACTCTGTCTAGCAGTAACACGAGCAAGTTCATCAGGGGTGTTAATGTTGGCAGCAAAAATCTGCTTATTTTGCCATTTTATTACGCAATGATCTTGCGTTAAAAACCAGCGAAAGACAGCACGATTGCCTTGTTGTAAATAGGTAGCAAGGTTGTCTTTCAAACTTGTTTTGATCAGGGAAAGCAGGGGTTGATCTTTTCCTTCAATGGATAAAAAGAGAATGTCAGACTGGTTTTTTCTCAACCCCTCAAGTAATGCGTTTTGAATAGTGGATAAATCGCCAAAACAGTCGACAGGTGTTACCCATAGGTAGTCTGCAGAGGACTTTTGTAGGGCGGGTAAGATACCCGACAGTGGGCCTTCGTGGCCCTTAAATGTATCGTTGATGAAAACGGCTTCTGAGCATTGATTTTCAAGCTGTGCTTGTAGTTGATTAGCGGCGATATAAACCTGCTGGCTCAGTCGATTTAATTGTTCATAAAGCTGGTAAGCAAACGGTTTTCCTTTAATCGATAAAAAAGCTTTGTCTTTGCCCATTCGTGTGCTGAGTCCACCTGCAAGAAGTAAGCTGTCGATACGGGGTAAACTCGATGGGAGGTTGATCATGGTAGAGTCAGTTTAAGTCGCTATCACGATTTAAAAGCCAGCAGCGGTCATTTTGTGTGAAGCCAATTTTTTTGTAGTAGTCGTTGGCGGCCGGTGCGGCGATCAAAATTAATTTACACCGTTTTTTAAGTGCACGTTGTGTTTCTTTGATAAGATTTTTTCCTATCCCTTGGTGTTGGTAATCTTGGTCTACAGCTATATCGGATAAATAGCAGCAATAATGAAAATCAGTCACTGATCGAGCAATACCGATAAGTTTATTGTGATCCCAAGCGGTAAAGCAGAGATTACTGTTTTCCAGCATGCCTTGTAAGCATTCTTTGTCGTCAATAGGACGTCTTTCGCCAAGATTTGATCGTACCAATAAGTCATGAAACTGCTGGGGGGAGATAAGGTGATTCTTCTTGAATATAATGGGCATATTGTGGACTAATTGCTATAGAGAAATTTTGCATTCACTGTGAGGCGGTTAGGGCGGGCTCCTCGTCAAAGTTACGTGTATACCGATCACCCTTGAAGATGCAAGGGCGTTGAGCGCGCTCACTCACCCCAATCACTTACTGACTGTAAGCTCATGGGGATTCGCTCGCTTGTCGCCTTCTTGCATCTCCAATTCCGATGGGTATATAGGGAGACGGCTGCGTGCCTTCCCCCTAAAGAAAGCTGCTAAATCAGCTCTATTGCCATGGCAGTGGCTTCGCCGCCACCAATACATAAAGAAGCAACGCCTTTAGATTTTCCGCGTTTTTTAAGTGCGTTGATAAGGGTAACCAAGAGCCTGGAGCCTGTTGAACCGATGGGGTGACCTTGCGCGCAAGCACCGCCAAAAATGTTGACGTTTTCATCATTTAATCCGAGTTCTTGCATGGCAATCAGGGTAACCATGGCAAAAGCTTCGTTGATTTCGAAAATATCCACATCGTCTTTTGTCCAGCCAACCTTGTTGAATAACTTATTCATCGCGCCAACAGGCGCAATGGTAAACTCTTCAGGTGCCTGCGAGTGACGGGCATGACCTAAAACACGCGCAAGTATGGGGAGGCCCAGTTCTTTAGCTTTACTTTCAGACATAAAGAGCAACGCCGATGCGCCATCGGATATGGAGCTGGCATTCGCGGCTGTAATCGTGCCATCTTTTGCGAAAGCTGGGCGTAACGTGGGGATTTTATCGATTTTACCTTTTAAAGGTTGTTCGTCGTCTTTAACAAGTGTTTCACTGCGCCGTGTTTTGACCAAAACTTCAGCAATTTCGTCTGTTAAGTCGCCATTCTCAATAGCTTTC
This sequence comes from Pseudomonadales bacterium, assembly GCA_965248335.1. Taxonomy (GTDB): domain Bacteria; phylum Pseudomonadota; class Gammaproteobacteria; order Pseudomonadales; family DT-91; genus CAKMZU01. Next base: position 1,751,544 of record CBDFIY010000003.1, read on the forward strand.
TTAGCGCGCGTGAGTGATTGAATAGCAAAGGTATCCATCTGCTCACGCGTTAATTCATATTTATTGGCTGTTTCTTGCGCAAAGCTTCCCATTGGGCGGCTCGTTGCAGCATCTTCTAAGCCATCAAGGAACATATGATCACTAAATGCGCGGTGGCCTGTGCCAACGCCGTCGCGTGCGCCTTCAACAAGATGAGGTGCGTTAGACATGCTTTCCATGCCGCCAGCGAGTACCGCCTCAGCGGAGCCTGATTTGATCGCATCAAAAGCATACATAGATGCTTGCATACCAGAGCCACAAAGTTTATTGATAGTGACACAACCTGTGCTGCTTGGGATGCCTGCATTTAACGCCGCTTGCCTTGCGGGGCCTTGTTTAAGGCCTGCTGAGAGCACATTACCCATGATAACTTCATCAATAATCTCAGGCGCAATACCTGCACGTTTGATGGTCTCTTTAATGGCAACCGTACCGAGTTCTACAGCCGAGAGTGCGCTTAAGCTACCGAGTAGACCGCCCATGGGCGTTCTGGCACCGCTTACAATTACGACAGATTCGTTTGACATATCCAATCCCCTTTATGACATTACCATTTATGTAGTACCTGCATATTAACACTTTGTATTTACTGCTCAAAGTCTTAAAAGGGCTTAGGGTAACTTTCGTTTTCTTTATATGTTTTTTTAGCTGGATGAACGTAGTGACTTTTTTGTTAATGGGTTTTTATCTTATCCTCTCCATATCGCAAAAAAATTTATATAAAACGAAAAATATATTTTTTAAGTTAACGTCAGAGCCATAGTGTGTACGGGTATAGCCATTAAGGCCGTTATAATGCAGGTGGTTTCCATGAAACCAAGGTTTGCATTGACTAGCTTAGCATCCAAAGTAAGTTGTGAAATAAAAATTAAGCCTAAGGATAGTGTCACGTAGGTGTTGTTGATAGTTGGTCGATAGACTCAACTAGCTCCGGCATTATTTCACTCATTTTCATTTCAATGTGTTTATTACTTTCATGGGAATACACGCAAAAAATCAGAAAACGGGGGTTCTCCAACATCAGCCATCACATTTTATAACTCGAATATGTAGCGAAATTGGCAACCTATTGATGCTTTATTTTTTTCAATAGGGATATGATAAAATGCTGTTTCATAACTATCTCCGCCACGTTTTTATAGCGATTAGGTTTATATGCTTCGACTCAACGAAATCAAGTTACCTCTTGATCATACCGATAATGAATTAAGGGAATCAGTCATTCATAAGCTGATGATTCGGCCGGAACAGTTGCTTGATGTTTCGGTGTTTAAGCGAAGTTACGATGCGCGTAAAAAATCGAATATCTTGCTAATTTATCAGCTGGATGTTGCGTTATCGGATGCCGATGAAAAAACGGCGCTAGAAAAGTTTGCCGATAAATCTTTTGTCAGAAAAAGCCCTGACACCGCGTATAAATTTGTTGCGCAGGCGAATAGTGATTTTCCTGTGGGTGATCAGCAGTGCCCAATCATTATTGGTTTTGGTCCTTGCGGTATTTTAGCTGCCTTGGTATTAGCGCAGATGGGGCTAAAGCCTATTGTATTAGAACGTGGTCAAGATGTTAGGCAGCGTACCAAAGATACTTGGGGTTTATGGCGAGAGAGACAGCTCAATACGGAATCCAATGTACAGTTTGGTGAGGGTGGTGCAGGTACTTTCTCTGACGGTAAATTGTATAGTCAAGTCAAAGACAAAAAACATTTGGGTAGAAAAGTGTTAACAGAATTTGTTAAGTCTGGCGCACCAGAAGAAATACTTTATGTGAGTAAACCCCATATTGGTACGTTTAAGTTGGTAAAAATGGTGGAAAATATGCGGGCGGAAATCACGCGTTTAGGCGGTGAAATTCGTTTTGATCAAAAGGTAGAGACTATTCATCGTCAAGCGAATGGTCAGGTTACTGGTTTGACATTACATAATGGCGAACAACTTCAGACGAAGCATATTATTCTGGCGATTGGGCATAGTGCCCGTGATACCTTTAAAATGTTATTGGATCAGGGTGTTTATATTGAAGCAAAACCTTTTTCAATTGGCTTTCGCATTGAGCATCCACAGTCTGTTATTGATCGCGCTCGGTTTGGTGAGTTTGTAGGGCATCCGATTTTAGGGGCGGCGGATTATAAGTTGGTGCATCACTGTAAAAATGGTCGCAGTGTTTATAGTTTTTGCATGTGCCCCGGTGGTACGGTGGTTGCGGCGACTTCGGAGGAGGGGCGGGTAGTGACTAATGGTATGTCGCAATATTCCCGAAATGAAAGGAATGCAAACTCTGCCATCGTTGTGGGTATTGAACCGGATAAAGATTACCCCGAGCATGTATTGGCAGGTATTGATTTACAAATCGAACTGGAAGAAAAAGCGTATGATATGGGCGGCAGAAATTACAACGCCCCGGTGCAGCTAGTGGGTGATTTTCTTCGCCACAAACCCTCAACAGCGTTAGCCAGTGTTACGCCTTCTTATCAACCGGGCGTTACTTTGGCGGATTTAACACAAGCCTTGCCAGAATTTGCCATTGAAGCTATTCAAGAAGCGATTCCTATTTTCGACAAACAGATCAAAGGTTTTGGTATGAGCGATGCCGTATTGACGGGCATAGAAACGCGTACCTCTTCCCCTATCTGTATTAAGCGAGGAAAAGATTTTCAAAATATTAACACCAAAGGCTTATATCCAGCAGGAGAAGGTGCGGGTTATGCCGGGGGGATTTTATCGGCAGCTATTGATGGCATCAAAGTGGCTGAGGCGGTGGCTTTAGATTTATTGGCGTCTGAATGAGGGTCTGGCTCATCAGCGCTCGAAAGCGTAACGTTTTAATATTCAGGTATTCATTACGCTCACGGGCAGCGATGGCAGGTTTAGCGTCTACAAAGCGCAGTATAAAGATAAAAACTGAGCGCGTAACCACTCGCTTAGACCCGAGTCATGGTAGAATCCTCAGATAAACTTTACACTGCGCGCCATAAAAAAATTTCCAGCCTTAAGTGGCTGCCCACCTCAGTAGGATCCCAATGAAAAAAACCTTTAAATTAGAACACCCTAAAATCAAAGTACCTCGCATTGTTGACTCGGTAAAGCATGAGATCAAAAATTTCGTCAAAAGAGAACGTAAAAAACCTCTCCCTTCGGGTGCCAAATCTTGGGGCTTTGACTGTAAATTAGGGCAATCAGAAGCGACAGCGGTGGATGTGCGACTGTCATCGTTATCGAAAAGTATTGACGAGCTTGTTGAACGCGACATGACGACCCTCTATGTAGAAATTAACGCGAAAGCCATCGAGGCCGGTGAAAACCTGCCTAGACAGGAGTACTAGCTATCAACAATAACGATATCTTGCGCCGCGTGCGTTATATTTTTGATTTTAGCGATCAGTTCATGTTGTCACTCTTTAAGCTGGGCGGATATGAAGGCAATAAGCCTGAGCTGGCTACTTGGTTGGCGCGTGAAGAAGAGCCTGACTTTGTTTTGTGCGAAGATGAAAAACTGGCTCGCTTTCTCAATGGGCTGATCATAAAGAATAGGGGTGCTAAAGATGATGCCATTCCTGAGCCTGAATCTGTTCTGAGTAATAACATGGTGTTACGGAAACTAAAAATTGCGCTAAACCTACAGGCCGATGCTCTGCTTGAGATACTTGAGCTGAACGAATTTACGGTCAGTAAGCATGAGTTGAGCGCACTATTTCGACGACCAGGTCATAAAAACTATCGACCTTGCTTGGATCAATTTCTTCGTAACGTTCTCGATGGAATGGAAAAGCACTACAGGAAAAAGAAGTCCTAGCTTTTGCTGCCGGTCTACTTGCTTCTCCCAAATTGGGCTCAAAGCCAACTCTATTGTGACCATTAAGGCTGCTTTTGTCGGCATGGTTCATATGGGGTGAACACTTTTTTGCTGGACCGAGCCCATCGCCGATTCTTGATATATTCCACAACCCTACATAGAGAGTGGGCTTGGTGGTAAACCGAGAATCGATTATGCACAAAGCCCTGCTCGCAAGGTGTTCAGTAAAACTGCCTAATTTTGAGCCATGCCTGAAGTGCAAACATTTAACATCAAGCTCTGTAACTTTCAGGTTTTTTTATAATTTATTGACTATTCTTTGCTTATTTTTTTCAAAGTAGAAGATAAAGAGCTGAGCCCCCAGCTAAATATTTCAGCAATTTTGCAGGCCGCATACTCCATTGACTTGCCGTCATTTTGTTTGTATACATAGTAATCTGAAGGGTTTGCACGCAGAGAACCTGCTAGTCTTGCTATATTGTCAACAGTTGCTGTATCGGTTTTATAGCAACTTAATACTCCTTCTTTTTTTGCACGATTTTTCTTTTGAGAAGTTTTTCCTCCTCTTCTTTTTAATCTCTGTACTAGCTCCTCGTGAGTTTGTGCTGGCGTTTTTGTTTCTTTAATCAACCCCATTGATGTATACCTTGATGAACTGCTTTGTGCTTCATTAGATGCTCCAGTTAATTTTTGTTTGTTATACTCAGCTACTCCGCCTTTTTCTTCTCCTAAGGAATAGTCCTTAAATAACTTCCCGATTTTAGACGACACAAGGGACGGCAACGTAGTTCCATTTTGGCAAGAGTTTATCGAACTTAATGGCCATGTTTTTTTTGAAGTCAGCAGCATACTTACGCCCAGTTTCAAATACTTTATCGATGATTCTTACGGCAACCTTAAGCCCTTTGGTCGTTTCAGTTTTTTCCATGTAGTGCTTTGCCATATCAACGGATTCCAGAGGAACGCCTTTGCAGGCTCGGGTCACATGAGGAAATACTCGATGCTCAATAGGGTTGTATTTTGAACAATAGGATGGGTAATGAGCAATGCGAATTCTCAAATTTAGCCTGTTCGACAGCGCCTGTAGGTCTTCTTTAAAAAGATAAGACGAGGCACTGTTACTGCCACCGCCATCACAGAGTATAAGTAGGTCGATTGAACTTTCATAATCCATTCGTCCCTGTTCTAGCCACCATAACTCAAGACTGTCACAAGCAAACTCACTCGTATCGCAGCTGGTATTCAGATGTACTGATGCTTCGTTTTTTTGTACATCATAAATACCATGAGGAATGACTTTGCCATCACTGCTACTGGGGAAATCGTGATCATTAACGATGGTTGGATCTACCGCATCAGTTATGCCATCACGATAGAATTTACCCAACAGTTCCTTCTTTTTCGTGTCGATACTTATCACTGGGTATCCAGCATCCAGGTATTCTTGCTTCAGTCTGGCAATGTTTTCAAATTGCTCATTACGGTCAGCATGCTGCCCCATTGTTCGCTTTTTTTGTGGCTTTCGTCGTCGATAACCATGATCATGAAGCAGTCGCGAGATAATGTTTTTATTAGCTGGAGTACCCAGCTCTGAGAGCTTTCGAGAAATATAACGACGAGACAGATTCGTCCATTTTACATCGCTCCGCATAGGGTCTCCAGCAGTATGATTGCAGAGTATGGTGAGAAAGTTTACAACTAATTTCGTATTTTTCTCGATCAGCCGTGTGCGTCCACCCCTTTTTTTCGCTGATGTTCAGTGTTCAAGTTTTCTGACTCCAAATCAACCATACCTCGACGAATAGTTTTCGGATCACAGGCCAGTAACTTCGAAATAAATTCAATTCCACCATGCCCAAGCTTTATCGCTTCTATCGCGGCATAGTGACGACGATCCCGCTCGTTGAGTGAGCGATAAAATCGAGCCATTTGAATTTCAACTGCTGACGAATAATTGTCCAAGATAATTTCCCGTAATCACTGCGGCTATTATCGATGATTCTTGACCTCATGAATAGGGAAGTTATTTAAGGACTATTCCTAAGTCGTAGCAAACCGACGGGCATACTTTTCTGATCCATGTGTGGCTGCCTGGTAATTGCTCGTAATTTTCCATTGAGCTGGCAGGGATTTCATTATCTTTGCTAATGATTTGACCGCCAGTTAATCCAGATGATAATGCTAGCCCACCTACAAATGCCCCTTTTTTAGAAAAAATGCCGTATGAGTTTTCAGCTAATAACAAGAAAATAATAATAAAATAAAGAAAGTTTATGTGTTGGGGGAAATATTTTATAGACATTGGTCATGACTCTACTTGAATGGTATTTTTTAATTGACAGTTTATGTTAAGAAAAGTTTCTAGTACGTGACACATGCACTACAACATCACGAGCGGCAGCTTAACGTTTGATGATTCAGGAAAAAAGCGATCAAAGAAAACGTCAAAAATATCAAATACACATGTAACTTATATGGTTCGCCTCGCGTATTGCAAGATAAATCGTTGTGCTCATGAAGGAAAAGTTGCGGTCTTATATCCGGCCTCTATTTGAAGGTATATCCCTCGGGCCCTAATGGAAATTCGCTCATCTCAGTGCTTATCTACTCAACGGTCTGCTCACGAGGAGCGCCTTAGTTACAATCAGCTTGCCTGAGATGCAGGTCTTACCTTTCATGCCATCACGGTGATTTGTCTCTTCGCAATTTGCTTAGTTCATTACTCTTAAAACTTAATCATTAATACATTAAAAATATGTTCCTACTAATAGCCGCTTTTCAGGCGGTAACGATCTTCAATACTTAGGCTTTCTTTACACTGAAACAGCATAGCTTTCTCCATTTTTGAGCAAGGCAAAAACTGTTCTAACCATTTTATTGGCTAAGGCTACGGCCGCTACATTTTTTCCACGACGTTGCATAAGGTTGTCTGCCCATCGACTCACAGAATCTTTTTTACCTTCAGTATATTGCAGTACCGACCTCGCCCCATGAATCAACAATGTGCGTAAATATACATCCCCTCTTTTGCTGATGCCGAGTAAAGTTGGCCTTCCTCCCGTGGAATGCTGGCGAGGAACCAAGCCAAAAAAGGCGGCCAGTTCTCGGCCATTTTTAAACAACGATATATCCCCAATTGTTATTAATAACGCGGTTGCGGTAAGAGGTCCTACACCCGGAATACTCATCAATCGTTGGACCTCCTCATCATTTTTGACCATACGCTCAATTTCCATGTCATACTTATCAACACGCTTATCAACTGTTTTTAGATCATTCTGCAAATCAGAGAGTATCTCCCTAAACCGAATACCCAAGCCATTTTCGGCATCTTCAAGAATCATCGGTATACTTTTAAGCACGTTCTTTCGACCTGCGGGGATATCAATTCCTTGTTCCATTAATAAGCCTCGGATCTGATTGACCAAAGCCGTACGATTTTTAATGGACTGGCTTCGAATTCTGTGAATAGATTGATTTTCTAATTGTTCAACTGACTTAATGGCAACAAAGCGCATATTCGGGCGCTGAGCAGCCTCGGCAATGGCTTCGGCATCGACCGCATCATTTTTGTTTGACTTCACAAATGGTTTTACAAATTGCGGGGCTATTAAACGTACTTCATGGCCATAGCTTTTAAATAGTCGAGCCCAGTAATGAGCACTTCCGCATGCCTCCATTGCAATTAAACAAGGTGTTAACCTGGCCATGAATTCAGATAATTTCTTTCGGCTTACTTTTTTACCTAACACCTTTTCACCTTTTTCATCCATGCCATGAAGTTGAAAGCTACTCTTGGCTAAATCGATGGCTAATACCTTGATATCATTTTTTGCGTTACTTTTACTCATGATTCGTATCACCTCTAATTCGAATTTGATAGTTTCGTTCGCCGTCTATTGTTGCAGATTATGATACTGCTTTAGGGTGCGAGGCGAACCATTCCATTTACTCAGCGAATATAAGAAAAAAAATAGCTTGACGCTGTTTTACAAAAAATTTTTATTTTTTAGTCACTCTTGGGAGTTGCTCATATTATTGACGATAAGCTACCCCTGCAACCCATCAGCACTGATTAAGTCTCATTACGGGAGTGACACGAATCCAAAAAAATAAAAGTCGTTAGAATACGCTACAAAGCGAAGAAATAGCCTTAAAAAACCCATGATAGAATAACCCTCTTATTCAAGTAACCACAGGGGTCTGTTTCTATGAGAATTGATAATATCGACATCGATGCAACTCTCAGTGAAGTCGAACGATTACTCGAAGAAGATAAAAATATCTCTCCAGCGTTAGTATCGATTATTACGGTATTACTACTCTTGGTTAAACTCCTGACTAATCGAGCAGGGTTAAACAGCAGTAATAGCAGCAAGCCGCCATCGACGGATAATAAAAAACTAAAGCCAACCCGAAAAAAATCAGCTAAGAAAAGCGGCGATCAACTCGGACATAACGGTGTCACGCTCAAGCAAATCGACGAGCCCGATGACATTGAACGCATCCAGATTGATCGACGTACACTGCCACGAGGCGATTACGAAAAAATAGGGATTGAGCGTCGCCAAGTCTTCGATATTCAAATATGCCGTTGGGTCACTGAATTTCAAGCTGAAGTCTTAATCGATAAAGCCACCGGTAATCGCTATGTAGCACAATTCCCTGATGATGTTGGCAAAGCTGTACAGTACGGTAAGCAGCTCAAAGCCCATGCGGTTTATATGTCGCAGTATCAATTGATTCCCTACAACCGAGTTCAGGAATTTTTCGCCGATCAAATGGGCATTCCGATCAGATCTACAATTTCAATGTAGAAGCCTACAACAAGCTTGAAACTTTCGAAGCGATTGCCAAGAAAAATTTAACGGACGCGCCGTTGCTGCATGTCGACGAGACGGGAATAAATATTGGCGGCGATAGGCACTGGTTACATTGCGCCACAAATGCCTCATGGACTTATTTCTTTGCGCACAAGAATCGCGGCAATGAAGCAACAGATCCAGAAGGCATATTGGCAGCGTTCAAGGGCGTGCTATGCCACGATCACTGGAAACCCTATTATTGTTATAGTGGTTGCCTGCACGCTTTATGCAATGCCCATCATTTACGCGAGTTAACGCGATCGTGGGAGCAAGATAATCAACAGTGGGCCAAATCCATGCAAGACTTCTTGGCGGCGTGTAATCGTGCAGTGCATGAAGCCGGCGGAAAACTCAGCAGCAAGGCATCCAAAAAGCAATGGGAAAACTATCGCGCCATACTTGAAGCTGCAGAGATAGAATGCCCTCCGCCTGATGAAAAAGATCGCAAAGGCAAGCGGGGGCGATTAAAGCGCAGTAAATCCCGTAATCTCCTCGAGCGTTTTATCAAATTCGAGGAGGATGTGCTGCGGTTTATGGATAATGAAATCGTGCCCTTTACGAACAATCAGGGTGAACGAGATATTCGTATGACGAAAGTTCATCAAAAAATATCTGGGTGTTTTCGCAGCATGAAAGGCGCGAAGATTTTTTGCCGCGTTCGCAGTTATTTGTCGACGTGCCGCAAACAAGGCATGAGTTCCAGCGAGGCATTAAACTTGTTATTCAATGATGAACTGCCAGATTTTGCTAAATAATCAAAAATTACGCTGAGCAAATGGAATGGTTCGCCTCGCACCCTAAAGCAGTATCATAATCTGCAACAATAGACGGCGAACGAAACTATCAAATTCGAATTAGAGGTGATACGAATCATGAGTAAAAGTAACGCAAAAAATGATATCAAGGTATTAGCCATCGATTTAGCCAAGAGTAGCTTTCAACTTCATGGCATGGATGAAAAAGGTGAAAAGGTGTTAGGTAAAAAAGTAAGCCGAAAGAAATTATCTGAATTCATGGCCAGGTTAACACCTTGTTTAATTGCAATGGAGGCATGCGGAAGTGCTCATTACTGGGCTCGACTATTTAAAAGCTATGGCCATGAAGTACGTTTAATAGCCCCGCAATTTGTAAAACCATTTGTGAAGTCAAACAAAAATGATGCGGTCGATGCCGAAGCCATTGCCGAGGCTGCTCAGCGCCCGAATATGCGCTTTGTTGCCATTAAGTCAGTTGAACAATTAGAAAATCAATCTATTCACAGAATTCGAAGCCAGTCCATTAAAAATCGTACGGCTTTGGTCAATCAGATCCGAGGCTTATTAATGGAACAAGGAATTGATATCCCCGCAGGTCGAAAGAACGTGCTTAAAAGTATACCGATGATTCTTGAAGATGCCGAAAATGGCTTGGGTATTCGGTTTAGGGAGATACTCTCTGATTTGCAGAATGATCTAAAAACAGTTGATAAGCGTGTTGATAAGTATGACATGGAAATTGAGCGTATGATCAAAAATGATGAGGAGGCCCAACGATTGATGAGTATTCCGGGTGTAGGACCTCTTACCGCAACCGCGTTATTAATAACAATTGGGGATATATCGTTGTTTAAAAATGGCCGAGAACTGGCCGCCTTTTTTGGCTTGGTTCCTCGCCAGCATTCCACGGGAGGAAGGCCAACTTTACTCGGCATCAGCAAAAGAGGGGATGTATATTTACGCACATTGTTGATTCATGGGGCGAGGTCGGTACTGCAATATACTGAAGGTAAAAAAGATTCTGTGAGTCGATGGGCAGGCAACCTTATGCAACGTCGTGGAAAAAATGTAGCGGCCGTAGCCTTAGCCAATAAAATGGTTAGAACAGTTTTTGCCTTGCTCAAAAATGGAGAAAGCTATGCTGTTTCAGTGTAAAGAAAGCCTAAGTATTGAAGATCGTTACCGCCTGAAAAGCGGCTATTAGTAGGAACATATTTTTAATGTATTAATGATTAAGTTTTAAGAGTAATGAACTAAGCAAATTGCGAAGAGACAAATCACCGTGATGGCATGAAAGGTAAGACCTGCATCTCAGGCAAGCTGATTGTAACTAAGGCGCTCCTCGTGAGCAGACCGTTGAGTAGATAAGCACTGAGATGAGCGAATTTCCATTAGGGCCCGAGGGATATACCTTCAAATAGAGGCCGGATATAAGACCGCAACTTTTCCTTCATGAGCACAACGATTTATCTTGCAATACGCGAGGCGAACCATATAAGTTACATACACATAAAGTAAAAGACAAGGCGACAGGGGGTTATTTTAACGGACAGGAACTTGTATTTATGGTGCTGGTAACAGACATCGTTACGATACCCGTCGGTTTTCGTTTTTTTATGCCCAACCCTGAATTAACAGCATGGAGAAAGCAAAACAAGCTACTCAAAGATGCAGGCATACCGGCCAAAAAAAGACCTGAAAAACCCAAGCCTGATCCACGCTACCCAACAATGCAGGCGTTAGCCTTGGATATGTGCAGTGAGTTTACTCGCACATTTCCTGATTTCACTGTTAAAGGTGTCTTGGCTGATGCACTTTATGGCACAGGTGCATTCATGGATACGTGCGCTGAAATAACTGGCAAAGCCCAAGTTGTCAGTCAGCTGCGATCAAATCAGCAAGTCATGAGCAGAAACTCAAAAGTGTCTTTAAAATCGTACTTTGCGCGTCAATCTGGCGTCAAAACGCACTTAATAATTCGCGGTGGTCGAAAAGAACGCGTTACCTTGCTGTCTGCTCGGCTACACGTGTGCGCACATGGCAAACGTCGTTTTGTGGTTGCATTGAAATATGAAAATGAAGAAGAGTACCGCTATCTCGTCGCGTCTGATCTATCATGGCGACATGAAGATATTGCTAGGCTATATACATTAAGATGGTTAGTTGAGGTTTTTATTCAGGACTGGAAGGCTCATGGAGGTTGGAATAAATTGACCAAACATCAAGGCGAAGAAGGATCTGCGCGAGGCGTGATCCTGAGCTTGTTGTGCGATCAATTATTATTGCTACATCCCGAGCAGTCGGCCCGGCTTAAAAACAAACAACCCGGGATGCCCGCTGGTTGCATAATTGAACATCTTAAAACAGAAGCCCTGATCGATACCATTCATGAAGTTGTTGCGGCAAATGATCCCCTTTACGCCCTTGATAAACTCAAAGATGCACTTTGCTGATTGTCTAGTTGTCAACACTTCGGACAGTTTTCGCCCAGTACGTGACACATAATTTGTTGGATAATAGCCGTTAATCTATAATTGACTGAATTAATTGATAATTATGTATCTAATAAGGTTCAAAAATTGACGAACTTATGGATATAATTTGCCCCCCACAAGCATCTCTCTCGCCAACTCAAGAAATCATTTAGATGTCATGAAAAAAACCTTAATCTGTTTGCAGAAATATTAATTGCTTTGATAGCAGTGAGGTCAGTTAATTTGACAAAACTGGCAACACAAGTAGGCAAAGATGTAAAAGTAGAATCGAGTTACAGACGCTTGCAGCGGTTTTTCTCAAAGTCCCATTTCTCACCAAACGGTATAGCCCTGTTTATTACGCGGTTATTTTTTAATGACAGCATCAAATGGACATTAGCTATCGATAGAACCAACTGGCAATACGGCCGAGTGAATATCAATATATTAATGTTGAGCATTTGCTATAAAGGTCGTGCAATCCCCGTATTTTGGATGATGCTGAACAAAAAAGGTAACTCTAATACCTGCGAACGCATTCAGCTACTAAATCGTTTTATCCGCCTGTTTGGGAAAGATCGTATAGAAGCATTAACGGCTGACAGAGAATTTATCGGCAAAGACTTTTTTGACTACCTTGATCAGCAAGGCATTCCCTTTGTTATCCGTATTAAAAAGTCTGAAATAACAACCAATAGCCGAGGTCTTGAAGTTAATATTGATGGGCTGTTCTATCATTTAAAGCCCGGTGAGGAAACATCATTAGCGGGTGTTCGATTACTATGGGGACTGCCTGTTTATCTTTCTGGAAAACGCCTTTCTGATGGTGAATTTCTTATTGTTGCGGCCAATCAGGCGCTACCCGACAGTTTAATTATTTATGCAAGACGCTGGGAAATAGAAACATTATTTGAATGCCTCAAAACGCGTGGATTTAACTTCGAGGAAACACATCTAACGGATCACGATAAAATTGACAGGATGATGTCCGTGCTCGCGATTGCTTATTGCTGGTCTTATAAAACGGGTGTTTGGTGCTGTGAGCAAGGCGATGGCATCAGTAAAAAAAACACGGCCGTTTAGAGAAAAGTTATTTTCGCCACGGCCTCGATTTGTTACAGCAAATAATTTCTGGCGTTGTGACTGATATTAAAAAAATACGAAAATGTCTTAACGCTTTTACGCCTAGAGACTGGATGCCGCCTCTATTTAGGATGAGTGGCATATGAGCAATTAATTGTCATGTACTAGGATAAAGGATAAAGGATAAAGGATAAAGGATAAAGGATAAAGGATAAAGGATAAAGGATAAAGGATAAAGGATAAAGGATAACTTTGAGCTTTTGTATTTGATGTGTTAAGCCATTTTTTGGGTCGAGTTCTGATTGGTTACAACTGTGCAATCATTAATATAAGACACCTTATAGCCGGCTAAGCCGTAGGGTTGTTTATATAGCGTACTTCCATTCCTTTAGGTTTTCGAAATCCTGCATCGTAAGGTTGATAACGCCTGGTGTGTTCCTTGGATCTTTTACTGGGAATATAGGTTAAAGCTGGGATTGTAAAATCACGTATGTCGGCTGTATGTTGATCAGGTTTGTCAGTTACGTAGGCCGCTTTTGATTTTGTTAGAAATTTTCTACAGTGCTGATCCTCATCATTTTGTGCGTTACTGGCAAGCCAAGCTTTTTTGTCTTTATCTACTTCTTCCTTTTTTGTGAAGGATGTTAATAGAATTAGCTTTAAGGCTTTTTGTAAATTATGATTAAGCTCATCATTTCCTGAAAAATTATAACAAGAAATAAAAAAAGAAATAGAAAATATATATATGCGCATTTTTTGATAGTTCGTAGACTGGAGTATGTTTGTCTATCGTTATTTAAAAAATACTGCATTCAAATAAATTAAATTTTATTCATTATTGTTTTTGATAGTAAATGAAGCAAAAAAAGCGAAGTTCCGCAAATCCCGCCAATAATAATTGCAGTAAATATGTTAAGCATATAGTTAAGGTTTTCTGTGTTAATGCCAGTAAATAACGCAATGTAATGATCTAGGTGCAAAGCATGCATAATAATGTTGCCACCGACAAACAGCATGGCGAGTGTACCTATGATTGAAATTGCTCTAAGAATGAACGGTGCAGCAACTAAGAGCATTTTACCAATCGTTTTGAATCCACGAACAGAATGTTTTACCAGATAAAAACCTAAATCATCCAGTTTTACGATGACTGCCACTAGCCCATAGATGCCTATGGTTAATAAGATCGCAACAAAGCTTAATACCATGATTTGCATGTTTATACTTTCTGCCTGAACAATATTCAACGAGATAACAATAATTTCAGTGGAAAGTACAAAATCGGTTCGAATAGCCCCCTTTACTTGCAGCTTTTCATGCAAGGCGGGGTCTGCTGGCGCTTTAGTTTCATGGGCGGGTTTTTTTGAGAGGCTGCTGCTAATTTTTTCCATACCTTCATAGCATAAATACAAGCCGCCTACGAGTAGCAAGGGTTGAATAAGGAAGTTAGCGTAAACACTCAAGAGTATCGCTACAGGAACGAGTATTAACTTATTGATGAGTGCGCCTTTGAATACCGCAAGAATGACAGGAATTTCTCGGTTGTCTTCAAATCCCGATACTTTTTCAGCACTAACAGCAATATCATCAGTAACGACGCTCATTGTTTTTTGGGCAGTGATTTTTGTCATCGCCGCGATGTCATCAATGAGCGTGAAAAGATTTGCTAAAGCCATATTGTCAATTCCTTTGAAGGATTTAACTATAGATCATGTGTGTCGGTGGGCTTAAACCAGTGTTGCGTGTTATTTGCAAAATGCACAAGCATAAGCATAACAGGTACTTCCACTAAAACACCGACCACGGTAGCGAGTACAGCGCCAGATTGTAGGCCGAAAAGTGCGATGGCGACGGCGACGGCTAACTCGAAGAAATTAGAGGTACCAATTAAACTGGCGGGGGCAGCTACGGAATAAGGTAATTTTAGTTTTCTTGCCATCCAGTATGTGAGTGCAAAAATACCGAAAGACTGGATGATGAGAGGTATAGCAATAAGCAGAATATCAATACCTTTGCTTAGCAAGGTGTTGGCCTGCAACCCAAATAAAACCACAACCGTTAACACCAGCCCGAGCATAGAAAAAGGCTTGAAGAAGTCGCAAAACTTTTGGTAGTGATTTTCCCCTTTTTTTAGGAGTCTGTGGCGAATGAGTATGCCTGCGATCAGAGGCAATATGATGTAGAGGGTTACAGCGTAGAGTAAGGTTTCCCAAGGCACATGAATATCAGAAACGCCAAGCAAAAATGCACTGATTGGCGCAAATGCAAACACCATGATTAAATCATTAACCGATACCTGTACCAGCGTATAATTGGCGTCACCTTTAGTGAGATGGCTCCAAACAAATACCATTGCAGTGCAAGGCGCAACGCCAAGTAATATCATACCGGCGATGTATTCATCGGCAAGTTCTTGTGATACCCATGGCGAATAAATAAAGCGAAAGAATAGCCAGGCCAGTGCAGCCATGGTAAATGGTTTAATAAGCCAATTGATGACAACGGTAAGCAATAACCCTTTAGGACTTTTACCTACAGATTTGATTGATCCAAAATCAATCTGCACCATCATCGGTAAAATCATGATCCAAATTAAAATCGCAATGGGAAAGTTTATGCCTGCAATTTCAAGATTTGCTAAAAACGCAAAGGTAGATGGGAGGTTTGAGCCAAGGTATACGCCGATTATCATTGCTAATCCGACCCAAACCGATAAAAAGCGTTCGAATAAATTCATCGCTATAGCCCTCAGGTTGTGAACGTGAGGCTGTGACTATAATGATGGTCAAAGGTCTTGTATAGAGTAATATTCACGGACTTTTGTTGACTACCTGTCTGAAGGTGAATCGAAAGCTTCAGATCTTTTCTTTGATGAGAAGCTGCAGTTGCTGCGTGGCTCTTGTTGTCGCTTGCCGTCTTCCGGCACCTCCAATTCCGATGGGTATAAATAAAAAGATTGTCAAAATTAGCGTAGCTCACTCAAAATGGTTAAACGAAGTGATCTCTTTAAGTTCACGCTAAATGGCTAAAGCGATCATCCTTCAGTACTTGCTCAGCTATCGAAATATTGAAGAAATGATGCAAGAGCACGGCATTGATGTTGATCATTCGACATTAAATCGCTGAGTGATTTACTATGCTTCAATGCGCGAAAAAGCTTGTTATAAAAAGAAGATAAATTTTATTGTATATTTAAATGTGAGACATATGGCCTTGATGGCATTCGGATAACGCCTCAATCAGAATCTGTCAAGTCAAGTAGCGTCTGACAGCCGATTGGATTGATTTGTTACACAGAGTGTTCAATATTTCTAACGAGTGCTCAAAACTTCCCGCTATTAACCCACTTCTCTGGTGGCAAGATCTTCTCCTGAACATCTCAGTGTTCAATAATTTTGTCTTCTTTTAGTCTGAATATATCGATGAAGCACCAATCGCCATCTTTAATCGCATGACTTAGCGCAACAACAAAATTTCCTTGTCCTATTATTCGATGTACTTTTTCATAATTTGCTGTATTACCAGTTTTCATAAATTCAAATAACCCTTCAATTTTGTCCTTAATTTGAGGGTTGTGTTGATCGTATCGATCTGGATTTATAAAATTAGTTATGCTCTCAATTTTCTTATCGATCAAAATATCTTGAAGAAACTTCGCAATAAAAGCTTTGTTACTCTCTGTCTTTTCAATATCCTCAATTTCTGTGGGACCATCAACTAAAGTACGCCCTGAGGCCGTACCCTTCTCCTCCACGTACTCTTGAATAACATCCCAGTGTTCGATAATTTTATCATTCTCATCTGTGTCAAATATATCTGCAGTGACCCATTTAGCTTCCCCATTATTAAGGCTCTGATAAACGTGCAAAAATACGTACTGACCATCCACCAATGATCTAACAATTTCTATTTGTCTAAGTGGGTTTCGTTTAATAAATGCTTCAAAGAAATGAGTAAAGCCTTCTACTCCATCACCGACACCAGTGCTATGTTGAGTATATCTTTCACCTGTATATTTGGTGACAGATTCCCGAACATTTCCATCTCTTATGCCTTCGAGGTAAAGGTTTTTTGCATTCTTAAGTTTGCTGTTCATTTCTGTAGCCTTTTGGAATAGTTTGGTTATTGGTGTATAGCGCCTTTATCAGATGAGCACAAAACCGTAGGCTTTGAGCTCTCGGTGGAGGTGCGAAGCACCGGAATATATTGAATGAATTTCTTAGGCTAGAACTGACGAAAACACACTAAGGGAGGCAGCATTTAAGAAGATACCTTTTTTGGGTGTATAGTCACATCCCACTTTTTCAGCTCGGCATGTCTTGTAATGTGGGGTTGAATCTCGTCAAGCACTTCCTTACTTGGCCTTACACCTTTCGTATAAACCTTATCAATTAAATCAACAATTGTTTTTTTACATTTATGCACAAGACTTTTTGTCCACTCCACCACCACATGAACTGAATTTAGAAGTGTGCCATTCCAATGGCTTTCCAAAAAAGCCCACCGCCTTTCAATGGGATTATATTTGCTGTGATAAGGAGGGTAGTAAACCAGCCTGATTCTCAGCCCAGTTTGACTGGAAAATTGCACCATCCGCAAAAGAAACTGAGTTCGCAGGCTATTACTCTCCGGGCCATTGTCTGTATAAATAATCAGCTCATCTTTGTCCTTGTTAGCTTCTTTGACATTCTCCCACCACAATTGCAGTGCATCACAAATAAAGTCGCTCGTCTTGTAGGAGAGTCCATAAACAACATGGAGTTGATCGTTATCTAGGTTAAGAATCCCAAATGGCACCATTTTATCTTTATCTGCCATATCGTGATCTAGCGCCTGGACCACTTCTGCTCCGCGAGATTTACCCGCTCTGGAAAAGTCGCCGAGATTAACAGTAGCCTTGCAGTCTATGCTGATCTGCAACGTGTTTTGTCGTTGACTGGCTTCTGCTCTAACTTTGTTGACGTTGTCGAAGATGGCGTTAGTTTCTGGTATTTTTTTTCAGGTTTGGATTTCTGCACCTTGCGGAGCTTATAACCCATCCTATTCAGGATATTGCTAATGGTTCGCTCTTTAGGTAGAAGGTCTTCTTGCCAGTTCTTTTCCTCGACTAGCTTCTGCCGTACAACTTTGGCCGTTATGCGGGTATAGGCAAATGTATTTCTTAACCGTGAATCCGCTTGGCTTTCAGGCTCAACCAGGCTACGGATATCATCTTCAAGGCCTACCAGTGCAACCTCGGATTTATTTTTTCCGCAGGGTTCATAATTTCCATAACAGATCATCCCAGTTTTTTTTTCGTTGATCCCTAATGCAACCGCCTTTCGTCCAAACCCAAAGGTTGATTCAGTCAACCGGGCACTTCCACTGCAAAGGGTTTCAGAAACTTCAGCCATAAAAAGTCTTTTTTCAGGGTTTTTTAATAGCCTGGCTGCTAATTTGAAGAGAGAAATATACTCAGGTTCTATATCAATTGAAGTGGGCATAAATAAAATAGAGAATAAACAACTTTAGACATGTAATGGTAGGGCATCATACGCTGGTAATGTTTAAAATGCTACTTCCCTAAGCTGAAAAACCCAACATGACTGGTTAATATTGAAGGCCAAAATATCAGAAGTGAGCTCGTATAGAAAACATCATATCCGTAAATCGAAATAACTCTGCGCTTCTTTTGCTGGCAATATATCGGAAAATTCTGCAATGAAAGGCTGGCTACCAATACCCGCTTGATAAACCGATGACTAACCCTCGCAACAAAACGTTCCGGCACAATATATCGGTGGTGGGTATATACTGGAGAGCCATCACTATAAATAACACTTCCGGGACTCACTACATCCAGAATGAACTGTTTAATATTATCTTTTGTTACCGCAGAAACATGCCTTAAACGAACCCGTCCAAAGCCTTTAGGTTCAAGTAGCTCTACCGCTACGAGAATGACTGTTTTACTTTTACTGTTATGATTTCCTTTGCTTTTTCTCGGCACAACACCGCCAATGAAAATTTCGTCAACTTCAACGAGGCCTAATAACTTTTCTCTTTCTGGGTTGATCATTGCTGAGCGCAGCCTATGCAATAGCGCCCAAGATGTTTGATAACTTCCAAGTCCAAGTAGACGATCCCAGTACATGACAATTAATTGCTCATATGCCACTCACCCTAAATAGAGGCGGTATCCAGTCTCTAGGCGTAAAAGCGTTAAGACATTTTCGTATTTTTTTAATATCAGTCACAACGCCAGAAATTATTTGCTGTAACAAATCGAGGCCGTGGCGAAAATAACTTTTCTCTAAACGGCCGTGTTTTTTTTACTGATGCCATCGCCTTGCTCACAGCGCCAAACACCCGTTTTATAAGACCAGCAATAAGCAATCGCGAGCACAGACATCATCCTGTCAATTTTATCGTGATCCGTTAGATGTGTTTCCTCGAAGTTAAATCCACGCGTTTTGAGGCATTCAAATAATGTTTCTATTTCCCAGCGTCTTGCATAAATAATTAAACTGTCGGGTAGCGCCTGATTGGCCGCAACAATAAGAAATTCACCATCAGAAAGGCGTTTTCCAGAAAGATAAACAGGCAGTCCCCATAGTAATCGAACACCCGCTAATGATGTTTCCTCACCGGGCTTTAAATGATAGAACAGCCCATCAATATTAACTTCAAGACCTCGGCTATTGGTTGTTATTTCAGACTTTTTAATACGGATAACAAAGGGAATGCCTTGCTGATCAAGGTAGTCAAAAAAGTCTTTGCCGATAAATTCTCTGTCAGCCGTTAATGCTTCTATACGATCTTTCCCAAACAGGCGGATAAAACGATTTAGTAGCTGAATGCGTTCGCAGGTATTAGAGTTACCTTTTTTGTTCAGCATCATCCAAAATACGGGGATTGCACGACCTTTATAGCAAATGCTCAACATTAATATATTGATATTCACTCGGCCGTATTGCCAGTTGGTTCTATCGATAGCTAATGTCCATTTGATGCTGTCATTAAAAAATAACCGCGTAATAAACAGGGCTATACCGTTTGGTGAGAAATGGGACTTTGAAAAAAACCGCTGCAAGCGTCTGTAACTCGATTCTACTTTTACATCTTTGCCTACTTGTGTTGCCAGTTTTGTCAAATTAACTGACCTCACTGCTATCAAAGCAATTAATATTTCTGCAAACAGATTAAGGTTTTTTTCATGACATCTAAATGATTTCTTGAGTTGGCGAGAGAGATGCTTGTGGGGGGGGCAAATTATATCCATAAGTTCGTCAATTTTTGAACCTTATTAGATACATAATTATCAATTAATTCAGTCAATTATAGATTAACGGCTATTATTCAACAAATTATGTGTCACGTACTGGGGTAGACGATATATCCCTAATGCACTAACACCATTTTTTTGATTTGTTATATACCAAACAGCACCAAACCAATCTTTGAGTGGTGTTCTGGTTTTATTAAAAATAGTACCTGAAGTAACGGACGTTTCTTTACGGCAATCTGCACACTTTAACGTAGCGTTTTTCAACTTATACGGCGTTTTATTTACATGACATCGAGGGCAGATGAAGCCATTAGGCCAACGAATTTTAGAAATATAATCCAGGCAGGCTTGGTCATCATGAAACCAATCTATAAACTGATCCCAATTTTTAGGGTAGTCGATACCAGATTTAAGTAGATTTGAATTCTGCGTCATTACTAGATATTGACATAGGTCGGGCTAAGTGGATAGCCCTTGTATATAGCCAGCAGCAGGCATACCAAATAACTTGAATCTATCAATATAAGGTGAGCATGCATGGAGTGAAACGAGCTATTTATGGTTATTTAATAGATAGAGAGCAAGCTGATTCTGATGCAAATATAAGTAAGATCACCCGTAATTATATTTATGACTAGCCGAAATGCTCTGTTTTCAGGATAATAGCCCGCACTTTTTGAAGATTTCCAATACAACGAACGTTCGTTGAGTTTAGGGGCTTATGTTAGATATCAAATTACTGCGTAGCGATGTTAAATCTGTAGCAAAACAGCTTGAAAAACGTCATTTCCAATTGGATGTGATGATGTTTGAGCAGCTTGAGAATGACCGTAAATCAACGGATATCAAAACCCAGGCCCTGCAAAGCGAGCGTAAACAAGCTTCGAAAAAAGTGGGTGAGCTTATTAAAAGTGGTTTGAGCGTAGAAAAAGCGAAATCTGAAGTCGCCGAAGTTATCGCTAAAATGGATGCTGAGCTAGAAACTCAAATTACTCTTAATCGACAAGCGAAAGAAGCAATAGATCAATTTTTATCGGGTATTCCTAATTTGCCTGATGCCGATGTGCCGGAAGGCCGTGATGAAACGGAAAATCAAACCGTATCTACTTACGGGCAGCCGAAGTCTTTTGATTTTGACATTAAAGATCATGTTGATCTCGGTAATGATTTGGGTGGTTTAGATTTTGACTTAGGCGCAAAACTGACAGGCTCTCGTTTTGTCGTCATGCGGAATGATATTGCTCGCCTGCACCGAGCCTTAGCTCAATTCATGTTAAACACCCACATAGATTCTCATGGCTATGAAGAGATGAATGTCCCTTTTATCGTGAATGCAGACTCACTGAAAGGAACCGGGCAGCTCCCTAAATTTGCTGAAGATTTGTTTCAGCTTAAAACGGAAGGGCAGGATTATTACCTGATTCCTACCTCTGAGGTGCCTTTAACAAATATCGTCAGAGGCGAAATTATTGAAAGTGACCTACCCAAAAAATGGGTTGCCCATACCCCGAGCTTCCGCTCAGAGGCAGGGAGCTACGGCCGAGATGTGCGAGGCATGATTCGACAGCACCAATTTGAGAAAGTTGAGTTAGTGCAAGTGGTTAAAGCCTCTGAATCTGATCAGGCACTTGAAGCGTTGACCGGCCATGCGGAAAAAATCCTTCAATCGCTTGAATTACCTTACCGAAAAATGTTGCTCTGTACCGGCGACATGGGGTTTTCAGCGGCAAAAACGTATGATCTTGAAGTTTGGCTACCTTCGCAAAATACCTACCGTGAAATTTCTTCTTGCAGTAATACACGTGATTTTCAAGCGCGTCGAATGATGGCACGTACGCGTGATGCAGAGGGGAGTACCGAGTTGTTACATACGTTAAACGGTTCTGGATTGGCAGTAGGGCGTACACTGGTCGCCGTACTTGAAAATTATCAGCAAGCTGATGGTCGGGTTGTGGTTCCTGAGGTACTCGTACCTTATATGAACGGTAAAACGATTTTAGGCTAATATCATGCATCTTTTACCTGTTTCTTTAAATATAAAAAACAAGCCATGCCTTATTATTGGCGAACAGGCGATTGCAAAACGCAAATTAAACTTGTTGCTTAAAGCCTGCGCACAAGTTGATGTTATTTGTGAAGAAAGCCTTGATGCCGATTTTTTATCGATGATTACGCAAAGTGGTGGTCAGCAATTAAATAGTACGTATAACAAAGACGTACTGGGCAACTATTACCTCGTTATTGTCGCCAGTGAAGACAAAGCATTGGCCGAAAAAGTCGCACAAAATGCCGAAGCTATTAAGTTGCCTGTTAATGTGTATAAGCAGCCTGATTTATCAAGTTTTAGTTTGCCCTATTTAATTGATCGTGACCCTATTACTATTGCTGTTTCAAGCTCAGGCGTTTCGTCGATCATGACACGCTTAATTCAGGCGCGTATTAATGCATTAATTCCTGTCGCGATAGGGCAGCTGGCAAAATTTTTTACCGGATTACAAAAAGACGTTAAGGCACGCTTAAGCGACAAGCAAGACCGTCGCCGTTTTTGGGAATCTATGCTTGAAGGTGCTGTTGCAGAGAGAATTTATCAAGGCGAGCTAGAGCAAGCAAAAACCTTGTTTGATGAGCAATTGGCTGAATCGAAAGATCTTCAAAACGGTGAAGTTTACTTAATCGGCGCAGGGCCAGGCGATCCTGATTTATTAACTTTTAAGGCACTTAGGCTTTTGCAATCTGCAGATGTCGTGTTGTATGACCGCTTAGTGAATGAATCCATATTGGATTTTGCAAGACCTGATGCGTTGAAGCTTTATGTAGGTAAGGCAATGTCGAACCATTCCGTACCGCAAGGCGAGATTAACCAGTGGCTCATTAATCATGCTAAACAAGGTAAGCGTGTTGCACGGCTTAAAGGGGGCGACCCTTTTATTTTTGGTCGAGGTGGTGAAGAGATTGAAGATCTCGCAGATGCCCAAATTCCCTTTCAGGTGATTCCAGGAATAACTGCTGCTAATGGATGCTCGGCCTATTCAGGCATCCCACTTACACATCGTGATTTTGCACAGTCAGTGCGATTTATTACAGGGCACCTTAAAAAGGGCGCCCTAACACTTGATTGGCCGAGTTTTGTGAGCGCTGATCAAACGCTCGTGTTTTATATGGGGCTGAGTAATATCAATACCATTTGTGAGCAACTCATAAAACATGGGCGAACCCCTGAAACGAATGTGGCATTGATTGAAAAAGGCACAACTCGAGAGCAGAAAGTTATCGTGGGAACCTTATCAACGCTGCCCGATATTCTTACCAAAACACCGGTTAAAAGCCCAGCGCTAACTATTGTTGGTGATGTGGTTAGCTTGCGTGATAAGTTAGACTGGTTTGGGAAAACCCAATAGAAAACCCAAATAGGAGACAGTTTCATGGCATTTGATTTTGATCTTTTTGTAATAGGTGCAGGCTCCGGCGGTTTGCGAGCTGCACGTATGGCGGCACAAATGGGTGTGAAAGTTGGTCTTGCAGAAGAAAATGCTTTAGGCGGAACATGTGTCAATCTAGGCTGCATACCTAAAAAACTGATGGTTTATGCCTCACACTATGCCGAAGATATTAATGATGCCTATGGCTATGGGTGGACAGTCAACGGCTTTTCACATAACTGGCAGCAGCTGATCAATAATAAAAACCAAGAGATTAGTCGGTTAAACGTTATTTATCATCGATTGTTAGTCAATGCCGGTGTTAGTCTATTTTCAGCACGTGCTTATATCGATAGTGATCATGTGGTTCGTATGGGTGAAAAAACGGTGACGGCAGAGAAGATTTTGGTTTGTGTCGGCGGTTTTCCTACGTTACCCGATATCGAAGGCTGTGAGTATGTGATAAGTTCTGATGATGTATTTTATCTAGATAACCGACCTGAAAGAGTCGCCATTGTGGGTGGCGGTTATATAGCCTGTGAATTTTCAGGTATTTTTAATGGTTTAGGTTCAGATACACGCTTACTGTATCGCGGTGATCAATTATTGAGAAAGTTTGATCATGATATGAGCCGTTTCGTGGCAAATGAAATGGAGAAAAAAGGCGTTAATGTACATTATCAAACGTCTGTTGTTGCGATAGAAAAACGCGATCAGGGGTTAAGTTGCCTTCTTGATAATGGTGAAACCCTAATCGTCGATGAGGTGTTGTATGCCATTGGGCGTACGCCACATACAAAAGACTTAGGGCTTGAGAATACATCTGTCACGTTAGATGAAAAAGGATTTATACAGGTTGATGACAGGTTTCAGACAAATGCGCCTTCGATTTTTGCACTGGGTGATGTCATTGGTACGCCGGAGTTAACGCCTGTTGCCTTGGCGCAAGCGATGACTTTTGTTAACCAACAATTCGGTGATAACACAAGGCGTATGAGTTATGAGGCAATACCGACAGCCGTTTTGTCACAGCCTAATTTCGCCAGTTGCGGTTTAAGTGAAGAGCAAGTCATGGCTCAAGGTATTCCGGTTATCGTGTACCGGAGTGAGTTTAAGCTGTTAAAACATACCTTATCAGGCAACTGTGAACGCGCGCTGATGAAAATCATTGTGCATAAAGATTCGGACGTTGTATTGGGTGTGCATATGGCTGGCGCGGATGCAGGAGAAATCATTCAAGGCTTTGCTGTTGTGGTAAAGGCGGCTTTAACCAAGGCGCAAATGGATATGACTATCGGTATTCACCCGACTATTGCTGAAGAGTTCGTCACGATGCGAGAAAGCCAGTATTTTCTGAATGCGTGATTCTATTAAGTAACTTGCCAATACAGATGCTATTTATTTGTTTCAAAACACTGTAGATACTTAGCCATTCTTCATCAGTTAAATGTATGCGGTTCATCATTATAAAATCGCTGATTATGCCCCAGGTGCGCCACGTCAACAGAGCCTAGGTCGTAGACCCATCTGCGAATGCCAAGCTGATAATTTTAATATTCGCTAGTCAGAAAGTACTGTCAGATGTGCTGCAGGAAAAATTGGCTTTGATGGCGTGTATACCCAACTGACTTCAATGTGCGCGATTTAGCTGTTGGAAATTATCATTAATTCGTCCGAAAAATAAGGTTTAAACCCCCGCCTTCAGGCGGGTAGCTTTAAGCTAGCAGTTGCCTTTATGATGCGGGCATGAAATACCGTTATGGTTCGCACACGAAATATAAGATTGAATATCATTTTGTTTGGGTGACTAAGTATCGCTATCAGGTATTAAAAGGCGATGTTGGACTGAGAGTTCGTGAGTTAATCAGGCAAACGTGTGAGTATTTAGAAATAGAAATATTGCGCGGCGTGATCAGCAAAGATCATGTACATTTGCTGATATCTGTGCCACCGACTTTATCACCAGCAGAGGTAATGAGGAGAATAAAAGGTCGATCATCGACTAAATTGTTTCAGGAGTTTCCACATTTAAAGAAAAGGTATTGGGGACAGCATTTTTGGGCGAGAGGTTATTTTTGTGTGACGGCTGGAGAGCTAACTAAAGAGATGATACAGGAGTATCTGGAGCACCACTTTGAACGAAAATTTGATGATAATTTCGATGTTGAATGAGAGTATTTATTCGGCTTTAGCCGAAAAGCTGGACTTTCAGTCCGCAGTTTTTAACCCACCGTCTTTAGGCGGTGGTTGTTAATTCTACTGCCTAAATCAGCGCCAATTTCAGGTAGTATTTTTTCAAAAAACTCGCTAATTTTATTTTTAAAATCCTTTGCCGTGGAAAAGTACTGGTTATTCCTGACTTTTTCGTTCATCACCTTCCACAGCCGCTCTATGGGGTTTAGATTTGGGCTGTATGGTGGCAAGGTGTGAAGTTTAATGCCTAACTTGTCCGCAGCGCTCAGGACAGCCTTGGATTTATGATAGCCAGCTCCATCTAAAACTAAATGCACTGTCTTCTCACTATAATGTGCTCGTATTTTATGGAAAAATTCAATAATCGAATCGCCATTAACGGTGTCATATTGGCCGATAATAGCTTCTTCTATATGGGTGAAGTTCGATAGCACCTATTATATTGAGCCGTGTCCGACTTCCCGTGGTCTCTATGGGTTTATCGACACCCGTTTTGATCCATCCCGATGTGATTTTTGTTGCTTGAGTTGGATGAACTGCATCCATGAACAGTAAGGCTTCACCCTCTGATAGCTCAGCTTTTAGCGCTTCATACTTTTCAATAAATTGCGCTTGTTTTTCAACATCAAACTTATGTGGAATGCCTTTAGGCTTTTTATAGCTGAAACCCTTTTGGTGTAACCACTGGGTTAGCCCTGAAACACTAAACTGCACACCCCAAGTTGTTTTAATATAATGACCAATTTGGCTCACTTGGGTATATATTTTTCCTGACAAATGAGTAACCAGCAACTGAGATTGCTCGTTATCTAGGTAACCTTTGGAGCCGCCATTGGTTGATAATAACTTTTCATCATTTAGGTAATCATTAAGATGCCGAACAATCGTGGACTCATCTTTTCTTAATGCCTGAGCGATCATTCTTGTCGACCAGCCTTCCGACCGCAACAAAACGACCTTCAAACGATCACTTTCTCTACTGTCTCTTGCTTGCTTATGACGCAATTCCAGTGCAAGTTTTTCGTTTTTTGTCAGGTCGATTTTCAGCATCTGCGCACTATGATTATTTACTCTTTATAAATCAAGTACTTTCAATAGCGATGGGTATAGCGTAGCGGCTCAGCACGCATCATGTTTATAGCTGAAGGGTTCGTCACGATGTGAGAAGGCTAGTATTGTTAAAGTAGCTGATTAATATTAGTCTCATGCTTAGTTGATTCAACCGCCAAAATAAGAATAAAAGGTGGCAAGATATGAGTGTGATTGCTCAGGCAGATACTTTACCTGAAACCAGAAAAATCAAAGTTAGCAGCCCGTTGCTTTTTGCGCTGTATGGCATTATTCCCTTGTGCTTTGTTGTGTTGTTGTTGGATGTTTTTGTCTTCGATCAACAGTTAAAAGCCACTTTTTTGCCTGTCGAGCCAGCACAGTGGGCATTTTGGGCGATTATTTTTAATTTCCCTCATATTGTTTCTTCGTTGATTACCTTGGTTGATAAAGAATACTGGCAATTCTATCAAGCACGCATGGGCAAAGCATTAATCGTGATTACACTGTTTGTGGTGACGATAACTTATCTTATCCCTCTCATTTTTAGTGGTTTCGTATCGTCTATCATATCAGGTTTGTTTTTTGCATTTTTTGCGGCTTACACCATGTACCATGTGCTCTCGCAGCAGTTCGGTATAGGTATGATGATGATGCGGGTGACTCAAAGCAGCTTGTATCAAGCATGGAGAGCTACCTCCACGGTCGCTGCAACGAGCTTATACTTGTGTGTTTTCGCTAAAGGCCCGCTCTCTACTATTATGATCTTAGATGTGCCGGTGAATGCCATACTGCAAAGCATTATTGGTGTTTCTTTGTTGGCGGCAACTTTTTTCGGTTTGTCGTTAGTCAAAAAGTCGCAGCGTAAGCTGGGCACGGGCTACGTTGTTTCCAATATATTGATGCTGTATTCAACGTGGTTGTTTTTGTTTTTAGATTACACGATTTTTGTGATCATGATTCCTCGATTTGTTCATGATATAACGGCGTTTATTATTTATGCGACACATGATCAAAACCGCAATGCGGTAGAAGCACCCAATTATATTTATCGCTGGATGCGGTTTGTACCTCTTTCGCCATTATTGTTATGCCCATTATTGGCGATTGGATTGGCAAATGGTATTCAAGGATCGACTGCTTTTGTCGATCAGTTTTTCATCGTTTCTGGTTTTCCAAGTGTGCTACAGATCAGTACGCAAATCGTTTTGATTGCGAGTCTTTTCCATTATTACATCGAAAGTTTTGTCTGGAAGCGCGACTCGCTACATCGTCATCATGTAGGGTTTAGTTGATCTTTTTGACTTGCCACAATACTTGGGGCTGCCACAGGCTTCACTTTAGGCAGATTTAATTGGAATCAGCTTTCTTGCTCTATTACGTTTATACCCATCGGAATTGGAGATGCAAGAAGGCGGCAAGCGAGCGAATCCCCATGAGCTTACAGTCAGTAAGTGATTGGGGTGAGCGAGCGCGGCCAACGCCCTTACATCTTCAAGGGTAATCGGTATAAGCGATAGTAGTAAGGTTTTATCAGTAGAAGTGGCTCGCTCATTGTTATGGCTCGTTATATAATGCGTAATTTTGTATGCTCATTGTGTAAAGCCTATGCCAATCAATAAAGATAAATTGCTACAAGGTGGTCGTCGGGATCTTGCTAAATCGATTACGCTAGTAGAAAGTAAGCGTGATCAAGATCGTTTAGCGAGCCAAGCTTTGTTAGAGGAAGTGCTTCCTCATTCTGGTAAGAGTATTCGCATTGGAATTACAGGTGTGCCGGGTGTAGGTAAGTCGACCTTCATCGAAAGCTTTGGTATGCACTTGATTGCTCAAGGTAAAAAAGTTGCTGTACTGGCGGTTGACCCCAGTTCACCTGTTGCTGGTGGCAGTATTTTGGGTGATAAAACGCGTATGGAGTTATTGTCGCGTGAAGAGAATGCTTTTATTCGCCCCAGCCCTTCACAGGGTAGTTTGGGTGGAGTGGCCAATAAAACACGAGAAACTATGTTGCTCTGTGAAGCGGCAGGCTACGATGTCATTATCGTTGAGACGGTCGGTGTCGGGCAATCTGAATACGAAGTGGCGGGGATGGTTGATTTCTTTTTAGTCTTGATGATGCCGAATGCGGGTGACGAATTACAAGGCATTAAAAAAGGCATCTTAGAATTAGCAGACTCCTTGGTGATCAATAAATGCGATGGCGAAAGTATTAATTTAGCAACGCGTAGCCAAAGTCAGTATCAAAGCGCGGTCAATCTCTTGCATTACACCAGTGCGTGGACACCGCGTGTCATGACCTGCTCTTCGCTTGAGCAACAAGGTATCCGCGAGGTGTGGGGCATGATCATTGATTTTTATTATATGGCGATAGGGCAGAAAAGTTTCGATAAAAAGCGCGCGCGGCAAAACAGTGAATGGATGCGTAAACTTTTACATGAAATGGTTGATCTGCGCTTATCGAATAACCCTGAGGTTAAACAGTTGTTTCCTCAGTTGGAGGCGCGGGTGATTAGCGGTGTAACAACACCTTACCTTGCGGCAAAAAAACTGATCGATCTTTTATAGTTTAACTATAGTCCAACTTCCTGATAATCTGTATCTGAATAACAGTCTAGACAGGTTTTCTCGTAACGCTCAGTCATGTATTGAGGGCGTTAGATGAAATATTCTGTAATTTTTACCCGCTTTGTTATTGCGTTAGGTGTGTGGTTTATTCACTACCTATATTTGCAGAGGTAGACGTAAATGAAAATAGAAACCCTGGTGAGTGGCTTAAGCTTTACAGAGTGCCCACGTTGGCATAACGGGCGACTTTGGTATAGCGACTTTTATACCTGTGCGGTCTACAGCGTGGATAATGTAGGAAATAACAGAGTCGAACTACAACTGGACGACCAACCAGCGGGTTTAGGTTGGATGCCTAATGGTGATTTACGCGTGGTATCCCAAATAAAAAAGAAACTTTTGGGATACGATGGCGCAACTATTTATGAAGTTGCAGATTTATCTTCATTGGCTAATGGTAACTGTAACGACATGGTGGTTGCATCCGATGGGGGTGCTTATATTGGGAATTTTGGTTTTGATTTCCATGCTCCCGAGTTCCGGCCAGCGCCGGCGACACTCGTCTATGTATCTTCCACGGGCGAGATCTCAGTAGCGGCAGAGGAAATGTGTTTTCCTAATGGTTCGGTTATTCTTGATTCAGGGAAAACAGATGTAAATAAGACCTTAGTTGTGGCCGAGTCGATGGGGCATTGCCTGACCGCATTCTCTATTGCCAATGATGGCACTTTGTCAGATCGACGTATTTGGGCCAACTTAGGTAGGCCCATGCAGGATGATTACACTATGGCGAACTTTAACCTCGATGCCATTCCGCTTGGTGCTATTACACCTGATGGCATAGCGGCTGATGCGGAAGGTGGTATTTGGGTCGCAACGGTGAAAAATGAATTATTAAGAGTTATTGAGGATGGTGAGATCACGCAGCGTATTGAATTTGATCAAGCCGTGATTGCTTGTGCTGTCGGTGATGATGGCTCGCTGTACGTTTGTACTACCGCGCACTTAACGCCATCCGAGTGCCTTAAATATCGCAGCGCCCGTATTGATCGCGTTGTTTTTAGGGGCTAACAATTTTATGGGGTTTAGCTGATAAAAGCGTTATTCCTTCTTTAATCCATTCACTAGTTTTTTCTTTTTTAGCCGGAAAAGTATCCAGCGATGCCTTTTCGGAATTTCCCTGCCCCCCAGATATGCCACGATTCATTCGAGTCAATAATTTCCATTTTAGTACATTCTTACTTGTTTGTCTTGATGTCAGATGGGGTGGCTAGGGGTAAATAATGCCCTGTATTTCAATAAAAATATTTATTTGCTTTTTACTGGTTTGTCTGTTTTGAGTAAATAGTATTTTTATATTAGTTAAATAAATTACGAATTATTTTATTTTTATGTTGTCGTAATGTTGGATGGTGCTTGGAATACGAATTATGGAAATAGTGATTAATTTTACAATCTGTATTTTTATATGTTTAGTTTTTTCTGTACTTGGTGGCGATGATGATTATCAGCTTGAAAATTTGCTTGCTGTTAGTGCTGCTAGGAAAAATATTAAAAATAAAGCTCCCCTTCCTCCTGCAGTTGCACTAAGTGACTTCTCAACTGTAAAAGTAATCGATATGAAAAATTTACCTCTTAAGGAACGAAAGCGAATAGTCCAAACGCCTCCTCCCGATGAGTCTACAGAAAACAGTGATTCTAATGTTGATGCTAAATTATCTCTTGTAAATCAGAATCCAGATAAGAAAATTTATTATTACCGGTAGATTTCAACATACTTGTCGCCTAAAGTTTACTTTTATGCCGCCTGATTTATTTCCCTATTACTTTTAGATTTCCCTGGGTTTAAATAAACCTCAGCAATGTGATCCCAGTTTCTAATGTCGCCACTCCATCGCTCTGGGTGCGCCATTTTCGCCTGTAGATAAACAGCTTTACGGTTGATTAAGATAATTCTATCTTGCTTCGTATGACGCTCTACAGGCGTGACATATTTTATGCTGCTGTGTCTGTGCTCATGATTATACCAATCAGCAAATCCATTCACCCATTTTCGTGCTAAATCTAAACCCTCAAAGGCTTTTTCTGGGTATTCTGGTCGATACTTAAGTGTTCTAAATAATGACTCAGAATAAGGGTTATCATTACTAACAGAGGGGCGGCTAAACGACGGAGCAACCCCTAATTCTTGCAGTGTCGCTAGCATTGTTGCGCCTTTCATCGGGCTACCGTTGTCCGAATGTAAGATCACCTGATTCGGCTTAATCCCTTCACGTAAGCAAATATCTGTCATTAAATCTGCGGCCAATGCACTGCTTTCTTGTTCATATACCTGCCAACCAACAATCTTTCGGCTATAAATATCCATGACAAGATACAAGTAATAAAACAAGCCTTTTACCGTTGTTGGTAAATACGTAATATCCCAACTATAAATCTGATTCGGGCCTGTGGCCGTCAACGATTCAGGTTTTGTAATAACTCTGGCAGGC
Organism: Pseudomonadales bacterium; assembly: GCA_965248335.1. Classification (GTDB taxonomy): domain Bacteria; phylum Pseudomonadota; class Gammaproteobacteria; order Pseudomonadales; family DT-91; genus CAKMZU01. The sequence continues at coordinate 1,783,533 of CBDFIY010000003.1, forward strand.
TTACTTCTCAGCCGATGCTTATCTTGTTTATGTGCTTTTAACACACGGTAAATAGTGGATTCAGATGCGATGTACACACCTTTATCTGCAAGCATTGGCACGATGACGCTGGGCGATAAATTCGCGTATTCAGGTTGGTTGCAGACCTGAATAATACGCTGTCTCTCAAGCTCACTGAGCTTATTACAAGGGCTGTGCTTGGCTGACAAACGACCATCTTCATCGCCCTCTGGTCGCGCCCAGCGCTGTAATGTTTTTGGTGTAATGCCTATAATATCGCAAGCCTGCCTTTGCCTAGCACCATTGGATCGAGCCTCGCTAATCAAGTGAATAATATCATCACGCTCTTGTTTCACTATTAGCTGGCCTCGTCGCTTTCCCATATTTCGTGGACTTTTTTTTGGAGTACTAGCAGCGCTGCTGTTTCAGCTAATGCCTTATCTTTACGGTTTAACTCCTTTTTTAGTAACTTAATGTCATTTTTAAATTGCTTATTCTCACTTTGAATTTCTGAAGCAGTCGATAGGGGCTTATTCTTGATAAAATCACCTCTCCATTGGTTGATATGATGTGGGTATATTCCTTTCTCTCGGCAAAGCTGGCTGATGTCCTCGACGCTCAAAGATCCGCAGGCAATGACCATATTCAAACGTTCTTCAGCGCTCCAATCTTGGGGCCTTTTTTCTTTAACCATGGTCATTACCCCACCATCTAATGGTTGATTAAGCCGTTGCTCTTTAGCCTGTCTAATCCATTTTTGTAACGTCGAATGGCCAATACCTAAGTTTTCAGCCACATCCTTGATGCTCATACATTCTTGTCGGCTCAATGCCTTTTCTATTGCCTGTATCTTAAACGAATGGGTAAACGATTTTCTCATTTTTTATGCCTCTAATTAAAATTTTAGAGGCGACAAGTATCCTGACACAGGGGGTTACCCACTGTGGAAAAGAATGTTCTGTTGCTGTTGGATTAAATGCGAGCAAAAGCTGGCTGCGCATCAAATGAGAACTTTTATAGATGATCAGTAATCATGCTATGTTAATATTTTTTAGTTTCTCTGCAATGGCAATCATCTTGTCATGATTCTTCAAATCAATATCCAGCTTTTTATCCATACTTTGTACCAGTGGTGAAAGGCTGTACTCGATACTTTCGGCCAAGGCATGCAGTACTTTTTGGATGCCGGGCACCGGTTGATTGACCACTTGTACATCCGTTTTATTTGCTGCAAATATTTTTGCCATTAACGCGAGGCTTTGTCTGTCCATCGTGAGTGAGGGGGTAGACGAAGAGTTATCTAACGCAGATAATAATGCTTTTATGCTATCGGGGTGAAGACGGAGATTATTTTCACTGTTGTCCGTTGAACTTTGGGTAACTTGCTCAGCCGTTTGATTGAGCTGCTTAAAGCCACTGACAAGATCAACAAGCTGTGCGACCACTTTACTGCCTACATCGGCATCATCACCGCCCATGGCTTTGTTGCGAAGAAAGTCTGCTTTAATGGCTTTCCAGCGCTCGGTCTCTTCTGCTGTCATATTGCCGCGCAGTTCGGCCAATTTAAGTAAATTCGCTTCCGCACCAGCGGTTAATAGCTGCGCTTCGCCCACATAGTGATCGGCAATCAGCGTCAAGAGTTCATCGTCATTCATCACGGCCGAGACTTTCTCGGTCATTTTGTTCATGTTTCGGTAGCTACCTTGTAATTTAAACGCAGGCTCCGTGCGGTATTGATTATCTTGCGCGGCAGATTGGATATATTGTTGATTCACGTTGAGAATCACCTCTTGCACCACAAACAGTTTTTTGAAAACAGTGACGATTTCATCCAGCTCTGCACCGCTGTAAGGGTGGCTAAGGGCATGGGTTGAGACCTCTTTGCCTTGTGCCATGGCGATCAAATGATAGATGTCTTGCATTTCGCGCAGTGCTAAAGGAGCTAAAACGGGGTGTGAGGTGAGTGCGTTCTCGACATAACTGAGGGAAAAGGGTTCTTCCATGCCGCCTAAAACATCACCGAGATTATAAATATCAGCACGGTTGGCGAGCATGTCCGGTACTTTAAACACATCACCGGATTCGGTGTAAGGGTTACCGGCCATCACCACGCAAAATTTACGGCCACGCATGTCATAGGTTTTGGTTTGCCCTTGCCAGATGCCTTCGATACGACGTGTGCCATCGCAGAGCGAGATAAATTTTTGTAAAAACTCGGGGTCTGTGTGCTGAATATCGTCTAAATACAGCATCACGTTGTCACCCATCTCTAAGGCTAAATTGAGTTTGATGAGTTCTTGTGCAGCGGTGGAATTCGGGGCTGTAGCCGGATCGAGTGAAACGACTTCATGGCCTAAAGACGGGCAGTTGATTTTCATGAAAATCAACCCTAAGCGGCTGGCGACGTATTCCATTAAGGTCGTTTTACCGTAGCCTGGGGGGCTGATCATCATCAACAATCCCATTAAGTCGGTGCGTTTTTTATCGCCTAATGCGCCCATTTGTTTTGCCAAGTTATCGCCAATGATCGGCAAATAAGCTTCGTTAATTAAGCGGTTACGTACAAACGAACTTAATGGTTTAGGTGTGAACTCATGCAAGCGTAGTTTTTCGCGCTCTTCGCTGATGATGTTTTTTCGCACTGCTAGATAGCGTTGGTAAGCCGGAATAATCACAGTTTTATGTTGGGCTAAACGCTGTAAAAATTCATCCAATGAGAGGCGTAAGCTCCGGTCTTTTATGCGCGCATGGCTGCCCATTAAACCGGTGATGGTGCTGTCGATTACCGCGTCGTTACGTCGGTAGCTGAGTTGTGACTCAGACAATAAAATCGCGCAGGCTTCGGGGATATAATGCGCGAGTCCTTCTTGCGGTTGATCCGACAGCAGGGCAGTTAACCAAGCCGTAGCCAGTTGCCACTGTTCGCCGACCTGATCGTTGAGGTGGCTTAATGCTTGGCGTAATGTTTTCCAAAGATCATCGGTGAGTGCTGTTTTTAAGCTGTCGATTAAGCGTAAACCTTGCTGACTTTGGATGAATGCACAGTTGGGGCGGCCGAGTTCATGCGCGAGATAATCAGCGGCTTGATGCAGCGTGCCCTCATCGACAGGCAGTGCGTGGCTTGTGGCGAATAGGGTTAATTGCGTGCTGACTTCGGCGGTGAAGAGATTTATCGCCTCAAGGCTGCCAAAGTGGTCTTTCATTTGTTGTGCTGATTGCGCACGTTGAAGAAAGTTTTGCGTGGTGATGTCGGTTTTACCCTGACAAGCAGCAAGCCAAAATACTTGGGCAACAGCGCGTATGAGCGGGCTAAATCTGAGCAGGTCTGCATGGGCTAACGCGGGAAGTAGCGCTTGTAGAATCTTTTTCGCATCCTCATCATGAATGCCTTTTTGGTAGCCTTCTTGGTAACGGGGTGCAGCAAAATCGCGCACCAGTGCGGTTAGAGCGGCCTCATCCAAACGCGCGGCGTCGAGTTTTTCGAGCGTCAAATCGTCTTTGTGATGTTGTGCCGCATCAAGAATTTCATACGCCAGAAATTCTGCACGATAGACTTGATCGGTTTCCGAGATTTGGTTCATTGACCAATAATCTTTCAGCGCTAATAACTCAGGGTGATCGATCTTTTCAAAATACTGGGTGCCCGTGATGTGGCAATAGAGATCGCCCTCACGCGGAATAATGGTGAGATCTAGGGGTTGCGTATTGACGCTGAATTTATGCCGCGGCCCGAGCTTGATGACGTTGCCGCCTTCTTCATAAATATCGGTTTTGTCGCGTAAGGCGCGCAGTGCTTGTTCTTTGATTGCAGCAAATCCTGAGGCGATTTCATCGGCTTTGACGTTGCTGTCGAGTGCGCGTAATTGCTCGATCAGATCACGTACCTTGATCACCAGTGCATCCGAGGAAAAGTAGGTGTGTAGGGCCTGTGCTTCGTTCATTTTGAGCGAGCGTCTTTCCATGTTTTTTAACATGCGTTGCGCTGCATCGGTTAATGATTGTGCCTTGCGTTGTTGTTCGTCAATCAGTTGTTGCTTGTGCGACTCAAACGCTTCGTAGATATCTTCGCGCTTGGTTAAAATATCCGCCAAGAACGTATCTTGACCGCTAAATTGGCTTTCTAAATCTTCGAGTTGTACCAGTAAACGCGATAATTGTTCATCGCAGGCATCCGGCGTCGCCGCATTGCCCAAGGCGTTGGTTAAGCTTTGTGATAGCAGCTTAAATTGCGCCGAAAATTGCGCCGTTGATTCGGTGGAGGTTAAGGCTTTTTCGCGGTGCTTGGCCTGTGCTTTGCTTTGGTTGAGTTTGGCGTAGACATCGGAGATGGCTTCTATGATGCGAGCTTTCAGTGTCACATCAGGCACTTTCAGGGTTGCCATTAATTCGCTGAGTAAATCGAGTCCCTCGGCAATCGCTTTAACGGCTTCTACGAGTGGGGTGAGGGTATGGGTGTTTTCAGCGGCGGCTATGTCGCTATCAAGGCGGCTAATTTTTTCAAAATAAGGTGCTAATGCACGTTCATCTGCTAAAAAATCGACGGTCTTTTGTTGTAATCCGGCTTCGCTATCATTGAGTTCGGTTGTCATGATTTCAATGCGATCGAGATCAATATAACGATGACCCTTGATGGTCATTAAGCGGCCGCGCTGTTGCCGGCAGTCGATGAGGGCGTTAACGTAATCTTCCGCTTGCTCCCATTGTTCAATCTGCAAGGCTTTTAATAAGGCGGATTGATCCGTTTCTGCTTGACGCATAATGGCGGCAGATTGGGTTTGAATGCTCTGCACTTTGATGAATTCGTCGATGACCAGCTCGGCGGTATCACTGATGGCTTTGAGTGTGTCAGCCAATAGTTTTAGGGATGCATCGGTCAGCCAATAATGGTTATCAAAGATTTTTTTGGCGGTGCTGCTCAGTGCTTCGTAACGCTTTTGCGAAACGATGTTGTCATCGATCATGCGGGTAATGCTGAACAGATCAGAGACGCCGCGCACCAAGGCAGCGTTGCCAATTTTACCCAGAAAACTTTGGCTGGTGGGCTGCTGTGCGGCAAAATCAGCGCTGATAAATGGCGTTTGCCAAATTTGCATAGGGTGGATGCGGGTGGCTTCTTCTTCGGCAGTAAAAATCGCCAAAATGCCGTCTTCGGCGAGTGCATAGCCATGCCCCATGATGGGATTACCGAGTTGCTTATCAATCAGGTTGTAGGCAAATAACCCCATGGCACCATCATTCGGGTTGTAAAAAACATAAGAAATATCTTCACCGTTAGGCGAGCGGATGGCGCGTTTAAAGGTAAAACCCTCGGTGTTTTCATCAAAGGTTTTGTACTCGCCGCTTTGCAGGTAGTAACCACCGGGGAAGATCAGACCGTGATCTTCGGGTAGCTGCACACAAGATTCACCCAGTGCATCAATGCGCAGCACCGATTGGGTGAGGGTATTAAAAATAAAATAACGCCATTTTTCTTCGCGGTAAGGGCGAATCTTTAACAAGATAAGCTTGCCGACTTCGGCATAATGGAAGTCGCCATCATCTAAGGATTGAGTTTGATCGTCGACAAGTTCTTGGTAAATGCCTAAGCCGTCTTCGGTGTTGTTTTCTATTTTTAAAGTTAAATCGCCATTGATGGTTTCAACAAAAACAGTATCCAGAATATTGATATGGGAGTGACGTCCGTGTACGGCATCTTCGCGGCGGGTTTCTTGCCATTCAAAATCAAATGCGGGCGGTAATTGAATGTCGCGTTCACCGCGATTATCGATGTAGTCGATAATGTTTTCGCAGGCTGAGATTGACCAGCGGAAAACACGCAAGTCGGTTAATCGTTCGCCAATTTGAAAACCGGCTAAAAGTTTACCTTGTTTGACGGTGAGTTCGACCAGCTTGGTATTTTTGTAATAACGATACAGTTCTTCAAAATCTTGGGTGAAACGGCTGTCGTTGAGGAAGGTGTCATCGAGGTTGAGCGGCTCTAACGCATAGTCGTCGTCGCTATACACTGGCTCAAAAAGGGCAAAAACATCCTGAACCTGTGTTTCTTTTTTCAGGCCAATAAACACGTTGTAGCCAAATAGTAGGTTGCTGCCAACTTGCACCATATCCCGCGCAATGCAGTTGTGTTCGGTGCGGACGCGGATGCGTGACATCACCGACATGTCGGAACGGCCGAATTCATTGAGCCTTGATTCGTTGAGTGTTTCGGTTTGCGTCAGTAACTCACGGCTTTGAACATCAAGTCGCTTACGGATGACATCATACGCACCGCCTTCGGCAACGGAGGTATCCAGTGAGTTTTCAGCGTGTTCTTGCAGGGCATCAGGCGTGCTCATCGAAACATGTCCTTTGAAGAGAGGCGGGTAAGCGCTTAAGGTTTTAAGCGCTGGGTGTGGAATTAATCAACCAGTTCGGCCGTTTGCTGGCGAGATGTTTTTTTGTCGACTGTGTTATTGGGCGTGAGGAATTTTTCCATAGCGCTGTCTAACAAGGTAGATATGGTCGTGCTTTTATCGGCTAGCCCATCAACGGCCTTGCCGATGGAGAGCGATTTGGCGAAGTTATCAAAGAAGTGATCTTCACCGCCAACGATATCAATTTTTGCCTGACCAAGGGCTACGGCTAACACTTCGGCGTTGTCTTTGGCGATAGCTTTGCCTGCATCGATAGTCGCAAGTGCTTCTTCTAGCGCAGTTTCAAGGCTCATACGGAATTCTTCGTGCGCACGTGCCTTATCACTCATGCTGCCCATGGCGTCGAATTTATCCACGAGACCATCGGCTTCGGCTTTAAATTGTTCGCGGGTGATGATGGCTTTGGCTTTACCAATTTCTTCTTTTGCATGTGCTTCAGCGTCACCTTTTTTGGCAATGACACTTGCTTCTGCTGACCCGGTGCCTGAATGCGCATCAGCTTCTGCATCGCCCATAGCCTTCACGACGTTTGCCTCAGCAAAACCTTCTTTTTCAAGCGATGCGGCTTTCGCAGACTGCACTTCTGCATCGGCGAGGCCGGGGGCGGCACGTTCGGCGCGAAGGGCGTCGGCGAGTTTCTTTTTCGCTTCGGCTTCTTTGGCTGCAGCGTCTAATTCGGCTTGGGCAAGAATGGTGATCTCGGTGGCTTTGTGTTTCGCTGCTTGCTCCTCGGCAAGGGCGGCTGTGATTTGCTTCACTTTATCTTCGTCGGCTTTGGCTTCAGCGGCTAAGATTTTTACTTGCTTAGCACGATCAGCTTCGGAGACTTCGCGTACTTCGTTGATGCGTTCTTCTTCAACGGCCACGGTTTTGTCGACAGCTATGCGCTCACGAATCACGTTGGCGATTTCTTTTTTCTCGAGTTCGATGGCTTTTTCGGCTTCAATACGTTGCAAGTCGACTTCACGTTCGCGGGCTACGATTTCGAGATCTTTGGCACGCGTGACTTTTTCTTCTTCGATGACGACAGCGCGCTGGCGGTTTTGCTCAGCAACTTCGATTTCACGCTTTTGGTTTTCGGTTTGTACCGCTAAATCTTGCTCGACTTGAATGCGAGTACGCTCTGCTTTTAAGCGCTCTTCTTCTTGTACTTTTAAGGTTTCTGCTTCTTCGCGGGCTTTGATGGTGAGTATTTCGCGTTTTTGTTTGGCTTCGGCATCGGCTTGCTGGCGTTCGAGTTCCAGCATGGCTTCTTTGGCGGAGACATCTTTGCCTTTGATAGATAATTCTTCGTCGCGCTCTAATTCATTGGTTAGGATGTTTTGTGCGGCGGTTAATTCAGTAATTTTTTTGATGCCTTCTGCATCGAGAATGTTGTTCGGGTCGAGCGAGGATTTTGGCGTTTGCTCAAGGTAATCAATGGCGACATCTTCAAGCACGTAACCGTTTAAATCGTCACCGATCACTTCGATGATTTTTTCACGAAACTCTAAGCGGTTTTCAAATAATTGTACGAAATCGAATTGTTTGCCAGCAGTTTTAAGGGCTTCCGAAAATTTGGCAGCAAATAATTGATCGACGGCTGCGCGATCTGAAGCGCGGGTTGCACCCAAAGATTTAGCTACTTTTAATACATCTTCCTGTGTTTCGTTGACGCGTAAGTAGAAAGCGACAGTGATATCGGCACGCATGTTGTCTTTACAAATCAAACCATCTTGGGCACGGCGGTCGACTTCGAGTGTGATTAACGAGATGCGCATGAGTTCTTTTTTATTGATGATGGGGTAGACCAACGCGCCGGTGAAGACGACTTTAGGTTGGGAAGACATATCATTCACGATCATTGCTGTGCCTTGCTCAACTTTGATATACCACGCTTTGATAATGCTTAAAATACCAATAGGCAGTACGAAAAAAACAAGCGCGAGAATAACGAGCCCCATAAATCCACTGATGTCAGCCATGATTCTTCCTTTTTTATTGTGTGTTAAATTATTTTAGAAAGTCTTTTTCAGCGATGACTGAATAGGTGTTTTGTTCTTTCTGGTATGCCAATAACACCACGCGATCGCCTTTAGTAAATGTCGTGTCTTCATGTGTGCGAACTTTTAAGATCAAGCCTGCGCCGCCATCTTCAACAACCGCCTCGCCAAAGTTGTGATCGACACGCGAGCTTCTGACGACTGCAGTTTGCCCAAGAATGTATTGTTCAGTGGTTTTTTTTAATTGCTGAAAGAGTGGCCGAAGCGGTTTAATGCAAAAGATCGTGATTTTTAACCCAAGAAACAGGGAAACCAGAAATATACCCATATTAGCGGCAAGGCTTAATATACCGGCAGGGATATAGGCTTCGGAAAAATAAACAAAATAATAACTAAAGAACCAAGCAAATACCGCGATCAAGGTGAGCGAAATGGTAACAGGTACATCGTGCAAGTTGAGTTTTAGAATAACGCCAGCAATGCCGTCAGGCACTGTGGCCGTATCTGCTTCAAGGGCACCTGTGTCGATATCAGTGCCGCCTAGGAAATCGATATCGACAAGCCCGAGTACAGCAATACACCAAAAGAGCAGGGTTAGGATTAAGAAAAAGGTGAAAATGGCTGTTGGGAAGCTTGAGGCAAGCTGATAGAAAGGATCCATTTTTTCACTGAGAAAAATCGCAAACACAAGCCGTCCTTTTTTATTATTCGCACCCTTTGCGGGCAGCATAAACCGTGTTTATTCTAGCACGGTATGCGTACTTGTTTTCAAGACTTACTTGGCTTGTTGTTTGGCTCCCAGGGCCTCCTAGCACTTTTTGATCAGTGCATAAATTGACCGGAGAAAAGCATTTTCTCTCTGTATTTATCATTAATTGCACACCCCATAACTCGATGTTTCATCCCCTTTTTGCTTTGATCATTAAGTGTTAACAAATTCATACAGTGACGCTTTATTGTAGCAATATTGAGCCCAGCGGAATGAAGCTGGCAGTCATCTTCTTTAAAAGTAACATCTAACCGCCAATGCAGTTTATTTTCTATTTCCCAGTGTCCCCTAATGGCTTTCGCCGCATGCTTTGCATCAGGAGAGCGTGAGCTAATATACCAGGAAACTTCTTTAGACTCCCCTTTATTTGAAGACCGATGCCGCTCAACACGCACAGCCGAACTCAAGCCGCTCCAAGGTTTAGCCTTATCTACCCAGTCTGTTAATTCAAAGTGCTGATATTTCCTTATCTCTAATCGACCATGCCCTTTATTCGCCTCCTCAAAATATGAGGTCTTATTTTCTTCATAACCATCACGTTCAAGCTTGTGATGAAAAGCTTGGATTTCTTCCAGCAACCCCTGCTGATTACCTTTCAGTTGCAGAAAATAGTCAGCTTCTTTTTCAATAATCTTTTTTGCGATTTCTTTTTGGCATCCCATCGCATCAATGGTAATAGTGGCATTTTTTACCTCAATTCTGTCGATAAGCTTCGGCAAAGTTTTGATTTCATTTTTCTTTCCTTCTGATTCGAGGGCACACAGCGTCAGGCCTCGGCTTTGAGACCATGCACTAATAACATGGATGGCTTCTCGACCATTGTGCCTTGTTCCTCGCATCGTTTTGCCGTCTAATGAAATAACATCTCCTGTAGATTCACCCTGCAAACTTGAAACGAATGTCGTAAACCCTTCAATCAAATCTCTTGGTCTTATGCATGCAAGTAAAAACCGTAATGTTTCTGCACAGGGAGCAGATTCGATATCTGTATGCTTCTGCAGCCAGTCAAGCTTCATAGCTGCAAAATTAGACATGCTGTTAGGGCTATCATAACCACTTATTATTGATGAAAAAACGATTAGAAGGAGGCTTTCAAGGCTGTGTTTTTGATTGATGCCTTGTCGCGGATCTCTTATTGAGGCTGTACATGCAGATATATTCATGGTGTTTGGATGGCAGAAAACTATCTTTGACAATAGGTATGAGAAATTGACTATTTTAATATTGAATTTTTCAAGGACTTCGTATTATATGACAGCTTAAACTTTGTACTGATCAAAAAGTGCTAGGAAGCCCTGGTTTGGCTCCTAGGGGTTAGTGCTTTTTCGGTTTTTTGGATTTGAAGGGTTTGGTGTTGAGTTTTGAGGGCGGTAATTTAGCCATGGGCTCGAAACCTGTCACCTCTTTTCGTTCAAGCACTTTTTTTGTGAGTCGCTCAATGGCTTGCAATTGTTTAAATTCATCGGCACTGACCAAGGATACGGCATGGCCCGTGGCACCTGCGCGCCCTGTACGACCAATACGATGCACATAATCTTCGGCAACTTGTGGCAGGTCGACATTAATAACATGTGGCAGTTGATCGATGTCGATGCCTCGTGCGGCAATATCGGTAGCAACTAAGGTACGAATAGAGCCATCTTTGAAACCGGCAAGCGCTTTAGTTCGTGCACCTTGGCTTTTGTTGCCGTGAATGGCCGCTGCGCCGACACCAGCTGCTTCGAGCTGTTTGGCTAGTTTATTGGCGCCGTGTTTGGTGCGTGAAAATACCAGCACCTGTTGCCAGTCATTGTCTTTGATTAAATGAACCAGTAATTTGGCTTTGTGGCTTTTATCGACGGGATGAATCCACTGCGTAACGGAGGAGGCTGTGGTGTTTCTTGGGGTAACGGATATCTCTACAGGGTTGTGAACCAAGCCCTTGGCCAGTGCGCGAATCTCTTCCGAGAAAGTGGCGGAAAACAACAAGTTTTGACGCTTTTTTGGCAAGAGCGCGATAATCTTTCGGATGTCTCGAATAAAGCCCATATCCAACATGCGATCCGCTTCATCTAAAACGAGCACTTCGAGTTGATTGAATTTCATCGCATTTTGCTGATAAAGATCGAGCAATCGGCCAGGTGTAGCAACCAAAATATCAACGCCCTTACGCAGTTTCATCATTTGTGGGTTGATTTTCACCCCACCAAATACCACGGCAGAGCTGATGTTTACATTTTTGCTATAAATCTCGATGCACTGATGAACTTGCGCGGCAAGCTCACGTGTTGGCGTGACGATCAGTGAGCGCACTTGATTACCTTGCGCTGGCTTCCCTTTAGCGAGTTTTTCGATTAAAGGTAAGGCGAAGCCCGCTGTCTTGCCTGTACCAGTTTGTGCGGCAGCAAACACATCTTTGCCTTCTAAAATGGCAGGGATAGCTTGCGCTTGAATGGGTGAAGGCGTTTCGTAGCCTTGTTCAGTTACCGCATCAACGATTTGTGCGGATAAACCAAGAGAAGAAAAGGTCATAGATGAATTACTTATGATGAGTGGTTTAGGTCTCCAAATGGAGAGCCGCGCAGTGTACAGTAAAGCCTGCGTTGAGTCACAAACTAAGGTCACGATCTGAGGTAGCGGTTAATGCTTGTATTATTACGTGGCTGATGCGTGATTTTATTTAGTGGCGTCATGCGGTAATAAGGTTCCACCTATATACCCATCGGAATTGGAGATGCAATAAGGCGGCAAGCGAGCGAATCCCCATGAGCTTACAGTCAGTAAGTGGTTGGGGTGAGCAAGCGCGGGCAACGCCACTGCATCTTCAAGGGTGATCGGTATAATAAGGCATGCAAAGCTATATCTGTAGAGCAGTCTTACGTTTCTACTCTTTCATTTTTGGGATATTAAGATGCGTGTAATGGCGTATTGGTAGACTTAACAGTGATCAAATTGGATGCTGGAGATCCATATTATGGCGAAAAATTATTTGCACGAAAAAACGGTACTCATCACAGGTGCAAGCTCAGGGATTGGCTGGCATTTGGCGAAGCAGTTAATGGCTTACGATGTTAATCTTGTATTAGTAGCTCGCCGAGTGGAGAAGTTGTCTGAATTAAAAGCTGCGCTTTTGGGGGCGGGAGAAACAAATAAATGTATCGAAACTTTTGCCGTTGATGTCAGTGATCGAGAGGGGGTCCGTACTTTTTTGGATAGCCTGCTTGCATCCTATAATATCGATGTATTGGTCAATAATGCTGGATTGGCGCTAGATCTTGAGCCTGTAGACCGAGGAGATATCGATAGCTGGGAAGCAATGATAGATACGAATTTAAAAGGTCTTCTATATGTGACAAAGCCTGTTATGCAACAGATGCGATCCAGAGATACGGGGCATATTGTTAACCTAGGATCCGTGGCAGGCAAAATGGCCTACCCGAATGGCAATGTGTATTGCGCGACCAAATCAGCCGTTCGTATGCTAGGCGATTCGTTGAATGCAGATCTTTTTGGCACGCAGGTGAAAGTCTCCACCATCGCACCTGGTGCGGTTGAAACGGCATTTTCTCAGGTACGTTTTCATGGCGATGAAAAAAGAGCGGAGGAGGTTTATCAGGGGTTTACGCCGTTAGTAGCGGAAGATATAGCCGAAGCGATGATTAATGTGCTGAATACTCCTCCTCATGTGAATATTCAATACTTGGATATTATGCCAACGGCACAGAGAAACCCTTATCTTTTGCATCGTGATTAGTCGGTAAAGCCCACCTGAAAGTAGGGTTTCAGCCATCGATAACCAAAATTTTCTACAAAGATAGGCATTTTTACCCATACTCTGGCTAGTTAGTTTGAGTGATAAATAGTGGAACCCTTATTTGTTATGTGAACTTATTTCGTATATTTGGTGTCTTATGCTCATGAATTAGAAATGGTTTTCGGGTGCCTAGGTAGCGCCGTAAAGCAGATTACATGTTTGATACATTCAATTTATGAGGGTATTTCTATGATGCCAGCAGCAAGGAAAAGTTTAGCTGTTTTTTTCTGTGGATTTTTTGTGAGCCTTGCAGCAGGGGTCTTGAATGCAGGTAGCGCATCCATTGATGTTCGTGAGTATGATGATAAAACGCATTGGCAAGGGTATAACTATAGAGTTAAAGCGGATGGTTATAGCTACTGTGTAAATACGGTTGATCCAAATAATGCAGTTATCACACCAGGGTTTGGCATAACGATGAATATCACTTGGGATTCCGGCGCTTTCGATTATTGTGCTTGGCGTCATAGCGAGCAAACATTCACTGTTCAGAAAATAGGTGATCCCTCTATAAAGGCCACATTTAAATGGAAGAAAGAAGCCGGAGCGGACCCTCACCTTTATATAGAAAGTGATGCGCATGGTATTTTGCATAACTCCGGAAGTCAGGTCACTATTGGCTTTAAGAAATAACAAGCGCTAGCTATTTGTCTCAAGGTGACAGGCTTCGAATGGGTGAAATAAATTTGTCGATATAAAAAGTGAATATTTTCAACGTAGCTAACCCCATAGAGGATGACATCAAATGATGTTTGTTAAAAAGAGAGATGCTGTATGTTTAGCGGGTGCACTGCTGTTCTGTCTTATGGCGAGTATTGTGAGTGCCGGTGATGCAACGGTTGAAGTGCGAGAGTATGATGATAAGGCGCATTGGCAGGGTTATAATTACAGGGTAACAGCGACAAGCGATAACTTTTGCGTCAGTTCAATTTCACCCGATAACTCCGTTGTTACGCCGGGGTTTGGCGCAGACTTCAAAATTGAATATAAATCAGGCGCATTTTCTTATTGTGGTTGGCGTCATAGTCATCAATATTTTACCGTAGAGAGGATAGGTGACCCTAATATAACGGCTGAGTTTCAGTGGTATAAAGGTGCCGGGAAAGATCCTGTGATTCATATTAAAACAGATGACCATGGTATTTTACATCACACAGGTAGCGAGCAAATTACCATTGGTTTTAAAAAATAAATACATCTGTTTTTAAGTTTTTAAACAGTAATGTGACATATGAAAAAGGCGAGCGGTTAGAGCCACTTACCTAGTACATTATCTTAATCCGATTATCGGGTTTAGTTTGATGCTTTTTTTGTTATTTAAGCATTGGATTCCCGCGAATGCGGGAATCCAATGCCAGCCAACTCTTTTCAAATGATGTGCTATACCGATCACCCTTGAAGACGCAAGGGCGTTGGCCGCGCTCGCTCACCCCAATTATTTACTGATTGTAAGCTCATGGGGATTCGCTCGTTTGCCGCCTTCTTGCATCTCCAATTCCGATGGGTATAGATTGATACTAAAAATTATCTGCAAAGAAATCTTCAGCTATCCAATAATCACAATAGTGGCCACGTAAATCACTGCCTATTGTGAAATCTTGCCCCCATGTTAAGTAGTTTTCATCCGTATCATTGTAAGCCGGCCAGTTAGGCGCAGAGGCGTGGTTAGGATTTCCTGTTCTTGCTAGTGTGCCCATGTAGTCTTGTATAGACATAGAAACTGCTTTCTGTTCATCGGTTTTAAGTGAGCTGGTAGGTGCGCTCGAACCAAATAAAAAGCCAATTTCTCCCGAGTGAAATACGCCTAAGGGGGGTGGGTTAGTGCCCAGTTGGAATTTTGTTATCATCCTCAATATTGAATCACTGTACTCAGTAAATTGATATTGAAAGACGGGGTATCCGGCTGCGTAGAGGTTTTTAGAGGTTTTCACCATGGCGCAGACAATGTTTCTGTCACCAGAAATGGTTGCCATTGCATGGCCGACATTAATGTATTGGTCGATAGGGTAAAGATTAAGCACGTTATCAATATCTTCGGGCTTCATTTCTGTAAAGCGCTCAGTCATGTAATCTTTATAGTCAGCCTCTTCCGGGTGGTCTTTTAACGCCTCGAACAAGCTACCTTCATCCTTCACTGTGCCGATAATAACGTTTTGTGGGGTTAACGCGCCTTGTTCAATTAATGCCTTGTTAGCAGAAATCATATCTTCAAAGTTAGCATTAATAAAATGGTCGTCTTTAGTGAAATAAGGAAAAAATTTCCATTGCGTACCATCCACTAAAAAGAGTTCATTAAAGGGCGCGTCAATTTTTTTGCGCATTTCTTTGGGTGAAAGTTTACGCATGCAGGCGAGTTGCTCGGCGGCGTCCTGTTGATCACACCCCATCATGCCCGCAAATTCAGCGCCTTTTTGATCGGCTTCCTCTTGCTTCATGGTTAACCATTCGCCACAAGGGCCACTGGAGATGATTGAATTTTGAAATAAATGGCGGCTGAGTGGTGACGCCATTAGCATGCAAACGCTTGCACCGCCTGCAGATTCCCCAAAAACCGTGATATTTTCTGGATCACCACCAAAGCCTTCAATTTCATTGTTGACCCATTTAAGTGCTGCGACTTGATCTAAAAAACCGTAGTTTCCAGATTGCCCTTGTTCGGCTGTTAAGCCCGGTAAGGATAAAAAACCGAGAGGCCCTAAACGGTGGTTAAGGGTGACAACAACAACGTCTTCATTTTGAGAAAGAGTTGTTCCTTTATAAGACAGTTCATTACCTGAGCCGAGCAGGAATCCACCACCGAAAATCCATACCATGACAGGATATTTGCCCGGTTTATCAGGTGCCCAAATGCTAAGGTCAAGGCAGTTTTCACTGGTAAATGGGCTAAAAACGCCGGTAGGGCTAGCCCACTGTTCACAGCCGCTTAGGCTAAATGAAGCACTCTTTGTTCCATCCCAAGGTTTTACCGGCTTTGGTGGTTGCCAACGATTCTCGCCTGTAGGCGCAGCAGCATAAGGGATGCGATACCATGCGTTGGTGAGGCTATTTGAGCGCCCTTTGACTTTTCCGTAGCTCGTTTCAACGATACGATCACAGTCCCAGAAGCAAAAATCAAAGCTGCTCGCATAGCTTGATAAAAGCAACCCTCCAAGTAAAGCGCAATACTGCATTAATCTCGATATTTTATTATCCATTATATTCAATCCCTTATAGGTTTATCCATGTTTGGATATCTTACATTAAGGCTTAATATGTATGTTAGAACAATTGCTTATATGGCAGGTAAGCCTCTTGTACAATTGCGTTTACTTTCTAGTAGTGAGGGCGCAATGAGGCTAAGGGTATTTGCAGCTAATGGTTGATTTCTGGCAATACTTCTCACCTATACCCATCGGAATTGGAGGTGCAAGAAGGCGGCAAGCGAGTGAATCCCCATGAGCTTACAATCAGTAAGTGATTGGGGTGAGTGAGCGCGGCCAACGCCCTTGCATCTTCAAGGGTGATTGGTATGAAGCCATGGTCGTACTTGGTTTTTGTAATGTGTAAATTCTTGGCCAAAATTTGCTGCCAAAGCTTTTTCTTCAGGCTGTACTTGAAATCGCTGAATATAGGCAATGTAAAAACAATTAAGCTGGCGGCCCCTACTGAGCTTAGATACACAGACCAAGCAAACAGAAAGATAACAAAGCCAACATACATCGGGTTTCTTGTTATTTGATAAATAACTGATGTGACGAGCGTTGTTGAAGCGGCTGGATTCAGTGGGTTAATGGTTGTCTTGGCGTTACGAAATGCTATTGATCCGGCCACCCCGAGTGACCATATAATCCCTACAAGTGTGTATTTGATGACAGGATTATCATTGAATGTGGGGGTATGTATGGCTACTCCCCACATGCCACCGGCAAAAATTAAAGCAACTAATGGCGGCGGTATTTTACTATCAAGAAAGCTCACAAGATGACATTTTTGTTAGCATTATTCTTTGATTTTTACGCACTTGGTTTTTCCATTTGCCGTTCATTTTTCTGCTTCGCCTTTGGGTTGCCCGTACCCAATGCCAGGATACGCATCTCCTCGGATTCAATTTCTTTCAAAATATCTTCAAGCGTTCGGCTAATTTTAGTGCAGTTGCGAATCCATTCTATTTTTGGCCAAGTTGCACGCTCTCCTGCAAGCACCAAATTGGTAATGTCTTCTTTTTCTGGGTTAGAAAAAAGTTTCCACGGGTTAAGGAGATTAAAGTTTGGCGTGATGGTGATGTCTGCGGTGTAGTCCTGTGAAACCAATGCATGAACCTGTGTTAAAAAATAGCTGACTGCTGGCGATTTTAAGTTATCACGGGTATGCCTAAGTACGTTTGAAACAACATTTTTCGTTGTTTTAGCGGATATTTCCGCGATTAATTGTTTGATACCTTGTGTTTGACCTTTTTCAGAAACGAAAGGGACAACATGAGGGTTAACCTGGCTGGCAATAAAATGATTAACGCCATAAATACGGGATAGACGTTTGCCGGGTAGGTCGTTCGATAATGTGCCGTCAACCCACTGCCTTGATGGGTTGTAAGGCTGAGGCTGTCCATCTGAATTTTTAGCCACCAAGGTTACTGGTGGAAAGAGGCCGGGAACAGCCGTAGAAGCTAATACGCCTTTACGAACAAAAACATTGGGTGCGCTGATGGCACTTAGCATACGTGATTCGTGGTTAAGCCTTGCGGGTGAGATGGTTATATTGATCGCACGGCCGGTTTTCTCATAGGCTTCTTGAAAGGTGATTTCAGGAATGAATTTAGCCATTGTTTCTTCAAGGTGATCACCATCAAGTAATGCCTCTCCCCGGAATAAACGTTTCCACCCCATGAATTTCATGGCTTCAGTTTTAATGTCATCAAGTGCAAAATAAGAAGCAAGCTCTTCATCGGAAGCTGTACCTAAAATTGACGCAACAACGGAGCCTGCGCTAGAGCCTGAAATAACGGTGGGTAATAGGCGCTGTTCATGTAAGGATTTGGCAACGCCAACATGGAACATACCAAAATTAGCACCGCCACTGAGCATAAGTGCTGACCTGCCGAAACAGTGACTCGCGCGTCTGAAAAAATCCAGTTTATCGGCAAGGCTGATAACGTCGTGGCTAATATCTTTGATATGTAATAAAGAGGCTACAACTTCGTCTATATACTCAACAATTAACGACTTTGTACCGAATTTGCTGTGGTTATAAAGTGGTGAGCGGCCAATGCCACCGAGGTTGCCGTGTATGCCTTCATTGAGCGTATAGTAAAGCTGAATATCATCGCCTTGTTGTCGAAATTCTTTCAGTTTATTTAAACGTGAGCGAATCAAGTGGTGATCATAAAATGAAGACGTTTGTCTGTCTTTCCACTCATCTAACCCTGTTTCTCTATCAAAATTAAGGGCGGCCTCTTGCCAGTCTGTATAGTTTTCACAGTAATCCATATCTTTTAATAAAGATTTGATACGTCTTGATGTCATCTTGTCGCCCTGTGGTTGACTACCATTTTTTTATTATAGTGATGAAAAGGGTAAAGCGTATTTTAAAAAGACAACGAGAAGGCAATAAGTAGTATGCATTCTGTGATCTGCTGTATTCCGCCTAAACAATCGCCGTTATATCCTTCAATTTTTTTTTGAAAGAATATTTTTCCCATAACGCTAACGGTAATTATACAGGTAAGTATTAATAGAATAAAAGTAACAGGTATTAGGAGGAAATTAAATAACAAGATAAAACAGATAACAGGTAAAGCATGGTATTTACTCAATATTATACTTGCTGTCATTTTAGATGCCTCAGAGGTTGAGGCGTAACTGCTTGTCGCAATGATAAAAAGCGGGGCTATTCGGCTCATGCTTTGTACGCTGATAAAACTGATAAGCATAATGCTTGTAGGCAGTGATACCATAAGGCTGATTTTTAACCCTAAGACAGAGATGAGGCTTAGGGCACCGTAAGTTCCTAGGCTTGAGTCTTTCATGATGAGTAAACGTTTTTCTTTGTTTAGGCCACCAAAAAGGCCATCAAAGCTATCAGCGAGGCCATCTTCGTGGATGGCGCCGGTTAATATGATCGCCATGATAACCATGCAAATGCTTACACTTGTTTGCGATAGGTGGCCGAGTAGTATAAAGCCGAGTGCTGCGCCGGTAAGGCCAATAAGCATACCAACGATGGGTAAGTAATTAACGGATAGCGCAAAATGCTCGGGTTTTAAGTTGCGTCCATTAAAGGGCATTCGGCTGAACTGAATAAAGCTGGCTTTAAGGCAATCTATGATGAAAGGCATATGGCAGTTCCGTTTGGCTGGGTGAGTAGGTGTGCATACGCCTCTCGTAGCCTGCGTGTATCTTGATGATTGCGGTGGGTTATGAGACAATTCGCCGCCGATTTTACTGCTTGACCGCTCAATCAATCTCACCCTTTTTGGTCAGTATTAAGCATGAATCGTCGTTTTTTTTCAATCACGCTATAAAGCAGGAAATCTATGGCAGAGCAAAAAGCAACCAATGTCCATTGGCATGATGGTGAAGTCACAAAAAAAGATCGTTCTGAGTTATTAGGCCAGCAAGGTGCAACACTTTGGTTTACCGGGCTTTCAGGTAGCGGGAAAAGCACAGTCGCGGTTGAGTTAGAAAAAGCACTCTTTGCTAGAGGCAAATTATCGTATCGTCTCGATGGCGATAATGTTCGCTTGGGTATTAACAAGAATTTAGGTTTCAGCGCAGAGGATCGCGCTGAGAATATTCGCCGTGTCGGAGAGGTATCGAAATTGATGGCAGATTCGGGTGTGTTGGTACTTAACAGTTTTATCAGCCCCTATGTGGCGGATCGGGACCAAGTCAGAGCTTTGCATGAAGCCACCGATATCCCGTTTATCGAGGTGTTTGTTGATTGCAGTTTATCTGAAGCGGAGAAGCGCGACCCAAAAGGTCTGTATAAAAAAGCACGTGCAGGCGAAATTAAAAACTTCACTGGCATCGATGATCCTTATGAAGCCCCGACAAACGCTGAGATCCATCTGAAAACAGATCAAATGTCACTCGAAGAAGAAGTGAATTTAATCGTGTCAGCGCTTGAAGAGATGAACGTTTTAGACAAGTAAGCTTGTCTGTTGATATTGGAGAAAGAATGATGATAAAACCACACGGATCAGAGTCGCTCAACGCGTTGTTTGTTGAAGACGCATCTAAAAGAGCGTCGCTACTCAAAGAAGCAGAAAGCTTACCACAAATCGTTGTTAGCTCAGCCGCAGCTGCAAATGCGGTGATGCTGGGTGGCGGTTATTTTACTCCTCTCGACGGCTATATGAATTTAGCTGATTGTTTAGGGGTTGCTGCTAATCTACAGACTGCCGATGGCGTTTTCTTCCCTGTACCTGTTGTCAATTTGATTGAGGACAGTGCTGCGATTCAGGGTGCAGCACGTATTGCTTTACGTGACCCTAACGTTGAAGGTCAGCCAATCATCGCGATTCAAACTGTTCAGGCGATTGAGGAGATCTCAGGTGAGCAGCTAGCCAGCATCGCTCAAGAAGTATTTGGCACGACGGATCTTTCACATCCGGGTGTGAGTACTTTTTTATCTTTAGGTAATCAATTGGTCTCGGGCCCTATTGAAGTGCTGAATTTCAGTTATTTCGAAACAGAATTCAGTGACACATTCAGAACGGCGGTACAGATTCGTGATGAAATCCAGCAACGTGGCTGGGAGAATGTGGTGGCTTTTCAAACGCGTAATCCTATGCATCGTGCGCACGAAGAGCTTTGCCGAATGGCCATGAAAGACCTCAATGCCGATGGTGTTTTGATTCACATGCTATTGGGTAAATTGAAAAAAGGCGATATACCTGCAGATGTACGCGATAATGCGATTCGTACCATGGTTGATGGCTATTTCCCAGAAAATACTGTGATGATTTCAGGTTATGGTTTCGATATGCTGTATGCAGGGCCGAGAGAAGCCGTGTTGCATGCACTATTTCGTCAAAATAGCGGTTGCACGCATTTTATTGTGGGTCGTGATCATGCTGGCGTAGGCGATTTCTACGGTGCTTTTGATGCACAAACAATTTTTGATGAGAAGGTGCCTGAGGGTGCGTTAGCTATCGAGATTTACAAAGCGGATCATACGGCTTACTCCAAAAAGCTTAATAAAGTGGTGATGATGCGTGATGCGCCGGATCACAGTAAAGACGATTTTATTTTGCTTTCAGGTACAAAAGTGCGTGAGATGCTTGGTCAGGGCATTGCACCACCCCCTGAGTTTTCTCGACCTGAAGTGGCGCAAATATTGATGGATTATTATCAATCGCTGCAAGAAGAAACGGCTTAAATAGAAAGGCGCGAAAGCGCCTTTGATTCATAAGTGCCGACTTAGGTTTCGTTAAATGAATAATTTAGAGGTTCAAAGTTTTGGTTAGGGATTTTAAAGAGCAAGTTAAATCCGTTAATTAATGCGTTAAGCTTGATTTGTTCTTTTATTTCCTGACGTTGTACCTCTTTGTGCTCGTGTCGAGTGACAATATCCCAAGTATTCATGTTTTTTTCAGCAAAATTAAGTTGTCGTGCGCGTTTTTTTCTCTTTTTGTTAGGGGCGTTTTTTTTTATCTCATTTTCATCAGTTGGTGTGGAGGCAGCCAATATATCTAATAAACGTGTTGTGCATTCGGCTGCCGATTCGATGTCCGCATCGTAGTTTTCAGAGTAGGTTTCGGTATTGCTCTTAGCTAGTGCCTGACAGAAAACCCCCTAAATTCAAATAATTGATCAATAAATGACCCCATTGATTTTCAAGAAACCCATTCATTTTTTGTTTTGATCATGATTCCAATTAAAATCATAAAAACAATGTTGTTTTGGCTGGGAATGACAAATTTAAGGCGCAGCATCCCCGAGAACGTAGAATTCATTAAGCGGATTGCTTGAGTTAGGCAGCTTTGCGCCGCATTGCCTGAGCTCGCTCTTTTTCCTGTAGCCCCGCGCCGAGCTTTTGGATGTTTCGTGCTAGAACAGCCAGCGATACATATCGCTTAAATCCATCGATGCCATGATCAGGGCATTTATCCAGCCCGTGAACTTCAAGCGCATTAATGCCTGACTCAACGGCTGAATGCTGCCGTTTTTCTTTTTTAAATTCGGCGCTTTTCTCTCTCGCAGATTCTTCTTTATTGCGGCGGCCTTTTTTTGGCATGATGACTTGTTCAAGATGTTCTTTGAGTACTTTTTGATTCTCAGGTGAGTGAAAACCCTTATCAAAGCTTGTTGAAATCAGCGTAGAAAACCGCTGCTTTGTCTCCGTCACCATGCTCACCGCTATCTGATCATCGGTTGTTTTCTGCATCACTTGATGATGTAAAATAAATCCCATCTGATCTTCTAAAATGCAAACTCGCAATCCAAGCTCAACGGGTACACCTGCTTTGCCTTTGTTAATCCATTCGGTATGTTCTTGAAACAGGGAAAATACTTTTTCATTGTGTGGAATCGTTTCGCCTTGAATAACGCGACGAGTTATCTGATCAACTTGACGGTTGGCATGAGCAATAAATGTCTGGACACTATAGGCAGTATCAAGCATTGCCTTGGTTTTTCGGGCACCCATATCTTGTTTTAGCGCAGCTAAAGCCAACGTCATCTGTGCTTTTGATATGAGTTTTTGCGCGTACTCACAATACGTTTTGTGCGCATCAACAACTTCCTGCGCACGCAGTCTTTTCTTTTCATCGTCTTTTGATGTTGAGTGTTTTATTTTTTGGGCGATACGGTACAGTTTTTTAGTCTGCTTTAAATTGAACTGATATTGCCGCCATGCTGTGCCGCCAATCTCTTCATTGAGCGCGTAAGATAGCGTGATAATTTTACGAAGAGCATCCCATAATAAATTGATGTCGGTGGGGTAATGGACGTTCGTTTCTACAACAAAAGAATCACATCGTCCTTTTAGCTCTTCGCACGCTTTTTTTTTAAAACAACGTGACCTGCTTTCACGACGATCTCGCTGATTGCATCCAGTACTTCGGGCGTCAGTAATGCCACATTATCTTTTAGCGTTTGTAGATTGTACGCTTTCTCATCATCGTATAAACCGTGTCCGAGCATGGCTCGAATGGTTTTGTGATTGTTAACCATCTCATGCAGGCGATCGTAATCCCAATTGAGATTCAGCCGTAATACACCCATGACGAGAATGATCCACAAATCCATTCCAGGGCGGCCATTTGTCGCATCAATATTTTGTGGAATAAGATTTTCCAAAACAGAAAAAACCTGCTCGCGGATAGATTCCTCGGTGTAAATATGCTGCAAACCCCGAAGAAGTTGTGGAATGTCATCGCGGGATTTTGAATTAAACTGGATGCTGGCTATATCAGCCTCGCCGAGTTGAAGTTGTTTTCGTACTGTCTGGCGCATGATGTTTTTACGGCGAAGTTTTGGGGTTTCAGGCTGTATTTAAACCGTATTATCGCATATAAACAGCCATCAGGAAAAAACTTCGTTAGCTAAATTCCCTTGAAACATTTGTGGTACCTAGCCTTGAGGCTTTTCGTTCAGGCACTAGCTACTCTTGTTTCACTTAGAAGAAAGAGAGTGATTAAGTACGCTGCAAGTTTGTGATTGCGCATTGAAATTTTTCAGCGATATTTTGATCAATCGGATTGCTAGAATTATTCAGCAATGAGTTAGTTTAGAGGAGTCTATAAATAAATTCATGATTGGCAATTTCCTCTGATGTCTATATAGTTACACGAGTTATCTATTTACGATTAATCAGGTTTGTTTTACATGTATCATCATGATCGTCTTCTTCTGTCACTCCTCCTGCCCAGCTGGGCACATTAAATTTATCTGCACAATTTCCCTGTAAAAATACTATAATTCCCCCAAATTTCTGGAGTGTCTCATGAAGAAAGACAAATTGGTTATTTTTGATACAACATTGCGCGATGGCGAGCAAAGCCCCGGCGCATCGATGACCAAAGATGAAAAAATCCGTATCGCCAGCGTTCTTGAAAAAATGCGTGTTGATGTGATAGAGGCCGGTTTTGCGATAGCAAGCCCTGGCGATTTCGAAGCCGTCAAAGCGATTGCCGAAATCGTAAAAGATAGCCGTATCTGCTCGCTATCCAGAGCCAATAGAAAAGATATTGAGCGGGCAGGTGAGGCGCTTAAAAATGCCAATGCCAACCGAATCCACACCTTTATTGCGACTAGCCCGATACATATGAAGTATAAGCTCCGCATGACACCCGAAGTGGTCGTCGAGCGTGCAGTGGATGCCGTCACCTTTGCATCAAAGTTTACGGATGACGTGGAGTTCTCGTGCGAAGATGCCAGCCGTACTGAGTTTGATTTTATGTGCCATATTATTGAACAAGTGATTAACGCGGGCGCGAAAACCATTAATATTCCCGATACAGTCGGCTACGGTGAACCTGCACAGTTCGGTAAAGTTATTGAGCGTTTGATTCAGACAATCCCAAATGCCGATAAAGCCGTTTTTTCCGTACATTGCCATAATGATCTTGGCTTGGCAGTTGCGAACTCATTATCTGCCGTTGCGCATGGTGCGAGACAGGTAGAATGTACCATCAATGGGTTAGGTGAGCGTGCAGGCAATGCATCGCTAGAAGAAATCGTCATGGCAGTACATACGCGTTCAGATATTTTTGATGTCGAGACAGGTATAGAAACGCATCATATCGTGCCCGCTTCTCGCCTTGTGTCAAGCATCACGGGCTTCCCTGTGCAACCGAATAAAGCCATAGTTGGCGCAAATGCTTTTGCTCATGAGGCTGGTATTCATCAAGATGGCGTACTTAAACATCGTGAAACCTACGAAATCATGCGTGCACAGGATGTAGGCTGGGGTGAAAATCGTTTGGTACTTGGCAAGCATTCAGGTCGGGCGGCTTTTGTTTCTCGCCTTGATAGTATTGGGTATCAGTGCGCATCAGATGAAGAACTCGATACACTTTTTGCACGTTTTAAATTGCTCGCCGATAAGAAACATGAGATTTTTGACGAAGATTTACAAGCACTTGTCACCATTGAGACGCAAGAGCGTGAAGAAGAAGGTTACCGATTAGATAACTTGCACGCAGAGTTATCGACGAAGAGTACACCAAAAGTCTCTGTGACCTTAGTTAAAGGTGACGATCATCAAACGGTAGAAGAAACAGGCGATGGTCTTGTTGATGCAACCTTTAAAGCTATCGAAGCTATCGTAAAGACGGATTCAGAACTTGTCCTTTATTCCGTGAATAGTATCACCGAGGGTACAGATTCTTTTGGCGATGTCACCGTGCGGCTAAAAAAGGATGGCAGCATTGTCAATGGGCTAGGTGCTGATACCGATATTGTTATCGCTTCAGCTAAAGCTTACTTGCATGCGGTGAATTTATTAGAAAACCCAACTAAAAAGGCACACCCACAAGAGGGCGTTTAAGCGTGCAGGAAACGGAGCGTCAACGATGTTTACAGTGGATGGGGGTGAAGCCTTTGCAGGCCCGCTGCCCGCTGCCTAATGCTGAGCCTTCGTTTTCTTTTTATCAGATCGTTAAGGAGGATGTGCAGCAAGCGGAGCCGGAGTCACCTAGGGCTGCTGTGCTGCGTGTATTTGATGACACAGCTAAACTAGACACTACGCCTAAAAAGGTTGCGGACACCTTGTCGGCACTGCAATTTAATGATTTCCCTGCTAAGGCAAAAGAAGCCGTTAAGGTTGATATTGCTTTGCAGGATAACCGTGCTTTAGTGGTTAACGATACAAAGGTGTCTAAGGATAAAAAATTTCGCCTACGTTATGTGCGTATGGGCAGGGTGTTGTTTTTACAAGACCAGCCCAGAGTACAGTGGCAAAACGAACCCGCAGAAATTGTTTTTATGCGTGACATAGCCACGGCTGTCATGGGGGAAGCACCGGAGAGCAAGATTTCCGATGTATTCAATTGGCCGGCTTCAGTCTATTTTGAAAGCAGTGCCGATGATGTCATTCAGGAAATTTTATCGCCTTTTTTACAAAATATGATTGTTGATGAAGATAAGCCTTTAGTGATTAACTTTGGATTGAGTCAGCATGCGTATTTAGGTGGCTTTGTTGAAGCCGCGTTAGCGGCCTCAGTTTGTGTGGATGCACAGCCGATTGCAGATTACTTCCATCAACCTGTGTTAAAACGTACGCTTTGGCAGGCGTTAAAAGCAGTACTTTAACGCATGGACAATTGGCAGGTAAGGCTCTGGCAAGCCGAAGATGTACAGGTAATCGCACAAATTGAAGATGATCAAGGTTTCAGCCGTTGGTCATGTAAACAACTGGATGAAAGCTTGCAACAGCACAGTTGCTATTTATTGGAAAAAGAGAAAGCTATTGCAGGCTACGCCATTTTTTCTCAGGTCATTGATGAGGTCGAATTGTTAAATATTACTTTTGATCGTCGTTATCAGGGTAAAGGCCTCGCCACATGCTTGCTGCGTTCTTGCTTG
Source organism: Pseudomonadales bacterium (assembly GCA_965248335.1). Taxonomy (GTDB): domain Bacteria; phylum Pseudomonadota; class Gammaproteobacteria; order Pseudomonadales; family DT-91; genus CAKMZU01. Next base: position 1,809,995 of record CBDFIY010000003.1, read on the forward strand.
TTGCTGTTTAAACAGCAGGGGGCGAAGAACTGTTTTTTAGAGGTTGGCGAAAAAAACCACGGGGCCATAAAGCTTTACCGGCAGGTAGGATTTCAATCCGTAGGCTGCCGAAAAAAATATTATCGAACACAACAACCCATGCAAGATGCACTGATTTTTAGGTTAGCGTTATGAAAGAAATTACTACAGACCACTGGCAACTGTTATTACCTGAAGAGTGGGTGGCGGAGCAAGATGAAGAAACCATTATTATCACCGATGCGGATGAGGTCAGCGTTGTTGAAATCACCACCTTGTTGCCTGAAAACAAAAACTCAGTGAAGTCGCTGATTGAAGAGTTATCAGAAGGTACGATAAAAACTGCCATAGCAGGGCTGACAGCTTTTTATAAAGAGTTCGAAGAAGACGGCATGTTTTGGCGAGAATGGTTTTGTGATGGCGACAATGTGGTTGTTATTCTTAGTCATGGCTCTGATCTTGAACATAAGCACATGGATGATGGTGCGGTTGATGAAATGTTGTCGACGTTAGCGTTGGCAGTGAGTTAGCTATTTGTCATATCACTTTTAGTGTGAACAAATTTTTAATTGTAACTACATATCCTCCTCAGCCTTAAATAGCGCTAGTTGTAGTCGTTTCATGACAATTGGCGGGTGCGATTTCAAGTGATAGATTTAGCACCTTAACCTGCTTCTGAAATATTTTTTCTTAACTTTCTACGTGTATGCATCGCGACCCCCAATTTTTTTACAAAAATCGTATACATACTCAATGTATATTGAGAGGGAGCATTATTGTAGTGCCTGCGGTCTGAATGTAGGGTAGCGATGTAGGGTATGAAGTGATGGTTATGAAAATATTATTTTTGTTTGTTTTTTTATTTACTGCGGAAGTTTTTCCTGTTGGAAAAGGTGTTGATTTAACGCATGTTTTGAATAGTAGAATGGAGGTGAGCAAATGGAGGGAGGGATGGTCCCTGCCAGAGCGGGCTGCGTCACGGCTGTTAAGCATTTACCAAGGATGTAAAACGCCTGAAGAGGTTACTTTGTCCTATCAAGATATAAAGCAGGCTAATCCATTTCAGCTTAAAAAACTCGTTGATGGCCCGTTTCAGGAGTTGCTTAAGAGTAACGAAGCAATGGTTGAGGATGATGGAAGTACAGTAAAGGAGAATGATGAATTGGTCACGATAATTTATACCGAACTCGTAAAAGTGTTAAAATCTCATAGCGGTAAAGTTGGTTGGAAAAATCCACTTGATCGTTGAGGTAAGCTTAAATACGCTAAGAGTCGTATTTAAGCTTAAGCGGGTTACCGCTTTTTATGCCCCTCTGTAAGGTGTGTCATATTATCCCCATTGATCGACCTTTCAAAAGAAAATGCTTTACCAAACCCTTTTACATAACGGCCCTTAATAGGGTCGAGTTTAAAAAGGTTGAAGTCTGATAAGACAGAGAGATTTTCAACCATTTCTCCATGACGGGTTTTCAGGGTATCAACGCCTTGCTTCCATTCTGCTGAATCTAACTCAGGCGTTCTTGCCTTCATTGACAGGTTGACTCTGACTCTGGCAAATAAATGCTGTGCTTCTTTTTCATCTTCAACAACCAAAACGCCGGCGTGCGGATTATTTTTGAGGTTAAGTCCGTGCAAAGCAACGTCGCTAAGCAGCACGTATAGGCAGTTGTCGCCAATGGCAAAAGGTGCGTAGGAGGCGTAGGGGTGGCCTTCTGCATCAATAGTGGAGAGGTTTAGCGATAGTCGACTATTTAAAAAATCTGAAATCTCATCAGACAAACGTTCTTGCATAGCGGTGTTTTTCATGGTCTTACCCTTTTTCAAGTTGTTGGAATTTTTCTAACTGATCGCTAAAGATTTCTCCGTTTTCGTCGCGGCCTAAAAACACTTTAAAAATAGTTTCTTGCGCATTTTTAAAGTTAATCGAATAGCTGGGCCTTCCTCTGTGCAATTTAGTGGCTAACTCGATGTTCTCGATTTTCTCAATGTTGATATGCCCTTCGAAGCCTTCGCCTTGGCTATCGAGATTATAAAATCCGTGTGCTATCGCCCCTTTAGGGAAGCTACCTTTATACTCAAAAACGCAGCCGCCATGAATAATAATCACAGTGACTTTTCCGTAGCTGGGAAGTGCTTCTAAGATAGGTAACGAATTGGCTTTATCAAGAGAAATAAATTTATCTGTGAAATTACTGATTGTTTCTTTCATAGTATGTGAACGCTGTTTTTATTGTTCGGTATTACTTATATTTTTTATAGGAATAACGAGTGATGGATTATTTTGAAATAAATACTAACGGCAAAGTGTTGCATTTGCAATAATAATCTATATGATAATCATTATCGTTTACTTTTAAGAATAAGAAATGAGTGCATTCTCAAATTTTTCTATTGCGGCGCTGTTAGTCGGTTTTCATAGTATGCCAGCTGCAGCCAAAACCCAGACACCCATTACTGAAGAAGTGGTTGTTAGTGGTACGCGTACGGAGCAGGCTTATTGGGATAGCCCTGTTAAGGTAACGTTAGTGACTCGTGCAGATATTGATGGTAATCACGCGATGAACGTTGCTGAGGCGATACAGAATATCCCTGGGCTTGATTTGAAAGCGCCAATAACGGGCAAGGAAGGTCAGTCGGTTTGGATTCAAGGTGTATCCGCTGATCGCGTGTTGGTGTTGATTGATGGCGAGCCGGTTTCTGCCAGTACCGGCTCAACAGTCGATATCACACAAATTGCGACGACCAATGTGGCACGCATTGAGATTGTGAAAGGGGCAACCTCTGCCCTGTATGGTAGCTCGGCTATTGGTGGCGTTGTCAATATCATTACCAAGAAACCTGAGGAAGGCCTATCCATACGTCTCTCCACCGATGCTGGCACCTTTGGTAAAAGGGATGTCGCTAATGGACAGTATCCACTGCCTAGTCAGCGGGTTGATGGTCAGGTGAGTTACGCCAATGAAAAATTTGCCGTGCAAGCGGGTACAAATTTGGCGCTTTCCAACGGATTTAAAAGTGGTGTTGATGAATGGTCTCAGCCGGGGGCTAGTGGATTGCGATCGACCGTATTTACCGAAGGTACTTGGTTTGCTACAGAGAAAAGTTCGCACAAATTGCGTCTGGAATATTACCAGCAATCTCTGGAAACGCGTTACCTCGATCGAGTGGGTGCGAAAAAGTATTATCAAGTAAAAAAAGATGATGCTCAGCGACTTTCATCAAGATATAAAGGCCGTGCTGAATCTGACAACTCACTCTGGCAGTGGGGCGCTATTTACGAGCAGTTTACGAATGACACACAGCCTACGTTAGCGAATACCCGTCATGCCGAAATGCGTTATGGCAATGTGAATGCGCAGGTCGATACGACATTGGGTCTGCACGAATTAACACATGGGCTGCAGTTTAGTCATAATTCTCTCCAATCAATTAAGAATGGCGATACAGTAAATCCAGAAGTCCCTTATAAAACAGCTGCATCGTTTGAGTATTATTTTCAGGATCATCTTACGTTTGATGTACTAGAGCTATTGCCAGGATTTCGCCTGCAGCACAATGATAAATTTGGTCAAAAGTTCACGCCAAAAATTAACGGTCGACTGAACCTTGTTGATGATGAAGATAAAACCATTTTTATTCGAGCGGGGATTGGTCAAGGCTACCGTGTTCCTAACCTGAAGGAACAATTCTTCAAGTTTGATCACAGTGAGTTGGGTTATATGGTGATCGGTAATCCTGATTTAAAACCCGAAAGTTCGTTGAGTTATCAGTGGGAGATAGGCGTCATCAATACAGAGGGTTATCAGATTGGGCTTAACCTTTTTTACAATGACATGACCAACCTTATTGCAAAAAAACCAACAGAAAAGACCGATCTGGGTATTCAAATTCATCGTTATATCAATATCGCAAAAGCACGTACACAGGGCGTTGAGCTTAACGGCAGTTATCAGCCAATTGATCTGATAAAAATAACTTTTGGCTACAGTTATTTAGATGCTAAGAATTTAACAACAGGTTCGCGATTAGATAATCGTTCACAACATCAGACAAAAATTCAGATTCAGTTATTTCCGTTTGAGGGCATGGATGTTGGCTTGAATACACGTTTTTATTCAAAACAAGTGAGCTACGATAGCGACTTGATTAAATTCACAACGCCTGCTTATACCACCTTTGATATGAAGGCGACTTATCAGTTTACGGATCGATTCTCTCTTTATGGGGGGGTTGATAACCTCACGGATGTCACTCGTAATTTTGGCGAAAGCAAGGATAAAGATCAGCGGCCAGTTGAAGGGCGCTACGGTTATCTCGGTATTAAATTTGAACTTTAGGAAAATATCATGAATAAAAATAAATTAATGTTGGGCGGGATGGCCGTGAGTGCGTTAATGCTTGCAGCTTGTGGTAGTGATTCAAGTAAGACGCCGAGTGCTGGAGGAGGTAGTAAAGCTTTCCAAGAGATCGCTTTAGATACAGGGACTACGGCAGGACCTAAATGGGCATATTTTGACATTGATACGGGTAAAGTGGTTGAAAAATCAGGTGAGTGGGATATTGCTGTTAAACGTGATAAAGGTTTTAAGCTTAACAAGGGATACAAAGCCGCCTTGGCTGAAGCGCAAGCTGATTATTACAATGCTGATGGTACTCCTATTGATTCGGCCTTTACTAATGCAGATGCACAGTTTGAACTTGATACCTTTTATGCAACCACAACAGTCGATAAGAAAAGCTATGCAGCACCTTATGAATCCAGCGCTTTTGGCAGTAATTGGTATACCTATAATTTCGGAACACATGCATTAACCGCGAATGCAGATAAATACTTTATTGTTGCAGCTGGCGACGGTAGCTATGCTAAAGTGCGCGCATCAAACATAACGCCTGAATATGTAGCCACCTTTGAATTTTATATACAGAAAAAAGATGGTAAAAAAGCCTTTAGTGATACGGCAGTGAGTGTTGATGTGGCATTAAAAGAAACTGCTCAAACTTGTGTCGATTTTGCAACAGCGACATCTACGAATAAGACTATTGAATGTACTGATGCTAGCTGGGACGTGAAATTTGACATTGCCAATCGAAGTTATACCGTTCGTACAAACGGCGGCCTATCAGGTTCAGGTAAGGCAACCTCATATGGGCCTGTTGCAGTTGATGATTTTAAAACAGGTACAGATACAGGGCTTGGTTATAGTTTGAAAGCAGATTATCTTGCATCAGCGTTTACTGATAGCAATCCATGGGCTTACGGTATAGGCGGCGGCCACACGATGTTACCTAACTACCGAGTGTATGCCATTAATTTTGGTGATAAGCGTGACGCTGTAAAAGTGCAGTTTGTCGACTATTACGATCAAGATAAAAATCCTGGCAAGATTACAATGCGCTACATGAGCTTATCAGATAACGGGGAATAAAAGCGATTGCCCTACTAAGTAGGGCATTTCTTTCATAGGTACGAATAATAATGAAATATCTACAACAGTTTTTTGTTCTTTTATTGATAGCGCCCAGTGTATTCGCTGAGCAACGCCTCGTGACCATCGACGGATCAATCACCGAAATCGTTTATGCGTTAGGTGAAGAATCACAATTAGTTGCACGGGATGATACGAGTATCTACCCAGAAGCCGTTCATCAATTACCGAGTGTTGGTTACATGCGCGCACTGTCAACAGAGGGCGTATTATCCGTTAAGCCGACTAAAGTATTGGTGACTGAATCTGCCGGGCCAGATATTGTACTAAAACAACTATCGCGTTCTTCAGTAGATGTTGTCACGATAAAAACAGCAGCGAGCCTTGACGGTGTACGAGAAAAAATACAAAAAGTCGGTCATGAATTAGGAGATCCTCAGAAAATTCAGGCATTAATCAGCAGTTACGATAAGCAAGTAAGCTCACTTGAAAATTTGTTATCTGAAAAAGTTCATGCTTTTGCAGGTAAAAAAACCCTTATTTTTTTAGGTATGCAAGCAAATCAATTAAATGCAGCAGGGAAAAACACCAAAGCACAGGCTGTAATGGATATTCTTGGATTACATAACGCGGTTTCGCACCAAGCGTATAAGCCACTAAGCCGAGAAGCACTACTAGCGGTTAATCCTGAAGTTATCATCGTGGCCGCTCACGGGAAGATCGACCAAAATAAATTGAAAATGCAGTTCAGTTTTACCGATGCGTTTAAGCACAATCGTATCATTTTTGTCAGTAGTGCTGAGTTGCTGAGCTTTGGTCCACGGTTGCCTAAAGTTTTATTGCACATCGCTTCGTCATTAGCTAATGACGAGAAAGACGCATGAGAACAGCGTATTACCCGCTGCTCTCCATAGCGTGTGGCCTATTGATGGCGGCATCACTGTCAATAGGCGCGATGTCTATTGCTTGGGGTGATCTTTTTTTTGCCGTGAAAGGGCTGGTATTTGATCTCATCAGCAACGATGATCCTTTATCACTTGTCCAGTTTTTGATCGTCGAAGTGCGCTTGCCACGAACAATCACCGCATTGTTCGTGGGTGCCTCACTGGCTGCAGCCGGTGTGGCGATGCAAGGGCTGTTCCGTAACCCCTTGGCGGATCCGAGTTTAATCGGTGTGTCATCCGGTGCCTCGCTTGGTGCGGTGTGCGTTATCGTTTTGTTGGGTGGGATGGGTGCAACAACACTGAGTTACCTCCTGCCAATGGGCGCTTTTCTGGGTGGGATCGTCGCTACTGTGATTGTCTATAAAATTGCCACGCACCTCTCACAAACCGATACAGCCTTATTATTACTGGCAGGCATTGCCGTTAACGCCATAGCCGGCTCAGGTGTTGGGCTGCTTAGCTATTTTGCGAACGATCAGGCACTCAGAGATTTAACCCTGTGGTCAATGGGGAGTGTGGCGAAAAGCTCTTGGGTGGGATTAGCGATTGCTTCGCCTATATTGATGATTAGCTGCTTAAAACTGTTGTCTTATCGCGCATTGCTCAACGCTTTAGTTATGGGAGAGGCGGTTGCTGGTCATATTGGTCATGATGTGAAGAAACTTAAAATACGGCTGCTCATATTAACAACACTTATCGTCAGCACGGCTGTTTCGATCAGCGGCGTTATCATGTTTTTGGGGCTAGTCGTACCGCACCTTTTACGCTTACTGATTGGCGCTGATCATAAACATTTGCTACCGCTTTCGATGTTGTTAGGTGCATCGGTTTTGTTGATCGCGGATATTTTTTCGCGGTTGGTGATTGCGCCTGCCGAGCTACCCATCGGTCTTGTGATGTCCTTTATTGGGGCACCTTTTTTTATTTTTCTACTCCTTAAGCAGAAGAGACAAAGGGCTATAGGTTAATGTCATGCTAGAGGTTAACGTGAGAGGTTACTTATGGCTTTAGTGGTTGAAGATATCACCGTTCGCTTACAAGGAAAAAGCGTTCTTGATCGGGTTTCATTATCCGTGGAGCCGGGTGAGGTTCTCGCGATTTGTGGTGCAAACGGCGCGGGGAAATCCACCCTGTTAAAAGCAATAAGCAAAGATATTTTGCCAGCATCGGGCAGTATTCACATCAATGGCAGTGATATTCATTCACTTTCCTCTGCTGAAATGGCACTTAAACGTGCCATGATGCCGCAGCAAGTGGATATTCACTTTCATTTTTCAGCACGAGAATTGATTGAAATTGGCCTTTTCTTAACGCAAAGCCTTGAAGCGCGTAATAGGTTAGTCGATAAAGTGGCGCAAATGCTCGATTTAAAAGGCTTATTGGATAGAAGCTATTTAACGCTTTCTGGTGGGCAAAAACAGCGCGTACAGCTCGCACGTGTTATCGGGCAAATATTGCAGGGCGATACTGATGAGCCACGCTATTTATTATTGGATGAGTGTACCTCAGCGATGGACATTGCGATGGTAGGCCAAGTGTTTAGTGTGTTGACTCAGCTCGTCAGGAAAATGCCTGATAAGCTTGCCGTTATTGCTGTGGTACATGATTTGAATATTGCCAGCTTATATGCGGACCGGATTGCCTTCATACACCGAAAGAGCTGTTCATACGTGGGGAAACCGCAGGAATTGTTAAACGAAGAGACCGTTCAGGAAGTGTTTGGCACCCCGGTAACCATTATGGCGCACCCCGATAACCAATCACCGATGGTTATGCATAAAGTCTTGTAAATATGCTTGTTTGCGCTGAGGGAAGCACGGCGCTTTTTTAAGCTTTAGTTGATCGATTGATGGCTTTTTAAGAGCAACGTCAATTTTATGGCTATAGTCACTGTGGAGGATTTATATTTTTATTGCAAAAAGTAGCCAATGGCCAAGTCACTTCTTTATATACTTCTGATCGTTATTTGTTCATCGTGTAGTTATGATCAGTCCAGTAATAAACTTTCTACGCCGTTTACACATAGCCCGAGAACGCTGAGCACTCAATATAGTCATGATGAAGTTTGTCAGGCGCCTTATATCCGAGAAGATATTCTTAACACCTACCATTATTTGATATCAGAATCTGTACAGGCAGAGGCATGCGATGCGCTTTATGAGGCCGGATATTCTCTGGATAAACGTGGTTTATTAGAGGAGGGTATTGTTGAAGATAAGGTTGAGGCTCTTGGCAGTCAATACAAAACTTTTGGTCTTAAGGATAAAGTGACTATCGGCATCATGGTCGCCTCAACGTTACTGGGGCTTTTGATTAGCTATGAAATATATCAGCGAAAAAAGATGTCAGGAAAACATTCTCCTCTGAGTGAAAAAAAGCAAACCACGTTATCTTTACTGGCATCGTTTCAGCAGGCAAAAGATGAGTATTTATTGCATAAGATGCCTCAGCGTTATCGCCAGCAACTCGAAGATATCTGGCAAAGTGTTTTTGAGTGGCAAAGTAAAGAGTTGTGGTTGCTGAAAGCCGATTTGTTGGATGAGGTAGATAAGCTTGTTCAAATGAACCCCGATGATATTCTCCCCATTAGCTTCGATAAACATCCAAATTACTTGGTGGGTATACCGCCGTCAAAACACTTTGTACCGCTTGTGGAATACAATGATATTGGTCATTTTACACAAACGATGGCGTACTTCGATAATCTCTCTGATGATGAGCTTATTAGCAGAGGTATCAAGAAAACAGATCTATCAGGTGTTGATAAAACTGCATTTATAGGACTGCTTGAATCTCAAGGCGGTAAGGCTTTTATTAAAGAGTCATCTAAAATTGGCTCGGTTATTAATGCTGTTTATAAGAAAGATGGTGTCATCAATCAATTGACTCGAAGTAAGTTTCTCTTAAAAACAATGACTCATTATATGGGGTGGAATAGTCGGCGAAAAGCAACCCCGTTATCCATTGCCGGTACTGCGAGAACTTTGGGTATTACGCCTTATGAAGTTACGTCATACGCCCATGGTCAGCGAGTTTACCGTGGCCCCTCTTATTTATTTGGAAAAAATATTCGCGAGTTCGAAAACTTTAATACCTTTTTTGTGAGAGACCTTACGCCAACCGCGCGTGAAGATTATCTTAGGGATGCAAAAGAAAAGAATGCATCCTTACTTGCTAGTTATCATCGAGCAAATGATGCGGGTGTATCTGCTATTGTCATTTCTAATGCGGATGCACGATTACGCTTTACCACGCTAAATAAAGGCGAGCTGGGTAAGCCGCAAAAAATTGTCGGAAAAGTGTTAAATGAAGCAGCCGCTGAAATGGCAAAAAATCAATCGGATAACCCTATTTATTATGGTGAAAAGTATGATTTTAAAGTGTCCGATTCTTTTTTAGTTGATGTAGATAGCACAGGCAAAAGGCGTACTAATGATTTTGAGACTCAACACTTTTCCCCTCAGCTAAAGCTTAACAATGCCAAGGCAGAGTTATTAGGGCTTTTGTATGATGACATGAACCAACGAGGCGTTATTCAAGTTACGCAGCGTCTTGCCCCTGCCGATATTCATAACTATACTGCAGCCGTTAACGGGACAGCCTTAAATCATTTAGAAGCCGTTGAATTTTTAGAAAATAAAATGAATGTTGCCGGTGCTGATAAAAATCCGAAATTAGAAAAACTTAAACATTTCTTTGTTGATCAAGCATCAGAGAACTTAGGTTCAGTTATCGAAATTTCAGGTAATCAATATTCAGTATCCACAGAAGCCGTTAGCCATAAACCTAATATACTTGCACAGAACAACCGCAAAATAATGATGCTTAAGCATGAAGGTACGGATATGTATTCAATACATATTTTTATTGGTGCAACGGGCGTTGATCAGGTCAATATCGACGAAGGGGCTGTGTATAGCGAGCAAGGTGATAGGCTAGGGGATATGGCTTTTGGCAGTGAGTCTGGTGGCCATAAGTTGAAAGCAGGGAAGCCCATTGGCCGCTTTCCGGTGAATGGCTCGACTGTTCAATCATTTTACTTCACGGATGATTTTGAATTATTACCCGACATTACTGCTTACAATAAGGCGTTCGGTAATAAAGAGTTTATGCCTGAAATACGCGCAAAAATGGGCAACCCTATTCTCAAAATGAAAACAAATCGCCTTGATGATGTGACGGCTGATTTGTTTGCAGAAGATTTACTTAAACAGCATGATCGTACATTTGATTGGGATAAAGACAAAATTATTACTGCACTTAGGGCGGATCATACACGTAGAAATCTTATCCCTACATCGTTTGATTCAAGCCATGGCGATATGTTTATTCATAAAATCATTGAGGCCGGGAAGGCTATTCAGCGCAGGCGACGGTGAAGCTTTAATATTAAGAATTAGGCGAAAAAAACCCGCTATAGAGCGGGTTTGATGATAAGAGTAGCGCAGGTTTTAACTCGCTTGATCAATTTGTACGGCAGCAATCTTAGCGCCATCTTCTGCACTCTTTTGGAATTCAGCAATCTGATCAAAGCTTAAGTAGCGATAAATGTCATCAGACATGGTCTCAAGTTTACTCGCAAACTGAGTATATTCCTCAGCAGTCGGCAGTTTACCTAAAATTGCACCAACAGAGGCAAGCTCTGCGGAGGTCAGATAAACGTTTGCGCCATCACCTAGGCGGTTAGGGAAGTTACGCGTAGAGGTAGAAAGTACGGTGCTGTTTGGTGCAACACGGGCTTGGTTACCCATGCATAGCGAGCAGCCGGGCATTTCTGTACGAGCGCCAGCACGGCCAAAAATGTTGTAGTAGCCTTCTTCCATTAACTGATGCTCGTCCATTTTTGTCGGTGGAGATATCCATAAGCGAGTGCTTAGCTCACCATTGTGTGCATCCAGCAATTTTCCTGCTGCACGGAAATGGCCAATGTTGGTCATGCAAGAACCGATGAAAACTTCATCGACTTTATTGCCGGCAACATCTGACAGTGTTTTGGCATCATCAGGGTCGTTAGGGCAGCAAACAATCGGCTCTTTAATGGCATCCAGATCTATTTCGATAACTTCTAAATATTCTGCATCGCTATCTGCTTTCATTAAAGTAGGTGCTGCAAGCCATTCTTCCATTTTGCGTGCACGGCGCTCAAGGGTGCGAACATCACCGTAACCGTTAGCAATCATGGCGCGAAGTAAAGTGACGTTTGATCGCATGTATTCAACGAGCTTTTCTTCATTGAGAGCAATGGTACAACCTGCGGCTGAGCGCTCAGCTGAAGCGTCTGAAAGTTCAAACGCTTGCTCTATGGTGAGAGCGTCTAAACCTTCGATTTCTAGGATACGGCCAGAGAAAATATTTTTCTTGCCTTTTTTCTCAACGGTGAGGTGACCTTCTTTGATCGCTTGATAGGGGATAGCATGGACTAAATCACGTAGGGTGATACCGGGTTGCATCTTTCCTTTAAATCGGACCAATACAGATTCAGGCATATCCAAAGGCATGACACCTGTGGCCGCAGCAAACGCCACAAGACCGGAGCCTGCAGGAAATGAAATACCCATAGGGAAACGTGTGTGAGAATCGCCGCCGGTACCAACAGTATCAGGCAGTAGCATGCGGTTTAACCAAGAATGTATGATGCCATCGCCCGGCTTTAATGAAACGCCTCCACGATTCTTGATGAAATCTGGCAGTGTATGTTGCGTATCGATGTCGACAGGCTTGGGATAAGCGGCCGTGTGGCAAAATGATTGCATGACTAAATCAGCTGAAAAACCAAGGCAAGCGAGGTCTTTTAACTCGTCTCGCGTCATAGGGCCTGTGGTATCTTGAGAGCCAACGGTGGTCATTTTTGGTTCACAATAAGTCCCGGCGCGAATGCCGTCAACGCCACATGCCTTACCAACCATTTTTTGGGCAAGCGTGAAGCCTTTGTCTGAACTTTTTGGGGGAGTAGGTTTTCTGAAAAGTTCGGATTCGTCTAGGCTTAAAGATTCGCGAGCCTTTGTTGTTAAGCCACGGCCAATGATGAGGTTGATACGGCCGCCAGCTTGTACTTCATCAAGTAAAACGTCTGATTTTAAAGCGAATTCACTGATGATGTCACCGGATTCTGAAAGGATTTTTCCATCGTAAGGGCGAATTTCGATGACATCCCCCATGCTGAGCTTTTCAACGGGCGCTTCAAAAACTAAGGCACCAGCATCTTCCATGGTGTTGTAGAAAATAGGTGCAACCTTTTCACCGATACAAATGCCACCGCCTTTTTTGTTGGGTACGCCATCAAGCTCTTCACCAAAAAACCAGAGGACAGAGTTAGTCGCTGATTTACGTGAAGAACCCGTGCCGACAACATCACCGACAAAAGCAACAGGGTAGCCTTTATCTTTAACGGCTTTAACTTGAGACATGCAGCCTATGACGCCATGCTCTTCAGGTGTAATGCCATCACGCGTCATTTTATACATGGCGCGTGCGTGTAAAGGTATGTCGGGACGACTCCATGCATCTGGTGCAGGAGATAGGTCATCGGTATTGGTTTCGCCAGTGACTTTAAATACGGCGACTTTAATGCTTTCTGCAACTTTATCTTGTTTGGTAAACCATTCGCCATCTGCCCAGCTTTGAATCACATTCTTAGCGATTTCATTACCGGCTTTGGCTTTTTCTTCGACGTCATGAAAGGCATCAAACATCAATAAGGTGTGTTTGAGTTCTTCGCCCGCCTGTGTTTTTAATTCAGCATCATCAAGAAGCTCTACGAGTGTTGCGATATTGTAACCGCCGTGCATATTACCGAGAAGTTTAACGGCTGCAATTTTATCGATAAGAGGAGAGACCGCTTCACCTTTGGCAATGGCAGAAAGAAACCCTGCTTTGACATAAGCAGCTTCATCAACACCGGGTGGTACGCGATTGGTGATGAGGGAAAGTAAGAAATCCTCTTCGCCAGCAGGCGGTGCTTTTAATAGGTCAATTAGCCCAGCAACCTGCTCTGCTGATAATGGTTTTGGCGGAATATCCTGTTCGGCACGCTCTGCAACATGGGCTCGATAGGCTTCTAGCACTTTGTTTCTCCTCGTTTTTTGTATTCTTACCAATGTAGATCTCTACACTGGGTCGCCCAGCTAGCGGGCAACAAAGCGGACGCATTATATGTGATTTTTGGTTTTATTTCTAAATAAACTGAAAATTTGCTTTGCTTGTGTAGTTGCCTGATTTTGTCACTGTGATTGTACCGATGTATTTTCAGGGCTTGTCTTGATACCTCTGTCGTATCTGATATGGCAGGTTCCGTCTATCTGTAGGTGAACTTTAATCGATAAATTTCTTCCAATAAGGGGTGAATTATTTTAAGGAGTTTCAATATGTGTGTTTTCTCGCGTGTTATGAGCGTGTTTGCTTTACTCATTATTTCGTTGGGTTCAGTGTATGGCGCTGATTTGCCTAGTAGCTTGGAAGGGCAAACGTTCGTTTTTCAAGTGGATAGCAATAATTCCCATCAAGACCCGAGTGCAAATTTCGGTTACGTGATAAGTTATGAAAAAGATACTTACACTTATCAAGTCGTAGGAACCAGTCAGATATTCAAGGGGCATTATCTCTATCAGCATGTTCAGGGGAAGGATGAGACTGCCGAGGCCGGAATGTTGAGCCACCTTGAAGTACCTGAGGGTAATACGACGATGTTTCAGATGGTTCTTTTGCCGAATGATAATGCAACAGGCAGTTATCTTTTTCAGCAAACCTCAGGCCCCGTTAAATCGGATATAAAGCTAGATACAGCACGCTATACACGGATTATTTATTAATACAATATCGATGAAAGGCGTCTTCGTTATTACTTGATTTTTTAGTGCAATGCATGTTTGTCACTGGTGTGTCTGTCTATAGTAAGGGGGATGCGTGGTGGAGAATCTGGCATCGCACTTTTAGGTTTTTTTGATGCTGTGCCGTAATGCAGGCATGGGGGTGTTTACAATATATATTTAGTTTTTGCTTCGCTCATCTTAGTAATTATGACAGGCGAAAAAAAAGGCGGTTATACCGCCTTTTTAAAACAAGTAATTGTGTGATTACACAACAACGATGTTTTCAGCTTGAGGGCCTTTTTGACCTTGAGTAAGAGTAAACTCAACTTGTTGGCCTTCAGCTAAGGTTTTAAAGCCAGTGCTAACAATAGCGCTATAATGAGCAAAAACGTCTGGGCCAGACTGTTGTTCAATAAAACCGAAGCCTTTTGATTCGTTGAACCACTTAACAGTACCTTTTACAGTAGTCGACATAATGAAATCCTGAATAGTAAATTGTTTTGCCATATTTAGGCGGGTGTAGCGGAAAATCAGACTAACTAAGGCATACTACAGGACGACGTGTTACGAATAAAACAACGAAATGAAGGTTACGCTTGAGACTTCTTTACTGCTGCTTGCATTATTGTATCGAAATTCGCTTAAGTCAAGATAATAAAGAGTGATTTCATAAAATATTTATCCCTCTTCAAACCCTTACCTATTAAGGCTTTCTTGGCTAAATGATTAAGTTAACCTTGTTCGCCTAACGGGTGATTGTACAATAAAATAAATGGCGGTGAGAGAGGGAGTCGAACCCTCGATACGTTGCCGTATACACACTTTCCAGGCGTGCTCCTTCGGCCACTCGGACACCTCACCGTTAAGGTCGTAGATAAGTAATTGATTTACTAGGAGTAATATAAAAGACTTATTGACGTAACCCTGGGCTGATTAAAAACCTTCTCGATCAGCTCATCCGCAGGACTATACCATAGACGTTGCTTTTTGTAACAGCTTTTTGTAATAAATACTGATTGATTATGCGGGGCCTTCTAGCAAGAATTGATTAGTCTAGCGGATTATTTTCTTTTTTTAAACTGATGGGAATTCGCTCAAGATGCCATTCATGTAACAACTTTCAAAACGTTGATAGGGGCGTATTCAAGGGGGGTAGGTCTGGGTTACGCCAGCAGAGCCTTGAATTTGGATAGATTTATTGTCGCTCTCAACATTTAACAGTTTAATGATTTTTCCTTGCCGTTTTTGAAGGCTGACCTCCAGTTGGTCAGTAAAGTTAAGTGTAATCGATTAAAGGCTCACTTAAAGGAGTCCGTTTTAAGTAGTGCTGGGGCTTTTAATTTGGCATGTGTTGCATGCAATGAGCCAACAAAATCAAAGCCTTGGCTTTTTATCGCTTGTATCAGGAGGGCTGTATCTATTGCGGACGTTTTTTTGGTCGTGGCAGGCGGGGTTGTGAAATCCGAAGGTTTAGATAGAGCAACGGGTCTAGGGTTTTCTTGATTGCATTGTTTATACCCATCACACTTGAAGATGCAATGGCGTTGGCCGCTCTCACTCACCCTAATCACTTGCTGACTGTAAGCTCATGGGGATTCGCTCGTTTTCCGCCTTCTTGCACCTCCAATTCCGATGGGTATAAGTGGCTCTGGCGGTAAATTTGTTTCATTTTGAGTTGTCTTTGGTGCTGATCCGTAAGAGGGAATATTTTTACTCGTTTTTTTGAGGTTGGCAATGAGTAGCCCGTACGGCTGGACAGTAAAATCTGAAGGCTTGCTAAGTACCGTGGTTCTGGGTGTTTTTTTTTTGCTCTGCAATGGCATTATTTGATTTTGAGTTGTGCTTGACTCTTTTTGGGTTGAATCATTAAGGGGTGTGAGGTTTTTATAGGCTGCTGCTTTAGTTGTTTTATCTAGGTTGGTAATAATGATCTGAAGATTAGGTGAGCTCACTTTTAATAGGGGGTCGGGGGTGGCTATAGTCGAGGTTCTCAAAGCAAGTATGCTCATGCCCATTAAGCTGATATAAACCCATCGAAGTAAACCGAAGCGATAAAATCCCATAATATTTCCAGTAATAGCTTAGAAGACATTGGTCTTTTTGTCGGCTAGATAAGTTCAATAAGTTGGGTAAAAGCTATTATTCCAGTGGCGATACCTGATGATTCTTGTTTTTTTACGCATTTAAAAGAAACCTTACTATTTTTTATAACTCTAAACCCCTTTTTTTCTTCTAAGCTTTATTTTATGTCTTTTAAAATGTAGGTACTTATAGGTAGTGCGTATTGATAAGGAGAAGAAATCAGCTGAAAACAGGCATGAGGAATTTCATGAAGGTATGAATGAGGATGAATTTTATTCACTGTTTCCTGATGAGAAAAAGAAAGATAAAAAATGGAAAATTTTAAAGAGAGTAGTGAAGCTTGTTGGGGCGCTTGTCTTTATTTTAGTGGCGGGTGCTCTGAGTTTTGATATTGAAGACTCTTCGTTTATTTTATTTTTAATAGGTGGATTTTTTATTGCTTTGATATTAGTTATTGAGGATATGCTCTGAGAGAGTGAGGTAGGGTTAATTTAAGCGCGTGGTTTTTAGAAGTCGCCACTGCTCGTGAATGCTATCAGCAAAGGAAAGGCAATTTTGTTTAAGCTCTTCGTCAAGATGCTTTCGGTGGCTGGCTTCCATTAACTCAGTATGCAGGTCTGATAGCTCATTGGCTTCGTAGTCGCTTAGCCCTAAATTTGCCCAATAATCGACAAGCGTTAAGCTATAATTGATGTAAGTGATTAATAGATCTTGGGTAATTTTTTCTTGAGGTTCTCGAAGCTTTTTAGTGAGTGAATGTTTGGCTTGGCGAGTAGCTAGGTAGTGTATCTCATCGTATTCTTGAGACATTTTTTAACCTATATTAAGTTCGTTTAATTTGTATTGTAGGATGTTTTTACGTATAAGGCATTAATTTATTCATAAATACATTTTTTAAATTATTTGTATGGTTATATGTACGGAGTTGTGTAAATATACTTATGAAATACTGGGGTTTAATTATACTTGCTGGTTTTTTTGAATGTATTTGGGCTGTAGGGCTTAAATATACCGAAGGTTTTACTAAGCCAATACCGATTATATGGACCGTGGCTTCGGTAATTATCAGCTTTTATCTGATGTCACTGGCTGTTCAAAAGATACCCATGGGGACGGCCTATGCTGTTTGGACGGGTATTGGTGCTGTAGGTGTCGCAACTTTTGGCATACTTTTTTTAGATGAGCCGCGGGATATAGCAAGAATTTTCTGCATTTTATTGATCGTTTGCGGCATTGTTGGATTGAAAATTGTATCACCACAAATTGATGAAATTTAGTCATTTAACAAAGCTATTACTACAAGGTTAATCGTGGTACAAAATATTATTTGTATTGATATGCTGCCCCTTAAGTGAAATCTCACCCAAGGAATTATCTATGTTGACTGTTCATCATTTGAGTCAATCTCGTTCAAAACGTGTTTTATGGTTGTTGGAGGAGCTGCAAATGCCCTACCTTCGTATTGATTATTTTCGTGACAGCACAACACAGCTGGCACCGGAGAGTATGAAGGCTATTCACCCTTTGGGAAAAGCGCCAATCATTGTTGATGGAGACATCACTTTGTGTGAATCGGGCGCTGTTATGGCATACATATTAGATCAAGATACAAAGCAACGGCTTCGACCAAAAAAGGATAACCTACTTTTTCGTAATCGCCTCGTGGCAGTGTACGTCGATCAATCTGGATGCGTTCAATGTCATCGGGCTCGTCGATTTGCTTGAGCGTGACACCGTTATGTCCGAGTTGACCGCCGCTTTTCTTAGCTGATTTTTTTCGGGTTGGCTTTAGTTTTTTATTATCCGTCGATGGCTGCTGCTATTACTGCTGTTTAACCCTGCTCGATTAGTCAGGAGTAGCAACACCGTAATAATCGATATTAGCGCTGGAGAGATGTTTTTATCTTCTTCGAGTAATAGTTCGACTTCACTGAGAGTTGCATCGATGTCGATATTATCAATTTTCATAGAAACAGTCCCTTGTGGTTACTTGAATAAGAGGGTTATTCTATCATGGGTTTTTTAAGGCTATTTCTTCGCTTTGTAGCGTATTCTAACGACATTTATTTTTTTGGGTTCGTGTCGCTCCCGTAATGAGACTTAATCAGTGCTGATGGGCTGCAGGGTTAACTTATCGTCAATAATATGAGCAACTCCCAAGAGCGACTAAAAAATGAAAATTTATTGTAAAACAGCGTCAAGCTATTTTTTTTGCTTATATTTAACACCCTCGAGGCTGATGCCAATATCTCGCTAACTTAAACACGGTTCCGTTTTTCACCCTTCAGGAATGCCTCGATATTACGCCTAATTTCGATAAAAAGCCTAGAGACAGATTCTTGACTCGCCCAAGCGATATGTGGCGTTAATAATAAGTTTTCGCCCTTATAATTGATGAGCGGGTTAGCATCTTTTGCAGGTTCTTCACTCAATACGTCAAAAGCAGCCCCGGCTATTTGCTGTGTGTTTAGCGCGTTTATTAAATCACTTTCGTTGACGATTCCCCCTCTTGATGTATTGATGAGTACAGCTGTTTTTTTCATGTACATAAATTCTTTTGCGGCGATAAGGTTTTTTGTTTGTTCGTTTAAGGGGCAGTGTAAAGAAATAATATCAGCATTCTTGATGGCCGCCTCAAAGCTGACTCTACCTTCACGCGGTACTTGTCCAGCGCGTTCCGCAATCAATACAGTAACACCAAATGCATGGGCAGCTTTTGCGATAGCTTTGCCAAGTGCGCCATAGCCGATAACGGACAATATTTTATTTTGCACTTCCTTTATAGGGTGATCAATTAAGCAAAAGTGCTGGCTTTTTTGCCACTTATTATGCTGACAATCTTGGATGTATTGGTGCGTGTTACCAAGAAGGTTAAGTTGTTATTTTTTATCGTGTTGCCATGCTCTTGCGATTTAAGCTGGCTCGTATCATTGGTTGTCGCTACTTTTTGAGAGGCTTGATCGATGGCTGAAGTGCCTGTTTCGATGGTTTCTTGCTGGGTAGCATTTATATTTGTATCGAGATCAGGCGCTGATGAAGGTGTTTGGCTTCCACAGGCAATTAAAGAGCAATATATACCTAAAGAAAAGATGATTTGGTAAAGTTTAATGTGTTTCATAGGCAGGCGTTTATTTATTGTTGTTTTAAAGTCTTTTCCTATAAAGATATATACAGATGAAATTTATACTGCATTACCTTTTGTAAAGGTTGTGATTCATTTTGCTATTGAGCCGCCTTTTAGTTTTTGAGTGAGTGAATGGCCGTCAGTCGATGACTAAGTTTTCTTGAGCTATGGATTTAGTCATCGGATTTAGGCGTTAGAATATTATTCGATAAGTAGGGGTTGATTAGCGACAAAGTTACAATGCAGCAATCTAACGACTGGTTACTCGAAGCATGCACCTAAAATCCTTATCATGGCTGTTTTTGTGGTTAAGATAATTCTATGTCCCATAAATTACGTGCTCAACAACGCTTTGGTCAGTTAGGCGATTTCATTTACAGGCACCCGAAATCCGTATTGATTGCTACCCTTATTATTGCCATGATGTGTTGTTTTTCATTGTATAAACTGCGTATTGATACCTCGAACGAAAGCAATCTGGATAAATCTCACCCTGATGTTTTAGCCTATAAGGCATTCCATCAGCGTTATGGTTTTGAAGAAGCGTTGGTCGTGATGATAAAAACGCCGGATATTTTTACCGAAGCGCGTTTGGAAAAATTAAAAGCATTTCATCTCGCACTTGAAGCTAATACCTATAATCTTGATCGAATGAAAAGTTTGGTCAATGCCGATGTTATTTATGGTGAAGATGATGATTTGATCGTTGATAACTTGATTCAATCTTTTCCTACAACGCCTGAGGCGCTTGCTACCTATAAGGCACGTGTTTTGGGTAGTCCGTTGCTGAGAGAGAATTTTTTAAGTCGGAACACCGACTATACAGCGATTTATTTGTATCAAAAAGCATATTCACCTGAATTATATAAGGGTGAAAAACAGCCTTTTACCTCAATGGATCAGCATCGCTATGTTGAATCGGTGAGAGATGTTGTTGCTCAGTTTGAAGCAGAAGGTTTTAAGGTTAATCTTTCAGGTGGCCCATTAATTGGCGATACCTTATTAACTAAAATTGCCTTAGAAACCCCCATTTTTGCACTCACCTCTAATTTAGTCATTTTTTTGTTGTTGTACTTTTTATTCCGTCGTGTGACGGCTGTTATTCTTCCCATTCTTATTATTGATATTTCTTTGGCCAGTACATTAGGTGTTATGGCTGGCTTTGATGTGGCGCTGAGTTCTTTTTCGCAAATACTGCCAGCCTTTATTTTAACGGTGGGTGTGTGTGATTCGGTTCATTTTTTGAGTATTTTTTTTCAAAACTACAATAAAACACATAGCAAACAAGAGGCCATCTCTTATGCCCTTTCTCATACGGGGATGCCTATTTTATTAACCAGTTTAACCACAATGATGGGAATGCTGTCTTTTGCAATGGCAGATATTATCCCGATCGGTGCATTAGGACTGTTTGCGGCTTTAGGTGTTTTCATCGTTTTCTTTTTTACCTTATTTATGTTGCCCGCATTGATGACCTTAATGCCCATCAAGCCCTCACCTGAAAAAAACCGTATGATTGAGCTAAGCCAGATTGGCCTGATAAAAGTAGGGCGTTTTGGGTGGAATAATCCAAAACGTATTGTTGCTTTATTTGCTTTGCTGTTTGTTGTTTCGGGATATTTTGTGAGTCAGTTGAGGTTTCAGCATGATCCAGTGAAGTGGTTACCGCCAGAACAAGAATTACCGGTATCTATTGAGCTGCTGAACAATGAATTTTATGGTTCTATCGCGATAGAGATTCTTTTAGATACAGGTACTGAAAACGGGGTCAAAACGACAGCGTTCCAAAACCGGTTGGATAGTTTTAACCGGGCAGCACTCGATTTTGAGCATGATGGCGTTAAGGTTGATACGAGTCGCTCCATCGTCGATACCGTCAAGCAAGTGAATAAAAGCTTACATCAAAACGATGAGCATTATTTCTCCGTTCCTGACAATGACGAGTTGGTGGCACAAGAACTGTTGTTCTTTGAAATGTCAGGCGGTAAAGACCTTGACGAGCAAGTAACTGCCGATGGCAGTGGTGCACGTGTGACGATGCTAGCGCCTTGGCGTGATCTTATTAAATACTCCAATTACCTTGATCAGCTTGAACCTTGGGTCAGGGACTATTTTGAAGGCTTTGCTGATGTGAGTTTTACCGGTGTTGTTTATTTGTTATCGCCAATCCAAAAAATGGCCATAGAATCCATGGCTGATAGCTATCTAAGCGCAAGCGTGGTGATTACACTAATGATGATACTCTTGCTCGGCATTCGCTTAGGCTTATTAAGTATGGTACCTAACTTGTTACCTATTATTGCTGGTATGGGGCTGATGTATGTCTTCAAATTACCCCTTGATTTATATTCAATTTTGATTGGAAGCATTGCCATAGGTTTGGTAGTCGATGATACGGTACATTTCTTGAATAGTTTTCAGGTGTACTATAAAAAAACAGGCGATGCTGAATTTGCCGTCATGAAAACGTTGGAAACTACAGGTAATGCACTGCTCTTTACTACAGTGCTTTTATTCTGCGGCTTTATGACGTATTTATTTTCAACGCTGATAAGCCTTAAAGATTTCGGTATTATTACTTCATCAATTGTTGCCTTAGCGCTTTTAGCGGATATCTTGTTACTGCCTGCCATTCTATGTCTTGTGTATACAAAGAAAAATACACAAGCATCTGCTCTTAGCTCCTCATAAAACTCTATACCCATCGGAATTGGCGATGCAAGAAGACGGCAAGCGAGCTAACCCCCATGAGCTTACAGTCAGTAAGTGATTGGGGGGAGCGAACGCGGCCAACGCCCTTGCATCCTCAAGGGTGATCGGTATAAAACGTTTCACCTCCGTCATTGTCATATACTGATTGATAATGGAGGGTTTATGAGATTATTTTTTATTTGTTCCTGTGTTTTTTTCTTGTTCAGTTGCAGTAAAAAACCTGAAAAGGACTTTTACACTACCCGTGAGCTACACAGTGCTTCGCAACCGCAGTCACTTAATTGGGTGACGGTCGATGATATTAAGCAGCAATTGGGTGGAAAATCCCCTGTTGCAGTGGGCTTTGATATAGACGACACCATTTTCTCCTCCTGTGCTCTCATGCAAGGTATTTGGTTCGATTACCCTGAATATAAAGACCAGAAAAAAATTCCTGGCCGCTACGACAAGATTAACTGCAGTATGGTTAAAAATTTATTGCCTAAAGACAGTGTGCGCGCTTTGATCGATATGCATCAGGCAAGAGGTGATGATATTTACTTTATCACAGCAAGAATAACATCCCCTTGTGTTGCAAAGGGCGATTATTCGCTAAAAGAATACATTCAAGAAGTCTTTAAAATAAAAAATATGCACGATGTGATTTATGCGGGTCCAACACGTACTAGAAACACAAAAACGCCCTGGATAGAAGATAAAAAAATCGCTATTTATTACGGCGATGATGATCAGGATATTGAAGCGGCGATTGAAGCTGATGCTCTTGGTATTCGTGTTCTTCGTCCAGCGATCTCTAAAAAACAGTCAGGTAATCGAGTTGGGTTTTACAAAGAACCTGTTTTAGTTGAATCGGATTATTGACGGTTTTCTTTTTTGATAAAAAATAAATGGATGCGTTTTTTGCAGTGCTATAGTTTATAGCACTTAAAATTTAATATTCTCTGATGCAAAAGGAATTGCTGTGAGTATTGATCAGTCACAAAAAAAATCGACGAAAGAAAACGCCATCGTCTCATCGTGTAAAGTGAAGTCTTTACCCTTTCCTGTGATTGATATGCTTGTTGATGCGGCTGACGGCAATCAGTTTGATACGAGTATTATGGCGTCTTTACAAAAAGAGCTGACACAAGCTGATGGCAATCTTGTAAAGCATCATACACAAGACTACGTCCCTGATCCGGCAAATACGCATGGTAAGGCCTCCGTGCAAACGGATACAGGGCAATCGTCGAGCAATATCCATTTGGCATATATTGTTACCACCTTAAGTGGTGAGCTATCAGCTGAAAGTAAAAACAAAGAAAAGAGCGACGATGAAGGGGGTACCTTGAAATGGATTAAAGTTATTTCTCTTTATATGGGTTCCTTATCGTTGTTAGGGTTAGGTGCTTACTATGTGTTTAAACAGGATGAGAAAGAAAGTGTGGAGGAAGCCGTAACGACGATTAACGGTACAGTGGTGTTAGGACCTGTTATTGAGGGGAATGGATTAAGTGTTGAAATCATAAGCTTAGAGGGTGTTTTTCTTGGTAAGGCTGATGTTGATGCTGGCGGTTTTTATCGCGCTACAATACCGGCGCATTATGACACGGTAAAAATACAGGTCATTGATAAAAATGCTGAGCATGATTATTTAGATGAATCGACGGGGCTCACAAAAGATCTTGATAGCCCTTTGTTTTCTATCGTTTCGCTAAATAGCCAGCAGGTAACAGCGAACATTAACCCTTTAACAACACTTGCTGCCCGTTTGATGGGGTTGGATGAATATGGTTTTGGGCAGGATGTTACTCAGGAGAAAATACAAACGGCCTATACACAAGTTGCCGAGCACCTCCTAGGGGATGCATCCTATGATCTCGTCGGCGGTGAAGTGCGGGCGATGATTGATGTAGCTGATCAATTGTTGCAAGCTAATCCTGCCGGAAAAGTGTTGGCGATGATGTCGGGTATTGAAGATAAAAAGTCGATGTCGACAGGCGAGATGATTGAAACCTTGTTACGCGGGTTTACAGAGGCGGAAAGCGGTGAACTTGATACCCAAACCGCACGAATGCTTCTGCATGAAGGCGCAAAACAAGTTGCTTTTAATCGACAGAATGAGGCATTAGAGGTTGAGCTTAATGCGCATTTGGATAAAACAGATCAGCACATTTTTCTGCATCATGTGAGTGAGCAAGATGATTTGTTATTATCTAGGCATTCGGCTATTTCCATCAATGAAGATGCAACGCATATTTTTTCACCGGAAGATTTTTCATTTATCACGCCAGAAGAGGGTAGTGAGCTTGAGTCGATCAGTTTCTCACGGCTGCCGATTGATGGGTATTTACGTTTTGATGGGTCGCTGGTTGATGAAAGCGGATTCACTGTTGCGATAAAAGACATCGATCACCTTACCTATAAAGGGCGAGCGAATGCCAGTGGCGATCAATATGCGTATATGCAATTTAGCACCAAAGGGGCAGAAACAGAAAATAGTGAACATGGCTTAGAATTCAATATTAACCCTGTTAATGATAAGCCGGTTATTGAGGTTACGCCTCAAATCGATGCGTTACTTACAGCAAAGAGTGCGTTGGGTAATAATGCACAATCCCCAGCACTTGTATCGATGGCTGACAATAAATTTTTATCTCTATGGGTTGAGGGCGGAAAAAACGTCATTGCACAAACCTATATTCATAGCGAAGATGTGTTGATACCCCAGGGGGAACCTTATACGCCTATTAGCTACCCCTATCAAAGCAACCAAACACTCTTAAACCCACTTGTACATGTTACTCATCATGGGCAAATCGTTTTAAGCTGGTTGCTTTATGACGAGGATGCGGGAACATCGGCATGGTTGCAATTTTTTGATCAAACACTGACGCCTTTATCGCAGGCAGTGCTGTTGGGCGATACACTGTATCCTCAATCACTGATTTCCCTTGCCGGTGGTGAAGTTGCGCTAGGCTACGTCACTTCAGGCGCAGATGCCCACTTTGCTGTTAATCTTTATGATGCTGACGCACAATTGATTAAGGTGATAGATGTTGCTGATGCTTACGCGTGGGGGGGGAATCTCATTGTATTATCTGCTTTGCCGTCAGGCGGCTTGATGGCGGGGTTTAAATCTGTTGATGATGAGGTTGGGAAAAGCGGGTTATTGCAATACAGTGTGCAAGGTGAGCGGCTTTCGCAGGCTGATTTAGTACCAGATGCACTGTCACTTTATGCCGATAAAATGGCGCTGATCACTGTGGGGGATAGTCGTAGTGCGTTATTTCACCAGGTCGCTAACGACATTTTGTATCATATCGTTGATGCGGGTGCCGCGTTTCTAAGTAGTCACCCTGTTAACCCGACCCATAAGGGAATAATCACTGACTGGCAAGTGGAGCGTACACCCGATGACGGATTTTTTGTCGCTTGGGCTACGACAAAGGGAGAGCAGACATCACTCTGGGGGCGTTTTTTCTCTTCAGATGACAAACCTTTATCTAAGCCTGTTGAGATAAACACATGGGATGAGCCGCATCATGTACGAGATTTATCGATGACGGCTTTGGCAGATGGCAGTCTTCATTTAGCGTGGTATTCAAGGTTGGATAGCGGGGGTGAGATTTCTTTGGCATCATTGAAGACGCATTTATTTCAGCACGCAGTTAAAGACGGGGCTGCCGTGGCCACGGTAATCGCAACAGATGTTGATTCAGATGTTGTATCGCTTGATTTAGTCGATGATGCAAAGGTGTACTTTGAGCTTGAATCTGATACGGGTGTCGTGCGAATTAAGGATGCGGAAGGGATTGCTACAGCATCACATTCGGATTTTACACTTCAGTTATTAGCGGTAGATGACGAGGGCGGCACAACAAACATGGATTACCCTTTGCATTTTCCGATTAACCCTCAGCACATCCCTAGTGAAAAAATGCTTTATGTACTATCTCTTGATGCAGCGAAAGAAAAAGATGCATTAGATTTCGATGATTATACCGTTTCGCAGCTGTTGGAAATGGGGTTGTTGATGCCGGCTACAGAGGTAAATATGTCATTTCCTGACACGGTGCTTCATGCACCAGCCGAGAATAATGAGTTACCGTCAGAGGCTTTATATATACAGTCCGATATGCCGTATAGCCATTTTTATCAATATGAGGTGTTAGGCTAGTATTTAAGGTAGGGAGGCGGTGAGGAGGAGATGAAAAGAGAGGAAGGATGCTACAGGCAGAAAGCCTGTAGCAAGGTACTTTAGAGTGTAAACGTTAGCTGTATTTCTTACGTATTGATAAGCGTTAAGGCTTGATTGAAGGTGTCTACAGGCCGCATGACTTGATTGGCGAGATCAGTATCAGGCTTGAAATAGCCTTTGAGATCTACAGGGCTACCTTGTGCATTATTCAATGCATCAACCACCATCCCTTCATTATTTGCACAGAAATCAGCAAAGGCTTTGAATTGCTCGCCCAATGCAGCATCCTCTGTTTGCGCAACTAAGGCCTTAGCCCAGTAGTTTGCAAGATAAAAGTGACTGCCTCGGTTATCGAGTTCCTTCACTTTGCGCGAAGGTGATTTATTGTTGAGTAGCAGCTCAGTAGTTGCATCATCGAGCGTTTTACCGAGAATACGCGCTTTATTGTTATCATATTTCTCTGCAAGGTGCTCGAGTGATACCGCAAGTGCTAAAAACTCACCCAATGAATCCCAACGTAAGTGGTTTTCCTTCTCGAATTGCTGCACATGCTTCGGTGCGCTACCGCCTGCACCTGTTTCAAACAGGCCGCCACCATTCATGAGGGGTACGATAGAGAGCATTTTTGCACTGGTACCAAGCTCTAATATTGGGAATAAATCCGTTAAATAATCACGTAGTACATTGCCTGTCACCGAAATTGTATCAAGGCCTTTTACAATACGCGCAAGTGAGAAACGTGTCGCTTCAATCGGCGATTTAATCTGAATGTCTAAACCCGTGGTATCGAAGTCTTTGAGGTAGGTATCGACTTTCTTGATGATGTTGGCGTCATGTGCACGGTTTTTATCGAGCCAAAATATAGCAGGAACGTTCGTAGCTTTTGCTCGGTTAACGGCCAGTTTTACCCAATCTTTGATCGGCGCATCCTTCACCTGACACATACGGAAGATATCGCCTTTCTCAACACTGTGTTGCATGAGGCATTCACCGTTAAGATCAACCACACTGATCGTTCCATCAGCTTGTGCTTCAAAGGTTTTATCGTGAGAGCCATACTCTTCAGCTTTTTGCGCCATCAAGCCCACATTGGAAACACTGCCCATGGTTGTTGGGTCAAAAGCGCCGTGGTCTTTACAGAATTGAATGGTTTCTTGATAAATGCCTGCATAGGAGCGATCGGGAATAACGGCTTTAGTATCTTGCAGTTCGCCGTCTTTGTTCCACATACGACCCGAAGTACGAATCATCGCTGGCATGGATGCATCAATGATTACATCGGAGGGCACATGCAAGTTAGTGATGCCTTTATCGGAGTCAACCATCGCGAGGTCGGGCATTTCGGCATAAACGACTTCGATGTCTGCTTTGATTTCAGCTTGCTGAGACTCAGGTAATTGGCTGATTTTGCTGTAAAGGTCGCCGATGCCGTTGTTTAAGTCGACACCTAACTTCTCAAGTGTAGCCGCATGTTTTTCCAAAGCTTTTTGATAGAAGACTGAAACCACGTGACCAAAGATGATGGGGTCAGAGACTTTCATCATGGTTGCTTTCATGTGCAAGGAGAACAAAACATCTTGTGCTTTAGCTTCGTCAATTTCTTTAGTGATAAAGCTTTTCAATGCGTTAACATTCAATATGCTTGAATCAATGATTTCGCCAGCAAGCAGGGCAGTTTTGTCTTTTAATACGGTTTTGTTGCCGTCGTTGTCTTCAAATACGATGCTGACGTTTGTTGCTTGCTCGATGATGCAAGATTGCTCGCTACCATAGAAGTCGCCACTTGCCATGCTTGCTACGTGGGTTTTGGACGCTTTTGACCATGCACCCATCGAGTGTGGGTTGCTTTTTGCGTATTCCTTAACCGCTTTAGGGGCGCGACGATCTGAGTTACCTTCACGTAAAACAGGGTTTACCGCACTGCCTTTGATTTTGTCGTATTTTATTTTGATGGCTTTTTCATCATCGTTTGTAGGCTCTTCTGGGTAATCGGGAAGGGCATAACCTTTGTCTTGGAGTTCTTTAATCGTTGCTTTTAGCTGAGGCACTGAAGCACTGATATTAGGCAGTTTGATGATGTTTGCTTCAGGCGTTTTTGCTAATTCACCTAATTCTGCAAGGGCATCGGCAATCTTTTGGTCATCTTTTAGAAATTCGCTGAAGTTGGCGATAACACGACCGGCAAGAGAAATGTCGCGAGTCTCAACGGCAACTCCGGCTGTTTGTGTAAATGCTTGCACAACTGGCAAGAAAGAATAAGTGGCTAAAGCGGGCGCTTCGTCGGTTTCTGTATATATTATCGTGGGTGTGGACATAGGTTTTCCTGTCATTTTTCCTGTCATATTAGGCGACTTACGTGGGAGAACAGCGTTTGACTTATGGTCAACCCCTGAAGTTTTACCTCCCTAAAAAAACGCCGTAATCTTACCAGAAATTTGTGATTTGTAGAATACCTCGGCCTAACAATGTTATTGGTGGTTGAAAGTGCTTATAATGCCGCGCTTAGGTGCCTGCATACTCTCTGCGTGAGCGATGTAAGGATAATAGGGAATCAAGCAGGCTGTGCCTGTTATTGAGCTGTACCCGCAACTGTTATGTGGAGCTTTTTTATGCCACTGAGATTTTCTTGGGAAGGCAAAAGCGTTAAGACGCCAAAGCATTGAAGCATGAGCCAGGAAACCTGCCTGAAATCATTTTACTAGCCGGGCATTGCTATGCAAGCTGATGCTTGCAGGCATTGTTATACCTTTTTAGGAGCGTTCAATGCAATTTAATAAAATTCCAGCCACTATCGTTACAGGATTTCTTGGCAGCGGAAAAACAACCTTGTTATCCAATATTCTTAAGCAAGCCGATGGCAAACGCATTGCCGTTATTGTTAATGAATTTGGTGAGCTGGATATCGATGCGGATACGCTCAGGCAGTGCCCGTTAGAATGCGACGATACGGCGAGTGAGTCGCAGCCATCGAAAGGGATTTACGAACTGGCGAATGGCTGTATCTGCTGTACGGTTGAAGAAGAGTTTTTACCGGTGATGAAGGAATTGGTTGCACGGCGTGATGATATTGATCATATTTTGATTGAAACCAGTGGGTTAGCACTGCCCAAGCCTTTGGTGCAAGCGTTCAATTGGCCAGAAATCAAGCAGTACTGCACGGTAGATTCAGTGATTACCGTACTTGATGGCCCCGCTATTTCTGCAGGGCGTTTTGCGCATGATGAAGAAAAAGTACAAGCGCAGCGCTTAGCGGATGAGGGCTTAGATCATGACCCTACCTTGCAAGAATTATTGGACGATCAATTATCCGCAGCAGATATGGTGATCGTGAGTAAAAATGATTTACTCAATGATGCCGAGCGAGCAAAAGTCCAGCAAGCGGTGACAAGTAAATTGCCGGATGCAGTGAAAGTTGCTTATGTTGATCACGGTAATACACCCTTGGATTTGATCATGGGACTTGATGCAAAAGCGGAAGACCGTATTGATGCGGTGCATACGCATCACGACGGTCATCATGATCACGGCCATGCGCACGTGCATGCACACGATCATTTTGATAGTCATGTGATTGAGCTTGGCGAGGTAGATGAGAAGCAATTGCAAACACAACTCGCCATGTTGTTGGCCGATTTTTCGATTTATCGTGCTAAGGGTTTTGCGGCGATTCCGGGTAAGCCTATGCGGCAGGTGTTACAGGCGGTGGGGCAACGTGTGAATGTACATTTTGATCGATTGTGGCAATCCGATGAGGTGAAGAAAACGCAGTTGGTATTTATCGGTAAAAATATCGAAAAATCAATGCTTGAAGACGCATTGAAAGTGGCTGAGCTCTCTTAATAAAAAGGAAATGTTTTTGTGTAAACGCGTTTTATGAAGGCCTTGCTCATAAAACACGTTTATTTATTTTAATACGCTTAATTATTGAAAGGGTTGGCTGCTGCTGCCGCTGGTTGCTGCTGGACAACAGGCTGCTGAAGTAAAGGCTGCTGGGCGACGGGTTGGTTAACGATGATCACATCTGTTTGTCCGGTTGCTTGGTATCGATAATGTTTACCATCAACAGTTAACTCAATCATTTCAGGCCTACCGATGTGACGTTCTTTATTAGCGCTAGTACAGAGTATCGCGCCAGCTGCCCCTAGGGATGTCAGTGCGCCATCTATCGCACTTTTAGCAAGTTCAGGTGCGGGAATGAAGCTAGCCGCCGGCTGGCCTGCGGCACTCACTGCCCCGCAGAGGCCGCCGACTAATGCCCCTTTAGATGTATTCCAGCAGGATGGGTTGCCGTCACAGCAGTCTTTAGCTGTTCTTCCAATCGCGCCGGTAGTAGCGCCAAAGCACATGGCGGCAGCCACTTTAACCAATGGCCCAGATATGGCTATTGGAAGAGCTGCTATTGATGATAAGGGTATGAGTAATGCTAAAGTGATTGATGATATTAAAGAAATATATTTTGTGTGAGAGGGGGATATCATTGAAGAGTTCCTAGTTTCTGCTTGGTTTGTGTAATAAATAATTTTTAAATGATAATATTTAATAGAAGAATATTATTTTTTTATAAGGAAAAATAAATCTACCATGTGGAGTGTTTGATGCTGGGTTGGACAGCGTGCTATTAAATTTTATACATTAAAAATAATTTATATTTTAGGGTGTTATTTCAGTTTTAAATTGTATTGTTTTTCTAGAGGAATGAGTGGCGGAAACTTAACTTTGGAAATTTGTAGATATGCGGTAAGGGAAGTAGCATTTTAAACATTACCAGCGTATGATGCCCTACCATTACATGTCTAAAGTTGTTTATTCTCTATTTTATTTATGCCCACTTCAATTGATATAGAACCTGAGTATATTTCTCTCTTCAAATTAGCAGCCAGGCTATTAAAAAACCCTGAAAAAAGACTTTTTATGGCTGAAGTTTCTGAAACCCTTTGCAGTGGAAGTGCCCGGTTGACTGAATCAACCTTTGGGTTTGGACGAAAGGCGGTTGCATTAGGGATCAACGAAAAAAAAACTGGGATGATCTGTTATGGAAATTATGAACCCTGCGGAAAAAATAAATCCGAGGTTGCACTGGTAGGCCTTGAAGATGATATCCGTAGCCTGGTTGAGCCTGAAAGCCAAGCGGATTCACGGTTAAGAAATACATTTGCCTATACCCGCATAACGGCCAAAGTTGTACGGCAGAAGCTAGTCGAGGAAAAGAACTGGCAAGAAGACCTTCTACCTAAAGAGCGAACCATTAGCAATATCCTGAATAGGATGGGTTATAAGCTCCGCAAGGTGCAGAAATCCAAACCTGAAAAAAAATACCAGAAACTAACGCCATCTTCGACAACGTCAACAAAGTTAGAGCAGAAGCCAGTCAACGACAAAACACGTTGCAGATCAGCATAGACTGCAAGGCTACTGTTAATCTCGGCGACTTTTCCAGAGCGGGTAAATCTCGCGGAGCAGAAGTGGTCCAGGCGCTAGATCACGATATGGCAGATAAAGATAAAATGGTGCCATTTGGGATTCTTAACCTAGATAACGATCAACTCCATGTTGTTTATGGACTCTCCTACAAGACGAGCGACTTTATTTGTGATGCACTGCAATTGTGGTGGGAGAATGTCAAAGAAGCTAACAAGGACAAAGATGAGCTGATTATTTATACAGACAATGGCCCGGAGAGTAATAGCCTGCGAACTCAGTTTCTTTTGCGGATGGTGCAATTTTCCAGTCAAACTGGGCTGAGAATCAGGCTGGTTTACTACCCTCCTTATCACAGCAAATATAATCCCATTGAAAGGCGGTGGGCTTTTTTGGAAAGCCATTGGAATGGCACACTTCTAAATTCAGTTCATGTGGTGGTGGAGTGGACAAAAAGTCTTGTGCATAAATGTAAAAAAACAATTGTTGATTTAATTGATAAGGTTTATACGAAAGGTGTAAGGCCAAGTAAGGAAGTGCTTGACGAGATTCAACCCCACATTACAAGACATGCCGAGCTGAAAAAGTGGGATGTGACTATACACCCAAAAAAGGTATCTTCTTAAATGCTGCCCCCCTAAGTAAAAAATAAGTAGCTTCATCTGAGGGGCGAAAGAGCTTTTGGGTGGAACTTAACGCTTAGAATAGAGAAAGTGTGCTGCACTCATATAAGTTATTACTGTTTTCAAAACCCCTAAAGCATTCATTTGCCTTGTTGATTGTGAGAGGTTTCTAATTAGGCGCTATTTTAATTCACCACTTTGAATTTAAGCGGATTTTCCACTGTTACTCAAAATATCGGTGATAAGATCATCCATGCCGATTTGATTGGGCTGTTCGATATTGTTGACGGAATAGATATTAACAAGGTCTTTTTTTCCACGAACACGAATGGATTTAAACATCTCAACGTTGAGCCTGTGGCGGGGGTTAATGGCATGATAGAGTGACTCTTCAATAATCACTTGCGCACCATTGGCTTCGTTGCAGAGCCGTGAGGCTAAATTGACGGCATCGCCAACAACGGTGTACTCCATGCGCTCACTTGAGCCAAGTAACCCGGCAAGCATTTTTCCACTGTTAATGCCGATGCGTAATTCAATTGGGAATAACCCGTCTTTTCTTCGCTTGATGTTCAGTTTTTCAGCCAGTTTCTGCATGAGAATGGCGCAAGCGACGGCATGATATTGATGCTTGGGATCTGGTTTTAATGCGCCGAAGACGACCATAACGCAGTCGCCAATATATTTATCGACTGTGCCAAAATAAAAGCGGGCGCAGGCATTGAAGTAGCGATAATACTCGTTAAGTAAATCTTGAATATCTTGAGGGGAAATATCTTCAGAGATTTCTGTAAAGCCAACAATATCGGCGAAAAGAACGGTCGCCTCAACATGCTCACCTGACATATGAATAGGGTCAAGCTGGTCCATCACTTTGTTGGCAACATCTTTTGTCAGGAATTTACCAAGCAAAGATTCAAGTTCTGTTTTTCGTATCAGGCCCTGGCTCATGCTGTTGATGGCGTTGGTGAGACTGCCGATCTCATCATTACGGCGTTCTGGAATTTGATCAATTTTACCTTGCTGAATATGTTCTGTGGCAGAGAGAAGGTCACGAATAGGTGTTGAAAGGCGTCGGGCAATTTGAATGGAGCCGAGGGATACAATGAGTAGCATGATCACGGTGATTAAAATCATGAGCAATATTTGCTGATGGAAATCTTCGTAGAGTATTGGGTAAGAGAAAACCAGCACAGCTGTACCGAGTTTATTGTGTTCATGATAGATGGGATGGGTACGGATGATATATTGACTCCCCCATCGGAAAGGTGCATCACCTTTTGCGTAGGGAAGGGTATACGCTGTTTCGTTGAAATTTATGGGTTTTTTAGGGAGTTTCCCAGCTTGGGTAATCAATACGTTGTTTTTATTAAAAATAGCAACGCCTTTGATACTGTAATCAGTCACATATTCTTGTAAAAGATCATTGATGTCGTTGATATTCTGTTCGTCAAGTAATTCATCAATACTGAATGCGAGTTGCTTTGCAGCCATTTCACCTAATTTATTGATATATTGACCATTTTGCTGGATTTGTTTAAAAAGGAGCATAAAAGCAAGCAGCAACATACAAATAATAGAAAGAGATAGAATCGTAGCGGTATAGCGTGTTGTGATTGAGAGTTTATGACGTTGCGCAATCGCTATTTTCATTGTGTTTTAATAGAAACTATGACAGGTAGGTTTTTAATGTTCCGCTAGAGTCTATCTTAGGTGGTTTAAGCGCACAACGGATTATAAAAAGAAAAATGTTTAAATACAGTATTCGGTTAAGTTACTGGGCTATGCTCGTACTTGCCTTAGTAGCTTGCGAAAAACAACCTACCCGCATTATTGATGGGCAGTGGCATCGATGGGTTAAGGTTCCATCGGCAGAGCAGGGGCGTTGTTATGAGGAAACATTAACTATCCATGATGACGATTGGACGTTAACGTTTCTCATGCATACATCTTTTTTGTGTAATCAACCGACGCTGGAAATTGTTTTTGAGGGTGATGTTGAAGACGTTACCCCCTCAAGCTCTTCCACACTACCTTGGTATTTGTATATTGAGGAGATTGCGATTGCTCGGGTCACGAATATAACAAACAATGAAAGGCAAACACTAAAGAATAAGGATTTTACCCGATTTGATAAACAATTCATTACGCTTGCTAACAGGCGGTTTGTACAGAAACTTTGGGTGAAAAAAGAGGCGTTAATGGTGGCTAACCTCTACTCTGCAGCACAGGCTATCGCAAGTCCAGACGCCTCGTTTAAGCCGCGCTTATCGGCTTATGAAAAACAAAAAGACAAAGAGTGAGTCTTGTCTTTATGCATGCAAAACCTATGTTTGCGTGTACCTATGTTTGCGTGTAGTTGATGGCGGTTATCGTCCAATATTGTGTTCCTTGCGGCGTATTTACTGCAGCTTCATCATTAATGCTTTTCTTGATAAGCGCTCTTGCCATGGGGGAGTCGATTGAAATTGCATCGCTGCGATCAAAGATTTCGTCATAGCCTACGATTTGAAAGTGTTTTGTTTCGTCGGCTTCATTCTCAATAGTTACCCAGGCGCCAAAAAACACTTTGCCTTTTTGAGCAGGGTTAAAGGTGATAATTTTTAAGCAGTCAAGACGTTTTTGTAAGTAACGAATACGGCGATCAATTTGCCTTAGTTTGGCTTTGTTTTCTTTGTAATCCGCATTCTCACTTCGATCCCCCAAGCTTGCTGCCCAGCTAACTTTTTCTGTTATGAGGGGTCTTTCTGTATGCCAAAGTGTTTTAAGTTCTTTTTTAAGCTTTGTGTGGCCTGTGGGCGTAATGAGCGGTGTATTCATATTTTAGATATCGGGTTCCATGAGTAAATTTAATCACAATTAGCGACTAAGAAAGTTTTGTGAATGGAGGTGATGGCTGGTGAAATTTATCGTATAGCGAGCTGGGAATTGTAGAGTTGACCTTCCATGAGGCATAAGAAAATGATTTTAATATGAACTTTAATAGCGGAAAGAAGACTAAATTGCCTCTTTTTATAGGCTAACAGTAAATGATATATTTTCTAATGAAGACATTAGTCGTTCTTTATATATTTTCAATATGTAGTAGTTTTTGTGCACCTGTTTGTCCAGATACCCACTGGCTTAATTTATTTAAAAGGGCTAAAGAGTCAAGTTGCGTGGAGGAGCTTAAAACGCATTTTAGTGATTGCGCGACCACAAACTCCTCTTCTATTGGTGACTTTTCACATGGTGTTTGTGGGACTGATAATGATTGTGTAAATCCCTGTGTTACAGCTGTTAAAGATGGAGTTGTTACTGCCGCCGATGCTGCAAAAGGAATGATTTGCGATGGCCCTGAAGCTGCTTTTCGTTCATGTAACCAAACGTTATTTCGCAGTACACCGACACCAGAGCCATCAACAGAAGCTTCGAGTCAAACAACACTAAACTGGTTACTGGAAAATACAACGAAGGCCCTTACCTCAACAAAAGAAACAGTAACGAATATATCTAAGAGCTTTGTGGATTCTGCAGGTGAAACAGTAAGTGACCCTATGTCTACGTTAGCTACTTATGTTAATGGCAGTAATGGTGATCCTGGAAATTATTCAGGTTATAGCAACGATACCAGTATATTAAACGCCAGAAATAGCTCTAATTACTCAGCATTTGATAATAGTTCGGTAGATTCGACTAAGGTGCCCATAACCTCTGCCCATGACTTTCTTAAGGCGACTGTCGGTGCAACGTTTGCAAGTACTGCTAAAGCAACAACTACAGCAGCAGCTGGCACAAGTGCAACTACTACTGCGTTAGCAACTGCAGGCGGGATATTCGGTGGTCTGGCTGGGCTGTATGTTTTTGATCGTGTTCAGGCGAAATGCAGAGGAGCTGAGCCTGTTTCACATCAGGCTGCTTGGTATGTCAAAAATAAGCTATGTGGACTTGCCAGTAACTCGGAAGATAAAAAAATGTTATTTAGCGATCTAGAAGGTGGGAAAGGAGATGATTTGACAGCAGTAGTGACAGAAGGAGAAAAAGATGAGTACCTATAAACGGCAATGCAAAGTTGCCCTTTGGGGGGCCGGATAGCCTTCAATCGTTTTGCTGCTATCAGTAGGGTCAAGGAAGTGTTGCAATGATTCAAAGGCCATCCATTCCGTTGGCCTTTGTTCGTGAAGCGAGGTTTGATTGACATCAACGCATTGCACAGACGTAAAGCCAACTTTTTTCAGCCAAATCACTAGCTGGTCAACACTCGGAATAAACCAGACGTTACGCATTTTTGCATAACGTCCTTCGGGGACTAACAGTGTTTTGCCATCACCCTCAACAACGAGTGTCTCCAGCACTAACTCGCCTCCCGGCTTAAGAAGATTTTTGAGTTCTTCAAGGTGGTCGATGGGCGATTTACGGTGATATAACACGCCCATAGAAAAGACGGTATCAAAGCTCGCCATTTTCTTTGGCATATCTTCGCAGCATAAGGGCAAAACAAATACGGGTTCATGTGGCAAATATTTTTTGATGGCCTGAAACTGAAAAATGAATTTAGGCATAGGCTCTATCCCTAAAACCAGCTTCGCGCCAGCACCACGCATGCGCCATGCATGGTAACCGCTGCCACAACCAATATCTAAAACAGTTTTACCGGTTAGGTCGCTGATATGTGGTGCAATGCGTTGCCATTTCCAATCAGATCGCCACTCGGTATCGATTTCAACATCAAAGAGTGAAAACGGGCCTTTTCGCCAAGGACGCAGCCCCATGAGCGTATCGGTGAGTTGTTGTTTTTCATGCGCATTTAAAAGCGGCGTTGTTTTAAGTGTCACTTGGTCGCTGTTTAGATCATATTCACTGACCGTTAAGTGAGGGAGATTGGCGAGTACCGCTTCCCATTCAGGCAGGTCACCAAAGGCTCGGGCGTTATTTCTTGCGCTTAATGCTCTTTTAAGCGCATCTGCATAGGCGTCGAGAGGTGTATTTTTGATGCTGGAAAAGAAATCAGAATAATCAAACATATTATTTAAAGGCAATGAGCGAGCAAAAATTAAAACATTGGAACGCAACGATCACTTGTTTAAACCCGGCTTTGATGAGCCGGGTTTTGTGCGCAGCTAGGGTATCTGGAATTAAAATATTTTCAATCGCTTGGCGTTTTTGTGCGATCTCTAAATGGGTGTAACCTTGATGATGTTTAAATTGATGATGCAAGTGAGTGAGCGTGTTTTGTTCATCGTCATTATCGAAGGCGATTTTTTCGGAGAGAAATAAAATGCCGTTGGGGTTGAGTGCTGAGGCCATACGATTGATGAGCGCCTCTCTTTCTGCCTGAGGAATAAATTGCAGCGTTAAATTCATGCAGATAAAATCCGAGGGCTCAAAGCGTAGGGTTTGAATGTTGTTTTTTACCACCTCGACGGACGACGGGCTTTGGTCTTTATAGATAACTTGCTGGCAGCGCTCTATCATCGCTTGGGCATTATCGATGGCAATGATACGGCAATTTTCTGCTTGGATGTTCTGCCTGATGGCGAGGGTGGACGCCCCAAGAGAACAGCCTAAATCGTAAATTAAGCTGTTATCCTGTATATACTTTTCAGCAATCACACCTAAAGCATCTAGCATGAGCGGGTAGCCGGGCACTGAACGTTTGATCATGTCACTGAAAACGGTAGCAACCTTGTCGTCGAATTGAAACTGCTCAACAACTTGGCGAGATTTGGCGTAAAGATTATCGGTGTTATCCACGAAATGGCTCAAGGCAATCAACAAAGCGTAAGTATAAAGACAAATCTGCAGTCTTTCACCTTTAGTCAGCGTAAAGGCGCGCTTACTGATATAATAGTAACTTTCTTCCACGTTTTTTATCATGAGTGATTTACCTTTTACTAAAGGCGCTATTCAGCAGCTTTTTGTGAAACATACAGCGCCAATGCTTGCAGGTTTAAGTGCCAATTTGCTCGTGCAGGCGTTGGATGTGTGGTTTATTGCTCAGCTAGGCTCTGATGCGTTGACGGCCATGGGGTTTATCTTCCCCGTTGCTATGGTTTTCATCTATTTGGCGATTGGTTTGAGTGCCGGTGCTGCCTCGTTAGTGGCACGTAAGGCCGTTGAATTTTCGCCTAATCAGCTCAATCAACTTATCCTGCATATTCAATTATTGGCCTGTCTCATTGCGATGTTTGCTGTGGGTTTTTGTTGGCTATTTATTGATCGATTGTTTCTGGTCATAGGCGCTGAGCCTGCTGTACTGCCTTTAATCAATGATTATCTCCCTATCTTTTATATCAATGGCTTTTTAACCATTGTGAGTATGGCGGGTCTTTCATCTATTCGAGCCTTAGGCAATACAAAAATGCAAGGGATGGCTATGGTGGCTGCCGCCTTTGTTCATGCGCTATTAGATCCTTTTTTAATTTTTGGATTGGGCATCTTCGAGGGTTATGGCATGCAAGGCGCGGCCATGGCGGGGGCTATCTCAAAAATAATTCCTTTAGCCGTCGCCATTTACGCATTGCACAAAAAACTGGCTGGGTTGGTATTTGATCTACATTTGACGGGCTTTTTTCGCTCATCGCGCGCGGTACTTTATGTGGCATTGCCTGCTATTGGCAATAATTTGATTATTCCTTTCTCTGCATTCATGACAACAGCACTCGTGGCACGGTTTGGCGCGAAGGCTGTTGCAGGCTTTGCGATTGCGGCTAACATTGAGCCCATCATGTTGCTGGTGTTTCATGCACTGTCGTCCGTTGTAGGGCCTTATATGGGGCAAAATTTTGCTGCAAAGCGGTTTGAGCGCATTCGTGCAGCAAATCATTTAATATGCCGTTTTAGCTTGTTGAGTGGTTGTTTGATGACAGGCGGTTTATGGTTTTTTGGCCGTACGATTGCCAGTTGGTTTTCGGCAGATGAAGCCATCATTGATGTTGCCTCCTGGTATTTGTCGATTATTCCCATAAGCTACGGATTTTCGGGTGTAGTGATACTGATTAACTCCAGTTTTAATGGGATCGGGAAGCCTGTCCCTGCGGCGATTATCAGTGCGCTGAGGGCTGCCATCATCTATTTACCGCTGGCATTTATGGGGAGTTGGTTGTTTGCGCTGAAAGGCGTGCTTGTCGCCTATAGTTTTGTCAATATTTTATGTGCGTTGATTGCGTATTGCTGGTTCCAGAACGTTATTCGGCATGATGCAGCGCGTGCAATGGAATGAAATCGAAAAAAACGTGTCTAAAAGAGCTATTTCTTTTTTCGGCCGATTTTAAGTGATGGAATATTTTGATGAGTTTTTAGCGCTGTCGCTTATCCATATCTGTGCATTAATGTTGCCAGGGCCCGATTTTGCGCTTGTTTTACAGCAATCTATCGCCCACGGGAGGCGTTACGGTATATGGACAAGTGCAGGGGTTGCATCGGGTTTGTCGATACATATTCTCTATACGTTACTTGGTATGGGTATTTTGATCACACAATCACCCACTGTGTTTGGCGTGGTGGAGATTATCGGGGCGATATACTTGGGATATATTGCTTTTATGTTGCTGAAGCCGCATGAGCGCTCTCTTCAGGTTGCGGTATCTGGCACCGGTCAAGCTATAGAAACAGTCAAGAAGTCATTCGTTAAAGGGTTTGTTTGCAATATTTTTAACCCGAAGGCCACGTTGTTTTTTTTGGCTGTTTTTACCAGTATCGTGGATAAAAATACGCCTATTTTTGTGCAATCGATTTATGGTGCATGGATGCTTATTACTGCATTTTTATGGTTTTTATCCGTGAGTGTTCTCTTCTCGCATGAGTCTGTCAGGAGTAAGTTTTTTAAAGCAGGGCCGTGGTTTGAACGTGTTACAGGCATGATTATTTTGGGCTTTGCTTTAAAGTTGGCGCACTCGGCATCAACCGTATTTTTTTAATCGCGCTTTAGAGGCGAGCCAATAATCGGTAAGATGTTCATTTTTTTCTCTGAGAGTGATTGTGCATCTATTAACAGCTCAACCCGGTGGCTATGTCGACGATGAAGGCATTATCGATTTAAATCAAGATGCGGCTGATATCGTCATACTGTCCGCTGCAGATAGTTCGTTAGCTGCGCTCAGTGAAGCTTACCAATATTTGCCTCAAGATTTTCCGACCCTGCGTTTAGCGAATTGGATGCAACTGCTAAAGCCTGCCGCTTATGATTTATACGAACACAAAGTACTGCGGCATGCCCGTGTTATTGTGTTATCCCTGCTGGGTGGAGCTTCTTATTGGCGTTATGGATTGGAGCAGCTAGAGGTGCTTTGTGCCGATCAAAAAATGACTTTGATCGTTGTACCCGGTGACGATGCGCTGGACAGTGAGTTACTTCAGGCATCGACTGTCACGGAGGAGCAAGCTCAGCATTATTGGCATTTTTTGAGGCAGGGCGGGGCTAAGAATTTATCATCGTTATTTTTATCTTTGGGTGTACATTTTTTTAACCGAAATGAAAATTACTACCCACCAGAAGTGCTGCCGGATTGTTTGATTTATTCGCGTACAGCGGGGCAAGTTAGCCTCAATGAATGGCAGAGAGGCCAGGTTACTGAGGAATCGACGGTTTTATTGTTGTTTTATAAAAGCCACTTGCAAAGCGGCAATCGTAAGATGTTTGATGAGCTGGTTACGCTGATTCAAGACGCATCATTAAATGTATTGCCTGTGGCGGTTTCTTCATTGAAAGACAAGTCTGTCATTGCCTTGATAAACCATTGGATTACAGAAACAAAAGCGCGCGTTGTTTTAAATACAACCGGCTTTGCCAGCCATTTTTGTGATAATGAAACGCAGGCCTCTTCCCCCTCCGTTTATACGCCTTTGTTTGCTGATCAGGTGCCGGTTTTACAATTGATTGTGTCATCAACAACAGAAGAAGACTGGCAAGCACAAACCATTGGCCTTCGCTCGCGTGATGTGGCTATGCACGTTGTGTTGCCTGAAATGGATGGCCGCATCATTACACGGCCGATCAGTTTTAAATCACAGGCTTTTTATGATGAAGCTTGCCAGATTGATGTTATTCATTACCAGTTACAGCATGAGCGTGCAGGGTTTGTGATTGCATTGGCGAAACAATTCATTCAGTTAAACACCAAAAATAATGTTGAAAAACGCATTGCGCTCGTGCTGGCCAATTACCCGACACAGGATGGGCGAATCGGTAATGGTGTTGGGTTGGATACACCGCAATCCACATTGAACATATTGCAGGCATTGCATGAGAACGGGTATTTGCTATCGGAGATACCCGCATCAGGAAATGCGTTGATTGAAAAGCTGATGACGGGGGTGACGAATAACGTATCGATGGTCTCAGTCAAGGGGTGCTGGCAAAGTATGTCCGTTGAGGATTATCAGGTTTATTTTGATACCCTGCCTACAGAAAATCAGCAAGCGATATTGGATCGATGGGGGACTGTTGATCAGGATGTTAAATACCGAAACGGGCGAATAATGATCGCAGGTTTCAGGCTGGATAATGTGTTCGTAGGGATTCAGCCCGCACGGGGATTTAATATAGACCTTAACGCCAATTACCATGATCCTGACCTTGTGCCGCCGCACAGCTACTTAGCATTTTATTTCTGGCTACGGCATGTTTATAAAATCGATGCGGCGATCCATGTGGGCAAGCACGGCAACTTGGAGTGGCTGCCGGGCAAAGGTACTGGGTTGAGCCAAACCTGCTGGCCAGATGCTGTTTTTGGCCCCATTCCGCATTTTTATCCTTTTATTGTGAATGATCCGGGGGAGGGCTCACAAGCAAAGCGCCGCACGCAAGCCGTGATCATCGATCATTTGATGCCGCCTATAGGGCGTGCTGAAACTTACGGGGAGTTATATGCACTCGAAGATTTGGTCGATGAGTATTATCAGGCACTCGGCATTGATGAAAATCGGCTTACGTGGTTGAAGAAGCAAATTCTTGAAACGGTAAAAAACACACACCTCATCGAAGAGTTACCTGCCTCTGCAAGACAAAATAATGAGACTTTGTTAGCAGGGCTGGATACCTATTTGTGTGATATCAAGGAAGCGCAAATTCGTCAGGGGTTGCATATTTTGGGGCAATTGCCGGCTGATGATAATGAATTGATTGAGACAATCGTGGCTTTGGTACGCTTGCCGCGAGGTAATAAACCGGAAGAGCAGGGTATTTTACATAACCTTGTTCTGGATTTTGGTCTAAAGATAGACGGGCAACTGTTTGACCCGTTACAAAAAACGGTTGTGCCATGGGACGGCGTAAAGCCTGATGAGCTGGTGGCGGTGTGTGCGAGCGATTGGCGCACCTCAGCTGATACCCGTGAACGCCTTGAACTGTTTGCCAGTCAGCTGATTAGGTGGTTATTACAGGGCGAAGGCTTGCCCTTCCTGCCACAAACTCGCCATTTATTAACCTTTATCAATAAGCGGCTCTATCCAGCGTTACAAGAAAGCGTACACGCAGAAATCCAATCACTCATGAAGGGATTAAACGGATGCTTTGTTGAGCCAGGGCCGAGCGGTGCACCGACGCGAGGGCGATTGGATACCTTGCCCACCGGTAAAAATTTTTATGCGGTTGATAATCGCGCAATTCCTTCAAAGGCGGCTTGGGCGTTGGGCCAAAAATCGGCCGACGCACTGATCGCAAGGCACTTGCAAGATCATGGCGATTACCCAAAGCAGCTGGGATTATCCGTTTGGGGCACGGCAACCATGCGTACCGGCGGTGATGATATTGCACAAGCTTTTTCGTTGATGGGGATTGAACCTGTGTGGGCAGAAGGCTCCTCGCGGGTCATTGATTTTACGATTATACCAGCGATGCAATTAGGGCGACCACGTGTGGATGTGACCTTACGTGTATCGGGTTTTTTTCGTGATGCCTTTATGAATGTTATGCGATTGTTTGATGCTGCGGTGAATGCGCTGGCCGAATTTGATGAGCCGGGTACCGGTAACACAATCCAGAAAAACATTGAGCGGCGCATTGCGTCATTGGTCGCTGAGGGCTCTGATCGCGGCGAAGCCATACAGCAAGCGAGGTATCGGGTATTCGGCTCAAAACCCGGCGCATACGGTGCAGGGCTGCAAGGATTGATCGATGAAAAATGCTGGGAGGAGGCCGGTGACTTAGCCGATGCCTACCTAAACTGGGGGGGGTATGCTTATACAAAAGAAAACCAAACCGGCGTGAAGGCAAGAGAAGCCTTTGCGCATCAGTTAACCAATATCGATACTGTGGTTCAAAATCAAGATAACCGAGAGCATGATATTCTGGATTCAGATGACTATTACCAGTTTCAAGGGGGGATGGCTAATGCGATTCATCACCTCTCAGGCGATATGCCCGATGTTTATCTCAATGACCATTCAAACCCTGCATCACCTACGATCAGAACATTAAAAGAAGAAATTAATCGCGTATTGCGTTCGCGTGTATTGAACCCAAAGTGGATAAACGGCATGCAGAAGCATGGCTATAAAGGCGCATTTGAAATGGCCGCGAGTGTTGATTATCTCTTTGCCTATGATGCGACGACAGATTTGGTTGATAGCTATCAATATGAAAACATCACAGAAACCCTCTTGCTCAACCCAGATAATCAGCAATTTTTAAAAGACAATAACCCAGAAGCTCTGAAGGAAATGGGCGAGCGCTTGCTAGAAGCGATGGCGCGAGGGTTATGGCAAGACGAAAAC
Organism: Pseudomonadales bacterium; assembly: GCA_965248335.1. Classification (GTDB taxonomy): domain Bacteria; phylum Pseudomonadota; class Gammaproteobacteria; order Pseudomonadales; family DT-91; genus CAKMZU01. The sequence goes on from CBDFIY010000003.1 coordinate 1,854,024, forward strand.
GATTATCAAGATAAGCTTTGTGACTTGCTAAATAGCCTTGAAGATCAGCTTGAGCAGATTTAAGTCCAGTGGCTTGGTTGGGATAGCCTTCTATAATGTGTTGAGAGGGTGACAATTTGAAGGGTTGAAAGGTTAAAAGAGTGATAAAGGTTGGGTGACGCGTTTGGATGAAACAAAGACACAGATGTATCTGGAAGCGCAGTCGGCACCTTTGTGTGTTGTTCAGCAGCTTAAAAGCAACCAAACGGTCATAGAAAACCTTATTTATGCGCTTACCGCTAGAAAAATCAAACGGGTGGTCACTTGCGCAAGGGGAAGCTCTGGGCATGCGGCTACGTTTGCCAAATACCTTTTTGAAACGCAGCTGGGTTTGTTTACCGCAGCAACAGCGCTCTCTGTAGGAAGTTGCTACGAAAAAAACCTCGATTTATCGCAGGATTTATTTATTGTTATTTCGCAGTCAGGTGAAAGTCCGGACTTGATTCGTAATGTTGAAGGTGCGAAAAAAAAGGGGGCAACTGTTTTGGCTTTGGTCAATGCAGTAAACTCCCCCGTCGCATTAGCGGCAGATTTTGTGGTGCCTTTATGGGCAGGTGAGGAGAAGAGCATTGCGGCCACAAAATCCTATATCGCCAGTTTAACTGCACTCGTGCATATTGTGGCGGTTTGGTCAAAAAATGAAGCCCTGATGAGCGCACTGCACCAGCTACCTGAGCAACTTCAACACGCGTGGCAACTTGACTGGTCGCCGTCTGAACATGATTTTCAATCCGTGAATAACCTTTTTGTGATTGGCCGAGGTTTTGGTTTATCTGTTGCGCAAGAGGCCGCACTGAAATTTAAAGAGACCTGTGGTATACATGCAGAGGCTTTTAGTGCTGCAGAAGTTAGGCACGGGCCTATGGCGTTGATAAAAGAAGATTTCCCAGTTTTGTTTTTTTCGCAGCAAGATGAAACGCAACCCGATATGATGAAGCTAGTCGATGATCTTCTAGCGAGAAAATGCCAGCTGCATGTGGCGGCAATAGGCGCACCTGCATCATGCCGTTTGCCGACGATTAAGGGCGTTGCACTGCTTTTAGAGCCGCTGCTTTTTATACAACGCTTTTACAAATTAGCGAATGCCGTTTCTGTAGCAAAAGGTTATGATCCGGATAGCCCTCCTTATTTGACAAAGATCACCCAAACATTGTGATGAAAAAAGCTTTTACCAACGCAGAGATTTTTACGGGTTGGACACACCTAAAAAACCAGACACTCTATACCCTAGACGATCGAATAAAAACCATCACAGGCTCAGAACCCGCGAAGGATTTTGTCGGTGAGGTTGTGGATCTTGGCGGCGATTTAATCATTCCGGGCTTTCTGGATTGCCAAGTCAATGGTGGCGGTGGGGTGCTCTTTAATGATTGGCCAACGTTAGCAGGGGTGCGAGCAATATTATCTGCACATCAACCGTTTGGCACCGTGGCGATGTTACCCACCTTAATCAGTGATACCTTACCCAAGGTCAATCAAGCAATTGCTGCTGTGAATGCAGGTATTGAACAACGCATCCCTGGTTTGCTGGGTATTCATCTCGAAGGCCCGTTTCTTAATGCGGCGCGTAAAGGTGTGCACGATGCACGACACTTTACCGATTTCGACAAGCAGGCATTTGATCAACTAACGCAGTTAACAACAGGTAAAACATTGGTGACCTTGGCACCTGAATGCGTGGATAAGCCCTATCTTAAAGCGCTCGTTGACGCAGGGGTGATTATTTTTGCGGGACATACACAGGCTTCTTTTGAGCAAATACAGAGTGCTCTTACCCAAGGTTTGAGTGGCTTTACTCACCTCTTCAACGCCATGTCACCTTTGCAAAGCCGCGAGCCGGGTGTTGTAGGTGCTGCACTCGCAGACGAGCAAAGCTATTGCGGCATTATCGTTGATGGACATCATGTGCACGACGCCACCTTGAAAATTGCCATGAAAGCAAAAGCGCAAGGTAAGGTGTTTTTGGTGACGGATGCCATGCCATCGGTGGGTGCGGCGTCTAAAAAGTTTAGGCTGAATGGCGAATTGATTAGCGTACGCGACGGGGTGTGTAAAACAGCCGAAGGCGTACTGGCGGGCTCTGATCTTAATATGTTTAGGGCAGTCAAAAATACCGTTGCGCTTCTTGATGGCGATTGGCAAGAGGCAGTGCGTATGGCAAGCATTTATCCTGCAGCGTGCTTAGGTGTAGAGCAGGATTATGGTGTTATAAAAGCAGGTACCAAGGCTTCTTTTGTTGTCGTCGATAAAGATTTTTCTCTACGCTCAGTATGGGTTGAAGGCCATTGTGTGAGCGCTTGTTAACAGTTGCGTCAAGCCGCTGGCCTGAAAAAATAGTTGTTTAATCCCTGTATTTTTGTACAATCACGGGCAATTTTTTGTTTGAGGATAATAATAATGGGTATGCCGACCGACATTAAAGTGATTGATTTAATGCTGAGCGTGCCGGGCTATGATAACAGCTCGTGGTACGATTTCATGAAGCCACTTTTGATGGATCAAGAAAGCAAAACCATGTTCAAAATGCCTGCACAATACATGTTTAAAGATATCCCTCAGGCAGGCGATAAAGACGACTATGTCGCTTATACGATAGGTTTGATGGATCAATTCAATATCGAAGTTGCCATGACAGGTATTGATGACGATAACCACATCGCTAAAGAGGCGATCGAGCGTTACCCTAACCGTTTTATCTGTTCTTACGAAGCGAACCCAAATAATGGCATGGATGAAGTGCGTAAGATTAAGCGCCTATACCAAGAGGTAGGTATTAAAGCGGTTACTGCTTTCCCTTCAGGTTTATGCCCTCAAGTGCCTTTAAATGATAAAAAATGGTATCCGATTTATGCAGCCTGCGTAGAGCTGGATATTCCTTTTTGCCCTTGTGTGGGTGTCCCAGGTCCACGTTTACCGATGGAGCCACAAAAAGTCGAGCATCTTGATGAGGTGTGTTGGTTCTTCCCAGAGCTAAAAATTGTTATGCGTCATGGCGGTGAGCCTTGGTGCGATCTCGCATGGAAACTCATGCTCAAATACCCGAACTTGTATTACATGACATCGGCTTTCGCACCGAAGCATTACCCTAAGGCAATTGTTGATTATGCCAATAGCCGTGGTAGCGATAAAATTATGTATGCGGGTTACTTCCCTATGGGTTTGTCACTTGACCGTATTTTTAAAGATATGCCAAATGTCCCTTTTAAAGATGAAGTTTGGCCTAAATTTTTACGTGAGAACGCGAAAAAAGTTTTTAAGCTCGATATTTAAACGCGTAACAAAAGATAAAAGCTGAGCGTGTTTGTCACCCTCAGTTTTTTCATACTCAACAACAAAAAATTTACAGGAGCGTCTTTTGGATCAGTTAGAACAATTCCGATTAGAAACGCGTGAATGGCTAGAAGCCAATTGTCCCGAATCCATGCGAACACCTGTTCCTGATATGGAATCTCAATCGTGGGGCGGCCGTGAGGCACACTTTCAAACCGAAGATCAAAAATTGTGGTTTGAACGCATGCGAGACAAAAAATGGTTTTGCCCAACTTGGCCAGAACAGTATGGCGGTGCAGCGCTTTCAGCGGCCGAAGGACAAATTCTTAAAGAAGAATTAAAACGCATCAGTGCCCGACCTGCGCATATCAATCTTGGCGTGTGGATGGCTGGCCCTGCAATCATGGAATTTGGTACCGAAGAGCAAAAGCTGCAACATTTGCCACCCATTGCCCGTGGTGAGCTACGCTGGTGCCAAGGCTACAGTGAACCAGGTGCAGGCTCTGACCTTGCAGGCTTACAAACAAAAGCAGTTCGTGAGGGTGATGATTTTGTCATCAATGGTTCAAAAATATGGACGTCTTATGCGGATGAATCCGATTACATTTATTGCCTTGTTCGCTCAAATTCTGATGCGCCAAAGCGTGAAGGTATCTCTTTCATTGTATTTGATATGCAAACCGAAGGCGTTTCAACCAAGCCTATCGAACTAACCAATGGCGACGCACACTTTTGCCAGACATTTTTTGATGATGTGCGTGTGCCTGTGGCTAATGTTATCGGTGAAGTCGATAAAGGCTGGACAGTTGCTAAGCGCGTGCTTGAGCTTGAACGTGCCATGATGTCGGATATCGAAGAGAGTGCTTCGCGTCATGAAGATAACCCTGCTGATATAGCCAAAGAATACATTGGTTTGGATGCGCAAGGTAAAGTTGCTGATCCGGTAATTCGTGATCGTATTGCACAAAATTTGATGAATACCGAAGCTTTCGATCTTACCATGCAACGTGTTGGTGAGGAATTTGCAGCTCAAGACCCCTTAGCCGGTATGGCGATGATGATTGCAAAGTATCAAGGAACCGAAGAAGATAAAGTAAAATATCAGCTTATTCTCGATATTTTAGGGTTTAAAGGTTTAGGTTTTGGCTGTGATGGCTTTACCGATGATGAGTTGCGTATCAGTAAACAACATTTGTTGACTTACGCACATACGATTGCTGGCGGAACGTCAGAAGTGCAATTAAATATTATTGCCAAGCGGATATTGGGTTTACCTGATTGATGTGATTCGACTTGATTTGATAAGGAGGGATATTTCCCTCCTTTTCTATCTCAAGTATTTCTTGATTTTTTAGTCTTTTGTAAGCATAACGCCATCTTTAATTGTTCTGAAATGTTTATCCTTATTGGTACTTTTTTCGCCAAGTTCCTGAATTAAAATACGCGACCCTCCACTTTCTCTAAATAAGCGTTTGTACATATCGAGTACATCTTGAAGTTTGACTGTCTCTATTGTTTTTATGACAGAAATCCGGCTTTTTTCGTCAGGTGTTTTGTCTATCCAGTTGGTTATATGATAATCAATATCTTTTTCAAGATTGCTAACGGTTTGCTCTATTTGCGACACAATATCTTTCTTTAACTCTTCAAAGCTATATTTATTCATCCTCTCAAAATCGGTGAATATTTCCTTCTTATAGAGGTCAATACTTTTACCTAAAGGTATCAGCCCCTGACTCCCCGCAAGAGAAAACCCTATTGCTGAGTAGTCAGCAATTTCTCTGTAAGAAATAAGAACTTTGTTATCCTTAATCCCTAAGGATTCTTTCTTGGATTCACGTGTTCTTACCATCATTACAAAAATAATTGCTGATGCTTTTGATATGAGAGATTCTTTTGGGTCAATATGGCAATCAAAAATAGCATTGTTATTATCATTAATATGCTCATTGATTAAGTAAGTTGTTGGGAAGGTGAGTGCAAAAGAATGTGTTGTTTGGTAGGTGCTATCAGCCGGCAGCTTTTTGGATTCGAATACAGGACTTCCCTTTAAGAAGGTTGTTAGATTTTTTATGTCGTCTTCGGAATAATTACCGTAAGTAAATAAGCGTGCGTTCGATAAGGATACAACATCTTCTGAAAATTCGTTGAGATCCTCAGTTGTAAAGCTGTCAAGTTTTTTGTGTATTGTAGCGTGAGATGTGAGGTGATTTTTCTTTAGTGCATCGAAGTTTAAAAAAGCTTTTTCGATAGGTGAGCTAGCACCTCGTTTATTAAGTTTTTGTTTGTATAGATCGACGGCATCAGAAAGTTCATTTTCTTCGACGGGTTTTTTGATAAGTGAAAATAAATCAGAAAGTATGGTTTGTTGCTTCTCAGGGATGCCGCTGATTGTAATTTTTAACCCGCTTATCGCAGAAAGGTAAAGCTCATTTATGGCGTGACTTGCATGCCCTTTAAGTGTTTCAGAGCGTGATTTCAAAATTTCTATATAGAGAATATTTTTCAAATATAAATCGAAATTGTCTGTCACGCCTGAATGATTAAAATAAATTGTTGAACTGCCCATTGGGAAAAGTGGTGTGTGGCTAGACATATAGGAGGTTTCAATTCCGTCGATATGTGTGAGCAAAGTTGGTTTTTTAAAGTCACCGGCAGATTTAATCACAAAATCGGTAGGAATATATTTGTTTACGGTAGGAAGAGAAAATTGCGTTTTGTTGGCGGTTTCTGCGTCTGAGTCGGGCACTGACAATCCACTGATGGCATAAGGCAGAGTAAAGTATTTATGGCGCTCGGGTAGTTTGACATCGTTAACGTAGTCAAAAATGATAGCGTTGTCGAGGTTTATATTGTTGATGAATTGCCTCGCCGATTTTTGCGAAAACGGCGTTAATAAATGCGAGGCAATAAGTACATCAGCGATGGGAACCAAGTGTGCTTCTGTGGCGAGCAAGTGTACTTGTTCAGCCCCAGTCAGTGGTTTGTAGGCGAGAGAGTCGAGTTTTAAAATGTCAGAGAGTTCTTTGTGGTACGGCTGGAGTGAGGGTGCATTTTTAACTAAAGATATAAAGTTGAAGAATTCTTGGGTAATTACTTTTTTATTTTTTTGCCCTGTAGCTGTAAGATCAAAAATAAATTCGATGAAGCCTAAACCTTCTGGCCACCTTAACAATCTCATATCTAGGCTGGTTGTAAAATCATTATCATTTAGCCATCGTGTGAAAGAATTTTTCTGATCATTAATCACGATCTTTCTTAGTAGCTCATCAAACTTTGAGGACGATATGTCACCAATGTTTTTGATAGGAAGACTGATGATGAATTGTTGTTTTGGGGCGTGAATGAAAACATGCTTCCCACCCATTTTATCGAAATCTATATCTTTAAAGAAATTTTCCTGATCTGAATTTTTTAACGTTAATTTGCCGAATTTATTTTTAGCGGTGGCGACCATTTCATCGATGGGTTTTGGCGATACCATAATGACTTTCATGCTTTTCGGTGAGAGCGAGCGCTCATGGTAATCAGTGAGTGCATTCATTAAATCGTCATTTGCTTTTAGCGTGGTTAAATTACCCAGTGTAAAGTGTGAAACCTGTTCACTGTCAGAGAAACCGGAAAGCAACGAAAGCCTTAGCTCTTCAGGAAGGCTTTTCTTCTGGTACCAATCACTATGAAGGCCTTTAATTTTTGTGCTTGCTAATTTAGCACTGAAAGAAGGGGCGTTAAAGCTATCGACAAGTCGGTCGATAAGGCCTTTATACATAGCGTGATCAATGGAAAATGCTAAGTTTGTGAAGCTACCATGTACAGCGGAGAGGTCGATACCTTTATGGGAAGTAATTATACGTGTAATGCCGTTGTCAGATGTGTAATTTGTGCTGCCAGAGATGAGCATTTTTTGATGTAGTCGAGCTAATCCTGGATACTTTATAGATTCATAAAAAGAGCCAGATGGCCAGCTAACTGCAATGGATGACTGTTCTGCTTTAGCATCAGAAATAATAATGATAGTCATCCCATTATCTAGCGTCAGGACACGGTTTTCTCGATCATCGGTTGAGAATGATGGAAGAGATTCAATATGATTATTGGTCGCTGAAAATGCATTGAGGCAAAGCGGTAATAGGCAAGCAAGTACATATTTAAAAGTAACTATTCGAAAGGCATTCATAATTCCACCCGTAAAAGCGATATAAATAATGACGAAACTTCGACCCACAAGGGCCAATATAGTTTCTTTCTGTACGTTTAATAATAGACAGTAAACACATGAATTTAATTGCCCTGCGTTGAATGTGCGTAAATAGTTCCCGTCATGACAAATGTTTATAGCGAAAATATTGATTTAGTGTGGGTCTTGAATGAATTTTATTTAAGAGTTTAAAAATATTTACTGCTTTAATAACCCTATTTAAAAATGGTTTTTGGTTATCTTCGTATTTCTTTCTTTCTTTCTTTCTGATGAATGGTTTTTCTCTTTTTCTAGGGAGTTAACAGGGAGAAAAACAGTCAATATCTATACCCACCTGGATTGGAGATGTAAGAAGGCGGCAAGCGAGCTAATACCCATGAGCTTACAGCCCGTAAGTGATTGGTGTGAGCGAGCGTGGCCAACGCACTTGCATCTTCAAGTATGATGGGTATATATCTTTTTTAGTCAATGGGTTATTAGGGTAGTTGGTTTTGTTATTTTCTCGTTAAAAATTTACGGTAACACGCGTTGTTTTGGTGGCTATTATGATGATACGAAGGCATAACTTATCCCTATTTATCATTTTCTTTGTTATGGGTGTTTTTAATCCTTTTCATATTAATTCTTGCTGTGCCGATGCAGGAAGCACGCAATACCAAGGCTCCCAAGCTTATAATCAACCTAAACTTTTTAAAGAGTCCGTCAATGCCGCGACGGGGACTTTTGATTTCTCATACCCGTTAATAAATGCAATCGGGAAAGTGAGTCCCTTTACGTTTGATCTTACCTATCGATTGAATAACCCTGCTTTATTTGGCTTGCCTAAAGGGTGGCGATTTAGCTTGGATTATGTTGATGGGAAAATTCTGCATCTGGGCAGTCAACAATGGATCATTGACCCCTTATGGCATGATGAAACTGGGTTTGGGTCGGGTTTAAGGTATTTTAATCTTCATGGCGCACGATTTGAAGATAAGGGATTTCCACAGGAAATTCCTGAAAAAAAAGGGCTGTTTTATCGCTACCGTTTGACGCACAAAGATGGCAGCATTAAATATTTTTCGCATGAAGGTTGGCTAGTTCTGAGCATTGACCGATTTAAAAATAGTATTTTATTCGAATATAAACCTGCAGCACATAGCCTTACTGAAGCAAGACTCATTAAAATAACTGATAATTACGATAATGTTTACCGGCTGAGTTATGAACCCAATGCGATAAGTCTTCATTACCCCGATGGGCGTCTTACACAAATTTACTTTAATGAGAAAGGCGTTATTTCGATTATTAATCCTTTAAAGCAAAGAGTCGCCATCGATTATATTCAGCTAGAGGGTTTTAATCTCATTCGGCAGGTTGAGTCGCGAGAAGGGTTGGTCATAAAGCTTTCGTATGGTGATATAAACTATATCTCAGCTACAGAAACAAAAAACGCAAAGGTTGTTAATCGACTAGAAAAATATGATCGGTCAACAAATAAAACACTTGAAGAAACATTCTATCAACACTCGACTGGCAATAATTTTACTGGCTACCCTAAATACAGTATGACAAGTACGGGCGATAGTTTGATGGACAGTAATGATCAATCTTATCGATACGCTGTAAAAGTGAGCCGTAACAACCTGCAAGAGCCGCACCCCTTATATCATACCAAGATTTTTTATTATAATTATCTTCACTTGCCGGTTGAAATTGTCACTTTTAACCAAGGTGATATTTATTCAAAAACGACCTACGAGTATGATATTTCGCCTTTTAAATACAGCCGTTCCACCAACTACGACAAACCTGTCAATGTCACCCATTGGATTTGGGATGCTGATAACGATAGCTACTTACCTAGCGACAGAAAAAAGAGTCGATACGATACATTTGGGAATAAACGCGAAGATCATTTGTTCATTTTTAACCGGGAGCAACAAACCTGGTTGCCTGTACTGTCATTGCTGAAACATTACGATACCTACTATTTTAGTTTGTTAACCGAATCAGTGCAGGTCGATCACTTTTCACAGAGGCAGATTAGGCATCGATACCGGTTAACGCAAGACCATAAAGTCTATTGCTCGAAACAGACAGAATATCGTGACAAAAAAAATGCATGGTCTCCTTGGCAAAAATCATCCATGAAGCACGATGCCTATGGGCGACAAACACAGGAGTCGATTGAATGGGCTGTCGGTGGAAATCCAGGGTTACAAAAAACATGTGTTGAAACAACTTATACGTTTGATAAAAAGTCTGCGCAGCTGACAACAAAAAAACACAGTGCGTTAGGGACGATAAAAACAGCTGTTGTGGATACGCGAAACGGTAATCAAGTGCAAACTATTACACCCTGTGGAGAGGTAACGAATTTTGACTATGATGCAATGGGCCGAATGCTAACAATGACCGATACTATAGGCGTTGTTATGCATAAACAATACACTGACTTTCAGCATCATGGGCTAAATAGCACCCAGATAAAAAGCCCATTAGGTGATAAAAAACGTAGTCTTTACGATGCTTTAGGGCGTGTTACAGTGCATCAGGATGCGCATGATAGCGCGTGGCGAACACTTTCTAGCGATACGTTTAACGGCTGGGGGAAAGTTACCAAGAAAACAAATATACTGGGTTTGTCTTTGCTTTTTGACTATGACGAGCAGCAACGAATGGTGTCAGCAAGCGACCCATGGGGGAATATAAGAACACATGCCTATGATGATATGAAGATGATAACAACGAGCTTTGTTAACCAGCATAAAATTTCAGAAGTACAAATAACGCCTTGGCTGTTAAAAACGACAAACAGAACGTTTCCTGTTCTGGATAATCCCCGTGATAAAACTACCCATTTTATTGAGCATGCGACATATAAGGACGGTGTTGGAAATATTGTTAAAAACAATAGCTTTCTTGTTGACCAACTGTCGCTGGTTAAATCGAAGGATATCCAGTCGACTTTTATTTATGATGTAAATCAAAACCGGATAGAAAGCTTTATCAAAGGCTATGATGGCATTAGTTAAATAATAAAATACGATTTAAGAAAACGCTTGAGTCTGGTGGTAAAGCCTATACGCATAGTGGTTATGCCTATGGTTACAATGAAGACAACCTATTGGTGAGTGAGGAGACGCCCAAGGATTCTGTCGGAAGACTGCATAAAACGTTTTATCACTATGACAAAAATGGTCGTTTGATTAAAAAGATTTTACCGAATGGACATGAGATTAAATATCACTACGATGCAAGAGGGCAGTTAACGGAGACATCTTGGCAGCGAGAGGGAGAACAGTATATTCAGTTGCAGCATTATGATGCGGATGGCCGGATACTTCAGGTATCTGATAACGAAGGGCAGTCTGTTACCCATACTTATACAAAGAATGGTTTGTTGCTAACCACGACTCACCCAGATGGACGTGAATTAAGCTATGTCTATGATGCAACAGATCGGATCGTGGAACAGACTGATGTCACAGGTTTCAGCCAGTCATTTACTTACAAGGCAGATGATAAAGGTGAGCTATCGTCGATTGTTCAGCAAAATAATGCCATCAATTTCACCTATGGTTTGGATGATAATGGCTATAAAGGTTGTCTCCTACAGAAAACCATGGATTCTGTCGATGAAGGGCATACACATACGCACAATTACTACGATGCGATGGGGTTTTTAAGTAAAGTGTCCACGAAAAATAATAAGGCAGGTGTTCGATATGAAGCGAATTATCGATATCTATTGCGTGGTGAACTAGGTGAGCAATCGACAGAAGCGCAGCAAGGACAAGCACTGCATAAAAGCACAACACGTTATCAATATGACTCGATAAAGCGGCTTACTCAAGAAACACTCCAGCAAGCTGGTACGATAACCGACACCCATTATGATTATGATGGCAATGATAATTTGTTACACCAAACAGTAAAGAGCGCCAGCTCACAAGCTACAGTCGGCTATGCCTGCAATACCGACAACTACAATATCGATATCGACTATACCTACAATGGATTAGATCAACTTACCGCAATAAGCAACGGAAGCCAGCAGCCGACTAAGCTCGTTTATGATTGTAATGGGCGGCTCATTCGAGATGTGAAGGGTACAGTTTACCAATATGATGACCGAGACTTCCTATTAAGTGCGATGCCATCAGGCGGTAATCCTATTCGCTATCAATACCTACCGACGGGGTTGCTGTCAGGAAAGTCATTTAAAGAGGATATGACCCATTTTTATTACGATAAAAAGGGTCAAGCGATAACACTTGATCATAATGGTCAGTGGATCAACCTACTGCGCAAATCAGGTACTATTATTGCAAGTCATCACGACCAGTTGTTTGATCAATGGTATATGCAGAATTTGAGTACAGGTGCTTTCTTAAAGAACGGTCAATTGATCACACAGGGCTATGAGGGCTACGGAAACCGAGTGAGTGAAAAACCGCCTAGCCTTATTGAAAGTTTTGGCTGGCATCAAGCCTATACAGATGATCAAGCTCACCTAACTTATTTACATAGCCGTTTCTATAGCCCGCAACTTAAGCGATTTATAACAAAAGATACTTACCCTGTTGAGAATCGTTATGCGTATGGCTTGGCAAATCCCATCAGTAATATTGACCCGACAGGGCACACGACTCAGCAAGCGATTAATTACACCATTGGGGCAAGCTCAACCGTTTTCGGCGTCTACGCTATGTATGAGTCCGTTGCGATGGCGATTGTTGGCGCTATCCTCGCCGTACCAACGGGGGGGGCCTCCTTATCATTATCTGCTGGTTCGGCTGTTGTTGCATCTGTTGCCGCTACGGCATCAGGCATTGCCTTGTTAGGCTCTCAAGGCGCATTCGATACAGGCAATCAGGCAGCTGCTGAAGCACTGAATTATACAAGTTTGGCTTTTAGTGCTATTCATGTTGTCTCAGGGCTAATTGCAATTGCCCCCAAGATTGAAAACCTCATAACAAGGATAGCTGAAAGGGTATCGCAGGGGCGATCTGCGGCTACGTTTGCACCTGAAGCCGATGCTTCCACAGCCTATCATTTGGCCTCAGAGTTTTATGAGGGCGAAAAAGATTTATCTAAAATCATCTCTCAATGGGGCGCTATTAGGCATGGAATACATGCAGCGAGTAAAATTACCGCAGATGGTTTTAATATGAAGCACTATCTAAAAAACAATCCGGTAGATGATGTTTATGCACCAAATAGTCAACGCTCACCTGCTAGTAATGCTTTTGAGGGGGGAAGGGTATCATTGGCTCCATTAGGGTTACCGAGTCAAGTTAGCGTAACGGAATCAAATGTCAGCAGCTCAGGGCTATTTCATAGAGGTAATGGCAATACCGTTAAGGAAATACAAAATTGGCAAAAAATAAATAAAGCAGCCCAGCGTTTTTCTTTGAATCATTCTTTATCAGTTGTAGACCATCCTGTGGGTGGTAATCGCTATCATTCATCCTTTTCAACGAGGGAACGAGTTTACTAAGGATGAAGTCAACAGATTGAAGTAGAGCGCTTCACTGAAACGCCTATCAGGAAGTTTACGTTTAAGCGCCCCTGAATCTGCTTTGATAAGCCATCTTGTACTGACCTACCGCTGAATTATTCATGCTATTTTGGCTTTGAGTACTAGTGATCTGGGTGCTGTTGGTGTATTGGTTGGTGCTCATTCCACCTGAACCTCTTGCTGCTGAATTAGCCGCTATTTGCGTGTTGGCTATGTTCTGTTGGTAATTCTGTTTATATTGATTCGCTGCCGTATTTTTAAAAAGGCTGGAAAAGGAAGCATTTGATTGCGAATTCGTATTTGACGTATAGTTAACGGGCCCGTTGGGGCTACTTGAAATAAACTGACTCGAAGATTTAACAAGGGCTTCTCCTGCGAATTTAACACCCTGCGAGAGTTCGTGTGCAACGGGGATAATTAACCTCAAAAGAAGTAACCCAAGAAAAAACACGCTGCAAATCATGGTGACATTAGCAAGCGTAATTTGGCTATAAAGTAGTTGGTAGTCTGTAATGGAAGCCATTGTGGAAAAATTTAATTTATTATTGAAACTTAGGAGTAATGCTTCGAGTTGGCCATTAATAAAAATAGCTGTAATGACGGTAAATACTTCGATAATAATCAGTTTGACCATGAGTTCAAACCATTTAATAAAGAAGTTGTGGCTGATCTTAAAGAGCATGCTGGCGATAAAAATAGGTCCAAATAAAATCAATACTTTACCGATTAAAAAAACAGCCGTTAATATAAAGCCTGTGCCAATAATAAAAAGTGTTGAGAAAAATATAAGGCTAAATGACAAAACCCACATGCCAATATTGTTATCCAGTATGTTTGCTTTACTCCATGCGGTTTTAGATAAAACAAAGAAAGCGGAGAACTGCTTGTCGAGTATGCTATTTTTCCCCATTAATGCTTGTCGGCTAAATTTAGATTCATTCGTACAGCTTGGGTCAACAGAGGTTTTACAGTTAACCAAATCGACTAAAGCGATAGGTATTTGCCGTGCACTTGCGCCGATAGTGTTGTTATAGGTAGAAAAAGACGCCAGTATGGATGAAACAACGACGAATTTTATAAAAAACCCCATAAACCTCTGCAATGCTTCTCGGCCGTACCCCATCAGTATCATGTAGCCGAGTATAAGGATGCCGATCATCATAAAAAGCGCGAGGAAATTATTGATAGAATTTATCATGTCATTAGAGTTGAGGGAAACCTTCCCTGCAATCATCTGTGATTGATGGTCTATCCAGTGAATAAAGTTAGTGACCATAATATTTTCTCGTTCAGTTTTTTATTGTAAATATATGTAGGGTGCCCGTGGATGCAGCTACATTCTTTTGAACAGATTTCTTTTGTATAATTTTGTATGTTTCTGATAATTCGCTGTTTATTGTTTCCTCAAGAGTAACTTTATTTCTAATAAGTTTTTCTAGTGCCATAAGATTTTTTAAATCTACACTGCTTTTTACAGTCATGGTTTCATCTATGTTATCAATGTAATCTGTGTAGCGGCTTCTTTTATCAATAGTATCTATCAGGTTTCGTTTCATACGTGCGATTTTGTCAAGTAAATCAATCTCAAATTGTAGCTGGCTGTTAGGTTTGGACGATAAATCAAAAGTTGTCATCTCACCATTCCCCATACCTAAGTTTTCATAAAAGAGAACATTTGATGGGTTAAAATTTGTAATGTCCGTTGCATCAGTGAAATTGTTTTTTATATCCTGTATGGCCGCCGAGATGTTCATCTCTTTTACTTCAATGATTTTATCATCTTTATCATATATCCATGTGGATCCGGAGAGTTTGTCTTGTCCGTATAACAAATTTATTATTTTTTGAGATTCATCCTTTATTCTATTTTTAACAATATTATTATTAATAGGGGTGAGTTTCTTGTTTGTTTTAAGTAATTCTTTATTGATTATTCCTGTGTTAGATCCGGCTGTGGTAAAAAAGGGTATTTTGGTGCTGTTAATGGCAAGAACACCGGCATTTGTTAAAGCGGTTGCCGTCAATGATACGCCCGTTACTGGGACAACAAGAGAAAACGCTTGGCCTGTGAGAATATGTAAGGCAAGTATCGTAAGTAAATTTTTATTATAAACCTTCATGTTATTTCACTTTATTTTTTAATTTACTGTGAATAAAAAAAGACTTCCCGTTGAATCTTGGATGTTTTTTTCTGTGCTTTTATTTTTGATGGTATTGTACGTGTCAATGATTTCTCTGTTGGCTTGGATTTCAAGGGCAAACTTGCTTTGAATGAGATTCTCAAGAGCGAGAAGGTTGTTGAAATCAACACTACCTTTCAGTGTCATGGTTTCATCGATATTATCTATGTAATCTTTGAGGCGGCTTTTTTCATCGAGTTGATCGATAAGTTTCATTTTAATTTTTGCTAACTTTGTGATAACACCGATTTCAAATTCTAAATTGTTGAGCTTTGGGTCTGAGAAATCTGAAAGTGCCATCTCTCCATTACCTGAGCCTAGCTCTTCATGAAAAAGTACATTTGAAAGATTGTAGTTAAGATGTGAGCTTGCGTTGGTGAATTGGTTTTTTAAATCTTTAATTGCAGAGGAAATATTCATTTCGGTGACTTCGACAGTGGTTCCTTCTTCATCATATTGCCACGTTGTTCCAGACAATTTATCTTTGCCATAGAGGGTATTAATCATCTTCCTTACTTCATCTTTGATCCTATTCTTTACAATGTCCGTATTAATCTGATCAAGTTTTTTATTTGTTTTTACATCCTCTAAATAGATACGGCCGGTGTTATCAGAGGTTGTTTTTATAAAGGGGATCATCGAGCTGTTTACAGCAAGAATCCCGACATTAGTTAATGCGATAGCACTTAAAGATACGCCGGTAACAGGTATCACTACAGCTTGAGTATATGAGCCAAGTATAAGAGTTAGTAATATTATTATTTTAATTATTTTTTCGTGCTTCATGGAATTTTTCGAGCCAAATATTCGGGTCGTCTCCGTATTGTTTGCAGACAGTTTCAAGTAAGTTAACGTTTTCAGTTGTACCAGAGATGATGGCAAGTTCGTCATCAAAACCTTTTAAATTGAGTTCTGCAATAACGCTGTTGTGGCCTTGTTTGATAAGGAAACATCGCGAACCTGGCGTGAGCTCTTGTCGAATAAGTTGGTACTCTCTTTCTGTTAAATGAAAACCATCAATATAATCGACTGCATCTGCTTTGGGATTAGGCATAAAAATAAATGTTGCGCATTGCTCGATCAATGTGTGTGCAATGGGTGACTTCAATACATCTTTTGCCGATTGTGTGCCGTAGACCATGATGCCGTTTTGTTTACGGATAACCTTTTGCTTGTTTTGTGCGAGGTCTTCAAAATAATCATCCAATAACAATTTCCAGAATTCATCCAGAAACATCATAAAACGTCTGCCATCAAGTAATGCTTCTATGCGGTGAAATAAGTACATGATAATGGGTGTTCTAATTTCTTCATTATCTAAGAAGTCGGTGACATCAAAACCAAACATAGTATTTTTATCAAAGTCCAGTTCATCGATTTCATTATCAAGGACCCATGCGAGTGAATTATTTCCGCACCATTTGGATAATTTTGTATAAGCGCCTTCCGAATTAACAGGGTCAAGGAAGTCAAGGCACCGACCTAGTCGCCTTAGCTCTTGCGGTAACCCCATGACACCTCGAACTGCATTGTCAATTTCATTTTCTTCTGTAATGGAAACTTCACCACATAGCTTAATTAATAAGCTCTTTAGGAAAAGTAAATTGTCTTCATCCGGCGGCAGTTGGAAAGGGTTAAACCCTGTCGCTTCACCGGTAAGTATCGGCAAATAAACACCTGCATTCGCCTTAACAAAGATTTCGAGACCTCTGTCTTTATCAAAGATAACTTGTGTCGGTGCAAATTTTTTACTCTGTGCCATTAAGAAACCTTGGACAACCGTTTTACCTGAGCCTGAAGGTCCAATGATTAGCGTATTACCTAGCGCTTTTTGCTCTTCACTGTCTTCCTTTAATGAATCTGCCCCGAGCTCTCTTTCGATTTCTTCTTGTTTTTTTGCTTTCTTAGCATCAAGCGGCTCGTGAAAGTTAAAGTAATAGGGGGCTCCTGAGCTTGTTTTAAACATGGTCACAGCTGGCCCCCATTGGTTTCCAGAAATATGACCAACAGGGTAATTATGGAAACTGCTTAAGCCTGAGAAATTTTTTGAGGAAATGGGTGATGGACGAGTGCGATATTTATTGTTGCCGGGTAGTTGTGCCCAGAAAGCTGACGCTAGCCCCCAATCCTCACGCGTGGCTACCAGTGCACAATCTGCAAGGTTAGCACGTGTCATGGCGACAACACTTTTCAACTCCTTAGGCGAGTCCGCGAAAATAGTCAGCGAAAAGTGGTGTTCACCAAACACAATTCTTCCAGAAGCTAAATCATCGAGTGCTAAATTAATCATGGCAACTTGAGAGACAGCAAGATCATCAGTGATTGCTAATCGTCTTTGCTGGCGTTGTAATATTTCAAGGGCAATTGGTTTTGAAAGGAAGTTAAAACTTTGCGTCATAATAAAATCTACAGGTGCCGAAAGAATTGCGTTCAAAAGACCGGGTTCCGTGGATTCTGGATATTCAAATATATTTAATATGGCGCCGTACTTTTTTTCTGGGAGTGTTCTAATTTCGAAAGTATCTGCACCAAAAAATACACGGTTTCTGGCAAGGCAGTCAGAAATATCCATCATAGGGAGTGGTCTAGGCGAGTCTTCTGCGTTAATAAGGTAATCAAAAAATTCTAATACTTCAGAAAAAATCATATTATTGTGGACATAAGTACTTAAAAGTCTCGGGCTATATTGATCAAGTGAGCTGATAGCAAGCTGAGATAACTCTTTTATTTTTTCGACATGTTCTTTTTGTCTAGCGATAGACTCTTTGTGGCTGAGCTTGCTTTTAAATAGGGAGGTTTTATTTCTAGATTCAGGCTTGTAGAGAATGGTTAAATAAAGCTCATTAACCATTAGCCGATCTTTATGGATATGTTTTTTATACTTATCATTAAGCTCACTGACAAAGCGTGCGTCAAATTCACCTCTGGGGTAATAGTTCCTCTCTCTCCTTATCGTTGTGCTCCAAACACAAACATCATTAGAGCAAAGACTTCGTAGTAGGGAGTTGAGTTGATCTTTCCATAAAAGAATGTCGTTGATATTAGCGGATTCATGTGCAACACCTTCAATACTTAGCACATGAATATACTCACCATTTTTTGTTTTGATGGTGTTTTCATCTAAATGATATTGGTAGGGTATAAATTTAGATGTCGAGTTTTCTCTTTGCCATGCGTCTATAGGTTTGTTACCTATATCGGTATTTTTCTTTTGTTGCATGTTGTTTCTCTTGGGCTGGCGCTGGCCGCCTTCCAGTGTTGCCATCCCGTTGACTGTAGTTTTGTATCCATCCAGAGCAAAACAATCTTAATAAATCTGGCATCTTTTTTACAAATTAAAAACAGTGATAAATGTAAGGGTAGGTAAAATAATAATGTTTGAAAATTACCTGTAGCTACAAATAAAACTAATGTAAGCAACCCGCAGGCAGTGAGCGCATCAATAGGGATGCCCCACTTTAATGCGGGGCGAGTTAAGCTAACAAACAATGGATCTTTAAAATCTTGCATGATTAAACAGAAACGACTGTTTTACCCATGATTAAGTTAATAAATTCTGCGGCGCCTAGAATAATGACAATACCAACGATAATTTTAACCGCTAGGGCGCCCGTCAACCTGCCTGACCATGCCGCAAATCCTAAACCTACAATGGCAATTAAAGAAACGCCTTTAGCGATGGGGCCGCGTAATGAGTCGACAATTGTATTGAGTAATGTCTCAATCCCTGCAACGCCAACAACGGCGCTTGAAGCCGCTAGAGCTTCAATGCTAGAAAGGCATATCCCCATGAGGCAAAACAAACTTAAAAGTGAGAAAAATTTTTCATACTGGGCGTTCTTTTTGTAATCACTGCTGCGTGGTAAGATGCGGCTTTTCATGTAATCTCCTTGGCATGATTTATTAAATACTTATTAATTAATAGTATAGAATATAAATTAATTTTATCTTTTTATTGAAAATTTAATTAATGTTTATTTATTTTGAATGTTCATGTTTTGACTTTGACTGTTTAAGTGCTTACTGTGTATAGAATTAAGCTTGATGGAGGTGGCTATGTCCTTACCTGTTGTTAATGCGTGTATTTCTCAAGAAGAATATCTTGATGTCTTATCAAAGAAAGAGGTTACTCAGCTTTTAGATACCAGCCAAAGTGGCCTTTATAAATTATTTCGACGCTGCTGCCTTGCGGTGTTAAATTGCGGTACGCAAACAGATGATGTTGAATTATTAGAAGAGCAGTATAAAACCTTTGACATTGCTCTGGTGTCTACTGAGCGTGGAGTAAAACTTTCTTTGCATAATGCACCCGCATCGGCCTTTGTTGATGGTGAGATCATTCGAGGCATTAGTGAGCACCTTTTTTCTGTTGTTCGCGATATTATTTATGTCAATAATGAAATTATCGGCAATAAAAGGTTTGATCTTTTAACCAGTGCTGATGTCACAGATGCTGTCTTTCATATTTTACGCAATGCAGGCCTTTTATTTGTTGATAAACATCCGCGTATGGTTGTTTGTTGGGGAGGGCACTCCATTTCTCATAATGAGTATATTTATACCAAAAAAGTGGGTTATGAATTGGGGCTTAGAGGAATGGATATTTGTACCGGATGTGGCCCAGGAGCCATGAAAGGCCCTATGAAAGGAGGGACGATTGGACATGCAGAGCAACGTAGGGCAGGCGGGCAGTATCTGGGTATTACTGAGCCTGGCATAATTGCCGCCGAATCCCCCAACCCAATTGTCAACCGGCTTGTCATTATGCCTGACATTGAGAAACGATTAGAGGCTTTTTTGCGTGTGGGCCATGGTGTGATTGTATTTCCTGGTGGTGCTGGCACGATGGAGGAAATTCTTTATATTCTGGGTGTGTTATTACATGAGGATAATGCAGAGATTCCTTTTCCTTTAGTGATGACTGGCCCTGAATGCTCAAAAGGTTATTTTGAATTGGTAGATAAATTTCTGACGGATACCTTAGGGCGTGATGTTTGCGGCCGCTATAAAATTATCATCGCCCAACCCGATGAGGTGGCAAGATATATGTCGCAAGGTATAAGTGAGGTGAAAGAGTATCGCAAAAAAACGGGTGATGCTTATTACTTTAATTGGCGGTTAACTGTTCCCGCATCTTTCCAGACCCCTTTTGTGCCCACACACGAGAGTGTCAAAAATGAGATAGTTTTGAGCCGAAATTTATCGACGCACGAACTGACGATGAATTTACGAAAAGTTTTTTCTGCTATTGTTGCGGGTAATGTAAAAGAAGAGGGCGTTCGCGTCATTAAAGAAAAAGGGCCTTTTAAAATTGCAGGTGATTCCTTTCTTTTGTCGTGTATTGACCAGTTGCTAAAAGTTTTTATTGGACAAGGAAGAATGAAGCTTCCTGGTGGAGAATATAAAGCTTGCTACGATATTGTGAAGAACTAATAGCATTTTTGTATTCAGATTATTTTGCACGTTTCTGGGCGTTTTAGTATTGACTCTATGGCTTTCTATAGGCAGTCCACAAGGATAAAGTAGTATTCTTTATCTTTTAGTCCATATACTTGGTGACGTATTACTTCCTGTGAAATTTGATCTTCATCATAATCAGGGTACTTTACAATATCGATAAAAAACTAAAAAATAATTTTCAGTTTCTTGGTTTTGAAAGCGTCAAGGTCAGTGCCAATAAAATATTTTTTTGTTTCCGGGTAAACTGTAAAGAATGCCGAGAATAATATTTCAGACAATGCTTCTTCCCTGATTCTTGTCATTGCAAGTTGATACGATTTCTCAAGTTGATTTATGTAGTTTTCAGTATCAACTAAGATTTCCATCGAGCTTGCCGATAATTTTATTTTTATAAGCGGTAATAATATCACCTGATTATAGTAATAAGCTCAATTGTACATAAGATGATTACTTCTAACGGAGAAAGTCATGTAATGGATCTTTATTTGTAAGTTGGCATATATACCGATCATACTTGAAGATGCAAGGGCGTTGGCCGCGCTCGCTCACCCCAATCACTTACCGACTGTAAGCTCATGGGGATTCGCTCGCTTGCCGCCTTCTTGCATCTCCAATTCCGATGGGTATAGATAGGTGCATGAAAATATGGTTGGGTGTTGTAAAATGCAGCGGCTGATATGCAGGCATGTGGAGCAGAGTATTGCGGCTTGAGTGAGGTATTACAACGTAATTCTTTGAGTGAGTATAAGTCACCTGTCAGTTATGAGAAACATTTTGATCGATCTGCCGAAGGTGGTCAGTTACCGAAGCGCATTAATCGCGGAAGAGTTGCTGGCATAAAATGTCCGATTTTGGCTGGTTAGAACATCACGAGTGCTTTCATTTTGTGATCAAGCGATGGGGGTAAGCTATTTTTAGCCCCATTTTTCGGATGCAGCCCTAATTTTTCTTTGTGCTAAGGCTTATTTCGGAGGGTTTTGACGCAATAATTAGCCAATTTAAAATTCAATCAGCAAATAAATAATGATAATAATCAACAAGTCATAAGATATGTGGAGTTTTATTACACTGACATCTAGGGTCATTCTTTGTAAAGCTCATAGGAAGCTTTTCATGTTTTGCGTTCAAGAAGCGCTTCGTGATCAAAGTTTATACAGTCAACTCAAATAGCCGTAGGGTTGGACAAAGCACGCGCAAAGCAATCATTAAATTGATCATTTATTCTTAAGCGGCCCTGATTCATTTCATATTGGGTAAGGCTGTTTGGTGATTCTATAGGTTTCGTGTGTTATTATGCTGTGGTTTTATACCCGATCAGGTGAATTCGGGTATAAATTCTTATTGTTTCACCAATAATTATGAGTAAAGAAGATGGCTAAAGGTACAGTTAAGTGGTTCAACGCAGATAAAGGTTTTGGTTTTATTACTCCTGAAGATGGTAGTAAAGACCTATTTGTTCATCATTCAGAAATCCAAGCTGGCGGTGGATACGCAACATTGAATGATGGTCAGGCTGTTGAGTTTGAAGTTGGACAAGGCCAGAAAGGCCCGTGTGCAAATAAAGTTGTTCCTTTATAGGGAATGCACATAGCAAATTGATGTAGTTTGCTCAGGTGCTATGCACCTCAGCAAGAACGCCAAAACCCTACGTTTTTTGTGCATTTACTTCATAAAGTCTATCACAAAAAGTCGCGGGGCTTTGGGGTCCACTATAAAGTGTTAGCTGTATTGGTAGACGTTAGACCCTAAGAGTTATACCGGCAGAATTTCATTTTATTCATATCCATTCAAATATAGTTGGCACTCAAAGGCTCTGCCCGGCTGGTGTGTTTTATAACGTCTCAACGTTCAAGTTTAAGTTTAAGGTGCTTTATCGGTTCATGATGGATAATGTCAAAGCCTTTAGGTAAGTAATGCAGCTGCTCTTCATTGAGCGAAAGTGTTTTTTCAAGAATGCTTCTGATTCTAAGTCCCCACTATTTTTTTTACCTCGAAGAATTCCGCCCTCATGGGAATAATGACAAGCAATTTTTTCGATAAATACATGCATGACTGAAGAAAATGGTATTTTTTTACGTTAATTTCCATGCTTATTCTTCGTGCGTGTTACTCCCTTGAATGCGTAGCTCCATATTTAAAAAAGGTTGAAGTGGGTGCGCTAGACGTTTTAGGCCGTTTGAATTTGTCTTTTTCACTAAGGCGGCGAGCCGCAGGCGCATTCGTCTAGCAAGTGAAAAAGCTATGGCTAAAATCACCTAGACGAAGAAACTAGTGGGGAAAAATGACTTGGGGATACCTTGCCCAATATGTGAGTTCTTTATCCCCCCTCCGAAAATTGCGCTCCCTTACACTGAATAACGCTTTACGCTAAGTATTTAAGTGGAACCATATTTTCGCGGGGGAAGATTCCTAACGTGATCGTTGCCCTAGGGTTAAGAGTTGGGTTTATTCTCTCTTCTCCTTGGTAGCTAACAAGTCCATTTCATGCCTTTGGCATATTGGCGTAAGCCAGCCCACTTGACTGGCCGGCCACCTTGAGAGAGATGCTCAACAGAACCTAAGACTTTCTTTTTTTAGTTGCAGCTTTAGACAGTGTTTTTGAATCTAGGATGATATGGGCCGCTTCAACGAGGTAGGCGTCATCCGTTTTGATTTTATCTTGATTTTCAGCTTCTTTCTCAATATCAGCTTTGACCTTTTCTTCCATTTCTTCATAATTTTTATAAGGTGTTTCTTTTTTAGATTTTCGTCGATCATTGACGAGTGTTAGGCGTGTCTTTTCGTCATCTAGGAGTTCTTTTTCTCTGTCTTTTTTGTTCAATGAGAGCTCTTTGATATCATGCGACTTCTCATAATTCATTTTCTTTTTGAAATACTGAAAATCGGGGTTATTTACTGTTCTCTTTGAGGAGAGTATTTGCAGTTTAGGTGTAATAAATGTCAGCTCGTAGAAAGGTTTTTTTCCAATAATGGCGGGCGCAATAGAGTCCCATTTCATAGAGTTATCTGAGGCACTTTCACCCACTAAGGATTTATCATAAATAGGGGGGAAGTGAATATCAGGAATGACCCCTCTGTTCTGTGTGCTTTCACCTGAGACACGATAAAATTTGGACTCGGTTATTTTTAGGCGTCCGTGGCTTAATGGTGTAAGGGATTGCACCGTACCTTTGCCAAAAGAATCACTGCCTAGCACTAAGCCGCGTTGGTAATCTTGAATGGCACCAGCAAAAATTTCTGATGCAGAGGCACTCATGCGATTAACTAAAACAACAATGGGTCCGTCATAATAAGGGCTGAAATAGGGTTTTTGTTCTAAGTGTACTCGGTTATCCGATGATTTGATTTGTACTGAAGGGCCTTTATCTATAAATAAACCGGTGAGTTCGTTTGCCTCACGTAAAGAGCCGCCGCCGTTATTTCTCAGGTCAATGATGATACCCTCCGCACCTTCGTTGATGAGCGCACTTAATAATTTAGCTGTATCTCTTGTGGTACTTTTATAGTTGGGGTCGCGTAGGCGCAAAGCTTCAAAGTCGATGTAGAATGTTGGAATATCTAATACCCCAATTTTATGATTAATACCTTTTTGATCTTTAATGTTTAGCATCGCTTTCTTTACTGCTTGTTCTTCGAGTTTTACCTCGTCTCGTGTGATTTTTATCTCTTTTCTTGTATTTTCATCTGCACTTTTTGCAGGGATAACTTCTAAGCGTACGAGAGTATTTTTTTCACCACGGATAAGGTCCACCACTTGATCGAGTCTCCAGCCAATTATATCAACGATTTCGCCGTCTTTACCTTGGGCAACACCGACGATTTTATCGGAGGGTTTAAGTTCACCTTTTTTAGCCGCAGGCCCTCCAGGTATTAAACGTACAACTTCGGTATAATCGTCTTTCATGCGTAACAGCGCGCCAATGCCTTGAAGTTTTAGGCTCATGGAAATGTTGAAATTCTCTGAAAGATTGGGCGACATGTAGTTTGTATGTGGATCGTAAAGCTCGGTGAATGTGTTCATGTAAATTTGGAATACATCTTCGCTATTTAACTGATGCATACGGTCAAGCTGGCTTTTGTAACGCTTGGTGAGGGTTTTAACGATTTCCGCATTCTTTTTCTTGTCAAGTTGCATAGATAAAACGGCGGACTTGAGGCGTTTACGCCATATATCATCGCGCTGTTTCGCAGATTCTGGATGTTTGGCACTTGTTCGGTCGATAAGAAGATATTCGTCTTGGGTGAAGGTCATGCTACTTATTTTACGCTCGATACCGTGTAATTGATTTTCAAGGAGCCCATTGAGGGTTTTACGGTATTGGTTGAAGATATCAAAGCCGGGCTGTAAGTTGGCCGCTATGAGGTCATTACGCATATTTTTAAGATATTTTTCTTTTATTTTTGTTATGTCTGATGCGAGAAAAACTTGATGGTTTGCATCAATGGCATTGAGATAGTTGTCTAAAAATTTGGCGGCTAGCTTGTCATCGATGTTAAGCTTTTCGTAATGTTTATTCTTCAGTAGTTTTATGATTTCAATGTTTGCCTTCTTTTGTGCTTTGGTGGAGGCAAGGGGAACGTTAATGTCCGCTTTTTTATCGGCAGCTGAAGATTTTAAGCTTGGTTGTTGTGGTTCGGTCTTTGTGACTACGGGATTACCTGCATGAGAGGCAAGAGCAAAAAATAGTAAAAAAAAGGTAAGCGTGGTAGTAATAAATTTATAATTAGATGATTTCATAGCGTATAAGCGTAAGCCATATAAAGAATGTAAGACCACTTTATAGCAAAAGTGTTCCGAATGGGTTAGTTGATTGATCCGGTTGTGCTATAAGTTTGAAGCAGTTATTCACTGTGACCGAATTGTTGTTGCAATTTGAGCTAAAAGTCACGGCTAGCCCTGATAATTAATTCCTTGTAAGTACTAGTTGCAAAGCATAGTCGGGCTTTATTTAGCTAGTCAAGTTTCTTTCATCGGTATTACGGATGTTATTTTCGAGAAATGCCTGCACTTGATATGGATATGCTTTTACTTGTTACTCTACGGCGATCATTAAATAGGGCTTTTTAGTATGCTTATTCTAAATTCACTTGTTAAATTGTTTGCAAATTCAATATAGAAGTTAAGCCCCAGGAGGCAAGCATGTCTGAAGAAAAAACACTCGAGATCAAAGAAAAAGCAACTGACTTAGCTAAGAATATTTGGCTGGCTGGGCTCGGTGCCTACGGTAAAGCTGTTGATGAAGCACAAGGTACTTATCAGAAAGTGACCGAGAAAGTGAAAGTGGCTTCTGAGTCTGCGAACCTTTTTGATGATCTTGTTGAAAAAGGTAAAGCGCTCGAGGGCACAACGCAAGAAAAGCTATTAGAAGTAAAAGAAAAAGCTAATGTTAATCTTGAAGAACGTCTTGCAAAGGTAAAGGAAAGTATGACATTTAACTTTAAAAAGGCTGACACTAAAAGCGCTGATGAGCTTTTAGAAGAGATTTCTCAAAAGCTAGACCT
This sequence comes from Pseudomonadales bacterium, assembly GCA_965248335.1. Lineage (GTDB taxonomy): Bacteria > Pseudomonadota > Gammaproteobacteria > Pseudomonadales > DT-91 > CAKMZU01. The sequence goes on from CBDFIY010000003.1 coordinate 1,880,179, forward strand.
TGTGTTGGCAGCTGTTGATAAAACCCCTGCTAAGGAATCTGTAAAGAAAGTAGCGGTAAAAAAAGCTGTGGTAAAAGATGCTTAAGCTGTTAACTTGCTAATACTATGAAAAAGGAAGCTTAGCTTCCTTTTTTTATGTGTATTAAGCTATCTAATTACTTCTTTTGTACGAAATATGAAAACACGCGATAGAATTTTGCTGACATCTTTGCTGCTTTTCAATGAAGAGGGCGAGCAGAATGTGACAACCGTTGATATTGCCAATGAGATGGATATAAGCCCAGGCAATCTCTATTATCATTTTAAAGGCAAAGAAAGCATTATCGCTGCACTTTATTCTGACTATGAATCAACTATGTCAAGTTTACTGTATCAAGGTATTAGTGAAGATCTTAGCCTTGAGCAGCATTGGTATTTTATTTACGTTATTTTTGAAGAAATTTATAAGTTTCGGTTTTTTTATTTAAACCTTTCCGATATCTTACAGCGTTATCCCGATATCGAGCGACGATTTAGTCGCCTAGTAACGAATAAAGTAAAAACGATTGAAGCCCTTTGTCTTCAGCTGATAGAAAAGCAGGCTTTTAGTTCTAACTTGTTAGATATTGAGCAGTTAGCGGAAAATATATCCTTCACACTTTTATATTGGTTCCCGTATCAGCAGCTACTTAACCGTAAGCAAGAGGCAAACCAGCTCATTCACAGAGGGGTCTATCATGTGTTATCGTTGATCGTTCCCTTTACTGATGCGGAAGGGGTTGGTTTAGCACACGCATTGAAAGCTATCTATCAATCAAAATCTTAAGCGTTTTATGTCTGATTTTATTCACACGATTATCCCTGTTACCCCCTTTCAGCAAAATTGTTCTTTGCTTGTTTGCAATGCCACAAAGAAAGCAGCGTTTATTGATCCAGGTGGTGAGCCTGAGCGCTTAGTGGAGGAGTTAGATAAGCGGGGTGCAAGACTTGAAAAAATTTTTTTGACGCATGGGCACTTAGATCACGTGGGCGCATCTAAAGAGCTCTCTGACCGATTCCAGGTACCTATTGAGGGGCCTCATGAAGGCGATGAATTTTGGTTGGATGGCTTACCTAATTATGCAGAAATGATGCAATTCCCTAAGACTGCGGCGTTTTTACCTGCGAAGTGGTTAAACGAAGGTGATAAGATTCATTTTGGTGACGTGGAGCTTGAGGTGCTGTACTGCCCTGGACACACACCGGGGCACGTAGTATTTTTTCAAAAAGAGAATAAATTGGCGTTTGTTGGTGACGTGCTTTTTAAAGGATCAATTGGTCGCACGGATTTCCCCGGTGGTAGTCATGCGCAGCTTCTTCAATCTATTCGTGAGAAGTTACTTCCTCTTGGTTCAGATGTTAGGTTTGTGCCAGGTCATGGGCCTATGTCAACGCTGGGCTACGAGAAGCTAAATAATCCATTTCTACAATAATTTGCTTTTTGAGTAGGGATTTTTTAGTCTAACTTTTTCATACTTTATGGGGCTCTATTTTGGATTTTGATAAACGTTTATCAGCACGCTCGAGCTTAAATACAGTTGTTGTTCTCAGCCACCCTTCATTTGGAGAGGTTACGGTTAAATCCAAGGATGTCTCAGATGGGGGGTTATCTATTTATCTCAATAGTTCTGTATTTCCTCCCGTTGGAACTGTGGTTGATGTGTTGATTAAGTCTCTGGCAAGGACTGTGAATGTTGAGCCTGTAAAAATGCGAATTATGCATATTCAGTCGGGTATGGCAGGTTTAAAGTTTGTGTGATGCTATTTAGTGACTATATATTATAAGCCGTTTATTTCCGAAAATTTTGAAAGCATTGCTAAGCGTCTCGGGTTGAAGTCTGTTGACATTGGTGAGTCAGCCGGTCGTGTGCCTTTTGTGTTGTATGAAAAAGAAGGGTTGATTTACCTTTCGCCAAAAGACGCCTCTCTTGGCGGAGACCTTGCTTGCGATTTTTCTTCGCATGATTATAGGCAGTATGCAAAAACCATGACGTTAAAGATGCCGTTAGCAAAAGCGTGTGGCTGTAAATCAGGGTTAAGACCGAGTGTGTTAGATCTTACAGCAGGGCTGGGGCGAGATAGCTTTGCTCTAGCGAGTTTGGGCTGTGATGTATCTCTCGTTGAGAAGAATCCAGTAGTATACATGCTGCTCTATGCAGGCTTTGAAAATGCAAAAAGGTCACCTTCTACGGTAAGTGATGTTTTAATGGATCAAATGCGTTTATTGCCATGTCAGCCAGCGATAGAGGTACTCACTAACCTTGATATGCCTAAAGTCGATACGGTTTATATTGATCCAATGTTTCCTGAAAGAAAAAAATCAGCAAAAGTTAAAAAGGCAATGCAGTACTTTCATCAGGTCGTCGGGGAAGATGATAACGAACCTGCAGCATTACTTGATGCGGCATTAAAAAAAGCATTAAACCGCGTTGTCATCAAGCGGCCTAAAGGGAGTGGCTTATACGCTGATATACAGCCAAACCTCTCTATTCCGTCGAAAGGTTTGCGTTTCGATATTTATTTTCCTGCGAGTTAAATACCTAATGGCCAGCCAAGGGCCAACCATATCAAGAAAAAACCCGTCCAGCCAATAAGAATCGCAATGGAGTAAGGTAGCATGGCTGAGAGTAGGGTGCCCATGCCCGCATTTTTCTGGTAGCGCTGTAAGAAGCTTAACGCTAAAGCAAAATAAGGCATCATGGGCGAAATAATATTGGTTGAGCTGTCACCGATACGGTAAGCCATTTGTGTGGTTTCAGGGGGTATATTTAACATCATTAGCATGGGTACAAAAATGGGTGCGAGTAAGGTCCATTTAGCAGAGCCACTACCGATAAAAAGATTAACGAAGCAGGTGATGCCAATGAAAAAAACCAATAATAGAGAACTCGGTAACGCCAAGTCTGCCAGCGCAGTAGCGCCTTTTATAGACAAGATTAGTCCTAGATTAGACCAATTGAAATACGCTACAAATTGAGCGGCAAAAAACATCATAACGAGATAGCCAGCCATAGACCCCATTGTTTCCTCCATGGCATGTATGACCTCACTCGATTTTTTAAAAACTTGATTCTTAAAGCCAAAAATTATGCCAAGCCCTGCAAAGTAGAGCGCGATAAAAACAACAATGGAGTGAATGAACGGGGAATTAGTCAGACTTCCTGTTGCTGGGTTACGCAATATGGCTGATTCGGGAAGCGTTAAAAGCCCAACAATAACCAAGTAGATGAACGAGAAGCTTAATAAGCCCTTTGTATTTTTTGCGGTTTCTTGTTGATCTGCATTGTCTAAAGAGCCTTCAGTTGCTGCGCCCAAACTTGCCCAGTCCCGCTTTTCGGTAATGACTGTGATGATAGCAGCGAGGAAAAAGGTTGAAACAATAGAAAAAATCCAGTTACAGGTGACGGCGATATAGGTATCGCTGGAGACGAGTTTGGCAGATTCCGTTGAAATGCCTGCGAGAACTGCATCGAAAGGGCCGATCAACAGGTTCGCGCCAAATCCCGCTGAAACGCCTGCAAAAGACGTTGCGATACCTGATATTGCAGGCCTGTTAGCAGCTTTAAACATCAAAGCGCTTAAAGGCAGCAAAATAACGTATCCAGAGTCAGTGGCGATACTCGACATGATGCCTGCAAATGCGACTAAAAATGTTAATACTTTACCCTTAGCATGGTGAACAATCTGCAATAATAAATGGCTGAGAAGCCCTGAACGCTCAGCAATTCCTAATCCCAGCATGGCGACCAAGACGATACCCACAGGTGCAAAACCAATAAAGTTACTGACCATTTTGGTCAAAATAAAGATTAAGCCTTGATCGCTTAGTAGGTTGTTCGTTAGCACCAATGCGTTGGTGGTAGGGTTTATAGCTTGTACGCCAGCGAGGCTGCATAGCAGGGATAATAAACAAATAAAAATACAAAGAACAAGAAACATCAAGCTTGGGTGAGGGATTTTGTTGCCGACTCTCTCAATATGGGCCAGTAAACTTTTCATCAAGCGCCTCCATATACTCTTTATGATGCATTAGTAAAATAGACGTAGAGTGTACGCAAAAAAATACCATTAGGTAATGGCACTAAGATAATTCATTTGATCGGTTTTGTTAGTTTCGGGTATTTAAAAAGCTATTGTCTTGTCATAGTAGTTGGTCAATACTCTTAGGTAATAAAATTTGGCTGGTCAAATGGGTTCTTTTGACTGTTCATTTCACACAAAGGAGATACTTGTTATGTCTCAAGACCAAGAAGATGTATTGAGATCAGAGTTTGATCTGGATTTTACTTATACGCGCACCTATGGGCCTGTGATGGGTAAATTTTTTACAGAACTCAAAGATAAGAAAGTGTTCGGCATTAAAAGCAGTGAAGGCCAGATTATTTGCCCCCCTGTTGAATATGATCCTAAAACAGCTGATGACTTGACAGAGTTTGTAGAGCTTAAACCAACAGGCACCATTAAGACATGGTCTTGGGTGAATGAGCCGCTTGATAAACATCCTTTAAATACACCTTTTGCCTGGGCATTAATTGAAATTGATGGCGCAGACACAGCAATGCTTCATGCTGTAGATGCTAAGAAAGATCAAGTGAAAACAGGTGCGAAAGTGTCGATCCGCTGGGCAGATGATCGTGTGGGTTGTATTAATGATATCGCCTGTTTTGAAATGGCCTAAGGAGCTTTGTTATGAGTGATGAGAAAGAAGTGGTTGAAGGTTTTTCTTCGCCCATTAATTTGAAATATACCTTTGCAGCGGGTGCTTCGACCAGCAAATTTCTTCGTGAAATTCGTCAAGGCCATATCGTAGGTCAGCGTTCTAGCGTCACAGGTTTTGTTTCTGTGCCGCCGCGTGGTGCCTGCCCTATATCAGGTACGCCAATGACTGAAGAAGTAACTTTGCCAGAAACAGGTACTGTGGTTTCTTTTACGATCGTACATATCCCGATACCAAATGCACCGGTCAACCCACCTTTTATTGTGGCTAATATTGTTCTGGATGAAAGCGATCAAACTTTTATTCACTTGGTCAGTGAGTGCGATAACGAGAAGTTACAGATCGGTGAACGTGTTAAAGCGGTATGGAAAGACAAATCTGAGTGGGATTTATCCCTCGAAAACATCAAATATTTCGTGCCAACGGGGGAGCCGGTAACTGATTTAGCTGAGCTTAAAGCGACACGATTAAAAGAAACGGAGAAATACAGAAATGCGTGATATAGCCATTATCTCCTATGCACAAACGCCTCAGCTAAGAGACGCAGGTGCACAAAACGACATCGAACTCGTCATGTCAGTGACGACTGATGCGATGAAACAAGCGAATATGACGATTGATGATATCGATTTTATTTGCTCCGGCTCTTGTGATTATTTAGGTGGTGCAGCTTTTGCTTTCGTTAATGCGGTTGATGCGGTAGGTGCGGTACCTGCTAAGGTGGAATCACATGTTGAAATGGATGCGGCCTGGGCTTTATACGAAGCCTATTTAAAAATACAAATGGGGCACTGCGACTCGGCCTTAATTTATGGTTTCGGTAAATCATCGCATGCAGAGATGCGCTTTATTCCAACGCTTCAGCTTGACCCTTATTATTACACGCCGTTATGGCCTGATACACTTTCTTTAGCCGGTCTTCAGGCGCGTGCTTTGCTAGACAAGGGTAAATACACCGAGGAAGATTTTGCAAAAGTAGTGATAAATAGTCGTAAAAATGCGATGACAAACCCGAAAGCTCAACTATCGGGTGATTTTAGCATTGAGCAAATTCTTTCTGGAGATATGCTTGTTGATCCTCTACGTAAGAGTGATTGCTGCCCGGTTAGTGACGGCGCATCGTCTTTGATCATGGTCACACGAGAGAAAGCTGAAGCGATGATTGCAGAAGGTAAAATTTCTAAAGCGGCTTATATTACAGGGTTAGATCACCGTATTGATGCACATGGTTTGGGTACGCGTGATTTGACGGTATCTAATTCGGCATCTTTAGCTGCTGAAAAAGCTGGATTAACAAAAGGTTCTGTTGATATTGCTGAGATTTATGCCCCGTTTTCATTCCAAGAGCTCATTCTGAAAGAGTCTATGGGTATTTCAGGCAGTACAGTGATGAACCCTTCTGGTGGTACATTGTCAGGGCACATTTTTATGTCACATGGGCTTGAACGTGTGGGTGAAGTGGCCCAGCGTATTATAAAAGGTGACGCGGGACGAGGCGTTGCACACTCAACTTCAGGGCCTTGCTTACAACAAAACCTTGTCGCAGTATTGGAGGCATAACACATGGCAAATTTAGCAGCAGTGACTGGCGTGGGCATGTCCTCACGCTTTAGAACGCGTATCAAAGAGTCGATTGCAGGCTTAGTTCGCGAAGCCGCCAAAAATGCACTTGCCGATGCAGGTTGTTCTTGGGATGACATTGACGCAGTGATTATTGGTAAGGCACCGGACTTGTTTGAAGGGCACTTAATGCCTGAGCTGTACCTTGCAGATGCCTTAGGGGCTGTCGGTAAACCGATGCTACGTGTCCATACAGCAGGATCTGTCGGCGGATCTACGGCGATTGTTGCCGCGTCTCATGTTCAGTCAGGTCAATTTGATCGCATTTTGACGGTTGCTTATGAAAAGCAATCTGAATCCAATGCTATGTGGGCGTTATCATCGAAGCAGCCATTTTCGCCGCATTTTAATGCCGGTGCCGGCGGTTTCTTTGCTCCGTTGATTCGTGAATATATGCGCCGAAGTGGCGCGCCTGAAGATGTAGGTTGTCAGGTGGCAGTGAAAGACCGATTACATGGCATGAAAAATCCGCATGCACATTTGCAGGATCAGCCTAACCTTGAAGAGTACCTTGCTTCCCCTATGCTTTGGGACCCTATCCGTTTTTCTGAAGTGTGCCCCTCATCTGATGGTGCTGTCGCAATGGTCATATCTAACGAGGAATTAGCTGGGAAATCGCCGAACCCTCCAGCATGGATTGCAGGTTGTGCGATGCGGAGTGAGCCAACCATGTACGCATGGCGTGAAGAAGTAAGCCCTGAAGCAGGCAAGCTTTGTGCGGCAGATGTGTACAAACAGGCTGGAATCACTAACCCCCTTAAAGATATCGATTGTGCTGAAATCTACGTGCCTTTTTCTTGGTATGAGCCCATGTGGTTAGAAAACTTAGGTTTTGCTGATGAAGGTGAAGGGTGGAAGTTAACGCTTGATGGGACGACCAGCCTTGACCAAAAAGGTAGCTGTCCTTGGAATATGTCAGGTGGTGTACTTTGTTCTAACCCTATTGGTGCATCTGGCATGATTCGGTTTGCCGAAACGGCTCTACAGGTACGGGGCATGGCGGGTGAGCGTCAAGTGGAAGGTGCAAAAACTGCCCTCGGACACGCTTACGGCGGCGGCGCGCAGTTCTTTGCGATGTGGGTTGTAAAGGCAGAAAAGCCGGTATAATTCGCCCAAAAATGACCTTAAAGTGTCGAGAAAAGGGATAGACGGGTTGCACTGGCTATCCCTTTTTAGCACAATGGCTCCCTCAGAAAGATCTGAGACCATTAAACGTCCTCACATTCAATGGATAATTTTAAATAAGAGACGAAGAATGACGAACAAAAGCTTTAATATTGCCGATATGTTTGAAATGGTTGCCGATAAGGTGCCAGAGCGGGAAGCACTTATCTGTGGCAGCTACAGAACCACCTATGCAGAATTCGATGAGCGATCAAATCAGGTGGCACATTTTTTATCTGGAAAAGGTATCAAAGCTGGCGATCATGTCGGTCTGTTTATGTATAACAGCGGTGAATACCTTGAGGCCATGATGGCCTGCTTTAAAATTCGTGCTGTGCCGATTAACGTTAATTACCGTTATCTTGGTGATGAACTCTCTTACATTTTTACCAATGCGGATATCACCGCTTGTTTTCATGGTCGTGAATTTATCTCTGCTCTTGGCGATATTAAAGCTAAAATTCCTGATGTAACAACCTTTATTTCTCTAGAAGATGGTAGCGGTGAAGATCTTTCAATCCTTGGCTCTGTTGATTACGCTCAGGCTATTGAAGGCCAATCAAAAGCACGTGGTTTCGGTGAGCGAAGTGATGACGACCTCTTTATCCTTTATACCGGAGGTACTACAGGCTATCCAAAAGGCGTTATGTGGCCACATAAAAATGTTTTCTTTGCTGCCATGTCAGGTGGTGGTGCGTTTAGCGGTAACCCTTGCGTAAAACCTGAAGATATCGTTGATCGTATGGCACAGCATCCTATGGGTGGAATTGCCTTAGCGCCACTTATGCACGGTGCATCTTGGTGGTATAGCTGCATTATGTTGTTAGCAGGTAACAAGTTAGTGCTTAACCCAAGCAAGAGTCTTGATGGTGAGCAAGTTTGGGGCATCGTCGAAGCTGAAAAGCTTAATCTGATTCAAATCGTGGGAGATGCTATGGCGATTCCATTACTTGAATCATTAAAAGAAAATGAAGGCCGTTGGGATCTATCATCCGTTTTCAATGTTGGTTCAGGCGGCGCAGTATTCTCCGAAGCCAAGCAGCAAGAGTTTAAAGAAGCTTTCCCTAACTGCTTTATTACGAATGCTTTCGGTTCTTCTGAATCAGGACAAATGGGCTCGGATTCGGGCAACAAAAAAGATGAGGAAGATGGCGGTTTAGGTAACATACTGCGTTCAGAATTTATGGATGTCATAGTTACAGAAGAAGACGGTACGTATCGTCATGCGAAGCCCGGTGAGGTAGGTGATTTCTCTCGTTCAGGTTACATTCCTCGCGGTTACTATAATGACCCGGAAAAAACAGCGAAAACCTTCGTGCCTGTTGATGGTAAAACGTGGTTATTAACGGGTGATCAAGCCAAGCTTGAAGATGATGGCGAATCAATTACCGTGTATGGTCGGGGTTCTAACTGTATTAACTCTGGTGGTGAAAAAATCTTCCCTGAAGAAGTCGAGCAAGCATTAAAAGCGCACCCTGAAATATACGATTGCTTGGTCGTTGCCACACCTCATGAGCGTTGGGGTAGCCAGGTAACCGCAGTAGTCTCGACGAAGAAAGGGGCTAAGCCTTCGCTTGAGTCACTTCAAAGTGAGGCGCGTAAGCATATCGCTGGATATAAAATTCCACGTGAATTACATATTGCTGATGCTATTGGCCGTTTACCTAACGGTAAGCCAGATTATAAATGGGCAAAAGATTACGCTTTATCCAAAGAAGGCATTTCTAGTTAAGCAGACGCTTCTGACAAAAAGGCTTCTTTTGAAGCCTTTTTCTTTATTCATGAAAAGATAACATTGAGGATGATGATGGAAGGCTTTGAGCAACTTGATATCAGCACAAAAAACTGCCGTGTAGAGAAGAAAGGGCATGTGTTATTAGTTACCCTAGCACGGCCTGAGGCAAAAAATGCCCTTAGCTCTCAAATGCTGTTAGGGATGTATAATGCATGGCGCCGACTTGATGAAGATAAAAACTTGCGTGTGGCTATCTTAACCGGCGAGGGCGATACCTTTTGTGCGGGCATGGATCTTAAGTCAGGCACAGGCGGCGATGAAGATGCGGCATTATTTCAAGAGAAAATGAAAGAAGTTCCCGACCTGCATTGGCAAGCTTTGCTACGGCATAATCAACCAACGAAGCCTGTTATTATGGCAGCCGAGGGTTACGCGTTAGCGGGGGGTACTGAAATACTGCAAGGTACGGACCTTCGTGTAGCTGCTGAAGATGCTATTTTTGGTGTAACAGAGTGTAAACGTGGGTTATTTCCATTAGGTGGATCTACGGTTCGTCTTCGTAGGCAAATTCCTTATGCGCTTGCCGCCGAAATACTTCTTTTAGGGCGTCATATCACAGCTCAAGAAGCGAAAGATTGGGGGTTGATTAATAGGATAGCGCCCAAAGGCGAGGCATTAAATGTTGCTTATGATATGGCATTAGAAATTGCTGAAGAAAATGCACCTTTGTCAGTCCAGGCTATTCTGAAGTCACTTCGCGAAAATCAATTTGATTTATCAGAAAAAGATGCGCTGGCTGCAGAAGAGCAATTAGGTTGGGCGATATTTGCAACTAAGGATTCCAAAGAGGGGATGAAAGCTTTTAAAGAAAAGCGTAAGCCTGTTTTTACCGGCGAGTAGCTATTCTAATATTGGTGGGTAAGGCAGGTTTACGCCGCCAATTTTCTGTCCTCTATAGCCGCTGAGAAACACTTATTCCACCCCATCGCATGGCGCGATTTGCTCGGCCATGCTTTATTTCTGAGGATTGGTAAGTTGCTTTATAGGCGAGTTTGAAACCTCCTTGAAAGTGCTGTTCGAATCCTATCCAAAAGCCATAAACATGTGACCTGAGATCTGTGAAGTGTAATGCTTGCTTCCGTGATTTAAACTGCCCTTGCAAGAATACATTATAGAGTCGAAGTTTGTTAAAAATACCTAATGATAAATATGTTTCATTGGAGGAGTCGGTGGTGCCAAAATGCTTTTCGCCATAATTTTTTTCGGCTGATTGTTGATGCCACCAAGGTGATGATAGTTTACCTAGGCGTGCGTAGAGGGAGTGATTTACCTCAGTAATAAAACCTATTGAACTCTCAAAGGATTGCGATAATGAAAATCGACCTTTATTCGATAATAATCTCTGCTGCCATTCAATGGCAAATTTAATAGTGGGTTCCCCTCCCTTGGATAGCTGCTTTTGCCATCCGTTTAGTGTGTTGAATCCGACCTGTTGATGGTAAGCATTTTGGAGATGCTTAAGTATATTTAAGCCAAGGAACCCTGCGCTTAGTGTATATTTAACGCCCTGGTTTTGTTTTGGTCTGAGAAAGTAATTGGCAAACGAAAAGTATAAAATACTGGCGTAAGGCCTTTCTTGAATGTATGTATTGGGAACACTTTTTATTTTTGCTGTAAACCCAAATAATCCAGTGCTTAGGCTACTCGCGGCGATGGAGGCAGTTTCGCTGAATAGAGATTGGTGTAACGCTTCGTTTATTTTTGCGATATACCCTCGAGGCTTTCCCCCTTTTTTATTATGTAAAACTGAATAATTTACATCGATAGCAAAGGTATAGTCTTTATCTTGGTTTTCAATATGTAAGCTATCGTTTTCTATATTTAGCGTGAGCAGAGAGGGATTGTCGACATTAAATAGATTGCTCTGCGCCGTTTGAGCATAAAGGGGTAAGAAAAAATACAACAAAAACTGAACGCTTTTGTAGGCTTGCATGAGTTATTCTTTTTATTCTTTTTATTCTTTTTATTAAGCGTAGAGCAGCCTCTTAAAAGGGTAAATATCCTTGGGGCATTATGAATGAAATGTAAAAATAGGAATGAAATGTAAAAATAGAAAGGGGCTTATCTACGTATGGATTTTTTATAGAGCTATAATCTAAGTAGCCAAGCTTGATCTATGCAGAGCTTGGCGGGGGGGGAGATGCTGGGGGTGAGAGTGACCTTTTTATTCTTCTTCAAGCTCGGAAGGTATGGCTTCTGAGTTTCCATCTTCTGGGTTGCCGTTTTCTGCATCCATAATTTTGATGGCTGTGGCATGTAACCCTTTATTACCAGAGATAGCATCAAACAAAACGGGTTGTCCTGTCGCAAGCGTACGGTAACCATTCATATTAATGGAGGAGTAGTGAACAAAAACATCCTGACTGCTATTTTCGGGTAAAATAAAGCCATATCCTTTGGCATTGTTAAACCACTTTACGACGCCTCTTTCCATTTTATAATCCCTTACAAATATATGGAGCGGTAAAATAAATCTACATTAATCAATAAAATAGGTATGATAGATCAATCAAGTTATTAGCTAATTGAATCATGCATCTCTAAGTGAAGTTTTGGAGAGGATTGCAATTCCGTCAAGTTTATATTGATTAAAAAACGATGGGTAAATGGAAAAGGTTCTGTTTGAGGCGCAGCTCAATTATGAATTATAGAAATGTTATGTATAAAGCTTCGAAAATTCGTCTAACCTTAATAAAGAATACCATTGAAAGTGAAGAAGGGGATGTTGGACTTGTCGTTCAGCCAACAAAGCCTAAACTTGCAAAGCCGCGACTGTATCAGGTGGTAATGCTAAACGATGACTATACTCCAATGGAGTTTGTTGTAGAGGTGTTGCGGTTATTCTTTTTCGTCAATCATGAAAAAGCAACACAGATAATGCTAGATGTACACAATAAAGGAAAAGCAGTCTGCGGCGTTTATCCTCACGATATTGCAGAGACAAAAATGTTACAAGTGAATGATTTTTCGAAAGAAAACGATCACCCACTGAAGTGTAATGTTGAAGCTGTAGACTGATTTGGTACGAGGCAGGTAATATGCTAAGCAAGAAATTAGAGTTAACACTCAATGAAGCATTCCAGAATGCACGCGTGAAACGGCACGAGTACATGACCGTTGAACACTTATTGTTAGCCTTACTGGATAATCAAGCTGCAGTTGATGTGTTGGTTGGCTGTGGGTCGAACCTTGACAGCCTTCGTGTAGACCTTTCATCTTTTTTAGATGGCACAACACCTATTTTGCCAGAAGATCAGGAAGATCGAGAAACACTGCCAACTTTAGGTTTTCAGCGTGTTCTTCAGCGTGCTGTATTCCATGTTCAGTCTTCCGGTAAGGATCAGGTAACAGGTGCCAATGTACTGGTAGCAATATTCAGTGAGCAAGAAAGCCAAGCGGTGTTTTTATTAAAGCAACAGAATATTTACCGGTTGGATGTCGTAAACTATATATCACATGGTATTTCAAAAATCCCTAATGGCAATAAACCAGATGATGGTGATGTTGATCATGACGGGTTAAGTGAGTCAGAATCTGATGAAAATACCTCTGATGGCAAGTCTGATAGCCCGTTAGAAAACTACGCAACAAATCTTAATAAACAAGCTGCTTTAGGTAATACCGATCCTCTCATTGGCCGTTCAGCAGAAGTTGGGCGAGTTTCACAAATACTTGCACGTCGAAGAAAGAATAATCCATTGCTTGTCGGGGAATCAGGCGTCGGCAAAACAGCTATTGCTGAGGGCTTGGCTAAAAAAATTGTGGATGGTGAAGTCTCTGATAGCCTCCAAAACTGCGTCGTCTATTCTTTGGATTTAGGGTCTTTACTCGCGGGAACTAAATACCGTGGTGATTTTGAAAAACGGTTTAAGTCATTATTAGCAGCGCTTAACAAAACGCCTGATTCAATTTTATTTATCGATGAAATTCATACCATTATTGGTGCTGGTGCGGCCTCCGGTGGCGTAATGGATGCGTCGAACTTATTAAAACCCTTATTATCAAGTGGTGAGTTACGTTGTATAGGTTCAACGACCTATGATGAATATCGGGGAATCTTCGACAAAGACAAGGCATTATCGCGAAGGTTTCAGAAAATTGATGTTGCTGAGCCGAGTGTTGATGATACTTATAAAATTTTAAAAGGCTTGAAAACACGTTTTGAAGACCACCATAACGTTAAGTATACAGATAAAGCATTAAAGATAGCCTCTCAGTTGGCTGCTAAACATATCAACGATCGATTCCTGCCTGATAAGGCTATTGATGTTATCGATGAAGCGGGTGCGCATCAGCAATTGTTGCCAGCGAATAAGCGTAAGAAAACGATCAACGTGCCTGAAGTAGAAGCTATTGTTGCAAAGATTGCACGCATTCCAGAAAAAAGCGTATCGACGGATGATAAAGCTTCCTTGATGGGCTTATCTGATAATCTGAAGCGAGTTGTTTTTGGTCAGGATGATGCAATTGACAGGTTGGCGACAGCGATTAAGTTGTCACGTGCAGGTTTGACGTCGCCAGAAAAGCCAATCGGCTCGTTTCTATTTGCGGGGCCTACCGGTGTTGGGAAAACAGAAATATGTAAGCAGCTCGCGAAGATAATGGGCATCGAATTTATTCGTTTTGATATGTCCGAATATATGGAATCGCATACCGTCTCCCGTTTGATTGGCTCACCTCCGGGTTATGTGGGGTTTGATCAGGGGGGATTGCTAACAGAGGCGGTTACTAAGCACCCACATAGTGTTGTACTTCTGGATGAAATCGAAAAGGCCAACCCTGAGGTCTTCAATCTATTATTGCAGGTCATGGACCATGGCACATTGACGGATAATAATGGACGAAAAGCCGATTTTAGAAATGTTATTTTTATCATGACCACTAACGCGGGCGCCGAAGCACATGACAAACGCTCAATAGGGTTCTCGGTGCAAGATAACTCAACGGATGGCATGGAGGTTCTTAAGCGTGTCTTTACGCCTGAATTTAGAAACCGTCTAGATGCCATCGTGCAGTTTAAATCACTTCCTGTCGATGTCATTCATACGGTGGTCGATAAGTTTTTAATTGAGCTGCAGTCGCAGTTGGATGAAAAAAAGATCACGCTAAGCGTGTCTGATGCGGCTCGAAATTTTCTGGTGGCACATGGTTACGATAAGGCAATGGGTGCACGCCCAATGGCCCGGATTATTCAGGAGCATATAAAAAGACCACTGGCTGAAATGGTGCTTTTTGGTGAAATTGCTGATCGAGGTGGGCAAGTTAGAATAGATCTTGAAGGCGATAAGATCGTCGTCAAGCAAGAAGATGAAGCCTTAGCTTAACACTAAGGCTTGTACTTAGTAGGCATAAACTAATCTACCTACCCTTGCTCTCTATCTTGCTCTCTATCTTGCTCTATAGGTAATTCTGCCCTTCGTCAGATCGTAGGGCGTGAGTTCAACCCTTACTTTATCTCCTGTCAGTATTCGAATGTAATTTTTACGCATCTTTCCAGAGATATGCGCCGTGATGACGTGGTCATTCTCAAGCTTAACTCTAAATGTTGTATTAGGAAGTGTGTCGATCACTTCACCTTCCATTTCAAACTGGTCTTCTTTGGCCATTCAGTCAGGCGCTCCAAGTAGTGTTTTGCATGTTCTGCGCTTATATTCAACAGAATAGAAGCTTATAACATGGTTTGTCGAGCTGATTATTTTAAAGCCGCAAATTCTGCCTTAAAAGGGAGGTAATAGCAAAAAAAATAGAGGTTTTTTAAAGTAAGGCTACCCAGCGACCATCAATTCTTATTTCGCAGGGTTTATATCGTGATTTATACGACATTTTTTTACAGCCATTGATCCAGTAGCCGAGATAAAGAAATTTTTTGCACTGTACCTGTCCGAATAGGATCTGCCATAGAATTGTCGCGTGGCCGATGCTGCGTTTTTTTTTGTCGGGATCAAAGAAGGTGTAAACAGCGAGGTAGCCATCCGGTATTTCATCCATGAGCGCAGCACAGACGAGCTGTCCTTTTTCATAAAAAGTAGCTATGTGGCTTGAGTTAAGATAGGGCTTGAGAAAGTTTTCAAATTGTTGCTTAGAAGGTGGGAACATGTCGCCTGTCGTATGTCGGCTAAGGATGTACTTTTTGTACAGGGGGTATAGCAAGTCGCCATCTAGCTCTTTCTCAATGGTTATCTGAAGGTCACTGTGTTGTTTTAGAATTCGTTTCTCATTATGAGAGAAGGTATATTTTTCGAGTGGAATTCGAATAGGAATACAAGACTGGCAGTTTATGCAGTCCGGTTTAAATAAGTAGCTACCGCTACGCCAAAAACCTTTTGTGACAAGCTCGCTGAATAAGTGTTTGTCAATATCACCTTCTGGGTCTGCAAATAAAGTCGTCGCCTCTTGGTCATCAAGATAGCTACAAGGGTGCGTATCACTCGTGTAGAGTTTTAGTTGCTTTATTTGCGGCGCGTAATCACTCATTGCGTTGCCAAATGTCTTGCTTTACCTGTGTGGCACAGGATTGTGCGATGACGTTTAGGTAATCAGGTCTTTTTATTATTTTAGCACCCATTGACGTTAGGTGAGGGTTTTCTACTTGGCAATCCATAAGTACATAACCTGCCTCATCGAGCCTTCTGCAGAGCCAAACAAGCAGGATTTTAGATGCATTAGGTGTGGAGGAAAACATAGATTCTGCAAAAAATATCTGACCAATGGCCAAACCATATAGGCCGCCTACTAGCTGATGGTTATCGAAAAGTTCAACGGAGTGGGCTGTGCCTAATTTTGCAAGGTGGCAGTAAGCCTCCGTCATTTCGCTCGTGATCCATGTGCCTGTACTGCCTCTTCGTGGCGCTGCACATGCGGCCATGACTGCTCGGAAGCAGCGATCTGTCGTGATTTTGAATCGATGTTTTTTGGTAAAGCGTTTTAAGCTACGTGACTCGTGAACCTCGCTCGGGATGAGGGTGCAACGTTCAAGTGGTGACCACCAAAGTATTGGATCTTGTGATGAATACCAAGGAAATATACCGTTTATGTAAGCTATTAAGAGCGTGCCGGCTTCCAAGTTGCCGCCCGCACACAACAAGCCATCGGGCTCATCGAGTGCGTGGTCGACAGAAGGGAATTCTGGTGATATTTCATCAATCCAAGGAATCAATGGACTACACCTACTAAAATATCACTCATCAAGGAAACGCTCAGCATCCAGAGCTGCCATGCAGCCAAAGCCGGCTGAGGTCACCGCTTGTCGGTACACATGATCAGCAACATCTCCCGCCGCAAAAACGCCTTCAATTGATGTCTGTGTTGCATTACCGGATAAACCACTATGAGTGATGAGGTAGCCATCATCTCTCATATTGAGCTGGCCTTTAAATATATCAGTATTGGGCTTGTGGCCAATAGCAATAAAAACACCTGCAACATCGAGGGTTTGCTCGCTGTCATCTTGCATGTGTTTTAGTTTTAGGCCTGTGACACCTGAGTTATCGCCAATAACCTCGTTGAGGGTATGGTTCCATAAAATGTCAATGTTGCCATTTTTTTCTTTCTCAAAGAGCCTGTCTTGTAAGATTTTTTCGGCGCGCAACGTATCTCGGCGATGAACCAAGGTTACTTTTGATGCGATATTAGCGAGGTAGAGCGCCTCTTCAACGGCTGTGTTACCTCCGCCAACAACGGCGACTTCTTTGTTACGATAAAAGAACCCATCGCAAGTCGCGCAAGCGCTGACACCTTTACCCATAAAGGCTTCCTCTGAAGGTAAGCCCAGATATTGGGCAGAGGCACCTGTTGCGATGATGAGTGCGTCACAGCTATAGTTTCCGCTATTACCATACAGCTTGAAGGGGCGCTCGGAGAGATCAGTTTTTTCAATGTGATCAAACAGTATTTCTGTATCAAAACGTTCTGCATGCTGCTGCATACGCTGCATCAGCTCAGGGCCCTGAACGCCAGCGTAGTCACCGGGCCAGTTATCAACATCTGTTGTTGTGGTTAATTGACCGCCTTGCTCCATGCCGGTGATAACAACAGGCTTGAGATTTGCTCGTGCCGCATAAACGGCAGCCGTATAACCAGCAGGGCCTGAACCTAAAATAATAAGACGATGGTGTATGAAGTCGCTCATAGAAGATCCTTAACAAATTAAAAATTATTTGTGGTATTGTAATTAAACTAAAGTAATCTTCTAGTAAAAGCTGACAATCACTATCATTAATTATCACTATAATTGAATAGGTCTGTATTTTTTTGAGTTTTTTAAATTCTTTACTGGATAGAACCTTGCTGCCTAAATCGACCCAGAACATGACAACGCCTACTGCTGAACGATTATCCAAGATCGCAGTGGAAGGGTTGTTTATTGGCACGGCTGCGTTAGCCGTTTTTTTGATGCTGGCTTTATATTCCTATCATGCCAATGATCCTGGCTGGTCATATTATGGTGCTTCGCAGGCTATCCACAATGCAGGGGGTAAAACCGGTGCTTGGATTGCGGATTTATTGTTTGTGCTGTTTGGGTACATCGCGTATTTGTTCCCCTTTCTCTTGGTTTACCGTACTGGACTCTTTTTTGTCCAGAAGGATAGTTTTGACAGTAAAGACTGGGCGGGTTTATTGATTTTCTTTATTGGAATGATTCTACTTTTTATGAGCCTTTGCAGTTTAACCGCTATGCACGCCATTGATACGAGATCTATGCTCCCACAAGGTGATGGCGGTTATTTAGGCGATGCGTTAGCTAAAGAATTTGTATTCAATTTCGGCACTGTCGGTGCCAAATTAGTTTTCTTTGCCATATTTTTTATTGGAGCGACTTTTGCAACAAGTATCTCCTGGTTAAAAGTAACGGAATTGTTGGGGAAGGGGGTTATTTTAGGTATTCCTAATTTGCTACGCCGTGCTTGCTTGCTCGTTAAACAATGTATTGATTGGCTACAAAAAAAATACCAAGCAAGAAAGCGTCGGCCGCTGCCTTTGTCATCAAAAAAAATGGAACCAAAAATTTCCCCAGCACCTAAGATAGTTGTACGCAAAGAGCCCATTATTTCAGCACCACTTGCTGCTATAAAAGCCACCGAAATTATACCCAAGGTTGAAGCCAGTAAGCGTGTTATCAAGGAGAAACAAAAGAAACTTTTCCATAGTGATGAGCCCTTACCTGAAATAACGGCCTTGTTGAATGCACCGAGCGAAGTAAGAAAAGGTTACTCGAAGGAGACGCTCGAACATCTCTCGCGTCTGTTAGAGCATAAATTGCTAGATTTTAAAGTGGAAGTCATTGTCAGAGATGTTTTTCCGGGGCCTGTTGTGACCCGTTTTGAAATTGAGCCTAAGCCAGGAACGAAAGTCAGTACCATCAATAATATAGCAAAAGATATTGCTCGTTCGTTAGCCGTTGTGAGTGTTCGGGTTGTTGATGTCATAGCAGGGAAGTCGGTTATTGGTATTGAGATTCCTAATGAAGACAGAGAAATTGTTTACTTTAGTGAAGTTGTGGGTTCTAAAGTGTTCGATGAAGCAAAGTCGCCACTAACCTTGGTGCTAGGGAAAGATATTGGCGGCCAGCCACTGGTCAGTGATTTGGCAAAAATGCCGCATTTGTTGGTTGCAGGCACTACAGGCTCGGGTAAAAGTGTGGGGGTCAATGCTATGATTCTCAGCTTGCTGTTTAAGTCTACACCTGAAGAGGTGAGGTTAATTTTAGTCGACCCCAAAATGCTTGAGCTGTCTGTTTATGAGGGCATTCCTCATCTACTGGCACCGGTGATTACTGATATGAAAGATGCAGCAAATGGGTTGCGCTGGTGTGTGGGTGAAATGGAGAGGCGGTATAAGCTTATGTCACGTCTTGGCGTAAGAAATATAGCCGGTTTTAATAAGAAGGTTAAGGATGCTAGACAAGAAGGGGAGCCTTTACTCGATCCACTTTGGGAGCCGGATGAGAGGTTAGGAGAGGGTCAAACAGCCCCGGAGCTTAGCACCTTGCCCTTTATCGTTATTGTCATTGATGAATTTGCAGATATGATGATGGTGGTGGGTAAAAAAGTTGAAGAGTTAATTGCGCGCATAGCACAAAAAGCACGAGCAGCGGGGATACACTTGATACTGGCCACACAAAGACCTTCAGTTGATGTTATTACAGGATTGATCAAGGCAAATATCCCTTCAAGAATTTCATTTCAGGTGTCATCTAAAATTGATTCTCGTACCATTCTAGACCAAGGGGGCGCTGAACAATTATTAGGGCATGGTGATATGTTGCTCTTACCGCCAGGAACCAGTCTTCTGACACGGGTACATGGGGCATTTGTAGATGATGATGAGGTACACCGTGTGGTCGCAGCATGGAAAGCAAAAGGCGAACCCGATTACATCCCCGATTTGACCGAAGAGGGCGGCAGTATGGATATTCCGGGTATGGCTTCAGAGGCAGGGGAAGAAGATCCAGAAGCAGATGTGTTATATGATGAAGCCGTTGCCTTTGTTTGTGAAACACGAAAAGCCTCCATATCTTCCGTGCAACGAAAACTTAGAATTGGTTACAATCGTGCTGCAAGAATGATCGAGACTATGGAGGCCGCTGGTGTTGTTAGCTCTATGAGTGGCAGTGGTCAGCGCGAAGTATTGGTGCCGCCACCACAATCTTAATTTATATTCGTTTAGGTGTATCTATGCAGATTTTACGCTCTGTCATTATTTTATTTTTCGCGCTTTCAATTGGCCTAGTGGTCGCAGGCGGCACTAAAAATGCCAAGCCTATGGTAGAGCCGAAAAGTGCATATGCTACTGGTGATTTGCGGAAATTGATTAACTTACTGGATGGATTTACGACTTATCAAGCCGATTTTGAACAACAAACAGTGTCTGCTAAGGGTAAGGTGTTACAGGTGGTTAAAGGTGTCGTCAAATTGCAAAAACCGGGGCAGTTTTATTGGCAAGCCTTTCAGCCTTACCCTCAGCTGCTCGTTTCTAATGGCACCACTATTTGGCAGTATGACGAAGATCTTGAGCAGGTCATTGTTAAGGCTTATAAAGAACAGGCTCAGCAGATAGATTTGGTGCAGTTGCTCGAAAACCCTAAAAAACTCGTTGAATTTTATACATTAAAGCCGATTGCTCCAACGAAAAGTAAGCACCTGCAGCAGTTTGAATTGGTGGCAAAAGATAAATCAACGGCGATTAAATCTATTGAATTTTCCTTTGATAGGGCGCAATTGGCATCACTGTCTTTTGTCGATGCGCTTCAGCAGAAAACAATCATGCGGTTTGAGAGCCGAAAAGTTAATCAAAAAATCGCCGCAAAAAACTTCACTTTCGTCATCCCTAAAGGTGCTGATGTGGTCAGTACGGTTAAAACCTATCCAGCGAAATGAGTCATCAGGGGCTTTTTCAGGAAAGGCTGTTGGATCATATTTCTTACCTCAATACTTCTGACAGTTTTCGATTTGAAGGTTCTATATAAACTGTAACCCATTGATTTATCTAGCTTTGGCTGATATTTAAGCGAAGAATAAAACCTTTAGAATCAATAACTTAAAAAACTGTCCGAAGTATTGTTACCTAGGGAGTGGCATAAAATAACCTTACTCCTTCTCAGTCGTTATATTTCGCAATGTAAGTCCGCTACTGTAGTGGTCTAATAACGTCGGACAAGTTAGTTGCCGCCTAATAAAAAGATGTCACTTCAAGAAAACTCCTTTGCGCAAACCATCTTGTGTCTGCATGGGTGGGCCACCGACGATTAGGTGAAAACCCTTGCCCGCCTGAGTGACGAATGGGTATTATACCCATCGGAATTGGAGGTGCAAGAATGCGGCCAACGCCCTTGTATTTTCAAGTGTGATGGGTATATACGAAAAGCCCTTTCCGCCTACATCATAACAAATGACTGGTTGAACAATGTCAGGCTACGATTTATTTAACGATGAAGAAAAAACTAACCTATGGCAGCCACTGGCAGCACGCCTGCGTCCCACAAAATTAGAGCAGTATATTGGTCAGCAACATCTTCTCAGCGAAGGGCAAGCATTACGGATCATGATCAATTCAGGGCGTCTTCATTCTATGGTGCTTTGGGGGCCGCCGGGCGTAGGTAAAACATCGTTAGCTAAAATGATCTCACGGGAGTGTAGCGTCAATTTCCTGTCGATATCGGCTGTATTGGGCGGCGTAAAAGAAATACGTCAGACTGTTGAAAGCGCCAAGCAACTAAAAATCATGAAAGGGATACAGACTGTTCTTTTTATCGACGAAGTCCACAGGCTAAATAAGGCCCAGCAAGATTTGTTCCTTCCCTTTGTTGAAGACGGTACGATCGTGTTTATAGGCGCCACAACGGAGAATCCATCTTTCGAGCTGAATAATGCTCTTTTGTCTCGTTCTAGAGTATATGTGTTAAAAAGTCTTGGCTTAGAAGATCTGAATCGCCTTATTGATATAGCACTTACCGATCCACGCAGTGGGTTGGCAGATTATAAAATACAATTGGCAGATGAATACCGGCAAAAGTTAGTGGTGGCAGCTGACGGTGATGCTAGACGCTTATTAAATCTCATCGAAATAGCAATCGACCTCGCAGAGTTAGTAGATGGAGAGCACGTTATTAATGATAATGTTATGACGGTTTTGCTTCAAGGTGACCATAGGCGATTTGATAAAGGCGGCGATATTTTTTACGAACAAATATCGGCACTTCACAAGTCGGTAAGAGGCAGTTCGCCAGATGGCGCACTTTACTGGTTAGTTCGGATGCTGGATGGCGGCTGCGATCCTCTTTATATTGCAAGGAGAGTTGTTCGCATGGCAAGCGAAGACGTTGGTAATGCAGACCCACGATCACTAAGAATCGCTCTCGATGCGTGGGAGGCTATTGAAAGGCTGGGCAGCCCCGAGGGCGAATTATCTTTGGCGCAGGCAGTTATCTATTTGGCATCCGCGCCAAAGAGCAACGCCGTTTATAAAGCATACAATCAAGCGTTGGACTTGGTAAGAAAAACCCAGACCTACGAAGTGCCCATGCATTTACGTAATGCGCCGACATCCATGATGAAAGAATTAGATTATGGCGATGGCTATCGCTACGCGCACGACGAGGAGAGTGGCTACGCGGCAGGAGAGAATTACTTGCCGGAGGAAATTGCTGATACTGTCTTTTACGAGCCTGTCCCAAGGGGGTTAGAAGGTAAGATTCGAGAAAAATTACAGTATCTACGCAATCTTGATTTACAGAGCCCCGTAAAGCGACACAAGTAAGAGATATGTATGAAAAAAATAAAAAAACAAATTAAATTTTTACTAAATAATTTAATGTTCTTGTATCTTATTGAAATTGATAAGGAAAGTCCGTATAAAAAAAGTATGTATTGCTAAATATAAAAATAACTATGGGTAATTTATTTTTTTATGCGATACTATAAAGTACTTAGTTTTTGTTTAGAAGAATAAAAAATATAGCTAAACAGTTGTTTAAGACACGATTAGGCCAAAGAATGGCCTTTTTTTATTTTTCAGAGATTAACATTCCGCTTTTACGGTTTTTGATGGCTGGCGACTACAATCGTAGCTACCCCAATCATTGCCAGCAGAACCGCAAATAAATTACCCGCCAGTATGTTGACACCTTTTTCGGTAAAGAGAAGGTCCAGCTTTGAAATATAAATGTATGCGTGGCCGACCAAGTAAATGAAAGGGAATAGCATTAAGAGTTTATCTTGCTCACCTACGGGTTTTCGCCAACTCGACCAAAAGAGGAAGCCTGCAAAAGCAAAAGATAAGGCGTGTACTAAAGCAGCAAGTGTTAAATTTTGATCCCAGGGTAGCAGGTCGTAAGGGGGCATGTTTTTGGCGAATAAATTATAAGGTATAAAAAAGAGGCTACCTAAAAGAATGGTGCAAATCGGTTGTAGAGTAATCGCTGAAATAATGAGCGGCTTGGATCTTCCTTGTTCGACCCAATCCCAGCTGATAAGACGATTAATCAAAGAGAAAGCAATCGTGAAAGTAAAAAACCAATGATAGCTTGTTAAAGGTACGCTGTTGACATAAGGCAGTGTAGTCGGGTCACTGGTGTCCCATACCCACCAATTTAAAAGTGGGCCGAGGTTATCAAATATAAGATACATGAAACCTGCATAAAATCCGACACAGATAGCTTCAGTCAGCGGAGAGAAGTCATAACGCCGAATCAGCATATAAGCGTGGTACATAAATGCTGGGTAAAATAGTGCAATGTAGAGCGGTAACCGATTATATAAAAACATAATACTGAACTCGCCGTGCCAAAAGTTTTCGACTGTGTAGTAAGATAAAATATCAATCGATAAGCCGTATAAAAAACAGCCTAATAATGTTAACAGTGCCGAAGGTGACCCTGTGCGTTTGTAGTAGAGGCAGGCGTGGATGAGGGCGAGAATGACCCCCGCAAGCAGCATGCACTCGATGGCTAGAAAGCTCCAGTCGAGTAGATTGGAGGGACTATTGAAAGAAACCAATGACTGCGTGGCTTCAGTGTTTTTCATGGCGTAAGAAAGATGCTCAGTCATGATTGGCCTCAACTACTGTTTGGTGGGTGTTTTTTTCAGGCTTAAGGCTGTAGTCGATAAAAGGGCCTATAGCATTTTGTCCTAATTTACTGAGGTTTACCTTCCCTTTTCCACCTGTGAAACTGTCTTCTGTGTAGTGATGCCCCTCTCGCCGAACGGTGTCATGGATACGGTCAAAGTAGGGCGTTAAGAAGCCGAAGTTGACATGGAAATATTTGTGGTGATCGTCATGAAATTTATTGCTGCCATGAAAAGGTAAGTAGAAAGGCAGTTTGATGCCGCAGTGATCCCAGAATCCATAGAAGAAAGTCGTCATCATGACAAAAAGATAAAGTGACCAGTGCATTGGAAACAAAAACGCCGGAGTGACAATATAGGAGGCATGGGCAATCCACTCTAAGGGGTGCATTGCTGAGATCGTAAAAAATGTCGGCGCACTGTAATAATGGTGAATGTTATGGATTTTCTTGTAAAGCCAAGGTCTATGGCTGGCCGCGTGCATGTAATAAGCGCAGGCTTCGATAAAGAAAAAGGCAAGAAATACACTGACAAAAGCCCAGCCTAAGCTGTAGTCACTGAAGTCGTAATATATTTCACCCCAGCCCAGCTCTAATACGCCATAACCTAACAGGCCAAAGGTAGCGGCGGCGATATTCATATTAAACGTACCGAGAAGCGCGGCATGTCGAGCAAGTCGATTAGATAAAAATCGGCCTTCTTGTATTTTCCAGTCCTGATTTTGCTTGCGTTTAATGTGATAGTAAAAATAATGTACAGCACCGCCAACGCCGAGAAACAGGAAGTTCGCGCCCGCGAGTGCGATGCAAATGTATTGCCACCATGCTAAGCCAAAGCTCACAATATTCACCCTTAGTGTTATTTTTATTTACAAGGCTGTAAATTATTATTGAAGACTTTCTACCTTGCAAGTCTTTTTCTCTTATAATGCGCCTACAGAGGTTTATATGACAAATAAAACAAAAGCAGGGCGTCCCAAAGGTAGCACTAAAGCCGCAACATTGAAGCGCATCTTCCCCGTTGCACGTAAGCTTTTTGCAGAAAAAGGGTATGCGCAAACGACCTTTAAGGATATCGGTGCTGCACTCGGGATGAGTCATGCAGCGCTCTACACCTATTTCCCAGATAAAAAAACGATGTATCTGGCAACCGTTTCAGAAACGCAGGCTTTGTTATTACCGCACTACCAAGTTGCGAGAGATACGAAAGGTTCAGTTAAAACACGCCTCTCAGTGATTTTTAAAGCCATGGCGGAAGCGCATGATGAAGATGAGTCGATTACAGGGTTGCTCGCTTCTGTGCCAATTGAGATGCGGAGACATGCTGATCTTTTTGAGGCGCTTTTACAGCAAGAGAGCGAGGTTTTATTGATTCTGTTTCAATTGTTCGATGATGCGAAGGCCGCAGGTGAAATTGATGCCGCCATACCCAATGAAAGCTTGGTGACGGCTATATTTGGTGCGGGTATAGGTGTGGCACTTTATCATTACGGGACGCACCAAAAAGGATTAACGGAGACGATGGCGCTTTTTACGAGGCTACTCAATAGCAGCCTTTTTAATGGTTCAGATTTTTAATGAGACAAGGTCGTATGAGTGGTTTCTTATTGAGCTGCCTCTTTTTAGGCTGTAATTTAAAGTGTCACCCGACTTTAATGGGCATTTTTAATTTATCTGCGTAGAGGTGATCGGGGCTTTATCAGCGTACTCAATGTCAATTTTCACGCTACTCTAACGCGCTGAGCAAATGCCCAATTTTTGCCTCGCACTCATTATATTCACCTTGAAAGGTTGAGTCTGCGACTATGCCGCCGCCTACTTGTGCTGAAATCCTGTTTGACTCACAGGAGAGTGTTCGAATAGTAATATTGGAGTCAAAGTGGCCATTGTTACTGGCATAAAATAAAGATCCACAGTAAGTGCCGCGTGCTAAATCCTCTAAATTGTTAATGATTTGGCAGGCTTTAATTTTAGGTGCGCCAGTAATAGAGCCGCCTGGGAATGCACTAAAAAAAAGATCCCAGATTGTTTTATCTTCTTTTAAATCAGCAGTAATGGTGCTGACAAGATGATGGACATTGGGGAAAGATTCGACATCACAAAGCTTGTCGACGTTGATGCTGTGAGGCGTTGATTGCTTAGTCAGGTCATTTCTTAATAGATCAACAATCATCGTGTTTTCAGCGCGATCCTTGTGAGAATTTTTCAATAAAGAAATAAGCTTACGGTCGCTTTCACTGTTGGATTTATCTCGTTTGATGGTGCCTTTAATGGGTTGGGTGACGATTGCCTGATTTGTGGCTTGAATGAAGCGTTCAGGTGATATCGAGAGTATCTGGTAATCCGCATTAAAATAGCCCATAAATGGAGAAGGTGAGGCGACCCTTAACGTTTTGTAGGCATCGTAGGGCTCACCTTTGAATGTGGCATGAAAAGGGAATGTGTAGTTGACTTGATAACAGTCACCTTGCGAAATATGTGCTTTTATTTTTGCAAAATTTATTTCATACGCCTCCTTAGTTGTTAGTGCTTTAAAGGGCGATACAAGGGTGAAAGGTGAAAGCGTTGGTGCGTAATTTTTATTGAGTAGGGATTTTATGAGCGCTAAAGTTTCCGTTGCGATTGCGTCCTCGTAGACGAGATAGGCTGCTTGCTTCTTGTGATCGTTGATAATAGCCCAGTTATAAAATCCTGCCCAAAACAAAGGCGTTGCGCTTTGTTTTGGCTCGCCTAAACAGGTAGGTTCTAAAATATGGGCAAGCTCATAATTGGCGTGCCCCATCCACCCGTAGGTGAAAGGCAAGTCCGATGTTTGTGATTGCCAGTCGGCATTAAGTACATCCTTTATAGCTGTTAAATCGGGTAGGCGCTGGGTGATGGCGCTTTCCGTTAAGAAGAAGCCATCAGGTTGAATGGTCAGTGTTTTTATGGGGAGAGCAGAAAAGACGTCTAGGTTACCTCTCAGGCTTTCAGGGCGGCCACTGTCGAGCATTATCGCATGATCAAGGTGATGAAAATGATCGAACAGGTCTAGGAGGTTGTCTTGATAAGGTAAAGCTTCGATCTGCATGGCATGGTATCGAGTAAATGGGCGGATTCTACCTTACTCTGAGTGAGTCGGGCAATAGGCGATGAGAAGCGGCTTAGTACGAGGTCTATACCCATCGGAATTGGCGGTGCAAGAAGGCGGCAAGCGAGCGAATCCCCATGAGCTTACAGTCAGTAAGTGATTGGGGTGAGTGAGCGCGGCCAACGCCCTTGCATCTTCAAGGGTGATCGGTATTTTACTTACTCTGTTGGTCAATGAGCCCCTTTGATATTGACATTTGCCGCGTTAATCTCTATTTTTACACCCCTTTTGGAATAACACGGGCGAATATTTAAACAGGCGCTTATAAAGTCTGTTAAACCTGCCTATAACGACAATAATTCAACAGGATTCGAGAGTCATGTCAAAATCTCTTCAGGCGCCTACACTGGAAAACCCCTTTAGCGAAAGTCAAGAAGTTGAATTTGCTGTACCTGGGCAAATTAACTATGAACCAGGGCTCTATGAGGCGACCTTGAAAAAAGGGCATGACCTTATTCAAAAGCCTTTTAATGCGGCCACTGACAAAAACGTTCAGCGTCAACACCTTAAAAATCGCATGACGATTTGGGAGCGTATTCAAGTGCTTGCCGACAAGGGCAGCAAGCCGACTATCCTTTTTCAAAATTTTGGCCCCAATCTTGATGGTGCTTCTTTAGTCACTGCAATTGTTAAAGTGAAGGGCCGTGATGTTGCACTTTATGGTCATGATTTTACGGTCAGAGCAGGCTCTATGGATGCCACAAATGGCGAAAAATTAGCCAATTTGTTTAACCTTGCGGGAAAACGCAAAATACCTGTTGTCGGGCTTAACGATTCGGCCGGTGCGTATATCCCCGCCGGTGTCGGTGGCCTTGATGGTTACGCAAAAGCGTTTACGGCTTTGCGTAAAATAAATGGCGTGGTACCCAGCATTATGTGTATGTTTGGTTTTAATGCAGGCGGTGGCTCTTACTTGCCTCGTCAAGGGTCTTTTCTTATTCAACCCAAAAACACGTTTTTTGGCCTGACCGGCCCAGGCGTTGTTAAATCAGTCTTAGGTGAAGATGTAACGCCTGACGAACTTGGTGGGCCAGGTGTTCACAGCAAATCAGGCGTCACGGATTTTGTGGTCGAAGATGAAGTTGCAGCGCTACAGAAAGTCATTGAGCTTCTTGATTACTTACCCGATAACTCCGAACAAGCAGCACCTTTTAGAGAGTCTTCGGACGAGGGTGATCGAAAAACATGGGATATTGATATCCTATTGAAAAAGACGATCAACTCACCCACCGCATTCAACACACCTCTCGACGTATCTATTTTGATTCAACAATTGTGTGATCATGGCGATTACATGGAGTTTCAGCCGGATCGTGCACGTAATACCATTTGTGCATGGGGCCGTTTAAATGGCCATGTAGTAGGTTTTGTTGCCAATAACTCTGCCGTGGCTTCTGGTCAAATCGATATCGATGCGGCCCTTAAAAATGCACGCTTTATCCGTTTCTGTAATGTTTACAACATACCGATGATCTTCATGGAAGACACCACAGGCTTTTTACCCGGTAAAGAGCAAGAAGCGCGTGGTATCGTGCAAGCTGGGCGCGCCATGCTCGATGCGATCATCGATTTACGTACACCGCGATTTTTGGTGATGCTGCGTAATGCCTTTGGGGGTGCTTATGCCTCTTATAACAACTACCCTACCGGTGCTGATTTTGTTTGTGCGCTGCCGACAACGCGCGCAGCTGTTATGGGGCCTGCTGGCCTTGAGTATGTGTTTAAAACAGAAGTACGTGCGATTCGTGGTTCTATTAAAAAACGTATCCATGTATTAACTCAGGAAAAACTGGCTGAAGGTGTTTCCGAAGCCGATGCCGTAGCACAAGCTGAAGCAGAAATTGCTGAATGGCAAAAGCAGGAAGAAGCGGTTTTAGCGAAAAAATACGAAGAACAATTAATGAACCCGAACGAAGCATTAAGCTTAGGGTCGATTTCGCAAATCGTGATGCCTTCAGATTTACGCGAAGTATTAAGTCAAAATATGGATTTCCATATGCGTCATTATGAGCCCGCCTTGATGGCCGGCATTCAACGCGAATTCCATTAATTGAGCGCCCAACAAGAGGATACCAACGTGTCGAGTAATAATAACTATTTAAGCAATCCTTTGATTCATGCTGAGCGTAAATTATCTAATCGCTCTTCTGAGTGGGTAAGAAGCTTTAGTTGCGAAGAGGTGCTATCACCTTTGATCATCTGCCGTGGCCCTATCCGAAAAGAAGCGATGGATGTATTTGATGAAATGGGTGTGAATACCTACGGTATTTTACTGTCAGAAAAAGATTCTATCACCTATACCAATGCGCTAGCACCTGAATTGAGGAAGCTTACAGATCCTTCACGCGTACACCGTGTGCCTGATTACACGGGAGCAACCAAAGAAGAGCGTGCCGACCGTATTCAACAAATCATCAATATTTCAGAAGCTAATGGCTACAATGCCATTTATGCAGGCTATGGTTTTATGTCAGAAGATGCTGAAATGGTTGAATCCATGGAAAAGGCCGGACTGACCTTTATTGGCCCTTGGTCATTTACGCAAAAATCGGCAGGCATGAAAGACCAAGCTAAGCGTACTGCGCTTGAAACAGATGTCTCGGTAACGCCGGGTGTTAACGATGCGACAAGTCAAGCACTGGTCGCTAAATACGGTGAAACAGGCCTAGAAACTTGTGCAAAAGATAACAACTTAAACGTTAAGTTTACCGGTAACGTTGAAACAGACTGCTTGGCACTGTTACAAGCCTCCTACGATGCCGGTATCGATATAGTTGATGCCAAAGATATTGGTGCGGCCCTTCAAGCTGAAGCTGTGCGTATGCTTACCGAGAAGCCTAACAACCGGTTCCGTTTAAAAGGTATCGCAGGCGGAGGCGGTAAAGGCCAACGTATTTTGCAATCAGCAAACAGTTATGAAGGCGAAACACTTGAAGCGCGCGTAGAAAAAGCAGCTGCTGTTGTCCCGAGCCTTGTGCTCGAATGCTTAATCGAGCTAAAAACCAATGGCGTTGGTGATAACAAAAATGTCTTGATCGAAATGAATATCGATACAACACGTCACCAAGAGATTCAGGTGGTGGGTAATGGTGAATGGTGTATCACCATGGGCGGCCGTGATTGCTCATTACAGATGCATGAACAAAAACTGCTTGAAGTCTCTGTTACGCACGAAGAACTCACTGAAGCTGTGGCCGTGGCAAAAGAGAAAGGTCTAGAAGCTGAAGCAGCACAACTGCAAAAAGATATCGTTATCCTTGATAAAATGGAGAGAGAGGGCGCAGCTTTTGGTAAAGCCGTAAAATTAAACTCTCTCGGTACGTTTGAGTGTATCGTTGATGGCGATTCGCATTATTTCATGGAAATGAATACCCGCATCCAAGTTGAACACCGTGTCACTGAGCTTTGTTATGGGTTAACGTTTACCAACCCAGAAAACCCTAACGACTCATTCAGTGTTGAGTCTTTAGTTGAAGTGATGTCATTGATTGCAGCACACGGTAAACGATTGCCTGAGCCAACACGCTTTCTTCGTAACAAAGCCTCCGTTGAAGCACGCCTTAATGCAACGAATGATGCATTGCAGCCCCACGCTGGCGGTATCATCAAAAAATGGTCTAATCCTATCGAGGGCGAGATTCGTGATGACCAAGGCATCAGCTTGCATAATCCTGATACCGATATGTTCATGCAGTATCGTTTAGCCGGTGCTTATGATTCAAACATCGCGTTGTTATTGACCGTGGGTAATGATCGTTTAAGTACTTACGAAAAAATGGCCGATGTCATTCGTCGTACAGTGCTTAGCGGTTCAGACTTACAAACCAACTTACAATTCCATTATGGCCTTGTGAATTGGTTTATTGGTAATAACATTAATGCGCGGCCAACTACGCGCTTTATCGTGCCGTACTTAACAGCGATTGGCTTGGTAAAAGAGCAGGTGACTCAAGTTGATCTTAACCATGCATTTAACCATGTCTTGAAGGCTGCTGTTGCTGCGGATAGCGATCATGCAAAAGCGGTGAGTGAAGCAATTGAGCGTAAACGCAGCTTATTGTTACGGCCGATTGAAGCCTTATTTGCAGATGCGCATGTGTTGGCAGGCTGGTTAAGTTTGCATAAAGACGAATTCAGCATTGATGATCAAGGTCATTACCAGTGGTTCGAAAACCCTATCAAGATTTTGGCGGGCACCTATCATTATCTGAATATGGAGCCGAACGAAAAAGCGCCAGCCGCTTATGTGATATGGGGACATGATGACGAGATATTGCAGTCTGCTTTAGCATTTTATGCGAACCTAGAAGCGATGCTTGATACGTCAGATTTCAAAGAACTTTGCACCCTGCTGAACGGCGATGCGCCTGTCGGCTTCGATACGGAACAATGGGCGCGAGCGCAAGCAGCTCACGCCGGTTATCAGTTGGGTACAGAAGTTTTAGATATCTTGCCTTACCTTGCCAGTAAAACAGGTTTTTACGATCTTAAGGTGAACGATGATTTAAGCATTCATATACCAGAAAGCCTGTTGGATGTTGAATTACAAGAAACCATGGCAAAAGTACTCGTACCACCGCCTGTGGCAAGTTCTGATGAAATCGTGTCTGTTTCTGGCGGTATGTTCTACGCGCGTGAAACGCCTGATCATGAAAAATACGTAGTTGAAGGTACGCACTTTAACGAAGGCGACCCACTCTACATTGTTGAAGTCATGAAAATGTTTAACAAAGTTTATGCGCCATTTTCAGGTACCATTACCAAAGTCTTGGTAGAAAATGACGGCGAAATTATCAAGAAAGGCCAACCTTTATTTAAGATTGAGCCAGACGAAGTGATAATCGTTGAACTACCTGAAGAAGCTGCCGCACGTAGAAAATCTTACACGGATACCTTTTTAGCCACGCTTTAAGGTTACCCTTCTTGTAAGGAGCCAGCGCAAGCTGGCTTTTTTTTGTCGATAAAAAGTACATGTATTTCGGAGTACTATTAACGTGATAACGGAAAAGCAAAAAGAGCTAATAAGTCAGCAATTAGGGCGACCCGCGAGAGGTATTGAGCGTGTCGCTGTCAGTATCAATGACAACCCTGTGGTTTTACAAATGCGAAGCTTTGTCGGCGGCCAGCCTTTTCCTACCTTGTATTGGCTATGCTCAAAATCGCTTCATAAAGCGATTGCTGATATCGAAACGGTTGGGTGGGTGAAAAAAATCGAAAAAAACTTGCAGGAGGATGACGCTTTATTGAATGCCTACTTGCTTGACCAGAAAAAATATATTGAAAACCGGTGGCAAGCAATGCGGCCAGAAGATAAAAATGCGTTAGAAGAATTAGGCTTGCTGGACATGTTTTTACAGGTGGGGATTGGTGGATTAGCCAATCATCAACAGGTGCGTTGTTTGCATATGCAGTATGCACACCATTTAGCTGAAGGGAATATCATCGGTAAACTGCTAGAAGATCAGTTCCCCTCGTTACTGGCGCAGTGAGCTTTAGCCAAGATTTTAGGGTAGTCACACGAAAGATAAAGCCTTGCTGTTCGTGTTTTATACCGATCACCCTTGAAAATGCAAGGGCGTTGGCCGCGGCTCGCTCACCGCAATCACTTACTGACTGTAAGCGCATGGGGATTCGCTCGCTTGCCGCCTTCTTGCATCTCCAATTTCGATGGGTATAGATACGCCAAAACACTGAAATACACAGTTTTGGCGTATCAGTGGATTAATCCCAAGTACCCACTTTAGTGCCTTCGGTAGTAATCGATAGAACACCATCAGATGCTTGGCTACCTGTCGGTTGAGCGGTGATTTTTATGCAGCCGTTATCTGTACCCGAACAATATGCCATGCTTATCGTGTATCTTTTTAAGGTTCTTCCCGAAAAACCGATATCCGAAGTCGCGCTGGTATATTTCATGTTTTCAACAAAATATTTTTCCTGTGCGCTGAGCATAGAGTACAACTCATCCTTGGCCTCTAACCGATGAACACGCACGCCATACTGGGTGTAAGCCGGATAAGCAAGAGAGGCTAAAATACCAATAATGGCGACAACAATCATGAGTTCAATCAGCGTGAAGCCTTTTGCAGCGGCTAGGTTAGGGCGCTTCTTATTATGATTCATTGGCCTCTTTTCTCCATCCAGTAAGATCGCTGGATTAAATGGATTTTCTTTTCGCTTGTTGAGCAGCTATCACCTGTGCAACCAGCGACCTCTTCTTCGTTAATTTTCTCAGTACCAACAAAAATACTGACACCGTCATCGCCAATAACAGCAACAGGGGTAGGGGCTATGCCCGGTCTATCCAGTATTTGCGAAGTAAAAATAGGAGAATCGGAGATTTTCACCTGATAGAGTTTTCCAGTACCAATATCATTTCCACAAGTACTGACAGCCGAACCTGTGGGTTTAAACGTGGTAAATAAGATGGTTCTGTTAATGGTTAATGAGCGCGCTAATACTTTTTCTCCCTCATCGAGAGTAATAAACCAACCTTTATGGTTGTTATTCGGCACCCCCTTATCACTGTTACTTGCAGTATTCGATGTGGCATTAAAAAGATTACTCTCTAAGGCTGTGCTATAGCTTGATGGCGCTCTACCTACTGGGGTGCTTTTAATCATATAAAAGCGGTTCTGGACTGTGGTTTCCAACGGATCAGGCCTGTGCCCAGTGCCCATCGCAACCGCATAATAGGTTGTACCAGAACGACCTCGTGCAATCGATACATCGGGGCCGTAATAAAAGCGCCTTGTGTTTTCTCCCGAAGTTGGCGTGCTACCCGCATCGTCGCTTGAAGGCGTTGATGTGGAAGCGATTTTCGCAATACGTCCACCGCTTGAAAATTCAGCACTGCTAACAGCGACATCTTTACCAGCGGTGAAATCAATACGCCACACTTGCCCGCCAGTGTCGCTGGCAAAGAGTGTTTCTACATAACCATCACTGTTTCCATCGATAGCCGCAACAGCGCCTGTTATTCCATACGTCATATCCGTTAAGGTTAAATCAGCAGCGCTGCTTGAACTGGCATACCAAATTCGCTCACCTGTTTCGGCATCTACCATATAAATAGCATTACCTTTAGGGTCGTAATCGTCGTCACTGGATGGCGTGTCATTTTGCAGAGGGTCATTACCACCACCAAAAATCATCACATGTTTAGGGGCGTTATTGATTTTAATCTTGGCGAATTTAAGCGGCGACCAAGTTTGCGCCAAGCGATCAAAATCCGGCTGATCACCAGAAATAACCCATTTAAGCTTAGGCGAAGTGCGATCAGTAATATCGAGTGCGTACACCTTATTGCCGCCACGGCGTAAGGTTATATAAAGATAAATGCGAGCACCTGTTGCTAGCGCTAATGTGCCATCGTCTTCTTGGTATTGGTGGCCGCTGCTGTTCGGCTTTATCCATGTAGAAATACTGCCATCGAGGCCGTATAACTTTGCGCCATCACCTTTATCTGCAAAATATAAACTTTGATTCGATAAAAACTCTTTAGGGACAAAACTGAATAATTCTTGGCCTGTGGCTGTATCAATAGCATGAAGGCTTCCATCGTTAGCACCAGAAAATAGCGTGCTGATTGGTTGTTCATTAGTGCCGCCGTAGGTCACAACAACGGGGCGATTGTGAATGCTATCTGCCATACGCCGCCTTGCATCATCAAAGCCGTTGTTGCCATTTTCATCAAAAACATCAACACCTTTCAACCATTGTATGAGTTTACTTTGATAAGCGCTGTCTTTATTTTCAATACCGAGTTGGGCTTTTGTGGGCGCTTGACGGTCGATATTGGTTAAATCAGAGCCACCGGCAGAAATATCTTTGTAATCCTCTAAAAACGAATACAGTGTGCGGTTATTCGTCATGTGTACGCCAGCACCGCCGAGTTCGACTTGATTACCATCAGGGTCGCCGTCGGGTGTCCAGAAACTGTGACTGCTGCGCTTAAATGTGCCTTTATTAGGATCAACGGCTTCCTTGTTGTTTTTATCGACAATCACGCCATCTTTAAGGCCGTAACGTTTAATGTTGCCGTACCAGCGATCGGTTGCGCTGGGTTTAAACATACCAAAATACAGTTCATCGCGGTGCTGCATATTGTTAAACACATTCACCGATACAGCAGGAGCGGTGAAGCTGGTGCTGCTGGATAAGATGTCGATGATAATGGCGTTGTAAGCACGTCGTAAGGCATCAGCGTCATCGGCCTGGAAGTATTTGCCGCCACCAGCTTCGGCAACCTGCCTAAGAAATGCAGCACCTGTGGTTCTAAAGCCTCCAATGGAGTAGGTTGTTACTGGCTGTTTATCGGGTAATGTTCGTGAGTTGTCCATATTATTAAGATAATAACTTACATAAGGTGCGCAATTATTTTTTCCTATTCCACACGTGTCAGGCATATTAGAAGGTAGTGTTAAGCCTGATTGCCGAATAAGGCGATTGATATGCCAATCTCTTTGGGTATCGAAGGAAGGATCGCCGTCACTGAAAACAATAATATTGTTTTTGGCACAAGCCTCTACAATCGGCGATTTGTAGATTGATCCAGTTCTTGATTCGGGCACGCTCTGTTCAACGAGTGCACCTATGTCATCCCATGTGCCGCAGCCATCATCAAGGTTACATTCTTTATGCCCACGGCCAAAATCCCATTCTAGACCGTTATAATAAAGGTAGGCTTCCCAGAAAGATTCACTAAGAGGCGACCCGGTTTCAGGCAGTTTGTGATGAATTGCTTCGACTTTTGATTTAAATGCCTCTTTTTTGCTGCAGTCGGGAGTTGCTGTGACGTAGTTGCAGTCGATATCATCAACGGCCTGTAGCACATGTGCACCATTGGCTAAGCGGTTTGTCATCATCATGCCCATGTTGATGCCTGAAGTGGTATCCAGTAATTTGTTGGTTTCTTCTTTGAGGACTTTTAGGCGAGTTTTAGTCTCGGAGGATATTCGTCTGCCCTTATTGTATTTAAACCAGTGCAGATAGTTGGCGGTAAAAATTGTGTAGGCTTGTGCGTAAGTATTATTCCAATCAAAGGATTTATGCTCATCATTGGTCCAAATTTGAGTTCTGCTCCAAAAAGCACCTCCCCAAGTCGTACCCCAAACATCATTTTTACCTGGAAATTTTCTATCGGTTGTGCCCATTTGCCCATGCTTACCATGATCGCCTCGACATTCAACATAACCATAAGCTGCCCATGGAAGAATTTCACGCCCCCAGTAACCAATTGATTGCCTTTGGGTAAATTGATCAGTGTAATATCCTTGGGTATCAATGACCTCAGTCATTGCTTGGCAGTGGTTGTAATGAACGGGGAAACCTTGGGCATTGGTTAAAATGGCAGATGCATCACCATTAAAGGTTCCTGATACTTGGTATAATTTATTGTCGCTAAAGCAGATAATACCTTTACATTCATAGTCAATTGTAGGATCAAATGGATGCTCCCAAACATCCACGTTTTTCTTCATACTGGATGATAGATCCAATAGAAATAGCACATTGGTTCGCGTAGTACTGGCTTGCGCATTGGAGGTATAAATGCTCACATCTTCTGCAAATACCTGCGTTTTTCCGGCGAATAAAGCCAGTAGAAAAAAGAGAAGGGTGCGCTTATTGATGACGTTCATCGTTTTCACCACTGCCGCTTAACGGCTTATCATTGTTATGCGTGTTACTGCTTGGGTGTTACTGTTTTGGTGCTACAACTGTTATGCCCAATGCTTGCTCAGATTGAGTTTGAATCTTTTTATGACCAATGGCAGAGGTCACTGACCACTGAAAGGTTTGCCCCGAAAATTCCGTTAAACTAAATCCCGGCGGCGGTGTCTTTTCGCCTAAATAATCAATCTTGAGTGTTTTTGTGATCGGGCTGTTATCTTCTAAGGGGATTTGTATCGCAGTAATCGCTAATTTCTCGGCTGCCTTGCCTGCCTTGATGGTTTGAAATCGGCTAAAATCACCAGCTGCGGTAAAAAAATCGACCTGCGCTTCAAGCTCGCTGCGCGATTCATTAAAGACGGTGTTCATGTGCTCAAAGTGACCTGAAAGCTTTGTTTGCATGATTGAGCTTTTGGAGGTGGCCAAAACCAAAAAAGCCAGTGACGCGATACAAATGAGCGTCATCAGCAGAATAAATCCTTGTTGTTTTTGATATTGCATAAACCCTCACATAAAAATAAGAAACAGCTATTGGCTCGCCAGCTCAATAAAAGACCCATAAACACTGTTAGGTAGCTCGATTGTTTTTCGATAGATTTGCCTGAGTTGCCTGTCATCAAAGGTCAGTGGGTTGGCATCAAGCAACTGATATACCCTTTCTTTTTGATCAAGGCCAAAGCCATTACCTGCATTCACCAAGATCGCAATTTGCATGCTTTTTACGCGACGCCAGTCATCGACCTTTTCTAAAGCAACATATTGATTAACATTTGGGTCGAAATCGGCATTTGTATCAATGCCGTAAAGTACTTGAAGGGCATCAACGCCAAAAACCAGTGCTTGCTCTTCGGTAAAATCACCCGACCAACGATTGGTGAATGGATCAAATGGGCGACAAACCAAATCACCGTCTTTTACCCAGTAAATATTCGCTATTTCAGTATCAGCTGCATGAATTCCTCCGAGGCAATCACGCCCGTCATTTGGGGTGAAGCGAATGGCAATACGATCGCCTGCTGTCTCGGTGTGGCTGTTTTTATTGCAAGCCTGCCCCAGGTGACCTGTGGTGCTGCTTGATGGGCAGGTAACGAAAGGGATTGTTGACAGTGCGTTGTTGTAGCCAGCCATACGAATATCTTCAGCGAGCAGGTGTCCTGCAAAACGGCTAGATTGCTGTGCATTTGAGAAGCTTGATACCAAGCCAAAATTGATATTACCGGCCATAAACACATTAAAGATAAAAAGCGATGCAAGAATACCGAGCGACAAAGAGAGCATGAGCTCAATCAGCGTAAAGCCAGCGTGTCGGTGTTTTACGGAGGGAATGTTCAAGCCACGAGGAAAATGTGTAGTGGGCAAGTGTTTTGTATCAAAGCGATTCATGGTCTGCCCGTCCAGTTGAGTTGTTTCAAATCGGGGTTATCACCCTGATCCAGCGTTCCATCATCCATTAGCCATGAAAAACTAAGGCTAAAATTCGCGCGTGAAATATCACTCCCTTCGTTACAGTCAACGCAGCTCAATGCTAAGGTCGGTGTTCGAAAAAGGTCGAGCGGAGTAGATGATGTATCTGAGCCAGCTACCTTGGTTGGACAATTGACTTCCCATAAATCAAAAATTGCCATTTCGGCTGTTGTACAGTTCGCAGGGTCAACGCGGTTATTGCTGGTGTCAAGGTACGAAGCACATAGTTTTGCTGGGGGGGTTGTACAGTTTACGGCGGAGGCAATATAAGAGCGGTCTTTAACGCCGCGGGGATTAACACGCATTCTATCGATGAGGTCGCCTAGCAGCCAGTTAGCTTCAGATCTCAGTGTTGCCGATTGACTAAAACGTAATGATTTGATTTGTAATTCGCTAAAGGCAGCGAGAGCAAAACTAAATATCATCACGCTAACCATCAGCTCAACTAAGGTGACTCCTTGCTGCTTTTTGATGGTCAGTAATTGTCTATTCTGTTTAGGCGGTGCCTGTAATGGCATAATCATTTTTATCTCATTATTATTTTAAGATTATTAATTGCCCTGGGTTTAGAATTAAAAATTAGTAGGCATAAAACATACAGCGTTCAGTGCAATTACCTCACTATCTTTACTTGCCCAGCCGATGATAAACGAATAACGCGTGTTTGATCGGCCACCAAATCATTTTTGATGGTAAAAGACATCGCTTGGCTACTGCTGCCAGCGTAATCAAAAGTAATGGGGGTTGCTGTTTGCGAATCAGGCACTTCCAGCACGCCTCTGAGGGCATCGCTTTGGCGGATGACTATAGGGTTGTCGGCATCGTTGGCATCAAGCGTCGTTATTGTCCAGCCATTTTGCCAATTATCATTTTTGGGGGTGACGCTTACAGGGGTGGATCGTTTTATAGCCTCGCTACGAGCAAGCGATAAATCATCAAATAAAGCCAATGACTGGTTTTTTATCTGGGCTGATTTAACCATTTGGGTAAAGCTTGGAACGGCAAGGGTGGCAAGTATGGCCAGTACGGCTAAAGCCACCATCAATTCAATGAGAGTGAAACCACGATAACGCATAATACACCGATTTTTTTATTATTATTTTTAAATATCAACTTAAAAAACAGTTGTTTGATAAGTGGATGTGAGATTTGAGAGTACTCTATCACATTCTTTTAATGCGCCTATATTTTTATTAGCTATGTATTTGGCATGAGTTTATTGCCTTTTGATCTTTATGGCAATACTTGGGGAAATAGACAGTGAAGCAGCTCAAATATCTTAATAAAAGTAGATGTTTAGCTGAGAGACTGTTACGCCTTGTTAAGGTTTGGATGTTGGGCAGCTACCTGTATAAAGAAGGGGGTGAAATGCATAAAGCCCAATTATCAGGGAGTTGCCGATTACTGGATATAAACCACTTTAAAAAATAATAAATAAAAATAAAGTCATTACGGATAATTGTTTTTCAAAAGAGAATGCTCAGCAAACCGCTATCTATAATTTATTCATAACAATAAAAATGGATAGTCTGCATGTTGCGTTTTTCGCGTTTGATGGCGCTCTTATTTGTTTCTTTTATACTTCCTTTTCTTGTCGGGTGCGCACTTAATCAAAGCGATAAAGCTAAACCTTCAGCATTGCTTGTCTCACAGCCTATAAGGTTTATAGAGAGCTCACAGTCTACAACTTTTGTACAGAATGAAGATTATGATGAGCCTGATTTTGATGGCAACTCAAAAGTCATTGAGGGTACGCAAATTAATCAAGTTATTTTACCGGTTGAGCATACCTGTAGTGATCATGTGACTATTCATGTAGCTTCTCTAACTGAGGGACAAATGGGTGAAATTTGTCAAGATATAAAAAATACCGAGGAAGAGTTCCATCAAATATTAAGTACTCATTCTCAGCCAGTCAATGATGATGTAAATGACTTAATTAACGTGTATGTGTTTGATGGCTATAAACATTATATTGATAATGTTGCTAAGGTATCTGGGTTATCAAATAACCCGAAAGGGGGTTATTTTTATGAGGGGAACCCTTTTAATGATACAAAAAAACCTGCTGTATATTTATTTGTTAGCTCTTCCGATGTGTTCAGCGTATGGAATCTCAAGCATGAATTCACCCATTACTTGAATGCACGCTTTGTTAAATACGGCCACGTCAAAGATTCTGCTTTGTATTTGTTTTGGGAGGAGGGCTTAGCTGAGTTTATTGCTAAAAAAGAGACTAACAATTCAGCAATGACTCTCGCTAAAGGAAAAAATATTAAAACGTTATCAGATATTTTTGATGTCACTTACGCCGATGGCAGTGATGATGTCTATCTTTGGAGCTATCTGGGTATTCGTTATCTTGTTGAAAATCAAATAGGCAGTGTTCATCAAATAATCCAAGCCTTGCGTAATGATGATGATTTGGCATTCAGGCTGACGCTAAAAACAGTGGCCGAGTCACAAGATAACGATTTTCAACTGTGGCTAAAAAGTTTGTAGGATGATTACTTGGGTTATCCACCGGTTACATTCATAAATCGAATCACTTGTTTTTCGCTGGATTTATTATCAAATTCATGGGATTTTGGTTTGTCTTGCATGGCAGTAAGAATAGCGTTTTTGACGGATTCAAGTGGCTTGTTTGATGTTTGAATAATGTGCCTTAGGTTGACGGATGCGTTGTTTCCAAGGCAAAGGATCAGCTGGCCATCACGCGTGACGCGAACGCGATTGCATAAGTGGCAAAAATTTTGGCTGTGAGGTGAAATAAAACCGATTTCCGTTTTCGACCCATCCAATAGGTAATAATCAGCCGGCCCTGCTTGTTTTTTATTTCTGATCAGTTTAGTTAAGCCAAACGACTGTTGAATCTGCTGTTTGATGGTTTCGCTTGAAATCTGCCTGTCTGCACGCTCGATGCTGCTTATCGCGCCGAGGGGCATTTCTTCGATAAAGGCAATATGGATACCCTTTTTTTTGGCAAGCTCAACCATGGGGAGGAGTTCTTGGTCGTTAATGCCTGTCATGGCAACCACGTTGAGTCTTATTCGAGGTATACCTAAATGACATGCGAGATCTATTCCGTTAAGAACATTTTCAAGCATTGCTGGCTTTTGCCGTGTAATTTTGGTGAAAGTGGCTGGGTCTAAGCTATCTAGAGAGATATTTAACTGAGTGACCTTGCTGGCGGTAAGTGCTTGTTGGTGTTCTTTTATTTTGGAGGCATTGGTTGTGATGGCGATGTTTTCAAGCCCGTCAATCTGATTTAGCTCGCCAATGAATTGAGCAAAATCAGGGTGAATCATTGGCTCACCACCCGTTAGGCGGATTTTTTTGACACCCAGATCAACAAAGGCGTTGGCAACTATGGATAGTTCTTTAAGGCTTAAGTTATCTTTGCGTGGGCTGAAGGTCATTTTTTCAGGCATGCAATAGGTGCAGCGAAAATTGCACCGATCGGTTAGCGAAAGTCTTAAGTAGGTAACTTGTCGTCCAAATGAATCAATAAGCATATTTAATGAGCCAAGTAACGTTGTTTACGACTGTATCATAACTTTATAAAGCAAGAAGCGTGCAAAGTCTCAAGGTCCTTCAAAATTTAGTTGTTTGCAGGAAGTGGCCGAGTCGCTCAATCGCATACTGCAGGTCATCAGGTTGTGGCAAAAAGACGATTCTAAAGTGTTGCTTGTCGGCAATATTAAAGGCTGAGCCTTGAACGAGAAGAATTTTTTCCTCGGTCAGAAAATCTAAAATTAACTTTTCATCGTTTTTGATTGGGTAACGTTTCGGATCAAGCTTGGGGAAGAGGTAAATGCTTCCCATGGGCTTCACGCAGCTAACACCCGGTATCGACGTGAGTAGCTGGTAGCCTATATCGCGTTGCTCGAATAATCTTCCGTTAGGAAGAACCAAGTCGTTGATGCTCTGATAGCCGCCGAGCGCCGTCTGTATGGCGATTTGTGCGGGAACATTGGAGCACAGACGCATGGAGGAGAGCATGTTAAAGCCCTCGATGTAGCTTTTTGCATCCTTACGATTTCCGGAGAAAACTATCCAGCCAGACCTGAAGCCTGCCAAGCGATAAGCTTTGGATAAACCGTTAAATGTTACGCATAGCGTATCTTTAATCAGTGATGCCATGTGGTGGTGTACGGCATCCTCATAGAGGATCTTGTCATAGATTTCATCGGAAAAAACGACAAGGTTATGTGCTTCGGCAAGCTCTGCGATTTGCTTCAAAATATCTAAGTGATAAACAGACCCTGTGGGGTTGTTAGGGTTTATCACCACGATAGCTTTTGTTTTGTCGGTGATCTTGGATTTAATGTCAGCGATGTCGGGAAACCAGCTCGATTGTTCGTCGCAATGATAATGAACCGCCTTGCCGCCCGCTAAATTTACGGCTGCTGTCCATAGCGGGTAGTCGGGTGAGGGAATGAGTACTTCATCGCCGTTATTAAGGAGTGCTTGTGTCGCCATGACAATAAGTTCGCTCGCACCATTGCCAAGGGTAATATCATCAACATCGATATCAAGTAATCCCCTGAGTTGGTAATTTTGCACAATGGCTTTGCGTGCACTAAAGATACCCTTCGATTCACTATAGCCTTCAGCTAAGCTGAGGTTTCTTATTACATCCTGAATGATCTCATCGGGCGCGCTAAAGCCAAAGGGGGCTGGGTTACCGATGTTAAGTTTAATGACACGATGTCCTTCCTCCTCGAGTTTCATGGCTTTATCGAGCACGGGGCCACGAATGTCGTAGCAGAC
This sequence comes from Pseudomonadales bacterium, assembly GCA_965248335.1. Lineage (GTDB taxonomy): Bacteria > Pseudomonadota > Gammaproteobacteria > Pseudomonadales > DT-91 > CAKMZU01. The sequence goes on from CBDFIY010000003.1 coordinate 1,923,092, forward strand.
ATCGGATAACTTGTTGGATTTAATAAGAGGCTTCATAGCGTTGGGGGATTAAGCAGCTTGATTGTAGTTGGGATTGTAGTTGGTTTAGCTAGGGCTGTATGCACTTAACTTAAAAATACCATCATTTTGATTCTAATGGTTTAACTTTATTGAAATTTAATGAGGGAGGATACCTATACCCATCGGAATTGGAAGTGCAAGAAGGCGGTAAGCGAGCGAACCCCCCTTGCATCCTCAAGGGTGATCGGTAGCTTAGGATCATGCTGTCTTTGCGTTTTAGGCTGCTTCATAGGTGGGCTCAGGTTTGCTGATTTGCCTAATGTTGAATGTCGTGAAATACCTGCGTATATTCTTAGGGTGATGTTGTTAATGTAAAGGAGGGTGTTGCAATAATGAAAAAAACTAACGAAGAATGGCGTGAGCAACTAGGCGATGAGAAATTCCATATTTGCCGAGAGGGAGGCACGGAAAGCCCATTTTCTGGCAAATATTGGGATTGTAAGAAAGACGGTGTTTATCATTGCTCGGCTTGCCATACGCCACTCTTTAGTTCTGAAGCCAAATATGATTCTGGGTCTGGGTGGCCGAGTTTTTTTCAGGTAGTCAGACCTGATGCTGTTATATTGAAAGAAGATACATCTCACCAAATGGTTAGAACGGAAGTGGTCTGCGGTGAATGTGAATCCCATTTGGGGCATGTGTTTGATGATGGGTCTACACCCACTGGCCTGAGGTATTGCGTTAACTCGGGTGCTTTGGATTTGATCGTCGCAAGCCTGATTGATAATTAACCGTGTTTTAGTTTTCTTTTAATTATTTCAAGATTCTTGTTGACGACCTCCTTGTAGATCCCTATAATTCGCGCCACTTGATTACGACGTCCCCTTCGTCTAGTGGTCCAGGACACCGCCCTTTCACGGCGGTAACAGGGGTTCGAACCCCCTAGGGGACGCCACTTTCAAGGATTCAAGATATCTGGAGAGCGGGAATAGCTCAGCTGGTAGAGCGCAACCTTGCCAAGGTTGAGGTCGCGAGTTCGAACCTCGTTTCCCGCTCCAATCTTCAGAAGTACACCTCTTCAATTAAAGAACTAAAGTCGCAAAATAAATTTATTTGTTTCCTTTAAATAAACCTTTCTCACAGAACGGTAATTCTAGCTTTGTGTAATAGTTAGGGGTTGCACATAATCTCCCTGCATGCCGTTTTTTTGGCCTGCGAGCGGCAGTTTTCGTGCATTGTTTAATACGATAAAAAATTTTTAAGCTGGTCGTTCATCGGGTTTATTTAGATTAAGTAACGCATAAAAACAATAATTTTCTATAAATAATAAAACACTATCATTATGACGAAAGCAATTTCTATTAGGCAGCTGTCTAAAGTTTATGACGGTGGCCATGAAGCACTTAAAGGCATTTCTCTGGATGTTGAGCAAGGCGACTTTTTTGCGCTTTTAGGCCCGAACGGCGCAGGAAAATCAACCACTATAGGTGTATTAAGCTCGTTAGTTATGAAGAGCGCTGGAACGGTCAAAATTTTTGATTACGATATCGATACACATTTTTCAGAAGCCAAGGCAATGCTAGGTATTGTGCCTCAGGAGTTTAATTTCGGTGGATTTGTTAATGTACAGGATGTGATTGTTACCCAAGCGGGATTTTATGGTATTCCACGTAAAATTGCACTGGAGCGAACCGAGCATTATTTAAAAGCATTAGGCATCTGGGATAAGCGGCATGTACAAAGCATGCGATTATCGGGTGGCATGAAAAGGCGTCTTATGATTGCACGCGCGTTAATCCATGAGCCAGAAATCTTGATTCTGGATGAACCTACAGCAGGTGTGGATATCGAAATGCGTCGTTCGATGTGGGATTTCCTTCGGGACGTCAATGAAAAAGGCACCACTATCATTTTAACAACGCATTATCTTGAAGAGGCTGAAAATTTATGCCGTAATATTGCCATTATTGATAAAGGTGAAATTATCAAGAATACCTCGATGAAATCCTTATTGGATCAGCTTGAAGAGGAAACCTTTATTTTCGATTATACGGGTGAGTTGTCTAGAAAGATCCTCGCGTTACCCTTTGATATTCATGTCATTAATGACCAAAGCTTCTCGGTCGCCGTAAAAAAAGGCCAACATTTGAATCAATTATTTGAATCCTTCTCCGCAGAAGGCGTTGATATATCAAGTATGCGAAATAAATCTAATCGTCTTGAGGAACTCTTTATCCGATTAGTTGAGGGGGGTAATACACATGCCCTTTAATCAGCAATGGATCGCTTTCAAGACCATACTGTTTCGCGAGATACAACGATTTACACGTATTTGGGTGCAAACACTTTTGCCGCCCGCCATTACGATGGGATTGTATTTTGCTATTTTCGGAAAATTAATGGGTTCACGCATTGGCGACATGGGCGGCGTACCTTATATGCAGTTTGTGGTGCCAGGCTTAATTATGATGGCTGTTATTACCAACTCCTTCTCAAATGTTGTCTCCTCCTTTTATAGCTCAAAGTTTCAACGTAGCGTTGAAGAGTTACTTGTTTCACCTGTACCTAATTATATTATCCTTGCTGGCTATGTTGCAGGTGGTGTAGCAAGAGGGTTGAGTGTGGGCATTTGCGTGACCGTATTATCGTTATTTTTTGCAGACTTAACGATTCATAATCTGGGTTTGACTGTTCTTGTGGTCATACTCACATCGATATTTTTTTCATCCCTTGGTTTTATGAATGCCTTGTTTGCCAATTCGTTTGATGATATTTCGGTCATTCCTACGTTTGTGTTAACACCTATGATTTATTTAGGTGGCGTATTTTACTCGACGGATATGTTGTCAGGTTTATTCAAAACACTAACAGCGATGAATCCTATCGTTTATATCGTTAATGCCTTTAGGCAGGGTATGTTAGGCATATCGGATATCAACGTTGAACTTTCGCTAGGTATCCTTTTCCTATGTTGCATAGCCACAATTACAACCTGTTTGTATTTACTTAAAAAAGGGAAAGGGTTGCGCCAGTAATGAAACTTCCGTCTGATATTCTTCTTGGTCAGTCTCAGGCTTATCCGGACACGTATTCGCCTGATCTGCTTTATCCGGTGCCTAGGTCGCTAGGCCGCGAAGCGCTATCCGCTGACCTATCATTTACCGGCTTTGATCGGTGGACTGGGTTTGAGCTTTCATGGCTCGCGCCTTCAGGTAAGCCGCAGGCCGCTATATTTGAAGTGGATTTTGCTGTTGATAGTGAAAATATTATCGAATCTAAGTCCTTTAAACTTTACCTGAACGCATTTAATCAAACCTTGATGTCAAAAGCTGATATTCAAGAGACATTGCTGGAAGATTTATCACGAGTCTCAGGGAAGCCTGTTCAGGTACGCTTGTTTGATCCTGAAGCCTATCCACTCCAAGAGCCTGAAGGCTATACACTTTTGGATGCATTGGATGTGAGTTGTACGGATTACGAAGTTAACCCTGCCTTATTACAAGTAACACCCTCGGCAAATGTTGTAACCGAAAAACTTAAATCCCATTTGTTTCGCTCATTATGCCCCGTTACTTCTCAGCCAGATTGGGCGAGTGTGTATATTGAATACACGGGTAGTTCGATGGATCATGCGAGTATATTGGCGTACTTGGTGTCATTTAGAAAGCATCAAGGCTTCCATGAGCAATGTGTCGAGATGATTTTTCAGGATATCCTCACACGTTGTCAGCCGGAAGCGCTGACCGTTTTCGCACGATTTATGCGCCGCGGCGGACTTGATATCAACCCGATGCGTACGAATATAAAAAAGCGTATACAAGATCACATTCGCACCGCGCGTCAATAATAAATAAGAGGGGTACGGTTGAAATTCTGCTTTTGAGTTGTTAGCGTCGATGCGCTAAAAAAACAATAAGAAAGGTAGTGTATGTATAAACGATTTTGTATGGGTCTTTTAGGGGTATGTGTATCCCTTCACAGTGTTTCTAACCCTCAAAAGTTAGGTACAGAATTAACGCCATTCGGTGCAAATCCGAAAGCAAATGCTGACGGAAGTATTCCTGCTTGGTCAGGCAAAACGTTAGGTGTGCCAGAAGGGATGAGTTTTTCATCTGGGCAAGCCTACCCTGATCCCTATAGCCATGAGCAGCCCGCCTATACCATTACGGCAAAAAATGCAGACAAATACCAAGATAAGCTGACCGCGGGTACACTTGCCTTATTTAAAAAATACCCTGATAGCTTCAAGCTGCCTGTTTACCCAACCCACCGAGATTTTCAATATCACCCAGAGATGATTGAAAGAACAAAATGGAATGTCGGCAAAGCGAATCTTCAGGGCAGCATTGACGGCCTTAGGCGCTATACAGGTGGTGTTCCATTTCCTATGCCAGCTAATGGTGCAGAGGTGATGTGGAATTCACGCCTGAGTCAACCAATGGTGGTTGCAGATTCGACCTTTGACGAAATTGCAGTTTACCGAAATGGTAATACACAGCGCTACCGCACCAAGCTTGTGGTTGAAACCCCGCTAGCCTACGAGCATCATCCTGTCGGCAAAACCAGTGAAGAAATCGGCAGTATCGCCGCTTTTGTTTTCCATGAAGTCGTTGAGCCGAAACGTAAAAAAGGTGAGATGGTGATCGTTCATGAACCCATAGACCAATTCACACACAAGCGAAAAGCCTGGGTTTACATTCCAGGTGCCAAGCGCGTAAAGCGAGCGCCTAATGTTGGGTACGATACGCCGGTAGGCCCCGGCGGATTAATGACAGCCGATGATAGTATGGGCTTTAACGGTGCAATGGATCGTTATGATTGGCAGCTCATTGGTAAAAAAGAAGTGATTGTGCCTTATCATAACTACCGCTTTGATTCGCCCGATGTTACTTACGATAAACTTTTACCCGAAAAACATGTCAATCCTGAATATATGCGTTATGAGTTGCGTCGTGTTTGGGTTGTTGAGGCAACGCTTAAGGCAAGGCAGCGTCATATTTACGCAAAACGACGCTTTTACATTGAAGAAGACAGCTGGCTTGTTGTGGCAACCGATGTTTACGATGGTAGAGGCGAGTTATGGCGTACAAGCGTCAACCACAACTTGTATGACTTTTATTTGCAAGGCTATATCGCTCGGGCGCAAATTAATTATGATCTGCAAGCAGGGGCTTATGTGGGTATCCGTTTGGTGAATGAATCGCGTCCGTCCAATTACGCCATGAAGATTAAAGGCGAAGATTTTTATACCCCAGCAAATTTGCGTAAGATGGGGCGTCGCTAAAGTGTATTTTATTAATATGTAACATAAGGATGCAATGCATTCGCTTGCATCCTTACTTTTTGTGGTCGATAGTAATCAGGCTACGCAATGTATTTATGGCTAGCTATGGCGCAATAAAAGCATTTAAGTAGTGACTGATTCATTTAATAGCATCAAGGATGATGATTATGGATTTTCAAGAAGCGATCGCTTTTGAAAATATACCTCACCCGGCTTCTTCTCGTAAAATATCTATCGATAACAGGGTATTGGGCTTATTACTTAATGTAACCTCTTTGCTTTTTCCTGTGTATGCATACCGCCTCATATACCGCCTTTTTTTAACCCCTAAACGATCGAAAGAAACAAAAGCAGAGCGACTTCTTTTACAAGAAGGCAAAAAATATTTACTGCACTTTGAACAAGGTCTTTATGTTTTGCATAGTGAGGGGCAGGGTAAACTTGTATTGCTTGTACACGGCCTCGATGGACGGGGCATTGATTTAAATAGCCTTGTTGAGCCACTTGTACAAAGCGGCTTCAGGGTCGTGTTTTTTGATATGCCTGCTCATGGTTTAAGCCCGCAGTCGCAAACCGACATTTTTCAATGTGCACGTTTTATACGTACAGTTGATGACTATTTTGGCAATAACACGCAGGCCATTATCAGCCTTTCGTTGGGCGCCAGCTGGGTATTTAACGCGATTTCTCAAGGCTTAGCTATTAAGCAGCACATTTGTCTTTCACCTATTGCAAGCTGTGCCAACTTGCTGATTAAATTCCAACGACGTTTAGGTTTATTTGATAAAACGATTAATGCATTAAGTGGCCATATAGCCAGCGATTATGGCCATACTTTTTGGCAAGATTGTGCACCATTGCATCTCGTGCGTAAAGTAGAAAAATTACCGCAAGGGTTGGTTGTGCACGACCATAATAACAAAGAGGTGCCTTTTAATGAGGGGAAAATGCTTGCTGAAAACTGGCAGAATGCTGCACTGTTCGAAGTACAGAACCTTAAGCAGAAGCGTTTGCTCGATGACCAGCAAGTTATTGAGGCTATTTTAGCTTTTCTGAATAAAACGTCTGTATGAAGCAAGCATTAAATATACCCATCGGAATTGGCGGTGCAAGAAGGCGGCAAGCGAGCGAATCCCCATGAGCTTACAGCCCGTAAGTGTTTGGGGTGATCGAGCGCGGCCGAGGCCCTTGCATCTTCAAGTGTGATGGGTATATAGCAAGAAATGACATGAACTACTCAGCTTTAGGTATTGAAAACAGGCCATTATTGAGTTGCTTTATCGTATGAACCGTATTGCTATGCAAGTTGAATAATTTAAAGTAACGCTTTGAAAATGCCACCTCAACCATAGCGCCAGCCTTCAGTGCATTTTCAGCAAATTGACAGCCATCCTCGGATGCAATGTTAAAGTGCCCCACATGAGCAATACTTTTATTGATAATTAATGCTGTTGAATCTTCAATCAAGCGATCGTTCTCATCGAGCCCTATCAGAGTAGATTGGTGGACAGGTGAAGATTCTTTTGATTCACCGCCTAAGTGAACGGAAATGCTGCAAAGTTCATTAAAGGTGCCAAATCGGAATAAACGTAAAATGAAGCCTGAAGCCTGCATAGTGTTTAATTTACCCGTTTCATCTAATGCGCTCCATCGCTGATTGCCGGTTGTACCTGGTGAGCTGAACTGAACTGGCTCAGAAAGGTTGGTAATGAAAGTAGGGGGCATTAGCCCCAATAAATGCCAGCCACGCCAATGCTTTATCTGTTTTTTATAATGGATGATGATAGGTTTGTCAGGCGCTAATGTTTTTAAAATATCAGCTATATGGGGGGTTTTAATCTGTAGGGGGTATTCAATGGGCGGATAGGCCGACGAGTCGCCGAGCCCTGCCCCTAAAAGAAAAGGCACATAGCGGCGTTTTATAAAAATACCTTTGCTGGAAATGGCTTGATAATGCCCAATCATTAAGCCAGATTGATTAAAGCCGCTCGGGCCGGCGTTAACTGTTGCCGATAAAGTACAAGGCGAAAAGAATAGACTAATAAAAATAGCGAATAAAAAGTGCATGCCAACCCTTTAAAAATAAGCGGTATAAATAAGTATAGCCTTTGATGACCTTCGATCGATTAAAAATTAATCAATCGAAAAAATGAACAATGTGAAAAAATTCAAACTATTTATGATTATCACCGTTTTGCTCATGAAATAGCTGGCTGCACATCAAGCAATGCTTGAACTGACTATCTCTTTCTCCCATACTCGTGCGCTAATAATAAAAGCAACGCTGAAAATAAAAATACGGCCAGCTGCCAAAGGGTTCTTATGAAAGTTACTTTTTCAAAACAATGGTTTCGATGGTTAACGCCTATTTGGCTGTTATCCGTATTGGTTTTGGCAGGTTGTAGCGGTGGGTCGCTGAGCTCTGGGAAGTCGACTACGACGCCGACTGATCCGGTTGTTCCTCCACCTAGTGAGGCAAAGCCAGCGAAGCCAAGTGTGGAAAATGTCGAAGTGAAACTCACGGAAGAAATTGTCATCATAGGTGGATGTACAAAAAATGAAGGTGCTGCAACTCAAACTGATATTATAGAGGTTACAGTAGGCGATAGCGCTAATATTCGGAGAACTACCTGTGATGGTGTGGATCCAAATGCAAAATGGATTGTAAGCTTTCCAGCAAATACATTTTCAGTAAATACAGAAACGATTAGCGTAAAGGCAAAAACTCACTCTGGAATCGAAAGTGAAATTGCTTACGGTACACTTAAAGTAACTGATGGTGATAAACCTCAGCCAGGACCTTTAGATTTATTACCTGCAGACCCGGCCATTAACCGAATATCGATATTATCTACCGATAACGCAATAATCAGTGGCACTTGCTTACATGCTTCTACAGATGCTAACTCAGGAACAGACTATGTAACTGTTTCGGTAGAGGGTAAATCTTCACTTAAGGCTTTGTGCTTAGATGATAATACATGGAGCCGTGATTTCGGAAAATTCACACCCAATATTTACTTGATTTCAGCGAAAGCTACAAAGCAAGCTGTGGGTGATAGTAATTCTACAGCCAATTTTCTTAATGTAGAAAGTGCATTTGTATCTGTCGTCGCAACACCCATGAGTGGGGAGCTGAAATCAGGTGAAAGTGTTAGCTTAACAATTACATTTAAAGATCAGCTAAATAAAGTGCTATCTGGAGTAGCCAGCATTCGCTTCAGGTCAGACTGTTTACAATCAAATCAAGCAGTGATGCTTGAAAACAAAAAAGAACAAACCGTTTTTGAAACAGAGAATGGCACTGTGATAGCAGAATATAAAACAGATGGCTGTCGTGGTTTAGATGAAATATTTGTGACGGGCACCTACGAAGGTAGCGCCGTAAGTTCTTCTGAGTCAGTGAAGATTACAACAGCTGAAGATGTCTTAACTCAAATAAAATGGATTAGTTCAATACCAGAGCAAATTGTTACACGTGGATCAAATGGTGAGCAGGTAGCTGAAATAACGTTTGAGCTTTCGGGGGTAAGGGGAGCAAAAATGCCCGGAAAAGAGATTAGCTTTTCAGTTAATGCCGCTGAAAGTGAACATGATATAAAGCTGCTGAATACAAGTGCAACGTCTAATGATCAAGGCCTTGTCGTTGTAAGGGTGCAATCAGGTTATAAGAATAAGAATGTCACCATTGATGCAACGTATATTGTCGATGAAAATGACCCATCGAAGAATGTACTTGGGCAATCTGAGCAGCTAAATGTAGCAAATGGTATGACAACACATGGCAATGTAACCTTAAACCTTAAACGCTATAGCCCTTTATCTTATCAGCGAGACTCCACAATGGTGGATAATCTTGAGGTTATCGCTACGGTAAAAGACCGTTTAGGTGGCCCTGTAGCGGATGGCACAGTGGTTACTTTTCAAGTTGAATCAACAACAAGCTCTAACCCTGGTATTGGTTCAATAGGTAGCTTTTTTAATGCAGAGGGTGATAAGGCAACAAAGTGTGAAACCATTAGTGGTGTTTGTTCTACTTTCTGGGGGCCTGATGGTCAGAATCACGCAACTGATGGCTATGTAACCATTATGGCTATAGCTAAAGGTCAAGAAAATTTTAATGACAAGAATAATAATCACTACTTTGATGATGGTGATGAGCTTTATGATGAAGCTGAACCCTACCTTGATCATAAGTCTTATTATGAGTTTGTTAAAAATGATAAAGGGGTATCTTCAGAGACCTTAATATCTAGTGATTATATAGAGGGAGATTATGCAATCAGAGATATTAATGATAACGGCATTCGTGATTTAAAAAATGGTAAATTTGATGGTGTAAATTGTAACCATAGTGGTAAAGAAGAGAAGTGTGGAAAAAATACACTTATCGATATAACTGCCCAAGTTACGTTTAATCAAGCATCCAATGGTATAAGTATCTGTCAAGATTTTGATCAGGCGGGTTTTATGCAAGTGGAGGCTAACGGAAAATTAAATCTATCAGGGCTTAGATTTTGTGACAGTATAACTGGGCAGCTGATTCCAACAGGTTCAAAAATTGAATTTACACCTGATGAAGGCGAAATTGTTGGCGAAAAAAGTTTTGTTATTCCTGGTCAAAGAAAATTACCCTATGATAGATCCTTTACGTTTACAGCAGGTACAACATTTAATGTTATAGGGTCAATAACTGCGAAAGTAACTGTTCCAAAGGCAGACTCCGCCAATGGTGGGGATTTATCTGCTACTTTCTCTTGGTTAGTTGAAGTTATAAAGCCGACTGACGGGTGGTTGCCATCAACTCCGCAATTTAGCTTTGGAAACAATCTTCATGTAAGAAAGTTAGATGCAATGAATATTGGCGGATCTTGTAATGAATCAAGCTCTTATGGAAACGTTTCAATTCCAACAGATAAAATCAGATTAATTATTGCAGGGAAAAGTGGAGATACACTGAATTGTGTTAATGGAGCTTGGTCATTTTCTGGGAGTCTTTCAAATATCCCTGGAGAGGTAACATTGTCTATTGCCTCGGTCGCTGAGCCTAGTGACGACTTACCAGAGACATTTCGTACCTATTACAGCAAACCTAGAACTGCAAAACTTTATGTAGCAAATACACCTGATCCAGCTACAACGGATATCGGGCCTTATCAGGTAGAAAATGGAAAAGTGGTTATTAAAGGGGAGTGTACAGCAGGTAACACAACGGATGTAAAAGTATCAATTTCAACTTCGCCGGAGCCAACAGTCGCAACTGTAGCCTGTAATGTCGGTGCTTGGGAGTTACCTGTTACCTTAAGTGCGGGTACTTACACAGTCAATACATTAGCGATTAATCTCAAAGAGCGTATTACCTTCTCTAATGATGAGAGTTTCTACACGACAAATAGCGCTTCACCCACTGACATCTCGGTCAACTGATCTGATTTAGATTTCATCTATCAAAAACCAGCCAAGGCTGGTTTTTTTATGCCTCAAACTATTGCATGGCCAATCTTTTTTTTGAATGCTAAGATTCAGCTTTTTGACGAGGGCAAGCGAATGAAAGTAGCGATAATTTTATCAGGCTGCGGTGTTTACGATGGTAGCGAAATTCATGAAGCCACTTTTGTTTTGTTGGCATTAAATCAACTCGGTGCGGATGTTCAGTGTTTTGCACCGGATAAACCACAGCATGAAGTCATCAATCATTTATCTGGCGACCAAGTGTCGGAATCACGTAATGTGTTGCAAGAATCCGCCCGAATTGCCCGAGGCGATGTTAAGCCTTTAACCGATTTACATGTTGAAAGCTTTGATGGCTTAGCACTACCGGGTGGTTTTGGCGCGGCAAAGAATTTGACGACTTGGGCCTTTGATGGGCCGCAGTGTGCGATTGATTCGCAGGTTGCTTCCGTTATTCAGGCTTTTCAGCAAACCAATAAACCCATTTTAGCCATGTGCATAGCACCCGTTGTTATTGCAAAGGCCTTGGCGGGTATTCCAGTAACGATGACGCTTGGACATGCAGAGCAAGATTCGGATTATGATATTGCTTCTTTTCAGCAAGGTATAGCGAGTTTAGGGATGCTGGTACAAAACTGCGCTATCACCGATATTGTCGTGGATCACACACATAACGTCATCACAACACCGAGCTACATGATGAAAGGGAGCATCTCCGATGTTTTTACCGGCATTAACAAAGGCTGCAAGGCTTTAGTTGGCGGCTAGCGAGTAGCACCCGTCATGGCAAAGGCATTTCTATTGGCTGAATTGTTTTTCTTCAGTCATTCGTCATTGGCGAACTCATAAATACCACAGGCAATCAAGGCCTGTGATATGTCGTTTTCGACATCGGATAGATCAAGTGTTTCTAAAAAATCCGTGTCACATGTTTGTTGAATAAATGCTTCCTGATCCAGCTCCGCCGTAAAGCTTCGTCCGTTGGCAAAAATAAGTAATTTATTGTCTGCCTTGAAGTAGGCTAAGCGGGCATCAAGACGTTTGACGTAAGTTTGGCCCTCCTCGTATTCGATATAATCATCGTGCTCATAGCGCTGCTCCGTCATAAGCTTGCCAAAGCTGGCGATAAGCTTAAGGGGATTGTTGAGGTGTTCTTTAAGGATACTTTGAAGGGCTTGCAGTGTGTTATGCGTAATCTCAGCAGGGTGCCTTGAGACTAATTGCTTTGAAAGATCTGGGTCTTGGTAGCGTTGGCTTTCGGTGAGCTGGTCACTGATTTCAGTTAGGTAGCTGTCTATGATTTCTTCATGACTGGGCGCCCTAAAACCAATGCTGATCGTCATGCAGTCATCGCTTTGAGACACGCCATGGTGGGCAACGCCCGGAGGGATATAGAGAATATCGCCAACATTTAACAGCTGGCTCTCTTCTGCTTTAAAGTCGGCCAGTATTTTTACATTTGAATCAAGGTGAGGATTGTTATCGTCACAGTGTTCGCCGATCTGCCATAAACGTTGACCTTCTGCCTGAATTAAAAAAACGTCGTATTGATCAAAATGTGGGCCGACGCTGCCGCCTTTAGGTGCAAACGATACCATGATGTCGTCTAAGCGGAAGCTTGGGATGAAATCGAATAGCGCTTTAAGTTCATGGATCTCATCAACCCATTGATCGACTGCCTGCACAAGAAGCGTCCATGTCTGGCCTTTAAGGTGAGTAAAAGTTTTTTCTGTAAAGGGGCCGTTTTTTACAGCCCATTTATTATCGCCTTCATCAATAATAATGCGTGATTCAATGTCGGTTTCAAGACTTAGCCCTGCGAGAACTTCGGGGCTAAGCGGGCATTCGTAATCAGGCAAAGCCTCGCTAAGCAGTAGGGGCTTTTTTTGCCAGTGATCCCGTAAAAAGATCTGTGCATCAAAATTATCAAGGCGGTAAGTAGCCATAATTAAAACTTATTGATATTTTCTGCCTGCAACGTTGCGTTGCCAGTATAGGTCGCTGGGGTAAGAGAGAGAAGTGCTTTTTTCGCTTCTTCGGATATATCGAGGGACTCTATGAAATCTTGCATCATGCTTTGTGTCATGACTTTGCCCCGCGTGAAGGCTTTAAGTTTTTCATAAGGCTCGGCAATTTTATATTTACGCATCACGGTTTGTACGGGCTCTGCCAATACTTCCCATGCATTATCAAGATCTTGCTCAAGCGCTGCACTGTTGAGTTTCAGTTTATTCAAGCCTTTTAATGTCGCTTGATAGGCAATAAGACCATGTGCGAGGCCAACACCTAAGTTCCTAAGAACCGTGGAGTCTGTCAAATCACGCTGCCAGCGAGAAATGGGTAACTTGGCCGAGAGGTGTTGCATAATGGCATTCGACAACCCTAAGTTACCTTCGGAGTTTTCGAAATCGATGGGGTTGACTTTATGTGGCATGGTGGATGAGCCGACTTCGCCCGCGATGGTTTTTTGCGTAAAGTAACCGTTAGAGATGTAAGCCCAGATGTCGCGGTCAAGATCAATCAATATGGTATTTAGGCGGCAATACGCATCAAAAAGCTCAGCAATATAGTCGTGTGGTTCGATTTGCGTGGTGTAGGGGTTCCATTCGATCCCTAGCCCTTCGATGAAGTCTTTTGCACAGATTTCCCAGTCAATATCAGGGTAAGCTGAAAGGTGTGCGTTGTAGTTGCCTACTGCGCCGTTCATTTTACCGAGTAGGGTCACTGCATTGATTTGCTTGATTTGGCGTTTTAGGCGAGCAACCACATTCGCGAACTCTTTGCCGGCGGTGGTTGGGCTGGCTGTTTGCCCGTGTGTACGTGCGAGCAAGGGTACTTCAGCTAGCGATATTGATAACGCTTGTAATTTATCGGTAACAGCTTGAATGTCGGTATGAATACATTCTCTGCCTGCTTTAAGCATCAACGCGTGCGATAGATTATTGATATCTTCGGATGTACAGGCAAAGTGAATGAATTCACTGATGGCGTGAAGCTCATTATTGCTTTTAATCGCGTCTTTCAGGTAATACTCAACCGCTTTTACATCATGGTTAGTGGTCGCCTCGATGGATTTAATTTTTGCTGCTTCGCTTTCATCAAAGTTTTCAATAAGCGCATTCAAAAAATCATTGGCATCGCTGCTGAATGCAGGAATTTCTTTTATTTCTGCATGGTTAGCAAGCTGTTGTAACCAGCGCACCTCGACAGTAACGCGATTTTTTATGAGTCCGTATTCGCTAAAAATACCCCTCAAGGCTTCTGTTTTGCTGCCGTAACGACCGTCGATAGGAGATATTGCATTGAGAGATGTGAGTGACATAAAGCCTAAAACCTTAGTTATGATAAGTACTTGAGCGTTGTTTATCGAATCTGGTCGAGCAGTTGCTTACTGGTGTTTTCGATCTCTGATCGCTTGAAGATCAAGTGCCATTTTCTGCCGCCAATTTGTTGCCAAAGCATGGCGGCGCGAAAACCGGCTAAAAGCAAGGCGCGGATTTTATCACTGATTGACTGGGTGTTTAAGTACTGAATATTGCCGGTGACGATGATGCGAAATTTCAAATGGCTCAAGGTGTCCTGATACAAACCAGAAAGGCTTTCACTTATGACGTTACTATCATCGGTGAAGTGCATTTTTTTGTATTCAAGATGTGCCAGACGCGAATGGATAGTATTCAGCATATCCTCCCGTTTTTTTGCCTGGCTTTCAATCGCAATGAGACTGACGACATATTTGACGATCTGATTTTTACTGTCTTTTGGCTTATTACTATAAAAGTGGCTGAGGCTTTTTAGTCCCATTGTCAGGTTTGCTAAGTCGCCGGCAAATACATCCAGTGTGGATTCAGGACTAAATACAAAGAGGCTGTTGATGCACTGGTTAAAAGCATCTTCATCGCAGCGCCCAGTCTGGGCCAAATCTGTCACACATTGTGCTGCTTGAGCAATACCTGCTAGCGCAATAATTCTTTCGTCAGTTTTATTCATGGGTTGGTTTACTTGTTGTATCTGCTCTCAATGACACCACCGCCAAGACAAATATCACGCTCATAGAACACAACAGATTGTCCTGGCGTAACTGCACGCTGTGGTTCCTCAAAGGTAACATGGTATGTGCCATCTTTTTGGGTGATTGTGCAAGCTTGGTCATCTTGCCTATAGCGCGTTTTGGCTTTACCGGTAAAAGGCATTAATGGCGCGTCAGTTACCCAGTCAATATGGGTAAGGGCTAAGCTATCAGTAAACAGGCGGGGATGATCATTACCTTGACCAACAATGAGCCGATTTTGAGTCAAGTCTTTATCAATGACATACCAAGGGGCTTCAGCATGGTTTTGAACGCCGCCAATGCCAATGCCCTGACGTTGCCCAAGCGTGTAAAACATGAGGCCGTGATGCTGACCAATACACTCGCCTTCATCGGTATAAATGTCGCCCGGTTGTGCGGGGATGTATTGATTAAGAAAGTCTTTAAATCGCCGCTCGCCAATGAAACAGATACCCGTGCTATCTTTTTTGTTGGCTGTGATCAAGTCATGCCTCTTAGCGATTTCTCTGACGGTGGGTTTTTCTAATTCACCTATCGGGAAAAGGGCCTTGCTAATTTCTTTACCAGAAACAGCGTGTAAAAAGTAACTTTGGTCTTTATTGGTATCCAGCCCTTTTAGCAGCTGTACGCGTCCATCGGGCAGGGCATTTCTTCGTGTGTAGTGGCCTGTTGCAATGTAATCAGCGCCCAAGAAGAGTGCATAATCTAAAAACGCTTTAAATTTAATTTCTTTATTGCAGAGAACATCAGGGTTGGGGGTGCGGCCTGCTTTGTATTCCTGCAAAAAGTGTTCGAATACATTATCCCAATACTCGGCCGAAAAGTTAGCTTGATGAAGTTTGATGCCGAGCTTGTCGGCAACGGCCTGCGCATCGGCAAGGTCATCTTTAGCTGTGCAATACGCCGTGCCGTCGTCTTCATCCCAGTTTTTCATGAATAAACCTTCCACTTCATAACCTTGCTGCTGAAGCAATAGCGCTGAAACGGAAGAATCAACACCGCCGGATAAACCCACGATGACTTTTTTAGGGGTATTTGCCATGCATTTTGTCAGTTTTTAAAATAAGTGGAGATTATACCCGCCTTTTAGGTCGACGCAATGCAGGAAGGTGTAATGAAGTTTGTCGATATTCGCCGGGTTGTAAATCGCCGAGGGCCAAGTGGCCGATCTGTGCGCGAATCAGGCGTAAAGTTGGAAATCCTACATGAGCGGTCATTCGTCGTACCTGCCTGTTTTTGCCTTCTGTGAGAGTTAGGCTAAACCAACTCGTTGGTTGATTTTTGCGCTCCCGAATGGGGGGCGTTCTTGGCCATAGATTAGGCTCTGGAATAATACTCGCTTTGGCGGGCTTGGTTTTGCCGTCCTTCAATTCAACACCTTGCTGTAATTGGCTAAGCGCCTGATTATCAATAATGCCTTCAACTTGCACCCAATAGGTCTTCGGCATTTTAAATTGCGGCTGGGTAATACGATGCTGTAGTTGCCCATCGTTGGTTAATAACAGTAAACCCTCTGAATCATAATCAAGTCTTCCTGCTACGTAAAAGCCGGGTTGATCGGTAATGTAATCCTTCAGTGTTTGACGGTTATCCTGGTCTGTAAATTGACTTAATACCTGAAAGGGCTTGTTGAGAAGTAATAGGTTGGACATGAGAAGTTTTAATCGTTAAGGGTGAGTAAGTGCTGGCTTATATACCCACCACACTTGAATATGCAAGGGCGTTGGCCGCGCTCGCTCACCCCAATCACTTACTGTAAGCTCATGGGGATTCGCTCGCTTGCCGCCTTCTTGCACCTCCAATTCCGATGGGTATAGCGCAAGCATTGACGGGGAGCGCTGTAGATTTGTTGTCTGCGCTAAAACCAAATGACAAGTATAGCAGCTACAACAATCAGGGCTAATGCAATAAGGTCTATACTTCGTAATTTTTCTTTTAGCCAAAAATAAGAGATCAAGACCATAAAGAGGATCTCAATCTGACCAACGGTTTTGACGTAAGGCACCTCTTTGAGTGTCATCGCTGTAAACCAGCCAATCGAACCGACAAAACTTGCCACACTGGTCATGATAACTAAGCGTGGAACTTTGAGCATATAAATTAATGTATTACGGTCCTTTAGTGCAAGATAGATAGCTAAAAAAGTGCTTTGAATACTGACAAGAAACAGTACGATCCAAGCGCCTCTGTGCAGAAAAGGTAAAGTGAGCGTAAGGCTCGCTTCACGCGCCCAGAGTGAAGTGAGTGCAAATACACTGCTACAGGCTAATCCGGTTAAACATATTTGAGGGGACAGCGTTTTGGTACCACTCGTACTGCTGAGCAATAGCACTGCCACGCCACCTATGAGAACACCCAGCCAGCCAAGTGGAGAAAGTATTGTATCAAAAAAAAAGAAACCTATGATGGCGGCGGCCGGCGCTTCACATTTAGCAAGTCCCGCACCTATGGCATAATTTTTTTGTTTAAAAAGTAAAACCATGAGTGATGTCGCGAGTGATTGCATCAGCGCTGCACCAAAAATTAAAAAATAAAATCTTGTAGAAAAAGTCGGCAGTTCAGAGGGTTGCCAATAATATAAAAAAATAAGGTAGATGATCGCTAGAGGCCAAGCCCAAAGAAAGCGCGATAGCGTAACGGCGATGATATTTAGTTGCTTGCTTAATTGACTCTGAAAAGCATTACGCAGCGCTTGACTGAAGGCGGCGAGGCAGGAGAAAAGAACCCAAATCAATGTATTTATCCGAAAAAATAAAATTCAAATTTAATCATCCCACGTTTACCATAATTAAACAGTATAAGGAAAATATATTTTATATCATTTGGTAATCAAAAGTGTGAGGGTGTAATCCAACGGATTCCTGCTTTTCTTGCAGAAAAATTATTTTTATTTACTTTTTCGGTATAAATTTTTTTAGCTTATTACTGTCTAATCATGCTGAGAAAAGGTATGTTTTTTTAAGGAAAATATAAATAATAGGAAAATGCCGCTCATTTTTATTTACTGACAGGGCCGTACATTTATGAACTGCGAAGCATATCAAAAAATTGTGATGATTGTTGTGGCAAGCTTTTATTTTAACGGTTTTGTTACCGCCTCCTCCTCGGGCAACCCAAGACATTATGAAGTCGCAATTATTGGCGCTGGCTCTGCGGGGTTAATGGCAAGATCTGAGGTTGTTAAAAAAACTGAGAATTATATTGTGATTGATTCAGGCATGCTGGGTACAACTTGTGCCCGCGTTGGTTGTATGCCATCGAAAGCATTTATTCAAATAGCCAACGACTACCAAAGAAGGAAAACATTTACGTCTCAAGGCATTCTTGGAGAGGGTAAATTAAATATTGATTCAGCCCAGTCTATGCAGCGTGTTAGGCGTCTAAGAGATCGATTTGTTGGCGGCATGCTTGCGAGAAGAATTAGACCCTGGCAAACGCCTGAAAATTTTAGTGCAAAATCCGCTTCGTTTATTGATCAACATACGATTGATTTAGGTGATGAAGTTATTACTGCCAATAAAATTATCATTGCCTCAGGATCTACCCCCTTGATCCCTGATCAGTTTAGAGGATACGAGCAGTTTATTATTACGAGCGATGAATTTTTTGAGCTAGAAAAGCTTCCTCTTTCAATGGCTATTGTAGGTGCCGGTTATATTGGCTTGGAATTAGGTCAAGCTTTATCGTCTTTAAATGTTGATACGTTACTGATTGCTAGGCGTAAAAGCCTTGCAGGAATAACTGACCCTATGCTTTTAGATCATGCGCTGAATTATTTTTCGAAAACACTTAATATCTCAACTGCTGGCATTGACCGGTTAGAGCAACAAGGTGACAAGGTAGTTATTTTTTCAGGAAATAAAACGTTTAAAGCTGAAAAAGTACTTATTGCCGCGGGTAGAGTTCCCGCAATCAAGCAGTTAAAGTTAGAGAATC
The DNA here is from genome assembly GCA_965248335.1 of Pseudomonadales bacterium. Classification (GTDB taxonomy): domain Bacteria; phylum Pseudomonadota; class Gammaproteobacteria; order Pseudomonadales; family DT-91; genus CAKMZU01. The sequence continues at coordinate 1,941,814 of CBDFIY010000003.1, forward strand.
TTGGTATTTCGTTAGATGCCAAAGGAATGCCGGAAATTAATCCCTCTTCCTTTAGTCTAGTAGAAGCAGAGCATATTTCTTTGGTTGGCGATGTTACAGGTAAAAAGCCAATATTGCATGAAGCAAAAGATGAAGGTGCTATTGCGGGAAGAAACAGCGTTAATTCTCCAGTAGGTTTTGTAGCGAGAACACCTCTCTCCGTTGTCTTTAGTGAGCCAAATATTTGTTTTGTGGGAAAACGCTACAGTGAGTTGGAATCCGAATCCGTCAGGTTTGTCGTAGGCGAAAGTGCATTTACTGATAACGGGCGAGCACTTATAAAATCTGAACAGGGCGGTATTATTCGTGTATATGTCGAAAGTCGATCTAAAGAAATTCTAGGTGGCGAAATGATGGGGATCGAATCGGAGCATATTGCACATTTGCTTGCTTGGGTGATTGAACAAAAACTGACCGTAAATAAAGTACTCTCATTTCCATTCTATCACCCAAGCCTTGAAGAAGCCCTTCGCGCTGCTTTGCGAGATGCTAAAGTTAAAATGAATGAATCGATTGGTGCGATTGAGTTGTCGCCGAGTTAATGGATCTTGAGTGACTAGAATCATAAATGCCTAGGTAGGGGCTATCATGAAAATGATTGTTGGTTGCGAATTGTGCAAAATCCATTACCTTTAAAGGTAGCTTGAGTCTCCAGCATGACATCGTTACAGTAGAGTCTTACTGCTAGGCCGTCACCGTTGTAAAATAAAAAGGTAGTTTTTATGGCAGAAGAATGTTTTCAACTTAAGGGCAATGTTTTAACTTCAATCGTTATTGAACTTAATCATTATGATTCGGCGTCTTTTGTTCAGTTGCTGCAAGAGAAAATTGATAAAGCTCCATCTTTTTTTATGAAAAGTCCGGTGATTATGGATGTGCGGGCAATCCTTGCCTCCCTAGATTCGATTAAGTTAAAAGAGATGATTGGTTTATGCCACGATTCAGGTCTTCAGCCGATTGGATTTAAAGGCGTAATGGATAAATCTTTACTGAGTGGCACGGGTCTTGCGATCTTGCCAGATGATCTGACACGAGAAAACCCGGCAGCCGTTAGCCCTGAAAAGAGTAGCGACGAAAAATCCGAAGCGCCAGGAGTGCAATCAAAATCCAGTTCGTCTATTAGAACAACCAAGTTTATTGATTACCCTGTCCGCTCAGGCCAACAAATTTATGCGCCGGATGCGAATTTGGTGATCTTGTCTAATATCAATAAAGGTGCTGAAGTTTTAGCGGATGGCGATATTCATGTTTATGGTGCATTAAGGGGCCGTGCATTAGCCGGCGTGAAGGGAGACATGAATGCGCGGATTTTTTGTCAGGACCTTGAGGCCGAATTGGTGTCTATCGCAGGTATATTTAAGTTGTCCGATAATATCCCGCATAAGCACCAGAAAACCTCTGCGCAAATACTTTTGCAGGATGAGAACTTGATTGTCAAATCACTTTAATGAATACTTCGCGTATTCTCAAATTCAAGGAGCCGAATGGTGGCAAAGATAATTGTTGTAACGTCCGGAAAAGGCGGCGTTGGTAAAACCACAACCAGTGCGGCAATTGGAACAGGGCTTGCGCTTAAAGGATTTAAAACAGTTATTATCGATTTCGACGTTGGCTTGAGAAATCTTGACTTAATCATGGGCTGTGAGCGCCGAGTGGTTTATGATTTTGTTAACGTAATCAATGGCGAATCCAACCTCAGCCAAACCCTTATTAAAGATAAACGTTGTGAAAACTTATCAATTTTACCCGCTTCGCAAACCCGAGATAAAGATGCTCTGACGCAAGAAGGTGTAGAAAAAATACTCAACGAGTTAAAAGGGAGGTTCGATTATATTATCTGTGATTCGCCTGCTGGCATTGAAAAAGGCGCACAGATGGCGCTTTATTTTGCCGATGAGGCCATTGTAGTAACAAACCCCGAAGTGTCTTCCGTGCGTGACTCCGACCGAATCTTAGGTATTTTACAAAGCAAATCAAGGCGTGCGGAGAATAACGAAGATCCAGTGAAAGAACATCTTCTCCTCACACGCTATTGCCCCAATCGTGTAAAAGCAGGTGAAATGTTGAGCGTTACTGATGTTCAGGATATCTTGGCGATTCCTTTGCTAGGTGTTATCCCTGAGTCCCAATCGGTATTAAAGGCCTCGAACCAAGGTATGCCAGTCGTCTTTGATCAGCAGGCGGCAGCAGGACTGGCTTATGTTGACGCTGTCGATCGTTTGCTAGGCGAAGATCTTGAGCACCGCTTTTTAGACCCACAGAGAAAAGGCTTCTTTCAACGTTTACTAGGAGCAACCGCGTGAATTTTTTTGATCATTTTAGACGAGAAAATAACAACACGGCGTCTGTCGCCAAAGAACGTTTACAGATTATTGTTGCTCATGAACGAAATAAACGTACACAACCTGATTACCTGCCCCAACTACAGCAAGAGATTTTGGAAGTGATCAAGAAGTATGTGAACGTTGAGCAGGATGATGTTAACGTTCAGCTTGATAGTAATGATAGCTGTTCTGTACTTGAGCTGAACGTTACTTTACCTCAATCCTAGCCTTTTAAAAGGCGGACGCTATTCTTTAATCCGCCTTATAAATGCCCCTCTGCGTCAATGAAGCTTGCTACATCCAGCATTCTATTAGCAAACCCCCATTCATTATCATACCACGCCATCACTTTTACCCATCGGCCATTTACAACAGTTTGGCTCGCGTCAAAGTTACAGGAGTAGGGGGAGTGATTAAAATCAACGGAAACTAAAGGGTCGCAGTTGTAGCTTACAATGTCCTTCATTTGTATATCGGCTGCTTTTTGTATGTGGCTATTGATGGCTTCGCGGGTTACGTCTTCATTCGCTAGAAAGTGAAAGTCGACTAAAGAAACATTTGCCGTTGGCACCCTCACGGCCATGCCTTGAATTTTTCCGTCCAGTTCAGGGAGTACTGCACCTACCGCCATGGCTGCACCTGTTTTTGTGGGGATCATTGAGTGTGCTGCCGCCCTTGCTCGATATAGATCCTCTTGTGCGCAGTCATGTAATTGTTGGTCACAGGTGTATGCATGTATAGTCGTCATCATACCTTGGCTAATGCCCACTTCCTCATGCAGTATTTTTGCAAGGGGAGCCAGGCAGTTCGTGGTACAAGAGGCATTCGATATTAAACGGTGTTTTTTTTCGAGTGAGTGTTGATTAACCCCGTAAACAATCATCGTATCAGCCTCGCAAGAGGGTGCAGAAAGTAAGACTTTCTTGGCACCTGCGGAAAAATGCTTTGCTGCGTTTTCTTTTTTTAAAAAGCGTCCAGTGCATTCAAGCACTAAATCAATATTTAACTGCTTCCACGGTAGGCGTTCAGGCTTGCTCTCACAAAAAACTTTTACACTATGATCGTTAATCCGTAGATCACCTTTTTCTATGTTAACCGTTTGAGAGAACTTCCCATGAATAGAATCATACTGTGTAAGGTGTTTGATTGATTCGATGGGGGCTAATTCATTGATTGCTACAAGGTTAATTTGATTTGATAGGTTATTTTCAAAGAGGCAACGAAGGATGTTTCTGCCTATTCTGCCATAACCATTGATTGCAATATTTATGCTCATAGTTTCTTTTCGCTCATAGTTTCATAGTCATAACTTCATGCTTGTTCATTAGCTATACCGATCACCCTTGAAGACGAAAGGGCGTTGGCCGCGCTCGCTCATCCCAATCACTTGCGGACTGTAAGCTCATAGGGATTCACTCGCTTGCCGCTTTCTTGCATATCCAATTCCGATTAGGTATAAATAACAAGAAAAAAGTTCATTTAATTCAGGTGCAAGAGCGATATTTTTTTACGTGAAATATGTAATTCTAAAAACCTCTCATCAATTGTGTTGTCCAACAGACCAGAAGATAATGCCTACTGATGAAGTGCTCTACGATGTTATGAGAAGTTCTCTCCTTCTAGAATTACCAAAAAAAAGTATAGGCATCGTATTGCTTGCGATATTTATGATTGCTCTGTCACTGATAATAGGGCGGGTGCAAAATATTGAGTGGCGTACACTGCATGATGCCGACCTCCCTGTCACAGCAAAGGCAAGTGTTCATACAAAAGATCAAAGCCATAGAATAAGCGATGATGCGCCAAATCTGGGCTTATCAGAATATAGAGTTAACGATGGTGATACATTGGATAGCGTAAGAAAAAGATTTTTTATGAATGATCAGCTCTATGGCGAACTTTTAGAGGCCGATAGTGCATTGTTGGCTTTGGATAATATAAAGGCAGGGCAGAAATTTATTTTTAATCATCAGGGGGGGCAGTTGTCGGAAGTCACTTTGGTTTTAAACCCTGCAAAGCGCATAAAATATATCCGAGATAAGAAAGGAAAGTTTTCTGTCGCGCATATTGATTTGCCCGGTATTTGGAAAAATATCTATCTAGAGGGCGATATCGCTCGCTCATTTTCACATGAGCTGACGGCTAAAGGGGCAAAACTGTCGGAAATTCATGCTATCCAGAAACTCTTAAAAAACAGAATTAATTTCTCCCGTGATATACAGCCAGGTAATGTGTTTAAAGTTTTACTGTCACGTCAGTTTGTCGGTGGCGAACTGACAGGTCAAAGTCGGATGCTTGCTCTGGAACTAAAACAAAAGAATAAAACTACCGACGCTTATTTTTATAAAGGGCGTTATTACGATGCAGAAGGGACAAATATCGAGCAGTCATTTGACCTTAAACCCTTTAAAGGCAGCTATAAGATATCCTCACATTTTAGCTTGGCGCGTAAGCACCCCATAACAGGTGAAGTTAAACCGCATTTGGGCACCGACTATGCGCTGCCTGTTGGTACGAATGTTCATACAACTGCCGATGGAAGTGTCTCGCGTGTCGTTCATCATCGCTATGCAGGCCTTTATGTCGAGATTGATCATGGCAATCAATATAAGACGCGTTATTTGCATTTAAGTAAAGCCTTAGTAAAAGTTGGACAGCATGTACCAAGAGGTGCGCTAATAGCACAGTCAGGCGCAAGCGGGCGTATCACTTCCGCACATTTACACTATGAGTTTCACGTGGCAGGCAAGCCTGTCAATTCACTTAAAGCGGCTGCATCTCGATCCCTTTCGTTAACACCCAAAGAGAAAGTTTTATTTACGAAAGAGGTGGCTTTGTTAAAAGGCATTATTAAAGGTAATAAAAACAGCTTGTCCGTTGCCTCTCGTTAAATTTTTCCAATTGTTTTCGTGCATGAAAAATTCCTGTGCCATACGCAGTGGCACTTATCGACTATTGGCAACTATTACCCTTTTTCTTGGTAGGCCAATCCGTTAATATGCGCCCAGCTAATCTAAATGGTCGCTTTTCTTGCTGTAAGCAATGTTGAGAGGGATACGATTTGAGGTTGCCTATTCCTTTGAGCGGGTCTTTATATCTACGAAGGTTCCTATGAGAATTATTGAAGTGGTCGACTATGATGCTAGATGGCCTCGAGTATTTAAGGAGGAGCGCTTTCTCTTGCAGGGCATCATAGATGATTTATCGCCATCTATACATCATATAGGCAGTACTTCCGTTGAAGGGTTGGCTGCAAAACCGGTCATAGATATATTAATCGAAGTCGATGACTTAGATGTATTGGATTCTTATAATCCGCAACTGAATGCAATCGGTTATATTGCCATGGGGGAGTTTGGTATTCCTGCACGCAGATACTTCCAAAAAGGCGGTGACCTACGTAGTCATCAAGTACACGTTTTTAAACGAAATAGCCAGCATGTTCGTCGGCATTTAGCTTTCCGTGATTACCTAAGAAACCATCAAGATGTAGCCAATGTGTATGCCCACTTAAAGCAAGCTGTCGCTAAAGCATGCAGTAATGACATGAATATCTATTGCGATGGCAAGCACGACTTCATACAAAAATATGAAAAATTAGCACTTGAGTGGTATATACCCATCGGAATTGGAGATGCAAGAAGGCGGTAAGCGAGCATGGCCGACGCCCTTGCATCTTCAAGGTTGATCGGTTTAGGTAGATCGGTAACTCAACTCTATCAGTCAGTAACCCCGAGCGATAAGAACCTTTCCATCTAGTATAAAAAATAACAATAGCGATTCAAAAAAACACCTGTTTAAGCTACAATCGCCCCCGTTTTGCCTTAATGTCGAACAAAGTAGTTATATTTTTAACTGGTTTGTTTAGCTGCTCGCTTAAAAAAGAGGATGATCAATGAATAAGCAAATGTCTGCTGTTGATGTTGTTAGCCAGTTAGAAGATGGCATGACGATCGGAATAGGTGGCTGGGGGCCAAGGCGTAAGCCCATGGCACTGATTCGTGAGATTTTACGTTCGGATGTTAAAGATTTAACGGTTGTCGCTTATGGTGGCGCTGACGTGGGTATGCTGTGTGCATCAGGTAAAGTCAAAAAGGTGGTTTTCGCATTTGTATCCCTTGATTTTATCCCGCTAGAGCCTTATTTCCGTAAAGCGCGGCAATCGGGTCAGATCGAAACCTTTGAAATCGATGAAGGCATGATGTTGCTAGGTCTTCGCGCCGCTTCTTGGGGGATGCCTTTTATGCCCACACAAATCGGTTTAGGTACAGATGTTATTAAAGTCAATAAAGACTTAAAAGTCATCGACAGTCCGTACGATGATAAAGAGTGGGTGGCAATGCCTGCACTTAAGCTCGACGTTGCCTTGTTACATGCAGACCGTGCCGATGTACGCGGTGTTTGCCAAATTAAAGGTCCAGACATGTATATGGACGAACAAATGGCGCGTGCTGCGACAAAAACATTCGTTAGTGTTGATGAAATCGTTGAGACTGAATACTTTGCTCAAGGTGACGAATCACGCTATGTGTTCTGGGAACGTTCTATGACCACAGGTGTTGTACATATCCCTGGTGGCGCACACCCTACATCTTGTACGCCTCTTTATGGCTTTGACGTGCCACATACCAAAGAATACGCGGGTTCAGCCAAAGAAGGTGGGTTTGGCGGTTATGCAGAAAAATATATCTTAGGCAAAACCGAAGACGAGTATCAGGCGTTGGTTGGCGGTATTGATGCGATTAAAGCATTACCGTTACCTGTTTATTAATCAGCGACCAGCTTGAAGGAATTAGGGGAGAAAAATATGAGTACGGTAGCAACAGAATATACCTTAGCAGAGCTAATGATCGCTTGCGGCAGCGAAGCCTATAAAAATGATGGCGAAATCTTAGCCACAGGCATCGGCCTTTTACCGCGTTTAGCAGCAAGTCTTGCAATGCTAACCACCAATCAAGACTTGATGATGACAGATTCGGAAGCCTATCTGCTATCTAAACCAAATCCTGTGTCAGGCAGAACGTCACACGAAGGGCAAGCGTCAGAAACCTGGATGGGTTTTTCACGCATTTTCGATAACGTTTGGAGTGGCAAGCGTCACGCCATGATCGGGCCAACTCAGGTTGACCGTTTTGGCCAAGCAAACATTTCAGCGTTAGGCGGTACTTACGAGCAACCAAAAATCCAAATGCTCGGTGTCAGAGGTTTACCCGGTAACTCTATCAGCCATGCAAATTCATTCTTTGTACCTCAACACAACACCCGTGTTTTTGTGAAAGGTGAGTGCGATTTAGTGAACTCGATTGGTTACAACCCAGAGCGTTTACCGAAAGGGTACAGCTTAGACGACATCGATATTCGCATTATCTTGACTGACCTGTGCGTAATGGATTTCGGTGGCCCAGATCACCAAGTGCGTTTAGTGTCATTACACCCAGGTATTACGGTTGAGCAAGTGGTCGAAAACACCGGTTTTGAACTGTGCATTCCTGAGAACGTGCCGACAACAAAAGCACCGACTGAAGAACAGCTAGCGATTATCAATGAGCTTGATCCAAAAAACTTCCGATCCAAGCAATTAAAAGATAACCCTAAAGGCGACCGTTCTTAATCGCGACTCTTATAACAACAAAAGTGATGTGAAAAATCATGAGTAATCCACTAAAAACCCGAATTACCGACCTTTTAGGTTGTGAGTATCCGATCATCCAAACTGCCATGGGGTGGGTCGCTGATCCTAACCTGGTTGCAGGTACGTGTAATGCGGGCGGATTTGGGTTTTTAGCCGGTGCGACCATTCCTCCCGATGAAATGGAACGCGATATTCTCAAAGTAAAATCTTTAACGGATAAAAACTTTGGCGTGAATTTTCACATGTACCAGCCGAACGCACAGCACATCATCGAACTATGCATTAAGCACGGTGTAAAAGCTGTCAGTTATAGCCGCTCACCGGGCAAAGGCATGATCAAGCAGCTCAAAGATAACGGTATTGTTTGCATCCCGACAGTGGGGTTGCCAAAACATGCCATCAAAGCTGTTGAGATGGGTGCCGATGCGGTGACTGTGCAAGGTGGTGAGGGCGGTGGCCACACAGGTTCTGTACCTACTACCTTGTTGTTACCACAGGTTGTTGATGCCGTCGGTGATAAAGTGCCTGTGTTAGGCGCGGGTGGATTCAAAGATGGCCGCGGCCTCATTGCTGCACTTGCTTTTGGCGCTGATGGTATTGCTATGGGCACACGCTTTTTGTTGACCCAAAATAGTCCCGTGCCTGAAGTGACCAAAGCACAATATATTGCCTGTAAAAACCCTGCCAATATCGTTGTATCGAAAGCGATGGATGGTTTGCCGCAACGCATGATCATGAATGAATGGCTAGCGGATATGGAAAAAGCAAGCAGTATCCGTAAGTTATGGATAGCTTTTAATAATGGTTTGAAGTTTCGACAATTCACCGGTGCATCGATAACGAGTCTTTTAAAGTCAGCGCTGGCGATGACAAAATCGGGTGATGTGACACCTGCACAAGCCATCATGGCAGCCAATGCCCCGATGATCATTATGAAAGCGATGGTCGATGGTAAGCCGCAAGAAGGTGTTTTACCTTCTGGCCAAGTTGCTGGTGTTATTGATAGCTTGCCAACGTGCCAAGAGTTAATCGAATCCATCGTTCAAGAAGCAGAACAACGTTTGCAGAAGCTACAGACGCAAACCACAGAAGAAATAGCATAAAAAGGTATTTAAACATGAATACACCCTTTGGCGTGACCATAGAAAATGGCATTGCAGAGCTGATTTTTAACAAGCCACCTGTGAATGCTTTTGATTCAAAAACATGGGCAGATATTGCGGCTACGATTGAAGATTTAGGGCGCGATGACCGTTGTCATGTCATTATTATTGCCGCTGAAGGTCGTGGTTTTTGCGCAGGCGTTGATATTAAAGAGCTTGACGCCAACGATTCTTTAATCGTGAAGGTTAATAAAGGCAATTACGACACATTTAAAGCGATTCACCTAAACCCTAAACCTGTCATTGTTGCTGTGCACGGCTTTGTTTTAGGCGGTGGTATTGGTATTTCTGGCGCTGCAGATATTATCGTGGCTTCAGAATGCGCCACGTTTGCCGTACCTGAAGTCGATCGCGGCGCGATGGGCGGCGGTGCACATTTGCAACGTATGTTCCCTGTTCAGAAAGTCCGTTATATGTATTTCACTGGGCTTCCGATTGATGCACACGAAGCCTATCGTTTAGGTGCAGTAGAGCGCGTTGTTAAGCGCGAAGAGCTATTACCCACTGCTCGCGAGATTGCCACAAAAATTGCTGAGAAATCACCTCGCATGATTGCATTAGCTAAAGAAGCGCTTACAGGTATTGAAGACGGTAATCTCGAAGACAAATATCGCTCTGAACAAGGTTTCACGTTAGAAGCCTATCAGTCACCGGATTCTGCCGAATCACGTGATGCGTTTGTGAGCAAGCGTGATGCAAACTTCAGCGAAAACAATAAGTAAGAGAGGTTAGTTCATGGATTTAGTATTTACTGAAGCGCACCAAGCCTTTCGTGCAGAAATTCGCACTTGGTTGGCTGACAACGTGCCTAAAACGCCATTAAAATCATACGATACCGCCGAAGGCTTCCAGCAGCACCGTGAATGGGAAGCCAAAATGAATCAGGGCCGCTGGGGCATGGTGACATGGCCAGCAGAGCTGGGTGGCCGCGATGCGGATTTAATCCAGTGGCTGATTTTTGAAGAAGAATATTTTCGTGCCAAAGCGCCGAACCGTGTTAACCAAAATGGCATTTTCTTGTTAGGGCCTACCTTGATGGAATTTGGCACCGACGAACAAAAAGCCGACATTTTACCAAAAATGGCTAACGGTACTGAAGTTTGGGCGCAAGGCTGGTCTGAGCCAGGTGCGGGTTCTGATATGGCCGCCATCCGCGCTAAAGCAGAACTTTCTGAATGCGGCGAATATTACATCGTCAACGGCCAAAAAACCTGGTCGACGCGTGCAGTTTGGGCAGATCAATGTTTTGGCATGTTCCGTACCGACCCCGAATCACAGCGCCATAAAGGTTTAACCTTTATCTTGATTCCTTTAGATTTAGAAGGTATTACCGTCACACCGATTCCTCAGTTGGATGGTTTGCCGGGCTTTGCTGAAATCTTCTTTGATGATGTAAAAGTGCCTGTCAACCGCCGTTTAGGCGGAGAAGGCGAAGGCTGGAAAGTGGCGATGGCTACGGCCGGTTTTGAACGCGGCTTAATGCTTCGTTCACCCGCACGCTTTCAGGAAACAGCACGGCGTTTAGTCAAGCTATATGAAGAAAACCGTGAGCAAGCGGATCGTGATCCAGCGGTAAAAGATGCTGTGATTAAAGCCTATATGGCGACTGAATCTTACTGTTTGACCACCTTTGAAACGGCTTGCCGATTAATTAAAGGTGGTACTATTGGTGCGGAATCCTCTACCAATAAGATTTTTTGGTCAGAGCTTGATCAAAACATGCATGAAACGGCGATGACGATTTTATCGGCACGTGCAGAGCTTGAGCCCTTCGCACCTGCAGCCGTCGGTGTAGGCACGTGGTTGGATGGCTTTCTTTTTGCACAGTCTGGGCCAATTTACGCCGGCACTAACGAAATTCAGCGCAATATTATTGCCGAGCGCATGCTCGGTATGCCGCGATAAGGAGCTTACTGATGGATTTTACTTACACAGAAGACCAATTACTGTTCCAAGAAAGCGTGCGCGAATTTTTAGTGAACGAAGTCACTTGCGAAAAAATCCGTGCTTTATGGGAGTCAGACACAGGCCGTAGTGATGAACTTTGGGGTCAATTGGCTGAGCTAGGGTTAACCGGCATGACAGTCCCAGAAGAATTCGGCGGTTTGGGCATGAATGAATTAGATTTCGTCCTGCTGGCACAAGAGTGCGGCTACGTTGCCTTACCGGCAAATTTAACCGAAACCGTGCTTGTTGCGGTGCCTTTGATTGCAAGCCTTACGAATGATACCTTCAAAACCGAGTGGCTACCCAAAATTGCTGATGGCTCAGCAAAAGTGGCTGTTGGCCTTGAACTTAATTTACTGGTTGAAGATGCGCACGTCGCTGACATATTGATTATGCAAAAGGGCAGTGCGCTTTATGCGGTTGACCCAAAGGCAGCAACCATTGAATTTAATGCCTCTGTTGATCTTTCTCGTCGTTTATACAGCGTTGATTTTGATGAAAGTGCTGCACAGCTTTTAGTCGAAGGCAGTGAAGCCGATAAATTAATTGCCACGAGCATCAATCGTGGTGCGCTGGCTTCAGCTGCTCAAGCCATTGGCCTAACCAAACGCATGATTGATTTATCCGTAGCTTATACCTCTGAGCGTAAGCAATTCGGCAAACCGATTGGCAGTTTTCAAGCGGTGAAACATCGCATGGCGAATGTGGCTGTGGCGCTAGAATACACCAAAGCCCCTGTTGCTTTTGCCGCGTATGCGATCGTTCACAACCTTTCGACGGTCGATAAAAATGTCTCTCATGCAAAAAGTGTCGCTTGTGATGCATCGCTACTCGGTGCTAAAAACAGCATCCAGGTGCATGGTGCTATGGGTTATACCTTCGAAGTGGATCTACACATCTTCATGAAAAAAGCTTGGGCGCTTGATAAAACTTGGGGCGATCAAGCCTTCCATAAACAACGTGTCGCCGATGCTATGCTCGCAGATACCAACAAAATCGGTGCAGGTTACACGTTTATCGGTTAAAGACTTTTATCGACTAAAGAAAAGTAGGGTGGAAAGCGTTGGGCTGTCTGCCTTGCAACAACGAATAAACAAAAGAGGGGAAACATCGGATGCCAGAAGCCTATATTATTGATGCGGTACGATCACCCACAGGTAGACGCAAAGGCGGCTTAGCTCATGTACACGGCGCAGACCTAGGCGCACACGTACTCAAGGCCATCGTCGAGCGTAACAACATCCCAGACGAAGATTACGATGACGTGATTTTCGGCTGCTGCGATACGGTTGGCACCTTAGCCGGGGATATCGCCCGTACCGCATGGTTAGCTGCAGGCTTGAGCGATAAAGTCCCTGGCACCACCATTGATCGTCAATGCGGATCTTCACAGCAAGCCGTACACTTTGCGGCACAAGCCATTATGTCTGGCACACAAGATTTAGTTATTGCTGGCGGTGTGCAAACCATGACACAAATTCCGATTTCATTCGCGATGACAGCAGCTGAGCCTTTAGGCATTAAAGATCCTTTCTCAGGTTCAAAAGGCTGGGTAGAGCGCTACGGTGAAGAGCCGCCAACGCAATTCAAATCTGCACAAATGATTGCGGATAAATGGGATATTTCACGTGAAGATCTTGAAAAGTTTTCGTTACAATCTCACCAACGTGCAATAGCTGCCATTCAAGAAGGACGTTTTGATAACGAGATTATTCCGTTAGAAGGTGTTATCACTGATGAAACACCGAGAGAAACCACACTTGAAAAAATGGCAGGATTAGATTATTTATTCGGATGCGACAAAGTGACAGCAGCCGTTGCCTCACAAACCTGTGATGCGTCTTCGGCGATTTTGATCGCATCTGCTGATGCGGTTAAAAAATACGGTTTAAAACCCCGTGCACGAATTCATCACATGAGCGTGCGCGCCGACGACCCGATCTGGATGCTTACTGCACCGATTCCAGCCACCGAATACGCCCTTAAGAAAGCGGGCATGACGCTGGATGATATTGACCTTGTCGAGATCAACGAAGCTTTCGCCTCTGTGGTATTAGCATGGTTAAAAGAAACCGGTTACCCGATCGAGAAAATCAATGTTAATGGCGGCGCTATTGCATTGGGTCATCCGTTAGGTGCGACGGGGACAAAATTGATGACCACTTTGTTGAATGAATTAGAGCGTACAGGTGGTCGCTTTGGCTTGCAGACTATGTGTGAAGGTGGTGGGCAGGCCAACGTCACTATTATAGAGCGCTTATAGTCTGAACTTTTGAGGAATGCTTGTATCTAATCTAACGATATTTATGTTTCTTTAGGTTGGGTGTTATGAGGTTTTTCCTGATCGTACTCCTGATGTCGTGTCAAAATACTTTTTGCGGTCAGTGTATTAATGGGGAAGATCATGAATGGGTAAAAACAGGGGCTGGGTATTATTGCTCAAAGTGCAATGTTGTATCTCCAGCTTCTCACTCATTCGGAGACTGCGAGGGTTATGGTACACCGAGCTACTTTCCAGATGATGATTCGGAGGAGCTTGTTTCTGTTGGCGAGCAATTTTCTAATAGAGCAGATAATGATAAGCACGAAAAAGATAATGCTGCTATTCCTGAATCTAGTTTCAGTTTTCCTGCGTTGTTTACTCAAGCCGCTGCGGCTTACAACAATTTCCGAAGAAGCACTAGGAATAATAAATAGTATGATAAATAACAATTAGAGGATTTAAAATGGGTGTATGCCAAAATAGAGTCATCATTATCACAGGCGCGGGCGGTGGCTTAGGTGCTGCACACGCAAAGTTTTTCGCCAAAGAAGGCGCAAGCGTTGTTGTTAACGACATCAACAAAGAAGCGGCTGAAAAAGTCGTTGCCGATATCAAAGCAGCAGGTGGCAAAGCCATCGCTAATACCTCAGATATTACCAACTATGACGACAGTGCCAATGCCGTAAAAGAAGCTATTGACGCTTTCGGTGACTTGCATGCGGTATTGAATAACGCCGGTGTCAATCGTGACCGTATGTTTGCGTCAATGAGTGAAGCCGAATGGGATACCATTATGGCTGTGCATTTGAAAGGCCATTTTTGCATTTCGTCGCACGCGGTACAGTATTGGCGTGCGCAGTCTAAAGCAGGAAAGCCTGTTTCAGGTCGTATTATTAACACTACTTCTGGTGCGGGCCTTCAAGGCTCTATTGGTCAATCAAACTATGCAGTGGCTAAAGCCGGTATTTGTGCATTAACACTTAACCAAGCGGCAGAGCTTGGGCGTTACGGTATTACTGCCAACGCTATTGCGCCAGCGGCACGCACAGGCATGACGACAGCCGTTGAATCTATGGCTACACGTATGGCAGTACCTGAAGATGGCAGCTTTGATTACTGGAATCCTGAAAATGTCTCGCCATTATTGGTGTGGCTAGCATCAGAGCAAGGTGGCGAAATGACCGGCCGTGTTTTTGAAGCCGAAGGTGGAAAGATCTCTATTGCTGACGGCTGGCGCTCTACCGAAGGTGTTGATAAAGGTGCACAGTGGGATGCTTCAGAGATTGGCGACGCAATGAAAGCCCTATTAGAAAAAGAAGTTCCTGCGCAAAAAGTTTACGGAACTTAAAAGCTCTAATCTTTCTCTTAGCTTTGCTATACCTATCGGAATTGGAGATGCAAGAAGGCGGCAAGCGAGCGAATCTCCATGAGCTTACAGTCAGTAAGTGATTGGGGTGAGCGGTAGATTTCAACATACTTGTCGCCTAAAGTTTACTTTTATGCCGCCTGATTTACTTCCCTATCACTTTTAGATTTCCCTGGGTTTAAATAAGCCTCATCAATGTGATCCCAGTTTCTAATGTCGCCACTCCATCGCTCTGGGTGCGCCATTTTCGCCTGTAGATAAACAGCTTTACGGTTGATTAAGATAATTCTATCTTGCTTCGTATGACGCTCTACAGGCGTGACATATTTTATGCTGCTGTGTCTGTGCTCATGATTATACCAATCAGCAAATCCATTCACCCATTTTCGTGCTAAATCTAAACCCTCAAAGGCTTTTTCTGGGTATTCTGGTCGATACTTAAGTGTTCTAAATAATGACTCAGAATAAGGGTTATCATTACTAACAGAGGGGCGGCTAAACGACGGAGCAACCCCTAATTCTTGCAGTGTCGCTAGCATTGTTGCGCCTTTCATCGGGCTACCGTTGTCCGAATGTAAGATCACCTGATTCGGCTTAATCCCTTCACGTAAGCAAATATCTGTCATTAAATCTGCGGCCAATGCACTGCTTTCTTGTTCATATACCTGCCAACCAACAATCTTTCGGCTATAAATATCCATGACAAGATACAAGTAATAAAACAAGCCTTTTACCGTTGTTGGTAAATACGTAATATCCCAACTATAAATCTGATTCGGGCCTGTGGCCGTCAACGATTCAGGTTTTGTAATAACTCTGGCAGGCTTACTTCTCAGCCGATGCTTATCTTGTTTATGTGCTTTTAACACACGGTAAATAGTGGATTCAGATGCGATGTACACACCTTTATCTGCAAGCATTGGCACGATGACGCTGGGCGATAAATTCGCGTATTCAGGTTGGTTGCAGACCTGAATAATACGCTGTCTCTCAAGCTCACTGAGCTTATTACAAGGGCTGTGCTTGGCTGACAAACGACCATCTTCATCGCCCTCTGGTCGCGCCCAGCGCTGTAATGTTTTTGGTGTAATGCCTATAATATCGCAAGCCTGCCTTTGCCTAGCACCATTGGATCGAGCCTCGCTAATCAAGTGAATAATATCATCACGCTCTTGTTTCACTATTAGCTGGCCTCGTCGCTTTCCCATATTTCGTGGACTTTTTTTTGGAGTACTAGCAGCGCTGCTGTTTCAGCTAATGCCTTATCTTTACGGTTTAACTCCTTTTTTAGTAACTTAATGTCATTTTTAAATTGCTTATTCTCACTTTGAATTTCTGAAGCAGTCGATAGGGGCTTATTCTTGATAAAATCACCTCTCCATTGGTTGATATGATGTGGGTATATTCCTTTCTCTCGGCAAAGCTGGCTGATGTCCTCGACGCTCAAAGATCCGCAGGCAATGACCATATTCAAACGTTCTTCAGCGCTCCAATCTTGGGGCCTTTTTTCTTTAACCATGGTCATTACCCCACCATCTAATGGTTGATTAAGCCGTTGCTCTTTAGCCTGTCTAATCCATTTTTGTAACGTCGAATGGCCAATACCTAAGTTTTCAGCCACATCCTTGATGCTCATACATTCTTGCCGGCTCAATGCCTTTTCTATTGCCTGTATCTTAAACGAATGGGTAAACGATTTTCTCATTTTTTATGCCTCTAATTAAAATTTTAGAGGCGACAAGTATCCTGACACAGGGGGTTAACAGCTTCAAACCCCATATAAACAAGAATCTTATGTGGTTTAATTTGGCCAGCTGTTTGTTTTTCTATCAGCGGTGGGAAAATAGGCTGGTCAAAATGGTGCCAATGTAACCCTATACGATGCTGAGTTGGGGCGAAGTAGCGCATTAACAAACGATCAAACCGATAACCTGTTACTTTTGGGATAGCATGATCAAAAGCACACTGATGGCTGATGCCCATACTGGGTACGCCTTGAATTTTTGCAGCCCAGGCTGAAATAGGTTCGAAATCACTTAACACTAAGTCGTAATCTGTTACACGTAATTTAGAAATGTCCTTTAATAGCCCGATCATGTTATTCGCCATGAGCGTTTTTAATTTATTAACACGACCTAATTCTGTCATGAGCGTCAACCCATCAAAATAGAGAAAATCTTCGCCGAAAATAGACATGTCAAAAAAATCTTCTCGTTTCCTCCCTGAAAAAACAAAATCAATATCAATGCCTTGCTTCCTGAGTTCCGGTACTAAGGCCCTTGCTCTTGCTAGATGCCCGTTACCTGTGCCTTGAATTCCATATAGTATTTTCATCAAATACCTTTTATATCAGTGATAAGCTAATGAGGGAGAGTAAGCTACAAGCAATGCCTAATAGTGCGCCGAAGAATATATCTAGTGGGTAGTGCACACCTAAAATAACGCGTGATAATCCAACGAGACTTGCCCATAAGAATAAAAGGGGCGAAAGAGCTGGGTAAAAACAACTGATTTGTGTTGCCATCAAAAATGCGGCGGCGCTGTGACCTGAGGGAAACGAGAATTCATCACTGGGCTGAACAATAGGGCACTGACCTGTGATCTGGTTAAAAGGGCGATGACGTTTAAAGGCTTTTTTTAATATGATAAACAAAGGAAGTTCAAGGCCAAATGCGAGGATGCAGCTCGATAAGCTGGCAGCGATTTGTGATTCATCTAATAAGTAAATAACGAACATAGCGACAGGGAAGCAATATCCGTCACCTGTGAATGAAATAAATCGAAAAAAGCGAACGATACGTAGCTTAACTTGTAAACGAACCAGTAATAGATATGCTGTTGTATCGAGATAAAGAATATTCGTAATCATAAATGTCGTTCTCCTTTATTCTTTTATTAGTAATTCTAGAATTCCTGCATGTCTAAAGTGTGAATGAAATATGAACAATAAATGACTCTATACCCATCGGAATTGGAGATGCAAGAAGGCGGCAAGCGAGCGAATCCCCGTGAGATTACAGTCCGTAAGTGATTGGGGTGAGCGAGCGTGGTCAACGCCCTTGCATCTTCAAGTGTGATCGGTATATATCTTGCAAAAGCTGCCACTTTCTTTGGGTTACCTATTGCAGGGGAATTGGGTTAGAATGAAGGATTTTTTAAGGTGGTCGGATTGACTTTATTAAGGTTTTTTATGCGTCTTATTGTTTTTAGTATGATTGCATTGCTTTTTTCCTGTGCGACACAAAAAATAAAAGAACGGCCCAGTTTTTACTTGGCATCCAATCAAGTTATTGTTCTGCCAACGACATCCCAACAGGCCGGGCTTTCAAAAACCCGTGATAGGATTACTCGTGAGATTAAAAGTAGCCTAGAAAAACAAGGCTTTGCAATTGTTGAGGTTAAACCCTCAGATTTCGAAGCTTCAGAGAAAGAAGCACTTGATATAACCGGTTCTATTTACAACCCAAAGCTTAAAAAAAGCATACCCTATAACCAGCCGCTCTACGTTCGCTCGCTGATTAAATCTTTGCGTACACACTATGCTTTTAATGCGGTGATAGAATCAGAAGTAGAACTTCGTGACGCCGTTATGAAAAAAAATAAAGCTGCATGGGATGGTATTAGCGAGAAAATTGTTATACATAATCAACCAAAAAACACATCGCTTCCAGAGAAGGCGAAAGGTGTTTCTATACGTGTAGCAGCCTTTACGGCGGATGGGGGCACAATTACCCGAGGTTATACAGGCATTGCAGTACCTTATGCCATTTATTTTCAACATGGCTTCATGAGAACGCAGTTAAAACGGCCTATCGAATGGGAATCTAAGGTGCCTTTAGCCGTCAAAAAAGCCTTAAAGCCTTTTTATGAAAATGTAGAAGTTCGTCATGACTAAAGTGGATATAAAAAGTGGATATAAAGCGTAGAAGAAGTGTTTTATTTATACCTTGCTCAAAAACGAGAGCGCTTGAGAAAGCACAAACACTGGATTGCGATGGCATCTTATTTGACCTTGAAGATGCGGTTGATGTTAATAAGAAAATAGAAGCCCGCCAACAATTAGTTACGGCGCTAAAATCACATCAGTATGGTAATAGAGAAAAAATTGTACGCATAAATCATTTGGATACGCCTTGGGGTTTTGATGATTTAAAAGCCCTTCAAGGCTTGCCGGTTGATGGTATATGCATCCCAAAAGTAGAGTCGGTGGAGTCCATTAATGAGGTTCTTGCTGTTTTTGATGAGCCGATGCCTATCTGGGTTAATATCGAAACGCCTTTAGGTGTTATATCGGTCAATCAAATTGCAGCACACTCACAAGTCGACGTTCTCATTATGGGGACGAATGATTTGGCCAGTTGCATGCGATTATCAACGCCGCCGAACGATATAGCTTTCCAGTACGCTTTTTCAGCCTGCATTATGGCAGCAAGAGCTTATGGGCGTGATGTGTTGGACGGTGTTTATAATGCCTTTAAAGATACAGAAGGTTTTATTAAAGCTTGCGAACACGCAAAACAAATTGGGTTTGATGGGAAAAGTTTGATTCATCCTTCTCATATAGCGCCTGCGAACGCCATATTTTCACCATCCGATGACGAATTATCACACGCTAAGGGACTTATTGAAGCGTGGAAGAATAGAGATCAGGAGCAGGGTATCGCTATCCATAACGGCCAAATGGTTGAAGCTTTGCATGTTGATAATGCCCGCCGTATTTTGCAAGTCGCGGAATAATGCCGATGCTTTAAGTATAAGTGGGCGGGTTGATCTGTAGGTACTGAAGGGATGTCTGTTGACTATTATCAAACTCGACAATCATGATAAGGAAATGGCTAAGCGTATTTTAGCGTTATCGGTAGCCGCTTACAGCACAGAAGCGGAAATTATTAATTGTCATGATTTCCCACCTTTGCATGAAAGCTTGCAGACTATTATTTCCAGTAAACATTTATTTTTTGGTTATTTTGAATCTAGTAAGCTTTTAGGTGTTATAGCGATAGAGGATACATTGTGCGGCGTTATGGTAAATCGTTTGGTAGTTTCCCCGGCTAGCTTCAGGCAAGGAGTAGGAAGAAAGCTCTTGTATTCAATCACTCAGCAATCTGGGCTTTATGTTGTCATGGCCGCACTAAAAAACACAAAAGCGTTGGGGCTTTATCGTAAATCTGGCTTTCATGCGGTCAAAATAAGCTATGACCCTCACATCTTGTTAACGCTTGTAACCTTAGAGAAAGAGATAAATATACCCATCGGAATTGGAAATGCAATAAGGCGGTAAGCGAGCGAACCCCCATGAGCTTACAGTCAGTAAATGATTGGGGCGAGTGAGCGCGGCCAACGCCATTGCATCTTTAAGGGTGATCGGTATCTCTCAAAAGCGTTGGTTAGCCAAAGTGAATTAACAGAACCTAAGCGTTAAAAAACATTATTGGTTGGGCCGTAAGCGTCAATAATGTTTTGTCTTTGCTCATCTAAGTCATCCCAAGTAAAACCCAAGAAAACGGTTTGACTATTTACTGCTCTTCCCTGAAGCATGATATCTTTCCTGTTTTCTCTTGAGTCTTCGATACATTGCTTGAGCTGTTTGAGATTATTGATGTGCTTATCATCGAACTTTTCAATCACAGAATAACGGAATTGTTCATAAAAGGCGTTGGCCTGATTGTACAAAACGTTAGAAATAATAACGACCCTATCATCAATAGATGAATTTGTTCGCCTAAACTTTTTTGGAAGTTTACTGATGTGCGGGAAATTATAAGGCTCAAATATTTTGTAAATATTTTGTGTCATCTCAATAATTACGACGCCCCCAATTACCATATAATCAATATCTTTTACAGGATTATCCGACGGTATGAGATAAGACTCAGAGTAGGTGTGTGTAAGTGGATAATTAATATAGGCTATTTCACCTTTTCTTTTTAGGGTGAGTGCAACATTATCACCCAGTTGTTTTGCACTGATAATCGCTCGCCAAGAAATATTATCATTTTTTGATAGGTTAATATTTCCTTGATTACCTATGGGGAAGTCATCTATTGCCATGAGCACATCATTTTTATTAAGCAGCTGTTTATCCTTCTCAAGACCCGAGAGTTCCGTGATGAGCACGCCTGTCTCTTCCTCAGCAACATTAATAACTTTTCTTAGCTGTGGATTTTGCAAAGGAATGACATTTATAGAGATAAAAGGAACTTCATTGACTTGAGGGTAAGGCTTATCAGACCTTTCGATATCATCAAAGAAATTTTGGATAACTGAGGAGGGTATAATGTACCCCACATTTTGTGCTTGCAGTAATGTTTGAAAGTTCACGCCCACAACTTTCCCATGACTAATGGCAGGCCCGCCACTTTTCCCAGGGTTAATTGCTGCATCGACTTGATACACGATGTTATCGTAACCTGTAAAGCAATAGGCGCTAAAATCTACACTGGATATAACGCCTTTTGTCATCGTTATTGTTTTTCCGCCGACAGGAAAACCGTACGAAGATACCGTATCACCAATATCAATGCTTTCATCTTTTTTTGTTAACTCTAAGCTGACGGTTCCTTTAAAAAAATCTTTATCTTTTGGGGACAGTAATGCCAGATCCCTTTGGCTTGAGATGTATTCAATATCAGCGGCATACTCTTTATCCTCACCAACTTTACGTAATCGAATGGATACTGCTCGTTCAACGACATGGGCGTTCGTCAAGATTTTATTTTCACCGTTGTATTTAACAATAAAGGCTGAGCCTTTATCTTGTGTCAGATCACCAGCAACCCAAGGGTAATTAATGTTAATTGCTTTGACATTGCAAATTATCTTGATTGTGGATTTATTGAGGTCAGAAATTGTTAATTCTTTTTCCCCCTCTCCTGTAGCAATGCTGCTTTTTACAAGGGTAAGTAAACAAACTAGAAAAACTATTAAAAATGTGCCGCCATGTATCTTTATCATTACTATTTTAATTCAGTAAAAAGGTAGTGAATTTGAGTCCTTTATTTAGAGAAGTTCATCAACAACCTGGTTTTAAACTATTTTTCATCGTGGCTCGTCCGATCTTGAAATCTTGTGTACACTGATTATCGTCCCTATTTTTTTAAAGCGAGGTGGGCTAGCAATGAACCAATTGTGGGCTGGTTTTTTTCTTATTGCCTTTTTTTTTGCAGGCTATCAAGGTTTTTTTCTTGGGAATTATGCTGTTTTTTCTGATGTGCTGAACAGTCTTTTTGATATGTCAAAAGTAGCCGTTGAAATTTGTATTGGCCTCATAGGCTTGCTTACTCTTTGGATGGGGTTTATGAAAATTGCCGAAAGATCCGGCATTATTGACAAACTGTCTCAGTTGTTATCACCATTGTTTTCAGTACTTATGCCAGATGTCCCACGTGGCCACCCCGCTATAGGCTCAGTGACCATGAATATGACGGCCAATGCATTAGGTCTTGATAACGCTGCAACCCCGATGGGGCTTAAAGCAATGAAGGACTTACAAACCCTGAATACAACACCGCATGTAGCCACCAATGCGCAGATACTTTTTTTAGTGATTAATACTTCATCGGTAACGCTCTTTCCCGTGACCATTTTTTTGTATCGCGCGCAGCAGGGCGCTGTTAATCCTGCCGACGTTTTCATACCGATTCTTCTATCAACGGCAGCCTCAACATTTTCTGGGTTATTAGCGGTCAGCTTTGTTCAAAAACTAAATCTGCTGAATCGCGTGTTTATTTTTTGGTCTTTAGGTTTTTTTGTGCTCATCATCTCGTTGTTGCTGTGGGTTTCAGGTATGACTGCAACGCAGCTAAATGATTTTTCTAGCCTCACTGGGAATTTAGCGCTTCTATCACTCATCATGCTATTTATACTCATTGGTTTATATAAAAAAATTCCTGTTTACGATTGTTTTATAGAAGGGGCTAAGCAAGGAATTAGTGTTTCTATACGCATTATTCCCTATTTGCTCGGTATGCTAATTGCCATTGGGGTCCTTCGTGCATCGGGTGCCCTCGATGCACTAACAACAGCTATTCGTGGCATCGTAGAATTTTTGGGTGGAGATACGCGCTTTGTAGATGCACTGCCAACAGCAATGATGAAACCTTTTTCAGGCGCGGGCTCTCGTGCAATGATGCTAGATACGATGTCAACGCATGGTGTTGATTCTTTTGCCGGGCGACTTTCTGCCATGTTTCAAGGTTCAACAGAAACAACCTTTTATGTGCTGGCTGTTTACTTCGGCAGCGTGGGTATTCGCAATAGTCGGCATGCGATAGCTTGCGGTTTGATCGCTGATTTTGCCGGTTTGTTTACAGCTGTTATGCTTGCCTATTACTTTTATGGCTAAGAATGATAATGAAAGAGCAAGTCAAAAAAGCAGCGACTGTTGTGCTACTCAGAAACACGGGGGAAGGGCTCGTTGTTTTATTACTAAAAAGAAACCCATCACTTAATGTGCTAGGCGGTTATTGGGTTTTCCCTGGTGGCAGCTTAGATATCAGCGACCAAGGTATCACGCTTGATGAACAGTTACGCTCTGCAGCCGTTAGAGAAACAGCGGAAGAGTCAGGGGTCTGTATAAAAAATACAGCCTTAACGCATTTTTCACGTTGGGTAACACCAGAAGGTATTCCTAAGCGATTCGATACGTACTTTTATTGTGCAGAAGCAAGCAGTGGCAAAGTTGTGATAGATGAGCAAGAAATTGTTGACTATCAATGGGTGTCAATTGAGCAAGCTATTCATTCTCACCATGTAGGCCATTTTCAAATGATGCCACCAACGCTCATCACGCTGATCAAACTTTCTGCCTTTAATGATATGTCTTCTTTACGGCAAGCACTCCTCAATCACCCATTACAGGTTTATCTTCCAAAGATTGCTGGTGGGGAAAGTTTATGCATGCTATATCAAGATGACTTTATGTACGATGTACAGTCCTCACAAAAAGGTGAGAAGCATCGCTGTGTTTGGGTGGAAGAGCGTTGGCAGTATATTGATGAGCGCAAATACAGGCCACTATAATCCTATTTTTTACAATACGGGGTGTATGCTGATTTTCGGTTTTTTTCCTTTAAAGTAAGCAGTTCTTGGATACTTGCGAGTGCAGGTATCCATTTTTATGGGAGTTATTTAAAAGAGCCGGTGGCCGAGTTTATTTCGCCTCCAGCGCATTGTCCCTCTGATTTTCCATCTCCATACGTTCAAAGAGTTCGCGAACGGGCGCTGAGGCTCCCCCTGTTGCCTTACTAACAATAATGATTGTTATAAAACAGAAGACAAAACCAGGTAATATTTCATAGACGAAATCACCCAAGTACTTACCATTCCCGATGGGCATATAAATCCAAATAAGCACGGTTAATGCACCTACGATAATGCCGGAGAGCGCACCTTTTGTGTTCATTTCTTTCCAATAAAGACTGAGTATGACAACAGGGCCGAATGCTGCACCAAATCCTGCCCATGCGTTGCTCACCAATTCTAATATGCTACTTGTTCTATCTTGTGCGAGATAAATGGCACCTAAGGCAACAAGAAACACAGATACACGCCCAACAAGTACTTGCTGGTGATCTGTTGCTTTTTTATTGAAATAAACCTTATAAAAATCTTCAGCGAGTGAACTTGAGGTGACGAGTAATTGAGAGGAGATAGTACTCATAATTGCAGCTAATATGGATGCAAGTAAAAATCCTGTGATCAATGGGTGAAACAGTAAATAGGAAAGATCGATAAATATAGTCTCGGGGTCTGCCAGTAAACGCCCTTTGGCAATCATATAAGCCAGCCCTGTAAACCCTGCAGCCATAGCACCAACAATAGAAACAAGCATCCAGCTCATACCAATGCGTCTTGCTGTTGGCATATCCTTAACAGATCGTATTGCCATGAAGCGCACAATAATATGCGGTTGCCCAAAGTATCCGAGTCCCCAAGCAAGTGCAGATATAACCGCGAGTACTGATACGCCCTCAAACATGTTGAGCAGTTTCATATCGACTGAGCCGAGTAACTGCTGCATCTCTTTGCTGCCACCGATATCAATATATGCAATGACAGGGACAAGTATGAGCGCGACAAAAATGATACATCCCTGTACAAAATCCGTCAGACTTACCGCTAAAAATCCGCCAAAAACCGTGTAAATAACGACAACACTTGCCGTTAGATAAAGGCCTACTTCATAATTGATCCCAAACGAGCTCTCGAAAAGCTTACCACCTGCCGCCATCCCTGATGCCGTATATATTGTAAAGAATAGGACGATGACGAGAGATGAAATCAGCCTTAAGCTATGTGTTTTATCAAAAAACCTGTTTTCAAAGAAATCAGGAACGGTAATTGAATTATTGGCGTGTTCAGTAAAAGTTCTAAGCCTGGGTGCAACAATAAGATAATTCAGGTAAGCGCCGACAAACAAACCGATAGCAATCCAAGCACTACTTAAACCTGAAACAAAGATTGCGCCTGGCAGCCCCATCATTAGCCAGCCGCTCATATCAGATGCACCTGCTGATAGCGCTGTTACAGCAGGGCCGAGGCTTCTATCGCCAAGCATGTAGGCATCAACATCATCGGATGTTTTTCTGTAAGCATAAAAACCAATAGCTAGCATGCCTGCAAAATATAAAAATAAAGTGACGAGCGATAAGTCAGTCATAAGTTATCTTATTGAAAATAAATTTAATTTAGGGTTTACAGAATATCAACGTTTAATAATTGACCGGCCGGTAATTATCACGCATTAGTAACGATAATCATGGTATTTAAAACTGCTTTATTAATTAAAATAGCAACTAAGATACTCCGATTATTTCATATAAAGGTAACCCTTTTGGCTCACTTTCCTACCAAAAAGTTCCCTAAAAAGAAATATAGCGGATTTTCATAGCATCGGCCTGGACTGTTTTTTTCATTCTAAGAATTGTAGTGCAAAATGGGAATATCGTGCGGATGTTTTCGTGTGGTTGCATCAACTGCTTGAAATAATTAATAAAAAAGATAGAACTGTAAAATAGGCGTTTATTTCAAAGTTGTCATAAGTATTGAGCTAAGTCTTTGTGATTTTCTGCGTTTTTTCTGGCGAGATTTCTCTTATGCCGATGTATTTCGTCGATGGATTAAAGGGCGATAAAAGACTGTAAAAGTGTTACTCAGTTTGATATACCCATCGGAATTGGAGATGCAAGAAGGCGGCAAGCGAGCGAATCCCCATGAGCTTACAATCAGTAAGTGATTGGGGTGAGCGAGCGCGGCCAACACCCTTGCATCTTCAAGGGTGATGGGTATAGTGTGATGCTTTTTTGGCTGTCTATATTTATGAATACAATTCATCCTCTTAATGAGGCGCTTAATCGACAAACGGCAAAAATAAGATGGGCCGAACTTGAACGTTTTTTTGCGCAAGGTTTACTGATTGAGGTCGATAAAAGCCTTGATCTTATTGATGTAGCCGAGCACTTTACAAAAGACAGAAAGACGACGATCGAAAATTGGCTGACTACACATAAAATCAACAAACTATCTGACCCAAGAGCACTTGAACTCAGCAAAGAAGATACTTTGCTTTGGGCGGTTGTCATTGACCCTTGGGTATTGATTCAGACGATTCAGAATTAACCTATGAATAATCCAAACCCCCTGATTGCTTTGATTAACGCACGTAGTGCTGCCTCAAAACTCACTACACCTGCGCCCAATAAAGAAGAGCTTGCAGATATCTTTTCGGCAGCCTTTAGAGCACCCGATCATGCTAATTTGACGCCGGCGCGTTTTAAAGTGATACAAGGAGAGGGGCTGGATGCACTCGGCGCTCTTTTTGTGGAAGCTGAAGCGCACTTATCAGCAGAGCAACTTTCTGAGAAAAGGGTTGCTGCATTATTGGCTATGCCAAAACGTGCACCTATGATTATTGTTGCGTCAGCATCTATTCAACCACATAAAAAAGTACCTACAATGGAGCAGCTTATTTCAGCAGGGTGCTCTGTTCAAAATAGTCTACTTGCGATTGATGCTTTAGGCTATAACGCAATATGGCGAACCGGGCCCTTAGCCTATAACGACCTGGTTCATAAAGGGCTTAACCTAACTGAAGATGAAACATTAATTGGTTTTATCTATGTTGGCACAAGGATAGGAGAAGCAAAAGTCACTCCGTCGATAGATGTCCCACGTTATATTGAGTGTTGGCCTAACGTATAGGCTGTATTTTCTGTGTTGAACTTGACGTTTTAATATTTGCAGAGCCTCACCTTTCTATCTTCCCTGTCAAGCAAGTGCTTACTTAATGAGGTTCGGGGGGGCGCCATTCAGGTTGCCTCAAGCCAAGGGGGTGATTGGTTGTCGCGGACGTTAGCGGATCATTTTCATCCAGATAAAAAAATAACATTGAACTTCGAGTCATGGTTTTTCATCATGCCTTGACGTTCATAGCGATGTTGAGTGCGTATGCTGGGTAATGTTCTTATTTGAATGCATAAATGACATATACCGATCACCCTTGAATATGCAAGGGCGCTCGCTTGCCGTCTTCTTGCATCTCCAATGCCGATGGGTATAGCAGAATCGCTAGGGGAATATTACCTATTCGGCTCTGCGATAAAACGTCAATAAAACCCACTCTCCTAATTATTAAAAAAAGGTCGATAAAGAGGATAAATTCTAAATTTGGCATAATTTTTGATAACACTAATAATTCAGCAATAATAACTCAGCTATAATAAAAAATAAGGCCCGATTACCAGGGCAATCGCACTACGATATTAACAAGATCGGCGACAATCAAACAAAATGTTTATTTTTTAATCTAAACCCGCTAATAATTTAGTGTTGGTTTCTAAATTAACACTCTTTTGTAATTTGAATACAAAAGAGAAGTGTAGTTTTTCAGTAGCGGGCTAATTCATACCCATAAACTGATTGAAATACAATCAGCCATCTGCTTTGTAGTATGATTTTTAAGCGAACTGATCAAAAACATAGCGCGATAGCCCTGGCCCGATTACTATGAGCATCTATGAAAATAATAACGCCTATATCACATCCTCTGGGAATTTTTTACCCGGAGAGTCCATTGATAATGATCACATGGAGTCTTTTTTAGGTTTAGTGAATAACAAACCCAGCCGCTTCAGGCGAAGAATTCTTAAATCGAACGGCATAGAAGCTCGACATTATGCCCTTGATGAGCAAGGTCGGCCTACTCATATGACGGATGAATTGGCTGCAATGGCGATTGAACAGACGATTAAAAAATCTGATTTATCGACTAAAGATATTCAAATGCTCGCTGTTGGTACTACGTTACCGGACTTGCTTGCACCAGGCATTGCATCCATGGTTCATGGCCGTATTAAAGGTGGCCCTATGGATATCTTGAGCTGTGCGGGTATTTGTGGATCAGGTGCTGCGGCTTTTAAAGCTGCAGCCATGAGTGTGATCAGTGGTCAACATCAAACTGCCGTTAGTTGTGGCACAGAAAGGCCCTCTGTTCTTATGCGCGGTGACCGGTTTAAAAAAGAGAGTACACTAGACAGAACCGATGACCGCATCAGCGAAACCTATAATTATTTCAGTGCCGATTTTCTTCGATGGATGCTTTCTGATGGTGCCGGTGCTTTTATTATTCAAAATAAGCCTAATATCGGTCGACCGTCTCTACGCATAGAATGGATAGAAACCACATCTTACGCACACGAATTGCCGACCTGTATGTATATGGGGACAACCAACCCGAACAAGCCTGAGATTGATAATACGTGGATGCACCAAACATCATTGGAGGAGGTTGATGATTTAGGGTTACTTCTACTAAGGCAAGATACAAAACTTTTGGGTGAAAACATTGTGCGTATCGTGACTGATTTTGCAGAAAAACTCACACAAAGGGGTTTGCTTAAGGCTGATCAAATCAACTGGTTCTTACCGCATATTAGTTCGTTTTTCTTTAAAGAGCAGCTGTTTGAGGCCTATCAGCAGAAAGGATTAATGATTCCACAAGATAAATGGTTTACCAACTTAAAAACCAAGGGCAATACCGGAGCCGCCAGCATGTATATCATGCTGAATGAATTATTTTATAGCCCTCACATTAAAAAAGATGAAAAAATACTGATGATGATACCTGAATCGGGGCGATTTTCAGTGACCTATGCATTATTAACCGTCGTTTAATTCCATCAAACTTACTCTAAGGATCTATCATGACATTACCTGCATTAAACTTACCCCTACCTTTAGAAGAAATGCTTGCACAAAGCCCGCTCAAAAGTCGACTAGAAGACAGTGGAGAAATAGCACAATGGTTAGGCCGAGCATTCGCTGAAGTATGGTATGGTTTTCAACAACAATTAATGCAAACACCCATTGTTCAGGCGATCGAATCTGAAGCCATCAATTTAACGCAATATCATGCTTACCTTAGAAATATGCGCGAGCAAGTCAGTCAAGGCGGAAGGTGGATTACCCGCGCTGCATCTTCCATGGAAAATAGTCACGTCCTGTTGCGTAGTGCATTAATTCGTCATGCAGCTGAAGAGCACCAAGATTTTTTGATGTTAGAAAATGATTACTTACGAACAGGTGGTAATGAAGCTTTACTTAAAAATGGACAAATGAATATTGGCAGCCAAGCACTATCGGCGTTCATTTTTCATGAGGCAAGCAAGCCAAACCCTGTTGGAATCTTTGGCGCTACTTTCATTATAGAAGGCCTAGGGTCGCATAAATCGACATCATGGTCTGCGTGCATCCAAAAAAGTTTAGGCGTAACGAAAGAGCAAACCAGTTTTCTACACTATCACGGTGAAGCTGATGAAGATCATTATGAAAATCTGATTAAAATATTAACCTCGCCTTTTATGACTGAGGCAACTGCCATTGAAGCGCGTCGTATCGCAAAAGTCGTCGGCAGACTTTATGCGCTACAGTTGGCCGAACTTGATAACGTATAGGGGGCTAGCATGAGAGATCGGTCTAACCCGCAATTTTTTGAAGCGATTAAAAAAGACCCGCACTTGTCTTTAAGTAGTCATGATCGGGCGCTTTATGAAAAAGACATGAATCGTCGCTCGGTTCGTGTGTTGTTGCCAGTCGTCCGCCTGATAATGATGCTAGGTATTTTGCTGCTACGGCTAATGAAGCGAATGCTCCCTTTTACTATCAAATCACACCGCCTACTCAATCGTTTGGGTGTTTGGTTTATGGGCGATCTTATCTCAAAAGAAGCGTTGGAATATATCATTCGGCACTTTCAATTAGAGTCGGCACTCATTAATTTTGTCGCTGATAATTGTCAGTCAGATGAAGTAAAAAAGGTCGACCTTATCCCCACTCATGTTTCGCAGCTCGGAAATGTCGACGGCATCAACGCCATCGTCTTACACGACATAAATATCTTTAATCACATTATTGATACAGGTGAATCACCGGACATCAATGTTAAAGATCAGATCCCTTTATCATGCATCGATTTTTCCTCACTGGCTTTGAGGCCTATTGATGTAGAGCCAAACCGAAAACGGCTCGTAAACCTTGATATAGAGACAGCCACTTATATCATGATCTTTTTTCTCGTCTTGTTTTTAAGTGATGAGGAAGCTGAGCGTGCGGCCTTATCTTTACAGCTTGATGAAAGTTTGATGACAAGCTTGGCAAACCTAACCGGTGAGCAGGCATTTAAACGTCTATCACCCTACCGGTATATGCATCATATCCGTTATCACATTGATGTTGTCAATGATTTACGAAATCATATGATGAGTATCGATTATGCTTACCACCAATGCGTCGCGTTGAAGGAGGAATCTGAGCAATCTGTCTGATACAAAAAAGGCTGGCAGTAACAGGCTTTCAATCGTTATAACGTCATTAAATCAATATTCGAGTTTAGCGCTCAAAAGTGATTGAGGCGTATTTGTAGTGGCGCTCTAGATCTATCAAAAACCTGATCAAAATGGGTTTATACCCACCACACTTGAAGATGCAAGAGCGTTGGCCGCGCCTGCTCACCCCAATCACTTACTAACTGTAAGCTCATGGGGATTCGCTCGCTTGCCGCCTTCTTGCATCTCCAATTCCGATGGGTATATACCCATCAGAGCTGGAGGTATTGCATCTTCAAGGCTGATCGGTATGTGCTGGGTGGGGGTGCCACTGTCAATTATGATTTCAGCGCTGCTTGCAGTTGTTTAAACTGACCCATAATCATCGCTTTTTCTTGTAAGGCTGCATTTTTTTGATCATTCAATAATCCCTTTGCATTTTCCTCTTGCCGTAATAGTTTTGCTAAATGCTCAACCTCCTTATTTGTTTTTATAAGCAAAATCTCAGTCTGTTTGTACGCATCCTGAATGCTAGATAAAGCGTGTTTGATCGCCTCATTATCGTGATTTAAGCTTTCAGCGATGTTTTTTTCTCTTT
The DNA here is from genome assembly GCA_965248335.1 of Pseudomonadales bacterium. Taxonomy (GTDB): domain Bacteria; phylum Pseudomonadota; class Gammaproteobacteria; order Pseudomonadales; family DT-91; genus CAKMZU01. Next base: position 1,972,967 of record CBDFIY010000003.1, read on the forward strand.
GTAAGTCTGCTTTTACAGTTTGAACTTGTGTCAGTAAATCTGCTGAATCAAGTGCTAGCGTTTTGTTTTCGGAGGAAGTCTCATCGAGCTTGCTCTGTAAGTTCTCGTTAATACCAAGTAAAGAATGAGATTTTTGATCAGCGAGTAAAAACTGCCGATTAATTTGATCAAGCTGAGATTGAAGCTGTGTGTTTGCCTGTTTAAATTGCTCCCTTTCTTGGTGCTGGTTTTCTGCGGTACTTTCTTGGTAGTGCTCAAAGTGGCTGCGAATGTCTTTGTTTTCCGATTTTAACTCCTTGATAGACAGGGTTAGCGACATATTTTTTTCGTTGGCGATCTCTAGCCCCAGTTGTTTCTTTTCAAAAGAACCCTGCAAATCTCCAAGTTGAGTGTTGAGCGATGTATTTTCTACCTGAGATTCCTGGGCTTGGTCTTTGTATTTATGTCCATCGGATTCTAGTTCAACAATGCGTGATTTTTGGTGTGTGATCTCTTGCCTTAATTTATCAGATGCTAACTCAAAGCTTTTTGTGACCTCTGCTATTTCCTCTTTTGCCTGTAATTGCATGACATCGTTTAACGCTTTAACGGACTTGAGTAGTTCGCGGGGCAGGGTAATTGAATCTGTTTCTTGCTCAAACTCGGCACGCCATGATTTTAAGAGTGGGGCGATGGTGCTTTTACTGCCCGTGCCAAGCTCCTCCCGTACACGATCGACCGTAGGGTTCTCGCCTCGTGCGTTGATGGCCTCTGCGGCCTTTTTGATATCGGTGAAATTGACGCCTGCTCGAGCCATTTGTTAGATTGCCTCTGTGTTTTTAATACCGTATTACATGTTACGTTATATAACGATATTTACAACCTTTTCGACTATGCTACACATACACTTATTAACATACGATAATTAACCTTATCGTATGTTAGAGTATGGTTCTTAAATATATACCAGCAAATACAGTACAAATTGGCACATTCAAACGGTAAGCCTTACCCATGAGCAAAACGGATATTACAAAACCTGCGTTAACGTCGATAACAGCAACGCAAGCCAAGCAAGCGCAAAGCTATATCAAGGCAGCAACATCCGATAACACAAGAAAAGCGTATCGCTCAGCAATAAAGCAGTTTGAAAAGTGGGGAGGGCGGCTGCCGACAAATAGAGATACGCTATTAAACTACCTCATAGAAAAAGCAGACTCCCTGAACTCACGTACCCTCGATTTACATCTGACGGCAGTCGGTCAATGGCACTTTTACCAAGGTTTGCCCGATCCGGCACGGGATGCGTCGGTGCGAAAAGCCATGGAAGGTATACGCCGCAAACACGGAAAGCCCAAACAAAAAGCAAAAGCGTTGCAACTTGAGCATATTGCGACGATGGTCCAGCACCTCAATCAACTGCCCGACACCCTAAAAAAACACAGAGATATCGCATTGATACTGACCTGCTTTTTTGGGGCATTTAGGCGAAGTGAATTAGCGGCGATACAGGTCAAGGATTTACGTTTTGAGCAAGAAGGCTTGATCATCCAGTTACCCAAATCAAAAACCGATCAATCAGGTAAAGGCATGCTACGCGCACTGCCTTTTGGGCCAGAACTTGTTTGCCCTGCCACTGCAATAAAGACATGGCTGGATGCCGCTAAAATTGAGGATGGGTATTTATTTCGTGGCATTAATCGCTGGCAGCACCTCAACGAAAAGCCGTTAAACCCTGGCTCAATCAACATTTTATTAAAGGGCATAGGCGGGCAGTGCGGCTTTGAATTTACTGATGAGCTCAGTAGTCATAGCTTTCGGCGCGGACTATCAACTTCCGCAGCACGTGAAAAGATAGATTTTGAATTAATCAAAAAACAGGGTGGCTGGAAAAGTGATGCGACCGTATGGAGTTATATAGAAGAAGGCCAACAGTTCCAAGAAAATGCCGCAAACTCACTGATGGATAAAGTGGCTGAATTGCTCAAAGATGCTCAGGCTGTATAGCTGTGATCAGGAATTTTGTTCTTCATGTACTTGTTTTCGGCAGTATGGATTTATAAGCAGCTGAGCATAAAGCCTTATGTACCCATAGAAATTGGAGGTTCAAATAAGGCGGTAAGTGAGCGCAGGCAACGCCATTGCATCTTCAGGGGAGTGCGGCATGCTCGCAATTTTTTCTCAGCTTAGTAAACTAGCGTTTTTTTCTGGGTACTCAACTTATGGCGTTAAAAGCCAGTATTTTCAAAATAGCGCTTAACTTATCAGACTGCGATAAGCATATTTATGACAGCTTTGCTTTAACCCTCGCGCGACATCCCTCAGAAACCGATGAGCGGATGATGATGCGTTTGCTGGCTTATGTGCTGAATGCGCATGAATTGCTGCGCTTTGGTAAAGGCTTAAGTAATGATGAAGAGCCTGATTTATGGCATAAAAGTTTAGCCGATGAGATTGTGCAATGGATTGATGTTGGCCAACCCAGTGAAGATCGTTGCCGTAAAGCGAGCCAACGTGCACAACAGGCGCTTATCTATACTTATGGTACGGCGCGTAATATCAATACGTGGTGGCAAAAAATCAGTCCGAAGTTAGCGCGTTTTGGCAATCTGCAGGTATGGGCAGTGGACAGTGAAAAGAGCCTAGCATTAGCGGACATGGTGCAGCCCAATATGGCTATACAAGTCACTATCGATGGCGGTGAAATATTTTTCAGTGATGACAAGCAAATGGTTGGCATTCAGCTACAACCGTTAAACGTGCAGAAATAAATGCCGAGAGAGTCCCGTCAATTCACAGACAGGATAAAATGGTTGAGAACTTACCGTGTTTTCAGTTATTCGTGAAAACAATTTCCGTGAATCCGTGGTTGTCCAAGCTCGGGCAGGGTGGGGCTATACCGATCACCCTTGAAGATGCAAGGGCGTTGGCCGCGCGCGCTCACCCCAATCACTTACTGATTGTAAGCTCATGGGGATTCGCTCCCTTGCCGCCTTCTTGCATCTCCAATTCCGATGGGTATATATCCTTCGTCGACAATCGCCAAGGTTTTGGCACCGTGGCGAAAATGCAGCAACGAGTTGCCGCGTAACCCCCTATCGAGCAATTTCACACGGCTGAGCTGTAACGATTTTTTTTACACTGCACACTTTTTACACTGTACATGGCTGCCTCCTTTTTCTTACTTTTATTCTTGTTCTTTTTTTCAATACTTCGGACAGTTTTTTAAGTTGTTGATTTTAAAAGGTTTAATTTTTTACTTAAGTATCAATCAAAGCTAGATAAATCAATGGGTTACAATTTATGTAAATCCTTTAAATCGAAAACTGTCCGAAGTGTTGTTTTTTAATGACGGGTGGTGGTTTGCGAGGCTAAGCCTTTGCGGTTTCGGGGGCTTTTTTACGACGTTTGGCCGGTGCCTTGGTGGCCTTTTTCGCCGCCTTGGCAAGTGCGGCGGCAGCTTCGCGCTCTTGCTGGATACGTGCTAGCAGTTCGATGGCCGGTTCGTCGCTCGGGTCTTGTGGCACAAGCTCACCACGGAACGCCTTGGCGAGAATGGATTGGGTCAGGTTATTGATGCGCGCTTGGGCATCGTTAACGCGTTGCTCGATTTGGTCGGCAAAGGTGAAGAGTTGCTCTACGCGTTGGACGATTTGGGCTTGTTCCTCTAACTCTACTTCTGGAAATGGAAGAGACCTAATTCTTTTTAATGCTAGCTTACCCTGTGCGCCTGATTTTATCTCAGATTGTATTAATTGCTGGATAAACGAGCTACGTAACCAAAGAGCAATAAATACTCCTTTAACTGAATCAGAAAACTCACATATTTTTGCAGCATTCTCTGTTAAATTTGCTTTATTGAGTTCAATTGGAATAACTCCTGCATCACCAATTGAGGCGCCGACTATCGTAATGTATACATCACCTTCATCAACGATATACCGCTTAATTTGCTCTTGGACATGAGGTAACAAATATTTTTGGCAATTTCTAGCTGAATCACCACTAATGACAGTGCCAAGCTTTAATTGGCCAGCTCTAATATACGGAAACCCCGTATCTTCATTAACTAACTCTTCTCCTTTGGGAAGTCTCTTGCCGCCTTTCACTTCAGCAAAATCTTGTATTTCTTTTAAATTCCAGTTCACTGGAAGGTCTATATCTAAAAGGGTTTCTGTATAGTTACTTTCTTTTCTCCAGCTTTCCGTCAACTTACCGCTGACCGCGGCGGCGAGGACTGATTGGCGGAAGCGTTTGAGGATGGAAGGGATGGCATCGACGCGGGCTTTGATGGTGTCGACTTGGGCGAGCAGCTCATCCAGTTTGTTGGCGATGCGGGTTTGTTCGTTCAGGGGGGGGATATCAATTTGAAATGCTTTTAACTTAGTTTGATTCAATGAAGATTGGTTAACAGCATGCTGTGCGATTAAGCTGAAATTTCCAAGTGTACGTGAATACTTGCAAAAATAATTAAAGTAGTATGGATTTACAGTTTTCTCATCGACAATAATTCTAAGTAGATTAATACCGTGATAAAGGGGGCTGTCGGAATTAAAAATTGCCGTTTTCCCTAGGTGTACAGGACTATTAATATGTGAAAATAAGATTTCATTTTTATTGATTCTGTACTTTTTAGCCTTTTCTTCATCGTAGCTTTCAATATAACCTATACGTGTAAAATCAAAGCGCTCATTGGCTATCGTTTCAATTCTTGAAACAGGAATACCTTTATTCTCTTTGTTTTGTGCTCCCCCGATGCCATTTGACATACTTTTAATCAGCATTTCGAAAGTAGTACTCACCCATCCCTCCGGCAAAATTGATTCACTCATCAATCTTCACTCCCTAAACCCAACACCTCAGCCAGCATGTTTTTCTGGCTTACGGCTTCATCTTCTGCCCCAAGTGCCGCCATCAACTCACTCAATTCCCTCAATGCTTCCGTCAGCTCACTCATCGCCTCACCGGCCAGTGCATCCGGCTCCGGCAAATCGGCGGCATCCACCACGTCATCGTCTTTGATCCAGCTGATATCCAAACTGTCGGCTTTTTCGGTGATGTCTTTGCGGGTGAATTTTTTCCAGCGGCTTTCCAGTGTTTTGCCGTTGTCGCCTTCGGTATCTTGCAGCGCTGTGCGTTTGGACGTGCCGTCTTTTTTCTTGCCGTAGCATTTGATGAATTCATCAAAATAGCTTTTGGTAAACTGGGTGCGTTTGCCAAAGTTTGGCATGTTGGCGCGCAGATCATACACCCACACGTTTTTGGTGTTGCCTTTGTCCTTGTTTTTGTCTTCGGGCTTGCTGAAAAACAGCACATTGGTTTTTACACCGGCTGCATAAAAGATGCCCGTCGGCAGGCGTAAAATGGTGTGCAGATTGCATTTATCCATCAGGTCGCGGCGAATGTCGGCACCGGTGTTGGCTTCGAACAACACGTTATCCGGCAAAACCACCGCTGCGCGGCCACCGGGTTTTAATCCTCGGTAAATGTGTTGCAAAAATGCTAACTGTTTGTTGCTGGTGGGGAAGGTAAAATCATCCCTCGTCGGCAAGCCGCCGCCTTTTTTGGTGCCGAAGGGGGGGTTCGATAAAATCAAATCGGCCTTGGGCAGCTCCGCACCATCGGGGCTCATGGTATCGCCGTAGATAATGCCGTGGGTATCGCCATCGGATTCGATGTCGTGCAGGGCGAGATTCATCAAGGCCAGTTTGTGGGTGTCTTGCACGAACTCCATGCCATAAAAGGTTTTTTCCTGATATTTTTTGTATTCAGTTTCACCCATCGCGATGAGATCGTTGTGTTCCTCTAAATAATGATTCGCCGCAATCAAAAAACCGCCTGTGCCTGCGGCAGGGTCTTGGATGACTTCGCCGACGGCCGGTTGCATAAGTTGCACCATGACATCAATCAGTACCCTTGGTGTGAAGTACTGGCCCGCGCCTGATTTTTTTTCGTTCGCGTTTTTTTCTAACAGCCCTTCGTACAAATCGCCCAAGCCTTCGGCCTTGGCATTGTACCAATCGAGTTTGTCGATTTCGGTCACGAGGGTATTTAAGGTGGCAGGCTTTTTGATAATGGTGTTGGCGTTGGCATAAATCGCCCGCACCAGTTTTGAGTCGGTGATGGTGGCATCGCCCAAATCAAGCAGCAGCTTACGGTAGTAGGTGATCCTGTCGGTTGCGGATTTTTCTTCGATGTGTGTCCAACGGTAGGCGGCGGGGATGCGGTCTTCAGTGTCGGTTTCTTCGGCCATTTTTAAAAACAATAAATACGTCAGCTCTTTAACGTATTCGGTGTAGGTGACGCCATCGTCCTTGAGTACGTTACAGAGGTTCCAGAGTTTGGCGACAATATCGGTGGTGGTTGACATAAATTCTCTATTAAGCCGGTGTTGCGTGACGTTTTTTGGGTGTGGGGGCTTGGTATTCATCGCTGCGCCAGAGTGCATCGTTGATGCTTTCGATCACATCCGGCAGCTGATGATCAAACAATTTGTTGAGCCGTTTATAAGGCCCGTATTTTTTCTTTAAGGCGGATTGGTTAATCGCCTCTTCATCGACCGCTAAGCGGTTCTTTAACAGGGTGCCGATTTCTTTGAGTATATCTTGCTGTGCGGGGTTCCACTTCTTTTGCATCAAGATCACGGCGACGGCATTATCTACGCGTTCTTCAAAAGGTACAAGGGCATCGCCCATCGCGGCTTTTCGCACATAGCCGACAATGCGCGCAGCAATGTCTTTGTGCGTTTTCATTTGCCAGGCTTTGCGCAGGTTTTTTTCGGTGAAGTTGGCGGCATCTAGCGTGAGCAAAATCTCTTTGATTTGCGCGCGGGTGATTTTGCCCGGTTGGTGAATCAGGGTTTTGAGGGCGATCGATTGGTTTTCGTTGTCTTTGATAAAGCGGCGAAACTCATCGAGGTAATCATCAGGGGTTTGGGTTTTGCCGTAATCTTCGGTGACTTCCAGCAGGGTATCTTCTTTATCGCTGATGTACACGCCCTGAGGTTTAGGGGTCAGGGCTATCGCGCTATGTTTTTGATCAGTTCGCTTAAAAATCATACTACAAAGCAGATGGCTGATTGTATTTCAATCAGTTTATGGGTATGAATTAGCCCGCTACTGAAAAACTACACTTCTCTTTTGTATTCAAATTACAAAAGAGTGTTAATTTAGAAACCAACACTAAATTATTAGCGGGTTTAGATTAAAAAATAAACATTTTGTTTGATTGTCGCCGATCTTGTTAATATCGTAGTGCGATTGCCCTGGTTTAGGGGTGTCTTTTTTATCCAATAGCTGGCCTAAGCCTTGGCAGTTGGCGAGGGTGTCTTTGAGTTGCTCAATCGATTGATTTTTGAGGGTTTGGATAAAATCATCCGGCGTTTGCTGGGTGATCGCCATAAATTGTTCTTCAGCGGCATCGCTTAGGCGATGTTTTTTGCGCTGTAATTTGGCCATCAGCTGGTCGCGCGCGGTGGTTTGTTGCGCTTCTGTGGTGGTGGTTTCGCCGCGGGTCTCATCGATAAGCTGGGTAAAGCTAATGCGGGGGTTAACGACCACAGGCTTCATGTTGGTGACAGGCTCTAGGTGTTCGTAAAGATTCACGGCATCAAAAATGCGGAAGCTTTCTTTGCCGATCTCAGGGCATAGCCTTGTGGCGCGGCCTTTCATTTGTTCGTACAAAATACGGCTTTTGACCAAGCGCAAAAATACGAGATTGCTGATTTTGGGCACATCGATGCCGGTGGTTAGGGAGGCAGCATTTAAGAAGATACCTTTTTTGGGTGTATAGTCACATCCCACTTTTTCAGCTCGGCATGTCTTGTAATGTGGGGTTGAATCTCGTCAAGCACTTCCTTACTTGGCCTTACACCTTTCGTATAAACCTTATCAATTAAATCAACAATTGTTTTTTTACATTTATGCACAAGACTTTTTGTCCACTCCACCACCACATGAACTGAATTTAGAAGTGTGCCATTCCAATGGCTTTCCAAAAAAGCCCACCGCCTTTCAATGGGATTATATTTGCTGTGATAAGGAGGGTAGTAAACCAGCCTGATTCTCAGCCCAGTTTGACTGGAAAATTGCACCATCCGCAAAAGAAACTGAGTTCGCAGGCTATTACTCTCCGGGCCATTGTCTGTATAAATAATCAGCTCATCTTTGTCCTTGTTAGCTTCTTTGACATTCTCCCACCACAATTGCAGTGCATCACAAATAAAGTCGCTCGTCTTGTAGGAGAGTCCATAAACAACATGGAGTTGATCGTTATCTAGGTTAAGAATCCCAAATGGCACCATTTTATCTTTATCTGCCATATCGTGATCTAGCGCCTGGACCACTTCTGCTCCGCGAGATTTACCCGCTCTGGAAAAGTCGCCGAGATTAACAGTAGCCTTGCAGTCTATGCTGATCTGCAACGTGTTTTGTCGTTGACTGGCTTCTGCTCTAACTTTGTTGACGTTGTCGAAGATGGCGTTAGTTTCTGGTATTTTTTTTCAGGTTTGGATTTCTGCACCTTGCGGAGCTTATAACCCATCCTATTCAGGATATTGCTAATGGTTCGCTCTTTAGGTAGAAGGTCTTCTTGCCAGTTCTTTTCCTCGACTAGCTTCTGCCGTACAACTTTGGCCGTTATGCGGGTATAGGCAAATGTATTTCTTAACCGTGAATCCGCTTGGCTTTCAGGCTCAACCAGGCTACGGATATCATCTTCAAGGCCTACCAGTGCAACCTCGGATTTATTTTTTCCGCAGGGTTCATAATTTCCATAACAGATCATCCCAGTTTTTTTTTCGTTGATCCCTAATGCAACCGCCTTTCGTCCAAACCCAAAGGTTGATTCAGTCAACCGGGCACTTCCACTGCAAAGGGTTTCAGAAACTTCAGCCATAAAAAGTCTTTTTTCAGGGTTTTTTAATAGCCTGGCTGCTAATTTGAAGAGAGAAATATACTCAGGTTCTATATCAATTGAAGTGGGCATAAATAAAATAGAGAATAAACAACTTTAGACATGTAATGGTAGGGCATCATACGCTGGTAATGTTTAAAATGCTACTTCCCTTAGCAAATCAACCGTGACGACGATATTCGGCAGGCGTTCGTTTTTAAAGCGGCGAATTTGCTCCAGCGGTTGATCAACCGAGCCTGTAATTTTTTGTACCACGCCTTGGTCTAGCTCGGGATATTGTTCATCCAGTGCGGCTTGCATCAGGCTGACGACGAGATCGGCATGATCGTTATTGACGCAAAAAATCAGCGTCTTGGCTTCGCTCATGGGGTTGATTTCTGTCGCCAGTAATTCGCATACTTTTTGGTTAAAGGATTTGGCGATCACTTTGCGGTTGAGTTGGGTGATATCAAAATTTATTTCGTCTTCGAGGGTGGTGGTGATCACGGCTTGTGTTCCGACATCATAGGTCGCGATTTCTTCACCGACCCCGTAGGTAATGCCTTGTTGGTTGTGTTCGGTTTTAATGCGTATCGGTGGGTCATTATCGACAAGGTAACCATCTATCACGGCTTCGCGGTAGCTGTATTCGTAAACCGGCAGGCCAAAAATGTCCGTGGTATGCAGGGCAGGGGTTGCGGTAAGGCCGACTTTGACGGCATCAAAATAATCGATCACGCGGCGGTATTTGGAGATGTAGTCTTTTTGTGAGCGAAACTGTATTTCGGTGTCGCTGAGTTCACGATCGAGCAGGTAGCCTCGGTGGCATTCATCCACCACAATGCAGTCGTATTGATCGACGGTGGGCATGTCATCGCTGTATAACACGCGTTTGACCATGCCTTGAATGGTGGCAACATGCACTTGCGTGGCCGAATCGGGGGTGGCGTCTTTTAATCCTTTGATATTGAAGCTATCTGCAAAGGTGAGCTGGTTGAGCATTTGTGTGGATTCAAACGCATCGGTGGTTTGTTCGCCTAAGGCTGAGCGATCGACTAAAAACAAAATGCGGCGAAACCGCTGCGCTTGCAGTAATCGATACACCAGTGCGATACAGGTTTTAGTTTTGCCGGTGCCTGTGGCCATGGCGACCAAGATATTGTGCTGCTGTTGTGTGATAGCCAGGGCAATCGCACTACGATATTAACAAGATCGGCGACAATCAAACAAAATGTTTATTTTTTAATCTAAACCCGCTAATAATTTAGTGTTGGTTTCTAAATTAACACTCTTTTGTAATTTGAATACAAAAGAGAAGTGTAGTTTTTCAGTAGCGGGCTAATTCATACCCATAAACTGATTGAAATACAATCAGCCATCTGCTTTGTAGTATGATTTTTAAGCGAACTGATCAAAAACATAGCGCGATAGCCCTGGTGTGATAGCGGCTTCGGTCGCTTTGATGGCGTCTATTTGGTAGTCGCGCAGCTTAAAATCAAAGTTAAAATTTTGGCTGCTGAGGCGATTTTCGGCCACTTGAATATCTTGTTTGTAGAGGGCTTGCAAACCTTCGGGACTGTACCAGCCATCGTTGGGTTTACTGGGGTTTTCGGGGCGGCGTAAATCACGAAACCAAATGCCCGAATGGGTTTTGTGCTGATCGAGGTAAGGGCGGCCATTGGTTGCAAACGCAAAGGGCACTTTAAAATGGCCTTTGCTGTCATCCATGTGGCTGGCGACCCAAGGATTACCGGCATAATTGAAGCTGTGGTCATCGCAGAAGGTTTTGCTGTAGCGTTCGGCTTGTGCAATATCGGAGGAGACATTTTTGATCGCACGTTTGGCCTCAACAACCGCATATAAGGTGGTACCAATAAATAAGGCATAATCGGCGGGGCCTGAGTCGGTTGACCATTCGGCGATGGCCATATTACGGCCAGCTTCGGGGCGGATGCCTTTGCGGTAATCGAAATTAACGGTGTCGGCTTCCCACCCGGCATCACGCAACTGCTGATCGATGCGCAGGCGGGTTTCGGCTTCATTTTCTTCCCAGATGGATTTTTGAATCGCTGATTTGGTGGCTTCACGCGTTGTTTTGGCGGCGTCAGTTTGTGCTTGGTTGTCTTTCGCGGCTTTGTGGGCGTAGGTTTCAAACTGTTGTTTGGCGGTGGCGAGCGCGTCTTCTTGCTCTTGCGCGATGTTTTGCCATGTTTGGCTTTCTTCTTCGATGCGACCGGCGTATTTCTTGAGTTCGAGGGTTTTCTGTTGCTCGGCATCAGCGAGTTGTTGTACGACATTAATCGCACGCTGTGAGGCTTTTTGGGCTTTTTCGAGCGTTAAAATCTTTTCTTCCATCGTTCGCAGCTCAGCCGCGGGGTCTTTGGGGGCGATGAATTTACCGGACGACCATTTTGGCGGTGGATTGCCAAAGGTTTTGTGGTACCAAATGCTGAGCTTCCAAGTGAGCAATAACAGCGTCATGGCTTCTCGGTGATTGGAGGTAAATTGATGGGTGGCTTCGTTGCCGACTTTACGAATCGCATGGAAGGTATCTAGCACTTCGCGCTTGATGTCGGCGTTGTATTGGATATCTTTGAGTAAATCGATTTGTTTCGTGCGCTCATCAAAATCAATGCCTAAGCGGCTGGCGATGTCTTGCGCGAAGGCTTCACCTAATTGACGCAACTTGATGAGCGTGATGTTTGGGTCGGGGATAAATGCTTTCTCAGCGGTTCGGGCTAACTGAAAAAGTAAGTCGTCATGCTTTTCTAGAAAACTGAAGTTTGTTGTTTTCATATGCGTGCTTGCGTGTTTTTCCGCTTGTTTTTTTGCATGGTATCGCATTTGTATTCAGTAGTTAACTTCTTTGGGAAGCTCCCAGAACCTTGGGTCTGTTTACCAAGCCAATAAAGTTTCAACCTTTAGGTAATGGTACCAACAGACAAGCTAAAGCTCAGATTTTTATTTTTATCCAGTGCCAATTTTATCCGTTATTGGGCAAAAAGTTTACGTCTATACCCACCGGAATTGGAAATGCAAGAAGGCGGCAAGCGAACGAATCCCCATGAACTTACTGACTGTAAACTCATAGAGATGTGCGTTTACTTTCCGCCTTCTTAAATCTTCAGTTCCTGCTGGCATAGTTAAAAAATTTAGAAAAAGGTAAGGCGTTAGATGAGCTATTGAGAGATAATGAAAGAAAAAAGAGTTTTCCATGCAAGACCCTTCGTCGAGTGCCGCCGTTACTTATTTTCTTCCCGCTTCTCTTGCCTTAATCTGCTTTGCAATGGGCCTTGGGTTAAAGGCCTCAGACTTTATCCAGCTTATGAGAAAACCAAGTGCTGCGATTATTGGCCTCATTGGGCAATTGGTTTTATTACCAGCTTTAGCTTTTTTGATTGCCTACGGGACAAACCTACCTACTTATTTTGCTGTGGGGCTTGTTCTCGTTGCTGCTTGTCCAGGCGGTGCACACTCTAATTTATTGAGTTATCTTGCGAAAGGCGATGTTGCCTTATCTGTATCTTTAACTGCAGTGAGTGGCCTCATTTGTGTAGTGAGCATTCCTTTTTATGTTTATTTGGCGAGTATATTTTTTGTAGGGGAGAGTCAGAGGCCTATTGATTTGTCTCTTGTCGATACTTTATCTCAGCTCACATTGATTATTTTGCTGCCAATATTGATAGGGATGATGATTAACCGTTATATGAAAAATGTAACTATCCTCAGAAAGCTAGTTAAAATGATTGCCGTATTTTTACTTGCTCTCATTGTTGTAGGAGCAGCTATGAAAGGTTGGGCTAAAGTGGCTCAATTTGCTGCAGAAATTGGTGTTGCTGTTGTGTTGCTGAATCTTTCAGGGATGGCTATAGGTGCGATTTTAGCTAAATCTTTTGGGTTACCCGGCGCTCAGATTGCGACACTGTCGATTGAGGTGGGCGTGCAAAATACAACGCTTGCTTTCGGGCTGGCTATGACAGTACTTAATAGTTTTGATGTTGCAGTGCCTGCTATTGTTTATGCGTTATGGGTTTATATCGCTGCATTTACTGTTATTTGTATAAGTCGCTCTCTTTTAAAGGGTAGCTTTAAATTTAAAACCTCATGATGGGTAACTTGGTGAGCGAGTAGGGTGCTTTAACCAGCGATATAAAGAAGGTTATTTTACTTCTTTATATCGCTGGCCGTTAAGGGCGTTAATTTTTTAATCCAGTAGCAGATTTCATGATTTCTATCCTCCAGGGAAATACTTTGTATCGGTATCAGATTTTTTGGTTTAAAATTGTTATCCCTTTTTTAATAAGCTGATCAATCTTTAATGGAAAGGCATAATCGGCAACACGTACATCGTCTGCAATTAGCGGTATTGTATTAACAGGAAAATAAAAATTGATATCTATTTGTGATGAGTAATGGCTAATTAGCCGATTTATCAACGGTGTTTGCCGATCTTCCAGAAATAGCTCAACTCTATTTTGATAATACGCATAGTAGGCAATAGGGTCATGATCAACTAATGTCAGGCCATGCTTATTACTTCCTAACTTTTCAAAGCTATATAAAAGATAGGCTAGCGACGCATTTAGCGATGAAGAATAAAAGCTACAGTGATCTTCTGTATAAAACGCTTTCATGTTTTTATAAGCAAATTTTTTACAGAAATAACGCGCCTGATCCTCAATAAGATTACACTTATTATGTAAAGAAGAGGCCAGTTTATTCATGCTTGATGTTTTCCCAGTCCCTAGAGCACCGGTAAAACTGACATTCATTAGTTTTTCCTTTTGCTGACTTTCATTAACTCGTCTCTTTCAAGAGCGGCTTTACTACTTTTCCCATTGCATTTCTTGGTAGTGCATCGATGATATGCATTGATTTAGGAGTTTTATAGGGCGACATCTTATCCTTGCACCAATCTTTTAATTGTAAAAAGGTCAGGTTTTCGCCTTTTTTTAGTACGGTAAAGAGTGTTACAGCTTCCCCCCAAGTTTCATCCTTACGCCCAATGACTGCAACTTCATTAATTTCCGCAAGGTTGTCGGCATAGCATAAGGATTCGTCGTAGTGCAGAGAAAAAACAAAGTGTACTTGAAGATTCACATCGTCAACATCAAAAATCATTTCATCGTCGCCATGCAGTGGGCTGGCGAGGATAAGGGCTGCAAGCTCATTAGGAAATTCAACGAGTTCATTTTTGAGGTTTCTAATTAGCATTTCCGAAAATCTTTATTAATACTGTATAAGTCACTGTATACCTATACTACTGAATATAAGTGGAATTATATTCAGTAGTGTTATCCTGTATATAAACAGGTTTTTCAATGCCTTATATATTGCTTCATGAGTTATTTTCGTCGCCCACCTGAACCTCAGTAAGGTTTGAGGTGTCATCGTCAGGTGACTCTACATTTTTTATATCTGGATGAAAATGATTCGCTAACGTCCGCGACAACCAATCAGTCCCTTTGTTTGAGGCAACCTGAATGGCGCGCCCCCCCGTACCCAATAAATAAACCACCAGCAAGCATTGACAGGCCTGTGGCCACCATATCACCCGATGTATATCCAATTAAAGGGGGACGCATTGTTTCTAGATCAGCATTGATGTGCTTGATGTGCTTGATGTGCTTGATGTGCTTGATGGCGTAGGCATAAGTGAGCTTGCAAAACTCGTAAAGATATTAAAAGCAGAGTTTTGCGTGGAAGAGCTACTAGCCGACATATCAGAAAGTTTAGGTGTTGCAGTTTTGGATCTCTGGAATATACCTGCTGTATCGTAGCTAGAGCTGATAATTGGTGCATCGCTTACTGGATAAGAGCCATTGCCTGATAAGACTCGATAGCAATAAAATAAAAATATTATTAATACAATGACTCTTTTTGTTTGCATCAGCACCCAGACCTTTGTACAGAAAACCTCTGCTTCTTCAGTTTAGGCTTTTAGGTATAAAGAAAGTTCCGGATGCAAAAAGCAAAACTCCCTTTTAAATGAAGCTACTGATTTTGAGCACGTTGCCTCAACGCGTGATCCATCAACACAAGCGCTAACATCGCCTCAGCAATTGGCGTCGCTCGAATACCAACGCAAGGGTCGTGACGTCCGGTTGTGCTCACGTCAATCTCTTCACCGTGCTTATCAATGCTCTTTCCCGGTAAGCGTATCGATGAGGTAGGCTTCAATGCAATATGTGCGACGATATCTTGACCGGAAGAAATTCCACCTAACACACCGCCAGCATGATTACTTAAAAACCCTGTTTTACGCATTTCATCACGATGTTCAGTGCCTTTTTGTTCAACAACGGCAAAACCATCGCCAATCTCAACACCCTTAACGGCATTAATGCCCATCAAGGCGGAGGCAATATCGGCATCTAAGCGATTAAAAACAGGTTCGCCTAATCCAGGCTGCACACCTGTAGCGACCACGGTGATTTTTGCACCGATAGAGTTACCCTCTTTATTTAAATCCATCATGCACTGCTCCATCAGCGGCACTTTTGATGCATCGGGGCAGAAAAAGGGGTTATTACCGATTTCATTCCAATCTACCGTATCAACAGCAATGGAACCAAGCTGAGATAAATAGCCTTTTACTTCAATGCCGTAGTGTTGGCTGAGGTATTTTTTAGCAATTGCGCCGGCCGCAACACGCATTGCCGTTTCTCTCGCTGAAGATCGGCCACCACCACGGTAATCACGCACGCCATACTTTTTCTGGTAGGTGTAATCGGCATGCGCTGGGCGAAAGCTGTCCTTAATGTTTGAGTAATCTTTAGATTTTTGGTCTTGGTTCTCTATTAATAAACCAATCGGTGTACCTGTTGTTCTTCCTTCAAAAACACCTGATAAGATTTTCACCTGGTCGGGCTCTTTACGCTGTGTGGTGAATTTTGATTGCCCCGGTTTGCGGCGATCAAGCTCAACTTGAATATCTGCCTCAGTAATTGCTAGACCCGGAGGGCAGCCGTCAATAATGCAACCTAGGGCCAAACCGTGACTCTCACCAAACGAGGTGATTGTAAACAACTGTCCGAATGTATTTCCCGCCATAATTTCTACTCAAAAACTCGTTTTCAAAAATTAAACAGCCATACGCGCTTTTAATAGCGGCGTAAATTCTTCTAGCTCTAGGTGACTCATCACTAAAACACCCTGCCCGCCTTGCTCAAGGTTAACCCAGTTAAAATCAATGTCAGGAAACATCGATGCTAAGTGTCCTGCGGAGTTTCCTACCTCCATGATGAGTAAACCTGTGCCAGTGAGGTGATCAGCTGCCTGCAGAAAAATTTGCAACGGATGATCCAAACCCAGCGTGCCCGAAGCTAAAGCCTGAACCGGCTCGTGGCCAAATTCTTCAGGCATATCGGCTAAATCTTCTGCGTCCACATAAGGTGGGTTTGTTACGATGATATCGTACTTGCCCGCGACATTTTGAAAAAGATCGCTCTGACAAATACGCACCCTATCCTCTAATCCGTGCATGACGATATTTTTCGTGGCAACCGTTAACGCATCTTCAGAAATATCCGATAAGACAACCTCTGCATCTTCAAAGGCGTAGGCTGTTGCAATGCCGATACAGCCACCGCCAGTGCATAAGTCTAAAATTGCCTCGGGTGGCGCGCCTAAATAAAAAGGCTTAAATCTTGACTGGATAAGCTCAGCAATGGGTGATCGAGGTATTAGAACGCGCTCGTCCACGTAAAAAGGGAGCTCGCAAAAATAAGCGCGTTGCGTAAGGTAAGGCACAGGTACACGTTGTGTCATACGCTTTTCGAATAAGGCCAAGATATCTCGCTTCTCTTCGTCCAGCAACCTAGCATCTAAAATAGATGCGTCGAGCACGGGAGGCAGATGCAGTGCATGTGCAATCAACGCTTGTGCGTCGTCTATTGCGCTCGCTGTACCATGCCCAAAAAACAACGCCTGTCGATTAAACTGACTGGCACCAAAACGTAAAAAATCTCTCAGTGTATTCAGCTGTTTGGCAATATCAGTATGATTCATAATGGCTTTCTAGAAGAGCACCTAAAACTTTGCTATTATCCACGCCCTGTTTGATTTGTCCACGGTGAATACATGAAGCTCGATGATGCGTATGCGTCCATAATAAAAGGCGTTGGTGAAGATTTAACCCGCCCCGGCTTGATCGATACCCCTAAAAGAGCTGCAAAAGCTTTCGAATATCTCACTAAAGGTTATTCGCAGTGCGTCGATGAAGTGGTTAATGGTGCGCTATTCCCCTCAAAGTGCGATGAAATGATTATCGTCAAAGACGTCGAAATGTACTCCCTTTGTGAACATCACCTGCTACCTTTTATCGGCAAAGCGCATGTTGCTTATATCCCGCAAGGCAAAGTTGTAGGCCTGTCTAAAATTGCACGCATTGTTGATATGTACGCACGCAGACTGCAAATTCAAGAGGATTTAACCCTTGAAATTGCCAATACGCTCATAGAAATTACGGGCGCTGAAGGTGTGGGTGTTGTTATTGAGGCAAAGCACATGTGTATGATGATGCGTGGTGTTGAAAAACAACATTCCTCGATGAAAACGTCCGCCATGCTGGGCTCTTTCCGCAATGAAGAAGCCACGAGACTCGAATTCTTATCGCTGATTAAGGAGTAATTGGCGCAGCAGTTGCCTCCCGAAAGTTATCGATAGCCAAAAGGATTTGCCCTGTTGGCCTTTCAACCAGATAAACGGCCGCATAAACTTTATCACGCTTAACGGCCAAAAAAATCTGCTTACCAGAAAGCCCATTCAAACGTTTATTTTTGAAAAAGCGGTTTGCCCAGTCATTGCTATAACCACAACTACGCCCTTCGCACGAAAACAGAAGCGATAAGTTTTTCTGACGCGCCCACGCTTGATAGAAATCAGCAATCTTTTTAAAGCCGCCTGGCGAGCGAATAAGGAAAATATGTTGTGATAGCTCACCATTTAAGAACACAGAATCCGCCAATCGCCAAAACCCATCCACCTTTTGGTATTTAGATAAAGGTAGCTCCCACGTAGATTCAGCAGAAGTTTTTTTTGTAATCAGTTCGAAGCTGCCAAAGTGTGGCACGGTGATATTTTGTGCCACAGAAGCCTGCTTGCTATTTGCCATCAATACAGCACTGCAAAAAAAACTCGCGAGCAATACGCTTTTTAAGATAAAACTGAAGTACATATTTGTGCAATCTCCTCTACGCCAGAATCCATATGAAAATGATGGTGACCTGCCACCTCATGATAATCGAAATACGTCTCTCTACCGCTGATCACTTGCTGAACTTTGCCATATTGACCCACGCCCTCTTTTGCCAAAATAACGGTTGTCGGTATGTTTGTTGCATCCACGAAGGCAATGACTTGCTCGTACGTCATTTTCATGGCCGAGGGGTGCTTTAGCCTCGGGTCAACTCGCCAATAATAGCCCTTTTCATCTTGATGTATAGCACGCTCTGCAAGTAAATGGACGGCCGGCAAAGAAATCTCGCCCGCTCTCATGCGTGACTGAACCAGTTGATCATAACTGTCATGATAGCTCCAGGTCGCAGCCTGACTATATGCATCGACAAAACCCTTTAGCTGATTTGGCGCATCAGCTGCTTTGACGGGTTTCGGCAAAAAGCCATCCAGTAGGATTTGTTTCGTAAAACGCAGAGGCTGTGCAGAAGCAAGTAACATCGAAAGCATTGCCCCGCGTGAGTGCCCAAGACAAACGACTTCTGACCACCCCATCTGATCAACCACAGCAATGATGTCTAAAACATCATCCCATAAATGGTATGTTGACGAGGGAGGTCTGAACTCAGATTGTGCATTTCCGGCTTGATCAAGGGCTAAAATCGCGCAATTGGGTAACATGGGCGCTAGCAAATCAAAGCTTGCCGCATTATCTAGCCAGCCATGTAAAGCGATGACTTTAATTGGCGCTTCCTCGTGCCAAAGCTTCGCTTTCAAGTCGATACCGCGCACCATTAACTGCACCTCACGAGCCTGATTGTTTTCGCAGCGGTCTATCATGTTAATTGCTCAGGGTGAATTAACGCGTTGACAGCGCCACACCCCGCCGCTACTTCCATTAAATCAATAATTGCTAGAGAGCCGGGCATCATGGGGTAATCATAACGCTGCGAGATATCATTGTCAGCGAGGTAAGCCACTAAACTCGAGACCAAGGGTTGGTGACTGACAAGCAAAACCGATCCGGCATCAAGGTTTTGTAGCAAGTCTAAAATCTGGGAAGGTTGGGATTCAGGCGTTAATGCGTCGGTGAGATCGGGTGACGTACTTAGCGCCATTGTGTCACTCAAGCAAGAAAATGTTTGTTGCGTACGCTGATAAGGGCTGACATACATGTCCTCAAAATTAACACTCAAATCCTTCAGATAAGCGGCAATTTTCTGTATATCCTGAAGACCTTTGGTCGTTAAGTTTCTGTCAATGTCAGTCGTTTCACAGGGCTCTGCCTCGCCATGCCTTAAAATATAGACCCTCATATGCAAACTCACTTATCTAAAAATAAAGTATACCGAGAAACTTGCTGCAAAAGGAGAATAATTGATGGCTGCCGGAATCGTGTATCAATACACACAAGCAATATGAGCGGCGTTAATGAGCGAGGATAACGTATAAATTTCTGGGATTTATACTGACTAAAAATAAGAAAGCGTATATACCCATCGGAATTGGAGATGTAAGAAGGCGGCAAGCGAGCGCGGCCAACACCCTTACACCTTCAAGTGTGATCGGTATAAACCTCAAGATATGTACTTTCATAAAGCCCGTATCTTATAAAAGTACCTGTCAGGTGATTTATTATTTTTTATTTAATTCCTCCTTTTTTAACTGCCGATTAATTTGTATAAAATCCATAACAATTTGATCACAAATTGTTTTTTTAGCCGCGCAATGCACAGTTGTTGAAATATCCAGCATGCCTTCCACGCGCGTAAAAACACGCTTTATGACAGATGGGTAACCAGGATGTTTTTTGGGAGGAAATGTCCAAATGGTTTTGTCTTCGCCTACTTTTTTTTCGGCAACAGACCAGCCATTCGCTGTTCTTAGCGTTACCTCCGGATCTTCCATAAGGTCATTCAAAACTTTAATTGCGTGGTGTGACTGATAAGGTACCTTCTGAGTACTGATATACCCTATATCTTTTTTCTTTGACTGGTGAGAGCAGCCGACAAGGAAGAAAATAAAAATGAACCAAGTTAATCGACACATAAAAAAGTACCTTTAAAAAAAGGGTTGAGTTGATAATAAATATAGCCAACACAAGGCGAAACAACCAAAGATAAGTCATATATTTTTATTATTTTCAATTTAAAAAAAATAAATATAAATTAGGCGTGTGTAAAGACACATAGGCATCATGTTATAATAAAAACTATCATCACAAATACCCTATAATCTGCAGGCAAGTTCACCTACAATCGTCATTACCCTCCATGCAAATAGAGAAAAGATTCTTTTTATGGATAAAAGTACCCGCGCAGCAGCCCCTTTCTATGTTGGCATTGATGGCGGCGGCAGTAAGTGCCGCGCTTTTGTTACCTGTGAGGATGGGCGTATTCAAGGTCATGGCATATCCACTTCCGCCAATCCCGCCTATGGCTTTAAGCAAGCAACTGATGCAATGGTTGAATCAATAAGGCTTGCTTTAAAGGATGCGGGTTTAACAGCAGTCAATAGTAGAGACTTGATCGTCGGTGCCGGGTTAGCAGGTATCAACCTACCAAGTTACTTCAATCAGATGCAGCAATGGCAACATCCTTTTAAAGCACTGCATTTAACATCCGATGTACATATTGCCTGTCTTGGTGCACACCAAGGTGAAGATGGTGCTGTGCTGGTGATCGGGACAGGTTCTTGCGCTTACCGCATACAAAATGGCATAGGCTTCATGCTGGGTGGTCACGGCTTTCCTTATGGTGATCAAGGAAGCGGTGCTTGGATTGGCTTAAAAGTGGTTGAAGCCGTTTTGTTAGCACAGGATAAGCTTGCACCACAGACACTACTTACCCAAAAAGTCGATGAATACTTGATGCTCAACGGCGAGATACTGACCTTAAGAGATATGATGATAGCGAAGCCTTCTAGGACTTATGCCAACCTAGCCCCTCTCGCATTCGATCTCTATCAAGCCGACACGATAGCAACACAAATTATTGATGAAGGCGCAGGTTATCTAAACAAGCTTGCTGATAAGATCTTAACGCAAAAAAATGTTCAGATTGCATTAATTGGCGGCCTTGCACCACCCTACCAGCATTTTTTCAATAACAGTACTCAAAAGCAAATAATGCCTGCAGTTGCTTCACCGCAGCAAGGCGCCGTTTTATACGTCAAACAACAACTTGCTACGCATAATAACTCGAAAAAATAATAGCGTTAACGGTTATTTTTCAAGCGTTGTAAAATAATCTTCCATCAGCTTAGGGAAGCCTAGCTTTGTTGTCTTCGTATCAACATTAAATTGCGTTACTTTTCCGCCTTTTAAAAATAATAAATAGTCACTTGAGTCATGCATACGAGCACAGCCTGTTACATCCTTATCATAGCGACCCAGCTTCCAGTCATCTTTCGTGCTTGTAGGTGCTTTCGTGATTTTTTGTGAAGCTTGATCATAGATGAGGTAGGTGCCATCATTTAAGAAAAAATAAGCGTCAGACTTATTCGATGTCGTTAAGCAAGCAGCGCTTATTTTTGGTGCATAGGGTAATAATTTAGCTTCTCGAGAACGTTCTTCTCCCCAGTGAATATTGTATTCGGACTGACCGTAACCAAACATTTTTTCTCCACCATCCAAGAAAATGTGCACGCCCTCATTGTGATTATAAATTTGAACCATGGCATTCATTTTATTATTTGTTGAAACAGACCATGGGAAGTAGTCTGTTACGCTTGCCACCTCGCCCGAGGTGAGGTTTTGTACATTAAAATCAAAGAAAGTGTTGTCATCTAGAAAGATTGAAAATATCCAGCGCCTTCCTGCCCAAGACATAACAGACTGTACCTCACGATAGGATTGCCTTGTATAACTAAATGAATAATCGGTTGTTTTTTCGCCTAGTTTAAAAACTACTTTATTTAAACCATTGTCAGGCGCATGCATTTCCCATTCCTGATCGTTCGCGTTAACGGTTGACGTAAGAAGATCTCCATTTAGGGAGATAGATAAATTTTCGGAGGTGCTACTCTTCCAGGTGAATTTCTTTGAGGCAACATCGTAGACAAGATCGCTGATATCAATGGCAGCCGTTTCTTCTACCTCTTTTGTTTCCTCAGTTTTTTCTTCAGCTTTTTCCTTTTCCTTTTCCTTTTCCTTTTCCTCTTCCTCCACCTCGGTTTCTTTCTCCGGCTCTTCTTTAATGGTTAGTATTCGTGCCTTCTCAAAAACTTTACCATTTCCTCCCTCTAGAACAAAAGTGAATTCAACTTCACCTACAGCATGCTCATAATCAGCAATACTCTCGATTTTCTGGATATCATCATAAAGGGTTAACTCACCTTCCCCTTCAATAGAAATATCTTTGAGTGCCTCTCTCAAATCAACGAGTGTGTATGAACCACTCGGAAGATCTTTCAGCGAAAGAGTATTCTCTGTTTGCTGGCTTATCACTTCCTCTGCTTTTACATCAATGCTTGTTTCTGGTTGTGTGGCAATTGCTTTTACATCAATGCTTGTTTCTGGTTGTGTGGCAATTGTTTCTGGTTGAATAGTGGATATTTCTTCTGAGTTACTTGTGGTCAAGGACTTAGTGTCGACTTGTTTTTTTTCATCGTCAGTTGAGGAGCAAGCGATAAAGAATACAAAAGTAAGGATTAAAAAAGTACCTGATTACCCATAAGCCTCAGCCATCGTAAGGAACTTATATGGCATTGGAGGCGTTTTTAGCGCTACGGACATAAACCGCGGAAGCAATGCCTTCAAATTAAAACGACGATTAAAGCGATAACAAAACTCTGCCAGGTATCGTGGCAAATGCCTTGGGCTAATGGAATGATAAGGGCCATGCATAGACGTTTTGATGTTGCCGATTATTGTGTTAACCCACTTAAACTCTTCGAGGTTAACGCAATCAGGCCCACCACCAGTGACAAATTTGTTGTGGGTACAATTAGCGTCTTTGATGGCATTAAAGCAAGCAAGGCCATCAGAAATCACAGTGCTTCCTTCCTTTACATGCCTCTTGGCCCATCGCTTTATCTCATTAAGCGTAAACCCCTCAACGACATTCATATTCATGCTAATTGGCTTACCCTCATTATCAAGAGAAACCGCTGTGATGTAGGATGTTTTATTAGAAGATCCACGTCCACGCTTTCCGCCTCTTTGCTCTCCTCCCCAATAAGCATCATCCACTTGAATAAAACCCGACAAAGGTTTGCTATCATCCCGCTCCTTCATTGCCTGCATGACTTTATGCTTAACTGACCATGCCGTATTGTACCCGACACCTAATTGGCGTTTTAATGCCAATATCGATAATCCAGTTTTTGACTGGGTGAGTAAGTGAATAGCAAGAAACCATGTCTTTAATGGTAACTTTGTACCTGCGAATAAAGTCCTGCTCGTTAGTGATGTTTGATGGTGACATTTATTGCATTGATACAGGGCTCTGCTTTTAAGCTTGCAATAGGATGTCGAGTGACAATCGGGACAAGTAAAGCCGTTGGGCCACCTCCAGTTAAAGAGTGCCGCTTCGCATTGCATCTCTGATCCATAATCTCTAAACAGATCTGAAAGGCTGTAGCCTTTTTGGAATTGAACCGTATTTTTAGACATGTGAACACCTCAACGATACTGTTCTTGACCGCAAGTGTAACAGTAGCTGAGCCTTAGGGGTAATCAGGAAAAAGATTGGGATACCTTTTACTTTAGGTCACTTAAAGGGAAAGTGATTTTATTAAATGAAATGGTAATATACCCATCACACTTGAAGATGCAAGGGCGTTGGCCGCGCTCGCTCACCCCAATCACTTACTGACTGGATTAGCTCGCTTGCCCAGGGCTATCGCACTATGAACATAGCAAGTTCGCAGCAAGATCGACGAATTTGTGAACTATGAAGAAAAATAAGCGTCATTAAATGTATTTTTTACATGATTATGAATGACGTAATGAGTACAAATTTTACAGATCACTTTGAAAACCTATCTGATCCAAGAATAGAAACAGCGAACAAGCGTCATGAGTTGATGGATACGGTTTCATTTCGTGGGTTCAGTCCTTTAATAAGCTTAGCAGTAGCGACATTGTTGCCATTGACGGAAAAACACTGAGGCGCTCATTTACGTCAGGCGACAAGAAAGGTGCAATCCATATGGTAAGTGCCTTTCGTGCAGCTAATCATACGGTTCTTGGTCAGATAAAGGTTGATGAAAAATCTAACGAGATAACCGCTATTCCTGAGTTGATAAAGTTGCTTAACCTTGAAGGAAGTATCGTGACTATCGATGCAATGGGTTGCCAAAATTAGCGTTATTTGCGGGGCAGATAGCTTTGTCGCAATTTGGGAAAGCCAGGCTTCGTAAGGTTATGAACCTCCCAAATGGCACACAATAGGCAATGTTTTATCGATGCTTGATCCCAAACAGTTGCAATCCGGTTTCATTTCGTGGGTTCAGTCCTTTAATAAGCTTAGCAGTAGCGACATTGTTGCCATTGACGGAAAAACACTGAGGCGCTCATTTACGTCAGGCGACAAGAAAGGTGCAATCCATATGGTAAGTGCCTTTCGTGCAGCTAATCATACGGTTCTTGGTCAGATAAAGGTTGATGAAAAATCTAACGAGATAACCGCTATTCCTGAGTTGATAAAGTTGCTTAACCTTGAAGGAAGTATCGTGACTATCGATGCAATGGGTTGCCAAAAAGCGATTGCGAAGGCAATCAGGCAAGCACAGGCAGACTACGTTCTATCACTGAAAGGTAATCACGGAAACCTTTTATATGACGTTAGCCGGTATCTGGATGCGCTGATTGATGAGGGGTTTAAGCGTGCTCAGTCTGATCATTTTGAAACCGTGGAAAAAGGGCATGGACGCATTGAAACAAAACGGTACTGGATTACTAATGACATTGACTGGCTGTCTTGTAAAGAGGATTGGGAAGGTTTAAAAACAATCGGCGTTGTTGAATCTGAAAGGACTGTTATCAGTACGGGGGAAACATCTATTGAGCGGCGATATTTCATATGCTCTATCGAGTCTAGCGCAGCATTGTTTGCAAAAGCAGTACGCTCTCACTGGGCTATTGAAAACAATCTTCACTGGACTTTAGATGTGATTTTTAAAGAAGATGAATCAAGAATCAGAGAAGGTTTTGCCGCTGAAAATATGACCGTCATAAGGCATTTAGCATTGAACATGCTGAAAATGGAGTCTTCTAAAGAGAGCGTTCGCGGTAAGCGACTGAAGGCTGGTTGGGATGAAAACTTTCTTTTATCAGTTTTGTCAACGGCCTTATAGCGCGATTGCCCTGCTCGCTTGCCGCCTTCTTGCATCTCCAATTCCGATAGGTATAGTTCGCAAAGAGGCTGATCTAATGCTCGCGCGTCGATAAGAATTGAATCTCAGAATAACGATCCTTTACCAGCGATAAATTCACACGAGTAGGCGCTAGATAGCTCAAATGCCCACCGCCATCAATGGCTAAATTATCGGCGACCTTACGCTTGAAGTTCTCCAGTGCTTTAGCATCATCCGATTCAACCCAGTGTGCGGTATACACATTCACAGGCTCATAAATGGCCTCAACTTTATACTCATCTTTTAAGCGATAGGCGACAACTTCAAATTGCAGCACACCTACTGCACCAACGATAATGTCATTGTTATTGAGAGGGAAGAATACTTGCGTAGAGCCTTCCTCGGCAAGTTGCTGCAATCCCTTTTGTAACTGCTTGGTTTTTAAGGGGTCTTTTAACCGGATGCGCCGAAAGAGTTCTGGCGCAAAATGCGGTATCCCTGTGAATTTTAAATTTTCACCTTCTGTAAAGGTATCGCCAATTTGTATCGTGCCGTGGTTGTGTAGCCCGATAATATCACCAGAAACAGCCTCGTCAATAACCACGCGCTCGCCCGCTTTAAAGCTCACTGCGTCGGCAATTTTTATATCTTTTCCTAGGCGAACATGACGTAACTTCATCCCCTTATTGTAACGCCCCGAACAAAGGCGCATAAAGGCGATTCGATCACGATGCCTTGGATCCATATTGGCTTGTATTTTAAAAACAAACCCTGTCATTTTTTCTTCAGATGCTTCGACCTCGCGCGTTTTTGTTTCTCGGTTTAAGGGTGAGGGTGCCCACTCTACAAAACCATCGAGCATCTCTCGCACGCCAAAATTACCGAGCGCGGTACCAAAAAAGACGGGCGTTAGTTTGCCGGCTAAAAAAGCCTCATGGTTAAACTCATGGCTTGCACCACCGACAAGCTCCACTTCTTCTAAAAAATCTTCATAATAAATGCCTAGCAGTGATTTTGCTTCTTCAGAGTCAATACCTTGAATACGTTCGTCGTCAGGCATTTGGTGGCCGCCTTGCTGGCGATATACATGAATAGTATCGGTATAAAGGTTATAAACGCCCTTAAATTCTTTGCCCATACCAATGGGCCAGTTGATAGGTGCGGCCTGAATGCCAAGCACATCTTCAATTTCATCCAACAAATCAATGCCATCGCGTACATCACGATCCATTTTGTTAACGAAACTTAAAATGGGTGTGCTACGTAAACGGCAAACATTCATCAACTTAATTGTACGGGCCTCCACACCTTTTGCACCGTCAACAATCATTAAGGCCGAATCCACCGCGGTGAGTGTGCGATAAGTATCTTCAGAAAAGTCTTCATGCCCTGGGGTATCAAGCAGGTTAACCATGCAATCTTTGTAAGGGAATTGCATGACAGACGAAGTCACTGAAATACCTCTTTCTTGCTCCATCGTCATCCAGTCGGATGTTGCGTGACGGTCTGACTTCTTCCCTTTAACGGTACCTGCAACTTGAATTAACTCGCCTAAAAGAATCAATTTTTCGGTGATAGTCGTTTTACCCGCATCAGGGTGAGAGATGATCGCGAAGGTTTTCCTTGATTGGATTTGATCTTGTAACGGTGCTGATGCCATGAAAACGCCTACTTTCGCTAAATACGGATAAAAACGAGTAATTATAACAAACCGTTGTTAAATAGCTAAGTGATCATTTACGCAGACCCGCAATCATAAGCCGTTTATATCCATCGGAATTGGAGATGCAATAAGGCGGCAAGCGAGCGAATCCCCATGAGCTTACAGTCAGTAAGTGATTGGGTGAGCGAGCGCGGCCAACGCCCTTGCATCTTCAAGGGTGATCGGTATAAACAGTTGTCCGGTCTTAAAAGTGAGGCCATATTTTCCGGTATAAAAAGTGTATTAATACTCGGATTCACAATCTAATCGCATAGCTTTGTTATTGGTCTATTCTGATATAACCGAGACAAAGGTAAGCAAAATCATGAGTCATAGGAAGCTTAATAAAGATGATCGAAGCCAGATTTATATTCTTCTAAAGCAAGGCTATTCACAACAGGCCATTGCCGATGCAATAGGGGTTCACCAATCAAGCATCAGTCGAGAGCTGAGCCGCAATAAAGGCATGAAAGGCTACCGTCACAAGCAGGCGCAAGCGATCAGAGATAAGAGGCGTAAAGCATCTCACAAACCTACAAAGATGACGGATGAACGGGTTGTTTTGATAGAGACCATGATCCGTGAGAAGTGTAGCCCAGAGCAGATATCAGGTTGGCTCAAAGAGAATCATACAGTTTCAGTTAGCCATGAAACGATCTACTTGCATATGTGGGCTGATAAAAAAGCAGGGGGTGACCTGTACACTTTTTTAAGACGACGCGGCAAGGCCTATCAACCGCGCGGGAAAAAACTGGCAGGCCGAGGATATATTAAAAATCGCGTAGGTATCGAGCATCGCCCCGCGATTGTTGACGCTAAAGAGCGTGTCGGCGATTGGGAAATTGATTTAGTTGTAGGCCATGGCCACAATGGCGCCTTAGTCACTATCGTTGAACGGTTCACCAAATTCACTGTATCTAAGCGAGTGAACGATAAGTCTGCGGCTAGCGTGACGCAAGCGACGATTGAGCTGTTGTTACCTTATCAACCTTACGTACTCTCAATCACAGCAGATAATGGAAAGGAATTTGCGTTTCATGAACAAATTTCAAAGGCACTGGATACCGAGTTTTATTTTGCCGACCCTTACTGCTCGTGGCAACGTGGATTGAACGAAAATACTAATGGGTTGATTCGTCAGTATTACCCAAAGAAAACGGACTTTAAGCTGGTTTCTCAGAGTGACGTGACGCAATCTATCGATCAGCTTAATCGAAGACCCAGAAAACTCTTGCTCTATATACCCATCGGAATTGGAAATGCAAGAAGGCGGCAAGGAGTGAACCCCCATGATCTTACAGTCAGTAAGTGATTGGGCCAGACAACACCATTGCACCTTCAAAGGTGATCGGTATAGATCACCCGCTGAACTTATGGGCAATGTATGTCTAATTTAGCGGCATGAAAGTTATGCATTTAGAGGTTGAATCCGCCATACATATTATGCGTCACCTAAAATGAAAAAATAGCTGCCCAAGATCTTGTGTGGGCAGCTGTTATTAACTTAGATTTCTAAGCGTATACCCATGTAACCTGCGGGCCCCGTGGTGCGATAGGCATAGACCTCGGTGTATTTTTCGTTGAGTAAATTTTCACCACGAACGAAAAGTTCAAGGTTGTCGTTTACTTCAAAAGCAACGGCCGTATTAAGAAGTGTATACTCATCAAGGTTAGCTCTATCCGTAGGCGTGTTAGGAGCAAATTCGTTGTCTTGCTGACTGCCGTTATAGATTGCGCCAATATTAAGGTTGATGCGGTCATCCATAAATTTGATATTATTTGTTAAGCTTGCCGTGTGTATAGGGCGACGTACTTCAGATCGCCCATCGGGCTCTTTCGCATGGAGGTATGTATAGGCGCCGAACACAGTCCAACTCGGAATGATTTCTGCTCTAACTGTAAGTTCAACACCTTGACGGTAACTTTTTCCTTCTTTGTTGGTTGGCGTCGTGACTTGTCCATACAACGTTTGAATTTCATGCGTTAATGCAGCATTAAAGTAGGTAATATCAGTCAGCACTGCGCCACTAAATAAGGCTAGCTCAATTCCTGTATCATAGCTTTTTGAATGCTCAGGTTTTAAGTTGGGATTACCTACGAAAGTATCAGGATTATAACCAAATAATTCATAAAACCCAGGGTTGCTAATGCCTTTTCCATAACTGGCATGAAATCGAGAGATATCTGTAAAAAGGTATGAGACAGTCGCGCGATACGTCGTAGCATCGTTGAACATGTCATTAAAATCTCTCCGAACACTTCCTGATAAAGAGGCTACGTCGCTAATATTCATTGCATATTCACCGATAAAGCTGGTTTGCTTATCCGTTTGTTTTTGATTGGCAGGGGCGTAGGTTTTGGATATACCTCTAAAATTCAGTTTCTCATACTGGATGCCACCTGTAATCGAGTGATCCACTGACCCTGTTTCAACAACGCCTGTTGCATGGTAAGCCGTTTGCTGGCGTTCACCGCGATTACCTATATCAACAACACCATCCTTTGAGCTATCTGAAGACGTATTGGTTAGGTTGTAGCTCAATTTTTGCAGTAAGGAATCATCAAATAGTGACATATTGATTTCAGCTAAGCCATAGAATTGAGCAGATTCTATGGCGCTATCAGCGTCGACAGTTAAACCACTCGCATAGTCGAATCCATCTGTATTAATGACGCTTGATACATGCCGAGCAACCAGCTTTACATCAATATTGGATGCCACGTCGATGATAAGTTTACCGTGCAATGCCGTGTTGTCGTAGCCGTCTTTTTCGTTATTCCCAGCCTTTGCAGAAGTACTTATGCCATCCGTCATATAACGTGACGCTGAAACATGGCCAGAAACAACATTATTTTTGCCAGTCAATGAAACACCTGTTTGGCTCGTTTTCATTGAGCCGCCCATCGCCTCTGCTCGCGCAACAATCCCTTCTGTAATTGCTTCAGGTGTTGAGATGTTGATGACCCCACCAATAGAGTCGCTACCATAAAGCGCACTTTGTGGCCCGCGCAAAACTTCAATATGACCAATATCAAAGCTCATCATATTGGCAAAGTTAAACTCATTGCCAAACGGGTTGTTGGCATCAATGCCATCAATAAATACTTGTGTGTGATTGCCTTCAGCGCCGCGAATACGCACTTGTGTCAACGCCCCTACAGGCCCTGTCCGGCTAACAGCCAGCCCTGGAATTTCTCTTAATAGATCAGATGCGACGAGTGTTTTTTGTTGGTCAATATCTTCGCTTGTCAGCACAGTGACGGCGCTACCGATTTCTCTGGCCGGCTTTGGCTGATATGAGCCGATAATAACGAGCTCCTCCCATTGCCGCTCACTGAATGTCTTATTTTTTTCTTCGTCAGCATGTACTAATGAATAATTAAATAACGCCGATATGATGGCGATAAAGGATGGGTGATTAAATTTCATGCAAGTTCCCCTAAATATTAGAAGAAACTGTAAAGGCATTTATCATGCACGGCATCAAGCCGTTAACGGAAATAAAATTTTTATACGAAGTTATTTATTATCGTTATAGATTTATGGCTAACATATCGGTGGGATTCATCACCGTTACAGTTTCATTAAACGTTTGCACGCCACTGTAACGGTGATCCGCCACAAAGAGCCCTCGCTCTATGGTACAGTAACGATTGGCAACAGCAGGTATCCTGACTTACACCTCATTGCTTACTTTCGCCTTCCCGTTTATTTTTTTAAAACAGTGACTTGATGAGAGCTTGCTAAGTGCTTACAGTGATTCTCATGCGAGGACAGCTACGGATTCTCACCGTATTCCCTTTTTCATTCCTTGGTCTATTCGTTAGAGTCGGGAAGCTTATTGCATGGAGGCGGATTATAAGTATGGATTTATTATTGTCAATAATATCTATCTATAGATTTATTTTATATAACGCCTGTTGGGTATTAGTGGACGCTTGCCGTTTATGTTTAGCGCTTACCAAAAACGCTATTTCATGTAGATATCATTTATTATATAAAAATTTCAGCGTCTATATTTTGAAAGAAAGAGACGCAATGAAATCAAACTTACACATAGCAATACACGGCAATAAAATGACAAAAACTTCCTATCATGACGAAGGTATGAAAAATCGCATGATTGAATTTAATGAATTTGACGGCATAAATGACCGCGCCCAGCGTGTAAATAATGCCACCTGCAATTAGCCAGTGCAGACCGGCCGCCGGAAGATTTTCGGCTAAAGGGTTATAGGCAAAAACAATCAACCATCCCATCAATACATACAGCGCCGTTGATAGTATTTTATATTGCCCCGCAAAAAAGAGTTTTAAGTACACACCAATGCAAGCAAAGCTCCATGTCACGGTAAAGAGAATCCACCCTATTCTGCCATGCAAAGTAACTAGGGTAAAAGGGGTATAAGTGCCCGCTATCAAAATATAAATAGCGGCATGATCAAATATTTTAAGTCGCTTCCTGATGACAGGTTTTTTTGCTGAATGGTATACCGTCGATGCCGTATAGAGGGCTATGAGACTTACCCCGAAGACGGTGAAACTGACCATGATAGCCAAGCTATTTCTCGACGACGCTTCAATAACCAGCAGTATTGTTGCAACAATGCTCAGCAAGCAGCCTATACCGTGAGAGATTGCATTCATCTTATCTTCAAGCGGGGAGTAAACATTTAGCGCATGCATAACAATTGGCGAACCTCAAATAGCCTGACTTTATCAGGTTAATTATCCGAATCAAGAACAATAAGCCGTTTTAAGACTCTAAAGGGTGTTTCTGAAACAGGGGTACAGCCTATGCGGGCTCAATGGCTACTTTTTGCAGTATTTGTATTGACTGCGTGCGATAAGCAAAACAAACCGAATACAAAAGAAAATACCTCTTTAATGGCAAAAATAGAAGGGTCGGCTTTTTATCGTGAGCGCATCATGCTGCCACCGGGTGCCTCATTAGTACTGACCTTAGAAGATATAACTCAAAGAAAAATAAAACCTGCCGTCATTGCAAAGAAAACGCTGCTATTAAACAACACCCCGCCCTACACATTTTCCCTGAACTACCCCAAAGATAAAATACAAAAAGGCCACCAATATGTAATCAAAGGTGAAATTACCTATAACAAGCAGCGGATGCTTGTATCAGATCTAAGAATTAACCTTTTGGATAGCGCAGAAACACCCATCGTGCTCCACTTAAAAAAAATACCGGTAAAAGACACCGCAAAAACACTCAATGCGCAAGTGAAAAATAAGCTATGGCAATTGATTGAACTTAATGATCAAACTGTCTATAAAAACCAGAAAGCGCAAACAATACCCACTATACAATTTTGTCAAGGAAATAAGATCGTAGGGTTTACCGGGTGCAGTCAAATGACAGGAAAATACTTATTGAATAAACGTCAAATAGCGTTGAGGCCCTCAATACTGATTGTTGAAGCTTGCAGTGATGTGCCGGTGAGTGAAGCAGCATTCCTTGCTGCGCTTAAAAATACAGCTTCTCTTAAAGTTTCTGATAACCATTTGATGCTCTTATCGTCAGGAAAAAAAGTTATCGCCGTATTTGCAGCAAGAGCACGCTGACGCTGTTAAAGCCTTGAGAAGAAAGATACAAACGATGCACTAACGGCCAGCAGAAAAACAGTATAAAAAGCGTTGTTAGCAAAACTAAGGCCGTTTTTAATTAATTTCTACGCAAATTTTCACCAACATGACTAAATCGCAATTAATTTCCTGTCTAAATTTGCGTACACTCCCCCCTTGATAATAACAACTATAAATGGATCCTCATGACAACACTTGCGGCTGAAAACCCTGGGGTCATCGCTAAAATACTGCGGCCTTTTGCTGAACTTTGTTATAATCGAGCAAAAACAGTTATTACCCTTACGCTAATAACGCTCGGTCTTTTAATTTCCCAGATACCTAATATCCCTATAGATGTATCCACAGAAGGCATTCTTCACGAAGATGACCCCGTGCGCGTAGCCTACGACGAATTTAAATCTCTTTTTGGCCGAGATGATGCCATTATTCTTTCACTGCCTATCTCCGGCGAAATGGATAATGCTTTTTTCACCCAGCTCGCTGAACTGCAAAATAAAATTGAAAATGGTATCCCCTATATCGATAAGGTAACAAGCTTAATTAATGCGCGTGTAACACGTGGTGAAGATGATGAATTGATCGTTGAAGATTTGCTTGAAGATTGGTCGCCACAAAGTGGTTCCGCAATCAACAGCACAGCTATTAAAAACTACGTCTTATCACAGCCTCACTATGTTGATCGCTTGATATCTAGAGACGGTAAATTTACTGCACTTATTGTAGAGCAAACTGTCTATGGCGAAAAAAAGAATGATGATGGAAGTAATGCGTTCCTTGATCCACTCGAGTCTCAAAAATCAGTACAAGCACTCAAAACATTAATTGCCGAATACCCTGAGCTTGATATCGCCCTTAGCGGTCAGCCCGTTGTACTCAACATTGTTAATGTTAGCACCATGCGTGATTCGTCACTAACAGGTTCCGCCGCCCTTTTCGTCACTATTCTCTTTATGATTTTCTTTTTTCGGCGCTTATCGGGTGTTTTATTACCCTTGGTCGTTATTAATGGCTCCATGATTGGTGCCATGGGCGTGATGGGTGTATTTAAAGCGCCTTTTACACTCACTCTGTCTTCGGTTTTCCCGTTAATGATCGCTGTAGGGGTTGCTGATGCTGTGCATATTTTGTCGCACTTTTACCGTAACTTTGAAGAAAGCGGCGATAAAAAAGAGGCGATATTAAAAGCTGTTGCCGATTCAGGGCCTGCCGTATTAATGACGAGCCTTACAACAGCCGTGGGCTTCCTTTCCTTTACAGCGGGAGATCTCGCCTCCACAGCCGATTTAGGTATTTATGCCGCTATTGCTGTACTGCTTGCGCTTTACTTCACACTTATTCTATTACCTAGCTGCATTGCCCTATTTAATATTAAACAAATAGCAGGTAACGGGGGCCTCAATAAAAAGCTCGATCGCTTTTTAGCCAGGTGCGGCGACTTGGTTTGCCATTATCCAAAAGTGATAAGCCTTATCGGATTAAGTTTAATGGCTATCTCTTTATGGGCCGTCACTTTTCTACATTTCCTTTATGATCCAATCAGTCGATTCCCTGACGATGTTATTGAGAAAATTGATAACACAAAAATAGATGAAGCCTACCAAGGCGTCACCCCCATCGAAATCATTATTGATACACAGAAACCACGTGGCATTCTCACGGATAACTTTTTAGCGAAACTCGTGCGTGCAGAACAAGAATTAACGCATACAGAGATCGAGGGGCTTCCTCTTGGTAGTGCATATTCAGTATTGAATATTTTGCGAGAAACCCATAAAGCGCTCAATAATAATATAACCAGTGAGTATAGAGTCACAGAAGATGCAGCACTGGCAGCACAAGAGTTACTTCTCTTTGAGATGAGTAATGCTGACGACCTTCGCGATGTTGTTGATAGCGACCTCCAAACTGTTCGTATGACATTGTCGACACGCCATGCAGATGGGGTTTTATATGACGCACTTATTGGTAATATTGAACAATCACTGAACACAATTTTTGGTACAGGTGTCACTGTAACTGTTACCGGATCAACCGCATTACTCGCAGCATCAGTGCCTAAAGCATTAAAAACGATGGCTAAAAGCTACGTGGTAGCTGCAGTATTGATTATTCTGTTAATGATGATCATGGTACGCAATATAAAGATTGGATTGATCAGTATTGTGCCAAACCTATTACCTATTTTGATCGTGATGGCCGTGATGGTTTTAATGGATTGGCCTTTAGACATGACAACTATATTGGTCGGCGCCATTGCCATGGGTATTGTCGTAGATGATACCTTGCACTTCCTCTACCATTTCAAGCTTAGCTTTGAAGAAACAAAGGATGCAAGTATAGCTGTGCGGCAAACATTGCGAACAACAGGCCCTGCGCTTTTTATTACGACCATTATTTTTGCAACAGGTGCCAGTGCCAACATGCTTAGCCCCATAGATAATATTTTCATCTTTGGTTTTACTATGTGGCTTGTTACCGTTTTAGCCTTATTATCCGATATCCTCATTGCCCCAGCTTTGTTGGTATGGGCATACAAAAAAAAGGCACCCGCTGAAGAAATGACATTGATTTCTACATAAAACCACCATAACCTTCACTTTTACTTACTCGCAGGTGAAGGTTATGCAAACATCTTTTAAAGTTATTGGTCTTTTTTTCCTTCTTTTAACAGCACTTTCAAAAAGTGCAGGCACATTGTCAGATACCTTGCGGCATCTATGATGATCATATGCGTATAAAAATGCTGATTGAGGATGCAAAAACCATCGAAAAATCAGTTAATGAACTCATTTCACACGCTAAAGACACCGATGTTCAGTCACAAAACCAAATGGTGCGCTGGGTGATGAATAAAGAAAAACATGCAAATCAAATCATTAATACGCTGACAGATTACTTTTTAACACAGCGTATAAAATCGTCAGATAAGACCTATGTTGATCAATTAAAAGCGCTTGAAACCATTGTTAAAAAAGCAATGTTTTGCAAGCAAACTGTCGATAAAAAAGCGGTTGAAGCATTACAAAAAGCTATCATGGTTTTTGCAGTTTATTACCCTGAAAAAAAACACGCTGAACATAAGCATTAATTGAATACAGGAAGAAAATTAAAGGCGAGAATCATTTTTCGTTATTTTCTTCCTCTCTACCTTCTTCTCATTCTCTCCCTTTCTAACTTTCTTTAAAGCTTTGCTTGATAACATCGATAATTCCCCCTTTTTCTGTGCCCTAAACACGGTAAGAATTTACACAACTATGCAAAACTTCCCTTTCTAAAAAATAAGAATGGGAGTGCACACGGATGAAGGCGATTTTCACCCTGCTTGCTTTAGCCAATGTTATTGGCTGCTCAACAATAAACAACACATCAAAAAAGGCAGGTCAGCCTGCTATTGCTCGCTCTTATTTAGTGGGTACATGGTATAACGAGAGGCAGCTCTCTAATGGCGTAACTGAAGAGAAAACGCTTGAAAATTTTGATGATGGTACCTACCGAATAACCTTAAAATCTACTTATAAAGGCGGCTATACTGCGAATAACCTGGAGCTTGGCCAGTGGGGGTTATCAGGCGATATTTATTTCACGATAGCGCGTGGAACCGTTGAAGGTTGCTCAATAGTCTCAACAGACAGGCAAGCACCAGATACCTATAATGCCTATACCATTGACGAGCTTTCAGAAGCGCGATTGGCTTACCATCCTGCAAGTGGCCACGGTAGAAGAAGTCAACTTACAAAGGCTGGAAATGACGTTAATCTTACTGGCGATAACCCAGCGCTGGATGGCTGCTCATATATTTCAAAAAGTTCATCAAAAAGACCGTCAAGGGCATAAAAAAAATTTTTTTTATGGTGAATAAAGTATTCGTACTAATCATCAAACCAATTAGATGTATTTTGTATGAAAAATCAGTTTTGGCCTTGCATTTATATACCTTAAACTATATACATATGCACAAAGATAAACGGTGTTAGCATACCGCCTAAAAAGCAAAAGCTGGACAGTTTATTTGTTGTATTTATTGATTATCACACTTGATTACCCAGCCAAGATCATCAGTTTTGGTTAAAGTGATTGATCATCATTGATAGACCAAAAATGAGGACAGTATGAGTAAAGGTACAGTTAAGTGGTTTAATGCCGATAAAGGTTTTGGTTTTATTACCCCTGAAGATGGCGGCAAAGATTTGTTTGTTCATCATTCAGAAATCAAAAACGGCGGTGGTTATGCCACTTTAAATGATGGTCAAGCCGTTGAGTATGAAGTAGGCGAAGGTCGTAAAGGTCCATGCGCAAATAATGTAGTTGCTGTTTAGCACCCCCTTTCCTAGCGGTTTCGGCTGCTAGGATCCTAAAAAGATTAAAATTTAATTAACTTCCTCAGCATTTCATCTATTCATTTCTATAATTAAAGAAACTTTTTTAATATTAGCCATTATTCTTTGATTGATGAGATGAACAATAAAAAGAAAACCTATTTAAGAGCATGCCTCGATTATTTTCAATTAAGCGATAGCCGCAATCAGATCAACGATTGCCAACACCCACATCGACGTCGATTCCTTACGCCCTACCAAAATCGCCTGCGCTATATTCGTGATTATTGGCTTTATTATCTAAGTGTTGTACTCATTTTTCAGGTAACAGCGCCTTTTATTGCGGCAACTTTTTTATTCAGTACATTTTTAAGTTTTGCGTTTCTCGACGAGACGCCTTACGATTAATTCGCGCACCTGCAAGCTGCTAGGGGTAAGGTTTGTTGGGTAGCCGGTTTAACCTTTTTCTGCAAGAGGCAAGGATATATCCCAGGGAAATCGCGCTATAAGGCCGTTGACAAAACTGATAAAAGAAAGTTTTCATCCCAACCAGCCTTCAGTCGCTTACCGCGAACGCTCTCTTTAGAAGACTCCATTTTCAGCATGTTCAATGCTAAATGCCTTATGACGGTCATATTTTCAGCGGCAAAACCTTCTCTGATTCTTGATTCATCTTCTTTAAAAATCACATCTAAAGTCCAGTGAAGATTGTTTTCAATAGCCCAGTGAGAGCGTACTGCTTTTGCAAACAATGCTGCGCTAGACTCGATAGAGCATATGAAATATCGCCGCTCAATAGATGTTTCCCCCGTACTGATAACAGTCCTTTCAGATTCAACAACGCCGATTGTTTTTAAACCTTCCCAATCCTCTTTACAAGACAGCCAGTCAATGTCATTAGTAATCCAGTACCGTTTTGTTTCAATGCGTCCATGCCCTTTTTCCACGGTTTCAAAATGATCAGACTGAGCACGCTTAAACCCCTCATCAATCAGCGCATCCAGATACCGGCTAACGTCATATAAAAGGTTTCCGTGATTACCTTTCAGTGATAGAACGTAGTCTGCCTGTGCTTGCCTGATTGCCTTCGCAATCGCTTTTTGGCAACCCATTGCATCGATAGTCACGATACTTCCTTCAAGGTTAAGCAACTTTATCAACTCAGGAATAGCGGTTATCTCGTTAGATTTTTCATCAACCTTTATCTGACCAAGAACCGTATGATTAGCTGCACGAAAGGCACTTACCATATGGATTGCACCTTTCTTGTCGCCTGACGTAAATGAGCGCCTCAGTGTTTTCCGTCAATGGCAACAATGTCGCTACTGCTAAGCTTATTAAAGGACTGAACCCACGAAATGAAACCGGATTGCAACTGTTTGGGATCAAGCATCGATAAAACATTGCCTATTGTGTCATGTGAGGGAATGCCATTTGGGAGGTTCATAACCTTACGAAGAAACGCCTCTTTGGCTTTCCCAAATCTTTCTATGTCGACAAAGCTATCTGCCCCGCAAATAACGGCTAATACTGAGAGCAATAAAATATCCATCAACTCATGACGCTTGTTCGCTGTTTCTATTCTTGGATCAGATAGGTTTTCAAAGTGATCTGTAAAATTTGTACTCATTACGTCATTCATAATCATGTAAAAAATACATTTAATGACGCTTATTTTTCTTCATAGTTCACAAATTCGTCGATCTTGCTGCGAAATTGCTATGTTCATAGCGCGATAGCCCTGGGATATATACCGATCATATTTGAAGATACAAGGGCGTTAGTCGCGCTTGCTCACCCCGTCACTTACGGGCTGTAAGCTCATGGGCTCATGGGAATTCACTCGCTTGCCGCCTTCTTGTATCTCCAATTCCGATGGGTATAAATACATTAGCCATAGCTCGCGTGCTTTTAATTTCTGGATAAACCAAGTCGTCAGGCGCTGGAGCTAGGCTAATTTCTTTACGTCAATATCCCTATAGGTACTAATGATTTGGCTTTTGATTTGGTTCTTTTAATGCATCTAGCTCATTATCTAATTTATCTACAGCATCGTTTAATTTATCAATGTTGCTTATGCGCTTTTTTTGAAAAAATTTAGTTGTAAATGTTGTATTGATTACTTCCTGTATGGCTTCCTTCACGTTATCTTCTGTCGCTTTCATGTTCTTTACCTGCCGTTTAATTCATGCAGATTTTGGAGCACTTCCATTTCCTGCATCTTTGATTAAGTTTATTTGGCGCCTATTACTTGAGCATGTCAAAAGAATAATAATGATTATGCAGGATCATTCTGACTTATGCTAAAGAATAAAAATGGTTGGGCCTAAGGTAATGATCACGCCAGCTAATTAATTATTATCAGGTATTGGCAACTTATCTGCGGGTGAAAGAGGCTGTACAAAAAGAAACAGGCAATGCTTTGATGACCGACAAGCCATCAAAGCATGCTAAACATTAAAGCATGCTAAACATTAAAGCAAAAGTAGAGGCTTATATTTATAACCTAACAAGGTGCAATGGCAATCCATCATGTGGCTTCGGTAACGGCATGTGATCCATTTTAGGGTCATAACCTTTAAGCGTATTGTACTCAAAGCGTAACGTGAATTGATGCATAAACACTTTAGCCACCATAGCAGCAAAATGCATACCTATGCATTTATGTGCGCCACCACCAAACGGCATGTAGCAGAAACTGTGATTTTTTTGCTCACTTCTCTCCTTTGTAAATCGCTCTGGATCAAAGGTGTAAGGGTCTGTCCAATATTCAGGCATATAGTGATTAAAGGTCGGTGGGCACCAAACGACCGTATTAGCAGGTATTTCATAACCACCCAATTCACTATCACGAATTGTTCGGCGGGCAAGCATAGGTACAGAGGGGTGAAGACGAAGAGATTCTTTAAACACGAGATCCGTATCTGCCATGAGATCTAAATCTTCGTAGCTAAGTGCAGCTTTATTGATAGATTGCGCCTCTTTACGCATACGCGCTTGCCACTCTTTATTTTTGCCAGAGTGATAGACCATATGAATGATCGCAGAGGTTGTTGTATCGTGTGCAGCAAACAGTAAAAATGCAGCCTGCTTGATGATCATTTCGTCTGCAAAATAATTACCGTCATCATCACGCTCATTACACAGATAGGTCATCGTATCTGTCCCTTCTTTTCCACGACGCTCCTTAATGAGATTACTCAAAAAAGCATGCTGATAACGAATGCCGTCCTTCCCTTTTTTGAATTTACCGCCCGGTATTTCTTTTCGTATCAATGCAAGCAGGCCTTCCGAGCTATCTTTGAACGATTTAATGAGCAGACTTGTTTCCTTGCCGTCTAAATCATCAATGCCAAAGAATACATTCAGCGCAACCTCCATCAATGTTTGCTTAATCATTTTGAAAAAAACAATCGACTTCTTTTGATCGATAAGCGTGAGATTTCGCTCGACAACAAGATTAATGCGCTCAAGATAACGGCGCATGGCATCATTTTTAAAGGCTGTTTGAAACATACGCCTAACATCCCTGTGATCAGAGCCATCACTGGTTAAAATGGTATCAGGGTAGATCGAGCCGAGTGTTTTCTCATAACCCATTCTGGCAGAATAGTTCTTATCTTTATCAATAAAGATTTTTTTATAGTTATCCGCACCAACCACTAACAAACCATTTTGACCGCCTAGGCGTATGCGTGATACCTCACCGTATTTTTTATGGTAATCATCCACAACATTATGTAAGTCCGTCATAATAGGGATTGCTTTGCCTACCCAGGGGTAGCCATAATCTCCTGGGATATGCAGCAATTCTTTGTTGTCTTCTTGCTGGGTATATTCTTGATCCGGTGCAACAGATGATGATGCCATAAAAGCTCTCCTTTATTTTTTAAACGAGTTTACAGCCACGCAAACATAAAAATTTGTTTTAGATCAAAAAATACCGACAAGTAGCGCGTACACTGCTATCAACATAAAGGCAGATTTGATATGCAAACAAATGCGCACTCAGTCAATACAACCCCCGCCATAGAGTTGCCAAAAAAATCACTGATTAATCGCTATAACATTCAAAGCCCAAGGTATACATCCTACCCAACGGCTAATGAAATGCACGCTATAGATGAAGCATACTATTTACATGCGCTGCAATCTGTACGCGACAAGCCTTTTGAACCCCTATCTCTGTATGTCCACATTCCTTTTTGCTTTAATATTTGTTACTACTGCGGTTGCAATAAAATCGTTACTAAAGACACCAACCAAGCCAGCCTTTACCTACAATACCTAGACAAAGAAATGGCGCTTGTTCAGGGTGAAATTGGTAAGAGGCGTATCATCAAGCAACTACATATCGGCGGCGGAACACCCACTTTTTTAGATGCAGGTCAACTTACCTTCATGATGCTGAGTATCGCCAAACACTTCCGATTGTCTGATGATGAGAATCGAGAATTCTCAATAGAAGTTGACCCTCGTACAGTTAACCCGGATACCCTCGCTTTACTTAAAGGGTTAGGCTTTAATCGAATCAGTTTTGGCGTACAAGACCTTGACCCGCAAGTGCAAAAGTGCATAAATCGAGAGCATAGCCTTGACGATATACAAACACTCGTATCAAGTGCACGCGAGCTAGGGTTTGAGTCAATCAATCTTGATTTTCTTTATGGGCTTCCTCTGCAAACAGAGCATACCTTTAGTCAAACGCTTGACCACATTGTCACCATAAAACCCGACCGTATAGCGCTGTACAACTATGCACATATGCCAAGCATATTCAAAAGCCAACGTGCGCTAGATCGCTTGAAAATACCGACGCCAGAAAATAAAATTCAGCTATACCACACTGCTATCAGAAAGCTCACAGAATCTGGGTATAAAATGATTGGTATGGATCATTTTGTACTAACAAGCGATGAACTCTATCAAGCACAAAGACATCGAAAGCTGCAACGTAATTTCCAAGGTTATAGCGTAAAAAAAGCAAATGACTTAATCGGTATCGGGGTGTCAGCTATCAGTCAAAATCACCGTGCGATCTACCAAAATGCCAAAGATATTAATGACTACTATCAGGCAATTGACGATAAACAATTTGCTTATAAAAAAGGGTTATCCATCAGTGACGAAGATATCAGGTGTCGTGCTGTTATTATGTCTTTAATGACATGCTTCCGCATTGATATAAAAGAGTGGGAAGCAACCTTTAAACTTCGATTTTTAGAGTATTTTAAGCAGTCCATTGACGCCCTTGAAAGCTACCGCTTAGATGGCCTAGTAGATATCACAGACACACACGTTAACATTACAGCTAAAGGCTATTTATTTGTCAGGCAAATTACTCGCCAATTTGATCGGTACAAAAAAAACAATACCGATACCTTTTCTAAGGCCCTATAATGAGTGTAGCATTACAGAGAACCTCAATGATTGACCTACAAAAAAGCCTTAGTAAATCCTGCCCTCATCAACCTAACATTAACTGCAATCAATGTAGCCTAGGAAATATTTGCTTACCTACGGCGCTTGAAAAAGAAGAGATTGATAAGCTCGACATGATCGTCAGAAGGCGAAGAGCGCTTTCCAAGAACGACCACCTTTACCGCTGCATGGATAATTTTCAATCCGTTTATGCCATCCGCTCAGGGCATATTAAAACCTACCAAGTAACCGAAGATGGTGAAGAGCAAGTCACAGGGTTCTATTTCCCAGGTGAAATCGTAGGCCTTGACGGTATTGGAAAAAATCATTATATGAATAACGCGAAAGCTCTAGAAAAAACAGCTATTTGTGAAATCCCATTCCACCAATTTCAACAACTTACAGCGGAGTTTCCACAACTTCAAATGCACTTTTTTCAGCTCATGGGAAAAGAAATCACTTCTGATCAACAGTTAATTACCCTCCTCTCAAAAAAAACAGCGGAACAACGTATTGCAACGTTTATCCTTACTATATCTTCGCGTAAATCGAGACATAATCAGTCTTCGGAGCACTTTACACTGCCTATGTCTCGAACAGATATAGCAAACTACCTTGGACTTACCATCGAAACTGTCAGCCGCATTTTTAGCAAGCTTGCAAAAAGTGATGCCATCACAATCAATAATAAAAACGTTCAAATTTGTGATTTAAATAAATTGAGGGTACTTGCTAACCTAGATGCCTATCTATAAAAAGGCGCCCTTCTCTGGGCTATATAAAACAAGCAGTGATAAACCGACCTATAGAAATAGTTAGACCTATAAAGATATAAATCCGCAACATGTATTCAAAAAGAGTATTACGCAACCTCTAATATACCTACCTAGACTTCAATCCAGCGGCCAATTTTGATGGCTTAATCTGAGTAATCACTCAATATTAGGGGGCAAGAAATATTTTAAACAATGTTTCGCCCCTTTCTATAAGTATGGGTATAAAATGCATGGCAATTAAAATTTCATTGTTAGGCTTGACGCGATCTAACGATCAGGTTGTGCGCTTATTTATAGAATCCGAAAGAATGCAGCATCTTACGTTATCTAATCAAGATGACATGCAAGCCGCTATTGTAGACGCAGACAACTTAACGTCAAATGGTGGTCGGATTGACATTACCCAGCTAAAAATACCGCTAATTTACCTGTCAGATAAAGAGATAAAAAAACCTAACGTAATCTGGGTAAAAAAACCCATCAGCCAAAAGAAAATAATAAATGCGGCTAAAACATTAAATAAAATGTTTTTTAAAAAAAACCTATCGCTAAGGGATATATCGTCAGACAGCCCTCAAATTTATGATCCTCAAGAAACCTTGCAGGGTTACCTTTGCAAGGCGATCAAGTTAAGCCGATCTTCTGGGAAGCCTATTATTATTGACTGCCAGAAAAAAAAGATCTCTGTTGATGCCGTCAATGATTTGGTTAACATAGGTGTAAGCCCTGTCACGCTAAAAGCTCTGTGTCGTTTCACATTAAAAAAAGACAACACACAACTCTATCACGGAGATGTTTCCCCTTTTGGTGTTAGCGGGATAAAAAACATACAGCAGTTTCAATGGGAAGTAGCGTTACTTTGTGCCAGAGGGCGAATCCCTAATAACGTTGACATCAACCAAAGATTTCAGCTCTCTCACTGGCCTAACCTTACCCTCTGGCAGTCTCCGAATACCGCAATGAGGATATGCGCGCTCTGGGAGCAATCGTCGTTAACACCGCTAGAGGTTTGCCGGCAACTTGATATTGACCAAGCAGATGTGTTTTCTGTTTTTGTCGCAGCACAATCAGCTGGCCTACTACTAAAATCTAATCAAAGTATATTTTTAAGAAGGCACAAACCTGTAGACGAAGCACGAAAAGTTCTTGCCGATTTTTTTGAAAAAGTGAAGCGCGTCTAACCTTAATGCAAGCAAAAGTTATTATCTCTAGTCCATTAACGAAATACTTAACCTTGTTGGCTTTGACTGTTTTAAGCGTTGCCT
The DNA here is from genome assembly GCA_965248335.1 of Pseudomonadales bacterium. GTDB lineage: Bacteria > Pseudomonadota > Gammaproteobacteria > Pseudomonadales > DT-91 > CAKMZU01. Next base: position 2,017,402 of record CBDFIY010000003.1, read on the forward strand.
ACATGACGCAGAATAGAAAATTACAATTGATTCGACTCAAAGTGCCACCTGAAAAATACCGAGTTTATGTAGAAGTAATATTTTCCGTTTATTCGAGGAAGAAAATTAGCTACTACTTGAAATAAAGATCAAGGTGTTTTTCATATGCTGATACAATCCATCTTGTATCGCCAGCAATAACATTATCAGCATGAAATGTTGGAATCTGATGCCGTATACTTAAATAACTACCTGATTACCCCTAAAGCTCAGCTACTGTTACACTTGCGATCAAGAACAGTATCGACGAGGTGTTCACATGCCTAAAAATACGGTTCAATTCCAAAAAGGCTACAGCCTTTCAGAGTAAGCGTTCATTCTCAGGCATCATTACCTTACACTCGTTAATCATCTATCTTCCTCCTCGTCATTTATGAGGAAAACACATGCAGGCTCATCAAGATTCACTAACCAATAAAGCCAGCAAGCGGAAGAAACCTGTACAGAGAAGCCAAGAAGAGTGGCAAGCACTCATTGGCGAAATAAGCTAAAGAATAATGCGGTCGATACAACCATCTTTTTTACATTTGGAGGCTTTCCTGGACTTAAGGTCAGCTATCTATTTCCAGATACATTTACCAAGGAGGGCATTTGTTGAATCACTTTATTCGAGGGTTGACTCACCTGAACCGGTCGCTGCTGTGATGGCGAAGTAGGCGGTGATTGAAATCCATTAGCAAACCCTCTTTTTAAAGCATTTCTAGCAACTTTGCCTTTTTTTGCATAATAACCTATAGCGCCACCGATTCCCGCTGCCGTTAATATTACGGCTACAGCACCCAGAGTACAGGCTAAAATTAATGTTATTTTATCACTGGCAGCACTTGCCAACGATTTCGTATGAACAATACCATCACTACCAATCTGGCCATATACTGTTAACGCCGTATCGTGTGGTGAAGTTAGCCCTATTATGTAGCCTTGTTCAGCCATACCCGGTGGATGTGTAACCGCTACTATCGGGTGTAGATTATCAGGAACAAGTATATCTGCAACTGAATTGGGATGATAGTCATTGCCAAGAATTACCCTATCTATATCACCTGAATGCTTAATACGGGCAAACCAAGTGGGAGATTCTTCAAAAGAAACTTCACCACACTTATCTTGAAATGAATGTATTTTTTCAATGCCTGACATCTTAAGCATAGCCAGAAGTCCCTCCTTATTTGCAGGGTCATAGCGTGGATGCGAAGCAAGCCAGTCGTGAGTGGGGGGCCAGCCGTGAGTGGTGACAGCCGAGGCTTCAGGCACTTGAAAATTTGCAGGGTCATAGCCTAGTTGCGTAGCAAGCAAGTCGTTAGTGGTGACAGCCGAGACTTCAGGCACTTGAAAATTTGCAGGGTCATAGTCTAGTTGCGTAGCAAGCAAGTCGTTAGTGGTGACAGCCGAGACTTCAGACACTTGAAAAAGTGACGCACCTAAAATAAAACCTATTAATACATATAAATTTGATTTTTTTTTCATTTTGTCTCCTTAGGCAGTAGTTTTTTAACTGTTTGATGGTCCATGTTTCCCCTTGTAGCAATTTTGAGCAGTAATGCCATTTGATCTAAGCCAATAGGCGCTTTAACTCTTTTTGCTGCCTCAGTGCGAGTATTATAACTGCCATACTTATCGTCATTAGGGCTTTTCGCACCAAACTCGTCATCTATTTCAACCATGAAACGTTTGTGCGCAAATGATGATGTGTCTAGAGCTGACTTAAGCAGCTTCGCTGTCTCTTCTTTTGTATAACGCCTTTCATCAGTGCTTATTTTTTTTGCCAGCCTCCCCATTACAAAGCCGCTATTTTTTCCTTTTTTAATCTGCTTTATCAGTATTGCTGTACGTCTAAAATCATTGAAAGCACCACCAAGATAGGTTGCCCCCGCACTAAACGTCGTGGGTAGTTGCATGCCTATTCTGTATAAGTAACCGAGGACCACACCAAAAGGGAAAAAAAGTGCGCTTGCCCCAACGCTTACCGCTTTCCTAGTATTAGACAAATCAGAACTCTTAACGGCCTGATTAACAGCTTCAATAATATCTTTATTAACCGGCCCGACAACTGCATCAGCGACAAAAGCCATGGGAGTAGCAATCACGTTCATTGCAGTAAGCCCTATTTTTTTTGACACCCTTACGTTGCGGGAGTGATGAAGTAGCTGATGGTTCATCATTATAAGATTCGAAGCATAAGAGGATGAGGAAACAAATGATAAACGCTCTACAGCGTGAATCTTTTCCTGGACTCGTAACTCTTTAAGCATACCGTCCAGTGTGTCATTGCATACATCAGAATGACAAAAATAAGATGAAAGCAATAAAATAATAACTTTTATATTTTTAAACATTTTTTAATACCCCCCCCATAATCTCGTATACCAGCTCAATAAGAAAATTAAATATCTCGAATTAAATAATTTTATCATTTAATAAAATATTATAACGCCCATTTAATTTGGGGGCTGGAAACTAAAATAGTTCAAGTTAACTGGTAACTAGTCACCCCTCCCTATCTTAAATCTCTTCTTGTGGTCGCGAAGATGGCGTTATGTAGCGTTTATTATGAGGCGATGGAAGTATGAAAATAAATCAGCGAGAAAGCTGTCAAGCTATTTTACTGATTTAGGGGGTGAGTAAATGGAATGGTTCGCCTCGCACCCTAAAGCAGTATCATAATCTGCAACAATAGACGGCGAACGAAACTATCAAATTCGAATTAGAGGTGATACGAATCATGAGTAAAAGTAACGCAAAAAATGATATCAAGGTATTAGCCATCGATTTAGCCAAGAGTAGCTTTCAACTTCATGGCATGGATGAAAAAGGTGAAAAGGTGTTAGGTAAAAAAGTAAGCCGAAAGAAATTATCTGAATTCATGGCCAGGTTAACACCTTGTTTAATTGCAATGGAGGCATGCGGAAGTGCTCATTACTGGGCTCGACTATTTAAAAGCTATGGCCATGAAGTACGTTTAATAGCCCCGCAATTTGTAAAACCATTTGTGAAGTCAAACAAAAATGATGCGGTCGATGCCGAAGCCATTGCCGAGGCTGCTCAGCGCCCGAATATGCGCTTTGTTGCCATTAAGTCAGTTGAACAATTAGAAAATCAATCTATTCACAGAATTCGAAGCCAGTCCATTAAAAATCGTACGGCTTTGGTCAATCAGATCCGAGGATTATTAATGGAACAAGGAATTGATATCCCCGCAGGTCGAACAACACTTCGGACAGTTTTTTAACCTGTTGATTTTTAAGGGTTTAACTTTTAGGTCAATGATCATTCAAAGCCTTTAAAATCAACAAGTTACGATTTTACAATATTCACCAAATCAAAAACTGTCCGAAGTATTGGTCGAAAGAACGTGCTTAAAAGTATACCGATGATTCTTGAAGATGCCGAAAATGGCTTGGGTATTCGGTTTAGGGAGATACTCTCTGATTTGCAGAATGATCTAAAAACAGTTGATAAGCGTGTTGATAAGTATGACATGGAAATTGAGCGTATGATCAAAAATGATGAGGAGGCCCAACGATTGATGAGTATTCCGGGTGTAGGACCTCTTACCGCAACCGCGTTATTAATAACAATTGGGGATATATCGTTGTTTAAAAATGGCCGAGAACTGGCCGCCTTTTTTGGCTTGGTTCCTCGCCAGCATTCCACGGGAGGAAGGCCAACTTTACTCGGCATCAGCAAAAGAGGGGATGTATATTTACGCACATTGTTGATTCATGGGGCGAGGTCGGTACTGCAATATACTGAAGGTAAAAAAGATTCTGTGAGTCGATGGGCAGGCAACCTTATGCAACGTCGTGGAAAAAATGTAGCGGCCGTAGCCTTAGCCAATAAAATGGTTAGAACAGTTTTTGCCTTGCTCAAAAATGGAGAAAGCTATGCTGTTTCAGTGTAAAGAAAGCCTAAGTATTGAAGATCGTTACCGCCTGAAAAGCGGCTATTAGTAGGAACATATTTTTAATGTATTAATGATTAAGTTTTAAGAGTAATGAACTAAGCAAATTGCGAAGAGACAAATCACCGTGATGGCATGAAAGGTAAGACCTGCATCTCAGGCAAGCTGATTGTAACTAAGGCGCTCCTCGTGAGCAGACCGTTGAGTAGATAAGCACTGAGATGAGCGAATTTCCATTAGGGCCCGAGGGATATACCTTCAAATAGAGGCCGGATATAAGACCGCAACTTTTCCTTCATGAGCACAACGATTTATCTTGCAATACGCGAGGCGAACCATATAAGTTACCTCCAAATATAAATTAAGGTACCTCAATTTCTTATATCCACTGTGCTGATCTTATCTGTATATATCCATCACACGTGAAGATGCAAGGGCGTTGGCCGCGCTTGCTCACCCCGATCACTTACTGACTGTAAGCTCATGAGGATTCGCTCGCTTGCCGTCTTCTTGCATCTCCAATTCCGATAGGTATAAACACTTGTCTTTATAGAATATCCAGCTTAGCTCGATGCCTATATTTAACGTATAATATCTCCATGCATTCGTGGATTAGCGATTGAAGGTAAACCTTTTCAAAACCTAGTCTTTTCGCCTACCCTTGCCCATCTAGAAAATACGATGACTGAAGAAAATAACAATCACAAAAATAAAGCAATTGCTGTCGACATGAACGAGTTAATTGTTGAGGATTCTTTAAGGCCTACCCTTCAAAGAAACCTCCAGTTATTTATTGCGGCATCTGCCGAAAATACCAAAAAAAATTTAGCGCGGGTTATGCGGCACTATCAGGTTTTTTGCTATCAAAATCAGTGCCTGATGTTCCCACTGCAAGAAGAAACGGTTTTAGCATTTATCGATTACCGCGTGAGTATGGGTGTTCTTTTGCGGACGATAAATACTGACGTTCACCTACTTAAATCTCTGGATGCATCCATACTCAACCAGTCACACTCATCTATAGGCGATTCTAGACTTGTTGGCCTCGCGTTAAAACCCCGGCAAAAAAATGGTGACCCCGCTAAGAAAAAAGCCTATCCAATACACCATCAAACTATTGATGAATGGTACAGTTCAAATCAAAGTCGACACGACGATTTTGATTTTATACGGGCTAATGCTATTTTCCGTGTTGCCTATGATGGATTGCTCCGTATCAGTGAAATTGAAAGCCTTACAGTGGCTTCAATACGATTCAAAACTTCTCGGCTTTTTTTACCTTTCAGCAAAACTGACAAAGATGCTGAGGGGGCTTATCTCTATTTATCAGAAGAAACATTGAGTGCAGTTAAGAGGTGGATTGGTTTGCTTTCAGTCACGGAAAGCGACCCGCTTTTTTGGTCATTTTTTGCAGGAAAAGCAATGAAACTTCGGGGGCCATTGAAAGTTGTAGGTATCTATAATCTCATAAAAAAAGAACTTGGCTTGGCCTGTTCAGGGCATTCTTTTCGTATTGGTGCGTGTGAAGATATGACTGAGATGGGTATTAATGAAGGTGGAATTATGAATGCCGGTCGCTGGAAAGACCCTAAGATGCCCGCGCATTATGCGGCCGAGATTAACGCAGGGAAATCAGGCATGGCCGAAATGGATAGGCTCAGAAAAGCGCGTAAAAATAAGTAATTACAAATATTCCAGCCAGCCGACAAGCTAAATACTTTTGATGAGAGAAGAGCATAAAGGCTATCACCCTCTCGCGACGCTTTTAACAACACCCTAATAGAATAGTGTAGCGCTGAAAGAAACAGATAGTGCTGGAAAAAGGAGATCGACTTATCTAACGGATAGTCCCTTTTTTTATCATCTTCACGTCATTAAACTGACATACACTCCACCTACTATATGCGCAATTAAGCCAATACGCATTTAGCGATGGAGAAACAATGCGCTTCAAGAAACATATTATTCCCTGCCTAATCTGTGCAGCTTTTTCTGCTCACAGCAATAGTGGTGTACTGCCAGATCATCAAAAAAACAGCACTTGGTATAAAGATGCCACAACAGCAATTAATGCTAAAAAAGCGCTAGAGAAAAAAACCTCGGCAAAAAATGTGATTCTTTTTGTCGGTGACGGCATGGGTGTATCAACCTTAACAGCAGCAAGAATACTGGAGGGGCAATTACAGGGCGCGCCAGGTGAAGAAGGCTTATTATCTTTTGAAAGCTTTCCTTATACGGCTTTTGCAAAAACGTATAATGTTGATGCACAAACGCCTGATTCAGCAGGCACGATGACAGCCATGGTATCAGGTGTTAAAACTGATTCGGGTGTCATTGGTGTTGATGAAGACGTTGTTCGCGGAGATTGTCAATCGGTTAAAGGCAATGAAGTCATCACTGCTCTTGAATTAGCAGAACTAAAAGGCCTTGCAACCGGTATCGTATCAACAGCGCGTATCACACACGCCACGCCAGCGGCTACCTACGCAAAATCAGCCGACAGAAATTGGGAAGACAATTCAGACCAACCCGAAGAAGCCATTACGCAAGGCTGTGAAGATATTGCAAGCCAGCTTGTGAACTTTAAGAAAAATCTGGAAGCACGTATACCCGGTGCAAAAGTCGATGGCATTGACGTCACTTTTGGTGGTGGTCGTCGTCACTTCTTGCCTAAGGACGCTAAATTTAATTCCAAAGATGCAACGAGTAATGTCGAAGGTGACCGAACGGATGGCAGACATTTGATCAATGAGTGGAAGGCCCTTTATTCCAACGGCATTTACATTGAAGATCAGGCAGGATTTGATGCGTTAGATACAGAGAAAACACCGCAGGTATTAGGCTTATTTAATGAATCCCACATGCACTATGAAGCGGATCGAAAAAATGATATCGCAGGTGAGCCTTCCTTATCCATAATGACAGAAAAAGCCATAAAGCTACTGGATAACAACAAAAAAGGGTTCTTTTTAACCGTTGAGTCGGGCCGTATAGATCACGCCCATCATGCCGGTAGTGCCTACAATGCACTGACTGATACCATTGAGTTTGCGAAAGCTGTCAAGGCCGCCGTGGAAAACACTAACCCGGATGAAACGTTGATTATTGTGACTGCCGATCACAGTCACGTATTTACCATTGCTGGCTACCCTAAACGCGGCAACCCTATTCTGGGTAAAGTTATAGGTGTTGGCAAAGATACCCCTACCCTAGCAAAAGACAACCTTCCTTATACCACGCTGGGTTACACCAATGGCAAAGGCTTCCAAGATCTTGGTGGCGCGACCGATGCTGATCTCGCGTATGGCCAACCTACCAATACGGGTAGGCATGATCATACAAGTATCAAGACTGAAGCGAGTGGGTTTCACCAAGAGGCATTGATTCCAACCTCATCAGAAACACATGCCGGTGAAGATGTCACGATACATGCGACAGGCCCTAATGCGCATTTAGTGCAAGGTGTCGTTGAGCAAAACATCATCTTTCATCTTATCAATAAAACACTGGGCTTAATCAGCGAATAAGGCGGTTTATCAATGAAAAATACTATTATCCTCTCCTCGCTTTCACTGGCCCTCTTGACGGCTTGTAATTCGGAAGAAGACAAATCACAAAAAGTGTTACGAGGGGCAATAGAATCTGCACCCATAGTGGTACAAACAACATCTAACAGCTGGTACAAGGAGGGCAGCACCCGTATTGCCAACGTAGTCAGTGATACGCCAGTAAAAGGAAAAGCAAAAAACATTATCCTATTTGTAGGTGATGGTATGGGGGTTTCTACTGTGACTGCCGCGCGTATATTGGACGGCCAACGTAAAGGGATGACGGGTGAGGAAAACCAGCTCAGTTTTGGAAAGTTTCCTTTTGCGGGCTTAAGTAAAACCTATAACGTCGATGCACAAACACCCGATTCTGCAGGCACGATGACAGCAATGATATCAGGTGTTAAAAGCGATATCGGTGTTATCGGCGTTAACGAACATGTGATTAAAGGTGACTGTGCATCCGTGAAAGGAAACGAACTATTCACCGCGCTAGAGCTGGCAGAAATTGCAGGTAAATCAACCGGCATCATCTCAACGGCACGTATTACGCATGCAACACCTGCTGCAGCTTATGCAAAATCAGCAGACCGTGGTTGGGAAGATATCTCTGATATGTCACAAGATGCGATCGAAGAAGGTTGTATAGATATCGCTACGCAGCTTGTCAATTTTGAGAAAAATCTTGAAAGCCGCGTAGCGGGTTTGGATATTGATGGCATTGATGTTGTTATGGGTGGTGGGCGGCGTCATTTCTTGCCCAAGGATAAGATCTATAATTCGGATGATGCGGTCAGTGATGTTGAAGGCGATAGAACCGATAACAAAGACCTGACAGCGATATGGAAAGAACTTTACCCAGAAGGCAGCTATATCATTGATCAGGAAGGTTTCGATAGTTTGAGCAATAACGCAAAGCCTGTTTTGGCGCTTTTTAATGAATCACATATGCAGTATGAAGCAGATCGTGCAGACGATATTGCTGGTGAGCCATCACTGAAAGAGATGACACAAAAAGCCATTGATCTTCTTAAGCAGAATAACAAAGGGTTTGTCTTAACGGTTGAAGCGGGCCGTATTGATCATGCGCATCATTCAGGCAATGCATACAACGCACTCACTGATACCATCGAATTATCTGAGGCTGTGCAAGCGGCAGTAGATTCTACCAACCCTGAAGAGACATTAATCATCGTCACTGCGGATCACAGCCATGTATTCACTATTGCAGGCTATCCTAAGCGTGGTAATCCCATTTTAGGAAAAGTTATCGCGATAGGTGAAACTGAGCCTACGTTAGCCGGTGACGATCTACCCTACACAACATTGGGTTACACAAATGGCCCAGGGTTCAGAGATTTAGAACACGGTAAAGATTACGACGTACGCCGTCATAACCTCCGATCAGTGGATACAGAAGCACAAGGTTTTCACCAAGAAGCTCTTGTACCTTTAAGCTCTGAAACGCATGCAGGTGAAGACGTCGGTATTTATGCGAAGGGGCCTGGAGCATTGTTATTATCGGGTACGAATGAACAGAGTCTGATTTTTCATGTAATGAACTATGCTGGCGATTTAGAAGGCCTTGCTAACGCTGCAATCACTCCCTAAGCGCTTTCGCACGAATATCTATGAGTAGTAATATTTACTATAAATAATAACTAGCCCTATGCACTGCATGGGGTTTCTTGGATGTACACGTCATGAAAAATTTTCTTATTGCTCTTTTCTTCATAGTAGGCATACCACTACATGCCGAATGCACATTGAATAAACATTCACTATCGGCTACCTACCAACTCAACAATAAAAAATCGGCAGAACAAACATTCAGACTATGGCGACATCAAGGTAAAGTAGCGCATCAATACCTTGAAAAAAATATCACTGAAATCTGGACGCAAACAACTAATCAACAGATACGCCCTATTCGCTACTTTGATATCAGCAAGCGTGCAATTGAATATCAACCTCACGACATTAAAAATCATGAAAAAAAATACTGGTCAAAAAAATATCAATTAGTGGATGAAAAATTTAAAGCGCAATTTCAGTTAGATAAAACAGAGGGTAAAGGTTGCCAGGAAAAACAATCTTTTTCATTGATCCATGAAGGTACTCGCCACCAGCTTGTCTGGCTACCGGCACTCGACTTAGTTGAAGCTTATAGTGTAGAAACCCAAAATACATTTAAAACTTGGCAGCTCAAATCTATGGTATTTGAACTCGGTGAGATAACCGCTTTCTTCGAGGTGAGGGACAGGTATAAAACTACAGATTATATCGATATTGGTGACAATGAAAATGACCCTTTTTTGTTAAAAATGGTAAATGTTGGATTTAAATAATTCTTGCATGCAAATAATAATATGATTATTGCGGTGATATTAACGTAATGCAACCGGTATCACGCTTAACAACCAAAAACAGAGCGGTTGTTAAGCTTGCTAACGTAAATGTTACTCAGCTAAAGCGTTTTCAAGTATTCGATCAAATCCCAACGTTGGCGTGAATTCAAAGGTGGTAATATTTCACCCGAAGGTTGAGCCGTTCTACCTGCGGCATATTCGTGACCGACATTCAAATTACCGGGCAAGGATGCATCAAAAATAAAGCCATCATAGCCTGTGGCCTTAAACCCAATTCTTACAGGGTCAAACTCACGACTACCCACTCTAAAGCTATCGGGCCTATATTCACCATCATCTGAATCACCCTCTCGCTTAACGGGTAATAAGAGATCGTACAACGATGGCACAGAGCCATTATGTAAATATGGCGCAGTCGCCCAAATACCGTTTAACGATCGTGCTTTATATGCCAAAAGTGACTGAAAGGGATTCGACTTTGTATCGGGCTGATAAGTTCCGTTTTTCACACTGGGCTGAATCTCGTTTGTGAAAAATGAAGAGAGCAGTGTATAAAGCCAGTCGGCCCAGCGACGAATAAACCATTTATCGGGGTCAGGTGTTGCAACCACACCTTTTGTTGCTGCAGTTAGAAGCATAGCAACGGGTGCTTCTTCACCTAGGATGACATCACCTACACCTGTACCTTGATAGGTATATTTGAAATTCCCTGTTTGCCCTGTGTAATTCACGCTGTTGTGAGCGGCCTGCGGGTCTGTTCCGACTTTGTCAATGTCCGACATATGAGCAATGATGACCCTGTTCCAGTTATCTCTCTCGACAACCAGGTGACAAGATTGACAGTAATCTGCATAAATACGTTGCCCCCGTTTCGCCTGCTCTTGGTTGATAGCACCTAGAATTTTCTCTGGCCATACAGGCGACTTTAGGTGTTTTAAATGATTTTCGAGACGGCGTAAGTTCATTAAATCAATGGAGGACGTGAAATCGATCTTCATATGTTTATTATCTTGACCAGAAAGCTTGGCCGATAAACTAAACTGTGGATCAGTAGCTCGCCAGTCTAACGTACCAAATACACCGATAACTTCTCCAGCATTACGCCCTATTGGGCCAACACCGGCGTTGGCTGCAATTCCATTCCACTGTACATAATCAGAGTGCGTAACATCCCATAAAAAAGGATAACTCACAGGTGCATCGGGTTCATTGAATAGTTTCTTTTTAATTCGGATAAGCTGTGATTTTGATAAATTTGGGTAGCCTTCGCGCTTTGAGGTGAGGCGCTTAATGATAAGCGCAAATTGCTCATCGCCTATAATAAACTCATTAATGCCATCGAGAACAAGGTTTGCTTGTTGCTCAGTCAGTATATGCTGACCTGCAGTATCTACAGCTAAAAGCATTTGACTTTTGGCTTGCTCTTTATTGATAACATACTGTAAAACGCGATTATAAATTCTTCCAAATGCATCAAGTCGTGCATAACCATAATCTAAATTACTGTGATTAATCGTATTGTAATTTTCTAGAACAGATTCCCATTTTCTCAAGTCTGAAAAAATGGCTTTTTTTGATGTGTAGTTATTTTTTAATGCGAGAACTTTTTGAATAAAACGATTTCGTTTTTCTTTGTCTATCAGTGTTTGTTGCATTGCAGCATGGAGAGCTTCAAGATAATTATTCATGTCGGCCATGGCTGGAGCACCATCTACACGAATAGCTTGACCTTGATAGTTAATTTGACCTGTATGGCAGGCGGCACACGTATAACCAACGTAGTCTTTGCCTTTATAAGTATCTTTTGCAAAGCCAACAGCGAGCGCGTCTTTGTTGAAGAATGTAGCGGCTTGTGGGAGGTAACGGTATTTATCAAATATTTCATTAGAAGCGAATCGCGTTGTTTTATTTGCTACTTCAAGGGAAACAAAAAAATCATAGGGAATTAAATTAGAACCCTGCGTTGTCGTGTAAAACCAAAGGCTATCAGATTCACTCCACCCCTGCTCAAGATATTGAGGTACTGAGTACCTTTCACCGTAAGTGCCATCTTCTAATGCTATCGCACCACGTGCAGGATGAGAATCCCATGTTTGATAGGTTTTCGTGGCAACTAATGTCATTGATAAAAAAGCAATGAGGATAAAAAATAGCCTGATGGCTTTTCTCTTATGACTACAGACAATCTGACATAAGGTGGAAGAAGAGGTCTCGGTGCTCATAAATAACACTCCTTGTTATTGTTTAATCGGTAACTATATGTGATCGCATACTATAACTTACTTGAATTGTTAGAATCTATAAAAATATAGATGTGCATCTACGCCGCTATGGGCAATGAAGCAGAAGTTTTGTTGGGTATATACCCATCGGAATTGGAGATGCAAGAAGGCAGCAAGCGAGTGAATCTCCATGAGCTTATAGTCATCAACGCCATTGCATCTTTAAGGGTGACCGGTATAGTCGCGATTAAAATTGTATCAATTCTTTTGCAACCCAAACTTCAACTCTGGCATTTTTTTTCTTTGCTTGCATATCATTGTTATTGGCTATTGGCATGAATGATCCAAGGCCGTGACTACTTGAAATGTTCACATCATTTCGAACAAGTGCACTTCGTACGGCAAGTGCCCTAAATCTGGACAATACAACATCTTCACTGAATTTAGTGCCTCTTTCAGAAAACCCAACAAGGTAAACATAAGGATAATCTTTTTTTATTTGATTTAAATAAACGGTAAGTCGGTCGATATCGCGTAATGCTTTTGTATCCAGTTGCGGGCTATCCTCTGAAAACCGAAGGTTTAATGACAATCTTTCAGCCCGGCCAGCAAGCTTTTGATAATAGTTTGGCATTACCTCCTCAGGAGGAACGATAAATTTTTGAATATTCTGAGAAATAAACCCTATTTTTTCTACAATAGATTGCCCTTTCTCCGATTGACAAAAATCAATAAACGACCTTGCTTCATGATTATTAATCTTTGGCAGTAAGTAAAAAAACAAACGTCTAGACAATGGATAATCTTCAGTAGCTACTGAGAATTTATTGGGCTTTATAGGCAAAGAGTTATTGTCAGAAATAGCCAGTAATTTTGATCGCCCAACAAAAGCCAAACCGACAAAACCAACTCCATTAATGTCATTAGCAACTCGCTCAGATAGTAGAGAATTCGACTCAAAGCGCTCGGCATTTACCGCTAAGCTATACTTACCTGCAAAAACTAATCTCTTGAAGGTATCCCAAGTGCCTGAGTTTGTATCTCTCGCATAAAGTGCAATTTCTCGGTCGAGCCCTCCAAATTTTTTCCAGTTTGTTATTTCTCCTGAAAAAATCTGAGCAACTTCTACAATACTCAAACTATTAATAGGATTGTCTGGGTGGAGAATAATTGACAGGCCATCAACAGCAATGGTTTGCTCTGCAACTGAGGTTTTCATATCACCATTAACGCTGGAGGATGCAAAGTCTTTATTTTTTGCACGGCGAGAAGACATGGCTATATCTGCTCTGCGTTTTACTAGGTCTCTAATCCCCGAAGTTGAGCCATGTGCTGAGATCTTAATGGTTTTCTTCGTATTTAATGCGTCTAAAGTGGTGATAATGTACTCGTTCTTAATGCTACCATTCCTTATTATTGCAGGTTTTTTGAATTGATTTTCAAGGTAGGCTTTTGCGCAGGCTGGGGCTAATGCTTGGCCAATAGTATTAGAACCTGACAAGGTTAAAATTATATCATCAGCAATAAGTGCCGAAGCCGAAAGTAAAAATAAAACAAATACAAGAGCATTCATAACAAAAAAATGAGGCTTAGTTGGGAGGGCGGATTCTATTCCATGGCGCGTTACAAATAAATAAATAAACGATAGATATATCCATAAAAAACAACACCAGGTCACACTATAGCAACTAAATTATATTGTTAGATTATAAACAGAAATTTTCTCAATATATTGATTATAAAGTGATCATGAGGGCGTGGCGACCCAAGCTGACAAAAGCCTTTCAAGAAATATATCTACTAAACAGAGGTGTCACATTCAGATGCTATATGAATTACATGCGTAAAGTACCCGAATTTAATCATAACTAAAAAAATATACGGCTGTACAAACTTGCACCTGGTGTTAAGCCCCGATTATTTCTTTAGGCTAGCATGAGAATCTGATTGAGGCGAAAGCATGCTACTAGAGCTAATAACCTTCCAGTGACTACCCACTTTATGCCAAATTTGACTATAACCACCAGAGAAACTCAGCGCTTGGCTGTTCACTACTTCAATATCAGCTTTCACTTTGGCAATAACTAATACGCAGTCAGGCGATATAACTTTTATGACAATCCTTTGAAAGTCAAAAGAATTATACCGTCTGATGAGTTCCGTGTTATGACGAAAAGCCCTTTCAAGCTGTAAGCCAGAATCAATGATTTCACCGTGATCATCCAAGCCAACATAGGTATTCATATCAATAAAAGAAAAATACTTCGCCGTATCTTTGTTAAAAGCTGCATCCATCATAATCTTGAAATTTTCCTCTATGTGATGCTTTATATGGGGATTTCCCTCTCTGTCTCCGCCAGATTTACCCGTATCTCTGTAACACCCAGAAATAAAAATAAAAAACAATATTAACTTGATCAAATTTATTTTTCCTGATTTTGGTTGTATCTTTATATTGGAGATATTTAAAGTAATATAAGTGATATATAGGATAAAAATGTATAATTTTCTAATTATTAAACTGACTTTGTTTACATTATGCCTGCTGACAATCTCTGCATCTGCACTCGGTTACTCATTACTGTCTAGGAAAAAAAAGAAAGGAAGTATTGCCGTAAATTCAATTGCTTTGTTTATATCAATATGCGTATTTATATTTTTCTTAACAAATATTATTATTTACTTTAAATATGTACCCTTTGATGCAAGTATTAATTCATTTATCATTCTGTCCCATATTTTTCCTTTCTTTTATGTTTTCTCAGTTATCGCTAAAAAACTTTATTTAACAACATCTGAAAAAGAATACAACGCCTACGCAGATAGCTCCAACATAGCCTACAAAAAAGTAAAGTATTTAACGTGGGATGACATAATCATTAGTGAAACACTTAAAGAAGAGCTGATTACTGTTGTTAATTTATTGAAGAATTCTAAACAAGCTACGGAGAATTTTGGCATCGAGGTACCCAAGGGTATTTTATTATCAGGCCCTCCGGGTAACGGTAAAACGACGATAGCAAAGATTATGGCGAGTCAGGCTAACCTGAATTTTTTTACTATTACCAATGACCTTCTCATCTCAAAGTATGTCGGTGAATCTGAAAAATATTTATCACGTGTTTTCGAGCAAGCTCAACGAAAAAAACCCTCAATTGTTTTTATCGATGAACTTGATAGTATAGCGAGGTCGCGCTCTGAATCCTCTGAACGCTGGGCAGAAAACTTGCTCAACCACCTCTTGCAGCTTTTAGATGGCATTTATTCTCTAGATGGCGTTTATGTTATTGCTGCAACAAATCGGCCAGAACTCATCGATACCGCCATAAAACGGCCCGGCAGACTCAGTAAGGAGGTTGATATTCCCGCGCCAGATAAAACAACAAGAGCGCGCTTATTCGAGCTGTATCTCAGTAAGCTCCCGCTTGCAAAAACCATCAATGCCGAACTTCTTGCAGAAAAAACCGATGGATTTAGTGCGGCTGACATTTCTGGACTCTGTAATGCTGCCGGACTTAATGCTTTTAAGCGTACACAAAAATCAACAGACCCGGGTGAGGCGCCACTCATACTCCCCGAGGATATCATTGATGCGCTGAACGCACATAAAAGGAAATGATTATCAAAAATATACCGATCACCCTTGAAGATGCAAGGGCGTTGGCCGCGCTCGCTCACCCCAATCACTTACTGACTGTAAGTGATTGGGGAATCGCTCGCTTGCCGCCTTCTTGCATCTCCAATTCCGATCGGTATAGACGTTAAGTTTGTATCACCTTACAATTTGTCGTAAGTCACGCTTGTTTGAATTCGTCACTATTAGACAAATGAAAATCAATGACGGCAGACAGTCCCGGCGTTTTTAACGAATCAAACAAGCGCTGACTATCACTCAATGTAATAATACCTTGATGCAACTCCACAACTGCCTTAACTAAACTCAGACCTAAGCCATTTCCAGGCTGAAGCCCTCTGCTTGACTCCACGCGATAAAACCGTTGAAAAACTTTAGCCATTTTTTCGACGCGAATGCCAGGGCCATCATCTGCAATCACAAGCCTTGCCTTGTAGCTCACTCGGGTCGCTTTTATCTGAATCTTACCCTCTTCTTGCGTGTATTTAATCGCATTATCAACGAGGTTGGCGAGCATTTGAAACATGAGATCTTTGTCGCCCAGCATGTGTAAGTCGGTTTGAATGCTAACATCTAAAGAGATACCCTTTACCTGCGCGAGGGGCTCGTATAACTCACAAACATCGTAAAATACTTGCGATAAATCAAAAGAAGTAAAATTAGCTTTTTTACTGCCTGATTCAATTTGAGAGATGCGTAGCAAGGCGTTAAATGTCGACAAGAGACCGTCCGCCTCAGCTACGATTTCACGATATAAGGTTTTGCTGTCTTCGTTGGCGGTTTTTTGCATCGTAGATAAACGGTTTCTAATACGCGTTAACGGCGTTCGTAAATCATGGGCAATATTATCTGACACTTGGCGCACGTCATTCATAGAGCTTTCTATACGCTCAAACATCGCATTAAGATTTATCGCCAGTGCTTGAAAATCATCCTCACTTGCAATCACGGGAATGCGCCCAGACAGATTTCCGTTCATGATGGTTCGAATAGTCTGATTAATGGCCTCTACTCGCGCCAAGCTGAGGTGACTGATAATGACAGCACCGATTAATCCCAGCGTACTCATGATAATCATGCTCCAAAACAAGGTAGCACTGACCAGTTGGATATTTTGGCGGATATCATCAGCAACACGGGCTACCATAAGCTGACGACCATCTTTCAGCTGGCGTGTGCGCGCGACGAAATTATAAAGCGTTGACACCCCCTGCCAGTTAATAAAGCTCATGTCAAAACTAAACCAGCCATCACTCCAAGTGAAATATTGTGGCCACTCATTAAGATCGCCGGCCAATTTCTGCTGTTTGTCATCCACTAATATATAGGTGAAGCGACCAAATAAGTTGTTTTTATGGCGCTCTGCTTCCAGCGATTTTACGCCTGCAATGCCGCGCTCCTGATAGGCATTTTGAATAATGTCAAGTTCCGATTCAAGCGAACCATTGACGCTATTGAAATAATCAAGGGAATAAAAAACGTAGGTTACGGAGAGTAAAATAAAAGCAGCGATACTCAGGCAGGCAACATAGCCCATCATAAAGCGAAATGTATAATGGGCAAAAGTTCTATTTCGTAGCATTCAACACATAGCCAGCACCACGAACAGTACTTAGCATGGGTTTCTCAAAATCTTTGTCGATTTTTTGCCGGAGCCTGCTCACGTGCACATCAATCACGTTAGTTTGAGGGTCAAAATTATACTCCCAAACATTTTCGAGTAACATTGTGCGCGTCACAATTTGGCCAGCATGCTTCATAAGATATTCTAACAGCCTAAATTCTCGTGGCTGTAGGTTTAGCGCCACGTTATCACGCGTCACTTTCTGGCTTAATAGGTCAAGTTCCAGATCACCAACGCGCAAGCGAGTGGTTGGCTTAGCTTCGTTTCGCCGCAGCAAAACTTCTATACGGGCAAGTAATTCTTCCATTGCAAAAGGCTTACCTAGGTAATCATCGCCTCCTGCTCTTAGGCCGTGGATGCGATCATCCACATTACCTAACGCGCTCAAAAATAAAGCGGGGACCGTATTGCCGGAGTCCCTTACTGCCTTAACAATATCTATACCATCACAATTAGGCAGCATACGATCTACAATCAGCAGGTCATAATGATCATTAATCGCTTTTTGCCGACCTTCTTCTCCGTCTCGCGTCATATCGACATCGTAGCCTTTTTCCTGCAGCCCAAGACGAACATATTCAGCAACTTGAAGGTCATCTTCAATCAGCAGTATTTTTATCAATTTTTGCATGCAATCTTCCATTAACTTGATGTAAAGTGCTCGAAGACACGGTTTTTACATTTCTTTGACAAACCTATACCGACTCATTGTAGTTTTGCTTTTTTATACTCAGTGATCAAATTCAGCGATAGAGCGCTGCGATGCACCTCTATAAAAGCTATAATAGACTATTTTTGCAAAATCGATATGAAAAACTTTATCCTTGATGTAAACCCGAGCCCCTTTAGACGTTTCATCGCCATGGTTTATGACACTTTCCTTGTGGCCGCCATTTTATTAGCCAGTATAGCCATTATGGTTGGCATTCGTGTTTCTTTAGGTGGTGAACTTGCTTCGGATGAGGTTGCTATCTCAGGCGCATGGAGGTTGCCGTCGTTTCTTTTTTGCCTCTTTAATGTATCGCTTTTCTTTTGCTACTTTTGGGTGAAAAATAGCCAAACCTTAGGTATGCAAGCATGGCGACTCGCAATCCTAACTCAAGATAATCAACCTATTAGCTGGCGACAAGCCTATAGCCGTTTTTTTTATGCCATGCTTTCATTTTTTATTTTCGGCTTAGGGTACCTTATCGCTTTTACGGACCCTAAAAAGCAAACATTACATGATAAATTATCTGGAACAAAAACAGTTCTTGTAGAAAAAAAGTAGCTCACGTACTTTTATCAGATATGCATTTTTATCAAAGTAAGTAGCACCCCCTGCCTATTAAATCTTGGACTATACTAAAATTTTCTCTTCGACATAATAAATCAGAAAACTTATTTGCCTCTTTTGTTGTCTGATAAACTTTTATACCTGATATTTTTATGCGTATCATTTCATCATTCAGACAAAGCCTCATTTTACAAATCATTATCGGCATCATTTTGGGTTGCCTATTGGCAGTTTCCTTCCCTACTCTATCTCTCTATACCGGCTTTCTTGGCGAGCTATTTATTAAAGCATTAAAATCGATTGCGCCTTTATTAGTGCTTGTTCTCGTTGCCTCTGCTATTGCCAATCAGAATACACAACAAAAGCCTAACATTAAGCCTATTTTTTTCATGTATTTAACAGGCACCCTCGCTGCTGGATTTTTGGCCGTTGCAATTAGTTTTGCTTTCCCACTTACTGTCAATTTATTGGATAAACTTCCTCAGTCTCAGCCACCGGAAGGGATTCGCCAGGTGTTGATGAGTATTGTATTTAAACTCGTCGATAACCCGGTAACTGCGTTAATTGATGCAAATTACCTAGGGCTAATTGTTTGGGGGGTGGGCCTTGGAATCACATTAACCAAGGCTTCAGACTCCACCAAAAAGGTGTTTCTCGATATCAGCTCTTGTATTTCACGTATAGTCACCTTCATTATTCGCTTTGCGCCACTCGGTATTTTTGGTTTGACGATGCAAACGGTCTCAAATAGTGGATTAGCGGGGCTTGCAAGCTACGTTAATTTATTAGCTGTGCTCTTGCTGGCCATGGCACTGTTTGCCCTTGTGGTTAATCCAGCTATTGTCTATTTAAAAATGCGAAGAAATCCCTATCCCTTACTTTTTATCTGCCTTAAAGAGAGCGGTACCACAGCTTTTTTTACGCGTTCAAGTGCCGCCAACATCCCTGTTAATATGGCTCTTTGCAAAAAATTGAAACTCGACGAAGACACTTACTCCGTTTCCATTCCCTTAGGGGCCACCATTAACACCGGAGGCGCAGCTATCACAATATCGATTCTGACACTATGTGCAGTTAATACCCTAGGTATTCATGTCGATTTTTTTACAGCCGTATTGCTCGCCATCGTATCGGCGCTTTGTGCCTGCGGTGCATCAGGTGTCGCCGGCGGTTCATTATTACTCATCCCTCTCGCCTGCAGCTTGTTCGGTATCAATAATGAGGTTGCAATGAATATGGTCGCCATAGGCTTTATGATTGGCGTGATACAAGATGCCGTTGAGACAGCCGTAAATAGCTCTACTGACGTATTTTATACAGCGGCTGTCTATTATGCGAAACAAGCCCGTGACCAAAAATCATTAATCTAAACTGGCGGACTTAATACACATCGGAATTGGAGATGCATGAAGGCGGCAAGCGAGCGAATCCCCATGAGCTTACAGCCCGTAAGTGGTTGGGGCGAGCGAGCGCACAACGCCCTTGCATCTTCAGGGGTGATCGGTATAGATACCCGTGTGGATAGCCTCTAAAGCTTCTTTGTTTTGTTGCATACGCTGAATATTGTTCTTCCACTGGTGCGCCATTTTTTTTCGTTGCTCCTTATGCGCCTCAGTAAAATCTACGGCGTCTAAGCACTCGCGGACACTAATGGGTGGAAAGTGGCTCAAAAAAGCCATGCTATGCATACGCTGTGCTGATTTTTCTCGCGCCTTTTGACTAATGTGGTCGACTTTTACTTTCACTTCATTGCAATACCATTCCATATCACTCTCTCCCTGAGTTGATAACTTGCCATCCATTGCAAGTGTCATATGTTAGTAAAGCGGGTATCGTGCCAATTTTATGAAAACATAAAATACCATTAATAAACATAACGTTACAATCAGATCATCATTCCAGTTAGTGGTTGCTAAAATGAATAAATACTGACAAAAAATGGTAAAGTATCCTATTTTTTCACCTTCAATCAAAAGCACTTCGTCAGTTGATATGGGGTAACTAATACAGACTTCACCCCCTCGCATGACGGTTTATTCCATGCTGCTCTTTCATTACACCCAATATGCGGCATTGTGATTGCTGGCTAGTAAATTAGATGGATTTTGAAATTGGTTCAGGGTTAGTTTCCCGCTGTTTTTTTAACAACAAATAATGACTGCCTTTCAACAATACTTTACCTGCACTTTCAGTCTTTCTATATTCAATACGCTGTCGATTAATAATCGACTGCCTGCATTTTTCTTAATATGGAGTCGAACAATAACCAAATCAACATGAAATAGATATTTACGAACTTTTCTGGTGACAATACTTCGGACAATTTTTTAAGTTATTGATTCTAAAGGTTTTATTTTTCGCTTAAATATCACCCAAAGCTATATAAATCAATGGGTTACAGTTTATATAGAACCTTCAAATCGAAAACTGTCCGAAGTATTGTGGTAAGCAAACTCCATATTTATAGATGCAGCCTCAATGCTTACTACATTTTTAGCTGGTAGTTGCTTAAAAAGAAGAAAAATACTTTGAAACTTTGTCTATTCTCACCCATATCAGTTAATTTAAAATTATGCCATAAACCATGGCGATATAATCGTAAATTTAAGCTTTTTAACTTAGATGGGGTAAGATTTAGCAAGGTATTTTTTAATATATGATTCAGCTATTTGGCTTGGAAGGTTCAGTGTTTTTCTTGAGATGTTAAAACTCATTTATCTTCCTATCATAGCGCCACTGGAAGCCTTATATACCGATCGCTATTGAAAGTACTTGATTTATAAAGAGTAAATTATCATAGTGCGCAGATGCTGAAAATCGACCTGACAAAAAACGAAAAACTTGCACTGGAATTGCGTCATAAGCAAGCAAGAGACAGTAGAGAAAGCGATCGTTTGAAGGTCGTTTTGTTGCGGCCGGAAGGCTGGTCGACAAGAATGATCGCTCAGGCATTAAGAAAAGATGAGTCAACGATAGTTCGGCACCTCAATGATTATTTAAATGATGAAAAGCTATTATCCGGCAATGGTGGTTCTCAGGGTTACCTGAATGATGAGCGAACCCAGTTGCTGATCAATCATGTATCAGAGAATATGTATGCTCAGGTGAGCCAAATTATTCACTATATTAAAACAACGTGGGGTGTGCAGTTTAGTGTTTCAGGGCTCACCAAATGGCTACACCAAAATGGCTTTAGCTATAAAAAACCTAAAGGTGTTCCGCATAAGTTTGATGCTGAAAAACAAGCGCAATTTATTGAAAGATACGAAACGCTGAAAGCTGAGCTATCTCAGAGCGAGGCCTTACTGTTCATGGATGCAGTCCATCCGACTCAAGCAACAAAAATCACATCGGGATGGATCAAAACGGGTGTCGATAAACCCATAGAGACCACGGGAAGCCGGACACGACTCAATATAATAGGTGCTATCGAACTCGCCCATATAGAAGAAGCTATTATTGGCCAATATGACACCGTTAATGGCGATTCGATTATTGAATTTTTCCATAAAATACGAGCACATTATAGTGAGAAGACAGTGCATTTAGTTTTAGATGGAGCTGGCTATCATAAATCCAAGGCTGTCCTGAGCGCTGCGGACAAGTTAGGCATTAAACTTCACACCTTGCCACCATACAGCCCAAATCTAAACCCCATAGAGCGGCTGTGGAAGGTGATGAACGAAAAAGTCAGGAATAACCAGTACTTTTCCACGGCAAAGGATTTTAAAAATAAAATTAGCGAGTTTTTTGAAAAAATACTACCTGAAATTGGCGCTGATTTAGGCAGTAGAATTAATGATAATTTCCAACAGCTAAATCGCGCACATTGAAGTCAGTTGGGTATAAATGGCCTTTAAATCGGCGGCCACAGCCTTGTAATCCTTCCAAGGCACGAACTTTAATGAATTACGTACCATATGCACAATACATAACTGAATCTTGGCTTTGGGGTACGCATCATCACATCAGGGAAGCTCTTTAATCCATACATGCAATAAGTATTTCTGTTAATCCTCTAGGGTGAAGCCTTAATAGTCATCGAACTCCGTGACTAGTCTTCATTCATATTGCCCTGCTCTGCAATTTTATGAACCCCTTCAAACACGCGAAAAGAAAGCATGACAATGACGAATGCAAAAAATGGGCTCGCGCTCCCGACTGCATTAAGCCCCTTGAAAAAGGACAATGCACCCATGAGCACGCCACAGGAAACCACAAACAGAGTGACTGCAATAAAATAATTCCGCCACCTGATCAGAATTGTACTTAAAATTAATATTAACAGTGAGTGGTAAGATGTTGATTCTGCAAGTATAAAATGGACTGAGATATCGACAAGGCATAAGGCTAGCAAGCAACTAATGGCTTTAATGAAGACATTTTTGGCATCTTCAGCCGTATCTATACGCCGAAACAAGCCAAACCTTTTTTTCTTTAAAACTTGCTTGCTCATGAGCCTTGCCTTTTTGATACTTGATAAAAGTATAGAAAAAAGCTCGGTAAATGCAGGGTTTATTGTGGTGAAATAACGGCAGTGACTTGTGCTCGAGAAACGATATCACCCGCCTGGTTTCTTGCTTCAACCATCACCACCTCTTCAACTTTTTGCTCCGAGTCTGCTAAAGCCAGAATGCGTGCCTGTTGGTCTACATCGATACGTCCCGTGAACGTAATCTCACCTTGTGCTCGTTTAATAAAATCAATATTTACCGACTTCACAACCACCAAAGATGACTGTGCTAAGCTACCCATTTGCATAACAATACAGCCCATTCCGGCCATCTCAACCATAGAAAAAAGAACCGAGGCGTGCATGTCACCGTTATGATTTAGGTGCAGATCTTCAGGTGCTTGCTTCAGTGAAATCAATCCTTCTTTTAGATCTACGAGTTGTGGGTTTATCATTTTTGTCCAAAGTAGATCAACGCCAACTGTCATAAGAACCCCCACCCTAAGGTCATGTTGAAAGCTGAAAGGTACAACGATGTAACGCTTACGTCATCGTAAGTTAATCTAAAATGTCACTCTATTAGCAAAATAGAGAATAAAGTACTTTTTCTTATCGCTTATCGTTTACTTTATAAGTGATTTACCTTAAAAAGTGTCAAAGACTATTATCTTATCTATCATGACCTAATGAAATACCCGCGCCGAATCATACACTTACTTCTCACTGCACTTATTATGATGCAATCTGTAGCGTTCAGTGCATCTTGCCTGTCTATGCATGAGAAAAATATACACACACCAAAAAAAATTGAATCCCCTACCCCTTCCTCTCACTGTGATGGCGCGCAATCTATGTCATCAGCCCTAGGCGATCAACCCGCAACCCACTGGGAGAGATGTTGCGATAATGCGAATTGCAACATGATGCAGTGCCAGGCTATTTTAGTCACGGAAACGCATCCTGTACCTTTCTTTCAACTCATGGTAACGCCGGCCTTTACAGCCTACCACTACTTGTCACCCGTCTCAGCGCCCATCTATCACCCCCCCATTGGCTAAACCATTCCAGCTGCTATAAAACACCCTTTTAATGCTCCAGCTACGCAATGGACAGTCGCATGAAAAAAATAATGATCAGTACTGCCGTACTGGCTTTGGTAATCTTGTCGGTTTTTGTTATCTGGCGACAGGAAAACATACCAACTCGCCAAAATGAACCCAAGCCCTTGTACTGGGTTGCCCCTATGGACCCTAATTTCAAGAAAGATAAACCGGGCAAATCGCCTATGGGAATGGATTTAATCCCCGTATACGATTCACCCGCCAATGAATCAGAAAGCAACGTACATATCTCACCCGAAGTCATCAACAACCTTGGCGTCCGTACCGCTCTAGTGCGGCGTGAATCACTGAATCAACCACTTCAAACTTTTGGGTATGTAGCCTACGATGAAAATGCATTACTTCATATTCACCCGAGGGTGGAAGGCTGGGTTGAAAATCTCTATATAAAATCAACGGGGGAGCCTGTAACAAAAGGCGCGCCTCTGTACGACTTGTATTCTCCTCAACTGGTCAACGCACAGGGTGAATATCTTATTGCATTGCGAGGCAAAGACCCGCAGTACATTCAGGCAGCGGAAGGACGCTTGCGTGCATTGCGCTTCACTGAGCCATTTATCGCCGCGCTCAAAAAGACCCACGACATCCAGCAGAGCGTCACTTTTTATTCACCTAAAACCGGTATTATTGAGAACCTCGACATTCGTCAGGGCTTTTTTGTCAAACCAGAAACAACCATGATGTCGATAGTCTCATTGGATAGAGTTTGGGTCGAAGCGGACGTTATTGAAAGCCAGGCACAACTGATAAAAGAAGGTCTCAACGCCACGATAACGTTTGCATCTAGCGTCAGCGAATCTAGGCAAAGTCGTATCGATTATATTTATCCGACACTGAATCCAGCTACCCGTACCATTAAGGTAAGATTTAAGCTCGACAACCCTGATCATTTCCTAAAACCCAACATGTTTGCCCATATCAGCATTCACACGCAGCCGCACAGCAATGTTTTGGTTATTCCTAAAGAAGCTGTCATTCGTGACGGGGATCAAAGTCGCGTGGTACTCGCATTAGGAGACGGCCATTTTTCATCCAAGGCGATTAAACCGGGTTTAATTACCGATACTAAAATTCAGGTATTGTCAGGACTTAAAGAAGGACAGAAGGTTGTTACTTCAGCACAATTCTTGATTGATTCAGAATCTAACCAAAAAGCTGATTTACAACGCCTAGAATCAACTGAAAATCCGAACAATCACAAAATGAAATCAATGAAATCAATGAAATCAATGGGATCAATGGGATCAATGGGATCAATGAAGCCAATGGATCATAGCCTACATAACATGGAGTCTAACCATGATTAAAGCCATCATCCAAGGTGCCATAGACAACCGTGTTATTGTTTTGATTTTAACGCTTCTACTGATTATTACAGGCATTTGGTCTATCAGAACAATGCCCGTCGATGCCATTCCAGATCTCTCCGATGTACAGGTCATCATCAAGACGTCATATAAAGGTCAAGCACCCCAAGTGGTTGAAGACCAAGTGACTTACCCACTGACAACAGGTCTTTTAGCTGTCCCCGGCGCTAAGACGGTACGAGGTTTTTCTTTTTTTGGTGACTCTTATGTCTATGTTATTTTTGACGACAAAACAGATCTGTATTGGGCGCGTTCAAGGGTACTTGAATACCTAAGTCAGCTCACCAGCAAGCTGCCGAAAGACGCTAAACCCGAGCTAGGCCCAGATGCAACAGGGGTGGGCTGGGTTTACCTGTACGCATTGACCGATAAAACAGGCCAGCATGACCTGAGTCAATTGAAAAGCCTGCAAGATTTTTTTCTTACTTATGAATTGCAGAGCGTACCCGGCGTGTCAGAAGTGGCGACGCTAGGAGGGATGACCAAGCAATACCAAGTGATTGTCGATCCTCAAAAGCTGCGCGCACTTTCCATTCCACTCAGCCTGATAGAAACGGCCATCCGTCAATCCAGTCACGAAATTGGCGCATCGGTCATCGAAATGGCAGAGGCCGAATATATGGTTAGAGCTACAGGCTACATTAAAAACATTAGCGACATTGAGCAAATCCCTTTGGGTGCATCAGAGCAAGGCATCCCTTTATTATTGAAAGACGTCGCCGATGTGCGTATAGGGCCAGACATGCGGCGCGGCATTGCTGAGCTTAACGGCGAAGGCGAGGTTGTCGGCGGCATTGTCGTCATGCGCTCTGGAGAAAATGCCTTAAAAACCATTAACACTATCAAAGCTAAACTCGCCGAACTCAAAAAGAGTCTTCCTAAAGGCGTTGAGATCGTCACCGTGTATGACCGCTCTGCATTGATCGATCGTGCCATCAGCAACCTCTCACATAAACTGTTGGAAGAGCTGCTCTTTGTCGCGTTAATTTGTGCGTTATTTTTATTTCATGTTCGCTCATCGCTCGTTGCCATGATTAGCTTGCCTCTCGGTTTATTAGCGGCATTTATCGTTATGCGTTTACAGGGCATTAATGCCAACATTATGTCACTCGGCGGCATGGCCATTGCTATAGGTGCCATGGTTGATGGTGCCATTGTGATGATCGAAAACATGCATAAGCACATTGAGCGCAAAGGCATTACGAAGGCTAATCGATGGCAGTTAGTTGCCGAATCTGCTTCCGAGGTGGGGCCTGCTCTCTTTTATAGCCTGTTAATCATCACCATAAGTTTTGTACCTGTTTTGCTGCTGCAAGGTGAAGAAGGAAAAATGTTTTCACCTTTAGCCTACACCAAAACCTACGCTATGGCCGCCTCTGCAGTGTTAGCTATTACGCTGATACCTGTACTTATGGGGTACTTTATTAAAGGCAATATACGTCCTGAAGCGAAAAATCCAATCAACCGATGGTTAACAGAAAACTATCGGCCGCTTTTGCAGAAATCTTTGCGGTATCCAAAGGCAACGCTCGCTATAGCAATTGTCATTACCCTAAGCGGTATATGGCCTTACATGCATCTGGGTAGTGAGTTTATGCCGGAGCTGGATGAAGGCGATCTGATGTATATGCCAAGCACTTATCCCGCTATCTCCATTGGTAAAGCGCGGGAAATTTTGCAGCAAACGGATAAAATGATTCGTACCCTTCCCGAGGTTAAAAACGTTTTCGGGAAAATAGGTCGTGCGGATACAGCTACGGATCCAGCCCCTCTCACGATGATTGAGACCTATATCCAATTAAAAGCGCGTGATCAGTGGAGAGAAGGGTTAACACTCGATGACTTAAAGCGTGAACTCAATAAAAAAGTCACCATCCCCGGATTAACCAACACGTTCGTCATGCCCATTAAAACCCGTATAGATATGCTCTCTACAGGGATGAAAACGCCACTGGGGATAAAAATTGCAGGCAATGATGTTGAAACCATTGAGCGCATCGGCCAGCAAATCGAGACCTTGCTGGGAGAGTTACCTGAAACCCAATCCATCTATGCCGAACGCACAGCCGGTGGCAGGTATATCACCCTCGATATTAACCGTGCTCAAGCGGCACGCTTCAATCTGAGCGTTCAGCAAGTCGAGAAAATTCTAGCCACAGCCATTGGTGGCAGTAACCTGTCCCAAAGTGTTGAAGGGCTGGAGCGTTACCCGATCAACCTGCGCTACCCTAAGCACTATCGACATTCACCCGAAAAATTGGCTGCACTACCCATCATCACGGCCAATGGGACACAGCTTGTGCTCGGCGATGTGGCACGTATCACCTTGGAAAATGGCCCAGCCATGATAAAAAGTGAAAACGCCCGCATGAATGGCTGGGTATTTATTGAACCGGCATCCGGCATCAGTACTTATGTTAAAAAAGCAAAAAAACAACTCGATGAACAGCTTAACTTACCACCGGGTTATACACTGACTTGGTCAGGGCAATACAAAAAAATGGCGCAAGCCAAGAGCCAGTTACTCTTGCTGACCCCGATTATTTTTCTCATCATCGCCCTGCTTTTGTTCCTCAATTTTCGTCGAATGGGTGCGGTGGTATTGCTCCTTGGTACTTTACCGGTAGTCCTCTCTGGAAGCCTTTGGTTTCTTTACTGGATGAATTTCAATCTTTCCATTGCTGTAGGCGTTGGCATGATAGCCACGCTTGGCATAGCGATAGAAACAGGCGTCATGATGATAGTTTATCTTGATCAAGGGTTCTCAGGCCAAGAAAGAAAACTTTCAGGGACAGTTAACACAACCTGTGATGTGATTCTGCATACAGCTGGATTACGCATAAGACCCATCATGATGACCGCTACAGCCACTATTATAGGGCTCGCACCTATGTTAATGGGTAATGGCGCCGGTTCAGAAATACTGAGCAGGCTCGCCGCGCCTATGGTTGGTGGTATGCTAGGGTCGATTCTTTTATCGCTCTTTGTGATTCCCGCCGTTTACTTTTTGTCATGCCAAAGAAATCATAAAAACAGTTAATCGACTAAAAAGGCTTTCTCAATGAGTTTGCCTTTTTTCGATATAACAAAGTAATACAGAGGGTGGCTCGAAATGATAAAGGAAGTAAAAAACTGTTTCCGGCGAATAGGAAGGTATCATTCGATCTATAAATAAAAAACCTGTATATAAATATATCTTCATGATTTTTTAAGAACTCTTTGCCTTTTTTCGGCTCTTAATGACATGGAAATCATGCATTGATCGCTTTTGAATTATTTAGACTGCCATATGGATAAAAAACAGTATTTACTTGGGTGTTTTTTATTTGCCTTTTTCTTTCAACCCTATTTTTGTTATTCAAAAATAACAACTGGTAAAGCTTCTCTCATTGGCGCTAGCTCAGGTGCCAGCTTTGTAGGGACTGGCGCTGCGCTCGCCGCAATGATATTCATCAATAACACGCAAAAAGATAGATTGAGTAGCGTAACGCCTAAAAGAAAAAAATATAGAAACCACAATCAGCAAATCAAACTGCCCACTACTGTGAGGCAGGCGTCGCTCCGCTCATCGAAATCCCAACAGGATCGTACATTGAATAAACCAATAAAACGCTGGTGCGATATTTTAAAAGAGTGGCGACGAGGAGAAGTCAGCCCTGCTTTACTGGACGGCTTGAGAAATCGTAATTGTTATTTTGAGACAACGCCACTGACGCGCGAGGGAGATACCCACTTCCGATATAAAATTATCGATGCCAAACTGACGAGCAAACCCAATGCATCCCCTTTTGGTGATCAAGTGGAAGGGCCACAAGGGGGAATTGTGGCATTTGAAAATCTTGGGCGAGATGGGTGGCTAGTATCGCCCACCGATAATGGCGAACATTTTGCAAATATCCATGAATTTGCAAAAAATGCATCGGATGAACAAATCGCCAAGCTCTTTGTGACATTGGCTGAAACGGCTATCGACGGTGCCGATCAATATGGCAAGATCTGGGTAAGCACACATGGTGGCGGGGTCTCATGGCTGCATGGGCGTATCGATTCCGAGCCAAGATATTACCACACACAGGCATTCAAAAAGCTGTAATCCTAACCCTGCTGTTTAATACTAAACATTACCCTTTACGGTCTAACAGCGCTTTTAACGCTTTTAACGCTTTTTCTTCTTCTTGCGTCAGCGTATCGGGTGAGGCTGTTCGCGTTGATCGTTGCAGCCGTACCACCACCACGCCGCCTACGAATAGTAAGAAAAACGGCAACCCCCACAGCACAATAGTGTTCACATCTAATGGCGGCTCATAACGCACAAAATTCCCATAACGCTTAACCATAAATTGCGTAATTTCATCCTTGTTATTGCCCGCCTCTATCATGGTAAAAACCTGCTTTCTCAAATCCTTGGCGATGGGCGAATTAGATCCAGAGAGGTTTTGGTTTTGGCATTTAGGGCAGCGTAATTCTTCAATGAGCGTGTCATATTGCTGCTGCCCCTGCGGGCTCTTGAAAATGTAAGTCTCAATAACAGCAAAGCTACTGGCAGCATTCAGTACGAAAAATAAAAGTAAAAGTCGATACATCGCGCTCATTCCTGCATCGCTTGAAAAATGGGCAGTAGTTCGTCTTGCCATTTTTGTTCATTGATGACGCCCGTAAATTTGTATCGAATACGCCCATTGGCATCCACGAAAAAGGTTTCAGGGGCACCATAGACGCCAAGATCCATACCAAGCGTTCCGTCACTATCAACCATTATTTGACGATAAGGGTTACCGAGTTCTTCTAGCCATGCTTTTGCAGCCGGTACTTCATCTTTGTAATTAATCCCAACAATAGGAATACCTCGTTTCTTCAAAACATTCAGAAATGGGTGTTCAATACGGCATGAAACACACCATGTTGCCCATACATTAACGAGCATGGGTTTACCTATAATGGAGGCTTTCGTCAGCGTGCTCGTAGCAAGCAAAGAAGGTAATTCAAAATCAGGGAATGCTTCACCCACGAGTGCCGAAGGCACATAGTTTGGGTCGTAGTTATCGGATTTTAATACCACATAAAAGACAGATGCCAATACTAAAAAAAAGACGAGAGGAAGCAATAAGGTTAACCGAAATGGTTTTTTATTCATAAGATCGTCGATACCTTTTATCAAACAACGCTAAAAATGCAGCAAATGCCATCATGAGCGCACCCAGCCAAATAAACCGTAAAAAAGGCTTATATTGAATACGCATTGCCCAAGCACCATCGGGTAAAGGCTCTCCAAGCGCTACGAACAAATCTCTGTTTAATTGTGCATCAATCGCAGCCTCTGTCATGACATTGCCGCGTTGAGAATCATAATAACGCTTCTCTGGGTACAGCTCGGCAACCAATTTATTATCTTTGGTAATAGCGACAACACCTCGGTCTGCCAGATAGTTTTGCCCCCGAACCTTGTCAACGGACTGCAATGTAAACTGATATTCGCTGATGGAAAGGGTTTCACCCATTTGCATTTTTACATCACGTTTATCGTCATGAAAACTAACAACCGCAACACCTAAAGCTGTCACCAGAAGCCCTAAATGCGCAATGTGCATCGCATAGAAGGATAAGGGTAATCGGCGTAATCCACGCAGAGGATTTTTCGCCTGTTTGATTTTTAAGTAAAAATCATAAATGACACTACTCAATAGCCAGCCCGCCATCGTAGAAGCAATGATGGTAGGTAGCGAATAGCGATAACTAAAGATTAAGGTCACCGCCACATTCATCAAAGCGCCTAATGGCAAGACAACATAAACCAAGGGCTGCCAGACTTCCCGTCGTGTTTTTTTCCAGCGCAATAATGGGCCAACCCCTAGCAGGAAAATCAGTGCCAGCATTAAAGGTACAAACAGGCGGTTAAAATAAGGCGGCCCCACCGAATATTTTCCTAACTGTAGAAAATCGGCAAAAAGCGGAAAAAGCGTACCTATCAATATCGTCAGCGTTGCTGTGATTAAAAGCAAATTATTAAAGAGTATAAACATGTCGCGGGAAAAGAAATTAAACCCTGAGTGACGATTAGCTGGCGGTGCTCTGAATGCAAATAATATTAACGAGCCACCCACGACAAGGGTTAGGAAAGCCAAAATAAACAGTCCTCTTCCCGGATCTGCGGCGAATGAATGAACGGAAGTCAGCACACCTGAACGCACTAAAAACGTCCCTAGCAGGCTCAACGAAAAAGCAAAAATGGCGAGTAATAAAGTCCAACTTTTAAAAATATCGCGCTTTTCGGTCACGGCCAATGAGTGCATTAATGCCGTACCCACTAACCAAGGCATGAATGATGCGTTTTCGACCGGATCCCAGAACCACCAACCGCCCCAGCCAAGCTCGTAATAAGCCCACCAGCTGCCTAATGCTATACCCAGTGTCAA
Source organism: Pseudomonadales bacterium (assembly GCA_965248335.1). Classification (GTDB taxonomy): domain Bacteria; phylum Pseudomonadota; class Gammaproteobacteria; order Pseudomonadales; family DT-91; genus CAKMZU01. The sequence goes on from CBDFIY010000003.1 coordinate 2,049,369, forward strand.
AAAACCCCAAGCTGCCGTTGTCCATGGTCTTGTCCAACGCACCCATGCAGGGTCAATTTCACCACTGAGTAAAGCGGCGATTGCAAAAGCAAAAGCCACTGAAAACCCGACATAACCGAAATACAGCATAGGTGGGTGAATAGCCATGCCAAAATCTTGCAGTAAAGGATTGAGATCCTGACCATTTATAGGTATTTGCGGCAAGGTGCGTAAGAACGGATTAGAGGTAAACAACGAAAATAACAAAAACCCAACAGCAATCATCGCAAGAACCGATAGCACCCTAGCCGACATATCATCCGGTAAATCTTTACTAAATATGGCAACCGCTGATGTCCACAAGCCAAGGATCAGTACCCACAATAACAATGAACCTTCGTGCCCACCCCAAACCGCCGATATCTTATAAATAAGTGGCAAGCTTAAATTGGAGTGATTCGCCACAATAGCGACAGTGAAGTCGTTGTTTACAAAACATAACGTGAGAATAAGATAAGCAATAATAATGAAAAAGGTCGCCAATAAAGCTAAAGGTTTAGCGCTTTTCATCAGGCGTAGATTATTTTGATAGACGCCGAGCAAAGGCACTGTGGCTAAAACAAGTGCTACACACAAGGATAAAATAAGGAAAAAATGACCGATCTCGGGCAGCATCACTCAGCCTCATCTCGTTTTTTTAATGTGGATGCAACTTCTGGTGGCATATAATTTTCATCATGTTTTGCTAACACTTCTTCTGCGATAAACATACCCCTAGCATCCAGATGGCCTGTCACCACAACGCCATCATCTTCGGCAAACAGGCTCGGAAGAATACCTGTATAAGTAACCTTGATAACGGATTGGTAATCAGTCACTTGAAAGTGTATAGATAAACTATCACCTTGCCGCTGTACGCTGTTTTCAACCACCATACCGCCGGCACGGATACGTTGTCCGGTAGGCGCTTCTCCCTGAAGAATCTGTGTGGGTGTATAAAAAAGATTAAGATTGTCTTTAAGCGCATAAAACAGAAGCCCAGTCGCTGCTGATACAGCGACAACGAGGGCAACAACAATTTGAAGGCGCTGCTTTCTAACGGGGTGCATTAGTGATAGTCCTGCTCAGCGAAAAGCTGACGCTTTCGAATGGTTTTTATCAACGCCCTTTTTTTGAATATTGGCAACAAAGCCAAGACTAAAAAAAATACAATTGAAAAGAGGTAGACTGTCCATACATAAATGCCATGCCCATCCATGAGCCAAAGTGCCTGAAAATCTTCAAATATCATGGTGCCACCAATGCTTTAACCCACTTTGTACGCTGTTCTCTTGCAAGAATTTCAGTGCGCGCATACAACACCACGAGCAAGGCATATAATAAGTACACCCCGACAATCATGATGAGTAAAGGCCACAGCATATCAGGGTGCATACTGGGTTTTTCGGTAAGCTTGAGCGTTGCAGGTTGATGCAAGGTAAACCACCAGTCCACGGACTTGTAAATGATAGGGATATTTACCGTACCCACGAGTGCGAGAATCGCCGCTGATTTTGCTGCCAAACGTTCACCATCAAACGCCTGCATCAATGCAATAACACCGAGATATAAAAATAATAAAATCAGCATAGAGGTTAATCGCGCATCCCAAACCCAGAATGTACCCCACGTAGGCTTACCCCAAACCGCACCGGTAAAAAGGGCTAAAAACGTCATGGCAGCCCCAATAGGCGCAGAAACCTTAAGGATAATTTCGGCCATTTTCATGCGCCAAATCAAGGTGATAGCACCTGCAATCGCCATTAAATAATAACCGGCCAAAGCCACAAAGGCTGTTGGTACGTGCAGATAAATGATCCGAAAACTATTGCCTTGTTTATAATCGGCAGGTGCAAAAGCTAAGCCCCAAACGATGCCAACAACAAGAAGTAATAGCGTACTTACAGCAAGAAAAGGCACCACTTTCGAACTGATTTGATAAAACCAGCGCGGCGAACCCAGCTTGTGAAAAAATTGCCACATTATTTTTTTTATACCTTAATTGGCTTCTATATTAATTTTTAATGCACCCGAAATCGCCAAAGGTGCTAAAACAACCGACAAAATAGCCAGTGCGGCGAGCATAGCCAAATAATTATCTACTGAAGCCAAACCTTGTACTGATGCTTGAATGGCCGCAGAAGCTAAAATTAAAACGGGTACGTATAAGGGCAAAATAATAAAGACCAGCAACAAGCCGGTGTTTTTTAAGCCAACCGTTAATGCTGCGCCAATCGCACCTAAGTAGATAAGCGCTAGGCTGCCAAGCATAAGCGTAAACAAGATATCCAGGCAGGAATTACTCGGCAAATTCAACAACAAACCGATTAATGGCGCGGTAAAGCTAATAACACAGCCACTCGATACCCAATAAATCGCCACTTTCGCCATATGTAAGAAATAGGTTGATTGCGGACTCAGCATCATCAGCACCAAGCTACCGTCATCAAAATCTTCACGGTACAGGCCGTCGGTTGCCATCAAGCAGGCCAATAAAGTAATCATGATAAGAATTGCTGGGGCAACTAAACGAAGTTTTTCGCCGCCACTCCCGAGTGCCAATGGGAATAAAGAGGCAACTAACAGGCTAAACAAAACAGGAATCAGGAGCGTAACAGGCTGCCTAAGCGTCAGTAACCAATCACGCTTTATGATTGCCCAAAGTGGATTACCCACGGGGTTTATCCCCCAAGGTTAACGTTAATGCGTCTTTAATATTTACGTCATGATGGCTTGTCATAATAATGCTGCCGCCACCAGCGAGAAAACCAGCCATCATCCCTTCAATTAATTGAATACCTGTGACATCAATCGCGGTAAAAGGCTCATCCAACAGCCATAGTTTCGCATCACTGAGTAAAAACCGCGCAAATGCTATACGTTGCTGCTGTCCTTGCGATAGCTCACCCGCAAAAGCATCGCTAAAGGATCGTAATCCTAACATCGACAAACTTTCTAAAGGGCTCATATCAGGTTTACAAGGATAAAGTGCTGAAAAAAACTGTAGATTTTCAAGTGGCGTTAATCGTTTTTTGATACCGCTTTGGTGACCTAAAAAGCAGGTTTCAGCGGGGAAAAGTGGGCTTTTTTCTAGGCATTCACCTTTATAGTGTATTGTGCCTGTGTATTCCTTGGATTGACGCGATAAAATTTTGAGTAAGGTGGACTTACCTGCACCATTAGCACCAACAACTTTGAGCAATTGCCCTTCACTTAACGAAAAACTGACATCCGAGAATAATTGACGAAAACCTCGCTCAACAGAAATGGCATTAACAGACAGTAAAGAGGTACCCACGAGACAATACTTATTATTAAATTTGGGCGCATTATAACGAGTAAGTTGTAAGAGGGTTAGGGTTTAGTGCGCGTTTTTCGTGAAAAATAGCAGCAACATTTTGATTGTCAACTTTTTAGAATCTTAAAGTTTGGGCCTTTGACTAAAGATAAACAAGATATAGGCAATTACATTTATTATTCAGTGGGTAGATTGTAGTAAGCTTTTAAAATGCCTTTAACTTTATTCAAGTGAGGCTGGCTCTCGCGGATAAAACTATCAAACCCATCCCTACCTCTAATCATTTGATTAATCTGCTCATTGCTGCGGTTTTTATAATCGAAGCACTCCTCACAGGTAAGATCCTCATCAAGGCTCTCTAGGCTATTTTCAAGGTTGTTGCCATTTGCCAGTACATCGTTAGCATCTGGAGAGTAACAGCATGGCTGGCAACTAATATCCAAAAAACCATCCAATTTATCGACATCTTTTTGGGCTAGATCATAAGGCGCATCTGGCAGTGAGGTCAGCGATAAAAAACGCATTAACGTCCCCACAGTTTTTTCGTTAGAGTTATGCTCAACAGGTATCATTGCCACTTTTACCCCAGTATTATTATTCTGATCTTGAGCATTAAAGAATTTGCAAAGTACATGTAAGGTTGCGTGACAGCTATGTTGGTAAAAAAAAGCCAGCAATAAAAAAGCGAGTTTATTCTTCATGTAGACCTCAAGTCGAAGCTATAACTGCTTACTTAGTAAGCCGCAACCAATAAAGTTCCACAAAAAAACAAGGCGGCTAAAGTTTCCGCCTAAAATTTTCAGCCATAGTTCGGCTGCCCCCGATACAGCCCTTTAAACTCAACGCCATCAGCACTGTACTTCGGATATTGCCTTCCTTTATAGGTCACCATTTCATTATTGAGCAAAGTACTATTTTTTTGCGTAACTGACTGTGATAGCTCAATTAGCTCAGGTGTCGTTATCTCAGTTAAAACAATTTTTGGCAGGCTGGCCAGTTCTGACAGGACATTGAACGCAGTCAATAAGTCAGTATTGTCAGTCAACTCGGCATACTGTCTTAATAAATCCATAAAGTCTGGATGAGAAAGCGTCAACTTAACGCCAAGTTCTTCCCGGACAAGAATGATGCACTGACGGGCTATTCTAATCGCTGCAGCGTTAAGCAACCAATTTTTATCTGGCGATGTTTTCATTATATTCTTTATTTTAATTTCTGTTTGTGCAGCGAATGGAACTGTACGGCTAGCAATATATCTTAATGGATAAGGCAATTATCAGGCCAAGTTACTACATCTCACTATTAAGTAGCAGGTGCCGCTGAAAGGCATTTTTCTGTTATTTACTACGTGCGTAAACTAAAAAGTTTAGTCATAGACATAAAATAAATTCCGAAGAGAGTGCGTCAATATGTGAGTCATAATAACAATGTTAGTTAGGTTGGATTATTGGGAGAACAATTTTTTTAACATCCTTTTTGCTCTCAATCAAAGAAGTTATTATATACGACTGCCATTACAACTTCTTAAAAAGCGTGGACCCAGACTCGGCATCGGTCAAAAAAGTGCGGAACGGTGAAAATAATTCACGCCCTACGCCTCGATCATTTTCAGACAAATCCGGGGGGGTAATCTGTCGACAAGCGAGAACTGCCTCATCAACTAGTAAGGATAAAGTACCATTTTTTGCGTCAAATTCAATCAAATCTCCTTCCTCAATTTTAGCTATCGCTCCCCCATCAAGCGCCTCGGGAATCATATGAATGGCCGAAGGCACTTTACCTGAAGCACCCGACATGCGCCCGTCAGTCACTAACGCGACTTTAAACCCCTGATCCTGCAGCGCACCTAACACTGTCATCAAATGGTGAAGCTCGGGCATCCCATTTGCTTTAGGGCCTTGATAGCGCACAACAGCAATAAAATCTTGGTTAAGTAACCCTTCGCTAAAAGCAAGTTTAAGTGCAGCTTGCGATTCAAATATTTTAGCTCGTCCCTTAACATAATGATGATCGGGAGCGATAGCCGACAACTTCATGACGCTTCGGCCAATATTGCCTTTCAGTAGCACCAGCCCACCTGTTTCTTGAAAAGGCGTATCAATGCTCGTCAAGACGGAAATTTCTCGACTTTTTTCATCTGTTTTCTTATAGCCCACCCTTTTTTTCTCACACGTTGGCGTTAATGTATAAGGCGTTAATCCCGTTTTCCCCAATACCGTACACACATCATCATGCAGCAATTTTGCATCGCGTAGTTCTCGAATGAGAAACCCCATGCCGCCAGCTTGATGAAAGTGGTTAATATCCGCATCGCCATTTGGATAAATACGGCACAAAAGAGGCACACAAGCTGAGAGATCTGCGATATCTTGCCAATCAATCAAAATACCTGCAGCACGACCAATCGCGACAAGGTGTATCAGGTGATTGGTTGAACCGCCTGTCGCCAGCAGTCCCACAATACCATTAATAAGCGTCTTGCAATCCAAAATTTCAGCAAGCATGACTGACTTATTGCCCATGTCATTAATGAGCGTCTGTGTTGCAAGCTCTGTAAATAAGGGGCGTAACGGGCTGTCAGGTGACTCAAAAGAACTTCCTGGCAACTGTAACCCCATAATTTCCATCAACATTTGATTACTATTTGCCGTGCCGTAAAACGTGCAGGTACCGGGTGAATGATAAGAGGCGCTTTCGACGGCCAGCATTTCCTCTGATCCAATCTCCCCCTTCGCAAACTGCTGTCGATATTGTGCTTTCTCTGCATTTGGCAAACCTGAATGCATAGGCCCAGCCGGCACAAAAATGACGGGTAAGTGGCCGAAAGACAGCGCACCTATCAGCATTCCAGGAACGATTTTATCGCAGATGCCTAACAGCATAATCCCATCAAACATGTTATGTGATAAAGCGATTGCTGTAGACATAGCCACTACATCGCGGCTTAAAAGGGATAGCTCCATACCTGCCTGCCCTTGCGTAATACCATCACACATTGCAGGTACGCCACCTGCGACCTGACAGCTTACGCCTTGTTGCGCGGCATATTTTTTTATTTGATCGGGGTATGTAGCGTAGGGTTGATGCGCCGACAGCATGTCATTATAGGCGGAGACAATGCCGATATTGGCCGCACCTGTTGATGCCAGCAAGTGTTTTTGTGTCGTGCCACAGGCTGCCATACCGTGAGCGAGGTTGCCACATGATAGCCGTGACCGCGTGACGCCCTGATGCCGAGCATGAGTGATCTTTTGTTCGTATGCCGAGCGAAGGACTTGGCTTTTGCGTGCTATCCTTTCAGTGACATTCTCAACCCTTTTGTGCATGCGCATATACCCGATAAATGATAGATAAGGTGAGTGGTGCTACGATAGAAAATTGAAATAACAAGTATAGGTTCAATAAAGCTACCCTGCTTTGGGCGAATAAAGTAAACCAAAGTTCCACTTTAATGCACACTCTTTGTAATGCCGCATTTTGGTGCAACCATTAGGCACAGCAGGCACTGCTATCGCCACATGTTAATAAATATGCATTCTCAAAATTCAAACAGCATCAAACTATGATAAAATGCCTTCGTCACTTCCGGCACTTTTTATTCTAATCGAAGCACCTTGTGCTCTCAAACATAAGAGCGATTTAAGTAGAATGTTCTGATTTCACTCAAGTTAATGCTTTAAGAGATCCATTTTTTACCATGCAAGCTCAACCATTTCCTTATATTGTTCCTTTTTGCGAAGAGGCTATTGAAATCCTTTACGAAGATGATTACTTGCTACTCATCAACAAACCGGCCTTTTTATTAAGCATGCCGGGGCGAAACCCAAAAAATAAAGACTCAGTTATCACGCGTCTTCAGTCTGACTTCCCTTCGGCAAGCCTTGTGCATCGATTAGATCTTGATACATCTGGCATCATGATTATTCCAAAAAGCAAACCCACACATGCCGGCATTTCTCGGCAATTTCAGCAAAGGCTTGTCCAGAAAAGTTACACTGCTGTTGTATGGGGTCATCTTGAAAAGTCGGAGGGCTGTATTGAATTACCCATCAAGAAGGATTGGGAGAATACACCTCTACAAAAAATCTGCCATGAAGAGGGAAAATCAGCGACTACATTTTACAAAGTCCTTAATAGGCAACATAACCCTGCGGCCACACGCGTCGAGTTATACCCCATCACAGGAAGGACTCACCAACTCAGGATACATTGCCAGTCTATTGGCCACCCCATCCTTGGCTGTGACCTTTATGCCAGCGATGAGGCCTTTCATCTGTCAAAACGGTTAATGCTACATGCAACAACCATCGCCTTTAAGCATCCCGTCACTCACAGGCGGATTACTGGGTTTTCACCTTTGCCCTTCTAGGCATATCGGGGGAATTAGTAGCGCTTGTGGTTGGCTTTTTCTGAAAACTATTATCTATCTTATCGGCCATGTTCTTTAACGAGAGATCAGGGAATATACGCCCTATCAGCTTGTATATCTTTTTAAAATTGTTCATGATTTTTTGTATACGCTGAATACTCGTGCTCTTTGAAAGTATTTTTGGTGAGTAGCCTTGATCGCCTTTCACATGAAGAGTGAGTAAATTTGCTTCTGATTGGTTAAGCCCCAAATATAATTGTTGGAATGCATGGCGAACAGATAATGTATTCCGTGAAACCTCAAAAAAAAGGTTCTTAGCTGTATCAACGACCATTTCATTAGTTTTACCCAGTATTTTTTTAAAGCGGCAATAACTAACAATCTTTAACTCAACACCATCATCAACAGGACAAACTTTTTCATTGCCTATATCTTGGCTTTCCTTCAGTGCTTCCCCCCAAGTCACTAAAAATCTATCAAATGCTTTATTTTTTTGACGACGCGTTAGACCTGCATCAATAAGCCTATCACTACCAGACGAGGATAACGCGGCATAGAATCGTGGTAAATAATAAATAACTATATCAATGGCTTGTATGGCCTTCGTTTCCTTATTCATTGACAATTTAATCGCGTTAACCAGTGCCATAGTGGATCCTTCGGGTTTAAGGATCGCGTCAATCTCCAAGTATGAGCCTAATGTCTTCGTTGTGATTCCCTCTGCGGATACCTGCGTAACCTTTATCTGCTTTGTTTCTGCATTCAATATGAGAGATTGATTGTCAGTAAAAGCCGCAGGTAAGTTCGTAATATTCTCTGCGTTGAGCGTTATCACTACACGGTCATTTGATGCAGCAGAGGATGTAATTAAAGATGTATCTTGAAATTCACTCTGCTCAATAATAAACGTTTGATCATTATTGCGACTGAATGACGTCGTCTCGAAATGCCACGATTCCTCATCAACCAAATAGCTCGAAAAACCAATAGATTGGCCATTGATCCGCTCGCCAACATCAGACTCGATACGCAAGAGAAAGGGCGAAGCTTGAATACGTTCACTGTAAGAAAATTGATTACCTAATTGCTGCATAGGCCACAGGTTTTGAGTATCAGCGCGATTACCCGCTATAGCTAATGCAGTGATTGATAATGGTGAAAGAACCACGTATTTTTCATCCAGTGTCTCAACCACAACCCCCTGTTGCCCTAAAGCCAAAAAAGGCGCTAATCCACTCTGAATAAGCTCAGGCTTTAAAGGCATAATATGATCGAACTTAACCTCTTTTTTTGCCTCATTTTCATAAAATGTGAAACTCTGACCGTCGATTTGTTGGTTCTTTTGAAGCAAAATAGGTTTTTCGCTCATCCACGTCGACACAATACTGAATTTATTTTCGCCATCAGTACGTATATCAGAAAGTGCGTAGATCGAAGGATCAGCGATCATATGCTCCCATTCCCGACGATTCCCTTTATAAAAAATATTCGATGTCTCTTTAAAGGCTAGTGAACGCATGAAATATTGGTCATCATCGGTATTTTTACCTGTATTCAATGCAATTGTATCATTGCTAAAATCAACATTTAGGCCTTTAGTCAGTAGCATAAAACGTTCTGGCCACTGGCTATCTGCCGAAACCGAAATAGAAGGCCGTAAAAAATTGATTGACACATTTTCATCGTTTATCGTCTTTAACGATTTATCTAAATCAATATGCAGTGTCAGTTGAGTCTTTTTATTGGATGTTAAAAATATGCCCGCATTACCATTGATGCCAACTTCGATAGCTAAATCATCATCTGTAAAATCAAATCCCATAAAATTGAAGATTTTATCGGTAGAAATAGTCTCGCCTTCAATCGTTTGGATTTTCATATCATGCGTGTCTAAAGTAATCAGCAGTCGCTCATACTCAGAAGCAAAAATACGATTACTGAATAATATAAGCCTTTTATCGGGCATAGTGGCAAGGTCTACTTTGAGCGGCTGTGCATAATCAATAATTCTTTCAATATTTCCGTTAAAATCAACCAAGTCGAGGTGCTTGATACCCACCTCAAAGGTGACAAATCGAGAGTTTTTCGCCGAGATAAAAACTCCCGCTTGGCTGGTTAAATAATCAGGTAACTCCTCTGCAGCATACGTATTGATATTTTTCTTTTCGAAAATGGGCTGACGCTCTTCCTCACCGTCAAAATTTTGCTTTTTTTCCTGTTTCGAGCACCCTGACCCAAAAGCTAGGTTCAACACCATGAGCAAAAGAAGTACGTATTTTATCGTTCGTGACGTCATAGTATCGGCCATTCCCTAGCTATCGATTCTTGTTATTAATCAGTATAATTCGAAATCACAACACTGCTCCTTATAAGCTATAAATATAATTTCTTTATGAACCTCATTCTTTTCAGTGATAAAGACCGCATTGATGCCAATACGCTACTCTTCAAAGATCACCGGCATCGGCATATAAAAAATATCCTCAAACCTAAAGCAGGCGATACATTGAGCGTGGGCGAGATTAATGGATTAATTGGGCAGGGGAAAGTCGAATATATTAATGAGAGCGAGGTACGCCTTACCTGCCATTTATCCGAACAACCTACCGCTCCCCTTCCTCTCACGGTAGTTTTAGCGCTACCGCGACCTAAAATGCTCAGACGAATACTAAAAAATATTGCGGAACTTGGTGTTAAACGCATAGCGCTCATACACAGTAACAAGGTCGAAAAAAGTTATTGGCAAAGCCCTTTTGTAAAGGCTGATAATATCAATAGCTACTTTTTGGAAGGCTTATCACAAAGCAAAGATACTCGAGTGCCCATCATCACGATGCATAATCGCTTCCGCCCGTTTGCAGAAGATGTTTTACCCAGCCTTTTAACGGAGCGACAAGGCTTTATCGCACACCCATACAGTACCCAGCCTATGCCAGCACCCAGCTGCAAAGAACGCGTCATTATCATAGGCCCAGAAGGTGGGTTTGATGCTTTTGAAGTTGACCTCATCAAAGCCCAAGGCGTGGAATCAATCAGTATGGGACGCCGTATTTATCGCGTGGAAAATGCAGTCACATTGCTTAGTGCGTATTTAAGCTTTACGGCATAAATACGCTTTTCTGGGTAACCCGCTTTTCACCTTTATTACAGGTATTGATTGAGTAAAAGGCTATTCGCCACTGCAGATAAATCCGCGGTGGAACTTATACCCTATTTCAGGTCTCAAAGTGCATTTGACGCCCTAGAAATCCCCTTTCCATGATTAGCTATTTCAAAACACGCGTAAACCAGCCAGTACGTCGAGGTCAATCAGCACGCATTAAAAAGCAGTTCCAAGGCTTTCAGTGTCAAGTAGCTTTTGGCCTGCTTTCTGGTTATGCCATGTTTTACTTAATCAGAATGAGCCTAAGTATCGCCAAAAAACCTTTGCTCGATGCCGGTATCGTATCACTCGATGAAATCGGGTTAATGGGGACAGCATTTTTTATGACTTACGCGGCGGGTAAAATCAGTAATGGTTTTTTCTCCGACTATGCCCATATCCCTCGTTTTATTGCCTTCTCCTTGTTTTGCAGTGCATTACTGGAAATGCTGATGGGGTTTAACGCCTCAGGTATCTTTTTTATTGTACTTTTTGCGTTAAACGGTTGGTTTCAATCGGTTGGATCAGCGCCTTGTTGTGTAGCTCTGTTTAATTGGTTTCCGCCAAAGCAACGCGGCACAGGCTATGCGCTTTGGGGCGGCATGCGCAATGCCGGAGAGGCTATGGCATGGGTGATTACCTCATTGGTTATCAGCTCCCTAGGCTTTAGTGCAGCGTTTATAGGGTCAGGTTTTGCAGCACTATTAAGCGGGCTTTGTGTGCTATTTCTTTTGAAAGACCGACCGCGCACCTACGGATTTCCCGACCCCTCAACGGTTTATGGCGAACCGGTAGAAACTGAGGCGCATTACCATGCAAAACAAACGTTAAAAGCACAATGTTTTATACTAAAGCAACCCGTTCTATGGTTGATCGCTCTCGCTTGTGGGGCGATGTATATGAGTCGCTACTCACTCTCTTCGTGGGCTGCCTTATTTTTACAAGAAGAAAAAGGCTATACCCTTATTGATGCGGGTATAGCTATGTCCATCATTCCTCTTGCTGCCGCAATTGGTGCCGTGCTTTCGGGCACTTTATCCGACCGATGGTTTAACGCGAATAGAAATCTGCCGACGCTGTTTTATGGATTGATCAATATTGCGGCCTTTTATTTGCTCTTTTTCGTGAACACCAACAGGTCTATCGAAACGTGTGCACTTTTTCTATCGGGCTTTTCCTTGGGCGGGCTGTTGATTTTTCTGGCTGGCCTTAATGCTTGTGATTTGCTACCTAAAAATGCAGTGGGTGCGGTGAAAGGTTTTCTTGGTGTTTTTTCATACATGGCAGCAGCCTTACAAGAATACATATCATCGCAACTGATTCAGGTAAAAAGTATCAATGAGATAACGACTTATGACTTCTCTTCTGCTAAATATTTTTGGCTCTCGACCTGCATCATCTCTTTCGTGCTCACGCTCTTTGTTTTCCCTTTTAAAAGAATTGACATATTACAAGATGAAAACCCCACTACCTAGCTGGGCTTTAGTGAATGCGGATAGGCTTACCTAAATCATTCAATAACGGGTTGATTTGTCATCCTTGCTACAAACGCATCTGCATTTAACATTTTTAAACCATTGAATACTGAAATATCCCCCGCTTGCTGATACACAACCTCATAACCTTGCTTTAACAATACCTCAATGCGTTTTTCATTATCTTCTTTCGACCGATTTAATAAATCGTAAACGATATCCGGCTTAGGTAACTGACACTGCGCTAACGCATCAAAGTATTGCTTATAACTGATGAAAACCCCGGTCCAGCGTCTTTCAATCTTGTCGAATGCCTTACAGCGCGTAACATGTGTCGTAGAAAGCCCTCTGAGATCAATAAAATACACTTTACCGTCAAATATTTTACGAAGGTGATAAGGCGGCATCCCCATTTGAATACTGAGAATATTGACAACTTTCTCGGGGGTATTCTGCAAGCTGCGCTCAACGGATTGCTTTAACGCATCAATAAGAGGGATATCCCTTCGGTGAACCACATTATTCATTTCAGCATAACTATAATCAGAAGCAGCGCTTGCTTTAAGAGACGGCTGTGTATTTTCGCGCTGATACCAAGGTAAACCTGAAGACAATTTGATTGAAAAAAATAACGTTTCCAAACTCATAAGCAAGGCAACTGAAATAAACAAAAGCATCGAACGTTTTAAATGCGAGGTAAAAAGTAAAAATAAAATCACTAGAAAAGGAATGATAGGTGAGAAAAAACGCCCGCCGGTCATCCAGTCCCCGCCAGATACAACAACAAAAGCCAAGTAAGACAAACATAAAGAAAGTACAAAAATGACTTTCACGTTATCGGGCCGGCCCTTAATAAAAATACGCATTCCGCGCCATATCATCATGACACTAAATAGAACCAGACTGATTTGCGTAGAATATAAAAAATAACCCAAGCCAAATAATATTTTCTGAGCCGATAGCCCCGAGGACTTAGCATAAACCGGCTGCGGGAACAGCGCATCGAAATAGAAATACCTAAAGACCAGCACGCCGATAAACACAACACTGATCATAACAATCAGAGAAAGTGAAAAGCCGATTATTTCCCGATATTGGCGGAACCCTAATACGGCATAACCTATCGCCGTTGCAAGCAACAGAAATACAGCTTCAGGGCGAGATAAAATACACAGCGCTATACACACCCACAGCCAAACATCTTTGATGAGGATGCATTTTTTAGTTTGATCAATAGCGGAAAAAACCGACAAACTAAAAATCACAAGCGTAAAAGCAAAAAGTGATGTCTCAAGCCCACCTATTGCCCAGTAGCTGAAACTGACCGATAGCGATGCAAGCAATAAGGCGTGATGAGGTTTATCAAGGCCGAGCTGCTTGCAAAGCTTCACCATGCCTATCAAGGTCACCATCGCGAAAAACAAGGAAAACCAATGCCCGAGTATCGAAGGCTCAAGGCCGGTAATTTTAGAGACAGCGCCGAGTAAAATCACATGAAGTAAGCTCGAGCCTTGCTCTACGCGCTCGCCATTGTGATTAAGGATGTGCCCTGTTTCTGAAAACAACTGCGCTGCGGTATAGGTAATGTGCGAGTCATCGTCACCGGATGGGCCATAGAGAAAACAGGTTATTAATAGAAAGATAGGTAAAACAAAAAGCAGCGGATACTTCCGGATATTTATTTTCCGAGAAATAGGCGTTGAATTTTGTGATAAAGCAGTAGACATAATTTTTATTATTTTTTTAGTGTATGACGGCAAGGCCGGTAAAACTTTGAGGTCAGATGTTCTGATTAAAATCAAGCAAACATGCTAACAGCAACATAAAACAACATAAAGATCAAAGATGACTGCTCATGCAATTGAATAGCTATCATAAGCATACACATATTTTTAATGCATCTTTAGGTGCGTGTATACCCATCTTCAAGGGTGATCGGTATAGTCATCAGACATCGCTCGAAACACAGGGGATTACTGAAAAATATGATGCGTGAAGGCAGGAACAAATGAAGACAGGAAGCGCAGGACGCATAGCGATAACGGACATATAATTCCATTAGGTAGAATAGCTGGCAATACAGCTACATTGGTAATCATTTATCGGGTAATTGATGTATACCGATCACCTTTGAAGATACAATGGCGTTGGGTACAGAATACGAAAAGAAACCGCCTAAAGCGCAGTTTAGGCGGCACTCATTAAACGTTACTTCACTTGCTCATTGACTTTATTTAACACTTCGCGTGCAGCAAGGGGGATTTTTGTACCCGGCCCAAAGATAGCTGCTACACCACGCTCGTACAAAAAGTCATAATCCTGTTTAGGAATAACGCCGCCAGCGACAACAAGGATATCACCGGCACCCAGTTTTTTAAGCTCTTCAATCAATTCAGGCACAAGGGTCTTATGTCCTGCTGCTTGCGATGAACAACCGACGACATGCACGTCGTTTTCAACAGCTTGCTTAGCTACCTCGGTGGGGGTTGAAAACATCGGTGATAAATCGATATCAAAACCTACATCGGCAAAGGCTGTCGCGATAACCTTCGCGCCACGGTCGTGGCCATCTTGTCCCATTTTTGCAACAAGCATACGTGGACGACGGCCATGTAACTCGATAAAGTGATCGATATCCGCTTGGATTTGATTCCACTCACCGTCGTCTTTATAAGCTGATCCATAAACACCGGAGATGGTCTGCGCCTGTGCATTAAAGCGACCAAATTCACGCTCCATCGCATAGGATATTTCACCAACAGTTGCGCGTGCACGCGTAGCTTTAATGGAAAGATCCAACAAATTACCTTCGCCACCACAAGCGCATTGGTAAATGGCTTCGAGGGCATCTTCCACCACTTGCTCATCACGGGTTGCACGAATAGTATTGAGTCTGTCGACTTGTGATTGACGTACGGCTTCGTTATCAATCTCTAAAATCTCAACATCATCTTCTTCAGCAAGCTGATATTTATTCACACCGACGATAACATCTTCGCCTCGGTCAATACGTGCTTGTTTTTTCGCCGCTGATTCTTCGATTTTCATTTTCGGCATGCCGGTTTCAATGGCTTTTGCCATGCCGCCAGCAATATCGACTTCTTCGATCAAGGCCCAAGCTTTATCGGCAATGTCTTGCGTGAGGTTTTCCATCATGTAAGAACCCGCCCACGGATCAACCACTTTAGTAATGCCGGTCTCTTCTTGAATGATCAGCTGGGTGTTTCGTGCAATACGCGCAGAAAATTCTGTCGGCAGAGCAATAGCTTCATCTAACGCATTGGTATGCAAAGACTGTGTGCCACCAAAGACAGCTGAAAGGGCTTCAATAGTTGTTCTCACTACGTTGTTGTATGGGTCTTGCTCGGTTAACGACCAACCGGATGTTTGCGAATGCGTACGCAGCATCAATGATTTTTCGTTTTTAGGCTCAAATTCAGTAACGATTTTCGCCCAAAGTAAACGTGCTGCTCGCATTTTGGCGATTTCCATATAGAAATTCATGGAGACACCCCAGAAAAAGCTCAGCCGAGGGGCGAATTGGTCAATAGATAATCCTGAGGCCATCGCGGTTTTAATGTACTCTTTACCGTCTGCCAAGGTATAGGCTAACTCCAGTGCAGCATCTGCACCCGCTTCTTGAATATGGTAGCCAGAGATGGAAATGGTGTTGAATTTAGGCAAATGACTCGACGCATAATAAATAATGTCGCCAATGATTTTCATAGAAGGCGCAGGTGGATAAATATAGGTATTACGTACCATGAATTCTTTTAATACATCATTCTGTATCGTGCCAGCCAATTTATCTTGAGTGACGCCCTGCTCTTCAGCAGCAACAATGTAACCCGCTAAAACTGGCAAAACGGCACCATTCATCGTCATGGAAACAGAGACTTTATCCAAAGGAATACTGTCGAACAAGATCTTCATGTCTTCAACGGAATCAATCGCCACACCGGCTTTACCTACATCACCCGATACTCGCGGGTGATCGGAATCATAGCCCCGATGCGTTGCTAAATCGAAGGCAACCGAGACACCTTGGCCGCCAGCAGCAAGTGCTTTTTTATAAAATGCATTAGATTCTTCAGCGGTAGAGAAACCCGCATACTGCCGAATAGTCCAAGGTCGTCCGGCATACATGGTCGTTTGCGGGCCACGGATAAAAGGCTCCATACCTGGCATCGTGTTGGTATACTCAAGCCCGTCAAGATCTTCTTTTGTATAAAGCGGTTTGATATCAATACCTTCAGGCGTATGCCACACAAGGTCATCAACGGTTTTGTTCATTCGAGACAGTTGTTTGTTCGCTTTTGCCTGCCACTCTTCTACTGTGGCAGTTTTTGGCTTGTAATCACTTGGCTTTTTTTCGCTCATAGTCGGCTTATTATCACTCATAGTCGGCTCTCGAATTAATGGTCGTTATTATCAGCTGGCTGGTTGAGTTCGATCAGAACACCATCGCAAGATTTAGGGTGAATAAAAATAACGCGGCAGTTATGCGCACCTATGCTTGGGGCATCAGAGAGGAATCGATAACCTTTTTCTTTAAGACGTGCAACGTCAGTATCCAAATCATCACTACGAAAGCATAAATGATGCATACCGCCACCTTTCTTATCAAGAAAAGCTTGCACTGGCCCTTCGCCTTTTAAAGGATGAATTAACTCGATACTGGTGGGTGGTAATGGAAAAAAAGCTGTACTGGTTTTTGCAGATTCCACATCTTCGGCACCTTCAAAGGTCAAGCCAAAATCTTCCATAAATCGTTTAATGGCTTTGTCCAAATCAGGAACGGCTATGGCTATATGATCCAATGCAATGATCATAAAAAGCTCCCTCGTATCTTATTGTGATTGAAATTGTTCTTAAAATTGTGCGCGGATTCTAACACAACTGACAAAAATGTAATAACACCCGTCTCATAGATTACTTTTTCCTCAACATTGAAATTAACATCTCGTCATCTAAGGGAAAGTACGACCTCTGTCACAGCTCGCTCATCATAACGCTGTATATAATCTGACCCTCTTTTTTAGAGTAGATATTCACCATATGAACGTAAATAGCGACAAGATAGGCGACTTTAGCAAAACTGACAGTAATCTTGGCCACGTATTGGTTACAGGCGGATCAGGTTTTGTCGGTAGAAACTTTGTAAAAACCTTACTTGATAAGGGGTTTAAAGTACGTAGCTTTGATCTTGCCCCCTCCGATATTGAGCACGAAAACCTCGAAGTCATTGAAGGTAATATTTGTGATGCCGACATGATTGAAAAAATCGTGATGGGCATTGATACGGTTTTTCATACAGCCGCCATTATTGGCTTAAAAGGGGGGAAATCTGTCTCGAAAGAATACCGTGATCTTTCTTATTCAATTAACGTTGAGGGTACGAGAAATCTATTAAAGGCTTTGCAACGTGCCAAAGGAAAACGTTTTATTTATACAGCAAGTAACAGTGTCGTTATCGAAGGCAACCCCATAGAAGGTGGTAATGAAACCGCACCTTACACAACACGATTCAATGACCTTTACACAGAAACCAAAGTCATCTCTGAAAAATGGGTGCTCGAACAAAACGGTAAAAATGGCGTATTAACCGCTTCTATCCGGCCAAGCGGTATTTGGGGGCCAGGCGATCAAACCATGTTTAAACTCTTTTTTGAGCAAGATGTTAAAGGTATCCTTTTAGCACGCGTGGGTAACGGTTCAGCGCTTTTAGATAACACTTATGTTCACAACTTGATTCACGGTCAAATTCTCGCAGCCGAACATCTTGTTGATGGCGGTACTGCAGCAGGACAGGCTTATTTCATCAATGACGGAGAACCTGTCAACATGTTTGATTTTGCCGCCCCTATCTTTAAAAAATGTGGAAAAAAATTTCCCGTGTTTAAAGTTCCTGCCACACTGGTTAAAAACTTCATGAGCATTTGGCAAGCATTACACTTTAAATTCGACTTACCCGAACCCCCTATTCCTCCGCTTGCTATTGAGCGCATCGCTATCAGTAACTATTTCAGTATCGACAAAGCAAGGCAGCAATTAGGCTATGAGCCTTTGTATAATACGCAGCAAGGCATTGAAGAAAGCGCGCCTTTTTACATCGAGCTTTACCATAAAATGAAAACTGAAGCAGGGAAATAAGCACATTAGCGGAGAGCTGCACTCGGCTACGCTAAGTCGATAGAAATTAAGCGAACACTGGTTTTCTTACTGAAAATTCGGTAGAGTTGCCGGTTTTTAATCTATGCATACCCAATAAAAGCAGAAATTCAGTAGCTAGGAGTTGCCCTGTGGCTTTAGTTTTAAACGAAGAACAACGCATATTAAGAGATTCTGCCAAAGACTTTTTAACGGCTAACACGCCAGTTGAATCGTTGAGAAAACTCCGGGATTCGAAAGACACTCTCGGCTATTCGCAAGATATTTGGCGGCAAATGGCTGAACTCGGATGGACAGCTATTGCCATTCCTGAAGCCTTTGGCGGGCTTGAATTTGGTTTTATGGGATTAGGCGCAATCTTTCAGGAATCTGGCCACACACTAACCGCCTCACCTTTGTTCGGCACAGTTGTTTTAGGTGCATCATTGATTGAACTTCAAGGTTCACAAGTGCAATGCGAGTCACTCCTGCCGCAAATAGCTGAAGGAACGCTCACCCTCGCCCTCGCAACAGAGGAGAGCAATCACCATGCCCCACATAATATAGCCACAACCGCTACCAAAAATTCAGAAGGCTATATCTTAAACGGACACAAAACATTTGTACTTGATGGGCACTCTGCCGACAAACTACTTGTCGTCGCACGAACCTCAAGTAACACGCATGACAAAGCAGGTCTCTCTGTATTTATTGTCGACGCAAAATCTGAGTGTGTCGATATTACTCGCACACCCATGCTCGATAGCCGCAATGCTGCGAATATCACTCTTAACAACGTACAGATCAATGATGATGCACTGCTCGGTGAGGCTGGCAATGCTTTCGAGGCTATTGATGAAACGCTTGATCGTGCTCGCGCCATTTTATCCGCTGAAATGCTAGGCGGCTGCCTAGAAATGTTCCAGCGCACCGTTGAATATTTAAAAGAACGTGAGCAATTTGGCGTAAAAATTGGTAGCTTCCAAGCCTTAAAGCACCGCGCGTCTAAAATGTTCGTTGAGATTGAATTGTGTAAATCAGCTGTTTTAGCGGCATTATCTGCCATTGATGAAAAAACTGAGGATCGCGCAAAGCTCGTTAGTGTTGCAAAAACCAAACTCAACGATACCTATCAACTCATCACGAATGAAGCCACACAAATGCACGGTGGCATCGGCGTAACCGATGAGCTAGACGTTGGCTTATTTTTGAAGCGTGCACGCGTTGCCATCCAAACATTCGGCAGTTCCAGCTTTCATCGCGACCGCTTTGCTACACTTTCTGGCTTCTAATCTTTCTCTTCTAATTTTATGCCGGTGGGCCGCTTATCGCTGTGAGCGGCTCCTACATCAGCACAACCTTCCTTCCATGGTGCGCTATAATAATCACCTCTACCTCTCTTTTTGACTCCCTAGCAGGGTAAAATGGTATCAATGACACAAGCTGGTGACCTCCCACACGATACGCTTTGGTGTATCAATGAAAATTCTGATTTCTCAGAGGTATCTTTGTTTCCAGGTAACGTTTTAACGAATCGTTATGATATTTACCAGCACCTTACCGCACAAGACATCACTTGCTATTTTAGTGACTTTTCATTTTCTGAGATTCCAAATCCAGAGCGATTTACCCAATTACACTTCCATATTGCCAAAGAAAAAGCGGTCAATTTACATATTATTAAAAGTTTTTTTCACTACTTTCAGCCTGAAAGCACCCTCATCATGATTGGGCTTAAGCAAGAAGGCATTTTAAGCTTAATTAAATTTATTCAAGAACAAGGTATTCCAGTTAGAGTGCAGCGACATAAAAATAAGCAAATAGAAGCAACGATTAGCTATATTGAAAGCGCCATTCCTCAATCTGATTATGCACACATGCAGACATTACGAGATACTGATATTTTATGTAAAGGTGGCGTTTATGGGTTTAACAAAATCGATAAAGGCAGCGCCCTGTTAATTGACATGCTCACACAATACACGCATGACAACTCGCTCAAGCTGTCAGCGCTTTCATTGCTTGATCTTGGTTGTGGCTACGGCTACCTGTCAGTGATGGCTCATAAACTCGGGTTTTCATCCATCGATGCTACCGACAACTGCGCCGGCGCTATTAATACCTGCCAAGCGAATTTCTCACAATGGAAAATCCAAGGTGAAGTTATTGCCGATGACTGCGGCAGAAACATCAAAAAACAGTATGATTGGGTACTCTGTAACCCACCATTTCATCAAGGCTTCGATCACAGTAAGTCATTAATCGAACACTTTATCAAAAGTGCTTCCGATCGCCTCAAAAAAGGAGGAAATGCGCTTTTTGTCGTCAATCAATTTATCGGAATAGAGAAAATAGCAAAAAACCATTTCACAAACTGCACGTTATTAGTTAAAAATGATGGGTACAAGATCTTACACCTTGAAAGGTAAGCACTTGGCTTTAGCGCTAATAAAAATAACTGCTGATACAATCGTAAAATGTTTAAAATACAACCCAAAAATTTTCCAGAGAGTGCTCTCTGGCTTGTGAAGAATGAGCATATTATTGCGAGCTTTGGCTCACCAGATATTTTGCTCAACAATACAGGCTCTCGACCTGTGTCCGCCAAGCTCATCACACATGAAAACGAACTCTTCATCGAAGATATCCCAGCAAACCTAAAAACCTACGTCAATCAGCGTGTGATCACGCATAAAACCGCCCTCAACCACGAAGATATCCTGACAATAAATAACCAAGCCTTTGAAGTTTTTGATTCTGAACGTGAAATTCAAAAATTCTCAACGCCCATGCTGCAACAAAACAGCAGCCGATATTGGCAGCTACAATCCTTAGTTACCCCTAACAAATGTTTTTTTCTTGCACCCTATACAGTGATTGGCAAAAAAATAAACTGCGATATTTTTATCAATCATCCTTCACTTGATGACCAGCATGTAGCTATGAGCGTCGTAGGCGGAAAAGTTATGATGAAAGATTTATCCTCTGCGAATGGGTGTACGATTAACGGCCTAAAAAGAACCGATGCAATTCTTAAGGACTGTGATGAAATCACCTTGGGCTCACTGAGTTTCCGCCTCCTGGAGCCGTCGAAAAAAAGGACTGTTAAAACAAGTATCAGTCCTGTACTTGTCTCAAGCCAAAGAATGCTAAAAGAAGATAAAATACCTAGCCCAGTAGAAAAAATGTGGAAAACAAAACCAAGTTCTCAAGGAAATAGAGAAAACGATCAAATCGACCGGCTACTTGAGAGGCATAAGCGATTTAAAACTATCACGATAATTGCCTTTTCTACGTCACTCGCAGGGTTGATTGCTACTATCCTATTTTTTGTACTAAGAACTTAAGCGAGGAGCCTGAAACTCAATTTAACACCCACCCTGTCACTTTTTATAATTTTATGACTATGCTTATTTTATTGACAACAAATAAAATTAAGCATAGAGACAAACATGCAAATCATCTTATCCCTTTTATTTACCACCGCATTATTTGCATGCGTACAAAAAAAAACTATAGAGGCCAACAAACCAGAGCCACCCAAGCAAGTTCTCAAAGAGAAACCGAAAAGAGAAAACATTATTCAAGAAAGTAGTAACGAATTTAAAGCGTTACTTGCAAAAAGCAAACAAGCCAAGATACCTACTCTAACTACCCCCTCAAAAACTCCATCTCCCAATGAAGATACCCCTAGTGAGGATGCCGATAAAAACAACGAACTTGCTGAGAGTGACTCTGATAAGGATGAAAAAGAGCCGGTTACCCTAGAAGGTACGAGCGAAACTCTTACACTAATGGATTTTTTTCGAGATCAATATAGTCAAACAAACGCTATTTTAGATAACTGGCTAAATGAAAAAAGAAAAACAATTAGACACGGAATACCCGACTTGCCAGACATTTCTCGACCAACACTCTACCAAAACGGCAAGTTTATCTATTATATAAATGAGCAGCCTCTAACAAGTCAATGCAAACAAGATAATTCACTTAATTGCAAACAAGCATTCCAGCTATCCATTTCGACAAAAGAAAAAGGCCACTTAGTCAATATTGATCTTAATAATACTACGCAACACAGAATCCATTTTATGGGTTCAAGTAGTTGGGTGGTCGGCATGAAAACAAATACGAGGCCTTCTTCGTTGATTCGTATCATTGACTCAGCGAATCATGATACACCTTACCTATCTGAAATCTTTAGCCTTGATGGCGAACTGATTAAAAGTAAGAAAATAGGCAGCAAACTTTACCTCTTACTGTACTTCTCCCCCACCATTGACGGCCTTATTTTTCCCGTACGAACAAACACAGACAAAGAAGCTAACATAAACACCTTTAATAATATTCAAAGTACAGATGTATTACCTTGGTTTCGCCAAAATTACGGCGCTAATCGCTGCATTAATACACGCGCAGTAACAAATAGCGAACAACCAACAGTTACCTACCTCGTTGAGATAAATATGGCATCTAAGGCCATTAAATCAGTTTGTCTTAATGAGAAAATCGAAGATAGCTTCTTCACCGACAATGCTTTTTACTTCTTTACAAGAAATAACATCATGATGACGAATAATGGTTCGACATCAGCGACGAATAAAATAGACCTTAACTCATTGAGGTTTTTCTTGGACATTTCTCACCAGAAACAAACAAAGGAGTAATCTATACCCACCACACTTGAAGATGCAAGGGCGTTGGCCGCGCTCGCTCACCCCAATCACTTAGGGAGGCAGCATTTAAGAAGATACCTTTTTTGGGTGTATAGTCACATCCCACTTTTTCAGCTCGGCATGTCTTGTAATGTGGGGTTGAATCTCGTCAAGCACTTCCTTACTTGGCCTTACACCTTTCGTATAAACCTTATCAATTAAATCAACAATTGTTTTTTTACATTTATGCACAAGACTTTTTGTCCACTCCACCACCACATGAACTGAATTTAGAAGTGTGCCATTCCAATGGCTTTCCAAAAAAGCCCACCGCCTTTCAATGGGATTATATTTGCTGTGATAAGGAGGGTAGTAAACCAGCCTGATTCTCAGCCCAGTTTGACTGGAAAATTGCACCATCCGCAAAAGAAACTGAGTTCGCAGGCTATTACTCTCCGGGCCATTGTCTGTATAAATAATCAGCTCATCTTTGTCCTTGTTAGCTTCTTTGACATTCTCCCACCACAATTGCAGTGCATCACAAATAAAGTCGCTCGTCTTGTAGGAGAGTCCATAAACAACATGGAGTTGATCGTTATCTAGGTTAAGAATCCCAAATGGCACCATTTTATCTTTATCTGCCATATCGTGATCTAGCGCCTGGACCACTTCTGCTCCGCGAGATTTACCCGCTCTGGAAAAGTCGCCGAGATTAACAGTAGCCTTGCAGTCTATGCTGATCTGCAACGTGTTTTGTCGTTGACTGGCTTCTGCTCTAACTTTGTTGACGTTGTCGAAGATGGCGTTAGTTTCTGGTATTTTTTTTCAGGTTTGGATTTCTGCACCTTGCGGAGCTTATAACCCATCCTATTCAGGATATTGCTAATGGTTCGCTCTTTAGGTAGAAGGTCTTCTTGCCAGTTCTTTTCCTCGACTAGCTTCTGCCGTACAACTTTGGCCGTTATGCGGGTATAGGCAAATGTATTTCTTAACCGTGAATCCGCTTGGCTTTCAGGCTCAACCAGGCTACGGATATCATCTTCAAGGCCTACCAGTGCAACCTCGGATTTATTTTTTCCGCAGGGTTCATAATTTCCATAACAGATCATCCCAGTTTTTTTTTCGTTGATCCCTAATGCAACCGCCTTTCGTCCAAACCCAAAGGTTGATTCAGTCAACCGGGCACTTCCACTGCAAAGGGTTTCAGAAACTTCAGCCATAAAAAGTCTTTTTTCAGGGTTTTTTAATAGCCTGGCTGCTAATTTGAAGAGAGAAATATACTCAGGTTCTATATCAATTGAAGTGGGCATAAATAAAATAGAGAATAAACAACTTTAGACATGTAATGGTAGGGCATCATACGCTGGTAATGTTTAAAATGCTACTTCCCTTACTGACTGTAAGCTCATGGGGCTTCGCTCGCTTGCCGCCTTCTTGCATCTCCAATTCCGATGGGTATATACAAGGGCTATCCACTTAGCCCGACCAGGTACTAGATGTAGTTATTACCGTGTTTTTATATCATCATAAGTTAGCGGGTTCGTTACGACAGCCT
Organism: Pseudomonadales bacterium; assembly: GCA_965248335.1. Taxonomy (GTDB): domain Bacteria; phylum Pseudomonadota; class Gammaproteobacteria; order Pseudomonadales; family DT-91; genus CAKMZU01. Next base: position 2,074,031 of record CBDFIY010000003.1, read on the forward strand.
GTTCAATCAGTCGATAAAATAGTAGCCCCCTTGATTTTGATTTTCTGCGATTAAACCTAAAGGTATATTCATCAAGATAATACTCTAGATGTTTTTCTTGTATTGCTCCCTGATACGCGCCTAGAAGCCATCTTTTTAATAATGAAGCCACTCTATGGACACCAGGCATTGTTATATGCGCAGCAATATCAGAGCCCAAATGAACGGTTCTATGATGAGCAAATCCATTTTCTTTAGCGCAGTTATATACTGGAGAGCCATCACTATAAATAACACTTCCGGGACTCACTACATCCAGAATGAACTGTTTAATATTATCTTTTGTTGCCGCAGAAACATGCCTTAAACGAACCCGTCCAAAGCCTTTAGGTTCAAGTAGCTCTACCGCTACGAGAATGACTGTTTTACTTTTACTGTTATGATTTCCTTTGCTTTTTCTCGGCACAACACCGCCAATGAAAATTTCGTCAACTTCAACGAGGCCTGATAACTTTTCTCTTTCTGGGTTGATCATTGCTGAGCGCAGCCTATGTAATAGCGCCCAAGATGTTTGATAACTTCCAAGTCCAAGTAGACGATATACCCATCGCTATTGAAAGTACTTGATTTATAAAGAGTAAATTATCATAGTGCGCAGATGCTGAAAATCGACCTGACAAAAAACGAAAAACTTGCACTGGAATTGCGTCATAAGCAAGCAAGAGACAGTAGAGAAAGTGATCGTTTGAAGGTCGTTTTGTTGCGGTCGGAAGGCTGGTCGACAAGAATGATCGCTCAGGCATTAAGAAAAGATGAGTCCACGATTGTTCGGCATCTTAATGATTACCTAAATGATGAAAAGTTATTATCAACCAATGGCGGCTCCAAAGGTTACCTAGATAACGAGCAATCTCAGTTGCTGGTTACTCATTTGTCAGGAAAAATATATACCCAAGTGAGCCAAATTGGTCATTATATTAAAACAACTTGGGGTGTGCAGTTTAGTGTTTCAGGGCTAACCCAGTGGTTACACCAAAAGGGTTTCAGCTATAAAAAGCCTAAAGGCATTCCACATAAGTTTGATGTTGAAAAACAAGCGCAATTTATTGAAAAGTATGAAGCGCTAAAAGCTGAGCTATCAGAGGGTGAAGCCTTACTGTTCATGGACGCAGTTCATCCAACTCAAGCAACAAAAATCACATCGGGATGGATCAAAACGGGTGTCGATAAACCCATAGAGACCACGGGAAGCCGGACACGACTCAATATAATAGGTGCTATCGAACTCACCCATATAGAAGAAGCTATTATCGGCCAATATGACACCGTTAATGGCGATTCGATTATTGAATTTTTCCATAAAATACGAGCACATTATAGTGAGAAGACAGTGCATTTAGTTTTAGATGGAGCTGGCTATCATAAATCCAAGGCTGTCCTGAGCGCTGCGGACAAGTTAGGCATTAAACTTCACACCTTGCCACCATACAGCCCAAATCTAAACCCCATAGAGCGGCTGTGGAAGGTGATGAACGAAAAAGTCAGGAATAACCAGTACTTTTCCACGGCAAAGGATTTTAAAAATAAAATTAGCGAGTTTTTTGAAAAAATACTACCTGAAATTGGCGCTGATTTAGGCAGTAGAATTAATGATAATTTCCAACAGCTAAATCGCGCACATTGAAGTCAGTTGGGTATAAATCACTGCGTCATCGTAGAAATTCTGTGACGAGGAAAGTGACATATAAACTCACTGCCTTTCCCGACTTCGCTTTTAATCTCAAGCGTAGACTCGTGGCGAATAAGCACACGCTTAACAATTGCTAACCCTAAGCCCGTACCACCCGTATTGATCGAACGGCTTTTATCAACGCGATAAAAGCGTTCTGTTAAGCGAGAAACCTGTGTTTCATCGACACCTACACCATTATCTTTGACAGAAAAATACCCACCTCTACCTTCTAAGCCGCATGTAACGATGATAGTGCCTTTATTTAACGTGTATTTACACGCATTAATAACAAGGTTTAGCAACGCACTGTGCAGTTCTGTCTCTTGTCCAAATAGCACTAAAGGCTGCTCGATAATCAGATGAATGTCATGAAGTTTGCTTTCAACAACAAGGCTTGCTTTGGCCTCACTGACAACAATGCGCGCAAGATCGGCCATGTCGACTCGCGTTTTATGCTGCTCATTTGGCAATGTTTCTAGGCGAGATAAATCAAGTAAGTCGGTGATAAGCCTAGACATTCTTGCTCCCTGCTGTCCCATTTGCTCAAGAGGTTTCTTTATTTGGGGTACTTTATCTTCAAAAATATGAAAGTTATCGATATAACCCATTAGCACCGTTAAAGGCGTCCTTAGCTCATGGGAAACGTTCGATACAAAGTCTTGGCGAACCTCTTCAAGTTTCGATATCTCGGTAATATCACGCGCAAAAACCAATCGATTTCCCTGACCAAATGTACTAATTTGGACTTTTAATATGATGTCTTGTGAAACGGGCGCATAAACCTTTATTGGTTGGCTATAGTCCCTCGATTCAAAAAACTGTACAAAAGAAGGCTCCCTAAATAGGTGGGTGATAATTTGTCCATGGTCTCTTGGCAGCCTGAACCCTAAGATATGAGCCGCCGCGGCATTACACCACTCAATACAGCCTGATTTGTCGACCATTACAACGGCATCTGTTAACGAGGCAAAAGAATCTCGAAGGTAAGCAATATCTGCACGTAACTGATTATTCATTTGCTCGTGCCGTTGTTGGTAGCGATAAAACTCGTCACACAACTCCCCCCAATAGCCAATAGATTCTGGGGGTGCCTTGAATGCCGAATTTGAAAACCAATTGGACACTTTACGCATTTGATAAAGGTTCCAAAATGTATATAGGCACAATGCGACAAACGGAACAAGTAAAGTATGCCCAGTTAATGCGCCTACAAGAAAAAACACGAACAGGAGTAGACAGAGTCGGTTAAACTCACGAGAGAAACTATTTTTCAAAAGTGTATCACTTTAACAAGTTAGTTCGGCGAGAATCGGTATCCTGATCCTCTCACCGTTTGCACCAAGTTACCATATTTATTGGAATCCGCAACCGAGTCCAATGCCTTACGAAGCCTACGTATATGCACATCAACAGTGCGCTCTTCTACGTAAACATTACTTCCCCAGACATGATCAAGTAATTGACCACGACTATACACACGATCTTGATGTGTCATGAAGAAATTAAGTAATTTATATTCTGTTGGCCCCATTTTAACATTCACTCCATCAATGGTGACACGGTGACTGGCATGATCAAGTCGTAATCCATCCACCTCAACAACCTCCTCATGCACAGCTTGGCTAGATCGCCTCAAAACAGCATTAATACGGGCGATCAGTTCCCTCGGCGCAAAAGGTTTAGCGATATAATCATCCGCGCCAGCTTCAAGACCTTGAATTTTATTATCTTCCGTGCCTTTTGCCGTCAACATAATCACAGGGATAGCCTTTGTGACTTCATCTCGCTCTAAACGACGTAGTAATTCAAGACCACTTCCTCCAGGCAACATCCAGTCTAATAAAATGAGATCCGGTTTTTTATCATGAGCAAGTGTTAAACCGTATTGTGTATCGCCCGCCTCTATGCAGCTAAAACCTGCGATCTCAAGGCCCATGCGCACCATATCTCTAATGGCTACTTCGTCTTCTATCAACAATATTTTCATTAGCTTTTATATTTGTTATTTCGCATTGATCTGTATTAAATAACATTTTAATGACAAATAAATGACAGTCTGCGATTTTCTACCTCACACGACAACTTTATGACATACTAGCGTGAACAAGTGAGCCAATATGTGCAGCGAGTGCATCATTTCAAGCGGTTGCCTGGTAATGAATTCCCGCCTTCGCAGGAATGACGAAGTTGGGGTTATCCACTGTCATTTCCTCGAAGCTGGGGGCTATTCATTGTCATTCCCCCGAAGGCGGGAATCCATTATCCGACAATTGCTGCGAAATGATGTACTAGTACATCATTTCACAGGGATAGTCGGGTAAAGTTTTTTGAGTTTTACCCGCGCATCTTCCGTAGTAAATCGCCAATCCATTTTGGCTTTTTGCTGGTTTCGCGCATTCACCCAAGCGTAAATTTCATGAGCTAAAGTCTCCTGATCAGGAATTCTTCGATTAAGGCATTGACGACTTAAAACACTGAATTCAATTTCTGCCATATTTAACCAGCTGCCGTGTTTGGGTGTGTAATGAATCTCTAACTTATTAGCAATTCTAAGCGCTTCAGCTGGCTCAAATGCCTTATATAATGATGCTGGAGTATGTGTATTCAAATTATCCATAACCAGACGTATTTTCTTAGCGTTTGGATAGACTTCGTCTACAAGCCATTTAATTTGATGCGCCCAATCAACCGCTGTGCGTGTATCAGTAACTGAAATCTCTCGCCACCCTTCAAGCGGTGCAAAAAACAAAAACAGCGAGCTAACACCATTTCTTTCATATTCCGTGTCAAACTTTTCTGGCTGGCCTGGCGTCATGGGAATAGGTTCCCTTGTTTCTATGATATGCTGCTTAGAGCTTTCATCCATGCAGACCAGCGGAATACATGGATCATGAGGCAGCTTATAAACTTCAAGGACGTTTTCCATTGCGCAAATGAAAGCAGCATTTTTTGACGCAGGAATACACCACTCTTTTTTCTGCCATGGTTTCAGTTCGTTTTTTTTAACTCACGGCAGATAGTTGACGCTGAAACTTTGTCTGTTATCTTCAGCTCAACCAGCTTGTCTGCAAGTAGGTTCAATGTCCAACGGCTTCGGCCTTCTGGGCAATCTGAACAAACTAATGCAATCAGCTGTGCATGTTGCTCGCCGTCAAGAGCTTTTGTTCTTCCATGGTGACTGAATTTACTTTCTACTGCTATTTCAAGACCTTCTTCGACGCAGCGTTTACGGGTTCTTTGCACAGTTCGTGTAGATATACCGCATACTTTTGCTATAGCCTCTTCACTTAATTTCGGCCCACCTTCATCAGCCGCAATAAGAATTTGTGCATGCTGCTTTTTGTGTTGTGCGGCCCCCTTATTTTTTAATAAACTTTGTAAATAATCTTTTTCAGGGGCTGATAATGAGATTTTGTACTTTGCTGTCATAAAACACTTAAAAAGTTTATTTGACTGCAAAGTTAAACATTCGTTGCCGGACAATTGCTGTGAAATGATGTACTAGGTCAGAATGATCGTCTTATTGTTATGCGCAATCACCCTATCTTCAAGGTGGTAAGTCACACCACGAGACAAGACCTGAACCTCTACGTCTTTCCCTAAGCGCACCATATCGTCTTTCGTATCACGATGTGATACACGCTTGACATCTTGCTCAATAATCGGGCCTTCGTCTAAATCCGCCGTCACATAGTGGCTCGTTGCCCCAATCAGTTTCACGCCACGCTCATACGCTTTTTGATAAGGGTTAGCGCCACTAAAAGAAGGTAGAAAGCTGTGATGAATATTAATCATGCGATGCTGATATTTTGTACACAGTGATTCTGGAATTATCTGCATGTAACGCGCTAAAACAACGAGATCAACATCGTAATCATCCAGTAGCTGTGTGATTTTGTCATTGGCTTCGGTTTTATTCGTTTTTGTCATTGGCACATGATGGTAGTCAATCCCCAGCCAGTCGACATGTATCTTCAGCGCATCATGATTAGATATCACGACCACCACATCACAAAACAAATCTTTACTCTGCCAGCGATGCAGCAAATCAACCAGACAATGTGACGCCTTTGTGGCCATAATCGCAACACGCTTAGGTTTGGTCGCATCGTAAATAAACCACTCCATTTGAAACTTTTTTGCCAACGGCTCAAATGCAGTTTTAAATGCATCAAGTGTCCCGATCATGGCATCTGCTTTGATATCATGTCGCATATAAAACTGGCCGGCTTCTTGATCTGAGTGATAATTTGCCTCTAGCAACCAGCCGTTGCGCTCTGTAATAAACGCACTAACAGCGGCCACGATACCCCAAGTATCAGGGCATGAAATCACTAAACGAAAATGCTTTTCCATATAAATCCTAAATAAAAGTCAATATTGCCCTAAGGTTTGCACTTGCATTACTGCCACGGATAGCGCGGAGCATTACGATCATGGAAACTAACATAGCCACACGCTTACTTATGATGTCATACGCCTATACCCACACTCAGTAAGCAGAAATAACATACCGTTATAACAACCTGTGGCAGAGCTTTATTTGCCTGCTTCATGGTTTACTCATAGGTGCAAAGATAAGCAACATCGCTCGTAGCTTGCACCGAAAAAGTTTCATTAGCCGCCACAATGAATGACTGGCCCGCGGTAAACGTAGAAAAAGAGGATTCTCCCGGCAATTTAACGGCTAGCTCTCCAGAAATCACCGTCATGACTTCTTTTTTTGACGTATCAAAATCATAGCTCCCTTCAGCTATTACGCCGACAGTTGCTGGCAATGCTTCGCCTTGAAAGCCAATGGACACGACTTTACCATCAAAATACTGGTTAGTTGATAACATTCTTTTATCCTTTTAACGTCAGAAAACTTTGAACATTTAAGTGGGCGGATGATATAGATATTCATGCAGTTTTTGAACCTCAAAAGAGCTCAACCGCCTTACTCCATTAAAATATAAGGATTTCTGCGATGGCTACTGCCGCAGAAGCTAAAGTAACCAGATAAACATAATCATTTATATGGTTACATAAAGATAGCCATCGCTCATAGGTAGAACATTAAGCATCCCCAACAGCCTTCAGCCCAAGCTTTCCTCGCCCACTTTTTCTATCTCTCTTTGGGTGAGACCTCTGGGCATTGTCGCCCAGAAACTTCACTAGAAGCCGTGCATTATTCTCAGCTTCATCTAGCTTACCGTTCATGAGACCAACCATCATCTTAGTAAAGTAAAATGAGCATGACATGGCGACTTTACGTGTTGAAAGCATCTTACCTGTGATCATTTGAGCACTGCTTGAAATAAAACGTTTCATCAAAGCGGATGCAATGGATGCCCATATCAAGCCCTCTGCTAAATAGTCATTTCCTGTATCAAAACGGTGTAGATTTGCATATGATTTCCATTCTTTAAAAAGCAATTCAATCTGCCAGCGCAGGCGATAAATATCACTGACAATTATCAGGCTAAATTCACTGCGAGGTAAATTTGTAATCAACCATGTATAACGCTTTTCATCCGCATTCCAGAATGAAATTAGCCGCGCCTTAATCCATTGCCCTTTCTTTACTTCCCAGCGTACCATAAGCTCTGTACGCTGACGTTTTAATAGCTTATTCTGGATGTCTTTGAGCTGCCTATCTTTGACATGCTTTAATGCCGTTCCATCCTCTTTCCAGCCCTCATCGACAAGGGGGTTGAGGTTGTTTTTAGCTCTAGCGACGTAAAATCCGCCTTGACGATCGACATCATTGATCCAGCTTAAATCAAAATAACCTCTGTCTAAAAGTATCAGACGATTACTCAGTTCCGATGCAGCAGGTAAATGGTCACGCTCACCTGATGTATCAGGCGTTAGCGATATCGCACAGGGCTGATCAGCCAAGAGGTCCATCGTTACATGCAGCTCAACTGCGGCAGGGCTCGTTTCAGTAAATCGTCCAGGATATTTATCCGCCAAGCTATCCTTTAAGGCAAAAGAACTGCCATCCTGAATCAGGATTTGATCAAATCGTGAAAGCACATGGCCCTGATTAAATGATAACGTTTGCTGCACCCAGTGATTCATTAAATGCGTAACAACTTCTCTCATGAGAATCGGAAATGCTTCTTTTGTCAGCTGATTATACGTAGCCCGATAAGAAATTTTTTGGCCTGTCCATTCATTAAAACGCCGCTGTAGATCGGCAATGGATTCAATATTACCCGACCCCATGGCGGTGATAAGACAGCCTATCAGCTTAAAAGGCACTATATCTCGTAACCTTTGACAAAAACCTGTGGTATGAGCCAATAAGTTAATGCCCGTTTCTGAAATTGTGGTATGAAATTGTTGAAAAAATTCGGTAAACTGTTTTTGATTCACGCTGCACTATCGACTGTTTTGTTTAAGCGCAAATAGTTTACCGTAGTTCAGCGTGAATCTTCTATATTTTCAATTGGTTACAAAAAAACTCTTCTTAATGTTCTACCTATGAGCCATCGCTTACCAATATCCCTCTTGAAATGAATAAAATATTTACAATGATAATTTATACAAATTTTTTATTAAACACGAAGAAGTCGCATGAAAACGCCTAATAAAGCTTGGCTACTTTTATAAAGATCACATCACCGAGCTAGATAATGATCAATATTATTAGCGTTATATATATTAAAAAATCAGAGTACAGCTAATAAAAAAATAAACTATTCTAAGATGAATATAGATAATCAAGAATTCAGGTTATGAATAAATTTAACATCCTAATTTCGCTTATTACCCTTGTTTTATTATTTTCATGCACAGCCAGCGAAAAGGGTACATCAACAACAACTGGAACAACCGAATCCACAGAAGAAAATAGCGAAGATTCAAACACCGACTCTGAAGGTGAAGGTGAAGGTGAGGGTGAGGGTGAAACGTCCGAAACAGATAACGAAGATGAAACGGGTGACGAATCATCACCGACAGAATCGATAGAAGAGACGGAAGAGCTAGAGGAAGAAAAAGAGCCAGAGAAAAAGACCGTTACTATTTCCGGCGTAGCACGCGGCCTGATTGATAGCATTGTTATCTCCACAGAAAACTACACTGAGATATTAGAAAAGCCTGACAGTGCTTTCACCTTTGAAGCAACGAAAGGAAAGCCTTTTATATTGACTGTAACCAGTGCAACATCTGGCCAGAGTTGCTCGCTTACTCAACATAACTTTACCGCTGAAAAAGATGTCACCAACGTGGGAATAACATGTGGCAAGATTACAACCGTGGGTGATATTTATATCGTACACCCCACTACATTTCACCAGTGTGTCAAAGATACCTATGGAACCTTGATGTTTGCTAAAGATGTCACGCATATCATCTGCATTACTTGCAGCGATCTACAAGAGCCGGGGTCTTCTGCCTCTCTCCCTGCTAGTAGCTGTGTATCCTCTAAGATTGACTCTCTTCAGGGTATTGAAAGTTATGCAAATCTAGAAATGCTTAGCTTACCTAGTAATGACCTGACCTCTGTCGATTTATTTTCCAATCCCTTGCTGACAAACCTAGATCTGTCCAGTGGGAAGTTAAATGCTATCGCCTTACCTACAGGCATTAAGAAACTAAATTTAAGCAGTAACCTTTTTAACACAATACCGTTGACAGGACTTTCACAGCTGGAAGAGCTTCACCTTGATGGCAATGATATTGAAACAATCAGCACGGCAAACAATAGGGAATTAACGTATCTTGATCTTAGAGGGAATAGCCGTCTTCGCAATCCAGGCTTTACATCAAATACAAAACTAGCCGAAATTCACCTGCCTGCCCACCTATTACCGGAAAGTATTTTTGTTTCAGGCGTTGCACGAGGCGTTGATAGTGAAGCAATTGTTGTATCCCTGAATGGCGAAAGTCAAATTATTATAGGGAATACAAGCTTCCAATTTGCAACTCCCAAAAACAATGCCATTAATTTAACGGTGGCAGGTTTTTCGAGTGGTAAAATTTGTCAAATTGATAGGCCATCTCATCTAGGAGACGAGGATGTCAACGGGGTTGTTATACGTTGCCATGATAAAAAAACAGTTGGCGAGCTATCTACAAGTTATACTAATCAATTTATCCAATGCGTTACCAGCATGTATCCGTCGAATAAATACGCTGATGAGATTGAGTCAATTGTTTGTGAAAATAAGGGAATAATCTCAACCGAAGGGTTAGAACACTTCATTTCTCTAACAACACTTAGACTAGATAACAATTTAATAGAGAGCATTAATCTTGAAAATAAATACCGCTTAGAAATCCTTTCATTGAATGGAAATAAAGTTATTGAGATTGATGTCACAAAAAACTACCGCCTTAGAGAGCTTAACTTAAGCAATAATAATATAGAAACTATTGACTTAACAGGAAATTGGGAGTTACAACACCTCAACCTTGCAGATAATAAAAGCCTCAAAGGCATAGACCTTAGTCAAAATACCCAACTCACCTATATTGAGCTACCAGAACATTTGGAGCACTTAGGTGATAATGTGCTCAATATTTCTGGCTCATTTACTGACGCGGAAAATGGTGGCTATGTAAATGGCGAGATAACGCTTCAAGTGACGGGCACTTTTGACATCCCAGATGGCGAAGATACCTGGTGGTTAAGACATACCAACTCTACCTCTATAGAAAATTCTGAATTCTCTATAGAGGCATCCAACCCTGTAAGTCTAGAGCTCACGATTAAAGACAAGCCAGCAAATATCACCTGTGAAATTGAAAATCCCACTTGGCACAAAGGCGAGAATATGCGCAGCAATCAAGTTCATTGCACAGACACCCTCGACGTTGATGACTATAACAATCGATATAACAGCGCATTTCTGGGAGGGAAGAATATTTCTGCCTGTTTAAACACCCACTTCTCAGGAACACAAATAGTAAATGAGATAGAATCACTGACCTGTAAAGGCCAAGGAAACGGGCATGAAAAAACTGAATTAGCTAAATTCTCTTCCGTTGAAGAATTTATTTTTAGCGATAGTACGTTTAACAACCCTTTAAATTTAACGAGAAATTTCCGACTTAAGAAACTCGAGATTCAAAATAGCTCTCTCGCCACCATTAATTTATCGAATAATCGAGAGCTTGAATATATCGACTTAAAAGATAACCGTCTGACCTCAATTGACCTCACAACAAACACCGAAATAACGCACCTTAACTTACAAGTAAATTCAACGTTATCGGGGTTTAGTCTCACGAAGAATGATAAGCTTGCTGATACCTACCTACCCAGCCACCTCGTCAAAGTCAGTGGTTCAATAGTGGGCAAAGTTGACAATATCACAATCACAATAGGTGCTATCGCGGAGCGAATCACTCACCCCACTGCATTCACTTTCGTCGTAGACAAAAATCAAACGCACATCATCTCTCTTAGTGAGATCCCCGCCAATGCCTCGTGCAACTTAAACAAAACCAGCATCACACCGACTACCGATCTAAATGACATAACGATTACGTGTTCATCGCCTTAACAGGGTGCATGAGCAGTCAGATTAATCACCGTCCTGCCAAAGAACACCCACGTGCGTATCTTCAAATATGGCAGGGTAGATTTTTAAAGGCCTAGTGCTTATCGCACAAGGCGTGAGGTGTTTGCCTGAATTTAATGCAAACTTTGCATGATGCTTGGGGCAAGTGATTACCCCCGCCTCTATATCAGCCGATAAAAGCGACCAATCTTTGTGAGGGCAGTTAGCCTGAATCGCATAACCTTCCCCTGAAGACTTTATCAACAGTATTTGTTGATGGCCAACGGTAAAAACCCGCCGATAGCCTTCTTGGAAATTGATCAGTCGTTCAAGCGCAACAAATGCCATGCTTTATTTGTTTTCGGCAAGGTACAGCCAAGTCTCCATCACCGAGTCAGGGTTAAGCGATACGGTGTTGATTCCTTCATCCATCAGCCATTTAGCGAAATCAGGGTGATCTGACGGCCCCTGCCCACAAATACCAATGTATTTATCCGCCTTAAGGCAGGCTTGAATCGCCATATGCAGCAGTTTTTTGATTGCCTCATTTCGCTCATCAAACAAATGGGCGATCAATCCAGAATCACGATCTAAACCCAAGGTGAGCTGAGTTAGGTCGTTTGAGCCTATAGAAAACCCGTCAAAATGCGCTAAAAATTCGTCGGCTAACAAAGCATTCGAAGGGATTTCACACATCATAATAATGCGTAGTCCGTTCTCCCCTCGCTTCAAGCCATTTTCTGCCAGTATATCGATCACCTGCTTCGCTTCGCCTGGTGTTCGGCAAAAAGGAACCATCACTTCAACATTCGTTAAGCCCGTTTCATCACGAACGTATTTCAGTGCTTCGCATTCAAGCTTAAAACAGTCTCTGAATGAATCTGAAACATAGCGCGAAGCCCCTCTGAAGCCAATCATGGGGTTTTCTTCGGAAGGCTCGTACGTTTCACCACCAATAAGGTGTGCGTACTCATTCGATTTAAAATCAGACATTCTGACAATCACTTTTTTAGGATAAAAAGCACCTGCAATAGTCGCTACGCCTTCAACAATTTTTTTGCGGTAAAAATCCACAGGGCCTTCATAACCTGAAATCCGAGAGCTAATTGTCGATTGTAAATCACTAGGAAGGCTATCAAAGTTAATCAAGGCTTTAGGGTGAATGCCGATCATCCGGTTAATGATAAATTCTAAACGTGCTAGCCCAACCCCTTCATTCGGGTAGGATTGAAAATCGAATGCGCGATCCGGGTTGCCGACATTCATCATGATTTTAAAAGGCAATTCAGGCATGGCCGAGATATCGCTCGAGTTGATATCAAAAGAGAGTATGCCCTTATAAACAAACCCTGTATCGCCTTCTGCGCAAGAAACAGTGGCCTCTTCAATGCCAGCTAAAACATCGGTTGCATTACCGCAGCCTACGACAGCAGGAATACCCAGCTCACGTGCGATGATGGCTGCATGACAGGTTCGCCCTCCTCGGTTAGTAACAATAGCAGAGGCCCTTTTCATGACAGGCTCCCAATCCGGGTCTGTCATATCAGAGACCAGAATATCGCCATCTTCTACAAGGTGCATTTCATCCATTGAGCGGATAATTCTTACCTTACCAGAACCGATACGCTGACCAATTGAGCGGCCCTCGCATAAAACGTCGCTTCGCTCATTCAGCAAATAACGCTCGACTTTATTGCTCGTTTTTTGGCTATTTACCGTTTCTGGCCGCGCCTGAAGAATATAAATCTTTCCATCATCGCCATCTTTCCCCCACTCGATATCCATGGGGCGACCATAGTGTTTTTCGATGATAACTGCTTGCTTTGCCAATGCGTGAACATCGTCGTCACTGATTGAAAACTGGCTGCACGCGTTTTTATCAACATCAACCGTTTCGACCGAATGCCCCGCTTCAGTGGTATCGGTATAAACCATTTTAACGGCTTTACTGCCTAAATTTTTTCGCAAAATGGCTTGCTTTCCATTTTCTAACAAATCTTTGTGGACATAAAATTCATCAGGGTTTACAGCGCCTTGAACAACCGTTTCACCTAAGCCGTAGGACGCAGTGACAAAAACAACACGATCAAAACCTGATTCAGTGTCGACACTAAACATGACACCGGCGGCCCCTGTTTCGCTGCGAACCATGCGCTGAATGCCGGCTGAAATGGCGACATCCGCATGTTCAAAATCTTTATGTACACGATAGGAAATAGCGCGATCATTATATAAAGATGCAAAAACTTCACGTATCGCGATCAGAACGCTCTCTATTCCACTGATGTTTAAGAACGTTTCTTGCTGGCCAGCAAATGACGCATCTGGTAAATCTTCTGCCGTTGCAGATGATCTAACAGCCACTTTAATATCGGATCCACCTGACATAACGCCATAAGCTTCACGAACATCGGATTCTAATTCCGCAGGAAAAGGGGCACTGACTATCCACTCCCTGATCGTTCTACCGACTTTCATCAGGGCCTTCACATCATCAACATCTAGCCCGTCTAGCTTCTCATTAATACGACTTTCGAGGTTTTCGTGCTGAAGAAATTGCCGGAATGCCTCTGCCGTCGTCGCAAATCCACCAGGAACGCTAACACCCGCATCACTTAAGTGGCTAATCATCTCACCTAAGGAGGCATTCTTACCGCCTACTACCTCGACATCTCCCATGCCTAATTCTGAAAGCGCAATGACCGAAGACTGCATTATAAAACTCCTGAAAACTTGTTATTATGCTGCCCACCGGCCGCAAAAATTTTCCCTATAATATAGGTAAAACCCTAAGAATCAACTCCCAGCGCGCTAATTAAATAAGGTTTCTTTCGTATGCTTAAACGCAGTGTTTTTATCATTTCAGACAGTACAGGCATTACCGTGCAGACATTAACGCAAAGCATACTCGCGCAATTCGACAATATTGAATTTGATCTCAATGTCATCCCCTATGTCGATAGCGAGGAAAAGGCGCTCGCTACTGTTAAAAAAATCAATGACTGTTCCCAACAAAATAACGAAAAACCGATTATTTTTGACACGGTTATAAACCCCGAGTTATCAGAAATATTAGCGCACACTAACGGCGTACGTTTCGATGTGCTTGGTATGTACCTTGCGCCTTTACAAGCCGAACTTGGCCTCCCCACTAACTTTAAAGTCGGCGTTTCTCACGGGAAAAGAGAAGAGGAGCGTTACGAGCATCGTATCGATGCCGTTCATTTTGCTATCGAGAATGATGATGGTGCAAAGATCAACCATTATGATAAAGCAGATCTCATCCTTATTGGTGTGTCCCGCTGTGGTAAAACCCCCACCTGCCTCTATCTTGCCCTTCAATTTGGCATTTATGCGGCTAATTACCCCATTACAGAAGAAGATCTTGACGATTTAGCCCTCCCTAAACCTTTAAGGGCACACAAATCAAAACTCTTCGGCTTAACCATTTCCCCCGAACGGCTCTCTCTCATCAGAAACGAAAGGCGAAACGGCTCGAAATACGCATCCTTGAGACAATGTGAAAATGAAGTAAGGGAAGTCGAAGGTATCTATAGGCGTTTCGGCATTCCTTTTTTGAACACAACGGATATTTCTATTGAAGAAATTTCAGCGACTATTTTGGATAAAATTGGATACAAGCGTAGCTGAACGTAACAGCTGTGCGCAGATTGATCATGCTTGCGCAAAACCAAGCGCATGTAGAGCTTTTAAGGCTGACCTATACCCATCGCTATTGAAAGTACTTGATTTATAAAGAGTAAATTATCATAGTGCGCAGATGCTGAAAATCGACCTGACAAAAAACGAAAAACTTGCACTGGAATTGCGTCATAAGCAAGCAAGAGACAGTAGAGAAAGCGATCGTTTGAAGGTCGTTTTGTTGCGGTCGGAAGGTTGGTCGACAAGAATGATCGCTCAGGCATTAAGAAAAGATGAGTCCACGATTGTTCGGCATCTTAATGATTACCTAAATGATGAAAAGTTATTATCAACCAATGGCGGCTCCAAAGGTTACCTAGATAACGAGCAATCTCAGTTGCTGGTTACTCATTTGTCAGGAAAAATATATACCCAAGTGAGCCAAATTGGTCATTATATTAAAACAACTTGGGGTGTGCAGTTTAGTGTTTCAGGGCTAACCCAGTGGTTACACCAAAAGGGTTTCAGCTATAAAAAGCCTAAAGGCATTCCACATAAGTTTGATGTTGAAAAACAAGCGCAATTTATTGAAAAGTATGAAGCGCTAAAAGCTGAGCTATCAGAGGGTGAAGCCTTACTGTTCATGGATGCAGTCCATCCAACTCAAGCAACAAAAATCACATCGGGATGGATCAAAGCGGGTGTCGATAAACCCATAGAGACCACGGGAAGCCGGACACGACTCAATATAATAGGTGCTATCGAACTCGCCCATATAGAAGAAGCTATTATTGGCCAATATGACACCGTTAATGGCGATTCGATTATTGAATTTTTCCATAAAATACGAGCACATTATAGTGAGAAGACAGTGCATTTAGTTTTAGATGGAGCTGGCTATCATAAATCCAAGGCTGTCCTGAGCGCTGCGGACAAGTTAGGCATTAAACTTCACACCTTGCCACCATACAGCCCAAATCTAAACCCCATAGAGCGGCTGTGGAAGGTGATGAACGAAAAAGTCAGGAATAACCAGTACTTTTCCACGGCAAAGGATTTTAAAAATAAAATTAGCGAGTTTTTTGAAAAAATACTACCTGAAATTGGCGCTGATTTAGGCAGTAGAATTAATGATAATTTCCAACAGCTAAATCGCGCACATTGAAGTCAGTTGGGTATATACCCATCGAAATTGGAGATGCAAGAAGGCGGCAAGCGAGCGCTACCAACGCCCTTACACCCTCAAGGGTGATCGGTATATAGTTTGATGCGCACCCATAAAAACCTCGCGCCCCCCTACATTTACTCCGTGACTTCTTTTTCTTAAGCCTCTGTTCTTTGGTATAGCCATCAAGGGTCTTTTTAATCTTAATCATCACACATCAATTGCTTATAAAATCCATCAAACAGCCCCTTCCTCTTCAAAGTAAATTCTACTAAGATAGAACGCCTCTATTTACCTCTCACTGAGTTACCCATGAAAGAAACCGATGATATTAGAATTACGGCCCTCAGAGAGCTGATCTCTCCCAGGCAGTTGTGCAGCGACATCCCGATGTCTGAAAGCGCCTCTAACCTTGTCAGCAGTACACGCCAAGCAATTCACGAAATCCTTTACAATATCGATGACAGGCTACTTGTGGTGGTAGGGCCATGCTCTATTCATGACACAGAAGCGGCTATGGACTATGCAAATCGACTACTTCCTTTGATACAGAAACATCAACAAGAGTTGCTCATCGTCATGCGTGTCTATTTTGAAAAACCGAGAACCACCGTAGGTTGGAAGGGTTTAATCAATGACCCTGATCTCGATGGCAGCTTTAATATTAAAAAAGGCCTGCATTTAGCTCGGCAATTATTATCTGATTTGAATAATCTCGGTGTGCCGGCAGGCACAGAGTTCCTTGATCTTATCAGCCCTCAGTATATTGCAGATTTCGTGGCATGGGGCGCAATTGGCGCACGTACCACAGAAAGTCAAAGTCATCGAGAGTTAGCATCTGGGCTCTCTTGTCCTGTGGGTTTTAAAAATGCAACCAATGGCGATATTCAGGTTGCCATTGATGCCATCAATGCAGCCAATAAACCGCACAATTTTTTATCTGTTACCAAAGAAGGCTATTCAGCCATATTTACTACAGAAGGTAACCAAGACTGTCATGTCATCTTACGTGGTGGCAAACAGCCAAACTACGATATATTTTCAGTCGAAGATGTTACGAAGGCGCTTAAGGCAGGCAACATTAAACAGAAAATTATGATTGATGCAAGCCATGCAAATAGCCGAAAAATTCCAGCACGTCAAAGTGATGTTATTGCCGATATAGCACGGCAAGTCGCCGCAGGTAATGCCAATCTTTTTGGTGTGATGATAGAAAGCAACATTGAAGAAGGCCGACAGAACTTCGTCGATCAAGCCACCCTAACTTATGGAAAAAGTATAACCGACCCCTGTATCAACTTTGACGATACCATTAAAGCGATTGACCTATTAGCGAATGCTGTAAAGTCAAGAAAGCAGGAGAAACATTAAATTAAATTGCTTTTTTAATTATATTTTGTATTTTTATTTTATCGGAGAAATTATGCAGCGCTATTATGCCTTTAAAAAAACTGAAGCACATAACTTATCGACTGATAGAACAAAAAAAATATTTTGACATTTATCATCCGGAAAATTGTGAAACCGCAAACAGAAAAGCGATTATCTTTTGCCATGCCAGCATGGACGGAAAGCAACGTCGGAGCTCATTAATGTTGGGTTTAAACAGCCCTTCATTCGCCTATCTAGCCCCTGCGGGCTATGAGCTTTTTGCTGTAAAAGGCCATTTATCCGATTACAAAACATCTGAACTCTTTGATCATTGTTATCCAAACCAAACCTATACGGACAATAAACTCTTACCCCCTCTCAGCGAAATTTTTTCTTTAGATGAAGATTCCGCCTTATCACTCTTAACGGTTCACAATGATTTCGACGCCATTATCATTAAACAGCCTCTGATGCTATCCAATCTTATCGAGCAACATGAAGGCATTCAAGCTTATCAAGAGGTTCTTTTTCATTGCTCTCGATGTAACAAGGACGAATTAAGCATTAAATATTTTCTTCCTGTAGAGCAACACGCGCACATTCTTGCTCAAAACAAACCACTTGACTGGTCTTGTTTTTAAATAGTCATATCAAAAATCACACGATGTAAAAAAACACCGACTCTTACCACATAAAACTAGTGACGCCTTCCTTATTTTTGTTAAACTTTTCATCACGCAAGTACGTCTAATTACCAAGCCCTATTATTCGAGGTTTCAGCATGCAGGAATATAAAGCACCGGTTGATGATATAAAGTTTCTTTTATTCGATGTACTAAAAGTACAATCCCTACAATCTTTCCCCGACTACGAAGATGCAACGGAGGAAATGCTTTCAGCGATCATCGATGAGGCTGCCAAATTAACGCAAGGCAGTTTTTCTCCCGTTAATTTTACTGGCGACGAAGAAGAGTGCCAGTATAACCCTGATACAAAAACAGTCACCACCCCAAAAGGCTTCAAAGAAGGTTACCAAAAATTTGCAGAGGGAGGCTGGGTTGGCCTCACAGCTGGCACCGAACACGGTGGGCAAGGCTTACCGCAAATACTCAAGCTCTGTATGGATGAAATGGCGACAGGCTCCAACACATCATTAGCTATGTACCCTGGATTAAGCCATGGCACTATTGATGCATTGGCAGAACATGCAACCAAATCTATCCAAGAAAAATACCTGCCTAAGCTTATTACAGGCGAATGGAGCGGCACTATGTGCCTGACTGAGCCGCAATGTGGTACAGATTTATCCTTGATAAATACACGTGCAACACCTGAAGCAGATGGCACCTACGCCCTTACCGGTACAAAAATATGGATAACAGGCGGCGAACACGATTTAACCGAGAATATACTGCACCTCGTTCTTGCCAAATTACCGGATGCACCTGACTCCTCAAAAGGTATTTCACTGTTCTTGGTGCCCAAGTTTCTCGACAACAACGTTCGTAACCCTGCTTACTGCGGAGGGATTGAGCATAAAATGGGCATCAAAGGCTCCTCAACCTGCGTCATGAACTTTGAAGGCGCAACAGGGTATCTCGTTGGTAAAGAAAATGAAGGGCTCAAATGCATGTTCACCATGATGAACGCTGCACGATTAATGGTGGGCATTCAGGGTTTAGGCTCTGCTGAGTATGCCTACCAAATCAGCTTGGGGTTTGCCAAAGAACGGCTTCAAAGTCGCTCTATTACCGGCCCCAAACAACCTGAGAGTAAAGCAGATTCTATTATTGTGCATGCCGATGTACGAAGAATGCTCGCTCACCAGAAGGTTTTTATTGAAGGCTCCAGAGCAATGGCTTACTGGGCAGGCATTAAACTTGATATCAGCATGAAAGATCCCGACAAAGCCAACCGAGAAGATGCTGATGATATCGTCCAAATTATGACACCTATCGTTAAAGCCTATTTAACTGACGAAGGCTATTTCTCTATTGATCAAGGCCTTCAATTGATGGGGGGCGCTGGCTTCACAAGAGATTGGGGGGTTGAGCAATTGCTTCGAGATAGCCGTATTTCACGTATCTACGAAGGAACCAACGGCATTCAGTCTTTGGATCTCGTAGGCAGGAAACTACTCATAAAAGGGGGACGATTACCCCAAACTTATTTTAAACACATGAAACAAATGCTCAGTGATGGCGGCAATGAAACTTTCGTAGAAAAAGCCAATGCGGCACTTAAATTGCTGGAAGAAACGCTGCAGTGGGTTGCTGAAAGTGGCTTAAATGATCCGGAACAAGCGACACAAGGTGCAACGCCCCTCTTGAAACTCTTTGCGTTAACAACCTTATCTGTGTTTTGGGTGAAACTCGATAAACAAGCCACAGAGGACTTGGCCGGCAAGAAAACCTACAGCGAGCATTTTTATCGTGGCAAACAGAAAGCAGCTGTGCACTTTTTCCGGTTTTTTTATCCGCAAATTCATCTTCATGCTACTGATGTTACGGCAGGTAAAAAGAGCTTGATGGATTTTTCTGAAGCGGATTTTTAAATATAAAAAACCTACGGGCCAGGCTATCTTTTAACCGGGGTTGCTCGCCTGAGACCAAAATTTGAGGGTTTTAAGTCAGCGATGAACTGATTAATAAAGCTGATTCGTTTTTCTGTATTTACCTATACCCATCGAAATTGGAGATGCAAGAAGGCGGCAAGCGAGCGAATCCCCATGAACTTACAGTAAGTGATTGGGGGGTCAACGCCCTTGCATCTTCAAGTGTGATGGGTATAAATCACAGTAAAGTATTAGACCTGAGGCGTTAAACCAAATATTAGGCGATACAAATGGCATTAGATATAAATAACCTCGAATGGAGTGAGTTTCAAAAAGTTGAATTACGCGTTGGCACGATCATCGAGGCAGAAGACTTTCCTAAAGCGAGAAATCCTTCATATATTTTAAAAGTGGATTTTGGTGATGGAATAGGCATCAAAAAATCGAGCGCTCAGATTACTGTCCTCTATAAGAAAGAAGATTTAATTGGCAAGCAAATAATGGCAGTGACTAATTTTCCGCCTAAACAAATTGGCCCAATCATGTCTGAATGTTTGGTTACTGGTTTTCATCGAGAAGATGGAGCCGTTGTTTTATCTACGCTAGATTTTAAAGTGCCTAATGGTACGCGCCTTGCCTAACAAAATTCATTGGCAGCTAAAAAAATGAATACTTCTCAAAAATGACAGATCAATAAAAAGCAAAAGAAAAATAAACCCCACTGTCTTATTTCTGTCATTTTTACACTGTATTTTTGTCTCTCCAAAAAACCGGATGAGATAGATGCGTAAAATACTAATACCAACGACCTTGATGAGCTTATTGCTTTTAGGTTGTGATAAGGGAGGCAGCATTTAAGAAGATACCTTTTTTGGGTGTATAGTCACATCCCACTTTTTCAGCTCGGCATGTCTTGTAATGTGGGGTTGAATCTCGTCAAGCACTTCCTTACTTGGCCTTACACCTTTCGTATAAACCTTATCAATTAAATCAACAATTGTTTTTTTACATTTATGCACAAGACTTTTTGTCCACTCCACCACCACATGAACTGAATTTAGAAGTGTGCCATTCCAATGGCTTTCCAAAAAAGCCCACCGCCTTTCAATGGGATTATATTTGCTGTGATAAGGAGGGTAGTAAACCAGCCTGATTCTCAGCCCAGTTTGACTGGAAAATTGCACCATCCGCAAAAGAAACTGAGTTCGCAGGCTATTACTCTCCGGGCCATTGTCTGTATAAATAATCAGCTCATCTTTGTCCTTGTTAGCTTCTTTGACATTCTCCCACCACAATTGCAGTGCATCACAAATAAAGTCGCTCGTCTTGTAGGAGAGTCCATAAACAACATGGAGTTGATCGTTATCTAGGTTAAGAATCCCAAATGGCACCATTTTATCTTTATCTGCCATATCGTGATCTAGCGCCTGGACCACTTCTGCTCCGCGAGATTTACCCGCTCTGGAAAAGTCGCCGAGATTAACAGTAGCCTTGCAGTCTATGCTGATCTGCAACGTGTTTTGTCGTTGACTGGCTTCTGCTCTAACTTTGTTGACGTTGTCGAAGATGGCGTTAGTTTCTGGTATTTTTTTTCAGGTTTGGATTTCTGCACCTTGCGGAGCTTATAACCCATCCTATTCAGGATATTGCTAATGGTTCGCTCTTTAGGTAGAAGGTCTTCTTGCCAGTTCTTTTCCTCGACTAGCTTCTGCCGTACAACTTTGGCCGTTATGCGGGTATAGGCAAATGTATTTCTTAACCGTGAATCCGCTTGGCTTTCAGGCTCAACCAGGCTACGGATATCATCTTCAAGGCCTACCAGTGCAACCTCGGATTTATTTTTTCCGCAGGGTTCATAATTTCCATAACAGATCATCCCAGTTTTTTTTTCGTTGATCCCTAATGCAACCGCCTTTCGTCCAAACCCAAAGGTTGATTCAGTCAACCGGGCACTTCCACTGCAAAGGGTTTCAGAAACTTCAGCCATAAAAAGTCTTTTTTCAGGGTTTTTTAATAGCCTGGCTGCTAATTTGAAGAGAGAAATATACTCAGGTTCTATATCAATTGAAGTGGGCATAAATAAAATAGAGAATAAACAACTTTAGACATGTAATGGTAGGGCATCATACGCTGGTAATGTTTAAAATGCTACTTCCCTAACGACTCAAAACCTCAAGCTATAACGCCACTTAGCTACGATATTGTTGGCCGCTACAATGACAGCCAGCAATTTAACAAGGGCATCTCTGAGATCACGGCTTATCATACGGCAAGTCACAGTGCGTTTGTTATTAATGCCGCAGAGGCAAGTGTTGATATTTTAGATCTCTCGCGCCTAGCAAGCGAAGCCATGGCTGCCCCACTGAGTAGTGGAAATCTAACAAAAAAATCAACAATTAACGTTACAAAAAATATACCCAATGCTGGTGGTGTTAACAGCGTTGCTGTATACGCTGATTTAATTGCTATTGCTGTTGAACATACAAACAAACAAGCTAATGGCTTCATTGCATTTTATAATTTTTCTGACGGCGAAGCGGAATTTATAAAGTCCGTGCCTGCGGGTGCATTACCCGATAACGTGGTGTTTTCTAAAAACGGTCAGTTTGTCTTGAGTGCAAACGAAGGCGAGCCCTCAAAAGATTACAAAGTCGACCCTGAAGGTTCGGTGACACGAGTGACTATCGAAAACAACCGCCCCACAACCGTAAAACAAATTGATTTTACAGCCTTTAACCAAGGCGAAAAGAAATCAGACGCATTAGATAGAAATGTTCGTATCTCCTACCCTCATGCAAGTGTTGCCGAAGACTTGGAGCCTGAATACATAGCCATCAGTGATGATAGTAAGGTCGCCTATGTGTCATTACAGGAAAACAACGCTTATGCCATTATCGATATAGAAAAAGCCGAAGTGACTGCGATAAAATCGCTGGGCTATAAAAATCATGGTGTTTTAAATAATGGCCTTGATGCAAGTAATAAAGATGGAGGCATTAATATACAAACCTATAACAATGTGTTTGGGCTATACATGCCAGATACCATTCACGCCTACAGCGTTAATGGCATAAATTATTTAGTCACGGCCAACGAAGGCGATAGCCGTGAATATACTTTTAACACTGCCACCAAAGATGAATGCATTGATCAAGGTGGGCTAGGGTTTGATGATGGCGAGTGTATTGCTTGGGTTGACGAAATTCGCGCAGGTAAACTTGACCTTGATACGACTGTCTTTGACAGTGGTTTATCCGATAACGCACAACTTGGTCGCCTCAAAGTTTTATCCACGCAAGGGGATAAAAATAGCGATGGAAAAAATGAGGAAATCTACAGTTTTGGTGCGCGCTCATTTTCAATTTTTGAAGCGGATAGTGGCAAATTAGCCTACGATTCTGGCGATGATTTTGAAAAGATAACGGCCGAAAAACTAGGCACCCAAGGCTTTAATGCAAATAATGAAGAAAATAAATTTGATAGCCGTTCAGATGACAAAGGCCCAGAACCTGAAGCATTGGCACTCGGAAAAATCAATGGACAAACCTATGCATTTATCGGGCTTGAACGCACAGGCGGTATCATGATCTATAATATTACAAACCCTCAAAACCCCTCTTTCGAAGGCTATACCATAAACCGTGATTTCGATATTGATATCGAAGAAGATCTCTCAATGGCAGGCGATCTTGGGCCAGAAGGCATGACGTTTGTTAGCCCAGGAGAAAGCCCCACAGGAGAAGCATTATTAATTGTCGGCAACGAAATATCTGGAACTACAACCGTATATCAAGTCAAATAATCTGTGTTTTCTTGTTAAAAAAATTTTTTTTTGATATAGATTAAATTATAAAGATAAACGCTTTTCTCAATGTAAACTATTGGGCAAAGCGCACAGTTTTCAGAATTACTTCTCGCTTGCTCACTTTCCTAATGATCTAATGCTGTCGGTTTATATCCCTGCCTTTGAGTTTTCATATAATGTGGCTAGCCACAGCTTAAAACTTTTATGAAGCGATAAAAACGCCACTGTTTTCACTCGTTATTCTCTTTAAGAACATGAGTAGATTCATTCATCATAAAACCCTATAATGGCCTCAAATAACTACAGTATAGGAAACAGGAAATCATCATGACTGATCAAGTATTGATTACAAAAATCATTGACGATGCGCGCGCTCTAGTCCCTATTATTCGTGAACGACAAGAAGAAACAGCAAGCCTTGGCCGCCTTCCCGATGAAACCATTCAAGCGATGCACGAAGGTGGTTTTTTCCGCATCATGCAGCCTAAACGATACGGCGGCTTTGAACTCGATCCACAGGTATTTTTTGAAGTACAACAAATTCTCGCTGAAGGTTGTATGTCGACTTCATGGGTACTTGGCGTTGTAGCCATCCATAACTGGCAGCTAGGCATGTATGATGACCAAGCTCAAAAAGATGTTTGGGGTGACAATAGCAGCACCTTAATTTCCTCTTCCTATATGCCCGTTGGCAAAGTTGAAATTGTAGACGGCGGCTTTATGCTTTCAGGAAAATGGGGTTTTTCTTCAGGTTCCAAGCACTGCTCATGGGCATTTTTGGGCGCTATGGTGCCAAGCGAAGGTGCTCCTGACTACCGTACTTTCCTTGTGCCTATTGGCGATTATGAAATCGTTGATAACTGGGATGTTTCAGGCCTACAAGGCACAGGCTCAAATGACATTCTCATCAAAGAACCTGTATTCGTACCGGATTACCGTACACACAAATCCATCGACGGCTTCACAGGTAATAACCCCGGTTGTGCCGTTAATACGAGCTATAAATTCACCCTCCCCTTCGGACAAATCTTCACGCGTGCAGTAGCCTGCTCATCCATTGGCGCATTGCAAGGCGTAGTGGATAGCTACATTACCGTCAACAAAGACCGCGTTGGTATTAACGATGGTGCTAAAATTGCCAACGATCCCAATGCACAAATGGCCGTTGCTGAAGCAATAGCTATTATTAAGGAATGTCGATCAATTCTAAACGATGATTTAGACTTCTTCGTCGAAAGCGCTAAAGCGGGTCAAGAGCTAGACATTAACGAGCGTATTGCTCGACGATTTAACGCTTCACGTATTTCCAAAAAATGCGCTGATACAGTTAATAACATGTTTTCTGCTTGCGGCGCACAGGGGATCTTTAAAGGACACCCACTAAACCGTGCATGGCTAGACATTAATGCTGGCCGTAGCCATGTTGCCAATAACCCGTCCAAATTTGGCCGTAACTTAGGCGGCACATTGTTGGGTCTTGATAACACAGATTTCTTCCTTTAATCTAACATCAAGTCGTAATTTTAGGCGTGGAAATCACCACGCCTTTTCTCCTGCATACACCTCGTACTTTTTCCCTTATAAAAACCGCGCCTCATTTTCCTACCGCGTTTAAAACCAAAACTGTACCATGCGCATATGAGTGAGCTGAGTTATTATTATCGCAGCACCATTACATACATTTTTTGACTCCTGATCATCAGCTTACACTTGCTTTCTAATTATTCACCTCAGTTAAGGCGACGTCATGCAACATACTTACCTCATTCAAAGCCTTCATTGCTCAAGCTGCAAAAATAAAATCGAAGCGGCGCTTGGCAAAAAAGATGCAATCACAGCAGTTCATATGGATCTAGAAAAAAATACAGTCACACTTGATATGGATCACCACATTGCCTTAACCGACTTGCAACAAACACTCGTTGATGCAGGACTTTCCTATACGCTGCTAGCACCAGATGATAAAGCGAGCTGTTCACACACAATCCCTATACCTGCAGAAGATTCTAAAAAAGGAAAAAAAGGTACTTATTACTGTCCTATGCTCTGCGAAGGAAAAAAAACTTACGATATGCCTGGCAGCTGCCCCGTTTGCGGTATGGACCTACAAAAACAAATTAGCATGCCTACGGAAAATCAGTATACCTGCCCCATGCACCCAGAAATCATTAGAGACAAGCCGGGCGTATGCCCTATTTGCGGCATGGATCTCGTTCCCAAAATGCCGGTCGACGACAACGAAGAGCTACGCAGTTATACAGCATTGCGTAATAAAATGATTATCGCAGTCATTTTTTGTGTGCCTGTTTTTCTTATCGCTATGGGAGGGATGATAGCAGGTAGCCCAATGAACGAAATACTAAAGCCTGCCTACTGGGATTGGGCTGAATTTATACTTACCTTGCCCATTCTGTATGTTTGCCGTTCCTTTTATAGCCGCGCTTATCGCTCTCTGGTTACCTGGAACCTCAACATGTTCACCTTGGTTGGTATAGGCACGGGCGCCGCACTTATTTTCAGCATTTTAGGTTTGCTGGCTCCTGAAATTTTTCCCTCGGCATTCAAAACGGCAGATGGCACTATGCATCTGTACTTTGAATCCGCAGCCGTTATTCTGACATTAATACTCTTAGGCCAATTGCTTGAAGCCCGTGCTCACAGTAAAACTTCGGGCGCTTTAAAAAGTTTGCTAAAACTGGCGCCCTCAGAAACAACCCGCATTATTGATGGGGTCGATGAAAAAGTTTCCCTCAATGATATTGAAGTCGACAACCTTCTCCGTGTAAAACCCGGTGAAAAAGTGCCTGTTGATGGCGTCATCACAGAAGGCCGCAGTCACATTGATGAATCCATGATTAATGGCGAATCGATGCCCACCAGCAAAGGTCAAGGTGATAAAGTCTACTCGGGTACGATTAATGGCGCACAATCTTTTGTCATGCAGGCACAAAAGGTCGGTAGCGATACTTTGCTTTCGCATATTATTAATAGGGTGAATGATGCAAGCCATTCGCGTGCACCCATTCAAAAACTGGCTGACCGTATTGTTCGCTATTTTGTGCCCGTCGTTATCCTGATAGCACTCATTACCTTCGTTATATGGGCACTGCTTGGCCCAATGCCTGCGCTGATGTTCGGTTTTGTCAATGCTATCGCGGTACTTATCATTGCTTGCCCCTGTGCCTTAGGCCTCGCCACCCCAATGGCAGTGATGGTTGGTGTTGGCAAAGGCGCGCAATCAGGGGTTCTCTTTAAAAATGCGGATGCATTAGAAATATTGCACAAGGTAGATGTATTAATCACTGACAAAACCGGCACGATCACTGAAGGTAAACCCTCTGTTAACCGTGTGGTTGCCACTAAAAACCAAGACGATAAATCACTATTAGCCCTGAGTGCTTCGTTAAGCATTCATAGCGAACATGCCCTATCAGAAGCTGTCGTTAGAGCGGCAAAGGCGCAAAACTGCTCAATAAGCGAGGTAAGTAACTTTACTGCAGTAACGGGTAAAGGCGTGACCGGCATTATTGCAGGCCAACATATCGCTATGGGTAATGACAAACTCATGGAAACGCTCGGTATACCCATGGACAACACATTAAACGATCGCGTTATTACCGAGCAACGCTCAGGGGGCACGGTCTCTTATATCGCCATTGATAAAACCCTATCAGGCTTTATTGTGATTTCTGATGCCATTAAACCCCGCAGCAATTCGGCTATCACCGCACTGATCAATCAAGGGGTTGACGTCATCATGATGACAGGCGATAACGTCAACACGGCGAAAGCTGTCGCTGACTCACTTCAGCTTAGTGATTTTCAAGCCGAATGCCTGCCCGAGGATAAGCTGAATCGCGTCAAGCAACTACAAGCTGAGGGCAAAGTCGTTGCTATGACGGGCGATGGCATTAATGATTCTCCCGCGCTCGCTCAGGCTGACATCGGTATTGCCATGGGAACAGGTACTGATATCGCCATGGAAAGTGCTGCCATTACTCTCATTGATGGTGATTTGAGTGGCATCATAGCAGCAATACATTTGAGCAATGCTGTCATGACAAACATCAAGCAAAATTTATTTTTTTCCTTCATCTATAATCTTTTAGGAATACCCGTTGCGGCAGGCATTTTATATCCATTTTTTGGCATTTTACTGTCTCCAATGATTGCTGCCTTGGCCATGAGCCTCAGCTCGGTTTCCGTGATTATAAATTCCTTGCGCTTGCGTTCGCTTAAATTGAAGGGTAAAGAGTCGATAGCAGATTAATCAGTAATTGCTAAAGAGCCTGTTGATTCATACAAAAAAATACTCAAGGATATGCCGGTTGTCTTGATAAGGTGAGCGTCTTTTCTTACCCATTTTTTTTAACGATATTTGTCGGCTTTCCATCAATACTCGTTTGGTTCTTTTCTTCCCAGTATTGTTTAACGCCTGTTTCTCCCTTTTTTTTAGCCCAGTTTTTCAAATGCTCCCTGTCATCCACATAATCAAATAAGGGGACTGACATACCACATGAAACCTGAACAAGGTCCACAGAAAGATCAAATATCTGTCTGGCACCTGGCGTGTAATCAAACAATTTCGCCAGCGCCACCCACGCTGCATCCGTACGATGAATAACCTCAGCATGACCATAAAGCCGCAAAATCATAGGTGCGCCTTCAAAACCTGCGAACAGTATCGTCATTCTGGAATTTTCTTGTATATGCGCAGAGGTTTCATTACCACTTCCGGTAACATTTAACCAAACAACCCTGTTTTTATTGATCACTCTCAGTGAGTCCATCCCCTTTGGCGATATATTGACTCTACCATCAGATGCTGCAGTGCCTACAAAAAATATTTTCTGGCATTGAATAAACGCTATTTGCTTATCCTGCATATCTTCAAATTTTTTTCCCACTAAAGCTTCCCCTGTGGTTGGTCAATAATACAAAAGTTTGCTTATTCAAGGATAGACTCTGATAGTAAACACAACAGATCAAAAGAACGTGGAGAAACCACGGGATAAGCTATTTAAGCGTCGGCATGGTAAATTCAGCCCCTAAATCACTTTCAGGCCAGCGAGCAGTCACCGTTTTACGTTGAGTATAAAAGCGTACACCCTCTTCACCATGAATAGCATTGCTGCCAAATAAAGAGCGTTTCCAACCACCAAAAGCATGAAAAGCCATAGGTACAGGAATGGGTACATTGATACCCACCATACCTGCTTGGATTTCATGTGAAAACTGACGAGCGACGGCGCCACTTTGGGTATAAATAGATGTGCCGTTGCCAAAGGCATGATCATTGATCAACTGAGCTGCCGCTGCATAATCCGGTACACGAACAACACAAAGCACTGGGCCGAAAATTTCTTCTTGATAAATACGCATGTCAGGGCTGACATGATCGAACAAACAACCGCCTAAAAAGTAGCCGCCACCAAACTTGTCTCGATTTAGCTTCCGGCCATCCACGACAAGTGTGGCTCCCTCCTTAACGCCGATATCAATAAATGCCGTCACCTTTTCATGATGCTGGGCCGTGATCAATGGCCCCATATCAAGACCTCTCTCAGCCCCATTGCCTATTTTGAGGTTATGCGTTTTCTGTGCGAGTTTCTCAACGAGTGCATCAGCAATATCACCCACAGCGACAGCGACAGAAATTGCCATGCAGCGTTCCCCTGCAGAACCAAATGCAGCCCCCATCAATGCATTTACTGCGCCATCAAGGTTGGCATCCGGCATAACGATTAAATGATTTTTTGCACCCCCTAAGGCTTGTACGCGTTTGTGTTTATTGGCTGCCTCCTGATAAATATATTCAGCGACAGGCGTTGAGCCCACAAAACTAATAGCCCGAATATCTGGGTGGTGTAATAACGTATCAACAGCCACTTTATCCCCGTTAACCACATTAAAAACACCATCAGGCAGGCCGGATTCCTTTAACCACTGTGCAACCAATAAGGCAGCTGAGGGCACCTTTTCTGAGGGTTTTAGAATAAACGTATTGCCGCAGGCGATAGCAAGAGGCCACATCCACATAGGCACCATCACGGGGAAATTAAAAGGCGTTATACCTGCAACAACCCCTAAAGGTTGATGAACCGACCAGCTATCAACACCCCGCCCTACTTGTTCCGTAAAATCACCTTTCAATAATTGCGGAATCCCGCAAGCAAACTCCACCACCTCCATGCCACGTGTAATTTCTCCACTGGTATCTTCATACACTTTGCCATGTTCTTTTGTAATGGCAGCGGCTAATTCATATTTTCTTTCTTCTAACAACATCTTAAATCGAAATAAAATACGCGCGCGGTTAAGTGGCGTCACATTTGACCAAGCAGGAAATGCTTTTTTAGCAGCCTCAATGGCCTGATTCATTTCTTTTTCAGACGCTAAAGACACATCGGCGAATTGCTCACCCGTTGCAGGATTAAAAACTGGCGCCTGACGCTGACTCGCCAAAGTCAACTGCCCGTGTACAAAGTGTGTAATGGATTCCATAGAGCTCCCTACAAAGGATGGTGTTGTAACAGTTAACACAACGATAAAAATAATCTGATTAAGCAGTCTCGGTGTTGTATTGAAAATTTTTTGTTGATGGGTATTTCATGACAAATCATTTTCAATGCATGTCATTTGTCAGTAAAAGGGAGAGCAAGTTCATTGAATATTGTAAATTTATTGAACTGTTAGAAATAAAATAAATCAGAATATTATTCTGGCAACAAATAAGGGTAGCCGTCGCAACACAAAGCACAACAGCAACAAATAACTGGAAATTAGTACCTCAACGAAACATTCGCTATGAATAGCGCGTTTTCAAAAAGGCCCACTCAACTTGCCAGTACACTTTTGTATCAAGAGGCTACTGGACTAATCAGGGTATTTTAATAATGATGAGATATAAATACTTAATATTGCTCAGTTTTCTCACAATATTTGACAATAGCCTTGCAGAAAAAGATAACACTTACCCTGGGTCGCAGGCCTATAACAAAACGCAGATCATCAAAGAATCAGTCAATGTAGCAACAGGCACTTTTGATTTCTCATACCCGTTGATCAAAGCGCCAGGGCGCGTTTCTTCTTTTCAATTAGCCATTAACTATCGATTTAACTCGGTTGGTATGCACGGATTACCCAAAGGATGGCATTTTGATTTAGATTATATCGACGGGAAGTCCGTGCATATTCATAACCAACAATGGTTAATTGATTTGCTTTGGCATGATGAAACCCAATTCGCCTCAGGACTTAAATATTATAATTTACACGGCACCCATTTTGAGGATGCCCTTGTCGCCAAAGAAATACCTGACCACAAAGGCTTGTTCTATCGTTACAAATCCAGTCATAAAGATGGCAGTACTAAATACTTTTCTCACCAAGGTTTACTCGTCCTTGAAACGGACCGTTTTAATAATACGTTATTGTTCGAATACCAGAATCCAGTACATGATTTAACATCGGCTAAACTGATTAAAATAACAGATAACTTTAGCAACACTTACAGTTTCACCTACGCACCTGGCGAAATCATTTTACATGCGCCAGATAACCGAGTAACACACATTTACCTTCATGATAAAGGGGTTCTTAAAATTACCGACCCGCTAAAACGCGATACAACCTTTGAATATATACAGCAGAACAAACAAGACTTACTTCGAAAGATAGAAACTCCCACAGGGCTTTCAACACAGCTTACATACGGTGAAATCAACTATAAACGTGGCTCAGAAACCAAAAAATTACCGGTCGTCATTCTGCTCAAAAAATATGATGTATCCCTTGGCGTTACCCTTCAAGAAACACATTACAGCTATTCTGAAGATAACAATTTTACAGGTTACCCGCTTTATGGATTATCAGATACCGGGGACAGCTTGATCGACAGTAATAATCAAGCCTACCGCTATTCCGTTAAAGTCAGCCGTAGCAATCTCAGTGCATTAACCCCGATGCTGCATACTCAAGTTTTTTACTATAATTATTTGCATTTACCCGTCGAAATACAAACCTTAAACCATGGAAAACCTTATTTAAAAACAACCTATGCGTATGCCATATCTCCGTTTAAGTACAGCCGCTCAACCAATTACGATAAGCCCATAAGTGTCATTCATTCCATTTGGGATAATGATAAAAGCACATTTATACCCCGGGACAAAATTACCAGAAGCTATGATAATTATGGCAATAAGCGAGAAAACCATCGCTTTGTTTTTGATCCGGATAACCAGCAATGGGTGCCGGTAACCTCCAATACTAAAAAATATTTCACGGAACACTTCAGCTTGCTCGCAGAGTCTAATCGCATTGATCACACTTCAGGTAAAAAAATCAGATCACGATATACCTTAGCGAAAGATAACAAAACATTGGCTGTAAAAACCACCGATTACCGTAAGCAAACAAACTGCCGCGTATGGCATCCCTGGAAACAATCAGAAATGGCGCACGATACATTTGGCCGAAGAATCAAAACGGCCATTCAGTGGGTTGAAAAAAACCAACCCGGCGTCCAAAAAACATTCACCACAACATCCTATACCTTTAATAGCGATAACGCCCATTTAACCGTCAAGAATCACAGCGCATTAGGTGCGACCAAAACAGACATCACTGATACACGCAACGGCAATTCTATACAAACCATCACCCCAATGGATGAGATTTATCAATATGACTATGACGCACTCGGCAGGATTATAAAAATTACAGACCCACTCAACCAAGCGAGCACGATAGAATACAAAGATTTTCAAGCCAGTGGTAGCAACTCAGTGACCCATAAAACACCGCTGTCGTTCCAGACAAGAACAAACTACGATGCGCTAGGGCAAGTCATCAGTCATCAGGATTATCATCAAGAAGGCTGGCGAACCTTATCTGCTTATACCTATAACGGCTGGGGTAAAATCGTTAAGAAAACAAACATTCTCGGCCTTTCTGTATTTATTGAATACGATGAACAAGAACGCCCTATTTCCGCGCTTGATCCGTGGAATAATATGAAAAACGTTATCTACGATGATATCCGGTTAACCACCCTCACCTATTTTAATCAACATAAGGTTTCAGAAGGCGTCTCAGTGCCTTGGCAATTGCTCAGTTATCGACGTACTTTCCCCGTACTCAACAACCCACATGACCCACAGAGACAATTCCTTGAAAATACGCTGGAAAAAAACGGCTTTGGACAAAAAATTAAAAAAAGCAGCAGCTTCGTTGATCGCTACACCCATAAGAAATCGGAAACAATGACCACTCAGTTTACCTATGACACCAGTAACAACGTGATTGAATCACACCTTACCGGTTACGAAGGGGTCGATGCTCGCCGAAAAACACGCTACGACTTATTCAGCAACAAGGTTACCCACACAAAAACAGTGATTGTTGATCAACAAATGTCCGCACATCAAGGTGATACGTTAACCTACAATGAAGATAACTTGCTTATGGGTATTGAAACACCCCCCATCGAGGGCGGATCAGGGTATACCACCCGTCATCAATATGACAAGAATGGGAGTCTGATCAAAACGACATTACCCGATCAGCAGGAAATTGATTTCCAGTATAATGCGCTTGGGCAGTTAATACATAGCACCTGGCAACGAGAGGGAAAACCTTACAACATCACCAAAAATTATGACGCCGACCGCCGTTTAATCAACCTTACTGATGGCCAGAATGAATCTATCACTTACCGTTACACCCCCAACGGACACCTAACAAAAATGACCTACCCAGATGGGCGTTCGTTACATTATGACTATGATGATAAAGACAGGGTTATCACCCAGACTGATTTCAACCAGATGACGCAAGCTTATATTTATAAGCCTGAAGATTTAGGAAAATTATCAGAAATACATCATATCAATCATACGATTACTCAGCATTATGGTATGGATGACAACAACGGCAAAGGTCGTTTATTAAAAAGACGTATGGATTTTGGCAAAGACGGCATCACGGAGACACACATGCAATATGGCTCCTTCAATAGGTTAGCCAAAATAACCACTAAAAATGACCAGCGAGGTGCAGTATACGATGTCGACTATTCTGTTAACCCTCGTCATCAGCTCATCGCACAAAATACGCACTCACATCTTGCCCACCACCCTGCCGTCAACACACAAATTAACTATTCGTATGATGCCTTAAATCGACTGGTGAATGAACGCTTTGCCAATGAAAACACACACAGTGATATCCACTATATTTATGACGGCAACAATAATATCGTTCAAGAAATCGTTACCGATGATTCCGGTAAATACACAACCGATAGGGGTTACAACACGCAAGATCAATTAGTCTCTATACAGCACGATAACCAAGAAGTCATCAGTACACTCAAGTACGATGCCAATGGATATATGACGCAAGATGATCAGGGTGTGGAATACCATTATGATGCACAAGGGTTTTTACTCACCGCCACACAGGGAAAAAATAAACCCCTGAACTATCACTATCTGCCTAACGGGCTTCTAGGCGAGCGGCAGTCTGCTGGACAAAAAGACAGCTTCTATTATTCACAAGATAAAAAATGCCTCACGCAGAAAACTAATAACGAATGGCTGAGTTTATTACGGTCAGAGCATTCGATACTAGCAGGTATCTCTAAAAATGGCATAGCCCAACTGTTTAATGCCAATCAAAGTACAGGGGGTATATTAACGGACAAAGGAAATTTATCCATTATCACCTATGACGCGTATGGTAAGCGTCATGGTGATAAGGCTACAAACGCTATTGATAATTATGGGTGGGACCAAGAATATACCGACCCAGCCTTAGATTTAACCTATCTTCAGCGACGATTTTATAGCCCGACCTTAAGGCGCTTTATTACCAAGGATAATTACCTTGGCGATAATCATTACACCTTCGGCAAAGGTAATCCCATTTCATACATTGACCCAACAGGGCATAACTCACAACAAGCACTCAGTTATGGGCTTGGCTCAGGTATAACGGCTCTCGGCATAGCAGGTATTCTATTTGCCATACCGTCAGGCGGCGCATCCCTCACCTTATCGGCAGGCGCTGCGATAGGTGCAGGTGCTGCAACGACGCTTTCAGGTATTGCTCTCATGGGCTCTCAGGGTGCCTTAGATTCAGGCAATAAAGATGCAGCCAAAGCCTTGCTATACACGAGTATTGGGCTCGGCGCTTTAGCGATTGTAGATGCAGGCATAGCCATCGCCCCCAAAGTCAGTGCGACATTTTTTTCAACCTCCTCCAGAACATATGCTTTTGTTGAGGTTATTCCGGATAGTTCATCAGTCTCAACGCTTGGTGATGTACCCAACCTGCCGGTTGAAAGCGAACCGATTACCACTCTTACACGCTCACCTGCCTCATCGATTCCAAATTCATCTGTGTCAAATATCAGTAACGCTGGATCTTTCGATCCACTGAGCACCATATTACCGGCCACGCCGGAGAGCCAAGCATCGCTTTCAACGCCTCAATTAGGCAGTGATCTTTTTGAAGTGTCTTTATCTACCAACGCCAGTAGTAGCCAAGGCAGTACCGAGACGGCTTTCTTTTCAGCTGTTGATGGCCCAGGAACAAAAGCGCACGCAGTAATCACGTCAGATAAGGTAGCTTTTGCCTCTATTGATGTTGTCGAAATGCCGGGCCCAGCCACCCCTAGAGTTATCAAGTCCGTTGTCTTTACAGAAATGCCCACTGACTTAACAGGTCTTTCTGATGAAACGTTTGCGGGTTACATGACTGGGGCGGATATCCATTAATAGACAAACTATGGGGTCGGGTATTGATGATTAAAAAAATGCTATGTGTTTTCAAAGGCAATTTTTATTATGAAGACAGATGACGCTATCCCATTTTTTTCTGAAAGACAACTTTCAGGCTTAGACATCACGACCAGTGAGATCATTAACAGTATTGAGGTATTAATTAAAAAAAGTGAAAATAAAACAGCTTGGAGCGCACCCGTAGCAACAATCTTACCAGAGGATGGTCGCTATATGATGGCAGCGCTTGCTGCCGCGGATAGCCCCTCTTTGCTTGCCGTTAAAACCGTTGTCCTCAACCCACAAAACCCCAAACATGGCCTCCCCCAAATCAACGGGCTAGTGACTATGCTTGATAGCTGTAGCGGGCTCCCCATTGCAATACTTGATGGCAACTGGGTAACGGCTATCCGTACTGCTGGCTTAAGTGCAACAGCGGCGAAATACATGGCGAGAAAAGACTCATCGATTGTCGCGTGTATTGGGTGTGGGGTTCAAGCTAAAAGCCACTTACAAACGTTTTCAGATATTTTCCCACTCAAAGAAGTTCGTTTATTGGGTCGAGGAAAATCCAATATTGACAGCCTTTGCGAAGAGGCTACCCAGCGGTCTATAACCCCTGTCGTTTGTCATTCCGCAAAGGAAGCCATCGAATGCGCAGACCTCGTCATAAGCTCCGTCACTTTTTCTTCACATGTTGATCCGTTTCTTGATGCAAACTGGCTTAAACCTGGCTCTTTTTCAGCAGTTATCGATTTAGCTGCGCCTTGGAAAAAAGAAACTTTCTTCTCGCTTGATCAAGTATTTATCGATGACATAAAACAAGAAGCAGCACTGCCCAATAAACTTGCACCACCTGAAGTTATTACAGGAGATTTATCGGCATTAGTACTTGGCAAGTGTGATGGCCGGAGCAAAGAGAGCGATCGTAACGTATTTATATTTCGAGGCCATGCAATGGGAGACCTCGCGCTATCCATACTTGCCTATCAAAAATTAACGGACAAGAAGCATTAAAAGCAAGACGTCTAAGTTTACATTAAGGGTATTTATGTGTTTTTAAAAATATAATAAAAAGTTGTGTCAGGATACGACGACGGTAATCTTCATCACCCATACAATTCAGTAAATAATGAGTTTTGTTAATACGTCCAGCTTCAATGATAGTCTGCGCTAGGCTGGAAAGACGATTGCTTTTCAGCAATGATCGAGTCAACTCAGGCGCTTGAATTGTCTTTAATGCATTCTAATCCATCACATAAAAGATTGAATGGCCCTTTCATCATATCTAAATCAAGCTTCATGGGATGCTCCTCGTTATACTTCATGGCCATTGCATAACCATGTATATAGTCAACTAACAGATCGAGGGCATTCTTTTCACGTTCTCTCCCCAACATAAGTGGCGCAAGGATACGTTGAAATCTTTCATAATAAATCACTGCCGGGCTTGTTGATTGCATGGCAAGCAAAGTCTCTAATAGCGAGGGATACTCGATTAAAAGCCTTAGGTAGCCTTGGGAAAGCTTATACAGTTCATCTTTCCAGCTCAAAGTATCCTCTGGTTCGTAAATGTCTTTAATGAGAGACACCGCCAATGCTTCCAGAAGCGCTTTTTTATTCTTGTAATAATGATAGATAGCCATTGGATCAGAGCCGAGAGCACGCGCTAATTGTCGTATTGAAGGCTCCTTACCCGTATCACGCATCAATTTTTTTGCAGCCATCAAAATGACATCATTCGTCAAAAAGGCATGCTGTACATGAGGTCGCCCTCGTTTCGCTATCGTCATATGAAGATTTGTTGGTGAATTTGATCTGTGTTATATTCTACACCGTAGAATAACTAAGTAAACAACTTCTTCAACGACTGGGAAAGGTAACGATTGTGAAGAATATAAAAATTCTCGGGGCCAGACAGAACAACCTTAAAAATATCGATATAGACATACCAAGAAACCAAATTGTTGTTTTTACAGGCGTTTCCGGGTCGGGTAAATCCTCCTTGGTTTTTGAGACCATCAAT
Organism: Pseudomonadales bacterium; assembly: GCA_965248335.1. Lineage (GTDB taxonomy): Bacteria > Pseudomonadota > Gammaproteobacteria > Pseudomonadales > DT-91 > CAKMZU01. Next base: position 2,111,588 of record CBDFIY010000003.1, read on the forward strand.
GCTGAAGCACAGCGCCAATTAAATGAAACCTTTAGTACTTTCATTCAAGGAAAACTGCCTAAAACGCCAAAACCTGACTGTGACTTAATAGAAAATATTTCCCCTGCGATTGTTTTAAAACAAAAGCGCACGGCAGGTAGTTCTCGATCAACAGTAGGCACAACAACGGAGATTTATACTTACCTACGGCTATTGTTTAGCCGGATTGGCGAACCTTTTATTGGCCCTTCTACCTGCTTTTCGTTTGACTCACCCGAAGGCATGTGTACGACTTGTAACGGGACTGGCCACATCATGTCGATCAACATAGATAAAATTCTGGATGCGAGTAAATCACTCAATGACAACGCCATACTGTTTCCTGACTTTAAGACAGGTTCATGGCACTGGAAATACATCGCTAACACCGATTTTTTCGATAAAGATTTACCCATCAATCAGTATAGTCCTGAGCTATTAGAAAAATTTTTATACGGCAAAGAGGCAAATATCAATATCGGTGGTGATGACCTTGAGCTCATCATTCAGTATGAAGGGCTGATCACCAAAATTAACAGACTGTATGTGCACAAGAGTCAGGAAAGTGTCAGCAAAAAGCGTAGAGCATTGTTAGAGAAATTTATGTCGATCGTTGACTGTGACGTCTGTGAAGGGTCTCGATTAAATAAGGCGGCTATGCAAGTAAACGTTGCCGAGCATACTATCAATGATGTGATTCACTTTCAGATTGATCGCCTATCGGCGTTTATGAATAAAATTAACGATAAGCGCGCCGAGACCATCATTGAGCAGATACGTAAGAAGACAGCTTACCTTGTTGAAATTGGTTTAGGCTACCTTTCTCTATCCAGGGAAGTATCAACACTGTCTGGAGGCGAAGCCCAGCGCATTAAATTAGCCAAGCAACTCGGCTCCAGTTTAACGGAGATGCTTTATATTCTCGATGAACCCAGTGTGGGATTACACCCACGAGATGTTCATCAACTCAATAATCTGTTAACGATTTTACGTGATAAAGGTAACTCTATCTTGGTGGTTGAACACGACCCTGATGTTATCGCCATTGCTGACCACATCATTGATGTGGGGCCAGAGGCAGGCGTAAATGGTGGCCATATTGTCTATCAAGGTAGTTATGCCGATATTAAAAATCACGACTGCGAAACAGGCAAACTGCTGAATAAGAAAGCAGCTATTAAGGATAACGTTGCTCATTCAGACAACTATTATTTGATTGAAAACGCGAATAGTAACAACCTTAAAAAGGTTACCGTAAAAATCCCTAAGGGCATATGTACCTGCATAACAGGTGTAGCGGGATCGGGTAAAAGCTCATTGATTCATCAAGCATTTCTAAAAACCCACCCCGAATCTATTGTGGTTGACCAATCAGCTATTGGACAATCCGAACGCTCCAATACCGCCACCTATACAGGGCTTTTTGATGAGATAAGACAAATATTTGCAACGGCTAATAAGGTCAATGCATCGTTATTTAGCTTTAATGCCAAGGGCGCTTGTGAAACATGCAATGGATTGGGGTACATTGAAACCGAGATGGCATTTCTTGATCCTGTTAAAACCGTATGTGAAACCTGCGAAGGTAAGCGTTATCAACAGTCCGTTTTAGCCTACCAATATAACAACTTATCTATCGTCGATGTGCTTGCCTTAAGTGTTGATGAAGCTATTGATGTATTTTCTGAAAATCAAAAAATTTTAAAGCGAATGAAGTTATTACAAAAAGTCGGTGTTGGCTATTTAACACTGGGGCAACCATTATCATCACTCTCTGGTGGAGAATGCCAACGAATCAAACTCTCCAGTGAATTATATAAAACAGGCAATATCTATATTCTTGACGAGCCAACAACCGGCTTACATATGTCGGACTGCCTTAAAATTATCGGCATCATTGAAAGTTTATCCAAACAAGGTAATACAGTCATCGTCATCGAACATAACCTTGATGTTATCGCTAGAGCCGATTGGATTATCGATATCGGCCCAAATGGCGGATCAGAAGGTGGAGAAGTTATTTTTGAGGGAACACCGAGCGATTTAATGCACGCTAAAAATAGCTATACAGGGGATTTTCTATCCAGATATGTACAAAGAAACCAAAGCCAATAAGATAAAATCTGTATTGATTTTATCTTTACTCAACTGAACTTGCTGCTTATTTATCAATCAAAAATAACGTACTCAGTACGGATTTTTTTAAATGCAAGCACTTCCCATTTTTATCGGCTTTGTTTTTCTTAATCTGAGTTTATGCTTATTTGGAACTGCACAAGCAGGCTCACAAGCCTATAACCACACAAGCCAACTCAAAGCAGACGTCAATACGGCTACGGGCGTTTTTCAATTTTCTCACTCGGTCATTTCAGCGCAAGGACGAGTGGCACCTTTTTCCTTATCCTTAAGCTACCGCTACAACAAAAAAGGACGATTTGGCCTGCCAGAAGGCTGGCAATTTGATATTCATCATATCGATGATAAAACGCTGAATTTTGACCACCAACAATGGCTTATTGATCCCATGTGGCACGACGAAACGCTCTTTGGATCTGGGCTCAAATACCAAAACCAGCATGGCATTGCTTTCAAGGATAAAGGTATCGCTGTCCCCATCCCAAACTATCCTAAGCTATTTTATCGTTATAGCCTCAACCACAAAGATGGCAGTGTGTCTTATTTTTCAGAGCAAGGCTTATTAACCTTGACGGTGGATCGATTTAACAACTGCATTGAATATCAATATATTGAGCCGATAGCGAGCTTAGACAAAGCAAGAATACGAAAGATTATTGATAATTACGGTCAAACCTACCTCTTTGACTATGACCCAGGTGCTATTACCATCACCTACCCCGATGCACGGAAAATAGTGATCTACCACCAGCCCAAAGGGGTACATGAAATCGTTAATCCGCTCGGGCAATCAATCACACTGGCATACACAGAAAGCAGTAATGCAACATTAATTGAAAGCGTGCAAACGCCATCAGGGCTCCTCATGCACTTATCTTACGCAAGCATTCTTGCCAAAACCAGCGACGCCACCTCCTGTAACGCCAAGACCACCAGTAACGGCACTACCCACCTACCCGTTGTATCACATTTTTCTCATCAAGATTTAAAAACCGATGCCCTGCTCAAAGAAAAGCATTACCGCTATGCGCAGGGGAAAAACTTTACAGGCTACCCAAAATATACCTCAAATAAGAACAACGATTCACTCTTTGACAGTCACGACGAAGATTATCGTTATAGTGTCAGTGTCGAGGAAAGCAATTTGGAAGAAAAACCTATCTATCGTACAAGGCAATTTACCTATAATTTTTTACACCTGCCTGTTGAGGTCATTACCCATTATCAAGGAAAACCACATAATCGAACGACTTACACCTATGAGCTATCTCCATTTAAATACACCCAATCAACCAATTATGATAAGCCCAAAACCATCACCCACCACATTCGAGATGACAAAAACAATCAATGGGTAAATCGAACCAAACAAAGCCATACGCATGATTTATTTGGCAATCTTACACAAACACAAAATCATGTTTTTGATCCAGAGAAAAATAACTGGGTACTGATCTCAACCAAAAAAGCCAGTTTTTATACCCATCACTATTCTCTGCCATCAGAAACCCAACACATAGACAATCTCAATGGCTTGACGGTAAAAAGGCATTACACCCTTTCAAGCAATAACAACTCGAATAGACGGATCACATCGCACTACAAAGATGAAAAGCAACATAAACAATGGCAACCATGGCAGCAAACCGAAACGCAGCATGACAGCAGCGGCCGCTTAATTCAGCAAACCTTGTCATGGCTAGCCGCTGATAAACTGGGGGTGCAAAAAACCATCACAAAAACACGCTATACAGAAGACCCAAGTCAACATCTGCTTCACATCGATGAAACCAACGCACTGGGTGACACACACACAAAGTGCTATGACTTAAGAAACAATCAATACCTAAGCTATCAATCGCCCGAAGGTGATCAGTGGAAATTTACGCATGATTCATTAGGCCGACTCACGCAAACGCTAGACCCACGAGCGAATAAATGGACAAAAACCTATGCCGATTATGCGGATAAAGGGGTAAACACAATCGAACATAAAACGCCCTTGGGCTATAAAACGCAAACACATTATGATGCGATACATCGACCTATAAAACAGGAAGATGAACACAAAAACATTTGGCGACTATTATCAGAAAATAAACACAATGGATTTGGGCAAATCATCAAAGAAATCGATCAATTTGGAATGGTTAAACAACATCATTTTGATGGTGAAGGCAGGCCACTGAACACACAAGATGCTGATAATAATCAAGAAACCTTTCATTACGATGATATATCTCAAACCACCACCGTATTGATTAATGGCATCACGCAGCGAGAAATGCAGCTTAAGCCTTGGCAGCTGACAACAATACAAAAACAATTCCCAAATAAACAAAACCTACTGGATCAACAGACGCACTTCATACAAAGCATTCAAATCGATAATGCGATAGGGCTTGTTACTGAAAAACACGTGAATGTTATCGATTTTTCTTCACACCAGATAATCGATAAAACCAGTCAACGCTTTATTTACGATGGCGGCTCAAGCCCGACTAAAGAAATAGCAACAACCTTTAATGGCGATATTTTACAAAGCCACAAAGCTTTCGATCTTTTTGGCAATCGGGTCTCTGAACACAAAACACTTAAATCACTTGGTGGGGTATCAGAGCATCGGAGTGAAACACATCATTTTGATGCAGCGAATCGGCTTATTCGCGTGGAGGAACAATTAGACATTGAAGGTGAGTCCTCAATCACCTATTTTTTATGGGATAAAAATGGGCATAAAATTCAAACCACCCTACCGAATGGTAACAACATAATTTACCAATATTTACCTGGCGGGTTATTAACGCAAAGTAGCTGGCAGCGATCCGGTGAAACAATACAAGTAAATAGGCAATACGATGCTGATGGGCGTCTGTCGAGCACCCATGATCATCATCAGAACGCGATTAAATTTAACTACACACCCAGCGGACATTTAACAAACATACAATACCCCAATGATTTTCACGTCGCCTTAACCTACAACGCGTTTGATCAACTGGAAAATTATTCTGATACGCATGGATTCAAAGAGACCTTAACGTATAACGCCCAGCAACCCGGCAAATTGATCGAAAGGCAAGTTGGCCCACATCACGTTCAATATATTTACGGGAAAGATGACAACGGCCATCGGGGCCAAATCGTTCAACGAAAAATCATAAACGCCAAAACACAAAATACAACAACAGAAAGCCTTCACTATGGGGCTTTAGGTTTATTAACAAGCATTGAACACACCGATGCAGAGGCCGGCATTCACACAAATACCCAGCTCAAGCACAATGCCAAGCACCTTCTAACCCAAGTGGATACGCACTTTCATCAAGGCTTCGCCAAGAGTACCGACACCCGCTTTTACTATGATTATGATGGATTTAACCGATTATCCAGCGAGAAATTTACTGATCATACCGACGAGATAGAACATCAATACCGTTATGATGCAAATCACAACCTCATTAGGCAGCTTATCCGATCAGAACATGGGCAGCTTGATCGTCTACACACTTACAACCGACGCGATCAGCTCACCGGCATCACCTATAATCAAGAACCACCTAAAACGTTAACCTACGATGACAACGGATACTTAAAAACAGATCAGATGGGCAACGCCTACACCTTTGATGACAGAGGTTTCTTAACGGCTATCCAACCGCCCAATCAATCGTCGGATTATTTAACCAAAGACCCTCTACTCACCTATGAATATTGGCCAAATGGCTTGCTTGCATCGATAAGTAAAGACAATGAAAAAGCCAAAACGTTCTACTACAACCATAAGCAGAAAATTTTTGCCATTGATGATAAACAAAACACACAGCACTTTTTACGTGCGGGTAGCGGCTTGATTTTAGGGTTAACAACGGATGGCCTTAGCCAACTAAACACCCACCACAGCAATGCAAGTATTCTTCAAGATAATCATCATAAGCTTCACAACCTGACATTTTCAGCATTTGGAAAAACACTGACAAACGATTCAGATAACCCGTTAGCACAATTTGCCTGGAAGAATTGTTACAGAGACACAAATGCCGATTTAGTTTATATGACAAGCCGCTTCCACCAGCCTTTGTTAAGTCGATTTATCGGCCAAGATAACTATTCCGTAGCCAACCGTTATGCTTTTGGTAACGGCAACCCCATTCTGTATTCTGATCCATTAGGCCATAAATCGGCATACAACCCACGGGCAGATACCTATATCGCCGGTGGAGCTATGACAGTCTTAGGCATTTTTGGTGCATTACTTGCCATCCCCTCAGGTGGCGCATCATTGACATTAACCGCAGGGGCCGGCATAGCCGCAGGTGCATCCAGTGTTATTTCAGGCAGTGCATTAATGGGTATGCAAGGTGCCATGGATTCAGGAAACAAAAAAGCTGCCGATATTTTGAAAGGCATATCCACAGGCTTTGGTGTGGTTGCTGCGCTCGATATCGGTGTTGCTATTGCGCCCAAAATACCCAGTATGCTCGCTTCAGTTTCATCCAATGCCAGCCGACTGGCCGATAATATTGGATCAAAAATTGCCGCTTGGTCTAGCAAAACGATTGACTCTGAAGTTCCTGGAACGATGGCTACCTCAACAGGACGTGCCATTCCAACCGCTGCTGTTCATATTCCAAGCGAAACCGCTGACATAGGTTCTTCGGCGCTCGAAGAATCTTGGTCATCGACCTCCTCCTCTTTAGAGTCGTCCTATTCCAGCGTGCAAAGTTCATCCAGCTGGCTATCAGAGAGCCCCGTAGCCGGTGCTTTGGGATCATCCAGTGAGGCATCAATGCCACAAAATCTGTCAGAGGCATCCAATGAGGTCGACAACGTGCCGACTGTTGTAAAAAAAGTACGATTCGCACCAAGTGTAAAGGTACGCAAATATTATGCGAATGCATCTATCTCGGGAGGCACGCATGCAGCGAGCTCGGCTAACCGATCCATTTCAGCCTCTCTAGGCAATGTTGCGGACGATATCAGCCAAGGCAGCCGTATGGCAGATCAGTTAAAAAGCGGACAAGATCAGTTACTGCGTGATGAGATAATGCGCTTTATGTTTCAGAGTAATCTACACACACCAAGGCCTTCTAATTTCCAAAGCCTTGTACCGCATTAATCACACTCACCTTCATGCCAGAATCACTTTATCCTCTTTCAAAGGGCGCCTGCGTGCATTTCATTCTGTAAAGGCTTCTCAGCTTTTGTTATGATGCAGAAAAATTCATAAAAAACCGACATACGAGGGAGCGAATAATGAAAAAAATAGGGGTAGGCCTTCTACTGGCTTTTATATTATCAGGCTGTGAAATTGATTCGATCCTTGACCCCTTTGAAGAAAAAGAAGCTACCTGGGATGAAACGAAATGGGATGAGGGAAACTGGCAATAAAACAAGGGAAGCTACCCCCCCTTCGTAACATGTTATCTTGAGCAAACAGCGTATCTGCTGTGAATACAATTCTCCCAACCCCACATGCCAGCTGGCCCTTGCCCTTGATCCCTAAACGTATAGGTGCCAGCCATACTGACACAGTCATGGGCGTCTTTGTTGGGATGTGTGCTGTCGACTAAATACCAGCTCACCCAACTATCATCAACGGCTTCACCATCACGATGAACAAGTGTGCCTTCATTATCCAGGTCATTTACACCAATCCAAATGAGTGAATTGGGTTTATCGCGCCCCCAGTATGAGGCGATGGCTAGATTTTGTGCTTCAGTGCTGACTTTGGCGAGATCCATACCGTTACGCTCGCAGGCTGTTTGGGCATCTGCGCCGCTGTACGTGCCACCTTTTAATACAAAGAAATCTCTACCTTCTGCCTTGATGACCGTCTCAAAAGGTGATGCTGCCTCAAGGGTATCAATACGTGCGAGTAGTGCATCCACATAAGCTTTTGTTGCTGCATCATTATCGAGAACCGGCTCAGCCAGATTAGAAATAGTTGTATCGTTAGCACTATTACCTTTTGCTAAAACTGATTGTAAGTTTTGTAGTTCATTAGAAGCATCAGTATCCTTGTCGCTCGAATCACTCGTCTCAAGTGTTGAAATACGGCTGTCATTATCATTTATACCTGTTTTTACAACCGTAAAGTTTTGATTCACTTCCTCAGCGACAGCTTTTTCACCCGCAGTAAACGTATTGGGAATATCTATACTGCCAGAAAATACCGCTGTGCTCGCAAGGCTTGCGAGAAGAAAAGGTAATAGTTTACTAGGCATGAAGTCATGGTCCTTATGTTGTTATTATTTAAAGGGAAGGCAATTGTAAATTATTAGGTTGCAAAAAAAAAGGAAATTAGTATTCAGCAATCTTGCCGCCCAGCACTAATACCGTATAAAGCAGGGATATGATTTTTCCTTTTAATAAAGGTATTTACAAGCACCTACCATTTTTAAGAGGTAAAGATATTTCATTCTTCAACTCTACTTTCAAGCTACTACTGCAATAATTATTTACCAAATAAGTAGAAATTTTTTTCTATTTTTTATAACAAAAATGATCAAACCATATACACTTTGTTACGTAAACTGAGCATGTAAGTGTAGCGTAATTAAAAAGTAAAAAAATCAATTGCAAAGATTACACTTAGACGTAAACTATTTCACGTGGTAAAGATTGACATAAAAATTTTATCCCAACCATAAAAAATAATAACCCGCACATTTATGTGCATAAAGCTTTTAGTGAATTCTCGTGAGTGCCTGTAACACAGCGATTTAAATACGGTAAAAAGGCCTTTTTACATAACCTGTAATACTCCCTTTATATCTTTTTCAATCAGTTACTTTACGCAAGCGTAACCAAAAATAAGACAAAATCTTATCAATCACTAACGAAGCTATAACAATAAGTACGCAAAAGGAATAGTTACATGCCATCGTCAAATGCTGTCGATTACCCTACTTTATTATCAAACTCACACCAGCCAAACCTACAATCCCCTCAATCGCTTGGCTACTGTTTAGTGACTGGTGCAGCAGGCTTTCTTGGCCGAAACATCGTTCGCACACTCCTCGCACAAGGCTGTAAAGTTCGCGCGCTCATTAACCGAACGCCATTAGGATTTACACATGAAAATCTTGATATTTTTCCAGGATCTATCACTGACCCCAGCGCCATGCAACAAGCGTGCGAAGGTATCGATACCATTTTTCATTCTGCCGCAGTCATTGCACTAATGGGTGGCTCATACGTCACTCAGGATTATTATAAAAAAGCTTATAAAACCAATGTCGAAGGTACACAAAACCTACTGGATGCCGCGACAAACAATAACGTCCGTCGTTTTATTCATACCAGTTCAGTCGATGTTTGCTTTGATTACACAGAGCAAAGTGCCATGAAAAAAGACACGCCCTACTCAAAAAATCCACGCAGTGTTTATCAGCAAACGAAAATTTTAGCTGAAAAGGCGGTTCTTTCTTATAACGGTAAAAATGGATTGTTCACCTGCGCCATTCGACCGGGCGGTATTTTTGGTGCAGAAGAAAACGAAGTTGTCGATCGTTTTCTAGAACAGCTGCTTGCCGGGCGTTTATTGATGCGTATCGGTAATGGTTCTTCACGAATGGATAATTCTTATATAGGGAATCTTGTTCATGGTGAAATACTCGCAGCACTGCACTTATGTGAATCAGGGCCAGCAAATGGAAAAGCTTACTTTATTAATGATAACGAACCCATGAATTCGTTTGAGTTTTTCCGTCCGCTCATTGAAGGTTTAGGTTACAAAATGCCCGCCTTATATCTACCCGGCTCCTTATTAGTGCCATTTTTAAAAATTGTTGAATTTATTGCATTAAAATTAAATTTGAACGAGCCGGCCATTTTGCCACATGCCATTTACAAAGTTTCTGTTAGTCACTATGGCTGCACAGAAAGTGCAAAGAAAGATATTGGCTATACACCACTCAAAACAGTCGCAGAGGCAATGGCGGAAACCCTCACCTATTGCCAAGAAAAAATAAAAAAAAGCAAATCTAACGAACAGCCAAAACCTCTTACCAAGTAGTTCATCCCTATATATCCATCAGAATTGGAGATGCAAGAAGGCGGCAAGTGAGCGAATCCCCATGAGCTTACAGTCAGTAAGTGATTGGGGTGAGCAAGCGCGGCCAACGCCCTTGCATCTTCAAGTGTGGTGGGTATACATTTGCCGCATTCAATGGTGCGGCATTCCAATAAGCCATCCTTCGCCCTTTCAACTCTTCCACTAGAGAGTTAAATAACTTATCTGATCTATACCGATCTCACTTGAAGATGCAAGGGCGTTGGCCTCGCTCGCTCACTAAATATGCCGCATGTACTTATGCGGCATATTTAGGTCATTTCCAACACATGAACAATCAGGCCAGAGTTAGATAACCCGCATATAAAGCCCCTATTACCGCTACATCAATCAGCAATAACACAGCAAGATAAACCCACTCAATAGATGAAAATACTTTCGCACTTCTGTCTTTTTCTTTGCGCCCTAAAATAAATACAGGTAAACCTACGGTCAATAACAAGGGGATCATCACAACATATTTTAAATTACCCGCGTAAAACATAAACAGGCAAAAAACAGTGCCCAACACACCGCTAATTAATGCAATGGAGTTGCCTTTTAAATCATACTTCGCATATTTTTCACTTAAGCACATCTTACACAAAAATAATGTTGATCCAAGGTAAGCAGGTAACACCATCACCGTCGTAATACTCAACATGGTATTCCACGCATTATTTGAAAAATAAACAAGAATTATACTGATTTGCATCACCATACTACTGACCCATAACGAAACGCTTGATGCGCCATTTTTATTTTTTTTCGTAAAAAATTTGGGGAATGTTCCGTGTTCAGCTGCCGTGGTTGGAAGCTCTGCACATAGCATCGTCCAAGCTAACCAACTGGTTATCACGGATATTATTAATCCCGCATTCATCAGCCACTCACCCCACTTACCTACAACCATCATAAGGACACCTGCAGTAGATGGGTTTTCAACGCCGCGTAGTACTGATTGAGAAGCAATACCAAAAGGCAAGATAGAAATTAGCATGAAAATAACCAGCGAAATTACAAATCCAATTAATGTCGCTTTACCTATATCTGACTCTTTTCTTGCCTTATCAGATAAAACTACCGCACCTTCTACACCAATAAATGCCCAAAGTGAGACAATCATTGGCGATAAAATTTGTGATGCAAGAGAGCCGCTCGTCGCTTTTGAGTGCACAATACTTTCCCCCCAAAAACCCGTTAAGAATTGCTGATGGTTCATGAAATAACCAATAATGAGAACAAAAGCGATCAGAGGAACAAGTTTTGCGATGGTACCAATTAAATTAATAAAACCTGCCACTCGCATACCTGAGAGAACAATAAAGTTATATCCCCAAATAAGTATTGAGCCGCATACTATCGAGGTTAAATTATTACCCCCGGTAAACGTACCAGGGAAAAAATAATCCAGTGCATCCATCAGTATGACGGCAAAAGCAACATTGCCTAAGCACGTCATGAGCCAGTATCCCCATGCAACAATAAACCCAACAAATGGGCCATAGCCTTCATGGGCATACATGTAAATACCTGTTTCCAAATCAGGCCTTACTGTTGATAATATTCGGAATGCATTGGCAATGAAAAAAATACCAACACCTGCAATGACCCATGCAATGATTATTGCGCCAACCCCAGAATTTGCCGCCATATTTTGCGGGAGGCTGAAAACACCGCCGCCAATCATAGACCCAGAAACAACGGCAATAAGACCAAACAGCCCTAGTTTATTACGTGACTCAGCATCTGTATTAGACATAATAGGTTCTCCGCGAATGAAGAATGTAATAGCCGGTTATTTCACCCATACAGGCAATACCGGTTTAATTGCGCTATACCGATCACGCTTGAAGATGCAATGGCGTTGGGTATATAACCTTAGCGACAACTAAACCCGTCAATTTTTTTAATGAGTGAATTAGTCAATACGCTTTAAATTGACATCGGCCAGCCACTCATTGAGCTGCATGTTATTCAACCCATAAAAGCCTTTTGAGGGAACAGCTTTTCTCGCTAGCGTCACATAGGGCGCAACCGTTATTGCAGTGCCTATTTCACCGGGCTTCATCATTGCGTGCGAATACCCAATATAAGTACGATCAAACACAACCTCCGAATCATTACCACATTCGGTAATTGACCAAATCACGGATTTCATCATATCGTCTAAAAAAGACACTAAATCTTGTTCATTATCATTTTTTGTCCAAATTCCTGCATCTTCAATAAATAAATCAGAACAATTATCGCGGTCTTTTGCCAACGAGATAGCGATACATGACCATACACCATAGCCTTCCCCCTCTTTTAATGCGCGATCTTCTTTAGGGCGATAGCTATTGACACTTTTATTTGCACAAATGACATGAGCACCCGGAGCCAGCGGGAAATGACGAGAAGATTCTGTGCCAAATAAATTTTTACCCGCCTCGATAAGCGGTGCTGCATCATAAATATCCAGCATGGAGCCATCATATTGTTTTACACTAAAAAGAGACTGAATATTGTTGTTATGAATATCCTCATGCACGGCAATATCATGTCCCCATATTTGCCCAGCCAAACCACAAAAACTGGAAGCGGTAAGCATATTAATCTGACCGATATAAGCATCCGCGCACTCCGCTTTGTCATAAACAACAATGCCATCAAGTAACACGTCGTCAGTTTTAGCCACTGTGCCCGTTGAAACCTTAAGTACAGAAACATAGCCTAAACCTTGTGCACCGGGACAACTGTAGCCGTCACAATAATCATCAAATGGGCTAATTGCTGTTTTGTCTATTTTAGGTGCCTTCATAAGGTTTTACCTTTATGTTGTTAGTTAAAATAACTTCGTATTTTCTTGAAAAATATAAACGCTTATTAATTTAAGGTTTTTTTGACAAATTTTATTGCCACTCAAAACTGAGAACGCGAACAAATCCTCGCACCTAACGCTTATTTGTTTGCAGAGAATTGGCACACCCTTATGTTATCTTTCTACCTCTAACAATTAATGTTTTAAGTATTAATTTTTTGACCACTAACCTTATCTAAAGTTTTATTGATGCAAAATATGTTATTTTCGATCAAGCCAAGCATCCTTGTAAAAGGTACTCAACAGGTGAAAATCAAAAGTAAAATTGTCTCGTTCATGAGGGAATAGAAATATCTAATTGCCGCAGTATAAAAACAATGCGCTAAAGCTAGCGGTAGAAAACAGCACGTAAAGTGCCTGGGTAATATATTTCAGGAATGAAACTTGAATTATGGCGCAATTCAGCCGAACATAAGCACCCCGCCATGATGAACAGCACCCATAGAACAACAATGACAGATCTAGAAAAACAGCAAGCCATTATTTCGCAAACACGTTATTGGGTTGAGGTACTGATTGTTGCCCAGAATATCTGCCCATTTGCCCGTAAAGAGGTACAGAGCAACAGTATTCGCTACGTGGCCAGTGAAACCCGCCACCCCAAAAGCACGCTGGAATCGTTGATCGATGAATGCCATCTACTGGATGAAACAGCGTCTATTCAAACGACACTACTCATACTCCCAGAGGGCTACGAGGGGTTCTATGATTATCTGCAATTGCTGGATTTAGCCGAACAGCTGTTATTTGATCAAGGTTACGAAGGTGTTTACCAACTGGCATCCATGCACCCTGATTACTGCTTTGATGGCGTACAACAGGATGATGTCACCAATTATACGAACCGGTCGCCCTACCCAATGCTCCACCTTATTCGTGAAGCGAGTATTGAGAAGGCGCTGACTCACTATAAAGAGCCCGCATCCATACCCGAACGCAATATCGATTTTGCGCGCAAGAAAGGGAAAGACTTTTTTATTCATTTATTAGCTGAGTGTATGAATAAACGCTAAGCAAAAGCTAATGATGCAGTTGATTTCTTCACCCGCCAAAAGGATAGGGAACGCGAATTTTACCGACAGAAGAAAGTGTTATATACCCATCGGAATTAGAGACGCCAGAAGGCAGCAAGCGAGCGAACCCCCGTGAGCTTACAGTCGGTAAGTGATTGTGCTGAGCAAGCACGGCCAACGCCCTTGCATCTTCAAGTGTGATGGATATATTCCAATTAAATTGATGTCATCACACATTACTTGTGTAAATCATTGGCACTGTCGTCTCCTCTTTATCAGCTTCCTTTTTAACCATATCATAAAGTTCTTGGGCTTTTTTTAGTTCATTATTCAGATTATTAGAAAAAATATCTTTTTTATCCTCTTCATTTTCTTCATCTGACAGCATGCAGTTTTCAGGCATGCAGTTAAAGTGTTTTTTAAGCTTAGATTGAATTAAAGTTTTAGCTTCATAATTTTTTGAGCCCCCCTTCTTACCACTAACAATATTATTTATTCTTGATATTATGTCCCAGTAAAAATTTCCTTCAGCGCACGTTCTGGCTTCCAAACCATATAGATTAACGCTAAAGATCAATAGAAGAATAAGCCCGTACCTAACAAGTTTCATTATCAATGACTCCTTATAACTTTCTGTATTTTTTGGCTAATTCGTATAGAAAAGGAAGTATATATACCCATCTTCAAGGGTGATCGGTATAAATACCGGACGGCGACTTAACTCATCGCAAATATTCGTTTTAATGTTACCCAGAGCCTTTGACAGTATTACTAAACGTTAAATTCGAAACAAACAGATTAAAATCGCTGATACTTAATAAAAATAATAACTTACTGTATGTTATGTCTCTATCTAAGAAAATTACCCCATTTTTATTCATCATGATGGTTTTTTCTGCGTGTAGTGTGGAAAAAAAATCAGACTATACGTCTATAGACAATGGCTCTGAAGGTGTAAAAAAAGTAGCTGAAAAGTTACCTCTTCAGCCTGTTGTGTCTCAGAATAAGATAAAAAAGATAGATATCGAGCTTTCTGATCATCTGCCGGCAGCCGATTTAAATGCGGGTAAAGCAATCAATGAAAAAAATGCCACTCAAAAGGATATAATGCCTGTAGATATTGACCCCGCCCCTCAAACTGTTCCTGAACCTGAACCTGAACCAGAGCCTGAGCCAAAAGTCATCATCACCCTATCAGGCACTGACAGAATTGAGATCAACGATGGCGACCATTTATCTTTTCAACCTACTGTCGAATATTCAGGAAAACACTCACAATTTTTCACGGTGACAGGCTTGCCAGCTTGGGCAACTATTGATTCAGCAACAGGTTTGATCTCAGGTCTGTCAAACCAATCGGGTATCTTTGAGGGTATTGTTATAACGGTCTCAGATGGTGAAAATTCAGCTGCCACACCACCCTTTACTCTTCAGGTTAACCCTCAATTACGTTTGACAGGTAATGTGTCTTCCAAGATAAAGCAAGGTGCGAACTTTCAGTTTCAGCCACTGGCTGAATACTCAGGTAATCAAACATTGCTATTTTCAGCAGAAAACCTTCCTAGTTGGGCCACAATTAATTCCAAAACTGGCCTAATTAAAGGGAATGCAGAGTTGGCTCGTACTTTTGATAACATTCGAGTTCATGTCACTGATGGCGACGTCAGTGACATGCTTACCCCTTTTTCTATTGTCGTGGAAGCGAATCAACCACCGACTATATCTGGAGAGCTCCCATCTCATGCACGTGTGGGGGTGCCCTACTCGTTTACACCTATTGTTTCTGACGCTGAAGATGACCAACTGTCATTTACTGGTAGAAATTTTCCACCTTGGTTAAGTGTCGATACGCTAACAGGGGAAGTGACTGGAATACCTACATCAACAGGTTCTTTTAGAGAAGTCTCTCTCTCGGTAACAGATGGCTTTAATGTAACATCAACATACTTTACAAGTTTAGCTGTTGCTGATAATTCCCACGGCGAATCTACGCTAACTCATGGTCGCCATTGAATTCTTAGTCATTTTCAAATAATCAAACACGCTTCTTACATTTAACATTAATTTTTTCATCATTTCGGGTATGGTTTCTGTACTTTTTCGGCTTTTAAGTAGACCAATAGCAAAGCGTCGTAGACGGGTTATATTTTCAGGGCCAAACAGGGTACGAATCTGACTACGATCCTCATCGTAATTCCAGTCGATCATATAATGACAGCTTTCTATAGACCAATGCCCTCTATTATCTTCAAGCACTCGCTCCGCATTAGCATCTTCCTTTGGTATGCTAGTAACACCATAAACAATCTCATGGCTTTTCTTGCCCGTTTTCTTCTCAACACTTTCACGCTCAATCATAAAAACCTGACGAACATACGGAAAATCAAGATAGTCATTTAGCTCTGTTGTGGTCCATATTTTTCGCGTTTCTATCCGGCCATGCTCTCCTTTACCCGTTTTAATATAATCTGCTTCTTTCTTTATATTTTTGAAATGTAATTTAATATCTCCTAGAAGATTTTTTTGATTACCTTTTACAGTTAAATGATAATTTGCTTCGCGCTTACCTACAATGTAAGTAGCAAATTCTCTTTGTGTAAGTAGTGCATCTGCAGTGATTGTTTTCCCTTTAATGTTGATGCTGTCCAGCATTGGTGCAGCTACTTTTATTTCATTTGTTTGTTTTTCTTCATCGCTACCATCCACTGCCAAGACACCTACTTTTTTTGAGTGTAACAACGCCCACTTTTATGACCAATAGCGCTCATTATATGTGTCTGAAAACCTTTTTCATTAATGGCTCCGCACATTGTTTTCCCATCAATCGCAAGGCTTTCGTCGATGGATGCATATTGTTCGTTCCACGCATTCAGAGCCTGATCAAGTTGCTCTGGTTTAATATTAATTAGTGCGTTTCGAATAACCGTCCGGCTTGGAACCTCATAGATGCCATTGCGTTTTCTACATTTAAAGCGGCTACGCGCTTTTTGCCCTAGTGACTGAACCCAGATGGAAATATCTTTATATCCAATCATGCCACAAAGAACTGCCGCTACAGATAAAGATAATATGTTAGGCATTTTATGTTTTTTTCCTTGTGCTCTGCGGCTATCATCAACACCCTTAAACGCGTCATACAAAGATAGCATTTGATCTGCAGTGAGTTTCATTCTTCTTATTTTTCCTGTTTGATAGTGTTCGTCGATAAGGGGGCTGGAAAGTATGGTTTTTGCATTATTCTGCAAGGGTTGAAGAAAAATTAATTTCTGGGATTCTGACTGTTTGCTGTAATGATTTCTTGTCCGGCTATAGCCTTTGGTTTTGCCAACAAGCACCCAATTTGATGCGCGGTAGATCGTGCCGTGGTAGCGTTCTGGATCAACAAAAGTTTCGAGTAATAACAAAGGGTAAGAAAAGCGTTCAATCCAATCTTTTTGAATTCTTCGTCGGCATAAGGAAAGGATTTGTGATGCTCGGTTTTTAGCGTGGCAGCCAGGCAATATCAGAAAACGTGAATTATTGGCTATTAAATTTAGCCTGTCGTATTGATGCCTATAGCTCCAGCCAATCCACTGATCCCTGTCTGCGCACTTCAGTGCAGCTGCAGAAAAACTGAGCAATGCGACAGGCTGATCATCAATTATGGCGAAATACCAGATTGTATTACCAATTTTCCGTAGTGCCCCAAGGTAGTGATGAGCTTGCATGAGGTCTTGAAATAGCTGCTCTTCCGCTGCATCTACGGGTCTAACCTTTAATCGGGAGTGCCGCAAGCCACTTCTCATTTGTCTGTTTGAGGTATGGCATTTTACAGAACAAATTGCTTTTGTCCAGTTGATAGGGTTATGTTTTTGTTTTTACAAGGAAAATTAACTAGGGAAAATTCGCCGTGGATAATTCCCCACCTACGTTGACAGGGGAATCACCGCTAAGTATAGGTGTTGATGAAGAATACAATTTCTTACCTATAGCAAATGATAGCGACAGTAGCACACTGAGTTTTGCTATTCAAAATAAGCCTGACTGGATGGTCTTTGATCATCAAACTGGGCGTTTAAATGGCATACCTAGAGAGAGTGATGTCGCTGTGTATCAAGATATTGTTATTTCTGTCTCCGATGAAGTCACACATGTGAATTTCCCTGCTTTTTCAATTACCGTCAACACACCTACAGCGAGTAACCCATATCATGCAGTAAGAGGTGAGCTTTACCAATATTTGCCGGATTATGGCAGTCTAAAAGGAAAATCGGGTGTTAACTTTCAGATTAAAAATAAACCGTTCTGGCTTAACCTCGATCATCAAACAGGCGAATTATCAGGCATTGCTGAATACTCACCTTCCTTTGGAAGGTACCTTGATAAGCGTGCATTTCACAATATTACTGTTACTGCCTCATTGGGGGAAACGCATGTAGAAATCACGCCATTTCCGATTGTTGTGGTTGAAGATACATTTAAACACGAAAATAAAATATTGAATGTAGGCACACACTTTAACGGTTCTAGTACATCATTTCACAGCAATTGTCCGGCAACGAATGTTTAACTTTGCAGTCAAATAAACTTTTTAAGTGTTTTATGACAGCAAAGTACAAAATCTCATTATCAGCCCCTGAAAAAGGTTATTTACAAAGTTTATTAAAAAATAAGGGGGCCGCACAACACAAAAAGCAGCATGCACAAATTCTTATTGCGGCTGATGAAGGTGGGCCGAAATTAAGTGAAGAGGCTATAGCAAAAGTATGCGGTATATCTACACGAACTGTGCAAAGAACCCGTAAACGCTGCGTCGAAGAAGGTCTTGAAATAGCAGTAGAAAGTAAATTCAGTCACCATGGAAGAACAAAAGCTCTTGACGGCGAGCAACATGCACAGCTGATTGCATTAGTTTGTTCAGATTGCCCAGAAGGCCGAAGCCGTTGGACATTGAACCTACTTGCAGACAAGCTGGTTGAGCTGAAGATAACAGACAAAGTTTCAGCGTCAACTATCTGCCGTGAGTTAAAAAAAACGAACTGAAACCATGGCAGAAAAAAGAGTGGTGTATTCCTGCGTCAAAAAATGCTGCTTTCATTTGCGCAATGGAAAACGTCCTTGAAGTTTATAAGCTGCCTCATGATCCATGTATTCCGCTGGTCTGCATGGATGAAAGCTCTAAGCAGCATATCATAGAAACAAGGGAACCTATTCCCATGACGCCAGGCCAGCCAGAAAAGTTTGACACGGAATATGAAAGAAATGGTGTTAGCTCGCTGTTTTTGTTTTTTGCACCGCTTGAAGGGTGGCGAGAGATTTCAGTTACTGATACACGCACAGCGGTTGATTGGGCGCATCAAATTAAATGGCTTGTAGACGAAGTCTATCCAAACGCTAAGAAAATACGTCTGGTTATGGATAATTTGAATACACATACTCCAGCATCATTATATAAGGCATTTGAGCCAGCTGAAGCGCTTAGAATTGCTAATAAGTTAGAGATTCATTACACACCCAAACACGGCAGCTGGTTAAATATGGCAGAAATTGAATTCAGTGTTTTAAGTCGTCAATGCCTTAATCGAAGAATTCCTGATCAGGAGACTTTAGCTCATGAAATTTACGCTTGGGTGAATGCGCGAAACCAGCAAAAAGCCAAAATGGATTGGCGATTTACTACGGAAGATGCGCGGGTAAAACTCAAAAAACTTTACCCGACTATCCCTGTGAAATGATGTACTAGCTTTCCAGCAGACCTCAGCGCAATGAAAACTTCTGCGGATAGAATGAAACAATGGTTTCAATTAACTTCAAAAGGTATACATCATTTAGATATGGATTTTCTCATTTTAGATGATATTTCACTGACCTCAGAGCAAGCGAGAGCATGGAGTGAAACCGCCACTTTTTTAACTAAAGCACAGGAAAAATTAGGTCAAAGCCCATGGAGCGACATCTGTGATTTAGAGGTTGCTAAAATAAAATCTCAAGAAATTTTTGAGGCTGAAATTGACCATTATCGAAACCATTATGGTTATAAAATAGAGGCGCTTGATTTTGGCTTTGCCGAAAGCGGTAAGAAAAAGAACCCATGTTACCCTGTTTCGGCGGGAGGGGTTATTCTTTATTATGTAGACATCCCTCTCACCACAGGGCCTCCTAGCACTTTTTGATCAGTGCATAAATTGACCGGAGAAAAGCATTTTCTCTCTGTATTTATCATTAATTGCACACCCCATAACTCGATGTTTCATCCCCTTTTTGCTTTGATCATTAAGTGTTAACAAATTCATACAGTGACGCTTTATTGTAGCAATATTGAGCCCAGCGGAATGAAGCTGGCAGTCATCTTCTTTAAAAGTAACATCTAACCGCCAATGCAGTTTATTTTCTATTTCCCAGTGTCCCCTAATGGCTTTCGCCGCATGCTTTGCATCAGGAGAGCGTGAGCTAATATACCAGGAAACTTCTTTAGACTCCCCTTTATTTGAAGACCGATGCCGCTCAACACGCACAGCCGAACTCAAGCCGCTCCAAGGTTTAGCCTTATCTACCCAGTCTGTTAATTCAAAGTGCTGATATTTCCTTATCTCTAATCGACCATGCCCTTTATTCGCCTCCTCAAAATATGAGGTCTTATTTTCTTCATAACCATCACGTTCAAGCTTGTGATGAAAAGCTTGGATTTCTTCCAGCAACCCCTGCTGATTACCTTTCAGTTGCAGAAAATAGTCAGCTTCTTTTTCAATAATCTTTTTTGCGATTTCTTTTTGGCATCCCATCGCATCAATGGTAATAGTGGCATTTTTTACCTCAATTCTGTCGATAAGCTTCGGCAAAGTTTTGATTTCATTTTTCTTTCCTTCTGATTCGAGGGCACACAGCGTCAGGCCTCGGCTTTGAGACCATGCACTAATAACATGGATGGCTTCTCGACCATTGTGCCTTGTTCCTCGCATCGTTTTGCCGTCTAATGAAATAACATCTCCTGTAGATTCACCCTGCAAACTTGAAACGAATGTCGTAAACCCTTCAATCAAATCTCTTGGTCTTATGCATGCAAGTAAAAACCGTAATGTTTCTGCACAGGGAGCAGATTCGATATCTGTATGCTTCTGCAGCCAGTCAAGCTTCATAGCTGCAAAATTAGACATGCTGTTAGGGCTATCATAACCACTTATTATTGATGAAAAAACGATTAGAAGGAGGCTTTCAAGGCTGTGTTTTTGATTGATGCCTTGTCGCGGATCTCTTATTGAGGCTGTACATGCAGATATATTCATGGTGTTTGGATGGCAGAAAACTATCTTTGACAATAGGTATGAGAAATTGACTATTTTAATATTGAATTTTTCAAGGACTTCGTATTATATGACAGCTTAAACTTTGTACTGATCAAAAAGTGCTAGGAAGCCCTGCCTCTCACCATAGATTTAGAGGAATATGATTCGGTCCTGTTTACTATTTTCGATAAGGATATGCATGCTGGTGGCTATCAAACTGGGGGAGATGATAGATTTACCTATGGAGGAGAAAAATCACCGTACATGAATTATATAGTGTCCGGTGTAACACCCTATGGTGCATCACAGTCTATGCTAATAAGTGAGTTTGGTGGATTAAACATGTGGCCTAAAACACAAGGAAGTTTTTATGATCCAAGTATAGCGCCTTTAACAAAATACGACCGTCAAACGGCGCATGAAATTATACATAGCTTAGGCGTTGGTACGCATGATTGTGGCTTTAGCCACAGTGGGCAATCTAATTATTTGGTTGATATTGAAAACACTTTAGAAACAGCCAACTTCTATAGCACCTTCGGGTATGGGGATAGCTTTAGCGTATTAGGTAATTCGGCTTATGCTTTAGGAGTATCGCCGGTTACTGCCGAATTTTTAGGTTGGCTAACACCACTAACAACGCACAGAATTACTGAATCAGAAACCCAAATAAAGCTGCAAGATTTTTATTCTGACGAGGGTAAGGTTATGGCGAAAATCAAGCTCTCAGGTGGCTGGTTATATGCAAGCTATCACTCAGGTAAAAACTACGACGCATCACTAAATGACACTTGGCTTATCGACAATACGAAAGGTCTGCTACTCCGGTTTAGTAATGATAGAGATCCAGATGGTTATCGTCCACTTACAACCTCCATGTTATTAGATGCAAATAACGACTTAAACGACTTTAGGTTTGCCTTATTGCCAGGCGAACATTTTGAATTATTTGATGTTGTTTTAGAAAATGTCCAGCTTTTAGGTGGTGAGATCAGTTTTGATGTTCGTTATGTAGACTGATACATTCAATTTCCTGTCGGCCCCCTGTGTCAGGATACTTGTCGCCTCTAAAATTTTAATTAGAGGCATAAAAAATGAGAAAATCGTTTACCCATTCGTTTAAGATACAGGCAATAGAAAAGGCATTGAGCCGACAAGAAGGTATGAGCATCAAGGATGTGGCTGAAAACTTAGGTATTGGCCATTCGACGTTACAAAAATGGATTAGACAGGCTAAAGAGCAACGGCTTAATCAACCATTAGATGGTGGGGTAATGACCATGGTTAAAGAAAAAAGGCCCCAAGATTGGAGCGCTGAAGAACGTTTGAATATGGTCATTGCCTGCGGATCTTTGAGCGACGAAGGCATCAGCCAGCTTTGCCGAGAAAAAGGAATATATCCACATCACATCAAGCAATGGAGAGGTGATTTCATCAAGAATAAATCCACTTCTACTGCCTCAAAAAGCCAAAACGAGAACAAGCAATTTAAAAATGACATTAAATTGCTAAAGAAAGAGTTAAACCGTAAAGATAGGGCTTTAGCTGAAACAGCTGCGCTGCTAGTGCTTCAAAAAAAAGTCAACGAAATTTGGGGAAGCGACGAGGCCAGCTAATAGTGAAACAAGAGCGTGATGATATTATCCACTTGGTTAGCGAGGCTCGTTCCAATGGTGCCAGGCAAAGGCAGGCTTGCGATATTATAGGCATCACACCAAAAACATTACAGCGCTGGGCGCGACCAGAAGGTGATGAAGATGGTCGTTTGTCAGCCAAACATAGCCCTTATAATAAGCTTAGTGAGCTCGAGAGACAGCGTATTATTCAGGTTTGTAACCAACCTGAATATGCAAATTTATCACCGAGCGTTATCGTGCCAATGCTTGCAGATAAAGGTGTGTACATTGCATCTGAATCCACTATTTACCGTGTTTTAAAAGCACATAAACAAGACAGGCACCGGCTGAAAAGTAAGCCTGCCAGAGTCATAACGAAACCTGAATCGTTGACTGCCACAGGCCCGAATCAGATTTATAGTTGGGATATTACTTATTTACCAACAACGGTAAAAGGCTTGTTTTATTACCTGTATCTTGTCATGGATGTTTATAGTCGAAAGATTGTTGGCTGGCAGGTATATGAGCAAGAAAGCAGTGCATTGGCTGCAGATTTAATGACAGATATTTGCTTACGTGAAGGAATTAAACGCAATCAGGTGATCTTACATTCAGATAATGGCAGCCCGATGAAAGGCGCAACAATGCTAGCGACACTGCAAGAGCTAGGAGTTGTTCCGTCGTTCAGCAGGCCTTCCGTTAGTAATGATAACCCTTATTCTGAGTCGTTATCGGCCAGAATACCCAGAAAAAGCCTTTGAGGGTTTAGATGCATCACGAAAATGGGTGGATGGGTTTGTTGACTGGTATAACCATGAACACAAACACAGCAGCATAAAATATGTCACCCCTGTAGAGCGTCATATGAAGCAAGATAAGATTATCTTAATCAACCGTAACGCGGTTTATCTGAAGGCGAAAATGGCGCACCCAGAGCGATGGAGTGGCGACATTAGAAACTGGGATCACATTGATGAGGTTTATTTAAACCCAGGGAAATCTAAAAGTGATAGGGAAGTAAATCAGGCGGCATAAAAGTAAACTTTAGGCGACAAGTATGTTGAAATCTACCGCCTTATCATGCAGCATATTTTACCTAAAGGGTTTAGACGCAGCCGTGATTATGGCTTCTTGCACGGCAATGCCAAGCGATGGCTTATGTTGATCCAATGGGTATTAAGGAATAGTCCTTAAATAACTTCCCGATTTTAGACGACACAAGGGACGGCAACGTAGTTCCATTTTGGCAAGAGTTTATCGAACTTAATGGCCATGTTTTTTTTGAAGTCAGCAGCATACTTACGCCCAGTTTCAAATACTTTATCGATGATTCTTACGGCAACCTTAAGCCCTTTGGTCGTTTCAGTTTTTTCCATGTAGTGCTTTGCCATATCAACGGATTCCAGAGGAACGCCTTTGCAGGCTCGGGTCACATGAGGAAATACTCGATGCTCAATAGGGTTGTATTTTGAACAATAGGATGGGTAATGAGCAATGCGAATTCTCAAATTTAGCCTGTTCGACAGCGCCTGTAGGTCTTCTTTAAAAAGATAAGACGAGGCACTGTTACTGCCACCGCCATCACAGAGTATAAGTAGGTCGATTGAACTTTCATAATCCATTCGTCCCTGTTCTAGCCACCATAACTCAAGACTGTCACAAGCAAACTCACTCGTATCGCAGCTGGTATTCAGATGTACTGATGCTTCGTTTTTTTGTACATCATAAATACCATGAGGAATGACTTTGCCATCACTGCTACTGGGGAAATCGTGATCATTAACGATGGTTGGATCTACCGCATCAGTTATGCCATCACGATAGAATTTACCCAACAGTTCCTTCTTTTTCGTGTCGATACTTATCACTGGGTATCCAGCATCCAGGTATTCTTGCTTCAGTCTGGCAATGTTTTCAAATTGCTCATTACGGTCAGCATGCTGCCCCATTGTTCGCTTTTTTTGTGGCTTTCGTCGTCGATAACCATGATCATGAAGCAGTCGCGAGATAATGTTTTTATTAGCTGGAGTACCCAGCTCTGAGAGCTTTCGAGAAATATAACGACGAGACAGATTCGTCCATTTTACATCGCTCCGCATAGGGTCTCCAGCAGTATGATTGCAGAGTATGGTGAGAAAGTTTACAACTAATTTCGTATTTTTCTCGATCAGCCGTGTGCGTCCACCCCTTTTTTTCGCTGATGTTCAGTGTTCAAGTTTTCTGACTCCAAATCAACCATACCTCGACGAATAGTTTTCGGATCACAGGCCAGTAACTTCGAAATAAATTCAATTCCACCATGCCCAAGCTTTATCGCTTCTATCGCGGCATAGTGACGACGATCCCGCTCGTTGAGTGAGCGATAAAATCGAGCCATTTGAATTTCAACTGCTGACGAATAATTGTCCAAGATAATTTCCCGTAATCACTGCGGCTATTATCGATGATTCTTGACCTCATGAATAGGGAAGTTATTTAAGGACTATTCCTAAAGGTTTTTATTGCGCCCGCCCACATCACGCCAAGACCGGCATTCACCTGTAGAAAATGTGAGTCACCCATGGTAATCATTGCTTTTAGCAAACCTGCGGCGCAAGCGGGATAGTCATCGCAGTGACGACAACAAGCATGCACAAAACATAAGGAAAATAAAACGTTTATGAAATAAATGCGTTTTTTTAAATCCTATCGCTAAAGTGAGGATTCGTATCGCCTTCAAAAAAGTGATATTCTCACAACCACTGTTTTATTCCTGAAGAATTTTTATTTATTTCCTATAGAGAGAAGGCGAATAGCTCGGGCTTGTTCAACAACAGGATAAGTTGCGGCAAGCGCAACTTATCCTTATATGTTATATTTCCCTTGTGAATGACAATCAGAAAAATATAAATATTGAACTATTAAGAAAAAGAGAACTCTACCTTAACGCTAAAAGGCGACATCTCTTAACTAACAGATAAAAAAATATTTATGCTTACACCTAAAGCAATGGTAAAAAAAATCTGGAAATCTCTAATACCTATTTTTTTAATTCTTATAATAAAAAATTCAAACTGCGCTTGCGTTAATTGGAGTATTGCACAGAACATAATAAGAACATTGATCGCCTCCAAATTAAAGTATGGAGCTTTGTCCTTTACCCTTTCTAACGGCCGTGTATATAGTAACAGCCTAGCCATTGAATCACTTAGAAAGATTAAAAAAGTGCATAGAAATCACGACAGATGCTCCCCTTGCCCCAGTAAGTATGAAGTAAGCAACGATTTTATAACACTCCAAAAAATGGCCATTGAGTACATGAAGTGCCCTGAAATATATAGAAAAATATAACCTTGAGCACACCGGCGAGCGGAGCGAGTCCAGACCAGTAGAGGCGATGGTGCTGCGTATTGTTATCTTGTATCATTGAGCATATGAAACATATTGTAATGTATTTACTAATTCTTGTAGTAGTCGCACCAAACACTTTCGCTATTACACGGAATCAATTTAATGGCATTATATTAAAGGTTTGCATTTCAATAGCAAAAAAGGATCCACAGAATAAACACCTTTCCGAGAATGAAATATTCCTCCATGCCCATAACATTCTCTCTGTAAAAGCACATAACTCATTAGATTTTGATAGCTATAAAAATAGACCCAGTACATGACAATTAATTGCTCATATGCCACTCACCCTAAATAGAGGCGGTATCCAGTCTCTAGGCGTAAAAGCGTTAAGACATTTTCGTATTTTTTTAATATCAGTCACAACGCCAGAAATTATTTGCTGTAACAAATCGAGGCCGTGGAGAAAATAACTTTTCTCTAAACGGCCGTGTTTTTTTTACTGATGCCATCGCCTTGCTCACAGCGCCAAACACCCGTTTTATAAGACCAGCAATAAGCAATTGCGAGCACAGACATCATCCTGTCAATTTTATCGTGATCCGTTAGATGTGCTTCCTCGAAGTTAAATCCACGCGTTTTGAGGCATTCAAATAATGTTTCTATTTCCCAGCGTCTTGCATAAATAATTAAACTGTCGGGTAGCGCCTGATTGGCCGCAACAATAAGAAATTCACCATCAGAAAGGCGTTTTCCAGAAAGATAAACAGGCAGTCCCCATAGTAATCGAACACCCGCTAATGATGTTTCCTCACCGGGCTTTAAATGATAGAACAGCCTATCAATATTAACTTCAAGACCTCGGCTATTGGTTGTTATTTCAGACTTTTTAATACGGATAACAAAGGGAATGCCTTGCTGATCAAGGTAGTCAAAAAAGTCTTTGCCGATAAATTCTCTGTCAGCCGTTAATGCTTCTATACGATCTTTCCCAAACAGGCGGATAAAACGATTTAGTAGCTGAATGCGTTCGCAGGTATTAGAGTTACCTTTTTTGTTCAGCATCATCCAAAATACGGGGATTGCACGACCTTTATAGCAAATGCTCAACATTAATATATTGATATTCACTCGGCCGTATTGCCAGTTGGTTCTATCGATAGCTAATGTCCATTTGATGCTGTCATTAAAAAATAATCGCGTAATAAACAGGGCTATACCGTTTGGTGAGAAATGGGACTTTGAAAAAAACCGCTGCAAGCGTCTGTAACTCGATTCTACTTTTACATCTTTGCCTACTTGTGTTGCCAGTTTTGTCAAATTAACTGACCTCACTGCTATCAAAGCAATTAATATTTCTGCAAACAGATTAAGGTTTTTTTCATGACATCTAAATGATTTCTTGAGTTGGCGAGAGAGATGCTTGTGGGGGGGGCAAATTATATCCATAAGTTCGTCAATTTTTGAACCTTATTAGATACATAATTATCAATTAATTCAGTCAATTATAGATTAACGGCTATTATTCAACAAATTATGTGTCACGTACTGGGAAAAATAGATCATTAGAATGGTCAAAAATAAATATTAAGGATATTCTCAAACAGAGCATATACAGATAGCACCCGCCTCAACTTCCGTAGGATGGTGCCTTTGATACGGCTTTTACACAAAAGGTGATAGTGGCTGGAGGTCAATTTACAGGCGCTTAGGGAGGCAGCATTTAAGAAGATACCTTTTTTGGGTGTATAGTCACATCCCACTTTTTCAGCTCGGCATGTCTTGTAATGTGGGGTTGAATCTCGTCAAGCACTTCCTTACTTGGCCTTACACCTTTCGTATAAACCTTATCAATTAAATCAACAATTGTTTTTTTACATTTATGCACAAGACTTTTTGTCCACTCCACCACCACATGAACTGAATTTAGAAGTGTGCCATTCCAATGGCTTTCCAAAAAAGCCCACCGCCTTTCAATGGGATTATATTTGCTGTGATAAGGAGGGTAGTAAACCAGCCTGATTCTCAGCCCAGTTTGACTGGAAAATTGCACCATCCGCAAAAGAAACTGAGTTCGCAGGCTATTACTCTCCGGGCCATTGTCTGTATAAATAATCAGCTCATCTTTGTCCTTGTTAGCTTCTTTGACATTCTCCCACCACAATTGCAGTGCATCACAAATAAAGTCGCTCGTCTTGTAGGAGAGTCCATAAACAACATGGAGTTGATCGTTATCTAGGTTAAGAATCCCAAATGGCACCATTTTATCTTTATCTGCCATATCGTGATCTAGCGCCTGGACCACTTCTGCTCCGCGAGATTTACCCGCTCTG
Source organism: Pseudomonadales bacterium (assembly GCA_965248335.1). Classification (GTDB taxonomy): domain Bacteria; phylum Pseudomonadota; class Gammaproteobacteria; order Pseudomonadales; family DT-91; genus CAKMZU01. The sequence continues at coordinate 2,140,215 of CBDFIY010000003.1, forward strand.
GAAAAGTCGCCGAGATTAACAGTAGCCTTGCAGTCTATGCTGATCTGCAACGTGTTTTGTCGTTGACTGGCTTCTGCTCTAACTTTGTTGACGTTGTCGAAGATGGCGTTAGTTTCTGGTATTTTTTTTCAGGTTTGGATTTCTGCACCTTGCGGAGCTTATAACCCATCCTATTCAGGATATTGCTAATGGTTCGCTCTTTAGGTAGAAGGTCTTCTTGCCAGTTCTTTTCCTCGACTAGCTTCTGCCGTACAACTTTGGCCGTTATGCGGGTATAGGCAAATGTATTTCTTAACCGTGAATCCGCTTGGCTTTCAGGCTCAACCAGGCTACGGATATCATCTTCAAGGCCTACCAGTGCAACCTCGGATTTATTTTTTCCGCAGGGTTCATAATTTCCATAACAGATCATCCCAGTTTTTTTTTCGTTGATCCCTAATGCAACCGCCTTTCGTCCAAACCCAAAGGTTGATTCAGTCAACCGGGCACTTCCACTGCAAAGGGTTTCAGAAACTTCAGCCATAAAAAGTCTTTTTTCAGGGTTTTTTAATAGCCTGGCTGCTAATTTGAAGAGAGAAATATACTCAGGTTCTATATCAATTGAAGTGGGCATAAATAAAATAGAGAATAAACAACTTTAGACATGTAATGGTAGGGCATCATACGCTGGTAATGTTTAAAATGCTACTTCCCTTATTAGATGATGCTGCCAATTTACTTTTTGTCCCAACTTTGCCAGTTTTTACCACCTATTGCTTGAGCACTATGCCCTTTTGAAATCCGTAGTTCTAGAGACTTTTTAATGGCTCAATCTCTATAGTCAGATGAACCATCATTTTTAGTTGATTTAATAATTCTTAAAAAGGATGCGAGATTCTCTTGATACTTTTCATCAATCTTCTTTTGGCGATCTACATCAGATGTTTCGAAGGCACTCTCTTCAGAATTTTTTCTATCCTAGTTCAGATATTTTCTGGTTAAACAGATCGATATCTTTATTCATTTTCACCTAACCTCAAGCACACCAGCTCATTTCTAGCGTGTCTGAGTGCTGCATTTTGTTAAGTCGCGACTAGATTGGCACAGCCAATTGAAAGAATATTTAAGTTAACTGACCACCAGAAAAGATGATGTCTTAAAACGGTTGAGGCCCTCAAAGGGGGCAAAGTTTGAGTCGCTAAAGCGACAGTTCAGCTTGGTCAAAAGTTCAGCTTGGTCAAAATATTTATCTCTTTCATCCTGATTCCTGATGTATTCACGAACCATTTGCTCATCGAGCCCTACCGTTGAGACAAAGTATCCTCTTGCCCAAAAACTTTGACCTTTAAAGTTTCTGGTTTGACCTGCGAACTGACGGGCAATCATGATCGCACTCTTCCCTTGAGATAACCTACAACTTCTGACACTGAATATTTTGGCGGAATGCTAATGCACATATGAATGTGACCTATCATCAAATGGCCTTCTTCTATTTTGCTCTCTCTGTGGCCTGCCAATTCATGGAATATCTCACCAAGATATTTTCTCAAATTCCCGTAGATCATTTTCTTTCGGTATTTTGGGATAAATACCACATGGTACTTACAATCCCATCTCGTGTGTGCAAAACTCTTATAATCTCACATCGTTTTCCTATATTGCTTTTGGTCGAGCAACACAGGATATTGAGGCCTATGAAGCGGTCAAACCTATGCGACGTTGATTTTCCTCTCATGAAGCATGCTTTCCTACTTTATTTAGCATTAGTAATACTAAATCCTTATTCTTATGCAACTGCAGTAAAAATAGAAAACTTTGATGACTTTGATTTTTTACTTAGGCTTTTCATTAGCGGAAAACACAGATCTGAGAAAAATAAAACCACTAAATCGAATATTGAAAAAGAACTAAATGAATTGAAAACTCAAGTAACTAATGGAATATTTAAACAATACAAGAAAAATTATAAACCACGTAATAAAAACCAATTATTAAAGATGTTTGAAGAGGACTTTAGAAGTGCGTACAAGGACAAAGCATAGCACCTTTACTCTACCGATAAATTCCGCATCACTGCATTAAACCCTTTAATGCAGATGGTTTAGTATTTTTTTCCAGCCCTGTCTGCTGTGAACTACGCAGGCTCTTGTCTTTGCGACTTCCCAATATTCGGTTAATGCCACAACATCAAAATGATAAGCAAATACCTCTTTATCAGAACACAGCCAAAAAGCTGAAGCAAACTTGCTGAGACCATGAAGCGCCAAAGAGAAAATAAATAAGTTGGTTACTTTTTTTGATTCAATATGTAAAAAATATGCGATATCTTTAGTGATATGTTGATCTTCATGAAGTAACAATCGCCCCACAGAGGCAACATCAAGACTATGATAAGGCAGTTAGATGATAAAATCGTTATCCGCCTTTCACCAGTAGTTAAAATATTGTTTTTTCGAACACAACAACCTCACTCAAATAGAAAACAATGGTTTGATAATGCTTCAGATATGCTTCTTTATTAATTTACTTATTTTTTACCAAGATCTATACCCATCGGAATTGGATATGCAAGAAGGCGGTGAGTGAGCGTAGTCAACGCCCTTGCATCTCCAATTCCGATGGGTATATATCATCACATGAGAATCTTTAGTAGGCAGAATTCATTCAATTCGATTACGCCTTGATAAGCGATACAAAGAATATCACCTCCAGAAACGCCAGTATCACCTTTATACCCAACGCTCCATATCTAACACATTAACTAAAAAAACAAAAAAAAGGGAAGCACGTAGCATGCATCCCCTTTAAATACTTTATAGCACCACCCTTTCACATAGAGAAGTACTGCCAATAGTTACTCTTCAGACCAACCAATATAAAACTGCCCGTACCATTTTCTGAAACGTGCAATAGGCCCATCACCGTCACAAAGAATAGGCAGCTTACGGTAGATTTTGTTCTCCCAGATAGGCGTGTCCTCATCAAGCTGCTTACAAATATCAGCAATAATGGCTGCATTTACACCACCTATTGGCACCTCTCCATTCACTTTCTTTTGAATAAATCCGAAGCTGACTTCAACAAGTTCGTCTTCAATATGCGTGATATTACCTAACAGTACCGTATCGCAAATGCCGCCAAAGTATGTCACAGATTGACCTGGGCCGAAGGAGGCAAACTCAATGCGTCCATTAATGTCGCCCTGTGGCGTTGTCATTTTACTGGTAAGAATCACATTCCTCGATGGGCCTTCAAATATCGCTTCAGCGACTTCTGGCACGTGTACGGTTCCGTGGACGTAACAAAAATGTGCGGGGTCTGCGCCGTTTTCAGCAATATCCTGTATATGGGTTTTGATGATTTTACGATGAACCTGGATATCGCCCCATTCTTCGTTATCAACTTGCGCTTCTTCAATCGGCGTCACTTCCCACTGCGGTTCCACATCTTCTGGGTGATACCAAACCCATACACTTTGGTTTTCTTCAGTGACGGGGTATTTTTTTAAGCACTTTTTATTTTTTACTTTTGGTGGAATATTTTTCGCATAAGGAATATCAGTAACTACGCCTTCAGTATCAAATTTCCATGCATGAAAAGGGCAAACAATGCTTTCGCCTTGTACTTCGCCACCTTTACCCATAAAGTCATGAATACCATGGCCTAAGTGTGCGCCCATATGTGGGCAATAGGCATCAAGACAAGCCACTTCTCCAGATTCGGTACGGAAGAGCACCATATCTCTACCAAAATAACGAATAGGCTTTGCCTGGCCAGCTTCGATTTCATGCGAATATGCCACATGGAACCATCCAAAAGGTATCGGCATAGGATATCGTTTAAGCATTTTACTTTCCTCTGGTTGTAAGGATTTTTTTATGGCGCTCATTGTCTGACTTTTCGAGGAATCAAATTTGATCTCGATCAAAATACGCTTTTTTTTTCGCGCTACTATTGCTCTCATTTACAGAATAAAAAAGGATCGATCATGAATGCGCCCTTGAAAAAGCCTTATATAATAAAGACCGACGCGATAGAAGAACGGTATGCCCGTGGCTGGCATTGTTTGGGTAAAACGAGCGAATTTACGGAAGAACCCACAACCCTCGAGTTTTTTGGAAAAAAACTCGCGGCTTATCGAGGAAAAGAAAGCGGACAAGTTCATATCGTTGATGGTTATTGCCCGCACATGGGTGCAGACTTAAGCCGAGGTACTGTTGAGGGCGATTCCCTGCGATGCCCATTCCATAGCTGGCGCTGGGGCAGTGATGGCGTTTGTAACGATATTCCTTATGCTGACCGTATTCCTGATAAAGCCGTTATTGCTGCCTACCCCACCACTGAAACCAACGGTCTCTTATTTGTGTGGCACGACCCAGAAGGCTTGCCACCTATTGAAGAGCAATACCCTCGCAGAATTGATGACTACTACACAGGCGAATGGTCAGATTGGCACATTGCCAAATTCACCATTAATTCAAATTGCCGCGAACTTGTCGATAATATGGCTGATATGGCGCATTTTGGCCCCGTTCATTACTCAACTGTCGAAACGTTTAAGAACATGCAAGATGGCCATACCTTTACCCAGTTTATGTCAGGTGGCCATGAAATCCTTGCCGATGATGGGCAAAAATTTACCTCGGTAGCCACTTATGAAGGGCCTTCTTACATGACAACCACCATGACTGGCTCTATGGAAGGTCACGAAATGGTGACGCATTTGCTCGTGGCAAATGTACCGATCAGCGCAGAGAAATTCGAAATTTACCTCGGGGTTATGCTTAAAAAAGACCCCACCTTAAGCCCGGAAGAAAACCAAGGCATGGTTGAAGAATACACGCAAATGAGCGTTGATTCTTTCGTGCAAGATGTTGATATTTGGAACAATAAAATCCGTGTCGATAATCCATTAATGTGCGATGGCGATGGCCCTATAAACATGCTGAGAAAATGGTATGCGCAATTTTATATGGATCGCGCCGACATCCCTGAAACGCTTGCAACTGCAAAGAAAACACACGAAACAAAAATAAAATATAAGCGCTAAGCACAAATATAGGGAATAAGCATGAAAATAAAAGCACTCGGTTATCTGTTTATTGAGTCAACAAACCCTGAGCAGTGGCAAAGCTACATGACCGATATTGTCGGCATGATGAATGCCCCCATGATGGCACATGGCGATAATCTTTATTTTAAAATGGATGCCTATACATGGCGTATTGCCATTAAGCCATCGGATAAAGATTGTTTAAGTATTGCAGGCTGGGAAGTTGAAACTGTCGACGATTTCAATCAGGCGAAAGCGGATTTAAACGCTGCAGGCGTACCTTTTACTGTGCTCAATGATACCCAACTTGCCGAACGTAATGTCAAAGAGGCTATTCAATTCACCGACCCTGCCGGTAACACGGTCGAAATCTTTTATAATATGCCGCTCGATTACCTGCCGCTTATTTCCAAGGTCGGTGTTAACGCCTTCGATACCGGATTTAATGGCGACATGGGGCTTGGTCACTTTGTCATTCCCACCAATAACTTTAACGAAACCTATGCATTTTATCGTGAAGTATTAGGGTTCGGCCAAACCGATTTCATGGCGTTTAAATTCGCTGCAGAAGCACCCGAGCAAGGGCTAAATTTCTTACACGTCAACAATCCAAGGCATCACAGTTTGGCAATTTTTGATGACCCGAATCCTGCGCCAACACGCTGCGTACACTTAATGTTTGAAGTGCCAAGCATGGATGATGTGGGTTACTTTATTGACCGATGCAAACAGCACGAAATTCGTATCAGTTCCTCGCTTGGTAAGCATACCAATGATTTAATGACCTCGGTCTATGTTGATAGCCCAGCAGGATTTGCTATTGAATTTGGTACAGGTGGCTTGCAACTGGAATGGGATGATTATAAGCCTACTCACAGTGCACGCCCCTCCCTCTGGGGACATGAATGGAACCATCAATAGATAAAGTGCCACCGTCAACGTAACGACAGTATCTATACCTATCGGAATTGGAGATGCAAGAAGGCGGCAAGCGAGCGAACCCCCATGAGCTTACAGTCAGTAAGTGATTGGGGCGAGCGAGCGCGGCCAATGCCCTTGCATCTTCAAGGGTGATCGGTATAAAGGCACACTCACTGAACTGGCATGCCCTAACCTGCCTTGCCAGTTCTTATACGCACGAGTAACACATGACAAATAACGCAACACCGTATGAGCTTTTAGGCAAAGAAGAAGGCATAAAAGCCTTGGCTGATGCATTTTATGATGCAATGGATGAGCTACCTAACGCTCAGCATATACGTGAGATGCACAATAAATCACTTACCGATATTAAACAAAAACTCTTTGAATACCTGAATGGGTGGCTCGGTGGGCCGCACTTATACAAAGAAAAGTATGGGCACATCTGCCTTACTGACCAGCATAAAGCCTTTACGATTACAGAAGAAGACCGCGACCAGTGGTTATTTTGCTGGCATCACGCACTCGATAAATTAGGCATCGCTGATGATGTGAAAACCATGATTGAGGCACCTATTAATCGTATGGCTGATTTTTTGGTGAACAAACGTTAGTGCGATAATCTTCTTATCTCTGTGTTTCTATTATCGCAACGCACTCTAATTATCGACGCGCAACCTGTCACCACAGCCCTGATCTAGGCGGGTGAGAAAATCCATTGTTTTTATCAAAAAACACGCACCCAACTTTCAGCCTAGACAACCTTCGTAAGCATGACGATAGAATGCGTCAAAAACCGTCATACTCGTGAAGGCGAGTACCCATGAACTCGTGTTCTGGCGTGAAACTAAAGTAAAAAAACAGAGGCATAAAATAATACCTTATAACGTCATTTCGACTGGCTAACTTCGATCTTTTGACCCCCTTCTATACCGATTACCCTTGAAGGAACGTGTCCTGCTAGACCTACACAGCGGGCGTATTTTTAGATAAATCGGCCCTTGGTTTATGAGTTTTGTTGCGTTTTCATTGATTGCCATGGTGATATCCGGTGTGTATTTATGGTGGCGACAAAAACCCAGAAAGCGCGTTTGACATGCTGCAAGTGCTATCAATAGCCGTGATAGCATCACAGCAAGCATACAAAAGAAATAACTCCCTCTTGAAATGAAAAATTACAGCGAAAACACCCCATAAAAAGCTGACGTCATAAGTGAATACCTTTAAAATTAGCCCTTTTTTTATTACTGCTTTCATAATGACAACACTTCAACAACCCCAAAATACAATCCTTAAGATACAAAACATCTTTTGCCGGCTCAAAAACAATCGGTATTTCGAATTTTTTGTTATATTCATTATCATTATTTCAGCGCTTGAAATCGGCGCAAAAACTTACGACTTGCCCGAAAACTTATCCCTCGCACTGCACTATCTTGATGTGTTCGTCACTCTCTTTTTTCTTGTCGAAATCTCTATTCGCTTTATTGGCGAGCCGAACAAAAGAGGCTTTTTTAAAAGCGGTTGGAATGCTTTCGATACGCTCGTTGTGGTCGTAAGCCTTATCCCTATCAATGATAGCGAAATGGTTCTTTTGGCTCGACTGATTCGTATCTTTAGGGTTTTGCGGATGGTTTCCGTTATACCTGAGTTGCGCATTTTGATTAACTCACTTCTTAAAGCATTACCTCAACTTGGCTATGTTATGCTGTTGATGTTTATCATCTTTTATATTTACGCAGCCATAGGCAGCCTCTTTTTTTCAGCGATTAATGTCAAGCTCTGGGGCAACATTGCAATCTCACTATTAACCTTATTCAGGATCATGACTTTTGAAGGCTGGACAGACGTCATGTACCAAACAATGGAAGTCTATCCGTTAAGTTGGGTCTTTTACTTAAGCTTTCTCTTCTTTACTGCTTTCGCCTTTCTTAATATGGTGATTGGCATCGTGGTCAACGTCATGGAAGAAGAAAAACAAAAGGAACGTGCGCTAGATACAGAGCATATTTCGATAGAGGCATTGAACGAAAATATCAATGACCTAAAAAGGCTTATCACTGAGCGTACAGGGCTTCCTAGCACTTTTTGATCAGTACAAAGTTTAAGCTGTCATATGATACGAAGTCCTTGAAAAATTCAATATTAAAATAGTCAATTTCCCAGTACATGACAATTAATTGCTCATATGCCACTCATCCTAAATAGAGGCGGTATCCAGTCTCTAGGCGTAAAAGCGTTAAGACATTTTCGTATTTTTTTAATATCAGTCACAACGCCAGAAATTATTTGCTGTAACAAATCGAGGCCGTGGCGAAAATAACTTTTCTCTAAACGGCCGTGTTTTTTTTACTGATGCCATCGCCTTGCTCACAGCGCCAAACACCCGTTTTATAAGACCAGCAATAAGCAATCGCGAGCACAGACATCACCCTGTCAATTTTATCGTGATCCGTTAGATGTGTTTCCTCGAAGTTAAATCCACGCGTTTTGAGGCATTCAAATAATGTTTCTATTTCCCAGCGTCTTGCATAAATAATTAAACTGTCGGGTAGCGCCTGATTGGCCGCAACAATAAGAAATTCACCATCAGAAAGGCGTTTTCCAGAAAGATAAACAGGCAGTCCCCATAGTAATCGAACACCCGCTAATGATGTTTCCTCACCGGGCTTTAAATGATAGAACAGCCCATCAATATTAACTTCAAGACCTCGGCTATTGGTTGTTATTTCAGACTTTTTAATACGGATAACAAAGGGAATGCCTTGCTGATCAAGGTAGTCAAAAAAGTCTTTGCCGATAAATTCTCTGTCAGCCGTTAATGCTTCTATACGATCTTTCCCAAACAGGCGGATAAAACGATTTAGTAGCTGAATGCGTTCGCAGGTATTAGAGTTACCTTTTTTGTTCAGCATCATCCAAAATACGGGGATTGCACGACCTTTATAGCAAATGCTCAACATTAATATATTGATATTCACTCGGCCGTATTGCCAGTTGGTTCTATCGATAGCTAATGTCCATTTGATGCTGTCATTAAAAAATAACCGCGTAATAAACAGGGCTATACCGTTTGGTGAGAAATGGGACTTTGAAAAAAACCGCTGCAAGCGTCTGTAACTCGATTCTACTTTTACATCTTTGCCTACTTGTGTTGCCAGTTTTGTCAAATTAACTGACCTCACTGCTATCAAAGCAATTAATATTTCTGCAAACAGATTAAGGTTTTTTTCATGACATCTAAATGATTTCTTGAGTTGGCGAGAGAGATGCTTGTGGGGGGGCAAATTATATCCATAAGTTCGTCAATTTTTGAACCTTATTAGATACATAATTATCAATTAATTCAGTCAATTATAGATTAACGGCTATTATTCAACAAATTATGTGTCACGTACTGGGAGTCAATTTCTCATACCTATTGTCAAAGATAGTTTTCTGCCATCCAAACACCATGAATATATCTGCATGTACAGCCTCAATAAGAGATCCGCGACAAGGCATCAATCAAAAACACAGCCTTGAAAGCCTCCTTCTAATCGTTTTTTCATCAATAATAAGTGGTTATGATAGCCCTAACAGCATGTCTAATTTTGCAGCTATGAAGCTTGACTGGCTGCAGAAGCATACAGATATCGAATCTGCTCCCTGTGCAGAAACATTACGGTTTTTACTTGCATGCATAAAGCCAAGAGATTTGATTGAAGGGTTTACGACATTCGTTTCAAGTTTGCAGGGTGAATCTACAGGAGATGTTATTTCATTAGACGGCAAAACGATGCGAGGAACAAGGCACAATGGTCGAGAAGCCATCCATGTTATTAGTGCATGGTCTCAAAGCCGAGGCCTGACGCTGTGTGCCCTCGAATCAGAAGGAAAGAAAAATGAAATCAAAACTTTGCCGAAGCTTGTCGACAGAATTGAGGTAAAAAATTCCACTATTACCATTGATGCGATGGGATGCCAAAAAGAAATCGCAAAAAAGATTATTGAAAAAGAAGCTGACTATTTTCTGCAACTGAAAGGTAATCAGCAGGGGTTGCTGGAAGAAATCCAAGCTTTTCATCACAAGCTTGAACGTGATGGTTATGAAGAAAATAAGACCTCATATTTTGAGGAGGCGAATAAAGGGCATGGTCGATTAGAGATAAGGAAATATCAGCACTTTGAATTAACAGACTGGGTAGATAAGGCTAAACCTTGGAGCGGCTTGAGTTCGGCTGTGCGTGTTGAGCGGCATCGGTCTTCAAATAAAGGGGAGTCTAAAGAAGTTTCCTGGTATATTAGCTCACGCTCTCCTGATGCAAAGCATGCGGCGAAAGCCATTAGGGGACACTGGGAAATAGAAAATAAACTGCATTGGCGGTTAGATGTTATTTTTAAAGAAGATGACTGCCAGCTTCATTCCGCTGGGCTCAATATTGCTACAATAAAGCGTCACTGTATGAATTTGTTAACACTTAATGATCAAAGCAAAAAGGGGATGAAACATCGAGTTATGGGGTGTGCAATTAATGATAAATACAGAGAGAAAATGCTTTTCTCCGGTCAATTTATGCACTGATCAAAAAGTGCTAGGAGGCCCTGACTGAGCGTAACGAAAAGTCACCATAAATTATTTGATTCTTTTTATAAAAACATGGTATTAAACAACTTACGCCAGTAAAAGTTTGGGGTTTGATGCCATGTCGGATTTTGTCGGGAAAGATGAATCAGATGAGAACGATGGAAAGTACACGCTGCTCGCACCTGAGCAACATTTGCCTAATAAGCTGTACTTAATACCCACCCCTTCTCGCCCTTTTTTCCCTGGCCAATTGCAGCCTGTCCTTGTTAATACTAATCAGTGGGGCGATACGCTAAAACGCATTGTCGAAAGCCGCGACATGATATTTGGCTTAATTTACTCAACCCTCGATGACCACCAGCCTGAATCTAATGAAGGTTTTGCACATACGGGTTGCGCGGTGAGAATGATAAACCCCACCGAAGATGAAGAGCATATTCAGATTGTTGCGAAGGGATTGAGGCGTTTTAAAATTCGCAAGTGGCTATCAGAAAAACCCCCTTTTTTAGTCGAAGTCACCTACCCTGAAGAAGACGACGATGGGGATTCCGACGAGTTAAAAGCCTACGGCATGTCAATGATTCGGGCCATTAAGGAATTAGTCACCTTAAATCCGCTTTACGGGGAAGAAATCAAACAATACTTCAAGTACTTTAACCCAAGCGCGCCCTCCCCACTGACCGATTTTGCCGCAGCGATCACGACAGCAACAGGCGAAAAATTACAGAAGGTTTTAGATACCGTAGCACTCATACCCCGCATGCAACAAGTTTTACCGTTAATCATGCGTGAAATTGAAATCGCCAAATTACAGAATGAAATCAGTGAAGAGGTGAATGAACAAGTTGCACGCCATCAGCGTGATTTTTTCCTTAGAGAGCAGCTTAAAGTTATTCAACACGAACTCGGCATTAGCAAGGATGATAGGCAGGCTGATATCGATCGCTTTACCGAAAGGATGCTAAATAAAGTGACTTCCGAAGAGGTAACGACAAAAATCAATGAAGAGTTGGATAAGCTGGGTATCCTAGAAACGGGCTCACCGGAATACGCCGTTACAAGGAATTATCTGGATTGGCTGACATTAATGCCTTGGAATAAAAGCGCCAAAAGCACGATTGACTTAAAGCGCTCCCGCAAGATTTTAGATGAAGATCATGATGCGCTCAATGATGTAAAGAATCGCATTATTGAATTTTTAGCGATGGCGCATTTTAAAGGGGATGTGTCAGGTTCTATTATTTTATTCGTAGGGCCACCCGGCGTGGGCAAAACCTCCATAGGGAAATCCATTGCCAAAGCACTCGACAGGCCTTTTTATCGGTTTAGTGTCGGCGGTATGCGCGACGAAGCAGAAATTAAAGGGCATCGCCGCACCTATATTGGTGCCCTGCCTGGCAAGCTGATTCAAGCACTCAAAGAAGTCAACGTGAATAACCCCGTGATCATGCTGGATGAAGTGGATAAAATTGGCAGCTCATTTCATGGTGACCCCGCTTCCGCCTTGCTTGAGGTGCTTGATCCTGAGCAAAACGCGAACTTTGTTGATCACTTTATGGATGTCCAAATTGATCTTTCAAATGTACTGTTCCTCTGTACTGCGAATCAGCTTGATAGCATCCCCGCGGCTTTACTTGATCGCATGGATGTCATCCGGTTATCAGGCTATATCTTGGAAGAAAAATTACAAATTGCTAAGCGTCACCTTATCCCTAAAATCCTCGAATCCATCAAGATAAAAAAGAATGATTTTAAATTTAAGGATGCAGCAATAAAAACAGTCATTGACAGCTACGCCAGAGAAGCTGGCGTTAGGCAGCTTGAAAAAAGTTTACAAAAAATTATCCGCAAAGTACTGGTAAAAATTATCGACCAGCCTGAGAAAATCACCATTGGCAAAACCGATATCGAAACGTACCTTGGGAAGCCCCACTTCAAATTGGAGCAGCAATTAAATGGCGTCGGTGTCGTCACAGGACTGGCATGGACGGCAATGGGCGGTGTCACGCTATCAATAGAGGCGCAGGGTATTGATAGCAAGGCACGCGGATTCAAACAAACCGGCCAACTTGGTGAGGTCATGCGCGAATCCAGCGAAATCGCTTACAGCTATATATCAGGAAATGCCAAAAAATATCACCTCGATCCGACCTTTTTCGACAAGCATCTGATCCATATGCATGTGCCCGAGGGCGCAACACCTAAAGACGGGCCCAGCGCAGGGATCACCATTGCTTCAGCACTCACCTCATTAGCACTTAACAAACCTATTAAGCGGCAATGGGCAATGACAGGCGAAATGACACTGACAGGGCAAGTGCTCGCCGTGGGCGGTATACGTGAAAAGGTGATTGCGGCCAAACGGCTAAAAATTAAAAACCTTTTGCTCCCAGCCAGCAATGAGCCTGATTTCGACGAGCTTCCTGATTACATTAAAAAAGGGCTAAATGTGGTTTTTGTTTCGCACTTCAATGAGGTTTTTGAGCAGGTGTTTTAGCTGCAAATTGCAGCATTATGTATTGACCAAATTGCGCTTTTTAGCGCACGAAAACTCACAAGGGGACGCGTGGCAACGATTTTGTACACGCACTTATTAAGTGAACGCATTCATTTTAATGTTGTCTATAAGCGTAAGATTTTAATTCTCCAGAGAATCAATTGCACCGTTTTCCTATTTTCAGAATAGCCTTTAAGCTAGACATTATCTTCATGCTAGCTCTAACCCTCCTTTCTATGGAGGCTTTTTTCTACAATGCGCCGATAAATTTCATTGTGCATTTATCTGTAAACTTAAGCACTTTATTCTTATAATATTTTTTCCTAAACATATCAAAATCCAACCATTTTCGCTTTGCTAATAAAACCATTTAACTCTGCGATATAAGCAATGACGGGGTATCTCTGCACAAATTTGGCTACTGTTTTAAGTCGGTGATTATACTAATAATTCATCGAACCAAGCGGGTGTCACCATGTCTAATTATCAGTCTATCTGGCTGATATTCACTATGGACTTTAAGAGCAGAATTCTTATATTTCTCATACTCATATATTCTACCGATGAAAACTTTCAGGATATCGAGCCAAATATGTCGTTAGAAAATGAATTTTAAGCAAGTGAATATTTAAAAGATAAACTAAAAACACCTGAAATAGATTTTGGTTATAAAGATTCAACCTTTAAGGCTGCTGGCGATATTGAAGGGTTCACGGCATTAATTGACCGCTTTTACCATTATATGGAAACGTTACCTGAAGCAAAAAACATTCGGGCTATGCACAGCAAAGATCTAACCCTACCGAAAAGAAAGTTAGCCTATTTTGGCATACAGTGGGGGGAAGGCCCTAAACTGTATAAGACCGATTTTGGTGATTTAGATATCTGTGCATTTCATAATCAATTCAAGATAAGCGATAGAGATGCTAGTGCATGGATGCTTTGCATGAAAAAAGCCATTGAAGAGCAAGATTATACAAAAGAGTTCAAAATCTATTTAATTGATCAATACCAACAATCAGCAGACTTTATTTTAAGAGCAAACAAGAAGAAAACATTAAAAATGACAACTGCTGATACAGTCATACCATAAAGAGTCTAGCCAAAAAATCTGAAGCCATACGGCCAAACTATAAACCTAAATTTTATCAGAAACCTTCATGGTCCCCCTGTGTCAGGATACTTGTCGCCTCTAAAATTTTAATTAGAGGCATAAAAAATGAGAAAATCGTTTACCCATTCGTTTAAGATACAGGCAATAGAAAAGGCATTGAGCCGACAAGAATGTATGAGCATCAAGGATGTGGCTGAAAACTTAGGTATTGGCCATTCGACGTTACAAAAATGGATTAGACAGGCTAAAGAGCAACGGCTTAATCAACCATTAGATGGTGGGGTAATGACCATGGTTAAAGAAAAAAGGCCCCAAGATTGGAGCGCTGAAGAACGTTTGAATATGGTCATTGCCTGCGGATCTTTGAGCGTCGAGGACATCAGCCAGCTTTGCCGAGAGAAAGGAATATACCCACATCATATCAACCAATGGAGAGGTGATTTTATCAAGAATAAGCCCCTATCGACTGCTTCAGAAATTCAAAGTGAGAATAAGCAATTTAAAAATGACATTAAGTTACTAAAAAAGGAGTTAAACCGTAAAGATAAGGCATTAGCTGAAACAGCAGCGCTGCTAGTACTCCAAAAAAAAGTCCACGAAATATGGGAAAGCGACGAGGCCAGCTAATAGTGAAACAAGAGCGTGATGATATTATTCACTTGATTAGCGAGGCTCGATCCAATGGTGCTAGGCAAAGGCAGGCTTGCGATATTATAGGCATTACACCAAAAACATTACAGCGCTGGGCGCGACCAGAGGGCGATGAAGATGGTCGTTTGTCAGCCAAGCACAGCCCTTGTAATAAGCTCAGTGAGCTTGAGAGACAGCGTATTATTCAGGTCTGCAACCAACCTGAATACGCGAATTTATCGCCCAGCGTCATCGTGCCAATGCTTGCAGATAAAGGTGTGTACATCGCATCTGAATCCACTATTTACCGTGTGTTAAAAGCACATAAACAAGATAAGCATCGGCTGAGAAGTAAGCCTGCCAGAGTTATTACAAAACCTGAATCGTTGACGGCCACAGGCCCGAATCAGATTTATAGTTGGGATATTACGTATTTACCAACAACGGTAAAAGGCTTGTTTTATTACTTGTATCTTGTCATGGATATTTATAGCCGAAAGATTGTTGGTTGGCAGGTATATGAACAAGAAAGCAGTGCATTGGCCGCAGATTTAATGACAGATATTTGCTTACGTGAAGGGATTAAGCCGAATCAGGTGATCTTACATTCGGACAACGGTAGCCCGATGAAAGGCGCAACAATGCTAGCGACACTGCAAGAATTAGGGGTTGCTCCGTCGTTTAGCCGCCCCTCTGTTAGTAATGATAACCCTTATTCTGAGTCATTATTTAGAACACTTAAGTATCGACCAGAATACCCAGAAAAAGCCTTTGAGGGTTTAGATTTAGCACGAAAATGGGTGAATGGATTTGCTGATTGGTATAATCATGAGCACAGACACAGCAGCATAAAATATGTCACGCCTGTAGAGCGTCATACGAAGCAAGATAGAATTATCTTAATCAACCGTAAAGCTGTTTATCTACAGGCGAAAATGGCGCACCCAGAGCGATGGAGTGGCGACATTAGAAACTGGGATCACATTGCTGAGGTTTATTTAAACCCAGGGAAATCTAAAAGTAATAGGGAAATAAATCAGGCGGCATAAAAGTAAACTTTAGGCGACAAGTATGTTGAAATCTAGGTCAAAGGCACTGTAAATAATTCTGTGTAACTCGGTTTTCAGGCAGTGTTCGAATTGCCTGTTATGCCGTTCATCTTATCAACTTCTTTAGGCTTGTGCGAATTGTTGTCAAGGAGGAGTTGCTGAGGTACGAAGCCAAGCTCCTTGATAATAATGAGGACAAGTTTATTGTCATGATAAGACTGAATGGCAGATTTTTTAAAGATATGGCGTTATTTGCTCGTCAAACTCAATAGCAAAGCGATTTAATGCTTCCTTCCAATGCCTGATGGGCATTGTCCATTTTTTTGAAGCGGCATCAACAGTCAGAAATACCACTTTAAATGCGGCGTCATCATTAGGAAATAATTTTCGCCGATTGACCGCTTTTCGGATCACGCTGTTTAATGACTCAATAGCATTCGTGGTATAAATGACTTTTCGAATGTCGTCAGGGTAATCAAAGAAAGTAATAATATTTGGCCAATTTTGTCTCCATGAGCGACTAATTTGAGGGTATTTATCATCCCACTTTTCTGCAAAGGCATCCAATGCGCTCAGCGCCTCAGCTTCTGTCATGGATTTATAAATGGCCTTTAAATCGGCGGTCACAGCCTTGTAATCTTTCCAGGGCACGAACTTTAATGAATTACGTACCATATGCACAATACATAACTGAATCTTGGCTTTGGGGTACACAGTATTCACCGCATCAGGGAAGCCCTTTAATCCATCCATACATGCAATAAGTATTTCTGTTAACCCTCTATTTTTAAGCTCTGTCATCACGTTTAACCAAAACTTGGCGCCTTCAGTTTCGGCAATCCACATGCCTAATAATTCTTTTTTCCCTTCAAGATTAACGCCAAGAGCAAGATAGATAGTTTTGTTGATAACACGCTTATCTTGTCGTATTTTGACAACAATACCGTCAAGATAAACAATGGGATAAATGGGATCAAGTGGCCTATTTTGCCACTCAAGGACTTGAGCATAAACCGCATCCGTCACCTTTGAAATTAAACTCGGCGATACATCTACATCGTACATTTCTTTAAAAGTTGCTGTGATGTCGCGAGTGGATAAGCCCTTCGCGTACAGACTTAAAATTTGGTCATCCATGCCTGTAATGCGAGTTTGGTGCTTTTTGATAAGCTGTGGCTCAAACGTACCAGCGCGGTCTCTCGGGACTTCAATCTCACAATCCCCGTGATCGCCTTTAAGCCGCTTGCGGCTCCGCCCGTTGCGGCTATTGCCTGTATTGTAACCCTCTGGAGAGTGCGGCTCATAGCCTAAATGATCGTCCATTTCGGCATGCAAAGCTGCCTCAACGGCTACTTTCTTTAAAATAGCGCTGAATTGATTTAGATCCTCTGGGGTTTTAAGATCTTTCGCCAACTCTTTGGCTAATGACTCTATTTTTGACTGGTTCATTGCGACTCCTTTAGTCACTGTGACTCACATCGAATGAGTCTGTTGCATTAAAGGAGTTACACAATCTTATTTACACTCTCTGGTCAAACCATTTTCTTTAACCTAAATAGCTACACCCGACTACTTGTGCCTATTTGATTAGGCTGAACTTTTATACATCTCGCTGTACATAACGAGAATGTGATTATCTAGCAACAACTTCACTTTGTCGTTATTACTGTACCAGCCGTATCTTCAGCATTAATATATTGAATCGTTTGAAGATTGTTTAGCCACTTTCCAATAGCGGAAGAAGAGATGTCATCAGTGTTTTTTGTGATATCAATGATTTCCGTACCTTTAGGGGTATGAAAGAAAAAAGATTGCTTGTGTTTACCAAAAGTAAGCCGTCTTTTTTCTTGCGATAATAGATTTTTGCCAATGAAGTATTTAGGTGGGGTAATGCCAACTAAGCTTAGTATGGTTGGAGCCAAATCAACTTGGCCTGCATAAATATCTGGATGAATCGACGAAAATAGATTGTCTTTTGACAAAAATATTAGTGGTATTCTCGCTAAACGCAGGTAATTACTTGTTGATGCATATTTTTTAAACCCTAATCCCAGATGAGGGTTATGATCGGAGGTGATGACAATTAGTGTTTCTTCATCATATAACCCCTCCTTATCAAGATTTTTCAATAAAAGGCCTAATTGATAGTCTGCCCAATAGACGGCTTGAAGTAACTTATCCTGAGCGGCGACTTGTTCAGGCAGCTCTTCGACTCTGAAGCCAGATCTCACCCCCGGCTGATGTAGGTCTATCGTTTTCATTAACAAAAAAACTTTTTCGTTTTGATGTTTTTTAAGGATGCTAATACCCTCATTATAAATAACATCATTTCGATACCCCCAACCCGACGCGCCTTTATATTTTGCATCCAACTCCTCCTTACCAATAAAGTTTTGCATTTGAAATGCTTTAGGCAGAGTTTCACGCTCATTGCCATAAAATTTACTTACACCACGCAAAAAATACCCTTGATAGCCCTGATTCTGTAATAAAGAAAAAAGATTACCTGACCTGTATTTATGAGTGAAGCTAGGATCGAACTGAACGCTAGAGTTTATAATGGCATTCAGGCCTTGAGTAGTTGGCATGCTTGACGTAAAAAAATTATCGACATGAGGGTATGACCTCAAAAGTCTATCAAAATTCGGGCTAACTTCTTTAGGGATTTTATCATTATAAAAGTGAATATAATCAATCGGCAGCGATTCAAAAACAACAAAAATAATCCGCTGGTAATCTTTCATTGGGCTGACAAACTGCGCCGTCTCTTTTATGAATCCTCCTTTTTTCAAGTAGTCAGCTTCTAGATAAGTATAATTTTGAACGGATTTAAGTGTCGTCTGACCTTCTTTATAGGAAAAATATTCAAGACTAATTTGCACTAAATTAAGCCAGGTAGGCTTTTCTATTTTAGCACGGTATGACGCCCTCGTTTTTTCCAAAACTTCATCTAATGGGTTCAATGAATAAATAAACCCTTCAGCTTTATTGAATATGCTATTGCACAGAACACTCACGCATAAAGTAACAATAAAATATTGCAACATTTCTTTCTTGCTGACTACCGATTGTCTATCACTGAGTTGTGCCAATAGCCATATACTGAATATAAAGAAAGCAAGGCAGACAGCCATAAGCCCAACATGAAGACGTGAAATTGACCCTCTAATGCTGGGCCAATTTATGTTATCAAAAAGCATGGGCTCAATATGAGAAAAGGTGAAATAAAAATAAACTGTATCGACAACATTAAGCAACAAAAAAAGGGTAACGAGAAATATATAGGCTCGACGGCACTTATCTCTAATCGGTAGGATTAAATAAAGTAGCGCTATTTCAAAAAGGCTCGCAATGATCAAAGAACCCACAGAGCGTAAAGAGTAGTTCATTTCAAGCAAATAAAAACAAACGTATTTTAATGCAAAAAGAACGCAGAATATGGCAATAATGTCTTTATATTGTTTCGTTAATATCAACGCATATTTTGTCTTAAATACAATAAAAATACCGCTAAGAAGTACCAGATGTGTAATAAAAGGAATAATAATCTTTAACAGGCCGATCTCAAGAGTCGCTTGATAGAATAAATGAATGATGGCACCCATGATGGCAAAGAGATAAATTTTCCCTAAATGTTGTTGAGATAATCTATGCATACTATCTAGCATCGTTAACACCTTTATTAAGACAACACGAGGTTCTTTACATGCCGATATGTTCGAATCAGACACAAAGGGCAATAGCTGCAAACTGAGATAATCTGGCGTCTTATACGTTTATTTTTATTATTTTATATGTAAGATTTCATAACATATTACAATATGTTTCACGATAATCACTGGCAGGACATTAAGAGTGCCATTAACCATGGTCAAGCCGTTTTCTTAAAATTGTACAACTACACTTTGTTACTTGAGTTCTTTTGGCTAGGTAACACTTTAAGTATGGCGGGCAAAACCACAAAGGTTGCCAACAACAAAAATAAAATAGATGCTGATAATAAAATTCCTATTGATGCGGCTCCCTTGTGTGTACTGAAAGATAATGAAAAGAAAGTCCCAATGGTTGTCAACGCACTGATTAAAACAGCACGATGCGTACCGGAAAATGCCAGTGCATCAAGAGAGCCTTCGTGACGATAACGATGCAAAACATGCAGTCCTGTATCAACACCCAAGCCAAAGATTAATGGAATAACCAGAATATTCGCCATATTCAGTGTTAACCCAGTAAAGCGTACTAGACAAAAGGCAAAAACCGCCGTCATACCAATGGGCACAAAAACCACTAAAGGCCAAACGAGTGATTTGAAATACAATAATAATACAAAAAATATGACACCAATGGCGATGAGTGTCGCCTCGACGAATGCACCTTTTACCGTACTGCCTACGCCCCACTCCACAACACTGCGACCGGCAATATTGGGAGCAACTTCAGCAACCTGTTCAATGAAAGCGGTCATCATTTGCCTATCTTTCAAATCAGCGGCGGGGAGAACCTGTATAAGTATTTCGCCCTTTGGGTCAATGAGCCTCTCTTTCAACGAGGATGGAAGCGCTAATAAACTAAAAGGCTTCGCAGCGAACCAACTTTTAAGTGTCTGCATATCATGATTGATACCTTGCGTTGCTGCCTCATTAAGCATTGATATAAATGCCGCATGACTTTTGAGGCTTAAAACTGACGTTATTGTTTCATCAAGCAATGCTTGATCTTCATCAAAAAATTCAGGTTTTAACTGCGTTAAGGCATTCGCAAAATCAATAATAGCCGCCGAGGAATCGCCTTCGTTTAATAACGTAGAAGGCTTTAGTGCCGCTAAAGACTGATGAACAGGCAGCATGTACTGCTGCTTAATCGCTTGAAACTTAGGAATAATATCAGAAGGCACAGAAACACGAGAAACCAGAGGTAGCGCTTTAAGCTTCTCGATAATAATAGCCTTGTCATCATTGTTTGTAAGCATGACAGCGATGCCGTAATCATTAAGCTGATTGTTATCTTGCAATTCAACGAGGGTTGTCATGGCCTCTGTGTTTTCGTCTTGCATAGCAAGCACACTGTAATCAAAAGTGACCTTTGTTGCATACCCACTGCCCAACAGAATAAAAATAGCGCTAGCCACCAGAATCAGATAGGCATTTTTCTTATTGATGTCGGGGTGAAAGGCATTCAAGTAAAGTGGCTTTAAAGCATCCGCTCTTTTAAAAACAGCCAACCATGCCGGTAAAAATATAACGGATAAAATGAGTGCTATCAGCATCCCTAAAGCGGATATTTTTCCAAGCTCGGCCAACCCCCTGTAATCGGTGGGGACGAAACTTAAAAATGCGAGCGAGGATGTTAGTGCGCATAAAAACAATGCGCCACCGAGCGTTTTAACCGTAGCCACCCCTCTTGATAAGCCACTTTCTTTCTTTTCTAACCATGTTAACGAGAAGTGAACAGCGAAATCGACGGCTAATCCAAAGAACATCACAAGAAAAATCAGCGATAAGGTATTAAATGCACCCACAACCCATGTACCTAAGGCTACCGTCCAGGTAATACCAATCAACAACATGAGAAAAATACCAGCAATCAATCGTTTATAGCGTATGCCTACAAACAAGATAAGTAGCAATAAAACCAGAGAAATAATACCGGAGAGTTCAACGCCTGACATCGCGGCTGTAATTTCATCATTAGCAAGGGCCGTTTCACCGGTCACCCTCACCTTTACACCTTCGGGTATAGCAATTTGTGCAACCGCTTCATGAATATTGTCGATGATTAGTTTATTCGGTAGCTTCTGATCCAGCGCTTGCTCGCTATTAATAACAATAAACTGATAGTGCGTCTCTTCCGTATCACGGGGTAACAAAGGTTGAATAAAGGCCAAAGGCACCGTTTTATTCGCGTGAGCAGCATCTACGCTGCGATTGAATGATGAAAGAAAGTAGCGTGAGGTATCCGAAAGAAAACCCCGCGTGCGATCTTCGTCAAGCTGCTTTTTATAAAATGTAAATGCTTGCGTTAAGTTTGGTGCATGATAAAGATTTTGTATCTCTGGCAGGTTTTTGCTGACACGCTCAGCGATCCGCTTCACACCTTCTACAGGTGCCTGATAAAGGACATGCGCCTTAAAGAATGCCGAATACTGCGGTGCAAATACATCTTTAAAGTGATTTGATGTACGCAAAGCATCAGCAATCTTCTCTCCTGTTAAAAAAGCCGCCTTTGCTGAGGGTGAAGACACCACCACCAACGTCGTTTTTTGAAAGGCAGGAAAAGCGGCTTTATAACGCTCATTATCGTTGTACCAACTGTGTCGATGCAGAAGGGACAATCAACCCATCAAAACTGGCGTTTATTGCAAAGTGCTTACTTGAATAAAGCGCAGACAGTGCTGTTATGAGGGCAATAATAAAAAGCGTTAAAAGTGCATGACGCTCAACGTACTGAACAAAGTTTAACGTCAGATCACGCGCTATTTTCTTCATGACTTAGCGGATACAGACATCAAAGGGGTTTGCTCAAAGTCTGCAGTCTCATAGTCATCAACGTCAACAAGCTCTAGGTTTAGCTGTCTACGGTAGATGTTTTCTAACTGACGACAGGATGCACTGTGTGAATATGCTTTAGCTGTTTGGAAGTTAAGCTCCGCTACTTCAGCTCGCGCTTTAGGGTTCGATAACCAATAGTTAATTTTTGTAACGAGGTCATCTTTACTCGGAAAGTGAAACAAGGAGAAGGGGTTCACCGCGAAGTCTTTGGCCGCACTATCCTTAGAGTCAGAAATAATCACCGGCAAACTGCTGGCCATCGCCTCCATAACCGACATCCCCTCTAATTCAATTTCACCCGCGTGAATAAACAAATCACAGGTCTGATAAAGCTCGATCAGTTCCTCATTGGATACGGATTCAACACGGCTATTCTGAGGAAGGTATTTTTTCGCTTGTTTTTTAACGAATTTCTCAGCGGGGCCAGCACCAACAATCGTCAGCGTTAATTGGTCTGCGAACGTCGATGCGGCTACCGCCTGAATGATAAGGTCTTGATGTTTTTCAAAGGCAAGACGCCCAACAGAGAGGATATGATAATGCTTCTTAGGTAAGTATCGCGCAGCTTTGGGAGGAAAAAGAAAGGTGTCAGGGACACCGTTAGACAGCACCTGTGTACGCGTACTTAAGCCTTGCTTTTTTAACATCGCTTGTGCAAATGGAGAGGGACAAATCACCACATTGGCTTTTGCATAAAAATGCTTAATGAAGACGCCATACAACCAATCTATCAAAAATTTGGGCTTCATTTTTAAGTTTTTAAGGATATTCTCAGGCTGCACATGAAACGAGCAAACAACAGGGATATGCATTTCATTGGCGATTTTGATCACACGTGCACCGAGAAAAAAGGGAATCTGCACATGAACAAGATCACAGTCCTTCAACGCTGAACGAATGGTATTGTCATCAGGTAACGCTAACGGCGTGCGCATTTTCTCAAGTATCCACTTGATCACAGGGACGGCTAGCGGCTTAAAAGTCACTTTGTTAGGTGCCTCTGCACCTGTTGCAAAGATGACAAATTCAAAACCGTTCTGTTCAAGCTGCTGAATAAAACGCTGTGTCGAGACGGCGGTACCATTAAATGAATGATCCCAAAAGTCCAATACGATGGCTATCTTATACTTCACTGCACACCTACATTATAATTATTTTTAAAATTTACGCGTGCTAGTCAAGGTCGTTTATCGAGGCATTAAGCTAAGCGATATACATCAGATACGTGTAAATTATAATTATTATCAAAATTTGTGCGCGCGCCTTATACAATACCGCAACGCATAATATGACTGACGAAATTTGGCATCATACCAAAATTTACAACGTAATTTAATATTTATGCCGAGAAATCTACTTAACGAACAGGGCTTCCTAGCACTTTTTGATCAGTACAAAGTTTAAGCTGTCATATAATACGAAGTCCTTGAAAAATTCAATATTAAAATAGTCAATTTCTCATACCTATTGTCAAAGATAGTTTTCTGCCATCCAAACACCATGAATATATCTGCATGTACAGCCTCAATAAGAGATCCGCGACAAGGCATCAATCAAAAACACAGCCTTGAAAGCCTCCTTCTAATCGTTTTTTCATCAATAATAAGTGGTTATGATAGCCCTAACAGCATGTCTAATTTTGCAGCTATGAAGCTTGACTGGCTGCAGAAGCATACAGATATCGAATCTGCTCCCTGTGCAGAAACATTACGGCTTTTACTTGCATGCATAAGACCAAGAGATTTGATTGAAGGGTTTACGACATTCGTTTCAAGTTTGCAGGGTGAATCTACAGGAGATGTTATTTCATTAGACGGCAAAACGATGCGAGGAACAAGGCACAATGGTCGAGAAGCCATCCATGTTATTAGTGCATGGTCTCAAAGCCGAGGCCTGACGCTGTGTGCCCTCGAATCAGAAGGAAAGAAAAATGAAATCAAAACTTTGCCGAAGCTTATCGACAGAATTGAGGTAAAAAATGCCACTATTACCATTGATGCGATGGGATGCCAAAAAGAAATCGCAAAAAAGATTATTGAAAAAGAAGCTGACTATTTTCTGCAACTGAAAGGTAATCAGCAGGGGTTGCTGGAAGAAATCCAAGCTTTTCATCACAAGCTTGAACGTGATGGTTATGAAGAAAATAAGACCTCATATTTTGAGGAGGCGAATAAAGGGCATGGTCGATTAGAGATAAGGAAATATCAGCACTTTGAATTAACAGACTGGGTAGATAAGGCTAAACCTTGGAGCGGCTTGAGTTCGGCTGTGCGTGTTGAGCGGCATCGGTCTTCAAATAAAGGGGAGTCTAAAGAAGTTTCCTGGTATATTAGCTCACGCTCTCCTGATGCAAAGCATGCGGCGAAAGCCATTAGGGGACACTGGGAAATAGAAAATAAACTGCATTGGCGGTTAGATGTTACTTTTAAAGAAGATGACTGCCAGCTTCATTCCGCTGGGCTCAATATTGCTACAATAAAGCGTCACTGTATGAATTTGTTAACACTTAATGATCAAAGCAAAAAGGGGATGAAACATCGAGTTATGGGGTGTGCAATTAATGATAAATACAGAGAGAAAATGCTTTTCTCCGGTCAATTTATGCACTGATCAAAAAGTGCTAGGAGGCCCTGACTTAACGAAAGGACAGAGCCAAGACTTTTGAACAAATTCCTCTTTCAGTGCCACTTGGATATATACCCATCAGAATTGGAGATTCAAGAAGGCGGCAAGCGAGCGCGGCCAACGTCCTCGCATCTTCAAGGCTGATCGGTATATCTATAAAAATAAAAGTTAATGCTTCGACAAAGTGAATTCAACATCGTTAGTTTGATCGGCTGACATCAACCCAGTAACAACACTAGCTATCTCTTTCCCATCATAAAGAATGCTATACATGCCTTGAATCAATGGCATATAGATATTCATCGCATCCGCTTTTTGCTTAATGAGCTTGAGCGTATTAACACCTTCCGCAACTTGCCCTATCTCCTCACACACCTTTTCAAGTGTTTTGCCTTTTCCCATCTCAAAGCCGACTTGGTAATTTCGACTCAAGGGCGACATACAAGTCACAATCAGATCCCCTACTCCTGAAAGCCCTAAAAACGTCATCGGGTCGGCACCCATTTCAGCGGCAAATCGACTCATTTCTGCAAGGCTACGTGTAATGAGCAAGCTAATCGTGTTTTGACCAGAGCCCAGCGCTGCAGCCATACCGCACATAATGGCATAACAGTTTTTGAGTGCCCCACCCAGCTCCACACCAAAAATATCTTTGCTGGCGTACACGCGGAAATAGCCACTATGCAACGTTGTTTGAACAGCCTCGACAAGCGCCTCTGAAGAACTCGCTATCACCGTAGCGGTGATTTGCTTGCAAATGATTTCTTTCGCCAAATTAGGGCCGCTCATAACGCCAACGGGGTTCTTTGGTAGCGTTTCGCCGATAACCTGACTCATCAAGGCAAAGCTCGATTGTTCAATGCCTTTTGTCAGGCTGATCACATAAGCTGTTGGCGAAATCACGCTTGCAAGTAGCTGGCAAACCTCTCGACAAGAACTGCTCGGTATCGCAACAAAAACAAGCTCCGCGCCTTTCACAGCTTGCGATAGGTCGGTAACGGCCTTTACACATTCATGCAGTTTGAAATCGGGCAAATAACGCTTATTATAATGCGTTTCGTTCACTTCTTTGGCTCGACTCTCGTCACGCATCCAAAGTGTTACTTTGTGCCCTTTTTCTGCAATCATGCTGGCTACAGCTGTCCCAAAACTACCGCCGCCAAGTATTGCCACTTGATACAATGCTGATTTCATAGGTCACTTTTCGGTTTGTAAAATGTAAAAAAGGTAGCGCATTGCACTACCTTTTCAATAAAGCGTCAACCCATTATTGGATTAAGCAGTCATCTCAAGCAAAAGCTTGTTGAGCTTCTGAACATAGCTCGCTGGATCTTTAAGTTGCCCACCCTCTGCAAGGCTTGCCTGATCAAAAAGAATCGACGTCAAGTCTTTGAAGCGATCTTCATCACTCTCTTCGTCAAGTCGTTTGATCAAAGCATGATCTGGGTTGATTTCGAAAATTGGCTTGCTATCAGGTAGTGCTTGGCCAGCCTGCTCCATGATACGACGCATTTGGGCGCCCATGTCCATATCCCCAACGACTAAGCAAGCAGGTGAATCAGTCAACCGTGAGGTGACTCTAACATCCTGAACGCTCTCATGTAATGCTGACTTAACACGACTGATAAGATCTTCATTATCTTTCTCAAGTTCTTCCTGATGCTTTTTATCGTCTTCGGTTTCAATATCACCTAAATCAAGCTGCCCACGGCCGATGTCTTGGAAGGCTTTGCCATCAAACTCATTGAGATGACTCATGAGCCACTCATCAACACGATCCGTTAATAGCAACACCTCAATGCCTTTTTTCTTGAAGATTTCAAGGTGCGGGCTATTTCTCGCCGTTGTTAAGTTTTCAGCAGCAATATAGTAGATTTTATCTTGCGACTCTTTCATTCGCTCGATATAGCCTTTCAAGGTCTCTACTTGTGCATCTGACTCAGTATTCGTCGTTGTAAATCGAAGTAAATTGGCGATTTTTTCTTTATTGGTGAAATCTTCGGCTGGGCCTTCTTTAATGACTTGTCCGAAAGTATCCCAGAACGTTTGATAATTTTCAGGCTGTTTTTTAGCCATTTTATCCAACATATCCAACACACGTTTTGTCAGTGCAGACTTCATGCTATCGACTGCCGGATCCAATTGAAGGATTTCACGAGAAACATTCAAAGAAATATCTTTAGAATCAACAACACCCTTAATAAATCTTAGGTAGAGAGGTAAGAATTGCTCGGCATCATCAAGAATAAAGGTACGGTTAACGTAAAGCTTTAACCCGTGCTGTGTTTCCCTGTTCCATAAATCAAAGGGAGCGGCTGAAGGGATGTATAACAGGCTTGTATATTCAAGCTTCCCTTCAACTTTATTATGGCTCCATGTTAATGGGTCAGAAAAGTCATGCGACACATGCTTATAGAACTCTTTATAATCTTCATCAGAGATATCCGATTTTGATCGAGTCCATAACGCCGTCGCTCGGTTTACCACTTCATCTTCGGGCTCTTTTGCTTCTTCGCCTTCAGCGGGTGGTAAAGGATCGGATTTCATGATGACAGGAATAGCAATATGATCAGAGTATTTTTTGATCACGGATTTGACGCGATGGCTTTGGCAGAATTCTGCTTGATCATCATTCAAATGCAAGATAATGGTTGTACCACGTTCTGCTTTTTCGGTGTTCTCGATAGTAAAATCGGCCTCACCCATAGAAACCCAGTGAACGGCTTGGTCTTTTTCAAGACCCGCTTTACGTGTAATCACTTCCACTTTATTCGCGACAATAAATGACGAATAAAAACCGACACCAAACTGACCAATTAATTGCGAATCTTTCTTGTCATCGCCTGTTAGCTGTTTTAAAAATTCAGCTGTGCCTGATTTCGCAATAGTACCTAAGTGCTCAATGACATCTTCTCTTGTCATACCAATGCCTGTATCCGATATTGATATCGTTTTTGCTTCTTCATCAAGCTCAATACGAATCTCAAGCACTGACTGCCCTTGATACAACTCTTTATTGGATACCGCCTCAAAACGTAATTTTTCACATGCATCCGAGGCATTAGAGATCAATTCCCGTAAGAATATTTCTTTATTCGAATACAATGAATGGATCATCAATTGTAAAAGCTGCTTAGCTTCAGCCTGAAACCCGAGCGTTTCTTTTGTTGCGCCAGTCATAACCATCTCCCAAAAAACAATAATTTAGCACTTATATGGGGGCTACATAGGGAGTTTCAAGGGAATATTAGCGAAAAAACCTTTTCGCATCCCCCCGCCCGTACACGCTACCCATACAAACTTATCCTGATCACTGGGTACTGATAACATTCGATGTTAATATAAATAACGATATCCATAAGTTGAAGAAACTCGCCATGCCCCTCCCTATACGTCACTTTTTCTTTATCACCTTACTCCTAGGGCATTTACCAGCGACGCAGGCAGAGGATAAATCCGAGTGGCATTTAATGAAAGAAAAGGACGGTTTCACATCTTATAAAAAACATATTGAAGGTAGCTCACTTTACGCCTTCAAAGGTGAGGGCATCATCAATTCACCCATTGAAAAAATTGTCGGCATTTTATTGGATAATGATAACGCCACAAAATGGGTGCCACGCTTGAAGTTTTGTATGATTGCCGAGCGGCAAAATATGTGGCCGATGAGATTTGTTCAATACAGTATCTTTGATGCGCCATGGCCTGTTAAAGACCGATATTTTCTGTCCGAAGTAAACGTTGATATTAACACCGCCAAAACACGTATCGTCATCACCTACAAAAACATTGACGACATGCAGCCCTTTTGGGCAATCACCCCGCCACTGAAAGCGATCAAAGGCAATATCGACGGCAGCCAATATACATTAGTTAAACGACTTAATGGCGTATCCACCGATTTTACAGCTATTAGCATTGTTCAGCCAAACGGGAATATTCCCACCTGGCTAATAAACTGGGTGGGGGAAAGTATGCCTTTTGATACGATAAAACGACTGAAAAGGCGTTTAAATGATCCGTCACTATCTCCACAGGAAGATATCAAGAAATTATTCATCCATACCCAAAAGCGCTAAATTTATCGCCTACATTCAGCCTATTGAAGATTGATAATAAAATACCTTATCCTTACAGGAACTAAAACGATCAATCTCATTTCTAAATAAATCATATTGTTAGCAGGTTATGTCAGTGATTTTAGTCTTGCAATTGGCGCGCTAGGTCAACCGTTTCTTCTGCCCCTCCTTTTAACTTATCTCCTTTATCAGTTTCATTGTTTATTTTTGAATCTTCAGACTTTGATTTACACGCCAGCTTTTTTTGCATTTCACTTTCTTTTTTTTGCGCTATAGCATCGTCATCTTTTTTAAAAATGATTTTTAACTTCTGAGAAAATCCTGCTATTTTATCTATTTGGTGCCTCGTCAAATTTTTTTCATTTTCTTCTATACTCAGATCCTGATACTTAGCAAGCTGCTCTGATAGCGGCAACGCCTTAGATTCTAAATTGTCTAGGTATTGTTTTTCATTTTTTGCTTTAAATTTATTTCTTGCGTCACTTAAACCTCTTACCATTGACTTTCTCGACTGCAGAAAAACACTGATTAAAATTCGTTATAGATAAATGGCCCGCAGCTAGAGAAGCCATGCCCATCTTAATTTGATTATAATCATCAGTGTTTTCCAGACATGAAAAGTGGGTTGCGTTTGATAGTTGATAGTTGATAGTTTAATAGCATCACAAGGCTAACTAAAATTTTACTATTAAGTGTCATACATAAACTCCTCTATTAAGTAGTTCTAGACGCTTTTTTCTGCCAGCAGTTCGTTTTTTTAATCTATTTATCGCTTATGTTTATTTTAAGATATATAGATTTACCCTTACCCCTGTTAACTTGAAGGATACTGCTCACTGGTTGTTTGATTTTTTTGATTGCTCATTCAGCATTACCATGACTTTATAGTCATAATCCCTTCTGCCTGATTTAACTAGAGAATCCTCTTCATTAAAAATAGTTTCGTTGAAAAAAGAAACATACATTCTACGCTTATCTACAGGTTCAATAATACTTCACAGGTAGCCTACAGATGTTTACCTTCAGATTTTTTTCGCTCGTCATCGCCCTTACTTGTAGCACGCTACTTAGCGGCTGCATTGAGGTCACATATGTTGATTCAGGGTCTGGAATGAATGATTCAGAAGCCGTTGATTCCATTTCAGGTAACAATATCGAACATATATCGCTTTCGAACCAAGAAGGAAAAGCATGGACTCTTCAAACCAAGCTGTCCAGCCAAGCCCCCGGCTCATCCTTGACAAAACAACCAGCACAAGAAGGCATTGAGATTTTTGCTTCGAATAATCATTGCCCTCGCGCCAACAAAGACAATAAAAAAACTGAAGGGTATAGAAACGCAGCGCCTAGAAGTTACCTCGTTGACATATCTGCTGATAAAACAAAAATTAAGCATATGGCAGAGCAATTAACGTCTTGGATAAATGAAAAATCACACCTTGAAAACATCCAACCTGATGATGACGATGTACCCATCACCGAGCCTTCAAATAGCGAATATATCGCTGCAGAACAAGACATCGATCTAGATAATGGACGTGAATACGAGGAAGGCGATGAAGAAGACAAGGATATAAACATCCTAATTGATAAAAATGATGCAGGGTCGGATCAGTCAACGGAGGAGCCAGAAACCGGCACATTTGAGCAACTTGAAAAACCACTGGACCCCTTATTTACCGATCAACATTTTTGCAATGATGCGACCGTACTCTTGGCAGAATCAATGAGCCTGAGCATGCTAGAAAAACTGTGCGCCGACTTGAAAGCCGTAGAGGAACGCTTTCACGACGTTATGCAAACCCATTACCAAGTTGTTGACGGCGATCAAAATGATCTCATCGAAATACGTATTTTTGATTCCTATTTCAGCTATCTCAATAAAATAAAAGACGTTTCAGGCCTCACCTACAACTCAAGCGGTGGTTTTTTCTACGAAGGGTTTTCTTCAAAAGAAGGTAACCGCGCGAAAATTTATGTCTTTGAGAAAACATTCTCAAATGGCGTCTGGAACCTGACGCATGAATACATACATCATTTAAATGCACGCTACATTAAGCATGGCAATGTCTCGAACAAAGCCTACTACCTTTTTTGGGAGGAAGGCATTGCTGAGTATTTCTCGCAGCAACCGGGGTTTGCGGATGCACGTTTTGCTTTACTCAGCCAATTCACTATTGATGACATTATAAGTGTTGATGAAAATGCTACCCAAACAGCTACTTATGGTTGGAGCTACTGGTTTATTCGCTATCTCATCGAGCAGGAGAGCGATAGATTATTTGAACTTTCCTACCATTTACAACAAGGTGAATTCTCAGCGTATAAAGCATTGCTCGACCAAATAGCTGAAGACAATGACGCACACTTTCAGCAGTGGCTAAATGACCAATAAATTCGACGCGTTTTGCATAAAAAACATCCTCGACCAGTACCTACCAAAGCGAGCATGATGCGTCTATAATCGCGCCTTTTCTTTGTTCGAGTTTTCTATGTCCCAAAATAAAGTCGGCTTTATATCCTTAGGTTGCCCAAAAGCATTGGTCGATTCTGAAAAAATTCTGACGCAACTTAAACTCGAAGGCTATGAGATTGTTAATAATTACCAGCAATCTGATCTTGTTATCGTCAATACCTGCGGGTTTATTGATTCAGCAAAGCAAGAGTCTCTAGACGCCATCCAAGAGGCGATGAATGAAAACGGAAAAGTCATCGTGACAGGTTGTATGGGAAAAGGCGAAGACGCCAAAACCATCAAAGCCCTAAACCCTAACATTTTGGCCATTACTGCACCACAGGCTTACGAAGAAGTCATGGGGGCCGTGCATGACTATGTGCCACCCTCAACAGAGCACAATCCTCTGATTGACCTTGTACCGCCACAAGGCGTCAAATTAACACCCAGACATTACTCTTACCTTAAGATTTCTGAAGGCTGTAATCACAGCTGTAGCTTTTGTATTATTCCTGCCATGCGCGGGAAGCTCGTCAGCCGACCGGCAGAATCCATACTCGAAGAAGCACACAAATTGGTAGAAGCAGGCACCAAAGAACTCTTGGTCATCTCACAGGATACCAGTGCCTACGGCGTTGATTTGAAATACCGCACAGGCTTTTTTCAAGGACGACCCATTAAAAGCCAGCTCGACCCATTATGTGATGCATTGAGTGATTTAGGTGTATGGATTCGACTTCATTATGTGTACCCCTACCCCAATGTCGACAACTTAATGCCATTAATGGCCGACAAAAAAATTCTGCCTTATTTAGATATTCCCTTTCAACATGCAAGCCCACGTATACTCAAATTAATGAAGCGCCCGGCACATGCCGAGAACACACTTGATCGCATTGCCAGCTGGCGTCAATCTGTGCCTGATTTAACCCTGCGCTCAACATTTGTGGTTGGCTTCCCCGGTGAAACAGAAGATGACTTTCAACAACTTTTAGACTGGCTGCAAGAAGCACAACTTGATCGTGTGGGCTGTTTTACCTATAGCCCTGTTGCAGGCGCTCCTGCGAACAACTTACCAGGGCATATTGCACCCGAACTTCAACAAGAGCGTCACGCTCGATTTATGGAAGCGCAGCAAGCAATAAGCACTAAAAAGCTTAATGCTAAGATTGGCAAAGAAATAACCGTTCTGGTTGATGAAGTTGATGCAGAGGGTGCCATTGCTCGCTCATCGGCTGACGCACCAGAAATAGATGGCCTTGTGTATATCAATGATTTTACTCAGGCGAAACCGGGCGATTTTATAAAAATTAAAATAACCCACTCTGATGAATACGATCTCTGGGGGCAACCCATATAATTACTCAGCCTTCCGCCACTTGTATAACACCTATACCCATCGGAATTGGAGATGCAAGAAGGCGGCAAGCGAGCGACTCCCCATGAGCTTACAGTCAGTAAGTGATTGGGGGGCCAACGCCATTGCATCTTCAAGGGTGATCGGCAGGGCAATCGCACTACGATATTAACAAGATCGGCGACAATCAAACAAAATGTTTATTTTTTAATCTAAACCCGCTAATAATTTAGTGTTGGTTTCTAAATTAACACTCTTTTGTAATTTGAATACAAAAGAGAAGTGTAGTTTTTCAGTAGCGGGCTAATTCATACCCATAAACTGATTGAAATACAATCAGCCATCTGCTTTGTAGTATGATTTTTAAGCGAACTGATCAAAAACATAGCGCGATAGCCCTGGGGTGATCGGTATATTTACTGTGTTCAGCTAAAATTTCAGGTAGTATTTATGGCGTAAAGCATAGATAAATTCATGAGGTACCGCCAAATGTCCATGCCACGCATCGCACTTTTAATGACAGGTAATGAGTTAATTCATGGAGACCTCATCGATACCAATGGCCCACTCATCGCTAATCAGCTCAAAGACATCGGCCTATTTGTTTCAGCAAAAATAACACTGGGCGATGATCTAACAGCCCTCACCAGTGAAATAGAACGATTAAGCCACAACTATGATCTGGTTATCATGAATGGTGGCCTTGGCCCCACACAAGATGACCTAACAGCCCCTGCATTGGCAAACGCTTTTTCTCAGCAGCTTACTACGCACCCAGAAGCGAAAGCTCACATTGAGCAGTGGTGCCAAAAGAAAAACATTCAGGTTAATCAAAAACAACTCAAGCAGGCAGAACTCCCAGAAAAAGCAACCCTATTTGACGGTGCACCGGGCAGTGCAGCTGCATTTTGGGTGAAACATAAAAAATCCCTTTTTATCGCCACACCGGGTGTACCGAGTGAGCTTAAATATATATTACAACATCAACTCATCGCGTTTATTAAACATAAATTCTCTGCACCTGACACACAACCTTGGCAAACAGCGACTTTATTTGGATTGTCTGAATCGTCAATTGAACGCCTTATTGAGCAATCCTCTATCAAGGCAGAGCAACTTGATATTGGCTTTCGTGTTAACACGCCCTACATCGAATTTAAATACCAGCTCAACGATACATTAAGTGCTACCGAAAAAAAGACCGTTCAAAAATACGTTGAAGATATTATTGCACCTTATTTTGTGGGCGATAAGCAAACCAACATGGCACAAGCACTCAGCCTGCAATTACGTGCTAAAAATCAATGCCTCAGCACAGCTGAATCTTGTACCGGCGGACTCATTGCACACTTAATGACCCAGCAACCGGGGGCTTCACAAGTATTCGAGGGTGCGGCTGTCACCTACTCCAATGCACTGAAAGAAAAAATGATTCACGTACCCGCAGAAACGCTTAAAAAGTACGGCGCTGTGAGTGAACCCACAGCCATAGCCATGTTAAAAGGGTTGCTGGATGTAACCAAAACAGACTATGGCATCGCCGTAACCGGCATTGCAGGGCCAGATGGAGCCACAGAAGGAAAGCCTGTAGGAACAGTTTTTATTGCATTTGGCAGCGCTACTGAAAACAATGTTATTCAATTGTTGGTTCCTGCACCACGCCAATTATTTCAAAGCTTAGTTGCAATTTGTGCCCTAGACCTCGTCAGGCACCTTATCAAAAGCAAAAGATTACCCTCTTATATTCATCGATGGCAAGTAGCTGAATAGCCTCGATTCAGAGATTACCTCCCTAAGCATGAAAAGCAGCAATAAAACCAAACCTATATACCCATCGGAATTGGAGATGCAAGAAGGCGGCAAGCGAGCGAAGCCCCATGAGCTTACAGCCCGTAAATGATTGGGGTGAGTGAGCGAGCGGCGGCCAACGCCCTTGCATCTTCAAGTGTGATCGGTATAGACGCCATAAATCGGTTGAGCGTCCGTGCATTACTGCGCAATTAATCTAAAATTTAGTTTTCTTAAAGCGCATTAATTCGCAACGTCAAGGACTGATTAAGTGAGTACGAGCCATCTTCTAGCTTCAACTTTCATGCTTCTCTGCATGCTGACTATAGCCTCATGCCAGCAAAAAAAAGAAACACTCTCATCCGACAATTCACTCGATCATTCATCCGATAATACACACAGCACATCAGGTACGGCAAAGGTCGACATGAAGAGTTTATTAACCAAGTCGCAGGATGTAGACAATAATGCAAGCGAAAAGCCAACCCCTACATCAACTTTGCCTAAAATAAACAAACAGGTAAAAACAGTTCAGGATAAAAATAAGAAAAATTCAATAAACCGCGTTAGCAACACATGGAAAAAAACGCTTTTCAAAGAGAACCCCTCCGATGAAGAAATTATTTTTGATATAACGCCCTATTTAACATCCCCAAATCAAAAGACAAAGACGCTTAAACCTGAGACAAAAGAAGCCGAATCGGCATCTAACTCGCTGGAATTGTCCTACGATACCCGCCAATTTACTTTCATGAAAAAATGGCAAGCAGGACTGGCCATTGGCAGTGACGATGATGAAGGTAGCTTTATACTCAGCATCAGGGCGACCGACAGTAGCAATAACCAAGTACTTATCAGTATTCATAATGATTTCGAAACCAGTAATGAGCACCTAGAAACCTTGCCGGTGGTCGGCCTCTATGATCTAAATGAAGATGATGCAGACTTGGCGCTCTTTATTGATAAATCATTAATCGACGCTGAGCATGGAGAGATTCAAATTGTTACACTCGTCAATGGCACAATATTTGGATTTTTCTCTTTTGGCAGTTCCGAGGCCAACAAAGCTGATTATTCAGGTTTTTTTCAGGGTGAAATCGATATTATATGCACCCTGTTCTTCTCAAAAAAATACTGTCAGAAAGGGTGGACACAATTTTAATCCATCGTTCATACGCGAAATAGCGCTTAATTGATATATTGAGTTAAGAAAACTTTAACTTCATCTTGCGATATATTTCGTGCCTTTGAAAACTTGCCGTCAGATGACCGATACAAAATGTTACCTGTTTCATCCACGATGCCGAGAGCGGGAATACCGCGCTTTGCTGGCAATCCAAAAAAATCCTTTAATGCTTGATTTCGTCCATCACGCCCTACATCCACTTTAAGGACATTAAAGTTCTTTGCAACAAAACTTTTCAACGGTTCATTTTTCATGCTGTCATCAAGGACAATGCAATCCTTGCACCAGTTAGCACCAAAAATGACTAATGTTTTTTTAGGCTTTTTGGCTTTATTATTCAGGATCTTTTCAAAAGCTGGATAGGCATCTTTTTTTTCATCATAAACTGTTTTTTTATCGGAACAGGAAAAAACAAAAACAACAAAAGACAAGACAAACAAATAAGAAAATTTAATATGCATGACCGTACTTCAACTCAAACAATTAACGAACAACATTCTCATTAAAATCAACGCATTTATCAAATGATTTATGCAAATATGCTTAAATTCATCATGTGCTGACATTCTATACGAGGCCACTTTATATACAGATCGGAGTTTTAGATGCAAGAAGGCGGCAAGAGAGCGAATCCCCATGAATTTACAGTCAGTAAGTGATTGGAGTGAGCGAGTACGGCCAACGCCATTACATCTTCAAAGGTGATCGGTATAAATCGTCATAACATGTCAGCATGGTTTGGTTTTTTGATAAATAGTCGGCTCAGTATGCGGTACCTTCACGGGAACGTAAAAATTTATTGCTCTCCTTCCATCGCTGAATAAGCACAACTTTTACAAGAATCTTCCTGACTTTAGCGCCTTCACTGCGTCTATTGCTATATATGCCTTTAATAGCATCGACATAATTAACGACATCACTGCCACGAATATAACCGAAGCGCGCATAGGTATAATACCGAGGGTCTTCCAATAATCGCATCGAGCGAGCCACGCCACCAAACCATCGATCAGATGCCCACCCTTGTTTGTAGGCAAGGTGGATGGCATCCTTCACATGTCCAATGCCCGCATAGTAGGCTGCCAACAAGAACCAAGGCATTGATTTCTCCTCCACTTCAAGTGTAATAAGTTGCGCCTTAAGCCACAGCATATAAGCCATAGCTGCCGAAATATTATTTCTAGGCAAAGTAATCTCATAAAAACCCAAAAAGTTCGCTGGCTTTTGGTGCATTTGGAATAACCCAATACCCCCTTTTCCAGATTCGGCGCCCGGGTCAAACTGACTTTCATGGTACATTTGAGCCGTCAATAAACGTGCATCTAGATCATAACTATTCGCAAGACCTTTAATGAGCGTATCGTAAGGCGATGTTAACTGTGATTTTTCGCTAAAATGTGGCGCTTTACGATTAAAAAAGCGGAAATATTGATCGTACACACGCACTACTCGGTCGTCATCTAAATAGCTATCAATGTCCTCTAGAAGCGCTGGCTTTTCATGGGTTACCAACCAATGAAAAGCCGTTTTATCACCCACAGGAAATTTCGCATAAGCGCTCTCCTGAAATTGCTCCTCGCGATCCACAATATAATCTTCTGCAAAAACAAGATCATACACGCCTCGATCTAGTCTTCGTAACATCGCTTTCGTTGATATACTCTCAGAGACTTTAAGGAGTTTTAACGAAGGATAATTTTTTAGCACTTGCTGTAAAGTAGCTAAATACGGACTATCCAGTGGCACACTAATAAAACGTTCACTAAATACATCCACATTTTTCGGGCCCTTTGAAAAACGCGCAACAAATACAGGCGATGAATAAAACAGTGGTTCTGATTGCCGCATACAACAGACTTCAACATCATCAGCTGTATAGAAATCTGCTGCAACATCAATTTTCTTTTCCTTTAGCAGTGTCTTGAGCTGGTATCTGTTTTCAGCCAAGACAATACGATAAGACAAATTTCTCTCATCGAGAAATGTTTTTATCAGCGAAAAGTGAAACCCCCTCTCTTCGCCATGCATCAAAAAATAACCATCGTGATGATTCACTAACCCCACACGAATTATATCAACAGAATTTTCATCGCCTTTAACTTTCATAAAATAAAAGTTAATATTCTCCAAGAGCTTGCCATTACTTTTATTTAAAGCCCAAACAATTGAACTGTCTTCAGTGAGTTGGTGAGATTTCTTTAAGTCATTTCTATAAAGGTTATCAGACTCAAACTGATCACTTTGTACCATCACGTAATCGTAATATCTTTCATTTAACTGCCGATACAACTGATCGCCATAAACACCTTGAGGGATTGCTTTAATCGATAAATTATCAACGGTTTTGGCCAGCTCATCGGCCCGTGCTTCTTGGTGAGGATTACGATGGATGCCGAGCACACTTCCGCTTAACTCTCCCCCTGCAAATACTTTTTGCCCGAGTGCACTCACTAAATATTCATCGGCCTTAAGCAATGGCAGAGAGTAATTTAATGACGCATCCAGGGTGTTGGTATAAATGAGCTGTGATACATAAAGATCAGCTTTTTGAGATTTCAGTAAATCAAAACCTTCCTCCTGTGACTTCACATGCAAGGTCTTAATCTTAAAATGATTATCACGAGCAAATTGCTCAAGATAACGCCACTCTTTTCGAACAAGTAATTCAGATCGAGGCAATGGCACCTCAAGATTATACAATGTCGCAACACGTAAAACATTTGTCTCTCCGAGAGAGCTAGAGACATCATAAAAGCCATACAAAAGGGTAGGCAAGATGTTGAATAAAAAAAGAAAAGCTTTAAAAAACATCAATTAAACACCTAGATTATCGGCAACCACAAAGACAAATATAGACGTTTATTCATGTTTGTCACTGCCACAAAAAAACAACGCATAAAATAAAAAATACACTATAAAATCAATATATTGAGGGTACATTCGAATGTTTATCTTTATACATTAGATGACATAATTTTATATATCCATGAGCTATCAGTCAGTTATCACAAGCCATACTTAAAGACATTATAAGAATAATGAGCCACTACCTTGAAAGCATACTGGGGATTACTGTTATTGATGTCCTTTATAGGTGATGTATACGCCAAAGATATCAATAATAAAGAACGAGACGAAAGCAAGCCCTGCGTGCCGATCCAACATACCTTTGTACCCCATAATGTTTTTTCCAAAGACGAACCCAACTATTTTTGGCTACTGGGTTTAGCGAATGATTTACATGAAGTCACCCGGCCTTCCACGCTTGAGTTCGCAATGGAATCATTCAGAGAGTGTAAATCTGAAATTGACCCTTATGAGATAGAACGTTTTTTTAGACGTCTACCCTATATACGCGATGCGAAAGTAAGGCGCATACATGACAAAGATAACAATCAATTATTTATTGAAACCTGGGATAACTGGACGCTACAACCTAACTTATCTTTCGGCAGAAAAGGTGGAGGAAACACATGGAGTATTGGTGCAGCTGAAGGGAACATTTTGGGCTTAGGTATCGCATCCAGTTTTAGCTATTTCGCCAACCCCGACCGAACCGGCTACACTTTTGGCGTCGACACACCCGTTAAGCTCGGCTATTTACTCAACACTTCTTTTGATATCAGCAATAACGACGATGGCTATAGCCAGTCGTTCAGCATTGAAAGCCCATTTACATCCAAAAATACCAAATGGGCAACGGCAATTCAATTTAACAACGAATCCAGACAATCTGGTATTCGTAAAAATGCAACGCAAGGGATAAAGTTTAAACATGATATCCGCTATACCAATATTTGGTGGGGCTGGTCAGAAATTGATCCAAGTTCAGAAATGCGCCACCGTTTTCGCATTGGCTTTACATCCGATAAACATCAATTTACGCCATTAAGTAACAACATAAATATCCCAGAAAGTAGAGAGTATTCCTACCCATGGTTTCAGTATTCTCTGCTTTCAGAGCACTATACAAAAATGGAGAACATCTATCTGATTAATAGCGTGGAGGATATTAATCTTGGTACAAATTTTTGGTTACGTGTCGGCATTGATCTAAGTCCATCATTCTCAAAAGTACCGTATGTATGGTCAATGAGCGTAAAAAAAGCGGCGCGTACAAGTAAAAACTGGCTATTTGCACTTTTGATAAATGGCGAAGGCAACGGCCTGGATAATGGTAAGAATAGATTCGTCGTCGAAGGCATTTCTGAGTTTTTTTATACGCCTCATAAGCTCTTCACACTGTACGGTAAACTCATTTTTGCCCTATCAGAGAACGAATACATGGAATCCCCTATTACCTTAGGCGACAATACAGGGTTAACGGGATACCCTTTGCAATACAGCCACGGCAATCAATTTTTTGCCTATCAAGAAGAATTGCGCTGCTATCCGGGCATTTCTCTTTTTCAACTTATCGAACTCGGCGCAGCTGTATTTTACGGTATGGGTAAAACGTTTGGGGGGGGCAGTAAAAACAATAATAATCACTTATTGCACACAGCGGGCTTAGGGCTAAGGTTTTACTCAACGCGATCAAGTAACGGTAACACCCTCTATCTCGATTTCTCTCGCCCAATTACACATGACCCTGAACTCAATCAATGGGAGTGGAGATTACGAGGAAAAAGTCAATTTTAGCGTCCCGTTTTAGTTAAGCAGAATGAACAGCATCCCACTTTACATACCCATAACTTCGCCTAAGCCTAAGGTAGACAGATTCGAATGAACGCACGATTTTTGCGTTTGCCTGACAGCCATGACAAGCAATCAAGCAATCTCATCTGGATGCCGTATTTTTTAAGTAAAGCTTGGTAGGCTGCTTGTTTTTCCTCTGGGTTAAGAATATGCCCCGTAGTCACTTCCCATTCACCTAAAAGCTTACCTGTTGCTGTACAAGGGTTTATTTTTACATCAGAAAAGTTGTTAAGTCGCTTGATTTTTCCGGCACCTTTCTCGGAAAAGCAATAGAGGCTATTCGCTTCGCATGCAAACCATACTGGCGTTTCTACCCAAGCGCCACTGCGTTTGCGCGTGGCTAGACTTAGGTAGCGATACTTTTGCCAATCATTCATTGGTCAGACTGCTTCAGGTGAGTTTTCGGTATTTTTTTCTTCATGAATTTTCAAGCGAATAATGCGCCCAGCTTTATCAATGGTATCAACAGCAACACAAAGGGGCTCTTTCAGCTTAAATGTCTTGTCATCGGTGACAAGCTGTAAGGATTCTTGCTTAAACTTTGCTTTTTTGGATATTGATTTAACAGGTATTTGTCCAAGTAAATCAAAATCTGTTAATACGATGGTAACAAAGCGGTGATTGATGGCTGCGATTTCGCCCTCAAGTGGCTTACCTTGAAACTGTTTCAGATATTCACATTTTAAAGCAATTTCACAGTCTTTTTGGGCTTCGCGTATAGCAAGATTTGCTTGATTTAAACGCAATAAATCAGTCTCTTCTGGTGCAGAGATTGAGGTCTCAGTGATAATGCTTTTGATGAGGCGATGAACCAATAAGTCACTGTACTTACGAATTGGCGAGGTGAAGGTTGTGTAAGCACTAAAACCTAATCCGAAGTGTGGGGTTGCTCTATCAGTCCACTCGCTTCTATTCATCTTCTTACGAAGAATATCTTGGATAGGTAGTTCAACGTCAGTATCGTCAAGAGTGGACAAAAACTTCAAATAGCCAGCGAGTTCAAAGATAGCATCATTAGCACTTTCTGGAAAAAACTCCGTCAGTAATTTCTTAACGCCCGGTTTTTGGTCGTGTTTAAAACCATTGTGTGACAAGTAAAGTGCGCTTTTCGTATTTGAGCTGAGAAAGTTTGCAGTTGCTGCATTCGCTGCGACCATACACTCTTCAACGACTTTTTGAGCAAAGCTACGGGGGTACTTGTCAATTTGAGTTATTTTTCCGGTGTCATCTAATTGGTAACGATAATCGAAGTACTCGTCGGATAAGGTAGCGTTAGCTTGACGCCAAGATTGCCTTGCTTTCGTAAGCTCTGCGAGCGCATCCAGTTTCTCATTAATGACAACAGAGAAACCATCCGCTTCACCTTTAAGGTATTTATCGACATCATCGTAACCAAGCTTGCCTGTTGCGTGTATCGTCGCGTTATCATAGATTGTGTCGGTAATTTCTCCTTGACTGTTTATTGTTATATTGCAGACAAGAGCGAGCCTGTCGACTTGTGAGCGTAAGGAGCAAATATCAGATGCAAGAATTTCTGGCAGCATAGACACTTTTTGACCGGGCATATAAAGGGTGCTAGCTTGAGCGGCTGCAATCTTATCAAGTGGCGAGTTTTCTGTGACGAAAGTGGATACATCTGCAATAGCCACTCGGAGCAACCAACCATCGGGCAATATTTCTATTGATAGCGCATCGTCGAGGTCTTGGGTATTAGTGCCATCTATCGTGAAGAAAACGATATCGCGCAAATCTTTTTTTGTTGGAATGGTTTCTTCGAGGCATTGCTCTGCCGTTTGTCGAATAGCTTCGATTTCCTCAGGCTTCCACTGTCGTTCTTGAATGCCATGTTTAGCAATAGCATAACGGTGATCTATATAAGGGTCGCCAGGTTGACCAATGCGTTGGGTGACTTGAGCCTGAACACGCCCATCCGTCTTAAAAGGATGCTGTGAGATTTTTGCAAGAACAATATCGCCCTCACTAAGCCCTTGGCGGTATTTTGGTGGTATAAATATCCACCGATTAATTTGCTTGTGGTCAGGTAAAATGAATAACTGGTTGTTTTTGCTTTTCACTGTGCCGAAAAAAATATCAAACGACGAACCTACAAATTTTTCTATTTTCGCAATGGGCTTTTCATCCGTTTTTTGGCTTTTCTCAAGTTTAAACGTAATGACATCACCAGGCAGAAGACGGTTCATTTCGGCTTGAGGCAGTAAATATTCCTCTTTCCCGCCATCGGCAATAACAAAGCCAAAACGTTTAGATGTACCTTTTACCACGCCTTTTAAAATGGGGTTGGCTTCTCTAATATCCTGTTTTAGCTGTTTTAGCTGGCTTAAGGCTGATAAATCAAGCATGAAATTTTCTCAAAAAGTTAACAGCGAAAGCCTAGCAGAATTCGCTCTACCATTAAATGGCAGAGCGACGAAAAATCAATAATATAATGCGTAATAAGCTTGAATTATTTCTGTTTTGGGTGAACGGCTGCACAGAGTTAAGGTAGAATACCTTTGCAGCTTACTTTATATGAAAAGAGCGTTACGGAGGGACAATGCAGGACAGTGATTTTTTAGATGCCATGGAGGACG
Source organism: Pseudomonadales bacterium (assembly GCA_965248335.1). Taxonomy (GTDB): domain Bacteria; phylum Pseudomonadota; class Gammaproteobacteria; order Pseudomonadales; family DT-91; genus CAKMZU01. The sequence goes on from CBDFIY010000003.1 coordinate 2,183,352, forward strand.
TTGACCGCTTGAATCACACGTTCGCGGACATAGGTAAGAAGAAAATAGATAAGGAGGCACTTGAAGAGAGAAAACGTTGCGCAGAGTCATTTAAAGCCTCAGAAAATCATGATTTGACAGCCTTCAATCGTCAAGCCGTTGCACCGCATGATATTGTTGGATTTAAACGACCCGGCTTGCAGGATGGCGTCTACCGGCAGTTCCGTTTGGGTAAGTACGGGTTTGATGCTCGGCTTGATTTGCATGGGCTTGGCGTGGATGCAGCAGCACGAGCAGTATTTCAGTTTGTCAAAGAGTCTATGGAATATGACCTGAGAACAGTTTTAATCGTGCATGGTAAAGGCGACAGAGGAAAGGGTCAGAAGGCTCGATTAAAGAACTATAGCTTGCAATGGTTGTCTGACATGCCTGACGTTCTCGCGTATCACAGCGCAAGACCACATGATGGCGGCGCGGGTGCTGTTTATGTTTTGCTTAAAAAATCTGAGCGTGCAAAACAAAAAAATCGAGATCAGTTTCGTTTACGTTAAGGACTATACCCATCGAAATTGGAGATGCAAGAAGGCCGCAAACGAGCGAACCTCCATGAGTTTACAGCCCGCAAGCGATTGGGGGCCAACACCCTTGCATCTTCAAGGGTGATCGGTATAGGCTTTGCGAGAATGCAATGCCACTTAATATAACTGTCCTTCGCCACCGAATGCCAAGTTTTTATCTATTTTAGGGCGTGATAGACAAATTATTAGCGAAACTTGCCGACTCGAAAGGGTTATTTTAGGAAAAATTGCTATAATGCCCGCAATAATTTTATAACAAAAAAGGATAGCATTAATGAGCATAGATTCTCGCGAATTTAGAAATGCGCTAGGTCGCTTTGCAACAGGTGTATGTGTAATTACAGCGCATACCGAAGATCAAAAACCTTTTGGCATGACAGTGAATTCTTTTTCTTCCGTTTCATTAGGTCCGCCATTAGTTTTATGGAGTCTGCAGAAAGACTCTGATTGCTTCACTCATTTTGAAAACACACAACACTTCTCAGTAAATATTTTATCTGACGATCAGCAGTCCGAATCTAATCAATACGCGAAAAAGGGCGACCATGCACTTGAAGAAGGCACTTTCCGTATTGGTGCATCTGGCAGCCCCGTGTTAAAAACAGCCATGACAACATTTGAGTGTGAGCTCGATGCAGTACATGATGGCGGCGATCATGTCATTATTGTAGGGCGTGTTGTTGAAATGTCAGATCACCCCGCAGAAAGAGAGCCACTGGTTTTCTACCGTGGAAAATATCGAGCGCTTAAGTAAATTTGATGAATTATTGCTCGGAATGCGGCGGCAAACTTCATGTCGCCACCCCCTTGATGGATAACCGCCCGCGCCATATTTGTGATGACTGTGGCGTTATTCATTATGAAAACCCCAAGGTTATCGTTGGCACCCTACCCGTCTATGAAGGCAGCATACTGCTCTGCCGCCGAGCAATTGAACCACGCTTAGGTTTTTGGACACTTCCCGCAGGTTTTTTAGAGAACAATGAATCAACAGAAGAAGGCGCTAAGCGCGAAACCTTCGAAGAAGCTGGCGCGAAGTACGGTGATACCTCGATGCTATATCGCGTTTTTGATATCCCCCATATTAATCAAGTTTATATTTTTTATCTCGCCCAACTAGCTACACCTGATTTTTTTGCAGGCGAAGAGAGTTTAGAGGTCGCCTTTTTTGATGAAGAAGAGATACCTTGGTCGAGCCTAGCTTTTCCCGTGATGAAAGACATATTAGTGGAGTATTTTAGTGATCGTAAGGTAGGTGAATTTAAAGCACGATCAGGTAAGATCATTTAACTTTCAGCTGTACTTGATTTCCCCTTTCCAGCCCCCTGTTACTTATCTCATAGTAGCTGACTATTCTTTAGTCGATCAATCGATAATGGGGATATCGGGCAGGGCAATCGCACTACGATATTAACAAGATCGGCGACAATCAAACAAAATGTTTATTTTTTAATCTAAACCCGCTAATAATTTAGTGTTGGTTTCTAAATTAACACTCTTTTGTAATTTGAATACAAAAGAGAAGTGTAGTTTTTCAGTAGCGGGCTAATTCATACCCATAAACTGATTGAAATACAATCAGCCATCTGCTTTGTAGTATGATTTTTAAGCGAACTGATCAAAAACATAGCGCGATAGCCCTGGGATATCGGGTGACAAGGCTTGTGGCATCAATCTAGAAGCACTACTATCAGCGTGATATCACTTATTTTATTCTTACGAGGTTGTTATGTCAGTTGTTGCCGGCCAAAAAGCGCCTTCTTTTTCACTGTTAAACCAATACGGTGAAATGACTTCACTGGAAGATTTCAAAAATAAAAAAAAGGTTATTTTATATTTCTATCCGAGAGCGAGCACCCCGGGTTGCACTGTACAGGCTTGTGCCATGCGAGATAGCCAAGCAGAACTCCAACAATTAGGTATAGATGTGCTTGCATTGAGCCCAGATCCCGTAAAAAAACTTGCTAAATTTACGAAAAACCAGCATTTGAACTTTCACTTATTATCTGACGAGAACCATGAAATAGCTGAGCTTTATGGTGTGTGGGGCTTAAAAAAGTTTATGGGGCGCGAGAGTATGGGAATTATACGATCAACATTTATCATTGATGAATCAGGAAATATTATGATAAAAATTCCTAAATTTACCACTAAAAATCATCACGAGGTTGTGATCGACTACCTGAAAAAACTTGAGGGGTAGAAAAGCTAAAGGCAGGTAATAACCGAAGACTTTCTAGACTCTGGTGATTTAAGATAATTAATTAAAGAAGTAACGGCTTAAATTTTTTCTAAGCAAGATAAATACGTTTTCTTACGCCCACCGCAGGGGCGCGCTTAAGTACAACTCGAAGTGCCGCGCCCGTGCTTACTACATCCCTCTATACTCGATGTTTTTTCTTATAGTTTTTGGTATTTTTCCATCATGCTTTAAGCGCACCTTTATGACTCGCCCCCCATATACAGAGTGAAGCTTGTCTTTTGATAACGCTTGTAGAGAAGGGACGCCAAATTTTGGACTTATCCATGGCTTTATCCCTTTTATCTGTAAAGGGCAGAAAAATCGAGCCGCGAATGTGCTAACTTTACTTGAGATTTCTCCTGCGGCGTTTATATCATCACCACTTAGTTCTTTTCCTTCATTTATCTTTTTATTTAAAGCGCTTATTTTTCCTTGGTCTCTGGAAAAATCATTATAGAATCCACAACCATTCACTTGATCCCTTGACGGTAAGAACAGCCCGTTTTCTTCCTCTGTCTCACCGCCTGTTTGAATGACGGCGGCGTAAGGAGATAAAGTTGTTATATAGTCGTGTAAACGGTTTAGTATTTTCTTCCTATTGGCTGCGCTGCAGTTGCATGAAAGAATAAATATAGTGAAAATAAATATATATTTTCTCATAGAGTCTATGCTGTGTTGGTTACGTTACTCATAATAACCGATCTTTTATCATGATGTCGCCTTAAAAACACGAGCCTCTCTACATCCTACCAGGATGGTAATTCTGCTCTAATGCTACCAGCACACCCGCACTAAATCTGACACACATTCCTTCATCCCTTGCCAACAAACATGGCTATACTCAATAAAAACGTCCAAAACGCTTTAAAAGGAAATAAAGCAAATGATACCTAGAATTCTCGCCTTTTTAGCATGCGTACTCATCACCGACTGCAGTCAAAAATTAACTAAAGCAACGGAAAAATCACAACCTGAGAATGCAATAGAAGAACAAATAATTACAACAACTGAAAATGACGAAGATACTAAAATAATTAGTAGGGTCAGCATTGATAGCACAAAAGAGATTTTTTTTATTGGGGACTTGATCCAGCTCACAGCCCAAGTCACCTACGATGATGCCTCTACCAGTAACTCAGATAAAAATATTTCATGGCAAAGCAGTGATGATGAAATAGCCGACATCAATAATGATGGTGAATTAACACCTTTAAAAACAGGCACTGCTGATATCACAGTCAAAGCCGAGAATGAAGAAGACATCCTTGCAATCAGCATTTTACCGGGCGAGATTGGATTTACTTTGTGGGTAGGTGAAACAGATGCTGAGCTTTACCTTGATAATACCGATACAGATGAGACCCTCAAGCTTTATATCAGTGAAAAAACCGGCTGTATGCCTAAAGAATGTGAAGAAAACACAGCTAAATCACTCTCTCCAACAGAGGTGATAACGATCACAGGGCATTCATTAAAATCGCCTAAATCGTACCAACTCAGTATGGGGGAGCATGACAGCTCAGCCGCAACGGCTAAAATTGATGGGCTCTTTACACCCCGCAATTATTTTCAGGCGTCTACCTTTGACAATAAAATGTATATCGTTGGAGGAAAAGATCTTAAAGGTAATTATTTAACTGATATCTGGTCTTCGAATAATGGAAATAAGTGGACGTTAATCCAAGATGCTGCCGATTTCTCAGACAGAGAAAATCACCGTGTTGAAGCTTTTAAAGACAGCCTTTATTTAACGGGAGGCTGGGATAGCAAGGAAGAAACATTTAAGGATATCTGGCGTTCATCTGATGGCGATTCATGGGAAAGCGTCAATACAGAAGCAGACTTTACAGGTAGGGATAGTCATCAACTTACAGCTCTTGGTGATAAGCTATTTCTCATTGCTGGATGGACAAAAGAAGGCGAATGCGATGCATTAAATGATGTATGGCAGAGTGAAGATGGAACAAACTGGGAGAAAGCAACGGAATCAGCTGAGTTTTCAAAACGCTGCTCACACCAAGTAACTGCTTTTAATGAAAAGCTCTACCTAACTGGGGGGCTTGAAGGAAAAGGCAGTGGGCGTAGATACCTTAACGATGTATGGAGCTCAGCAAACGGAAAAGCATGGACAAAAGAAACCTCCAAAGCCGAATTCCCAGAGCGTTTCAACCATCAAGTTATAAGCTTTAATGATGCTCTCTTTCTTACCGGAGGCTTTAATGGTACCCGCCAACCCATCTATTTTAATGATGTTTGGCAATCATCAAATGGTAAAACATGGACTCAAATAACAAAATCTGCTGGATTTGAACCGCGTGCCAATCACCAAATGGTTGTTAAGGGCGAGTATCTTTATGTCATCTCTGGTAAAGATGGGGAAAACCACTTTCATGACATTTGGCGCTCAAAAAATGGAAAGACATGGCAAAAACACCACCGAGGGAAATTTATTTTTAACAACCTATAGCCTGCCCTACTGAATCAAACCATTTAGCATTGAAATAACCGGCAGCTTTTATCGTAAGTTGCGGCGCTATGCAAAACTAAAATAGTCGCGCCTAGCGTGATTAACCTTCTGCGCAAAAACATTAGGCGTAAAATTCATGTTTACACAGGCACACTAATAAGCCGAGCAAGGCGCGATAGATCAACAAAATCCTTATTCTCATAGATTGTTGCAAAATATACCGCTCCCCTATAGGCTATTTAAATTTTTAGGGGGTTTTATGTGGTTTAAAAATAGTCAGATTTTTCGCTTCACAGAGAATGTACATGCTGACGGCGGAGAATGGAATGAAAAACTTCAAGACAAGGCTTTCATCAAGCTGCTATCAAATCAACTTAATACATCAGGCTTCGTTCCACCCATAAAATCGCTCACCGATGAATACTTTCATGTTTTCAACGGTCACGGCATTTTTTGCATTAAGCAGCAAGAAAAAGTTATCCCGGCAAGCGTTATCAAGGAGGCGCTTGAAGAAAAGATTGAACATATCCAAAACCAAGAACTCAGGAAGATAACGCGAAAAGAGCGCGCAGACCTTAAGGATGACATCATCCTAGAGCTGACACCTAAGGCCTTTTCAAAGACAAAAAACACCATGGCTTATATCGGCTTCAAGGATCAGATTTTGGTTATTGATTCTCCTTCAGCAACACAAGCAGATGCCGTCATTGATTGTTTACGGGAAGCCCTCGGAAGTGCGCCTCTCATCCCAGTCACACCGAAGATGATCCCAGCACAAATGATGACACAATGGTTATCTTCATCAACAGCACCTGACGGCTTCGAATTTGGAACCAGCATTGTTCTAAAAGACCTATCTGACCAAGGGGCTGTCATTCGATGCAAACACATTGACTTGCTCAGTAATGAAATTACAGCGCATCTTAACCAAGGATTCTCGGTGAGTGAACTCAGTTTTATATTCCAGGAAAAGATACAATTTACTCTCACCGAAAAGCTTGCAATAAAACAGATCAAACTCTGTGATGTTTTCTCTGACCAGCTAGATCATGAAACACCCGAGGATGAGGTAGCAAGCTTCCAGCAAGACTTCTCCGTTATGTCTTTAGAATTCTCGGCTTTATTTCATGCGCTCATTACTGCCTTTGGCGGTGAAAATTTAACGGCAAAGAAAGAAAAGCTTGAGCAAGCCTTGATCACAGCTTGATCATCAAACCTGTCGCTCATAGATCAATGGCAAATCGCCCTGCAACACATGCGCATTACTGCGAACGAAGTAATTTTCCATTAACTAACGCGCTTCGCTTGTTGGCTACCCGCTTCAATGAATTTTTCGCGAGCGAAATTTTCATCGCTTCGGGCGGCTCGATAAAAGTCTTTTTCGCATCGGCATCTCATCACTATTATCTGAACGAAGGCGTTCATTGTTGTAGTACTTCATGTACGCCGCAACATCCGGCTTCATATGTTTACGCGTTGTTTGTCGACTTAACTCAACGCCCATTTGCTTAAAGAGATTTTCAAGTCGGTAAAGTGGCAAGCTGTATTGGTATTTACTGATGATGATATAAGCCAAAAGACTGGCTGAAGCGTAGCTTTTTGGAATGGGGGTAGCAGGTACTGCTGCTTGCTTGATACTGACTTGAGTACCTGATTTGTCACATTGCCTGCAACTGTATTCGGTAGATTTCAACATACTTGTCGCCTAAAGTTTACTTTTATGCCGCCTGATTTATTTCCCTATTACTTTTAGATTTCCCTGGGTTTAAATAAACCTCAGCAATGTGATCCCAGTTTCTAATGTCGCCACTCCATCGCTCTGGGTGCGCCATTTTCGCCTGTAGATAAACAGCTTTACGGTTGATTAAGATAATTCTATCTTGCTTCGTATGACGCTCTACAGGCGTGACATATTTTATGCTGCTGTGTCTGTGCTCATGATTATACCAATCAGCAAATCCATTCACCCATTTTCGTGCTAAATCTAAACCCTCAAAGGCTTTTTCTGGGTATTCTGGTCGATACTTAAGTGTTCTAAATAATGACTCAGAATAAGGGTTATCATTACTAACAGAGGGGCGGCTAAACGACGGAGCAACCCCTAATTCTTGCAGTGTCGCTAGCATTGTTGCGCCTTTCATCGGGCTACCGTTGTCCGAATGTAAGATCACCTGATTCGGCTTAATCCCTTCACGTAAGCAAATATCTGTCATTAAATCTGCGGCCAATGCACTGCTTTCTTGTTCATATACCTGCCAACCAACAATCTTTCGGCTATAAATATCCATGACAAGATACAAGTAATAAAACAAGCCTTTTACCGTTGTTGGTAAATACGTAATATCCCAACTATAAATCTGATTCGGGCCTGTGGCCGTCAACGATTCAGGTTTTGTAATAACTCTGGCAGGCTTACTTCTCAGCCGATGCTTATCTTGTTTATGTGCTTTTAACACACGGTAAATAGTGGATTCAGATGCGATGTATATAGTGGCCCCCGCAAATGAGACAGTGAGTTAGAATATAACCACTGACGAAAAGGGTAACCATGAAGCGTAAGAATTTCAGTTCAAAATTTAAGTCTAAAGTCGCTATAGAAGCGATCAAAGGCCACAAAACCATCAATGAGCTAGCAACAGAATTCAGTGTTCATGCAACACAGATCAACGGGTGGAAAAAGCTTCTATTAGAAGGCTCTGAAGATATATTTAGCAAGGGCCGGAAGCAGCAGGCTGAGGGCAATGAAGAAGAGAAAGATAAGCTTTACAGTCAGATTGGCCGCCTGAAAGTAGAGGTCGATTGGCTAAAAAAAAGACGGGGCATCTCGATTAAACGTGCAGGAAAAAGTTGCCATGATAGAGCCGCTGCATAAAAAGTTAAGCGTTAGCAGGCAATGCGGGCTGCTTAACCTGCCAAGGTCGAGTTACTACAGAAAAGACCGCCGTATAGGTGAATCTGAAGACAATCTTGAGCTGATGCGGCGGCTGGATGAGGAATACACCCGTCATCCGTTTTACGGTAGTCGCAAGTTGCGTAAATACCTTAACGATCTGGGCTACAAAGTTAACCGTAAGCGAGTGCAAAGGTTGATGAGGCTCATGGGGATTCAGTCGGTTGCGCCTGGCCCTAACACCAGCAAACCTGCTCCACAGCATAAGATTTATCCTTATCTCTTGAGAGGTGTAGAGGTAACGCGAGCCAATCAAGTGTGGTGTACAGACATCACGTATATAAGGCTAAAAGGCGGTTTTGTATACCTGGTGGCCGTCATGGACTGGTATAGTCGTAAAGTACTTTCATGGGAGTTATCTGCCAGTATGGATGACAGCTTCTGCGTCAGCGCTCTAGAACGGGCTCTCAGGCTATACCCCAAGCCTGAGATCTTTAACACGGATCAAGGCTCACAATTTACAGGAAATGCTTTTACGCATGTACTGAAAAATGCTGACATCAAAATCAGCATGGATGGCAAAGGTCGCTGCATGGATAATATATTCATCGAGAGGCTATGGCGGAGCGTGAAGTATGAAGAGGTGTACCTTAATGAGTACGAGTCGGTAGACCATTTAAGGCGTGCACTGCGTAAATACTTTTATTTTTACAATGAGGAAAGGCCGCACCAGCACTTTGAATACCAGACACCGATGGCTGTTTATCGTGAGTCAACAGATCAGGAAAAGGACTGTGTACTTGTTGACGATTCTGGCTGCGCCAGACCAGCTCAAGCAGAGGCGTGTGCATGAACCATTGACAACAAAAAGACGTTGCCAACAGCTCACACACACTCTTGAGCTTATCGACAACAGGGTACACATAAACAATATCGTAAAAATTTAATTTATTGTCTCGACAAAGGGGTCCACTATAGTACACACCTTTATCTGCAAGCATTGGCACGATGACGCTGGGCGATAAATTCGCGTATTCAGGTTGGTTGCAGACCTGAATAATACGCTGTCTCTCAAGCTCACTGAGCTTATTACAAGGGCTGTGCTTGGCTGACAAACGACCATCTTCATCGCCCTCTGGTCGCGCCCAGCGCTGTAATGTTTTTGGTGTAATGCCTATAATATCGCAAGCCTGCCTTTGCCTAGCACCATTGGATCGAGCCTCGCTAATCAAGTGAATAATATCATCACGCTCTTGTTTCACTATTAGCTGGCCTCGTCGCTTTCCCATATTTCGTGGACTTTTTTTTGGAGTACTAGCAGCGCTGCTGTTTCAGCTAATGCCTTATCTTTACGGTTTAACTCCTTTTTTAGTAACTTAATGTCATTTTTAAATTGCTTATTCTCACTTTGAATTTCTGAAGCAGTCGATAGGGGCTTATTCTTGATAAAATCACCTCTCCATTGGTTGATATGATGTGGGTATATTCCTTTCTCTCGGCAAAGCTGGCTGATGTCCTCGACGCTCAAAGATCCGCAGGCAATGACCATATTCAAACGTTCTTCAGCGCTCCAATCTTGGGGCCTTTTTTCTTTAACCATGGTCATTACCCCACCATCTAATGGTTGATTAAGCCGTTGCTCTTTAGCCTGTCTAATCCATTTTTGTAACGTCGAATGGCCAATACCTAAGTTTTCAGCCACATCCTTGATGCTCATACATTCTTGTCGGCTCAATGCCTTTTCTATTGCCTGTATCTTAAACGAATGGGTAAACGATTTTCTCATTTTTTATGCCTCTAATTAAAATTTTAGAGGCGACAAGTATCCTGACACAGGGGGATATCTGTGCCACCGACTTTATCACCAGCAGAGGTAATGAGGAGAATAAAAGGTCGATCATCGACTAAATTGTTTCAGGAGTTTCCACATTTAAAGAAAAGGTATTGGGGACAGCATTTTTGGGCGAGAGGTTATTTTTGTGTGACGGCTGGAGAGCTAACTAAAGAGATGATACAGGAGTATCTGGAGCACCACTTTGAACGAAAATTTGATGATAATTTCGATGTTGAATGAGAGTGTTTATTCGGCTTTAGCCGAAAAGCTGGACTTTCAGTCCGCAGTTTTTAACCCACCGTCTTTAGACGGTGGTTGTTAAGTGTCATGTACTGGGAAGACCGGCATTCACCTGTAGAAAATGTGAGTCACCCATGGTAATCATTGCTTTTAGCAAACCTGCGGCGCAAGCGGGATAGTCATCGCAGTGACGACAACAAGCATGCACAAAACATAAGGAAAATAAAACGTTTATGAAATAAATGCGTTTTTTTAAATCCTATCGCTAAAGTGAGGATTCGTATCGCCTTCAAAAAAATGATATTCTCACAACCACTGTTTTATTCCTGAAGAATTTTTATTTATTTCCTATAGAGAGAAGGCGAATAGCTCGGGCTTGTTCAACAACAGGATAAGTTGCGGCAAGCGCAACTTATCCTTATATGTTATGTGACAACCTTTATCTATAAAATACACCTATTATGAATAAATATTTTTTATTATTGTTAATTTTTTTTAGCGTAAATAGCTTTTCTTAGACAGCTGATGAGGTTATGAGACTAATAGTTATTGTCTTAAGCTCGGATAAAATAAACGATCATGAGAGAGATAAACTTTCGAACACCCAAGATAAATTACTTAATTCTACTTTTACCTCTCCACAAATAGATGATCTTTATAATGAAATTAATAATTTTAAAGCGCAAAGACAAATAAGCTTTGGAAATTTTGATTTAAGCAACATGCTACAAGAAGTTGATGGCAGCACATAACGCCGCACTCACCGGCGGAGCATTCTGGCACGATTTTTTGCGTGTTTTTAGCAAAAAGCGCGACAGTATGCGGAGTCCGGTGTAATGCCTTGGTACGCCCGACATGGGCATAAACTCATGAGGTGAAAGTCCTCTGTAGGAAGATCACCGTTTAAACCTGCTTATTGCAAGCAATTAAACGCCAACTACTAGCGAATGGCAAGTGCTGAACCGTGAGGTGAGGTGCGGAGGAAGCCGCTAGCAAAATTACGAGCTGACGAACAGAAACATCATATAAGGCTTAGTCTGGAGGCGAGGTAGCCAAGCATACCGAAGCCATGTGATCTTACGGGCACAGTAAATGATGCAGTTGCGTAATGAAAGTTTATGACCTTATTCGGGGAGATCTGTTTAACATGCGGCGGGTAAATTACCAGTCAGGATCTGGTCTACAAGTTCCTCGGCTCCTTTGAGTGTATCGCCTTTGGAGAGCGAATCAGATACAAACCCGACAGCGTCCAGTGGGGAAACTCATTGGGTGATTAAACAGAAGTCAGCAGACGGCATAGTAGCCAAACGCCCAGCGTAATGGCTGGGACAAGGTGAAGGCCCGAACATTAACTTAGAGAAAGGAGGTTTCGTTTACTTGAACAGCAAATATACTCGAACGAGTCATGATGTCGAACAGCGTCAAACGAAGTTACCACACTCAAATCAAACCCTTTTTGACAACACGCTAAATCCTGGAAATCTCGAACAAGCATGGAAGCGCGTGCGCGCTAATAAAGGCGCAGCCGGTATTGATGGACTCACCATCGACGATTTTCCCACGTACTGGAAAGAGCACGGGCAACCTGTTCTGACATTAATCAGATCAGGCGGTTATCAGCCTTATCCCGTGAAGCGATGCTATATCGAGAAAGACGATGGCAGCCTACGTGCACTCGGTATCCCAACGATACTGGATCGCATTATACAGCAAGCCATTGTTCAAACACTCACACCGATTTTTGATGTGGGTTTCTCGAATGCCAGCTATGGATTTAGACCTAACCGCTCGCAACATCAAGCGGTTTACAAAGTGCAGGAGCACATAAAATCTGGCAGAAAATTCGTCGTGGATGTGGACTTATCCAAATTTTTCGACCGTGTTAATCATGATCTTCTCATGACACTGATAGGCCGAAAAATAAAAGATAAAGCGCTTTTATGCCTGATTGGAAAATATCTGAGAGCGGGCGCTGTCGATGATGGCGTATTGATAGAAACGCGTGAGGGCGTACCGCAAGGCGGCCCTTTATCGCCTTTACTGTCAAACATTATGCTTGATTTACTCGATAAAGAGCTAGAAGCAAGGGGTCATGATTTTGTTCGCTATGCCGATGACTTTGTCGTTATGGTTAAAAGCCTGCGTGCAGGAGAACGTGTCATGGCCAGCGTCACTACCTTTATTGAGAAAAATCTTAAGCTCGTCATCAACGATAAAAAGAGCCAAGTAGTGAGTAGCCAAGAACTGGAATTTCTCGGCTTTATGTTTAAAAACAAAAAGATTCAATGGTCACCAAAAGCAGAGTTAGCGTTCAAACATGAAGTAAGAATTCTAACATCTAGATCATGGGGTGTTTCTGTTGTGCATAAAATCCAGAAGCTCAGTGTTTATCTGAGGGGCTGGATAAACTACTTTGGCATTGCCAATCGATACCAATACTGTGTCGACCTCGATCAATGGATCAGGCGGCGGCTACGCATGTGCTACTGGAAACAATGGCGAAAAATAAAAACAAAAGTCGGCAACCTTATTCGCCTCGGCGTTAATGAGGCGACAGCCATAGCCTGTGGCGCATCCCGTAAAGGCTATTGTCGTAGTTCAAAAACTTGGGGGATTCATCAAGCAATCGGAGAAGCATTTCTTGCCAAGCAAGGCCTGTTCTCTCTCGTAAAAGGATGGATCAAAATACATCATGGTTAATGAAACGCCCTGTGCGGATCCGCACGCAGGGTGTTGTGGGGGCTGAAGGGGAAAAACCTTCGGCTACCCCAGGGCAATCGCACTACGATATTAACAAGATCGGCGACAATCAAACAAAATGTTTATTTTTTAATCTAAACCCGCTAATAATTTAGTGTTGGTTTCTAAATTAACACTCTTTTGTAATTTGAATACAAAAGAGAAGTGTAGTTTTTCAGTAGCGGGCTAATTCATACCCATAAACTGATTGAAATACAATCAGCCATCTGCTTTGTAGTATGATTTTTAAGCGAACTGATCAAAAACATAGCGCGATAGCCCTGTCGGCTACCCGATTTAAGTGGTTTTTTTTGATTGGCTTGGGTATGAAACTTCTAATACCAAACATTCCTCTTCACACACAAATGGTCCATGAATCTCTCCAGGAGGTCTACTAGAAAAATGGCCCGCCTCCAGCCAGACATCAAAGGCCTCATCATACAGGCGACCCGACACTATATAAATTTCTTCTGGGTATTCATGTGATTTACCTCCAAAGCTTTTTGTATCAGCTCCCTTTTTGAATCTTGTTAGCCGTGTGTAATCACCTGTGTTTTGATCCATAGCCAAGGTAAGCTCTTCCAGCATACCATTTGTTCCATCAATCGGGTTCCATTTACCTTTATGCTCACTTGCAAAAACATTCCAATATGTAGTTGTACCTTTGCTCATGCACCCTTCCTCTTAACTCTGGCATTTCATCTTTCAACACCAGCAAAAATTTACAGTAATACAAAATTTTTTACTATCATTTTTTATACGCATGCAGGATTTGCTATTCACCAATGACCACTTAACGCCCAGCGCACAGGCTGGAGTTGCGAAGCAACGGAAGTCCAAGGCAACTTGTTGCCTGAATGTGCCGCTGCTTGTTACATGTTTTTATAGTTTTGTACTTAACCATATTGCAAGCTCAGTGGATTTGCGAACAACAAAAAATATGGGTTTATAAATTGGTGAATTTATACCGTTACTTTGACCTAATTCTTGATGCTCTTCTTCGTCAGCTTTAATACTTAGAACGGCATCATGTGCTTCGGGGTCATTTTTAGCTAAATAATCTAGCTGCCAGTCAAGGTGGTGCAATACTGTTGTTTCAATGGAATTGGTGCAGACCCAAATAGCATTGCGGCCTAGTAATGCAGTAATAAGACCTAATGTAGCACCACCAAAAGCCCAAAGCTTAAGAGCATAACAATGCCTAATGCCTCTCTTAGTTAATAAGTTATTAAACGTATTAAAGTGAGCCATTTCATGACTTAGCATATCTTCTAATACGTGAACGATATCTTTATATAAATAGCGCGCAACGAATAATTGTTTGCGATAAATATTAATTGCGCCTAATTCACCTGCATGGTCAACTCGTATGATTCGTTCAACTTCTTTCATATTCTTAATTCATGTAACGCCTTTATCAGCTGAACCCAAAGCCGCAGGCTTTGGGTTTCCGGTGGAGGTGCGCAGCACCGGAACGTACTGCATGAATTTGTTAGGCTAGCACTCGCAAAAGCTCACTAACCTGAAACACCCAACAAACCCGTAAATAACGGCAACTAAAATACCAGAAATGGCCTGGAATGAAAACCGCAACACCAGCAAACGAAAAAATACCTACCCTGCCCATGCCAACGTGAAAAAGTAACGACCAGACAACGCAACAAAACACCCACCAACAAAAATAAAATTGACTGGTAACGAACCAAACTGTATTGAGACCATCAAAATAAGCTGAATTTGAATGGAGTGAAACGGGCTAAATCTGAACTACGGGATTAATAACTGAACCAACCATTTTTAATGAAGAAGTGCGCCTAACCGTAAGCACACCGGCGAGCGTAGCGAGTCCAGCCCCAAAGGGGCGATGGTGCTGCGTGTTGTTATGTTTTGTATATCTAAATAAAAAGGTAAGGTTATAGTGAGATTGTTATTGATATTTCTTCAACTGTATTCTTGCTTGTGTTTTTCAGGAAAACAAACAACTAGTAATAATAAAAATATTTTGAGAGAATTTGTAGCGAGATATTTTATACCTGTAGACCATAAGTATTCACGTCAGATTGTTAAAGAACTGAGCAACATACCTAACAACATAGATGCATATAAAGATTTCGATTCATTTTATAAATCATTCAACGAAGTAGCCAGTAAACATCATATTACACAAGAAAATCTACTCAACATAAAAAATAAAAATCTAGATGGTTGTGAAGTTAACTGGGACAAGCTTCGCAGTATAACATCTAGTAGGTTCTGGCCACCTAAAGAGATACGAATTGAATTGGGTGACATATAGAACATAACCTAAAGCACATAGGCGCGTAGCGTCCAGTGCTGCGTGTTGTTATTGGCGTACACTTTGACGAAGCCAAATAAAACAATTTAATAAACTATTTTAGGAAAAGCATGTCTACTAGCTTTGACATTCTTATCTTAATTATGCATATTTTTATTTTTTTTCTTATATTTTTAACCTGTTGTAATGCCAGGCCTGATGAGCCTTGTTGTTTATCTTGCTTACTAGTCTTCTTCCACCCTTGCATGCGGAAAACATTTAAAGAGGATAAAACAAGAGCGGAAAGAAAAGCTTATGATGTTAACAAACAAAATGAATGGCTAAATAAGGACACGGCAGGTAATGATTGCAATAACAACTTACAATCCGTCTCCACCGAAGCACAATAACCTTGAGCACACCAGATCGCGGTACGCGATTCTGAGTGCTGCGTTTTGTTAGGCAAGCACTTGCGACAACACACTAACCTGAAACACCCAACAAACCCGCAAATAATGGCGGCTAAAATACCAGAAATAAATTTGAATGAAAACTGTAACACCAGCAAACCAAAAAATACCTGCCCCGCCCATGCCAACTTGAAAAAGTAATGACCTGACAACGCAACAAAACACCTACCAACAAAAAGAAAATTGACTGGTAACGAACCAAACTGTATTGAGACCATCAAAATAAGCTGAATTTGAATGGAGTGAAACGGGCTAAATCTGAACTACGGGATTAATAACTGAACCAACCATTTTTAATGAAGAAGTGCGCCTAACGCCGCCATCACCGAGAATTTATGGAGTGGCTTGGGTTGTACCACAATGCCGCAGGCATGGTGCAAACCAAGACGCGGAATAAATTTCCGGTGCATGGCCTTGGTACGCCCGACATGGGCATAAACTCATGAGGTGAAAGTCCTCTGTAGGAAGATCACCGTTTAAACCTGCTTATTGCAAGCAATTAAACGCCAACTACTAGCGAATGGCAAGTGCTGAACCGTGAGGTGAGGTGCGGAGGAAGCCGCTAGCAAAATTACGAGCTGACGAACAGAAACATCATATAAGGCTTAGTCTGGAGGCGAGGTAGCCAAGCATACCGAAGCCATGTGATCTTACGGGCACAGTAAATGATGCAGTTGCGTAATGAAAGTTTATGACCTTATTCGGGGAGATCTGTTTAACATGCGGCGGGTAAATTACCAGTCAGGATCTGGTCTACAAGTTCCTCGGCTCCTTTGAGTGTATCGCCTTTGGAGAGCGAATCAGATACAAACCCGACAGCGTCCAGTGGGGAAACTCATTGGGTGATTAAACAGAAGTCAGCAGACGGCATAGTAGCCAAACGCCCAGCGTAATGGCTGGGACAAGGTGAAGGCCCGAACATTAACTTAGAGAAAGGAGGTTTCGTTTACTTGAACAGCAAATATACTCGAACGAGTCATGATGTCGAACAGCGTCAAACGAAGTTACCACACTCAAATCAAACCCTTTTTGACAACACGCTAAATCCTGGAAATCTCGAACAAGCATGGAAGCGCGTGCGCGCTAATAAAGGCGCAGCCGGTATTGATGGACTCACCATCGACGATTTTCCCACGTACTGGAAAGAGCACGGGCAACCTGTTCTGACATTAATCAGATCAGGCGGTTATCAGCCTTATCCCGTGAAGCGATGCTATATCGAGAAAGACGATGGCAGCCTACGTGCACTCGGTATCCCAACGATACTGGATCGCATTATACAGCAAGCCATTGTTCAAACACTCACACCGATTTTTGATGTGGGTTTCTCGAATGCCAGCTATGGATTTAGACCTAACCGCTCGCAACATCAAGCGGTTTACAAAGTGCAGGAGCACATAAAATCTGGCAGAAAATTCGTCGTGGATGTGGACTTATCCAAATTTTTCGACCGTGTTAATCATGATCTTCTCATGACACTGATAGGCCGAAAAATAAAAGATAAAGCGCTTTTATGCCTGATTGGAAAATATCTGAGAGCGGGCGCTGTCGATGATGGCGTATTGATAGAAACGCGTGAGGGCGTACCGCAAGGCGGCCCTTTATCGCCTTTACTGTCAAACATTATGCTTGATTTACTCGATAAAGAGCTAGAAGCAAGGGGTCATGATTTTGTTCGCTATGCCGATGACTTTGTCGTTATGGTTAAAAGCCTGCGTGCAGGAGAACGTGTCATGGCCAGCGTCACTACCTTTATTGAGAAAAATCTTAAGCTCGTCATCAACGATAAAAAGAGCCAAGTAGTGAGTAGCCAAGAACTGGAATTTCTCGGCTTTATGTTTAAAAACAAAAAGATTCAATGGTCACCAAAAGCAGAGTTAGCGTTCAAACATGAAGTAAGAATTCTAACATCTAGATCATGGGGTGTTTCTGTTGTGCATAAAATCCAGAAGCTCAGTGTTTATCTGAGGGGCTGGATAAACTACTTTGGCATTGCCAATCGATACCAATACTGTGTCGACCTCGATCAATGGATCAGGCGGCGGCTACGCATGTGCTACTGGAAACAATGGCGAAAAATAAAAACAAAAGTCGGCAACCTTATTCGCCTCGGCGTTAATGAGGCGACAGCCATAGCCTGTGGCGCATCCCGTAAAGGCTATTGTCGTAGTTCAAAAACTTGGGGGATTCATCAAGCAATCGGAGAAGCATTTCTTGCCAAGCAAGGCCTGTTCTCTCTCGTAAAAGGATGGATCAAAATACATCATGGTTAATGAAACGCCCTGTGCGGATCCGCACGCAGGGTGTTGTGGGGGCTGAAGGGGAAAAACCTTCGGCTACCCGATTTAGCTTTTGGCAAGCTGACATTGAATTCTTCGTTTAATATCAACAGTATCTTTTGATTTAGTATCATCCTGTTTTTTTAGTTTATTAATTTCAACATATCTGCCTATAGTTTTATTGTCAGAATACATTGAACCTGCCAACGGACCATTAAGGTTTGAAAAATTTATATATGGCAATATTTCTGATATAGTTGATTCTGAATCATCACTTGGAACTACAGATAGCACGTCACATGACGATCCAAGGTTTATTTTCATATGCGGGTTTTTTCCATCCGTTGTTTTCCATTTTATAATACAAAAATCATCTCCAGAGTAATGCTTAACCAAAGCCTGATCATTAATCAGATTACCATACTTATCCTTAACGACAACAAAGCTCGCCACCATAGAAATTATTTTAGTACCGACACCAGCACTAGCTGTTTTTGTTAATAACATAGAAAAAAAAAGCATGCAAATAAGAGAATAAATAAATTTCAAGTAAAATACCTCAATAAATATTAAGTTACAGGTATAGACATCAACACTTCGGACAGTTTTCGATTTGAAGGATTTACATAAACTGTAACCCATTGATTTATCTAGCTTTGGTTGATACTTAAGCGAAAAATTAAACCCTTTAAAATCAATAACTTAAAAAACTGTCCGAAGTATTGAGGTATAGACATTAATCACTCAAAAAAGTTTACTAAACTAAGGGATATGATTTATAGCGCAAATAAAGCTAACCTCAAGCACACCAGATCGCGGTACGCGATTCTGAGTGCTGCGTTTTGTTAGGTTGCGATTAGCTTGGCGAAGCCAACAGAAAGAATAAAATAAGGAAAAGTAAATGGTTGAAGTTATTATGGCAGTCACGCTAGTTATTATATTTCTTTTAATATTGCGAGACGGGATAATCAAGTCTTTTAAAGTTGGCTACTACGAACAAAAGCTAAGAAATAAGGATATTGACATCAGCAACATGGAAAACGCTAAACTATTAGACATCATTAAATTTCTAGCAACATAACCGTAAGCACACCGGCGAGTGTAGCGAGTCCAGCCCCAAAGGGGCGATGGTGCTGCGTGTTGTTAAATGGCTTTCATAGAGCCATTATATAGTGAACAAATTAACTGAACAGTCGTCTAACACATTAGATTTATATTATACGGTTTCCTCTTATGTCTTTGCTAACAAATAGCTTATTACTTTTATGTGTTACATTTGGCGGAGGCGATGAAGGCTGCGGCCCAAGTAAGCCTCAAGACTCACCAACCATTAGCTCTCCAGATACAACAACAACAATTATCGCAACCGATGGAACAGGGCAAGAAGTTAAGAGGTAAACTTCTTAAGCATTTGAACTATTGACTTTAACCGTAAGCACACGGGCGCGTAGCGTCCAGTGCTGCGTGTTGTTATGGTGCCACCTTGGCGAAGCCAACTAAAAGAATAAGATAAGGAGAACTGAGTGACAAATTTTGCAAAACTTTTTGAGAGTGAAAAATACGGACAAATTTCTGTGATTCAGCAGGAAGGAGAAAGCGAGCAGCCGGAAGTAAGATTCTTTTTTAAGCCAGATGGTTTGGGTGTTTGCTCAATAGCACTTTCATTTGATGCCAGCGATACAGCATGGGATTCGTGTGACACAACGTTTAACAAAGTTGACCTTGGCTTTGCCGAACGAACCTTAAAACCGATTTATGAGCAATTAGCACCATAACCGTAAGCACATAGGCGCGAAGCGTCCGATGCTGCGTGTTGTTAAACGGATGCCAAGGAACAGAATAATGAAAGAAAAAATTGAACTGGGTGACTACCTAAACATTAGCTGCTGTGTTTCGTGTGATTACTACGCAAAGCCCGTATGTGTAAGCTTGATACCTCCAATGCCTAGATCAATATGTCCAAAATGCGGAGATAAGGTAACAAGTACGACAGGCCGATACGAGATAACGACAACGAAAAGGTTTCTTAGATGTGAAAAATTATCAATAACAGGATTTGAGCGTAAATCCGTTTAACCGAAAGCACACCGGCGAGCGTAGCGAGTCCAGCCCCAAAGGGGCGATGGTGCTGCGTGTTGTTATGTTGCGGTAGATTTCAACATACTTGTCGCCTAAAGTTTACTTTTATGCCGCCTGATTTATTTCCCTATTACTTTTAGATTTCCCTGGGTTTAAATAAACCTCAGCAATGTGATCCCAGTTTCTAATGTCGCCACTCCATCGCTCTGGGTGCGCCATTTTCGCCTGTAGATAAACAGCTTTACGGTTGATTAAGATAATTCTATCTTGCTTCGTATGACGCTCTACAGGCGTGACATATTTTATGCTGCTGTGTCTGTGCTCATGATTATACCAATCAGCAAATCCATTCACCCATTTTCGTGCTAAATCTAAACCCTCAAAGGCTTTTTCTGGGTATTCTGGTCGATACTTAAGTGTTCTAAATAATGACTCAGAATAAGGGTTATCATTACTAACAGAGGGGCGGCTAAACGACGGAGCAACCCCTAATTCTTGCAGTGTCGCTAGCATTGTTGCGCCTTTCATCGGGCTACCGTTGTCCGAATGTAAGATCACCTGATTCGGCTTAATCCCTTCACGTAAGCAAATATCTGTCATTAAATCTGCGGCCAATGCACTGCTTTCTTGTTCATATACCTGCCAACCAACAATCTTTCGGCTATAAATATCCATGACAAGATACAAGTAATAAAACAAGCCTTTTACCGTTGTTGGTAAATACGTAATATCCCAACTATAAATCTGATTCGGGCCTGTGGCCGTCAACGA
Source organism: Pseudomonadales bacterium (assembly GCA_965248335.1). GTDB lineage: Bacteria > Pseudomonadota > Gammaproteobacteria > Pseudomonadales > DT-91 > CAKMZU01. The sequence goes on from CBDFIY010000003.1 coordinate 2,204,195, forward strand.
TTCAGGTTTTGTAATAACTCTGGCAGGCTTACTTCTCAGCCGATGCTTATCTTGTTTATGTGCTTTTAACACACGGTAAATAGTGGATTCAGATGCGATGTACACACCTTTATCTGCAAGCATTGGCACGATGACGCTGGGCGATAAATTCGCGTATTCAGGTTGGTTGCAGACCTGAATAATACGCTGTCTCTCAAGCTCACTGAGCTTATTACAAGGGCTGTGCTTGGCTGACAAACGACCATCTTCATCGCCCTCTGGTCGCGCCCAGCGCTGTAATGTTTTTGGTGTAATGCCTATAATATCGCAAGCCTGCCTTTGCCTAGCACCATTGGATCGAGCCTCGCTAATCAAGTGAATAATATCATCACGCTCTTGTTTCACTATTAGCTGGCCTCGTCGCTTTCCCATATTTCGTGGACTTTTTTTTGGAGTACTAGCAGCGCTGCTGTTTCAGCTAATGCCTTATCTTTACGGTTTAACTCCTTTTTTAGTAACTTAATGTCATTTTTAAATTGCTTATTCTCACTTTGAATTTCTGAAGCAGTCGATAGGGGCTTATTCTTGATAAAATCACCTCTCCATTGGTTGATATGATGTGGGTATATTCCTTTCTCTCGGCAAAGCTGGCTGATGTCCTCGACGCTCAAAGATCCGCAGGCAATGACCATATTCAAACGTTCTTCAGCGCTCCAATCTTGGGGCCTTTTTTCTTTAACCATGGTCATTACCCCACCATCTAATGGTTGATTAAGCCGTTGCTCTTTAGCCTGTCTAATCCATTTTTGTAACGTCGAATGGCCAATACCTAAGTTTTCAGCCACATCCTTGATGCTCATACATTCTTGTCGGCTCAATGCCTTTTCTATTGCCTGTATCTTAAACGAATGGGTAAACGATTTTCTCATTTTTTATGCCTCTAATTAAAATTTTAGAGGCGACAAGTATCCTGACACAGGGGGCATCAAGCAATCGGAGAAGCATTTCTTGCCAAGCAAGGCCTGTTCTCTCTCGTAAAAGGATGGATCAAAATACATCATGGTTAATGAAACGCCCTGTGCGGATCCGCACGCAGGGTGTTGTGGGGGCTGAAGGGGAAAAACCTTCGGCTACCCGATTTATAGCTAAATACTATCGTTCAGTATTTTAGACTTTTGTTCTTGAAACTCTTTTTCAGTAATAATGCCTTCCTCCAATAATGCCTTAAGCTCTCTAAGCTTTTCTGCTAATGATCTTTTCTTGGTTTCTACAATTGGGACTGGGCTAGGGCTCTCAGATGTTTTTTTGAATAAAGTGCCATTAATTTTATATACATTGTCAAAACATCCTGGGCGAAAATGAGGTTCAGTTAATGTAAATATTTGTACGTAATCACCACCTAGTGCGGCGGCCTTGTTTTTGAGTACAACAACCGCTCTATCGTATGTGCCCCTGTATCCAAAGCCTCCGCAGCCACTACCATCTATCGCCGTAATTGGACCAAGTTCAGAGTAGTTATCTGTAGGATCAGATTTCCCTACTTTCACTGCGCGACCAGAATCCTGCAATTTTACTGCCGGAGCAGCGCAGCCAACCAGATATAGAACGAACATTAACAATGTAATTTTCTTTAGCACTTAGTTTTCTCCTTATGGGCTATAACCGCAAGCACACCAGATCGCGGTACGCGATTCTGAGTGCTGCGCTTTGTTAGGTTGCGACCATCTTGGCACAGCCAACTGAAAGAATAGGGAACAAGAACAATGAATGAGATTTTGAAAGACTGCGATGGGCAGGATATTATCCCACTGAATATGGATATAAAATTAACTCTAAAAACTAATTCTCACACTAATACTGATGGATCATCTTGGGGTTGGGTCGAGGGTTGCACTAAAAATATATGCTGGAGTAATGATAACTATCGGTTCGACAAAGAGGCCGCAAAACGTCTTGTAGAAAAGCACAATTCACGACTAGCAACATAACGCCCAGCACAGCGGTGAGTTAAACTGGCGGTTTTTGTGCGGCCTTTTGCACAAAAAGTGACAGTTTGACGAGTCCGTTGCTGCTGCTTGTTAAGTGATTTTTGGTTCAATTTTGACCAACTTAGCATTGGGAGCTAACAGATTTCTATATTGATGTCTTACACCATCAAGAGCAATACCACTTTCTTGAATTTGATTTTCATCCCAATTATCAGGATTTATCCAGTAATGGGCTTTATGCTCACATGTCATAGACAAATTTTGATCTAAGTGCCTAATTGGAATTGCAGCTGCAGCCCAATAATTAGAAAGTTGTTTTTCAATATCTGGATCTCTAGCATTACCTTTTTCTAAGCCACTGTAATAAAGATATGTTTCATTCAAAGCATGAGATATTGAGCGAAGAGCATTATCTCTTAGCTCTCTCTTATCTTTGGACAAATTCTGAATTGGACCTAAGAGTGAAACCAGTGGTTTTAACATTGACTCAAGCATATTCTTCTTCCTGAATTTTCACTTAACGCACGTATCGCGGGGAGGAGCGCAGAGACGATCCCGTGGATACGCTTGTTAGGCTTCTTTATGTACAACCCTCTTAAAACCGTACAGATTATACAGGAGATGAAAAGCGACAGCTAATTTTGTATGGTCATCCCCTATAACAACCTTTCTCATTTTAGTTTGATATTTTTTCAGTAGTATATCTTCATGTTCTCCGCTGAAAACCAATGGAGCACCTGTAGTTATATTAAATTTAGAGAACTTTAACACACGAGTAAACAAGAGCATACCTTTAATAAAAGAGCACGAACTGAAACCTAGATCTAATATCTTAAAATTTTTTCTCGGTTCTAGAATATTTTCAACTTCAATCCTTTTTTCAATTGGAAATGTGTCAACAACTTTATACAAGGATGTATTTGAATTCACTGCCGCTTCGATAAGATCTTCCTCAATACCTACTAGCAAATTATTGTCTCTAGCATACCTAGACATTAAGTTACAGCCGTCTAAATACCTATAATCGTAAACCATAAAGTCATATAAACGATCCGTTTCTTCATCAGAATTGAGGTCGATTGTACTACCTTTAAGCATGCCTAGAGATCGCGCAGCAATTTTAACATCAGATGCTTTTAATCCTTCAAGCAACTGAGAATTAATTTCTTTCCCCTTGCTACGTATGCATCTATATGTTTGGAGAATATTTTCACTTTCAAGCATCCTTAAACTACCTACTCGTCATAATTTTCCCTTGGACACATCAGATATAGAATGGTTCAACATAGAAGCCTAACGCCGCCATCACCGAGAATTTATGGAGTGGCTTGGATTGTACCAAAATGCCGAAGGCATGGTGCAAACCAAGACGCGGAATAAATTTCCGCGTGCATGGCCTTGTTATATTGATTTCCTACGTAAAATTGAACTTTCACACAAAAAAAGAAACTAAGCAACCCATTACCAACAATGGATTCTGTTATGAAAATAATATTTCTCATTCTCTTCATTGGTTACAATAGTTGTTTTGGCGCAACAAATATTTCTACAGGAAATGAAATTGTAATCACCTTTATTGAAAGAATTATTTTACTTATAAAAGATAAACCAGAATTCGAAGATAATGATATTGAAGAATTAGAAAAGCTGAAAGATCAATGCAAAATAAATGAAAATTCATGTAATTTAACTGAGGTCTTTAGAAGAGCCGACTGTCTTTCAGCCAAGAATAATCTATTCGTTTTATCTCATTAATAGGTATGAGGTGATGTGGCAATATGAATATAACGCCGCCATCACCGAGAATTTATGGAGTGGCTTGGTTTGTACCACAATGCCGTAGGCATGGTGCAAACCAAGACGCGGAATAAATTTCCGGTGCATGGCCTTGTTATGTTTACATTTTTCCTGCTGACTCTTTAAAAAAGTCATTTAACGTCAATATAAAATGCTTCTCTAGAAGCTGTCCCACATACTCATTCAATGAACCGTAACTTTCAAAGTCTCCTCTTTCATGGTCAACACTTTCATCTATCTTATACGACTTAGAAAGAACTTCCTTATCTCCAGAAAGTAAGACATATTTTGCATCAAAATCGGCTACAATATTATATTCAGATGAGCTAAAACCAAGGGTTACTAGATCCTTAAAGAAGCTTTTAGCTAATTCGTAGTCGGCATAAGCTGGCCCTTTTTTATCATAAGCCTTTAACTCTACTATAAGTTTTAAATCGCTCTCTCCTTTTGCAGCTCTTTCTACACTAGATGGAACTTGTCTAAATATATATTCAGGTAAATTTTTAAGTGTAGCCGCTGATGCAACTGATAATTCAGCTTCCTCAAGAGGGACTAATGGCATTTCTTGTCCACCTGAAAAGATACCAGGCTTAGGCTGGCTATACATTACCTCATAGCTCATTGATTTATTTTCAAATGATTTATGGTGGACTTGTGTAACTGCAGGCATCCCAATTTTGGCGTGCGTTGCACATCCACCTAAGATAGCCACTAACGCTAATAGTAATATATTTTTCATACTTTTCCCTTTCATTATTTAATTAATCCTTAGATAACCTAAACTAATCTTATCGCAGCCACGGGTAATCGAGCAAATTGTTGAAAATACTTCAACTGTTTTCGGCAATGCCAAAAAAACTGCTGAAAAGTCTTTTGGAACACGCGCACCTATATGCTGAGGAATCTCAATTAAATTACAAATCATGAAATGATTATTATCATATTCACAAGTGGCTTTATTGGTCATTATCTCAGGGTAAGGGTTCATTATCGTTGCAAATATTGGAATTTCTCGACCTTCTATATTGAGAACAAGAAAACTATTTGCAAAAACAACAACTTCACTTTTGAGTTTCCATTGAAATTCAAATGGAGAATTTGGATAAACATCAAGCGGATTGCTTTGCTTTGTACCTAATATGCTGTTAGAGCCAGCCAATTCAACAACATCCATTTCAACATAATTCATTCCATTATCATTCTGCTCAATGAACTTAAATTTATTTGTACTTTTACCGTCTTCTTTTTGCTGCTCTTGATTTTTACCATCACCCCCACACGCAACAAGAAATGAGAACAGAGAGATTATGATAAGCTTCAGAATATCCATATAAAGTCCCTTTAAAATATTTTTCATTATATACTTTTGCTATAAGAAATCATTCTAACAGATTAGAAAATACTATCAATTTGTTTTATTATTATACAATGGATATTAATAGAGATCAGTGAACATAACGCCTTGCACACGGGCTGCTGAAACGCGCTAGCGTTTTAGTAGTCCGAATTGCCGAAGGCAATGTTGTTGGGTGCTGCAACTTGTTAAGCATGAACGTTTTATTGGCGTATGGCTTTTAAATCCATTGAGCGATCTTTTACAGAAAAACCAGATTCCATATTTATAAGTTTGGGTTCGGTTAAGTTGTTTAATGCACTGCTCAATACAACCTTTTCTACTTCTTGCGATATGTAGGTTTTATAATAATAAGTCGGATTTTTAGTGTCAGCCACCGATGTCCACACTGTGTAATCGGTAAATATTTGATTATTGATTTCTTCTCGAATGGAGCCCTTAGGGATATCAAAGTGATTGAGTATATGAAAAGCTGAAAAAACGGCATCGTCTGCTGTTGCAGAAGGCAGTGCAGAATTAGCAAAAGCAGTTGCCCTAACAAATCGCGATGGAGACGAATGATCGCCTGGTAAGCCGAATAGCCCCGTACCCTCACCAAAAGGTGATAATTTTTGGCGCCCCACTATTTGCGAAGTCCTGTTGTCGGCTGTTAGGCCCACATAATTGTTTAGGTTGGTTAAATGCCAATCATAGGTAGGATTGTTCGTTACAACATTTACTGTGTTGTCGAAAATTTGAAGACCAGTCTTAGTTATTTCAATAACAATGGATTCACCACTGCGATCAGTGACAGCATAATGAAAGGGTGCGTAACTGTTGATCTCTTTAATCCATGTTCCAACAATGATTAACTTAGGTAAGGCTTCTTTGACCTCTTTAACTGTGCCGAACTGGCTTAGGATATAGTTACCTAACTCCTCACTGGAAATTGCTTGTTGACGGTTCTTTTTTGTCAGAGGTTGATATTTAGCGAGGTGATTAAAATAAAAAGCACCGAAGTAGAGACCTTTCTCATTAATACCGTCAACAACAATGGGCTTATCTAGGGCATTGGCTCCGACAAAACCATACTTGGCCTTATAGGTGCCCCCTTTATTATTTTCATCCATGATTAGCTTTTCAATGCTTGTGCCTGCGGGTATAACCAGAATATTGGAATGTATATCAAAGCTAAATTCCATAGTGCGAGCGGGCACAGTTGCTCCATCGCTAGCTCGCAATACAATGCCGGTGCAGGCAAGTGCTTGCAAACTTATGGCATTAAAAATAACAAAAGCTGTTAAATGTAATTTGATATTCATAATGTATCCCTATTGAGTGCTTAACGCCTTTATCAGCTGAACCCAAAGCCTGCGGCTTTTGGTTTCCGGTGGAGGTGCGCAGCACCAGAACGTACTGCATGAATTTGTTAGGCTAGCACTCGCAAAAGCTCACTAACCTGAAACACCCAACAAACCCGTAAATAACGGCAACTAAAATACCAGAAATGGCCTGGAATGAAAACCGCAACACCGGAAAACGAAAAAATACCTACCCTGCCCATGCCAACGTGAAAAAGTAACGACCAGACAACGCAACAAAACACCCACCAACAAAAATAAAATTGACTGGTAACGAACCAAACTGTATTGAGACCATCAAAATATGCTGAAATTGAATGGCATGAAACGGGCTAAATCTGAGCTACGGGATCAATAACTAAACCGACCATATTTATTGATGAAGTGCGCCTAACCGTAAGCACATAGGCGCGAAGCGTCCGATGCTGCGTGTTGTTATGTGAAAACGCAGAACTTTATTTATAGTCTGCTGTCTACGATGGAGCTATTTTCATTAAATGTGTTTACTTAACAAAAGCAATGATTTTTTATGATTAAATATTTTCTCAATAAATGGCTAGTTATTTTTATCTTAAGCTGTGCGACATATGCGGAATGCGGATTTAAAGAATCGGCATTTAATACAGTTATGACCATTATAAATTTTAAGAAAGACGGAACTGACGTTATAGGTAATACTAAACCAGAGACTAAGTCAGCGATGCCACATGATAGCAGCAATGCCAACACTTCTGAGAAGACCCCAACCATGCCGGTAGTGCTTAAATATAACTATAGAGATTATGGATCATGCTCAGCCTGGGCAAGAAGAACATAACGCCGCTAGCAGCTGCAGGCTTGTTGCTGTGGTTTTTGTGCAACAATGGCGAAGCCATGCACAAAAGCCGCAGTGACAAGACTGTCCAAGGAGCGTAGCGACTGATGCTGCCTAGCCTTGTTAGTTGCCTTGTTGTGATTAGAACTTACACCCTAATACCAACGCAACCCGTTAATAATGGCTGACAAATTAACAGAAATAACCTTGAATGGAAACTAGGAACACAGTATCGCTGCCCTGCTTCACTAGCAGTAAAATAAAAACCTGCGCAGCAAATAACTAACTGCCAAAAATGTAATGCCAGATCACTGTAGGCAACTCATGCAACAAAACACCTACCAACCAAAATGAAGACGGGTAAAAAATCACCAAAGTTAGTTGAGCCTATCGGCGCTAGAAAATCTTAAACGGAGAAAAACCTTAATGATGCCTTCTTTGGGATACAAAACTCAACCAGAAAATAGGCGGCCAGATTGCGACTAACCGAAAGCACATAGGCGCGAAGCGTCCGATGCTGTGTGTTGTTAGGCTGATTAACGTTACGCCTTGAACATTATTTATATATTCCTGTCTATATATCGATGAAAAAGAAAATTTTTATATCAGCCTCAATAATACTTTTTGGCGGAAACGCAGAATCTAAGTACGTCAATTACTACGATACCAAAACATCAAATATAACCTACAACCAAGCCCCATCCCTTCAGGATTGGGAAATTAAATATATAAATGAATTGAAAAGAGATTTAATCGAAGTTAGAAAAATACAATGGAACAAAACAGAGTTAGAACTAATAAATCGTTATAATATAAGTCTTTACATATCGCATAGGCATTACCGGCTAGAGCCAAATGAAATAATGCTTGAAGATATATACAAAACAAATAGCAACATGATGTCAAGAAAAAAAATCAATCAGATCGAACATGACTTTTCACCAAAAACATATGTAATGAACACAAACAACGAAATCTTAGCTATGGAGTATACGACTGACCCTAACGCACGTAAAGCTTTTGAGGGTGATGGATTTTTTGGAGTAATATCTAAAGTATTACTGCCTTTCTCAAACATTTCTCCAAATAAGTACGGTATAACAATAACGGATAGAAATAACATTACTGGAAGAGGTGAAGATGTTTACTTCGAAACGAGTACTGAATCTGGTTCACTAATTGAACTATTAGATCCTGAACATTTTAATGGCGATGAGATAATTCAGGTTTCATATCCACTAGCAAATGAAAAGTCAGGTCAATTTTGCGACTCCTCATTTGAACCTCACAAAAAAATTAACGGCAAATAAACAAACTAAGAATACATACTAGCAACGCTTCGGACAGTTTTTTAACCCATTGATTTTGAAGGGTTTATTCTTTAGATCGAGAATCATGCAATGCCTTGTAAATCAATAGGTTACGTATTTCCAATATTCGCCAAATCAAAAACTGTCCGAAGCATTGTACTAGAAAACATGCAATTATATCAATGAAGCCTAACCTTGAGCACACCAGCACGCTTCTGGCGTGTCTGAGTGCTGCGTTTTGTTATATTGATGTACCCGAATTAATATTAGAAGTAATTCTGGAGGTGTTTATGTCGAAGCTCTTAATATTTATTATATTTTTCACATCTTTATATGCACATGGAGGTGGGGGTAATACATCGATACTATATCCCACCATTAAAACCTTTTTAAATACGACAATTAACCTAATTACTAATCCTATACCTAAATTGCCAGATGAATCTCAACCGGAACCGACAGGCGCCTTTAATTATGCTCCATATGTGTGTGGAGCAATTGGAGTTACTGCAGCTACTGGAGTCGTAATAAAGTATGCTTGTCATAAATACAATCAGCGTCAGAATAATAGAGGACATGACGCCGAATTAACGAAGGTAATAACTGAGACAGATTAATCAATATAACCGTAAGCACATAGGCGCGTAGCGTCCGATGCTGCGTGTTGTTATGTGAACAATAATAATTAATATGAGAAGTCATATCATGAAATTTACTTTTTTATTCTTGATAGTAATATTATTTACTGCCTGTGACAAAGGTCAAGGCGTAGGCTCGTCGCGGCCTTTAAATGAATCCCGACAATGGAAAGTGCTGTGTATTGATGACGTTGAGTACATACATAGGGCGGCGGGGCATAGGGGAGTAATGTCAGTGAAGTTCAACAAGGATTCAACAGTCAGCACATGCACCACATAACGCCGCCATCACCGAGAATTTATGGAGTGGCTTGGATTGTACCAAAATGCCGAAGGCATGGTGCAAACCAAGACGCGGAATAAATTTCCGCGTGCATGGCCTTGTTATATTGATTTCCTACGTAAAATTGAACTTTCACACAAAAAAAGAAACTAAGCAACCCATTACCACAATGGATTCTGTTATGAAAATAATATTTCTCATTCTCTTCATTGGTTACAATAGTTGTTTTGGCGCAACAAATATTTCTACAGGAAATGAAATTGTAATCACCTTTATTGAAAGAATTATTTTACTTATAAAAGATAAACCAGAATTCGAAGATAATGATATTGAAGAATTAGAAAAGCTGAAAGATCAATGCAAAATAAATGAAAATTCATGTAATTTAACTGAGGTCTTTAGAAGAGCCGACTGTCTTTCAGCCAAGAATAATCTATTCGTTTTATCTCATTAATAGGTATGAGGTGATGTGGCAATATGAATATAACGCCTTTATCAGCTGAACCCAAAGCCGCAGGCTTTGGGTTTCCGGTGGAGGTGCGCAGCACCGGAACGTACTGCATGAATTTGTTAGGCTAGCACTCGCAAAAGCTCACTAACCTGAAACACCCAACAAACCCGTAAATAACGGCAACTAAAATACCAGAAATGGCCTGGAATGAAAACCGCAACACCGGCAAACGAAAAAATACCTACCCTGCCCATGCCAACGTGAAAAAGTAACGACCAGACAACGCAACAAAACACCCACCAACAAAAATAAAATTGACTGGTAACGAACCAAACTGTATTGAGACCATCAAAATATGCTGAAATTGAATGGCATGAAACGGGCTAAATCTGAGCTACGGGATCAATAACTAAACCGACCATATTTATTGATGAAGTGCGCCTAACGCATGTGTCACGCGGAGGAGCGGAGCGACGATCGCGTGGACACACTTGTTAAATCGTTTTCTTATGTGTATTAACTATTTTATGTAGCGCATCTGTAAAAAGTTTAGCGTCGGAATAGCTTCTTGTTCTAAGGATATGCCTAATATAATGATCATTCTCATCATATAGCGAGACTACCCACCATTGTTGAAACTTCCTCTTCCAACTCAAAAGCTTAACACTCGCAATATTTCTGTAGTAATATCTTTCACCTGTTCCCCTAGTTGTTGATTTACTTGAACCAACAAAGAAGCCTGTGTCACCTATTACAGAACCGGAAACTCTACCCCTAGTGACCGTACCATAATCAAAGCCTATATATTTATCAGTGACAACGAAGTTATCAGGCCTCCATTTTGGATGCTGGGTGTAAATCATTTCTTCAGATATTTCATATGCCTCTTCAATAGTTATCTCCTTCGGTTGATATTTTGTTGGACTGGAACCGCAGGAGACAATAAGCACCGAAAATAACAATATTGAGGTTACTTTAATCAGGTTTTCTTTATTCATAGATTTATCAGTTTTTTTCTGAATTATCTACGAAGCCTTAAGAGATAAAAGCAATCAATTCACTTTATTGATTATTTAAAATTAATCTTCTTATCAAAGAGATATATTACCACTTATTTGTGTAATTTATCTAATTTTATGGTAAGTAAAAGTACGACGAGATTTAACGCACGTGTCACGGGGAGGAGCGAAGCGACGATCCCGTGGACACGCTTGTTATGTGCTTGAACCTTTTTTAAATAATTAAATCTAAGGGAAGTAGCATTTTAAACATTACCAGCGTATGATGCCCTACCATTACATGTCTAAAGTTGTTTATTCTCTATTTTATTTATGCCCACTTCAATTGATATAGAACCTGAGTATATTTCTCTCTTCAAATTAGCAGCCAGGCTATTAAAAAACCCTGAAAAAAGACTTTTTATGGCTGAAGTTTCTGAAACCCTTTGCAGTGGAAGTGCCCGGTTGACTGAATCAACCTTTGGGTTTGGACGAAAGGCGGTTGCATTAGGGATCAACGAAAAAAAAACTGGGATGATCTGTTATGGAAATTATGAACCCTGCGGAAAAAATAAATCCGAGGTTGCACTGGTAGGCCTTGAAGATGATATCCGTAGCCTGGTTGAGCCTGAAAGCCAAGCGGATTCACGGTTAAGAAATACATTTGCCTATACCCGCATAACGGCCAAAGTTGTACGGCAGAAGCTAGTCGAGGAAAAGAACTGGCAAGAAGACCTTCTACCTAAAGAGCGAACCATTAGCAATATCCTGAATAGGATGGGTTATAAGCTCCGCAAGGTGCAGAAATCCAAACCTGAAAAAAAATACCAGAAACTAACGCCATCTTCGACAACGTCAACAAAGTTAGAGCAGAAGCCAGTCAACGACAAAACACGTTGCAGATCAGCATAGACTGCAAGGCTACTGTTAATCTCGGCGACTTTTCCAGAGCGGGTAAATCTCGCGGAGCAGAAGTGGTCCAGGCGCTAGATCACGATATGGCAGATAAAGATAAAATGGTGCCATTTGGGATTCTTAACCTAGATAACGATCAACTCCATGTTGTTTATGGACTCTCCTACAAGACGAGCGACTTTATTTGTGATGCACTGCAATTGTGGTGGGAGAATGTCAAAGAAGCTAACAAGGACAAAGATGAGCTGATTATTTATACAGACAATGGCCCGGAGAGTAATAGCCTGCGAACTCAGTTTCTTTTGCGGATGGTGCAATTTTCCAGTCAAACTGGGCTGAGAATCAGGCTGGTTTACTACCCTCCTTATCACAGCAAATATAATCCCATTGAAAGGCGGTGGGCTTTTTTGGAAAGCCATTGGAATGGCACACTTCTAAATTCAGTTCATGTGGTGGTGGAGTGGACAAAAAGTCTTGTGCATAAATGTAAAAAAACAATTGTTGATTTAATTGATAAGGTTTATACGAAAGGTGTAAGGCCAAGTAAGGAAGTGCTTGACGAGATTCAACCCCACATTACAAGACATGCCGAGCTGAAAAAGTGGGATGTGACTATACACCCAAAAAAGGTATCTTCTTAAATGCTGCCTCCCTAAGAGAGAGTTATGTGTTAATTTATCTGAGTACCCCATGAAATTTATTGCTTATTTGACATTATTTCTAACATCCATATCTGTCGATGCAGGAAAACTTGTAATTTCAACATTACTTACACTTTTAGTAAATGGGGATCCAGAACCTGAAAAAAAGGATGAGCCTGCACCTACACTTGTCGAAGCTGTTCAAGAAATGAAAAATGACACCCCTCTAACAAATAAAGAGGAATTAGATATAATTGCTGACCTAACAGAAGTAGCTGACGCTAATGAAGACTAATATTTAATAGGTTTAATAAAGACAAGCTATAAAATTCGATCAGGAATTGAAACCACCGTTTTTTGGGAACAAGCCCTTGAAAGACAACCATCAAGAAACTAAGGAAACTTAACATGCCGTTGTTTTTTACCTACCATGAATTTTCTTTTGTAGCTTTGTAAACTTCATTTCCTAACTTTTCAATACAAATCTTTCTTCTATTTTTTTTACAATTTACCAGCAGCTCTAAAACCGCCTTGCTCTCTATCTTTTGAACTTCTGCACCACGCAAATTCAAACCAGAAAAGGCACATAACCTCAAGCACACCAGATCGCGGTACGCGATTCTGAGTGCTGCGTTTTGTTAGGTTGCGATTAGCTTGGCGAAGCCAACAGAAAGAATAAAATAAGGAAAAGTAAATGGTTGAAGTTATTATGGCAGTCACGCTAGTTATTATATTTCTTTTAATATTGCGAGACGGGATAATCAAGTCTTTTAAAGTTGGCTACTACGAACAAAAGCTAAGAAATAAGGATATTGACATCAGCAACATGGAAAACGCTAAACTATTAGACATCATTAAATTTCTAGCAACATAACCTCAAGCACACCAGATCGCGGTACGCGATTCTGAGTGCTGCGCTTTGTTATGCGGATTAGACCATTTTCGTGGCGTGGTGAAAATGGTTTATAAAGTGGTATTTTCCATTATGGAAACAACCACTAATTAGATAGAAGGTGGTATTTTCCATTTTGGAACCAGCCATCAAAGGGGAATTTAGATGAAAAAGAAAAAATCTTATGTTTCGCCACTGGCTGAGTTCACCCAAAAGTCAGAACATGAAAAGCGCAAGATTTGCGATAAAGCATTTAAAGCTTCGAGTGATCGACAGTTGAAAATTATTGAGAGAGCAAACAAATCCGTATAACCTCAAGCACACCAGCACGCTTCTAGCGTGTCTGAGTGCTGCGTTTTGTTAGGGTGCGTATCACTTGGCGTAGCCAACTGAGAGAATAAGGAACTACGATGAACAATGAAATCCCTCCGGATGCAACTCATACGAGAGACGGCGACATCTACCGAGTGACATCAAAAGTGGAATATTACTGTCGCATCGAGTCTCTTTGGTTCAACTGTAAAGACCGTTATGATTTAACCGGATGGCTGGCAGAGCTTACACCATTAAAATCAAAAGCACCCTAACGCCGGCGTCAACTGCGTAGCAAGCTGGCGGGCTTTTTGGAACAAAAAGCGTGACAGTTTGCGGAGTCAGATTGCACGCCCTTGTTATGTGTGTGACTTGCTAGTAGCTGCATTGTAGAAAGCTGAATAATTTAAGGCTACCAAAGCACCATAAAGCCAAAGGAAATATGATATCAGAAATAATCTTTATTGAATTCGATGCTGAAACAATAGTGGAACTATATTTTTCTGTTAATTCACCTTTTTTCTTCTGAATGTCTCGAAACTCAGTAGCAGCAGATCCGACATCATCTTCTTCGTTTGAATTATGTGCAATATCATCATCGATACATTCTTTCTCAGTTAGTCCGATTGTATTTCCTGTCATATCCTTACTTTTGTATTCAATGAAATCATCGACGTAATACTTAAGAAGGTCTATTCCTGCCAAGGCTATAAACATCATAAAAAAATAGAATGTGATCGCTAAAATAAACCATCCTGTTACATCAGAGCTATTGGACAAGTCCAGTCCTAAAATTCCAATTTTTTTAGGTAAAGCTTTTGTAAGCCCTATAAAAAGGCAGGCTCCAGATAAAATTAAGAGCTTAGTTTTAACCTTACTGAATTCTTCCGAAAATTTGAGAATAACTATAACTCCTTACACATAACGCCTTTATCAGCTGAACCCAAAGCCGCAGGCTTTGGGTTTCCGGTGGAGGTGCGCAGCACCGGAACGTACTGCATGAATTTGTTAGGCTAGCACTCGCAAAAGCTCACTAACCTGAAACACCCAACAAACCCGTAAATAACGGCAACTAAAATACCAGAAATGGCCTGGAATGAAAACCGCAACACCAGCAAACGAAAAAATACCTACCCTGCCCATGCCAACGTGAAAAAGTAACGACCAGACAACGCAACAAAACACCCACCAACAAAAATAAAATTGACTGGTAACGAACCAAACTGTATTGAGACCATCAAAATAAGCTGAATTTGAATGGAGTGAAACGGGCTAAATCTGAACTACGGGATTAATAACTGAACCAACCATTTTTAATGAAGAAGTGCGCCTAACGCACGTGTCACGCGGGAGGAGCGAAGCGACGATCCCGTGGACACGCTTGTTAGGTTTATTTTAGGCCGAACTTTTCTTTCTTTTTGTTAAGTTCATTAAGTTTATTTTCTTTCTTTATTTTTTCGTCAATTTCTTCTATTAGTTGTTCGACTGTATTCGAACAATCACTAATGATACTTGTCCAATCGCCAGGAATAAACGCCTGAACATAGTCATTAGCTTTAAAAGGATTATATTCAAAAAGAAGTTGATCATTTTCTTTTAAAGAAATATGAACCATTCTTTCGTTTGACCATGCGTTATTAACTATCATCTCAAATAGCCTTTCTTTTATTTGAAATCTAATTGTATATCTTTCTTGCCCACCTGAATAATCAACTAATTTCAAGTTAGATTTTACACAGACCTCAATTCTTTTTTCATCTAACGGATAATAGTCAAATATCTTCTCAACTAATATGAATAAGCTACTATCTATTCTTGTATTGATAACCTCTGATCTTCTCTCTTTAATTAATCTCTCGAGCTCTAACTCCTCAGGATCTTTATTCATTGCTTCTTTATGCTCATAAAAAAAATCAGCCACTGAGGTTATCAAATAAATAGTGAGGGGTATTCCGATAAAGATTATAAATAATATCATCAACATAACAAGATCCTATTTATATATCCAATAATTAAACCTAACGCCCGCATCAGGGCTATCGCGCTATGAACATAGCAAGTTCGCAGCAAGATCGACGAATTTGTGAACTATGAAGAAAAATAAGCGTCATTAAATGTATTTTTTACATGATTATGAATGACGTAATGAGTACAAATTTTACAGATCACTTTGAAAACCTATCTGATCCAAGAATAGAAACAGCGAACAAGCGTCATGAGTTGATGGATATTTTATTGCTCTCAGTATTAGCCGTTATTTGCGGGGCAGATAGCTTTGTCGACATAGAAAGATTTGGGAAAGCCAAAGAGGCGTTTCTTCGTAAGGTTATGAACCTCCCAAATGGCATTCCCTCACATGACACAATAGGCAATGTTTTATCGATGCTTGATCCCAAACAGTTGCAATCCGGTTTCATTTCGTGGGTTCAGTCCTTTAATAAGCTTAGCAGTAGCGACATTGTTGCCATTGACGGAAAAACACTGAGGCGCTCATTTACGTCAGGCGACAAGAAAGGTGCAATCCATATGGTAAGTGCCTTTCGTGCAGCTAATCATACGGTTCTTGGTCAGATAAAGGTTGATGAAAAATCTAACGAGATAACCGCTATTCCTGAGTTGATAAAGTTGCTTAACCTTGAAGGAAGTATCGTGACTATCGATGCAATGGGTTGCCAAAAAGCGATTGCGAAGGCAATCAGGCAAGCACAGGCAGACTACGTTCTATCACTGAAAGGTAATCACGGAAACCTTTTATATGACGTTAGCCGGTATCTAGATGCGCTGATTGATGAGGGGTTTAAGCGTGCTCAGTCTGATCATTTTGAAACCGTGGAAAAAGGGCATGGACGCATTGAAACAAAACGGTACTGGATTACTAATGACATTGACTGGCTGTCTTGTAAAGAGGATTGGGAAGGTTTAAAAACAATCGGCGTTGTTGAATCTGAAAGGACTGTTATCAGTACGGGGGAAACATCTATTGAGCGGCGATATTTCATATGCTCTATCGAGTCTAGCGCAGCATTGTTTGCAAAAGCAGTACGCTCTCACTGGGCTATTGAAAACAATCTTCACTGGACTTTAGATGTGATTTTTAAAGAAGATGAATCAAGAATCAGAGAAGGTTTTGCCGCTGAAAATATGGCCGTCATAAGGCATTTAGCATTGAACATGCTGAAAATGGAGCCTTCTAAAGAGAGCGTTCGCGGTAAGCGACTGAAGGCTGGTTGGGATGAAAACTTTCTTTTATCAGTTTTGTCAACGGCCTTATAGCGCGATTGCCCTGCGCCCGCATAAGCTGCCCACCAAGACAGCCTTCTTTTGTGCTAAAATTTGCGCAGCAAATGCACAAAAACCGTAGCGCTTTCATGGGTCTGCTTGATGCGCTGGTTAGGCTAGCACTGGTGAAAATACACTAACCTGAAACACACATCATGCCCCGTTAATATTGAAGGCTAAAATATCAGAAATAGCCTCGAATATAAACCGCGATACCCGTAAACCGAGATAAATCTGCCCTGCCTTTGCTGGCAAGAAATAGGAAAATTCTGCAGCGAAAGACTGACTGCCCACACCGGCTTAAGCAATCAATGGCCAGCCATTGCAACAAAACACCCGCCAACCAAAAAGAAAATCAATGGAAGAGTACCCAACTGGTTTGAGACTATCAATATAAGCTGAATTTCAAAGGAATGAAACCAGCCGACCCTAATCAATGGGATCAACGGACTGATCAACCCAATTTAAAAAAAAGTGCGCCTAACGCCTAGCTCAGCGGCTTGTAAAAATGGCGCTTGTTTTGCGGGTTTTGCAAAACAAGTGACAGTTTTACAAGTCCGATGCAGCTACTTGGTACGCCCGACATGGGCATAAACTCATGAGGTGAAAGTCCTCTGTAGGAAGATCACCGTTTAAACCTGCTTATTGCAAGCAATTAAACGCCAACTACTAGCGAATGGCAAGTGCTGAACCGTGAGGTGAGGTGCGGAGGAAGCCGCTAGCAAAATTACGAGCTGACGAACAGAAACATCATATAAGGCTTAGTCTGGAGGCGAGGTAGCCAAGCATACCGAAGCCATGTGATCTTACGGGCACAGTAAATGATGCAGTTGCGTAATGAAAGTTTATGACCTTATTCGGGGAGATCTGTTTAACATGCGGCGGGTAAATTACCAGTCAGGATCTGGTCTACAAGTTCCTCGGCTCCTTTGAGTGTATCGCCTTTGGAGAGCGAATCAGATACAAACCCGACAGCGTCCAGTGGGGAAACTCATTGGGTGATTAAACAGAAGTCAGCAGACGGCATAGTAGCCAAACGCCCAGCGTAATGGCTGGGACAAGGTGAAGGCCCGAACATTAACTTAGAGAAAGGAGGTTTCGTTTACTTGAACAGCAAATATACTCGAACGAGTCATGATGTCGAACAGCGTCAAACGAAGTTACCACACTCAAATCAAACCCTTTTTGACAACACGCTAAATCCTGGAAATCTCGAACAAGCATGGAAGCGCGTGCGCGCTAATAAAGGCGCAGCCGGTATTGATGGACTCACCATCGACGATTTTCCCACGTACTGGAAAGAGCACGGGCAACCTGTTCTGACATTAATCAGATCAGGCGGTTATCAGCCTTATCCCGTGAAGCGATGCTATATCGAGAAAGACGATGGCAGCCTACGTGCACTCGGTATCCCAACGATACTGGATCGCATTATACAGCAAGCCATTGTTCAAACACTCACACCGATTTTTGATGTGGGTTTCTCGAATGCCAGCTATGGATTTAGACCTAAGGGAAGTAGCATTTTAAACATTACCAGCGTATGATGCCCTACCATTACATGTCTAAAGTTGTTTATTCTCTATTTTATTTATGCCCACTTCAATTGATATAGAACCTGAGTATATTTCTCTCTTCAAATTAGCAGCCAGGCTATTAAAAAACCCTGAAAAAAGACTTTTTATGGCTGAAGTTTCTGAAACCCTTTGCAGTGGAAGTGCCCGGTTGACTGAATCAACCTTTGGGTTTGGACGAAAGGCGGTTGCATTAGGGATCAACGAAAAAAAAACTGGGATGATCTGTTATGGAAATTATGAACCCTGCGGAAAAAATAAATCCGAGGTTGCACTGGTAGGCCTTGAAGATGATATCCGTAGCCTGGTTGAGCCTGAAAGCCAAGCGGATTCACGGTTAAGAAATACATTTGCCTATACCCGCATAACGGCCAAAGTTGTACGGCAGAAGCTAGTCGAGGAAAAGAACTGGCAAGAAGACCTTCTACCTAAAGAGCGAACCATTAGCAATATCCTGAATAGGATGGGTTATAAGCTCCGCAAGGTGCAGAAATCCAAACCTGAAAAAAAATACCAGAAACTAACGCCATCTTCGACAACGTCAACAAAGTTAGAGCAGAAGCCAGTCAACGACAAAACACGTTGCAGATCAGCATAGACTGCAAGGCTACTGTTAATCTCGGCGACTTTTCCAGAGCGGGTAAATCTCGCGGAGCAGAAGTGGTCCAGGCGCTAGATCACGATATGGCAGATAAAGATAAAATGGTGCCATTTGGGATTCTTAACCTAGATAACGATCAACTCCATGTTGTTTATGGACTCTCCTACAAGACGAGCGACTTTATTTGTGATGCACTGCAATTGTGGTGGGAGAATGTCAAAGAAGCTAACAAGGACAAAGATGAGCTGATTATTTATACAGACAATGGCCCGGAGAGTAATAGCCTGCGAACTCAGTTTCTTTTGCGGATGGTGCAATTTTCCAGTCAAACTGGGCTGAGAATCAGGCTGGTTTACTACCCTCCTTATCACAGCAAATATAATCCCATTGAAAGGCGGTGGGCTTTTTTGGAAAGCCATTGGAATGGCACACTTCTAAATTCAGTTCATGTGGTGGTGGAGTGGACAAAAAGTCTTGTGCATAAATGTAAAAAAACAATTGTTGATTTAATTGATAAGGTTTATACGAAAGGTGTAAGGCCAAGTAAGGAAGTGCTTGACGAGATTCAACCCCACATTACAAGACATGCCGAGCTGAAAAAGTGGGATGTGACTATACACCCAAAAAAGGTATCTTCTTAAATGCTGCCTCCCTAACCGCTCGCAACATCAAGCGGTTTACAAAGTGCAGGAGCACATAAAATCTGGCAGAAAATTCGTCGTGGATGTGGACTTATCCAAATTTTTCGACCGTGTTAATCATGATCTTCTCATGACACTGATAGGCCGAAAAATAAAAGATAAAGCGCTTTTATGCCTGATTGGAAAATATCTGAGAGCGGGCGCTGTCGATGATGGCGTATTGATAGAAACGCGTGAGGGCGTACCGCAAGGCGGCCCTTTATCGCCTTTACTGTCAAACATTATGCTTGATTTACTCGATAAAGAGCTAGAAGCAAGGGGTCATGATTTTGTTCGCTATGCCGATGACTTTGTCGTTATGGTTAAAAGCCTGCGTGCAGGAGAACGTGTCATGGCCAGCGTCACTACCTTTATTGAGAAAAATCTTAAGCTCGTCATCAACGATAAAAAGAGCCAAGTAGTGAGTAGCCAAGAACTGGAATTTCTCGGCTTTATGTTTAAAAACAAAAAGATTCAATGGTCACCAAAAGCAGAGTTAGCGTTCAAACATGAAGTAAGAATTCTAACATCTAGATCATGGGGTGTTTCTGTTGTGCATAAAATCCAGAAGCTCAGTGTTTATCTGAGGGGCTGGATAAACTACTTTGGCATTGCCAATCGATACCAATACTGTGTCGACCTCGATCAATGGATCAGGCGGCGGCTACGCATGTGCTACTGGAAACAATGGCGAAAAATAAAAACAAAAGTCGGCAACCTTAT
The DNA here is from genome assembly GCA_965248335.1 of Pseudomonadales bacterium. Lineage (GTDB taxonomy): Bacteria > Pseudomonadota > Gammaproteobacteria > Pseudomonadales > DT-91 > CAKMZU01. Next base: position 2,224,764 of record CBDFIY010000003.1, read on the forward strand.
TCGCCTCGGCGTTAATGAGGCGACAGCCATAGCCTGTGGCGCATCCCGTAAAGGCTATTGTCGTAGTTCAAAAACTTGGGGGATTCATCAAGCAATCGGAGAAGCATTTCTTGCCAAGCAAGGCCTGTTCTCTCTCGTAAAAGGATGGATCAAAATACATCATGGTTAATGAAACGCCCTGTGCGGATCCGCACGCAGGGTGTTGTGGGGGCTGAAGGGGAAAAACCTTCGGCTACCCGATTTATGCGCTCTCTCCAACTGGCAGCTTTACATCAAGAAAACTGTTGATGTCAGTTACTTTACACTTGAAAGCAATATCACTGATATCACCAACATTTAAGATAAGAGGATCATCCCCCTGTATACCTGTATCAAATGCAAAGCGATATTCTTTTTGATGTTTAAACTCATCACGTTTTCTAAAAATTGATTCAGTTTCTGAAAAGCTTCCGTGAAATGTTTCAGGATCATAATACTCGACCAAACCTGCAGTCATACCATAGTTATTTCTTTCAACTGACTTTCTAACTCTATCGATAAACTGACTTACACTTGTAATTAGTACAGCGCATCCACCAAGCTTTAAACATTCCTCAGGGATTTCTAGCTGCTTCTTGAAAGACAGAAGATTATCTTCTGAGACTCCCTCAAACTCTCCGCTATGAGCGGCATAAATGCAAAATACATTTAATTGGTCGTGCCAATGCATTTTTACTGATACAGGTCCCGCAAGATCAGTAATAAGTCGCCCATTGATTTCAATATTAACTTTTCCAGGCTGATGCCAACTAACAACTCCTTCATGTTGATCGCTACGATTGGCATCCTCTCCTTCTTCTAGTTTTCTAAAATAAGAAAGCCTCTTTGCGAAGACATTTCCCTTTAAGAATTGATCAGCAAAATCTTCATTTTCAAAGACCTTGACTAAGAAAAATATTGTTTTACTCATCGATCTTCCTTATTTCGCTTGCGCATAACCGGGAGCGCATCGGCGCGAAGCGTCCGAATGCCGCGTTTTGTTATGTGGTAAAATAGCTACGAAAAGTTTTCTTTAGTGAAAGTGAGGTTAGCATATGATCAATAAGCACTACAAAAAAATGGCTGGAACAAGTGCTGTATTTGTACTCGCTGATAATGCCAATCCATCCCCTGTTGAAAGGGATGGACTAATCTGGAATGCTAAAGAGTTGCATATTGAGGAATTGCCTCTTGAGAGAAAAATCAAACCGCCCATGGCTAATGCGCTGTCACTTGAGGGGCTAGAGGACTACGACAAACCTCAGAATGGTGATATTCGAATAGTTGAATCTCTTGGCTATGAGTTTATCTACCTAGAACGGACTCATAGTTGGATACAAAAAACAGCATCCACATAACGCCTTTATCAGCTGAACCCAAAGCCGCAGGCTTTGGGTTTCCGGTGGAGGTGCGCAGCACCGGAACGTACTGCATGAATTTGTTAGGCTAGCACTCGCAAAAGCTCACTAACCTGAAACACCCAACAAACCCGTAAATAACGGCAACTAAAATACCAGAAATGGCCTGGAATGAAAACCGCAACACCAGCAAACGAAAAAATACCTACCCTGCCCATGCCAACGTGAAAAAGTAACGACCAGACAACGCAACAAAACACCCACCAACAAAAATAAAATTGACTGGTAACGAACCAAACTGTATTGAGACCATCAAAATAAGCTGAATTTGAATGGAGTGAAACGGGCTAAATCTGAACTACGGGATTAATAACTGAACCAACCATTTTTAATGAAGAAGTGCGCCTAACCTCAAGCACACCAGATCGCCATAGGCGATTCTGAGTGCTGCGTTTTGTTAGGTGCCCATGACAATAATTAAGAGGATTGAGATGTTTTTGAATGTATTAAACACCTTTTTACCCGAAGGCTGCACGCCAGCCGACGCACGAGTTTTGAGAAAAGCAAATCATGAATTTGCACAAATAAATTACGAATTAAACGAAAAAGTTGAGAAGCTTGAAACTTTACTTAAAGAAGCTTCGGAAATTATTGAGCACGACAATGAGATCCTTAGACAGACTCACACGATAAAGGATGACTGGTGGCTTGATACAGAAGCAAAAGAGCTTTACGAAGAATCTAAGCTTTTTATAAAAGGGCTTCGCAGCACCTAACGCACGTGTCACGTGGGAGGAGCGCAGCGACGATCCCGTGGACACGCTTGTTAAATTGATTTTATGTATAGTCAAAATATCCATCTAGTTTACAGTAGCCAATATATGTAAATGCATATTGCAAGAATTGATACCCCCCTGTGTCAGGATACTTGTCGCCTCTAAAATTTTAATTAGAGGCATAAAAAATGAGAAAATCGTTTACCCATTCGTTTAAGATACAGGCAATAGAAAAGGCATTGAGCCGACAAGAATGTATGAGCATCAAGGATGTGGCTGAAAACTTAGGTATTGGCCATTCGACGTTACAAAAATGGATTAGACAGGCTAAAGAGCAACGGCTTAATCAACCATTAGATGGTGGGGTAATGACCATGGTTAAAGAAAAAAGGCCCCAAGATTGGAGCGCTGAAGAACGTTTGAATATGGTCATTGCCTGCGGATCTTTGAGCGTCGAGGACATCAGCCAGCTTTGCCGAGAGAAAGGAATATACCCACATCATATCAACCAATGGAGAGGTGATTTTATCAAGAATAAGCCCCTATCGACTGCTTCAGAAATTCAAAGTGAGAATAAGCAATTTAAAAATGACATTAAGTTACTAAAAAAGGAGTTAAACCGTAAAGATAAGGCATTAGCTGAAACAGCAGCGCTGCTAGTACTCCAAAAAAAAGTCCACGAAATATGGGAAAGCGACGAGGCCAGCTAATAGTGAAACAAGAGCGTGATGATATTATTCACTTGATTAGCGAGGCTCGATCCAATGGTGCTAGGCAAAGGCAGGCTTGCGATATTATAGGCATTACACCAAAAACATTACAGCGCTGGGCGCGACCAGAGGGCGATGAAGATGGTCGTTTGTCAGCCAAGCACAGCCCTTGTAATAAGCTCAGTGAGCTTGAGAGACAGCGTATTATTCAGGTCTGCAACCAACCTGAATACGCGAATTTATCGCCCAGCGTCATCGTGCCAATGCTTGCAGATAAAGGTGTGTACATCGCATCTGAATCCACTATTTACCGTGTGTTAAAAGCACATAAACAAGATAAGCATCGGCTGAGAAGTAAGCCTGCCAGAGTTATTACAAAACCTGAATCGTTGACGGCCACAGGCCCGAATCAGATTTATAGTTGGGATATTACGTATTTACCAACAACGGTAAAAGGCTTGTTTTATTACTTGTATCTTGTCATGGATATTTATAGCCGAAAGATTGTTGGTTGGCAGGTATATGAACAAGAAAGCAGTGCATTGGCCGCAGATTTAATGACAGATATTTGCTTACGTGAAGGGATTAAGCCGAATCAGGTGATCTTACATTCGGACAACGGTAGCCCGATGAAAGGCGCAACAATGCTAGCGACACTGCAAGAATTAGGGGTTGCTCCGTCGTTTAGCCGCCCCTCTGTTAGTAATGATAACCCTTATTCTGAGTCATTATTTAGAACACTTAAGTATCGACCAGAATACCCAGAAAAAGCCTTTGAGGGTTTAGATTTAGCACGAAAATGGGTGAATGGATTTGCTGATTGGTATAATCATGAGCACAGACATAGCAGCATAAAATATGTCACGCCTGTAGAGCGTCATACGAAGCAAGATAGAATTATCTTAATCAACCGTAAAGCTGTTTATCTACAGGCGAAAATGGCGCACCCAGAGCGATGGAGTGGCGACATTAGAAACTGGGATCACATTGCTGAGGTTTATTTAAACCCAGGGAAATCTAAAAGTAATAGGGAAATAAATCAGGCGGCATAAAAGTAAACTTTAGGCGACAAGTATGTTGAAATCTACCGATACTGTAATATTGAATCATAAGTACCGTCAAGCCCCATCTCATTCAATTTTATAGTCAGCAGATCCCCTCTATCACCAAAAAGAATTAGACTTGTAGTAACTTTTCCAGGCATTTTCGTCCAATTATTACTATTTGTTGCTCTTATACTTCCATCCAGCTTCCATGTGTCTGCCGTAAGCTTTAGATTATTCAAAGCAAGCTTCTTAATTTCATAGATTCCCTTTAATTGAGAAGTATCATACTCTTTAATATCTGTTGCAAAATTCTTATCAAATGTGCATTTGATAGTTTTGTCTTTACTGAATGAATTTGCTACAGCCACTAAAAGCGTAGCCAAAATAAGGGTTCTTGGAAGATTCATAACTAACTGCTAATTTTTCTTCCAATTATCCAGAAAGCTGAATTTTTAAGCGAGGAACTAATCCTAATCTTTTCTTGTATTAATTCATAATACAGCGTGTAAATGCCAGAATCAATTTAACGCCGCAATCAACTGCGTAGCAAAATGGCGCTTATTTTGCCGGGTTTATGGCAAAAAAAGTGACAGTTTTCGGAGTCAGATTGCATTGCCTTGTTAGGCCTTTAACTATTTATTAGTGCCGATTAATTCACTCTTTTGCTTTTCTAGAGAAGATAGTTTTCTCTTTAGGCTATTTATTTCTTTGGTGATTGCTTTAATTTTGCTTCTTCTTTCCTGATCTTCCACATTGCTAACGCCATGAAGTTCCTCAGCTAATGACTTGACCTCTGACCGAAGTACTCGAAAGTATGGATTACCATGAGCAGAGTTTTGCCGATATTGTAGTTTACCTGCTTTCATTGCCTGAACGAGTTCATCTTCGGAGAGACCGAACTCTTTACTTGCATTTTTGTGGCTTAAAGTAGCACCTTGTTTTTGCCATTCTGAATCTGTCACAATACTCGTTCTCGTAATATTTGGCCTAACGCCTTTATCAGCTGAACCCAAAGCCGCAGGCTTTGGGTTTCCGGTGGAGGTGCGCAGCACCGGAACGTACTGAATGAACTTGTTAGGCTAGCACTCGCAAAAGCTCACTAACCTGAAACACCCAACAAACCCGCAAATAATGGTGGCTAAAATACCAGAAATAAATTTGAATGAAAACTGTAACACCAGCAAACCAAAAAATAACTGCCCCGCCCATGCCAACTTGAAAAAGTAATGACCTGACAACACAACAAAACACCTACCAACAAAAAGAAAATTGACTGGTAACGAACCAAACTGTATTGAGACCATCAAAATATTCCGAAATTGAATGGCATGAAACGGGCTAAATCTGAGCTACGGGATCAATAACTAAACCGACCATATTTATTGATGAAGTGCGCCTAACGCCGTGAGCACAGGCCGGAGTGACTGGCGCAGCTTTTGCGGAACGCAAAAGGTGTGACAGTTACGGAGGTCCAGTCAGCTTGCTGGCGATTGTGCCTCACCTTGTTATATTTTTGCTTGAAGATTAACGACACCAACATCCCAATCACCATCATCTCGCTTAGTAAAAACAAAATTAATCTTTTTAAGAAACTTGCTTTCTGACCCCATCCACCTGAGTATTTTACCCTTTTCTTCAGATAACTGGATATCCTTTCCCTTCATCTCGCTTTGCAATAGCTCCTGAATTGCTCCCGCTGAAAAATCTGTAAGGCTTAGGAGATCGCTAGTTCCTGCATCATTCGCAAAAGGCTTTGCAAAGCCATATATTTCATATAGATTATCACTATACATAGCCAAGGCATGACTAAGAACTTTTTGTGTATGTGAGAAATCTCGCTCATTGCCATCTTCGTTTATAGAGTCATGATCACAGAGCCACAAAAACTTCTGGCCGCTAGTTGCAAGAATAGACATAAAGAGCGAGATGGGAACACTTGCCCTAAGAAGTTTTTCTGCTTCATTACCTTTCCAAATGCCTAAATCATTTTCCTTGAAAAAACTTACTATTTCGTTGTGTGCAACTTTTTTGTTAGGGCCAAAAACTGTATCAAGATTTTTGTCGATAGATACAGTGAAGAGAATGCCGTGTATCAACCTATCGGCGATATCCAAAAAATCACTAAGCGCTCTCTTTATAGGACCATATCGAAGATCTTTGAAGCCATATTCTTTCCATGGGTCAATAAGGGAATGTTTTTCTCTTACTGAAATTGCTTCCTTCTCAAACACTTCTCGTTTGTCACCAGAGCAAATCAAAAATGAATAAGTGGTGAAATTTGCCCCTTTATGTTCGCCTCCAAAATCTGAAAGAATAAATACACCACTGTCTTCGGAAAAGTCAGGCAGCGCATCCATTTTTTCAATCTCTCTTGCCAGCATCCTTCCGTATAACGGATGATTGTCTGTCATCTTGGGGAACTCAAATGGCCCGCTTTTAAAGATTTTGCTAAACATATAGATAATTTCTCGAAAGAATATAACCCTGAGCTTTGCGGCAAGGAGCGAAGCGACGAAGTCCGACAACAGCGTGTTGTTATATTTTGAACTTTATAATTATTGAATGTCTATTACGTTTATTGAAACTACCATAAGTTAAAATTATGCTAATATTATACCCATTACTACTTGTTCTTGTTGCAAGCTATACAATATCTGAACCTACTAAACACGCAGAGGAGATATTAAAAGTCATCAACGGAAATATGTATGCCATTTTAGGGTTCGGGTCATCAAACTCATCTCCTTTAGAAAATCTAAGTCGGTCAACAAAAAATCATCAATATCTAATCGCAGTTAAACATGCAGATGCATATTCTAAACAGAGAGGAATATATGGAAAAGAGCAGAGCTATAATGAGATTAGAGATAGTACCAATACATTTATTAACCTACTTGACAAAGACGTAAGTCTTCGAAGCCGTGATATAAAAACTATAAGAAAGGTAATCGATAACTTTAACAAAACCATACCAGGAGAAGCAAATATACCAGAAATAAAATTATGTAATTTAAAGGAAAAAAAGAAAAATAATAATATTTTTACTCTTTGCTTTACTGGGCGGGAAGATAAAGAGAACAGCCTTACAACATATGATCCACCACCTCCATATACAGAAAAGATTTGAATATAACGCCGTGTTCACGCGCGTAGTTAAGCTTGCCTTTTTTCGTGTAAAATGGAGCGCAGCGACTACACGAAAAAAGGCAAGCTTAACTACGTCGCTGTGCAACACCTTGGTACGCCCGACATGGGCATAAACTCATGAGGTGAAAGTCCTCTGTAGGAAGATCACCGTTTAAACCTGCTTATTGCAAGCAATTAAACGCCAACTACTAGCGAATGGCAAGTGCTGAACCGTGAGGTGAGGTGCGGAGGAAGCCGCTAGCAAAATTACGAGCTGACGAACAGAAACATCATATAAGGCTTAGTCTGGAGGCGAGGTAGCCAAGCATACCGAAGCCATGTGATCTTACGGGCACAGTAAATGATGCAGTTGCGTAATGAAAGTTTATGACCTTATTCGGGGAGATCTGTTTAACATGCGGCGGGTAAATTACCAGTCAGGATCTGGTCTACAAGTTCCTCGGCTCCTTTGAGTGTATCGCCTTTGGAGAGCGAATCAGATACAAACCCGACAGCGTCCAGTGGGGAAACTCATTGGGTGATTAAACAGAAGTCAGCAGACGGCATAGTAGCCAAACGCCCAGCGTAATGGCTGGGACAAGGTGAAGGCCCGAACATTAACTTAGAGAAAGGAGGTTTCGTTTACTTGAACAGCAAATATACTCGAACGAGTCATGATGTCGAACAGCGTCAAACGAAGTTACCACACTCAAATCAAACCCTTTTTGACAACACGCTAAATCCTGGAAATCTCGAACAAGCATGGAAGCGCGTGCGCGCTAATAAAGGCGCAGCCGGTATTGATGGACTCACCATCGACGATTTTCCCACGTACTGGAAAGAGCACGGGCAACCTGTTCTGACATTAATCAGATCAGGCGGTTATCAGCCTTATCCCGTGAAGCGATGCTATATCGAGAAAGACGATGGCAGCCTACGTGCACTCGGTATCCCAACGATACTGGATCGCATTATACAGCAAGCCATTGTTCAAACACTCACACCGATTTTTGATGTGGGTTTCTCGAATGCCAGCTATGGATTTAGACCTAACCGCTCGCAACATCAAGCGGTTTACAAAGTGCAGGAGCACATAAAATCTGGCAGAAAATTCGTCGTGGATGTGGACTTATCCAAATTTTTCGACCGTGTTAATCATGATCTTCTCATGACACTGATAGGCCGAAAAATAAAAGATAAAGCGCTTTTATGCCTGATTGGAAAATATCTGAGAGCGGGCGCTGTCGATGATGGCGTATTGATAGAAACGCGTGAGGGCGTACCGCAAGGCGGCCCTTTATCGCCTTTACTGTCAAACATTATGCTTGATTTACTCGATAAAGAGCTAGAAGCAAGGGGTCATGATTTTGTTCGCTATGCCGATGACTTTGTCGTTATGGTTAAAAGCCTGCGTGCAGGAGAACGTGTCATGGCCAGCGTCACTACCTTTATTGAGAAAAATCTTAAGCTCGTCATCAACGATAAAAAGAGCCAAGTAGTGAGTAGCCAAGAACTGGAATTTCTCGGCTTTATGTTTAAAAACAAAAAGATTCAATGGTCACCAAAAGCAGAGTTAGCGTTCAAACATGAAGTAAGAATTCTAACATCTAGATCATGGGGTGTTTCTGTTGTGCATAAAATCCAGAAGCTCAGTGTTTATCTGAGGGGCTGGATAAACTACTTTGGCATTGCCAATCGATACCAATACTGTGTCGACCTCGATCAATGGATCAGGCGGCGGCTACGCATGTGCTACTGGAAACAATGGCGAAAAATAAAAACAAAAGTCGGCAACCTTATTCGCCTCGGCGTTAATGAGGCGACAGCCATAGCCTGTGGCGCATCCCGTAAAGGCTATTGTCGTAGTTCAAAAACTTGGGGGATTCATCAAGCAATCGGAGAAGCATTTCTTGCCAAGCAAGGCCTGTTCTCTCTCGTAAAAGGATGGATCAAAATACATCATGGTTAATGAAACGCCCTGTGCGGATCCGCACGCAGGGTGTTGTGGGGGCTGAAGGGGAAAAACCTTCGGCTACCCGATTTAGCTCTGCTCAGCATCCTCGTAAACAAAGTGCCTTCCGAAAAAATTTAGATTTTCTTTCAGCGGTTCCATTCTTTTTCCATAAAGGTCTTCGTATTCGATTTCTATAGTTAAGCCGCATAATATTTTTCGCACTTTATCCCTGGAGTTATTATACTCTTCAGAATTCATGTTACCCTCAAGGAGAAGCAGTTCAAATCTTTTTCCAGGCTCTAGAAAAGCACCATCTACACTGTCGTAGAAATTCGACCAAATAATGTCACCTTCAAGTGCAGGCATATGTGATTTTATGTTGTCATGTACTTTCTTGTCATGATTTGCAACTTTAAGTGACACCACACGCATTGGGCCAAGCCCCTTGTTCTGAAGGAATACACCTACTCGATTTTCATAGTCAGCAACTGGAATTGTAGCAATAGGCTTCACCGATAGCCTCATATGCTTTCTTTGTACAAACGCTGTCCAAGCCCCAAGGCACACTGAAAATACCGATACAAACAAAGCACATATAGCTATCACTTCTTGACTCATGAGGAGCTTCCTTTTCGAGCTAACGCCTTTATCAGCTGAACCCAAAGCCGCAGGCTTTGGGTTTCCGGTGGAGGTGCGCAGCACCGGAACGTACTGAATGAACTTGTTAGGCTAGCACTCGCAAAAGCTCACTAACCTGAAACACCCAACAAACCCGCAAATAATGGTGGCTAAAATACCAGAAATAAATTTGAATGAAAACTGTAACACCAGCAAACCAAAAAATAACTGCCCCGCCCATGCCAACTTGAAAAAGTAATGACCTGACAACACAACAAAACACCTACCAACAAAAAGAAAATTGACTGGTAACGAACCAAACTGTATTGAGACCATCAAAATATTCCGAAATTGAATGGCATGAAACGGGCTAAATCTGAGCTACGGGATCAATAACTAAACCGACCATATTTATTGATGAAGTGCGCCTAACCTCAAGCACACCAGATCGCCATAGGCGATTCTGAGTGCTGCGTTTTGTTAGGTGCCCATGACAATAATTAAGAGGATTGAGATGTTTTTGAATGTATTAAACACCTTTTTACCCGAAGGCTGCACGCCAGCCGACGCACGAGTTTTGAGAAAAGCAAATCATGAATTTGCACAAATAAATTACGAATTAAACGAAAAAGTTGAGAAGCTTGAAACTTTACTTAAAGAAGCTTCGGAAATTATTGAGCACGACAATGAGATCCTTAGACAGACTCACACGATAAAGGATGACTGGTGGCTTGATACAGAAGCAAAAGAGCTTTACGAAGAATCTAAGCTTTTTATAAAAGGGCTTCGCAGCACCTAACCTCAAGCACACCAGATCGCCATAGGCGATTCTGAGTGCTGCGTTTTGTTAGGTGCCCATGACAATAATTAAGAGGATTGAGATGTTTTTGAATGTATTAAACACCTTTTTACCCGAAGGCTGCACGCCAGCCGACGCACGAGTTTTGAGAAAAGCAAATCATGAATTTGCACAAATAAATTACGAATTAAACGAAAAAGTTGAGAAGCTTGAAACTTTACTTAAAGAAGCTTCGGAAATTATTGAGCACGACAATGAGATCCTTAGACAGACTCACACGATAAAGGATGACTGGTGGCTTGATACAGAAGCAAAAGAGCTTTACGAAGAATCTAAGCTTTTTATAAAAGGGCTTCGCAGCACCTAACGCCTTTATCAGCTGAACCCAAAGCCGCAGGCTTTGGGTTTCCGGTGGAGGTGCGCAGCACCGGAACGTACTGCATGAATTTGTTAGGCTAGCACTCGCAAAAGCTCACTAACCTGAAACACCCAACAAACCCGTAAATAACGGCAACTAAAATACCAGAAATGGCCTGGAATGAAAACCGCAACACCGGCAAACGAAAAAATACCTACCCTGCCCATGCCAACGTGAAAAAGTAACGACCAGACAACGCAACAAAACACCCACCAACAAAAATAAAATTGACTGGTAACGAACCAAACTGTATTGAGACCATCAAAATATGCTGAAATTGAATGGCATGAAACGGGCTAAATCTGAGCTACGGGATCAATAACTAAACCGACCATATTTATTGATGAAGTGCGCCTAACGCCCAGCACACCTGCGAAGTAAACTGGCGGTTTTTGTGCGGCTCCTTGCACAAAAAATGACAGTTTGCGGAGTCCGGTGCTGCTGCTGGTTATGCGCATTACCATGCACAACCATTGCAGCCCTTGAGCCCATCATAACTCTCGAGCTCTTTGAGCCTTGAAATTTGCTTTCTATAAATGCAAACACTGGAACTCATTCTTCCTTTTTTACCAGACTGATTAGATACATAAAAATTACAGTCTGAGTCCTTATACTCTATCCAGCTATTTTGAGACTTCAATAACAGTTCTCTGTCACTTTCACTAAGGTATCCTAACAAACTTTCATAATGCTTATTAATAACCTTTTCTGACTTTATATTAAGTGCTTCTGTACAGACTGAAATTTGTTTATAGCTCATCATCACTTCACATTTCGAAAATTCAGAAATCAAGCTGATAGAGATATCCTCTGATATAACGAAATTACTAAATATTAAAAGTATGAAAAGAACTGAAACTCTCAAATTTTTAATCCCTCTGCAGCGCATAACGCCTGCCACAGCGGTGAGTTAAACTGGCGGTTTTTGTGCGGTTCCTTGCACAAAAAGTGACAGTTTGACGAGTCCGTTGCTGGCACTTGTTATGCGATTTCTTACAACAAACCAAGCAAGGCTGTTGCGCCAGCACCAACGACACTTGCAACAGTGCTGTTTTGTAGGAGAGTTTTAAGTAGCGACTTAGCTTCTTTATCTCCAGATTTTGCAACTTGCTCAACTAACTGCTGAAAGTGAATATTGGTAATTTGGTTATTGTGATTACCAATTTGAACTTGCTCACCAGAAACAGAGCCAATATTGAATGTGGAGTTGTCATTGTTAGTTGTATGCGCTTGTGCCGTCATATTCTCAACTTTTAGTGTAAGCATGTGAGGGTGATTTGTTCCAACATTCATAGTGCCTCCCTCAAGAAATGAAGCATCTATTACTTTTAGCTGAATCTCTCTGGTTCCTGATTTTTGAGAAATAACATCTCCAATGCCAATATCAGGAGTTACAGAATATGGAATCTTTAGGCTATTTTTGTCTGTGTCACGTTTCCCTTTCTGCTCATATCCATCCATTAGAAATGTATCTGGATAAGCCATTTTATTAATATTCATTTTTTAATCCTTAATTTACTGAATACTTACTTATATTTATCTAAAAATTAGTAGGGGCTAGTTTAATAGCCTCGCATAACGCCGCCATCACCGAGAATTTATGGAGTGGCTTGGTTTGTACCACAATGCCGAAGGCATGGTGCAAACCAAGACGCGGAATAAATTTCCGGTGCATGGCTTTGTTAGGTGCGACTCTACTGATAAAGTAGAAATTTTAAAGTAAATTAACCACAAGAAATATACTGAGCACAAAATAAACTCAAAAGTGAGAATGAATACCATGCCATACACCAATAGTGAGACTTGATTATTTGATGCTAAATAGCAGAGCCTGTAAATTGTCCGTTTTTTAACCAACCAAGTAAAAACAATGACTCTTACTAACTTATTTTTTGTGAGCTTTATGGCCTTAGGGCTAATTATAAATGCTCAAGCGAATGATACATACGTGGAGACAGATAAGAAGGACTTTTTTAAAATACAAAATGCAGACAGGGAAGCTGATGCTTGGGGTGTTTGCAGGGCGACCTATAAAATAATGTCTGAGATAATCCGCTCAGAGGCGCCGCAGCAAGCAAAAAAAATGAATAATTATGGGAACGGAGCTAGATTAGCTGTAATAATGGCGCATGTTAATGATGGGATTCAAGATCCAGACATAACACCAAAAAAATTCGCAACATTATGGGATACATCAAAAATGCTTGGCGACTCTATTCCTGATGCGGCTCAGGCAATCATTCTGGCAGATGCAGAGGATAAGATTTCAAATAAAAATCAAGAAAGTTTCCGGCTGAAACTTACAAGAACCCTAAATATTTGCTTAGAAAACTTGGACAACCAACAGGTATACATTGATGCCTGGCGCTCAATGATGAAAACTGGAATTTTAAGCTCAAAATAAGGTGTGCTCTCTTAACGCACCTAACGCATGTGTCACGCGGAGGAGCGGAGCGACGATCGCGTGGACACACTTGTTAAATCGTTTTCTTATGTGTATTAACTATTTTATGTAGCGCATCTGTAAAAAGTTTAGCGTCGGAATAGCTTCTTGTTCTAAGGATATGCCTAATATAATGATCATTCTCATCATATAGCGAGACTACCCACCATTGTTGAAACTTCCTCTTCCAACTCAAAAGCTTAACACTCGCAATATTTCTGTAGTAATATCTTTCACCTGTTCCCCTAGTTGTTGATTTACTTGAACCAACAAAGAAGCCTGTGTCACCTATTACAGAACCGGAAACTCTACCCCTAGTGACCGTACCATAATCAAAGCCTATATATTTATCAGTGACAACGAAGTTATCAGGCCTCCATTTTGGATGCTGGGTGTAAATCATTTCTTCAGATATTTCATATGCCTCTTCAATAGTTATCTCCTTCGGTTGATATTTTGTTGGACTGGAACCGCAGGAGACAATAAGCACCGAAAATAACAATATTGAGGTTACTTTAATCAGGTTTTCTTTATTCATAGATTTATCAGTTTTTTTCTGAATTATCTACGAAGCCTTAAGAGATAAAAGCAATCAATTCACTTTATTGATTATTTAAAATTAATCTTCTTATCAAAGAGATATATTACCCAGGGCAATCGCACTACGATATTAACAAGATCGGCGACAATCAAACAAAATGTTTATTTTTTAATCTAAACCCGCTAATAATTTAGTGTTGGTTTCTAAATTAACACTCTTTTGTAATTTGAATACAAAAGAGAAGTGTAGTTTTTCAGTAGCGGGCTAATTCATACCCATAAACTGATTGAAATACAATCAGCCATCTGCTTTGTAGTATGATTTTTAAGCGAACTGATCAAAAACATAGCGCGATAGCCCTGATATATTACCACTTATTTGTGTAATTTATCTAATTTTATGGTAAGTAAAAGTACGACGAGATTTAACCGTAAGCACACCGGCGAGCGTAGCGAGTCCAGCCCCGAAGGGGCGATGGTGCTGCGTTTTGTTATGTGCTTTTAATTATTTTTTACCAATGATATCTGCTAATTTTTGTTCTTCTGGTGTAAATGTAGTAGTTGTTGGAGGTGGATCATTTTTTACTATTTCTTGAGCCTTCGTTTTTTCTTCTTGTGTAAAGGTTGATGGCATCATGAGGCTGAGCAAAACCAAAGCTCCATTTAATCCAGAATAAGCTTTAATTGAAAATAAACTGATACAAAGTAGCGTACCAAACATTAATTTTTTCATAATTTAGAAATAATTAGGCATTTGTTACTTTGATGGCAGAATACTTAAATAGTTCTAAATAGCCTTAGTCACATAACGCCGCCATCAACTGCGTAGCAACTTGGCGCGTCTTTGTGCGGCACGCACAAAGCGTGACAGGTTGCGGAGTCAGATTGCATGGCCTTGTTATGCATTTTTACGATGCATATGCTCAACTTCACCTGTTTTAAAGTCTTCAAGAACAGCCTCTACAAGATTCATAGCATCGATTTCAAGACTTTGTTCAAACTGCGTTGATATGTAATTAACAATTACTCTACCTAACTTTAACTCTCTGTCATTAGAAGCCAATAAAAAACTGCTTTCAGGCAATATGGTTTTTTCTAATTCGACGTCATAACCTTCCGCTCCAACTGGAATATTTTTATCCAGCCACAGGTTGAATGCACATGGCTCACTACCTTCATCTCGAACTACAATGTCGGTTGATAACATAGACATAACTGATGGATCAGCCTCTGCGAGACTTTTAGTAGTTTCATCTTTGCCATCAAATTCAAGCTTAAAATTGATATAGTTATTTTTCAGGAGTTGCATATCAATATTAACAATTTGAATGCACCCGTCCCAATCTTCACCTTGAGGTTTGCGTATTCTTTTAAGTCCCATTTCGTAAAATTTTGCATATGCCTCGGCACCTGATTGATACCCGACAGTTGTTACGAGAATTCCTGTGCTGTTAGGAATGTCCGTTAGTAGGCCATGTAAATTCCTAACATGTAACAAACTTACTCTATGTCCATAGTGCTTGCATTCGATTAGTACTTTATGGGTAATCCCTGCATATCTATACTCCCAGAACACATCTATTTGATGCTCTACACCAGACTTACCTTTAACTTTTACGTCATGTTGTACATCGATATTTTCAACTCCATCAAGAGCTAAAATATCTTCGTATATCTTCTGAGCTAACTTTTCGTAGTCTTCAGAAGTCTCAGAAACTTTCATGATATCTCCATAGTGCATAACGCCGGCGTCAACTGCGTAGCAAGCTGGCGGGCTTTTTGGAACAAAAAGCGTGACAGTTTGCGGAGTCAGATTGCACGCCCTTGTTATGTGTGTGACTTGCTAGTAGCTGCATTGTAGAAAGCTGAATAATTTAAGGCTACCAAAGCACCATAAAGCCAAAGGAAATATGATATCAGAAATAATCTTTATTGAATTCGATGCTGAAACAATAGTGGAACTATATTTTTCTGTTAATTCACCTTTTTTCTTCTGAATGTCTCGAAACTCAGTAGCAGCAGATCCGACATCATCTTCTTCGTTTGAATTATGTGCAATATCATCATCGATACATTCTTTCTCAGTTAGTCCGATTGTATTTCCTGTCATATCCTTACTTTTGTATTCAATGAAATCATCGACGTAATACTTAAGAAGGTCTATTCCTGCCAAGGCTATAAACATCATAAAAAAATAGAATGTGATCGCTAAAATAAACCATCCTGTTACATCAGAGCTATTGGACAAGTCCAGTCCTAAAATTCCAATTTTTTTAGGTAAAGCTTTTGTAAGCCCTATAAAAAGGCAGGCTCCAGATAAAATTAAGAGCTTAGTTTTAACCTTACTGAATTCTTCCGAAAATTTGAGAATAACTATAACTCCTTACACATAACGCACGTGTCACGCGGGAGGAGCGAAGCGACGATCCCGTGGACACGCTTGTTAGGTTTATTTTAGGCCGAACTTTTCTTTCTTTTTGTTAAGTTCATTAAGTTTATTTTCTTTCTTTATTTTTTCGTCAATTTCTTCTATTAGTTGTTCGACTGTATTCGAACAATCACTAATGATACTTGTCCAATCGCCAGGAATAAACGCCTGAACATAGTCATTAGCTTTAAAAGGATTATATTCAAAAAGAAGTTGATCATTTTCTTTTAAAGAAATATGAACCATTCTTTCGTTTGACCATGCGTTATTAACTATCATCTCAAATAGCCTTTCTTTTATTTGAAATCTAATTGTATATCTTTCTTGCCCACCTGAATAATCAACTAATTTCAAGTTAGATTTTACACAGACCTCAATTCTTTTTTCATCTAACGGATAATAGTCAAATATCTTCTCAACTAATATGAATAAGCTACTATCTATTCTTGTATTGATAACCTCTGATCTTCTCTCTTTAATTAATCTCTCGAGCTCTAACTCCTCAGGATCTTTATTCATTGCTTCTTTATGCTCATAAAAAAAATCAGCCACTGAGGTTATCAAATAAATAGTGAGGGGTATTCCGATAAAGATTATAAATAATATCATCAACATAACAAGATCCTATTTATATATCCAATAATTAAACCTAACGCCCAGCACAGCGGTGAGTTAAACTGGCGGTTTTTGTGCGGCCTTTTGCACAAAAAGTGACAGTTTGACGAGTCCGTTGCTGCTGCTTGTTAAGTGATTTTTGGTTCAATTTTGACCAACTTAGCATTGGGAGCTAACAGATTTCTATATTGATGTCTTACACCATCAAGAGCAATACCACTTTCTTGAATTTGATTTTCATCCCAATTATCAGGATTTATCCAGTAATGGGCTTTATGCTCACATGTCATAGACAAATTTTGATCTAAGTGCCTAATTGGAATTGCAGCTGCAGCCCAATAATTAGAAAGTTGTTTTTCAATATCTGGATCTCTAGCATTACCTTTTTCTAAGCCACTGTAATAAAGATATGTTTCATTCAAAGCATGAGATATTGAGCGAAGAGCATTATCTCTTAGCTCTCTCTTATCTTTGGACAAATTCTGAATTGGACCTAAGAGTGAAACCAGTGGTTTTAACATTGACTCAAGCATATTCTTCTTCCTGAATTTTCACTTAACGCCGCAATCAACTGCGTAGCAAAATGGCGCTTATTTTGCCGGGTTTATGGCAAAAAAAGTGACAGTTTTCGGAGTCAGATTGCATTGCCTTGTTAGGCCTTTAACTATTTATTAGTGCCGATTAATTCACTCTTTTGCTTTTCTAGAGAAGATAGTTTTCTCTTTAGGCTATTTATTTCTTTGGTGATTGCTTTAATTTTGCTTCTTCTTTCCTGATCTTCCACATTGCTAACGCCATGAAGTTCCTCAGCTAATGACTTGACCTCTGACCGAAGTACTCGAAAGTATGGATTGCCATGAGCAGAGTTTTGCCGATATTGTAGTTTACCTGCTTTCATTGCCTGAACGAGTTCATCTTCGGAGAGACCGAACTCTTTACTTGCATTTTTGTGGCTTAAAGTAGCACCTTGTTTTTGCCATTCTGAATCTGTCACAATACTCGTTCTCGTAATATTTGGCCTAACGCCGCTAGCAGCTGCAGTCTTGTTGCTGTGGTTTTTGTGCAACAATGGCGAAGCCATGCACAAAAGCCGCAGTGACAAGACTGTCCAAGGAGCGTAGCGACTGATGCTGCCTAGCCTTGTTAGTTGCCTTGTTGTGATTAGAACTTACGCCCTAATACCAACGCAACCCGTTAATAATGGCTGACAAATTAACAGAAATGACCTTGAATGGAAACTAGGAACACAATATCGCTGCCCTGCTTCACTACCAGTAAAATAAAAACCTGCGCAGCAAATAACTAACTGCCAAAAATGTAATACCAGATCACTGTAGGCAACTCATGCAACAAAACACCTGCCAACCAAAATGAAGACGGGTAAAAAATCACCAAAGTTAGTTGAGCCTATCGGCGCTGGAAAATCTTAAACGGAGAAAAACCTTAATGATGCCTTCTTTGGGATACAAAACTCAACCACCAAATAGGCGGCCAGATTGCGACTAACCTCAAGCACACCAGCACGCTTCTGGCGTGTCTGATTGCTGCAATTAGTTATGCGGATTTTATACAAGATAAACAAATTTAAAAAATAGAGATAAAGATGGAAAATGTAAAAATAAGAGCCAAAAGTACAATAAAGCTTGTTGCACCAAGCGGAATGCAGTTGTCTTATGAGTACCCTAAAGGGTGCAAAATTGAGCAGATGCTTGAGGACGTTTTATTTGCAGAATTTAAAAACAAAGGTTCTGATGGCCTTAAAAAGTTCTGCAACAATTTGATAGATGAGTTTTCTGCCCAAGAAAATAAGAAATCAGCATAACCGTAAGCACATAGGCGCGTAGCGTCCGATGCTGCGTGTTGTTATGGGGCTACTATCTTGGCGAAGCAAAAGAATAGGACAAGAATAAAATGATAGAAAATTTTAAAGATAAACGTGGCAGACCGTGGGAATGGTTTTGCGATGAGAGTTATTACAATATGTTTTGTGTGCGTCCGATAGGTGAGCGAGAGTTTAACTCAGAGCTAAGCTTCCATTTTGAGACACAATGCGAAGCAAGTGCCTTTGCGTCATTACTTATGGTTAGCAGTTAATCCCTATAACGCTTTCTTCTACCGAACCGATCCACATATCCAGAATTCGGCATATTTTTTTAGTTTTTCAGCACACTATAGAAAAACCATTTCAATATCAACCTACTAAGCAAACCCTCCAAGATATTGAAAGTACAGTGTCTGGAATTGCCCCGTATATTTTTACAAAATATCACCCGCCGCCTTCCCGTTTACACGCCACTCAATCACCTGACCATTAAAGCTTTTCTCCTTACCATTAAAACTATGCCAATTAATTCCGCTGATTTTATATCGCCCTAAACATTGACAGGCACAAAACCGCCTCCTACTGTATATGCACACAGCTAAAGGTTTTTGTCATGGATGATATACCTCCTCTTATTCCGCAAAATCCCGTCAAATTTATTGACAGACTTCGGCATTTCATTCGCTCGCAAAGAAAAGCTTATAAAACTGAAAAGACCTATATTTTGTGGATCAAAAGATTTATCCGATTCCATCGAAATACGCACCCAAAAGAGATGGGGGCTGATGAAATAGAGGCGTTTCTTGATGCGTTGAGCACTCAGCACAATGTTGCCAAAAACACCCAAAAAACCGCACTAAATGCGTTGATTTTTTTGTATAAACAATTTCTGAAGGTAGAACTCAGAGAATTGAAATATCGTTTTTCTTCGAAACCACCCCGTATTCCTGTGGTATTCACACATGATGAGGCGCAGTCTGTCATTGCTCAACTTAAGTCACCTGCGTCTTTACAAGCGAGGCTTATGTATGGATCGGGCTTGCGTATTTCAGAGTGTTTAAGGCTACGTATTAAAGACATTGATTTTGGTATGAACATGCTTGTGGTTCGCGCAGGGAAAGGTGATAAAGATCGCGTCACTATTTTACCGGAGTCACTCATCTCATTTTTAAGGCTACAAATCGATTATGTTGAGCAAGTCCATAAAATAGATACGCACAATGAAGTTGCAGGTGTTTACCTGCCAGATGCTCTTGCTAAGAAGTACCCCAGAGCACCTTTTGAATTCGGCTGGCAATACTTATTTCCGGCAATGCATTTATCTATTGACCCACGATCGGATTTAAAACGCCGCCACCACGTAATGGAATCTACCTTGCAAAAATCCATTCAGTCTGCCATTAGGGCTACAAAGATCCATAAGAAATCTGGCTCTCATACTTTTAGACATAGCTTTGCTACACGGCTGCTTGAAAACGGCTACGATATTCGAACAATTCAGGAGTTATTAGGCCATAGTGATGTGAAAACTACTGAAATTTATACACATGTCGTTAAACGTGGAGGGATGGGCGTAAGAAGTCCCATTGATTAACACTTATACCGATCGTCCTTGAAGATGCAAGGGTGTTGGCCGCCACACTGCATCCAGCACTCTTTTGGCGCTGATTTTTTTATTGATAAACGGCTAGTCTAACAAGCAGTTTACATTCAGCAAAAAGGGGTGAACCCAACTGTCGATTGTTATTCTGGTTTTTTTGATCAGAGAAGTACGCCTACAAAACTGGCACACATGCTTCAGAAACACAGCATTCAAACGCACGTAATTTACGGTTTAGCTCTTGATGCATGCGTGAAAGACACAAGTTTTGATGCCAGAGCGCTGGGGTTCGAGGTATTTTTGGTGCAGGATTTATGTCGTTCGGTGCATCCTGCACAAGAAAATAACACAATCAGTGAAATGCGGACTCATGGCATTCAGGTTATCGATTCGATGGTACTTAAAAGAGCGCTCGAAAAGATAAAGCGCTGAGCGCAGCGAGCGTGACTACATATAAGCATTAGTCGTATCGGTATGATCCGTCACATCTTTAACGGCAGTCAATTCTGGAATTTTTTCCATTAGGGATTTCTCAACACCGTGCTTTAACGTCATATCCACAGCGGCACAGCCCTGACAGCCGCCGCCAAACCGTAAAATCGCAATGTTATCCTTGGTAACCTCAACGAGAGACACATCCCCACCATGAGAGGCCAATGAAGGGTTAATTTCGTTATACAATAAGTAATTAATACGATCTTCAAGTGGGCTGTCATCGGAAACGCGCGGCATTTTGGCATTAGGCGCCTTAATCGTTAGCTGTCCGCCCATTTTATCTGCCGCATAATCTATTTCTGCGTCTTCAAGAAAGGGTAAGCTTCTTCCGTCAAGATGAACCTTTAGATTTTCAAACGTCATCAATTCATCTTGCTCTTTAATATCACCTACTTTGCAGTAAGCAATACAGGTTTCTGCCCGCGACGTCCCCGGATCAGTAATAAACACGCGAATACCCACAACCTCGCCACTTTGCTTTTCTAGGAGTCCTATTAAATATTTTTGTGCTGACTCTGAAATTGAGACCATTTACCTGCCTATTTTCATCATGTTAATCATTATTCGAGGATATTACCTTTTTTACTGCTATTTAAAAAGCGCTCGCCTCCCAAATTCTCTTCTACCCGCTACAATATGTTGATTGTTAACGCCCTTGGGCCTTGGTAGAATTCAGCCCCTTCAAATTAACCCTTACCGCAACATCAGACTTATGGACAGACTCGACTGGCAAACGTTTTTATTCGCTGCGGTATTTTGCTTCTTCTCTTTTACTTACACGATGGCCGAACCTGACGGCGTAAAAGTAAAC
Source organism: Pseudomonadales bacterium (assembly GCA_965248335.1). Taxonomy (GTDB): domain Bacteria; phylum Pseudomonadota; class Gammaproteobacteria; order Pseudomonadales; family DT-91; genus CAKMZU01. The sequence continues at coordinate 2,246,341 of CBDFIY010000003.1, forward strand.
GTTTTTTATAATACCAACAAAATTCAAAACCTTGAGGACATGCCGCCTCAAGATCTACACCCAGAAGGCCCACCACAAACTGCACTACTTCAAGGCCAGCAACCACTTTTCCATGAAGACAAACACATCGGCTTCTGGAAACTGCTTGAGAACAATGCTGGCCATATATCCCCGAAAGACGGTCATTCTTGGCTTAAAGTCGTTATTACCAATGAAACTGATAAGCCAACGCAGCGGCTTATCGAGTTTGCCTTCCCTATCACCTCTATGGATATCTATGAGCTACTCCCCTCAAAAGGATTAAAACCCAGAATCCTTGATCTCGGCACCAACCATGAATTCGCTAAGCGCCCGATTAACTATCGCCATATCATTTATCCAATCCCTTTAAAGCCCTTAGAGACACGCACACTGATCTTTGATATCGACCATTCTTATACCAAACTCATTAAGCTTAAAACTTGGACTCGTGCGGAGTTACAACAAGTTAAAGCGAAAGAAATGGTCTTTTTTGGCATGATTTATGGCGCCCTTGCCATGATCGTGCTTTACAATTTATTCATCTATCTCTCTATCCGCGAGAGGAGTCATCTGCTTTTTGTGTTATTCGGTTCCTTCACGGGCCTCTTTATCTCTATGCACGAGGGCCACTTCTTTCAGTTTATTGGCGTACATAGCAACTGGCCTAAAACCTTTCTCTATTCTTTTGTTACCGCAGCCATGTGTTTATTTTTAAGTATATTCTCAATTTCGTTTTTAAATATTAAACGCTGGTCAGGATTGATGCATAATGCCTTACTGATTTCGGGTATTTTTGTTGCTTGTGCCATTTTAACTTTAGGTATCAGCGATGATCCCATCATTTTTTCACCACAAATAATTCTCCTTATTATTTTCCTCTACTTTTTTGTTATTTACTGCGGTTTGTTTGTGCGTAACCATGGTGTCTCCTCCGCTGGCTTTTTTTCTTTAGCCATTTTCCTCTGCACTCTAGGCTTAATTTTTGACTTTGCCTCAAATGTGGGAGTGCTTTCTTGGGATCGTTGGGCGTTTAGCTACGCATCCATTGGTAATGCCTCTATGATTTTAGTATTCGCCTTTGCGCTAGCGGATAAAATGCGCCTGCTACATAACGAGAAGCTGCAAACATCCATGCAGCTGATCAAGCTCTCCGAAGAAAAAGCCCAAACAAACATTGAAGTTTATAAGAGCAAACTCAATCAGGTACAACTTGAGCAGCGTGCAGATGAAGCCAAAATTGAAAGCCGCGCTAAAAGTGAATTTTTAGCTACCATGAGTCACCAAATCCGTACGCCGATGAATGGCGTACTCGGCATGACGGATTTACTTGAGGATACCGAGCTTGATCAAAACCAACATCATTTGGTTTCGTCTATTAATAAATCCGCGAAATCGCTGTTAAATGTGATCAATGACTTGCTCGATTATTCCAAAATTGAATCAGGCAAAATGGAGTTTGAATCGAAGCTCTTTAACCTTGAACGTATCATTGATGATTGCATTACCATTTCGGCACTTAAGGCCACGGAAATAAAGCTTAATTTTTCTGGCTATATAAAACCGGGAACGCCCCTTCAATTAAAAGGTGATGCACCCAAAATTCGTCAGGTTACACTTAATTTATTAAATAATATTTTTAGCCTATCAAAAGGCTGCGATGTTTTATTGAAGGTCTTTTCCACACAAAAAACCTCGATAAACAGTATGGAAATTCGTATCGAAATAAGAAGTCGTGGCCTACTGATCTCTGAACAAGACAGTAATGCCCTTCTCCAGCCTTTCCATGAGGGGCAGCTGAAAAAAAATAAAGGCCAAGAACTCGGTTTAACTCTTAGCCAACAGCTTGTTGAACTCATGCAAGGAGATCTTGGCATTGAGCGTGACGAGGAAAACCATACGACAACCTTTTGGTTTACTTGCCGCCTACTTTGTCCGCACAAAAAAGAAGTTATTTCCCTGACTGATCGCTCTAAAATTCTCTCCGGCAGGCGTATTTTGCTGTGTGATAACCACCCTGACTATATTAAAACCGTTAAGGAGCTGACTGAATCTTGGGGAATGGTTTGTAAGGCCGTGACTTCTAACGAGAAAATTGCTGATATTTTATTGTCTGATTGCAATTCGTATCAGGTACTTTTAATCGCCAAGGAGATGCTGACGCCAGAGATACAATTAGCAGTCAGAAAAAGTAATCTTGATCATAATTTCATTACATCACTCACCGTGCTTTCCAATTCGCGCTTTACCATGACCAAGTCCGAAATGATCAAACGCGGTATTCAAAGTGTACTCGAAGTCCCCTCTACGACCTTTCAGCTTTATAAAAGCTTGCTGAAGTCGATGGGTATTGATTACAAGGAGCCCGAAGATGCGCTTGAGCAAACGCTCAATATCATCATTGCTGAAGATAATACAGTTAATCAAATGGTCATTGTTGGCATGCTTAAAAAATTAAAATATATGCCTAAAATCGCCAATAATGGCGTTGAAGCGCTGAACCTGTTTAAATCCTCTCAAACGCCCGTTGATCTCATTTTAATGGACTGCGAAATGCCGGAACTTAATGGCTATGAGGCGACACGCGCCATACGTAAAAAGCAGCTCGACCAGCAGAAAAAGACCGTTATTATCGGTTTAAGTGCGCACTCAGACCCTGAGTACAAAGCACATGCCTTTGCATCAGGCATGAATGACTTTATTACCAAGCCTGTTACCATTGATAATGTTGAAGAGATCATGGAAAAAATCGGCAATGGCTTTTTCTTGGATGAAAAATTCGATAACAGCGATGACTTTGAATTCCCTGAATCGACGTTTTTAGATGAAGAAGACTGATTATGCCTGATTCAATCCCCTCAATAGACTTGCTCATTATCGGCGGCGGCATAGCCGGCTGTTGGACGCTTGCACAGGCATTAGAATCAGGCCTCAATTGTTTACTCGTTGAGAAAGACGCGCTAGGAAGCGGCCAAACGATTGCCTCGCAAGGTATTATTCATGGCGGTTTAAAATATGCGTTAGGGTCTGTTTTAACTCGCGCCACACAATCGATTAAAAACATGCCTGAACGCTGGCAACAAAGTTTGTCCGGCGATGTTAGCCCAAACCTTACCCAGACGTCTTGCTTGAGCCATGCGCATTATTTTATTCCAACCGGAAACATAGATAGCCAGTTGGTTAGTTTTTTAGGCTCTAAGCTGGCCAGCAGTTACTCTGAAAAGATACCGACAGCGAGCCTCGGGGAAGGCTACCAACAAGTCACGAAAAGCTCGCGTGTTTATCGTCTCAATGAGTTTGTACTGGATACGCATTCGTTATTAACGGATTTTTTACGCCAATACAGCAACCACATGGTTAAGCATTATTTCGATGCTGAAAAGATCACGGCGACCCCTGCAGGCTTTCATTATCAACATCAGGGGCTAACACTGAATACACGTTACGTGTTAAATGCCACAGGCAATGATACGCCCAACCTACCTCTTAACCTTGTAAAAATGCAGCAGCGCCCGCTTCAAATGGTCATGATGAAAGGGGATTTACCCACTATTTTTGGCCATTTTATCAGTCAAGGTAGCAAGCCCTTACTGACAGTAACGTCTTATTTGCATAACGGGGAAATCGTTTGGTATATGGGCGGCGAGCTTGCTGAATCTGGCGCGTCAAAAACGAAACAGGCACAAATCAGCCACACACAAAAATTACTGAGTCAGCTTGTGCCAAAAATCAATATCGAGAGCATGACGTTTGACACCTTATTTGTTAATCGTGCAGAACCCAAACAATCTTCATTGCTACGCCCTGACGATGCCTATGTATCCTTAAAAAATAATTGGTTTGTTGGTTTTCCAACAAAGCTCGCTTTCGCACCACGTTTTGCTGATCAAGTAATCTCGCAAATTATTCAAAAGCCGTCAGCCACTGACGCTGCTCCCTTTAATCACCTGACCTTTAAGCACCTGCCACCGCCTAAAGTTGCGGCATTCCCCTGGGCTCATTTATGAAACTGAAGCAATTGGCTAACACGGATATTTTTCTTAGCCCCCTTACATTAGGCACTGTTAAATTTGGCCGTAATCAGTCGGTTAAGTACCCTCAAACGTTCGATCTTCCCAGTGACCGAGACATTCAACACCTACTTTCTGCGGCCTTTGATCGAGGCATCACAACGCTCGACACTGCCCCCGCTTATGGCATCGCAGAGGAACGCCTTGGCCACTTGATACAACATGATCGTCATAACATCAGTATCATAAGTAAAGCCGGTGAAGATTACTCGCTTAAACAAGATAAAAGCCATTTTGATTATTCGCCTGACGCCCTCAATGAACAATTACGCCAAAGCCTCCGTAACCTGAAAACAGACTATCTGGATCTTTGGCTGCTTCACTCCGATGGCAACGATATCCAAAATTTATCCGATGACGTCTTAAACGTTTTTCAGCAGGCAAAAAAAGATGGCTGGGTTCGTGCCATCGGTATGTCAACAAAGACGGTTGAAGGCGGTGAATATGCCTTACAGCACATGGATTGCATTATGATGGCGAGCAGCTTGGCACACGATAAGGAGAATGCACTTTTTGGCATCGCTGAAGATCTTCAAAAAAGCATCCTTCTAAAAAAGATTTTTGACTCCGGCTGGGCATTGACCAAAGATGACAAAACAGAAAGAGGTGACAAAACAAAAATCTTAGAAGACACATTCGCGAGACACTTCTCGAACAAAAGCCTTTGCTCTGCTGTGATTGGCACTTCAAACCCCCTCCATCTTAAAGAAAATATTACTGCCTTTAATCAGGTTCATCATGACTAAGAATACCTTTACCCAGTGCTTATTTCTCGATCGAGATGGCGTTATCAATGTTGATGTCAATTATGCAAGTAAGCCGCAAGATATTGAATTTATAGAAGGTATATTTCCCCTTTGCCAATACCTCCAGCAACAAGGGTTTATTATCATCATCGTTACCAACCAATCCGGCATTGCTCGAAAATTTTATTCAGAATCTGATTTTCAAGCTTTAACGCAGTGGATGCACGGCGAGTTTCTTAAAGCAGGCGTGCAAATAACGCAGACTTATCACTGCCCACATCACCCCGATATCACTGGCGATTGCGCTTGTCGTAAACCGAAAGCGGGCATGCTGCTGGAGGCGATTAAAGCGTACCGAATCAAGCCAGAAATGAGTATAATGATCGGCGATAAATACTCTGACATGCAGGCAGCTCATAGTGCTGGCGTCAAAGACTGTATCTGGCTGACAACGGATTCACAGCCTGAAGATACTCTGGCAACCCTCATAGTCAATAGTCACCAGACATACCTGCAACACTTAAAAACACGGGATGGATGCATTGATTAACGCAATAAAAACGCATATTCAGCAAAGCCTTCAAGCAAAGCAAGTACTTCTTAATTCGCCCCTTTTTCTTGAAAACATTGCGGCCATTGCTAAAAAGTGCCAACAGGTCATTCAAGGCGGCAATAAAATCTTGCTGGCAGGCAACGGCGGCAGCGCTGCCGATGCACAGCATATTGCGGCTGAACTCGTCGGCCGTTTTGAAAAAGAGCGCCCGTCATTGGCGGGCATAGCCTTGACGACTGACACATCCGCACTCACAGCGATTGCAAATGATTACGGCTACGAACAGGTTTTTAGCCGCCAACTACAAGGTCTTGGCAGAGAGGGCGATCTTTTTATTGGTATCTCCACCTCCGGTAACTCCGCTAATATCATCGAAGCGGTTAAGGTTGCGAAATTGTTAGATATTCACACACTTGCCTTGACTGGCAGCGGCGGCACATTGAAAACACTGGCCGATGATTGTATCGCGATCCCGGCAGAAAGAACCGCCATCGTTCAAGAGTGTCATATCATGATCGGCCATATTCTCTGTGCCATGATTGACCAAAACCAACAAGAGCAGCACCCGCAAAAACATCAATAGGCTTCAGCATGGACGATAACACTGCGTTTGACATTGATCCTCAAGCATTGGATTTTAGGCAGGCTCGACTGCTCGTGATTGGCGATTTAATGCTGGATCAATACTGGCTTGGCGATACGCATCGAATTTCGCCTGAAGCGCCTGTGCCTGTGATACAGGTAAACCACCAGCAAGAGCGTTTAGGCGGGGCTGCTAATGCCGCCCTAAATGTGAAGACATTAGGTGCCAAGGTCAGTATTGCAGGTATTGTAGGCAAAGATGTACAGGGCAAAAAACTTTGCGCGCTCATCGAAAAGGCCGACATCGATAATGCCTGTTTACAATCTGACGGTGACCAAACCATTACTAAACTGCGTATTATTAGCCAAAATCAACAAATGGTACGCGCTGATTTCGAAACAGCATTCGATGAAGTCGGTATTAAAAAACTTACCGAAAATGCGATTGAGATGATTGCTCAGCACGATGCCATTATTTTATCGGATTATAACAAAGGCACCCTTACCCACTGCCAACGAATAATTCAGGCAGCCAAAGAAACCAATACGCCTGTTATTGTCGATCCCAAAGGCCATGATTTTACCCGCTATAAAGATGCTTGCATCCTGACACCCAACTTAAAAGAGTTTGAAGCCATTGTAGGGGTATGCCACTCTCGGGAAGTGCTGATAGACAAAGCTCAAGGGTTAATAAATGCGCTTAACCTTAAAGCGTTACTTATCACCCTCAGCGAAAACGGTATGGCATTGTGTTTAGCTAATGGCGAATACCACCATTTTAATTCTCTCGCCAAAGAAGTTTTTGATGTAACAGGTGCCGGTGATACAGTCATTGCAACCTTGGCAACGGGTATAGCCTCTGGATTACCTGTCGAGCAAGCTGTCTCACTGGCCAATACGGCCGCCAGTATTGTGGTGAGTCGGCTTGGCGCATCTCAAGTCACCTGCCTTGATCTCAAAGTCGCCCTTGATAGCCATACGCCAGCTAATCGTGCCATTCTTGACATAGCGCAGTTACAAGCCCAAATTAACTTTGAGAAAAGTATGGGTAAGAAAATCGTTTTTACCAATGGCTGCTTTGATATTCTTCATAAGGGGCATACAGCTTACTTGCAAGAAGCCAAAGCTTTAGGCGACAGGCTGATCGTTGCCGTTAACGATGATAAATCGATAAAGCGCCTCAAAGGTGAAACACGCCCTGTTAACGGTCTTGAAGACCGAATGAGCCTGCTCGCCAGTCTCGCAGCCGTCGATTTTGTCATCCCCTTTACGCACGACACACCTTGCGATTTATTAGACTGCCTTAAACCGGATATTTTGGTGAAAGGTGGCGATTATGCAATCGAGGAAGTTGTCGGTATCGATATCGTGCAAGCCTATGGTGGCGAAGTTAAAGTACTTTCGTTGCAAAAAGGCCGCTCAACGACGCAAATTATTGATACTATCATCCATTCGCATACCCAGACCTAATGGCTTTATATGCTTTATTATTTTCGTGCATTTCTGATTTTCGGCTACTTTGCAATTTTCTTGGTTTTGGCGAATTTACTGGCGCTGCTGCGCCCTTTTCACCCTAATAATACGCATTGGATATTAAAGCTTTTTAAACCCGCTTACGGGATTATGAACTTAACGGTTGAGCCTATTAACCGAAAGAGCCCACCTGAAAAACCTGTGGTTTATATCTGTAACCATCAAGATCTTCTCGATATTTTTATGTTTTCTCATGTATGGCCAGAGAATACAGTGGTTGTCGGCAAGCGCTCTCTTTTCTTACTGCCGTTATTCGGGACGGCCTTTTGGCTTGCCGGTAATATCTTTATCAACCGAAAGAATAAATCGCATGCATGGAGCTTGATGGATCAAATATCAGAGGCCATTAAATCAACAGGAAAAAGCGTTGCGTTTATGCCTGAAGGAACCCGAAGCCGAGGAAAAGGCCTACTGCCATTCAAGCTCGGTGCCTTTGCTGTCGCCATTAAAGCGCAGGCAGATATTATTCCGATTTGTGCCAGCTCAACAAATCTTATCGATATTAATAAGCGCAAGGCGCAGAAAGCCTATGTTGAGTTCTTATCGCCCATTTCCACAAAGGGCCTTAATGAAAAAGATGTCGCTAAACTGGCTGAAACCTGCCATCAAAAAATGAGAGAGGCTATTGAGCGGCTGGATAAGAAAATTACTGAATGCGCAGCATGACGAAACAAAGCATCTCACTCTTTAGCAAGACCATCATTATCCTTACCTTTTTGGTCTAAAGGTTTTTTTGTTAATTCAGCATTAGCCGTATTTTTTTGATCCGAGGATTCTTCATTTTCAGCCACGCCTAATATTGTTGGCGGCAGAAAACTAGCCATAAACCCTGCAGCACCACCCGTTAAGGCGCCGCCTATAGTATTGTAAATTATAGAGGGTGGAACACACATGGAGGATTTTGTACCTCTACTCGTATGATCGCCTATAGATTCATCGATTCTTACCCTGTGGCAGCAGGAACATAAGATGCACATGCCCCAGCCACCGTACCAAATGTAGTATATTTAGTGGTTTTAATAACTTGGTTCACGATCGATGAAAAAGGGTTTTCATCTGGTGGAGTGGCCGTAACACGAATGGGGAAATAACTCAGCGCTATTAAGAAAAGTGTGTAATATCTCACTAAATTTACCTTACATGCCTTGATCGGTAATTTGCATAGCTTTCTAGATCAAGTTTAGCGCACATAGCTCACTTATTAGATAAAAAACTAACAGAGATTTTCAACACACACGTCTAACGGAATTTTTAAAAATTGTAGATTTATAGCTATCCATTATTTTAATACAGTCTATTTTAAAATTTCTATCCGTTCGATACTCGGACCACTTCCATTTAAAATATGGATAAAAACTTAACTGCAATAGGTGAAGCTGGCCTTGGAGGGGTAAGATAAACCGCCTTTTTAAGGCGGGTTTAAAATCATAGGCGTTATGCGTTTTCTAGCTTTTCCATCTGCCCTTTCATTTCTTGCAGGGACTTATTCGCCGTAGCAAGCTTTTCCTTTTCTTTTAGTACAACATCTTCTGGCGCATTAGCTACAAACTTATCGTTCGATAATTTTCCGCTAAGTCTACCTGCCTCCTTCGTTAGCTTATCGATTTCTTTTTGAACCCGGGCTTTTTCTTTATCTAAATCAACGAAATCAGCCAGGGGAACTAAAACTTTCATATCACCAACAAGTTGGGTAGCACTTAATGGTGCATCTTCTTCCTTCTCTAATAAGGTTATCTCGGAAATTTTTGCTAACCGCTGCAAAAAAGGTTTGTTATCAGCAAGGTATTGCTTGTCTTGATCGTTAGCATCAACAAGAAAAACAGGGAGTTCAATTGCTGGGGAAATATTCAATTCTCCACGAATATTACGAACACTGACAATGACAGCTTTTATCCATTCAATTGCTGCTTCTGCATCACCGTTGATTGCAGTGTCATCACATTGAGGAAAGCTTGCGATCATAATGCTCTCACCCGCCACACCTTTAGGAATTTTTGCACGCTGCCAAATGGTTTCTGTAATAAAAGGCATAATAGGGTGTGCTAACCGCAATACGGATTCCAGCACGGTTATTAAGGTATAACGCGTATTCTGTAATTGCTCTTTATCCGCATCATCATCAAATAAAACCGGTTTTGATAGTTCAATATACCAATCGCAATATTGGTTCTTGATAAATTCGAACAAGCTTTGGCTTGCCAAATCAAAGCGATAGCGCTCAAAAGCGTGGGTGACATCTTTAATACATTGATTAAGGCGACTCAATATCCAACGATCGGTAATGGATAAGGTATCCACATTAACTTGGGTGCAATCATGCGATTCGGTATGACTCAACACATAGCGAGATGCATTCCAAAGTTTATTACAAAAATTGCGATAGCCTTCAAGGCGTTTCATATCCCAGTTGATATCACGACCTGTTGATGCCAAAGAGGTTAACGTGAAGCGCAGTGCATCTGTACCATGCTCAGTAATACCTTCTGGAAATGCTTTACGCGTTTGTTTATCAATTTTAGCCGCTAGCTTTGGCTGCATTAAATTGCCGGTACGTTTTTCTAACAATGCGTCTAAATCGATACCATCGATCATATCTAAAGGGTCGATGACATTGCCTTTTGACTTCGACATTTTTTGACCGTTCTCATCACGAATCAAACCTGTGATGTAGATGGTTTTAAAAGGCACCTGTGGATTTCCTTTTTCATCCTTCATGAAGTGCATGGTCATCATCATCATGCGGGCTACCCAAAAAAAGATGATATCGAAGCCTGTTACCAAGACATCTGTTGAATGAAATGTCTTCAGTCGTTCGGTTTGCTCTGGCCAGCCAAGTGTCGCAAAAGTCCATAAGGCTGAGCTAAACCAAGTATCAAGAACATCATCATCTTGTCTTAATACCTTATCGCCTAAGTTATATTTTTGTCTGACAGAGGCCTCATTCTCACCAACGTAGATGTTATCCTCATCGTCGTACCATGCAGGAATACGATGTCCCCACCAAAGTTGACGGGAAATACACCAGTCTTGGATATCATTCATCCATGCAAAAAACATGTTTTCGTACTGTTTTGGCTGAAAAGCCATATCGCCATTTTTTACAGCGTCTATAGCAGGTTTTGCCAGTGTTTTGGCATCAACGAACCATTGATCCGTTAGCATTGGCTCTATGACTAAACCCGAGCGATCGCCTTTAGGCACTTTAAGCACATGATCTTTTACACTGACCAAAAGGCCCTCTGCGCCTAACGCCTCGACCACTGCTTTTCTGGCCGCGTAGCGGTCAAGGCCAGCAAAAGCTTCTGGTAAATCAAGCGGTATATTGTCGAGCTTACCATCAAAGCTATAAACTTCTGCTTGCGCCAGCACTTCAGCATTTTTATTGAAGATACTGAACATGGGTAATTGATGACGTTGGCCAATTTGGTAGTCATTAAAATCATGCGCCGGTGTTGTTTTGACACAACCTGTGCCAAATTCGGGATCGACATGGCGATCAGCCACAATAGGAATTAATCGGTTTACCAAAGGGAGTTGAACCTTTTTACCAACAAGATGCTTGTAGCGCTCATCATCTGGGTGAACAGCTACGGCGGAATCACCGAGCATAGTTTCTGGGCGTGTCGTGGCTACGGTAAGGAATGCATTACCTTCTATATCGGTTTCGCCATCAATCAAAGGATATTTGAATTCCCACATGAAGCCTTTCTCTTCATGGTTTTCGACTTCAAGATCTGAAATCGCGGTATGGAATTTTGGATCCCAGTTAACCAAGCGCTTACCACGATAAATGAGGCCACTCTCATGAAGCTGTATAAATGCTTGCTGAACAGCCGTATAAAACCCTTCATCCATGGTAAAGCGTTCGGTTTTCCAATCGACTGAATTACCGAGCCTACGCATTTGCTGGGTAATTTGTCCGCCTGAAGTTTTTTTCCAATCCCACACTTTTTCGATAAATGCGTCTCGCCCCATTTCAGCTCGTGTGGGTAAGTTTGCTTTTGCCAGGTTACGTTCAACAACCATTTGGGTAGCAATGCCTGCATGATCAGTACCCACTTGCCATAACGCTTGCTTGCCTTGCATGCGTGCAAGACGAGTCAGTGCGTCTTGAATGGTGTGCTGAAATGCATGCCCCATGTGTAAGCTACCGGTAACATTGGGCGGTGGGATCATGATGGAATACGCGTCACCTGAGCCTTTTGGCGAAAACAGGTCATTGCTTTCCCATTGCTGATAAAGGGCGGCTTCGATGGCATTAGGCTTGTAGGTACTATCCATTATAAAGAGGCTTCTGATAAGAAAGGTTAACAAAGGTGGCATTATACACGCCAATCTGCATTTGAATCCAATCGCTTAAGCGATTGATTTCCGTAAGTCGTGGCGATGCAGGGGGTAATGCTTTTGCTGGTAATGCCGGTAGTTTATGCGTCCGTAATCAAGCACAGTTTTTTCTTGGTCAATCAACTCAATGAGGCGGTTGAAGCGTGTAAACTGTGGCGGTGTTTGCTGAGAAAGATTGACATAAAGGTCAAAATAATCAGCTGGCGGGGCTTGGGTGCCTATACATATTGGCCCTATGCATGTTGTCCCTCCACTGCCTTCTTCGGCTAAATCATGAGGTATAAAACGGCTTCTTTGACGCTCAATTTCTGAGACTCCCTGCTCTTGGATTCCCCATAGAAGCGCATCAAGTGCCATAGCCATGGCTTGATCATGACAATGAATATATACCCTGTGGCCCAAACTATAGGCTTTCGTAATCAGCTTACAGGCAAAGAGAAGCCTTGCCTGTAAGGTGTTTGTTTCTATGATATAAAAATCAATGCGTGTCATTAGGCATAATCAATTAAATATTGTGTCAGCAAGCTCACAGGTCGCCCAGAAGACATTTTTTTCTGCCATGCCGAACCTGCGATATCAAGGTGCGCCCAATCGTATTTTTTAGCAAAACGTGAAAGAAAACATGCCGCAGTAATACTCCCGCCGCCAGGCCCACCAATATTGCCCATATCTGCAAATTTGCTCTCGAGCTGTTTATTGTAATCCTCCCACAAAGGCATAGGCCACGCACGATCCAGTGATTTTTCACCGGCTGATTTCAAGTTATCACTTAGTGTATCGTTATTGGCATAAACAGCCGACGCATGATGGCCCAGAGCAACCACACAAGCACCGGTTAAAGTGGCAATATCAATCACAGCTTTAGGCTTAAAACGTTCGGCGTAGGTAAGCAAATCGCAAAGCACGAGGCGGCCTTCTGCATCGGTGTTTAGTACTTCAATGGTTTGCCCTGACATGCTGGTAATCACATCCCCGGGCTTGGTTGCTCTGCCTGACGGCATATTCTCAACCGCACCGACAACACCAATCACATTGATCGGCAATTCCAATTCCGCGATGGCGGTTATCGCTCCGAAAACACTGGCTGCACCGCACATATCGAATTTCATTTCATCCATACGTGCACCCGGCTTCAAGGAAATACCGCCACTATCGAAGGTAACGCCCTTCCCGACTAAAACGGTTGGTTTAGCCGTTTTGTTTCCGCCCATGTATTTCATGATGATGACTTTTGCCGGCTCATCAGTGCCCGCTGTCACCGAAAGCAGCGAACCCATTTTGAGCTTTTTCAATTCAGCCTCAGATAAAACGTCTGTTGATATCGCCTCATAATTCTTTGCAAGCTTTTGAGCCTCAGCAGCAAGGTAACTTGGCGTACAAATATTTCCGGGGAGGTTGCCTAGCTCTTTTGCCTTCATCATGCCACAGGCCATGGCTTTACCCACATTGACGGCTTGCTTATCAGCTTTACTGTCGGACTGCGTAAGAAAGGTTACTGCTTTTAATGCTGTCTTTTTCTTTTTTTCTGACAAGGTTGTATCGTACTGATAAGTGCTCACCTGCATAGCGCGGGCAGCTAGGGTTAAGATCGCGTCTTCACTCTCTTTTGTATCAAGCGCGTCGACTAACACACAAGCACTTTTAACCCCGGATTGCTTCAAAATTTTCGCCACAGAAGAAAACCATACAGATAAATCTGCAGGTGTCGCCTCTTTCTTGGCACCCACAAAAACAACCTCATCCCACTGGTCGTTTTTCGAACAATAAACAGTGGTGGCTACATTCGCCTCAGTTTTTATTTTTTTGGCTTGATACAGTTGTTTGATTTGCCCATTTAATGAATCATCAATTTCATCTACTATAGTAGGAAGTTTTACAGCATCATAAAAAGGGACAATTAAGCACTCCGCTTTCGTTTTAGGCCCATGAATGAGCGTTTTCAGTGTAAAATCCATACAAGCTCCAAAGCTTAGGCATTTCAAGAATTAATTGAGTATGTTAATTCATAAGCCTCATAAAGCAATCACAATTTGAAAGGTATTTAGTGCGCATTTTTTTCTATCTAGCAAAAGAAATTTACGTCAGCTTTTTAGGCGTATTGACCATTTTGATGTTTATCTTTCTCAGTGGCCGCTTTGTTAAGCATTTAGCAAACGCGGCTAGCGGGCAATTTCCGAGCGATATCATTTTTTCGATCATGCTTTACCGCCTACCTGAGTTTTTAGAAATTCTCCTTCCTTTATCTTTATTTTTAGGGCTTATGCTCGCTTTTGGTCGTTTATATGTAGAAAGCGAAATGGTTGTTTTGCACGCATGCGGCGTTTCTAAGCGTCGACTTATCTTTTTAACCTTGGCAGCCTGTTTTCCCGTGATGATTATTTTTTCACTAATTACTTTATATCTGACACCCTTAGGCCTCTATAATTACCAAAAACTCTGGGAAAACCCAGAAAATAAAATGAGCTTCAGCACAGTTGTTAGTGGCAGTTTTAAAAAGATTGGCTCAAACGGCATGACACTCTATGCCGGAGAAGTCAGTACAGATAAATCAACCATCCGTGATGTTTTTGCTGTTATCGGCTATAAAGATGCTGACAACAGAACGGCTATTGACCTAATTAAGGCTAAAGAAGCGCAACTCAGCTATGGAAAGTATGGAAATCAGTATATTGAATTAGTCGATGGCACCCGAATAACCGGCGGTGATAACAACCTGAACTATACCTATGTACGATTCGACCTTTTAGGTCGACTTATCGAACAAAGCAAACATATTGCCAAAGACGTCACCTCTATTGACGCACTGCCAACACTGCAATTAATGCAAATGCATTCACGTGAAGCAAAAACTAAACTGCAATGGCGTATAGGGTTGCCCTTTATGATACCGGTTATTGCATTGATCGGGCTTGCCTTTAGCGAAACGAATCACCGAAAGGGGCGCTATCTCAAGTTGATCCCGAGTATTATCCTTTACTTTATCTATTTTGGCATGATCACGGCAACTTTTAGTTTCATGGCCTCAGGCACTTTACCTGTGGATATCGGACTTTGGCCCATTCATGGGTTATTCTTTGTTCTCGGCCTTTTTGTCTTTTATTTTTCTGATTTACAGCGCCTAAGAAAAAATCGTTCATGAGAGTTATTAGCCACTATATTTTTCGTCAAGTCTCAGGCGCTACAGCCATCGTTTTGTTGGTGGTTTTTGGCCTTGATATTGTTTTCCGTTTTGCTAATGAGCTTAGCCAGCTGGGTGGTAACTACCATTTTTTTACTGCCCTTTGGTATGTACTTTTAGGTTCACCGCTCCAGTTTTACAGTGTTATGCCTTTAGTAGGTATGATCGGCTGCCTTCTTGGCCTTGGGAGCTTGGCTAGCAACAGTGAACTGATCGTGATGCGCTCAATGGGCATTTCGACGATCAGGCTCACTTGGATGGCAATGAAACCTGTCCTTTTATTCTTAGTTATCGCTGTTCTCTTTGGTGAATACGTTGCGCCTAAATCAGAGATGTATGCAAACAGCATGAAAGCCTTGGCCAAGTCTGGTGTAAAAAAGGTTGATTTAAAACGGCTATTTTGGCTGCGCGATAAAAATAATTTTATTTTTATCGATATCATTCGCCCGAATGGACAACTTCAAGGTGTGCATATTTATGCGTTCAACAAAGATCAGCAATTAGAGCAGTTGCGTGTATCTGAGCTTGGAGAATATAATAAAAATCACTGGCTACTTACCGATGTAAGCACAACAAATTTTAATAATAATGCGAAAAATATTACGTCGATTGACAAACATTTTTCAAAACAAGATATTTGGCATACAGATATTAAACCCAACTTTTTAAAAATCGCCGTCAGTGATCCGCGTAATTTACCGATGGCTGGCCTTTATCAATATCGTCAATACCTCGATAAGCAACATCTCAACTCAGTCGAATATCAGCTGGCATTCTGGGAGAAAGTGTTTTACCCATTGATGGTTATGAGCCTTATCCTTATCGGCATTGCTTTTGTTTTTGGGCCATTACGTCAAGTAACGATGGGCTTCAGAATTTTTTGCGGGGTCATGGTGGGCGTTTTGGTCAAAACCCTACAAACAGCGGTAGGGCCTTTTAGTATTGTTTTTGGTATAAACCCCATTTTGGCAATGGCGTTACCTTCTGTTATTTGTATTGTCGTGGGTTTATTTCTTTTGTCGCGGGTACGATAAAAGGTACTTTTCGGTGCCTTTTAACTATTTATTCCCTCCCTTTTTACGATATGTATACCCATCGCTGTTGAAAGTACTTGATTTATAAAGAGTAAATAATCATAGTGCGCAGATGCTGAAAATCGACCTGACAAAAAACGAAAAACTTGCACTGGAATTGCGTCATAAACAAGCAAGAGACAGTAGAGAAAGCGATCGTTTGAAGGTCGTTTTGTTGCGGTCGGAAGGCTGGTCGACAAGAATGATCGCTCAGGCATTAAGAAAAGATGAGTCCACGATTGTTCGGCATCTTAATGATTACCTAAATGATGAAAAGTTATTATCAACCAATGGCGGCTCCAAAGGTTACCTAGATAACGAGCAATCTCAGTTGCTGGTTACTCATTTGTCAGGAAAAATATATACCCAAGTGAGCCAAATTGGTCATTATATTAAAACAACTTGGGGTGTGCAGTTTAGTGTTTCAGGGCTAACCCAGTGGTTACACCAAAAGGGTTTCAGCTATAAAAAGCCTAAAGGCATTCCATATAAGTTTGATGTTGAAAAACAAGCGCAATTTATTGAAAAGTATGAAGCGCTAAAAGCTGAGCTATCAGAGGGTGAAGCCTTACTGTTCATGGATGCAGTCCATCCAACTCAAGCAACAAAAATCACATCGGGATGGATCAAAAGGGGTGTCGATAAACCCATAGAGACCACGGGAAGTCGGACACGACTCAATATAATAGGTGCTATCGAACTCACCCATATAGAAGAAGCTATTATTGGCCAATATGACACCGTTAATGGCGATTCGATTATTGAATTTTTCCATAAAATACGAGCACATTATAGTGAGAAGACAGTGCATTTAGTTTTAGATGGAGCTGGCTATCATAAATCCAAGGCTGTCCTGAGCGCTGCGGACAAGTTAGGCATTAAACTTCACACCTTGCCACCATACAGCCCAAATCTAAACCCCATAGAGCGGCTGTGGAAGGTGATGAACGAAAAAGTCAGGAATAACCAGTACTTTTCCACGGCAAAGGATTTTAAAAATAAAATTAGCGAGTTTTTTGAAAAAATACTACCTGAAATTGGCGCTGATTTAGACAGTAGAATTAATGATAATTTCCAACAGCTAAATCGCGCACATTGAAGTCAGTTGGGTATAGAGAGAGAAAAACAATGGGACTAGAAAATAAATATTTCATAGGGTTTGCAAGCCGTAACTAGATACTTACAAAGTATAGAAAAAAAATATTATTTTTCTAAATAATAATATTTCCTTTTGTTGAGAAATTTATCACAACATAAATCCAGATTTGAAGAGATCAGAAAACTGCAACACGGAAGCGCGTTAAGATTTTATTCTATATTTTTCGCGCTAGAAATAAGCTCAATGACGGCCTCATTGCCCAATCAAATAAAAAGGAAGGGGAATTGAAAAGAGAAGCAGCCTGACACTCCCTCCTTCAAAGGGTTATTATCAGGCAAGACATTAATAGGTTAATTTAACTGCTTTATTTAGATGAACCTTTAAGCTGATGCTCCATTTCACTCGCATCAACATGCCGAACATCGAGGCCTTTTACTAAATAAATGACGTGCTCTGCAATATTTTTAGCATGATCACCCATTCGCTCAATAGAACGTAAAGCCCATATCACATTCATCATCCGGCTGGCACTGACCGCATCGGAAGAAATAAGCTTAATCATATCTTTTAATGCTTTGGCATACTCACTATCAACTTTATTATCTTCATAGGCCACACGAATAGCTTGATCTGTATCCATACGTGCGAAAGCATCTAAAGCATCATGAATCATTTGACCAACATGTGCGCCTAAATGGCGAATATCAACGAAGCCCTGCTGTTCAGCATGCTCATCGCGCAAACCTATAACTTGTGCAGCCACTTTGTAGGCTTCATCACCCATACGCTCAAGGTCGGCAACAACTTTTGTTATTGCAAGCACCAGACGTAAATCACTGGCGGTAGGTTGCCTTCTCGCAAGAATATGCTCGCATTCACCATCAACGACGGTCTGGAAATCGTTGATCTCTTTATCTTTCGCTTTTACCTTATCTGCTTTTTGTGTATCCAGATCTAAAAGGCTTTCAATCCCATCTCGAACTTGCCGCTCAACCAAACCTCCCATTTCCAAGGTTTTTGTACGTACGTCTTCTAGCTCCTGATTGAACTGCCTTGATATATGATGTGTGTAGCCATCGCCTTCCATAATGTTTCCATACTCTT
The DNA here is from genome assembly GCA_965248335.1 of Pseudomonadales bacterium. Taxonomy (GTDB): domain Bacteria; phylum Pseudomonadota; class Gammaproteobacteria; order Pseudomonadales; family DT-91; genus CAKMZU01. Next base: position 2,264,641 of record CBDFIY010000003.1, read on the forward strand.
TGAGGGTTTTTCTGTTAACTTTTCTATTAAATCTGTTAACTTTTCTATTAAATCTGTTAACTTTTCTATTAAATCTGTTAACTTTTCTATTAAATATAGTGAGAATTAACCGTATCGACCAGTAATATAATCTTCAGTTTGTTTCTCTTTCGGGTTAGTAAATATGTTATTAGTGTCACCGTACTCAACTAAGTTCCCCATATACATGAACGCCGTACGGTCAGATACTCTCGCCGCTTGTTGCATATTATGCGTGACAATCACAATGGTAAACTTGTCTTTTAGCTGATAAATAAGCTCTTCAATTTTGAGCGTTGATATCGGATCAAGGGCAGACGCGGGTTCGTCCAACAATAACACTTCAGGCTTTACAGCGATAGTTCTTGCTATGACTAATCGTTGCTGCTGCCCACCAGACATACCTAACGCCGACTCATTCAAGCGATCTTTTACTTCATCCCAAAGTGCAGCACCACGCAGAGATTGCTCAACAACTTCGTCCAATAAGCGACGACTTTTAATGCCTTGGATGCGTAGGCCGTAGGCAACGTTTTCATAAATAGATTTAGGAAAAGGATTCGGCTTTTGAAATACCATTCCAACACGTCGACGCAAGGAAGCAACATCAACTGACTTATCGTAAATATTACTGCCGTCAATACGGATTTCTCCAGTAATATTACACTGGTCAATCAAGTCGTTCATGCGGTTAAAGCATCGTAATAATGTTGATTTACCACAACCACTTGGACCAATGAAAGCTGTCACTTTCTTCTCAGGGATCGATAAATTGATTCCGTTGAGCGCCTGTTTATCTCCGTAATAAAGCTTAAGGTTATCAACCTCTAGACTTGTGTTGTCTGGAACAAAGGACGGTGTATCTCTTTTATTCTGAAGAGATGACATGTCAATTTTATGAGATTTTATCGTAGACATGGGGCTAGTGCTCCAATGATTTATATTTTTCACGCAGGCGATTTCGAATCATAACCGCTGCAATATTTAAAACGGCGATGACAACTACCAATAAAAAGGCTGTTGCATAAACCAGAGGTCTTGCTGCTTCGACATTAGGGCTTTGGAATCCAACATCGTAGATATGAAAACCTAAGTGCATGAATTTCTGATCAAGATGAAAATACGGGAAATTAGTATCAACGGGTAAAGAAGGCGCAAGCTTGACCACACCAACCAACATCAAAGGTGCTACCTCACCCGCTGCTCTGGCTACAGCCAAAATAAGCCCCGTCATCATGGCAGGACTCGCCATTGGCAATACAATGCGCCAGATAGTCTCCGCTTTCGTTGCACCTAAAGCAAGACTACCTTCTCTTACCGCACGTGGAATTCGTGCTAGCCCTTCTTCTGTAGCCACAATAACAACCGGCAGTGTTAGCAAGGCAAGGGTTAATGACGCCCAAAGTAGTCCTGGTGTACCGAATGTCGGCGAAGGCAATGACTCCTCGAAGAGCAATTGGTCTATATTTTGCCCAAGAAAATAAACAAAAAATCCTAGCCCGAATACGCCATAAACGATGGAGGGGACGCCCGCTAAGTTATTAACGGCAATTCTGATGATTTGCGTGATTCTACCTTGCGGTGCATATTCCCGTAGGTAAACGGCTGCAATAACACCAAAAGGGGTAACCATGATAGACATTAAAATAACCATGATCACGGTACCAAAGATAGCCGGATAAATACCACCTTCCGTATTCGCTTCTCTTGGATCATCTGTTAGAAAACTCCATAAATTTTCAACATAAACGGCCATTTTCTGGAAAAAATTAAGGCTATTCGGCCGTACTGCCTTAACAATCATGGCAAGATTGATATCCACTTTCTCCCCATTTGAGACACGAGCAACAATGCTGTCACGCTCAATGGCCACATAAAGCGCCTTTAATTCATCCTGCAAAACTTTATATTCACTCTCTAACTTCGCTTTCTGCTTAGCAAGCCTTGCTTTTTCTAATGCAAGTTTCTCTGCTGAAGGCGGGTGCAGCTCTAACCCACGTGTTTTGAGGCGAATGCGCTCCATTTTGTAGTTGATCGAGCCGATCGATTTCTTCTCAATGGTATAAATTTTATCGTATAGATTTTGTGCACGAGTCAGGCGTCGCTGAAAGTTTTTCCAAAGCGATTCATAGTCTTCGGTATTCGCATCAGCAACTAATTGCCCTTTTTCATTAATTGCTACCAACTCTCCATAAAAGTTGCCCCACTCTCGACGCTCTAGGTTCATCAATTTTGTGGGTAGTTTCTGATCACTCATCCCCTCATCAAGGTACCAGGCGAAATCAGCCCCAAACACATCTCTGTTGCCTCGCTTGATCAGCGATCGGTTATGTAATTGTTGCTCTGGATTCACACTGAAACCTGCATCATTTAGTTGTTCAGCAGGCACTTTAATGGTTTCCACAAGTTCACCGACAACAATGACAGGTTGCGCCATACCTTTAATTTGGTAATTCGCCTGAATAATAGATTTAGGCCAAAAATGGGATAATCCATTCACAGCCAGTAGCGATAACAGTGCCAAAACCGCAAGAATACTGATCGATACCGCCGCGGCATTAAGCCAGACCCAAGGATCACCACTTTTAAACCAACGGCTAACGGTAGGTTTCTCTCTTTTCATCTCAGCTATCCCCTACAGTGACCCGTATTTTTTTCTTAGATTTTGCCGAACCAGCTCAGCGCAAGTGTTTACAACAAAAGTAAACAGGAAAAGTACAAAGGCAGCCAAAAAGAGTACACGATAATGGGTGCTACTCACTTCCGCCTCAGGCACCTCAACCGCTAAATTTGCTGCAAGGGTTCGCATCCCTTCAAAAATATTCGCATCCATAATAGGCGTATTACCTGTCGCCATTAAAACAATCATGGTCTCACCTACTGCACGGCCCAGCCCAATCATTAAACCCGAAAAAATACCTGGGCTTGCCGTGGGCAGAATAACGCCCTTCATGGTTTGCCAAGGGGTTGCACCCAGCGCAAGCGAGCCATAGCTCAAGTGTTTAGGGACAGAAAATATAGCATCTTCAGCGATTGAAAAAATAGTCGGTATCACGGCAAAGCCCATCGCCACACCCACCACCATAGCATTACGCTGATCGAAAGGAATACCCAAGTCGTTACTTAACCATTGCCGCATATTACCACCAAAGAACCAATGCTCTAGTGCTGGGCTTATAAACAAAGCGAATACAACAATACCGATAATCACAGGGATTAATAGGAAACCGTGCCATCCCTGATTAATGGTATTTTGATACCGCTGTGGTAGTCGACTCATAGCAAAACCAAAGCTCACAATGCCGACGGGTAACAGCAAAAGGATAGCAAAAATGGCTGTCAGGTTTTTCTCCATAAAAGGCGCTAACCAGAGGCCAGCGAGAAAACCTAAAATTACCGTGGGTAACGCTTCCATCAACTCAATCAGTGGTTTGACCTTGCGGCGCATCACAGGCGTCATAAAATAAGCGGTATAAATGGCACCAAATATCGCGAGCGGCGCGCCAAGCAACATGGCATAAAATGCGGCTTTTAGCGTACCGAACGATAAGGGCATTAACGACATTTTAGGTTCAAAATCATTATTGGAGGAAGATGACTGCCACACATACTGCGGCTCATCGTAACTCTCGTACCAGACTTTATCCCACAATGCAGTTATCGATGTTTCAGGATGTTTATTAATGACATCCAAGAGCTTTAATGTGCCATCTTTTGTTTCTATCAACAGCCTATCTGCTCTTGGTGAGAGCGCTATACTCAGTGGCTTGTGATGGGCCATCACTTGATCATGGTAAGCCTCGCGATGTGCCGTTGTGTAAAAAAGCGACAACTCACCCTTCTCATCCATGACCGCAAAACCTTTTCTTCGCTGCTCTGGGGCTACAAAGTTTTGCCCTTGATAACCACCCTCAAAGGTACGAATTTTCTTTAATACGACTGCGCCGCTCTCGCGTACCATAAACCACTGGCTAATCTCGCCACCGGCCTCTGTGACAATCAATGAGATTTCACCTAAAAGAAAAATCATATTAGTAATAGGGCTTTCAACTTTATTATAATCCACGCTGGTTAATTTAAGGTCGACCGCGGCAAACGTCTTATTCGCTGTTTGCACATAGAGAAACCGTTGGCTCTCATCAATCAGTAAATGTTTCGGTAAAAAATCTTTTTCTAGTGCCAGTTTCGGCAAGTCGACATTATCAGCAACCAGTGTCACGGTTTCCATAATGAAGTCTTCTTCTTTAGTAAGTCTTTTGACAAATATTTTTTTAGCGTTTGCGGCAGCGAGGGTCAAGGATTCTTCGCTATCGCGAATAGCGAGTTCATTAACCGGTAAATTATCAGGCATGAGATGAATAGGGTCTTCCCCATAAGGAAAGCTAAGATAAGGCGTGATCACACGCTGATCATTCGGATAAGTCGCTTTGTAATTGTGCTTAACGATTAATGCAGAGCCATCATCAAGCCCAACAGCAAAAAGCCGGCTTTCATCGGAATTTAATGCAAAGCTCGTAATTTTATGCCCAGCGGGGATAGGCAGCGGGAAATCATAGGTTTTCTTACCCGAGTGTAAATTAATAAATTCAACATGTCCGTTAGGTAAAAGTCGTAACGCTAAATCGTTTTGCTCATCGATAGCCATATACAACGAAGGTGTACGATTTTCTAATTGAAATTCGGCTAAAGGTTTTACTTTTGCAGACTGGAATAAGGGTAAAACCTCATAGAGAAGGTAAAGAAATATCAGCAAAATAGTGGCTATAACCGCAACACCACCCACTGCTATAACATACTTGGCAACGGAATCTTTTACTTTCCGTAAATGATTGTAGCGCGTCACTTTAGCCGAATTAAAGTCGACCGTGATCTGAGAGTTATGATTAGAAGCCATACAAGGTGTCACTGGATATAGGCAGAAAGGGCATTATAATGATCGAAAAAATAAATGAAACTAATCTTAGGCTCTGTTAACTTCAGAGAACCTAAGGCGGCGATGATTTTATTTGCCAGCGGCCACTTTTGCAGCGCCTTTGTTGGCATCAATCATTTTCAAATACTTCTCGACAACTTTTGCCGGTAAGGGAATGTAACCATCTTTTACGACAACCATTTGCCCTTGCTGTGACAGTACGAGCTTCAAGAATTCACGAGTCATGGGATCTAATGGTTTATTCGGTGCTTTATTGATGTATACATACAAAAAGCGTGATAGTGGATAAGTGCCCTTCACAGCATTAGCGGGTGTTGCTTCAACAAACTTACCACCTTCTTTTTTACTTAAAGGTACAGCCTTAACACTAGACGTTTTATAACCAATACCTGAGTAACCAATACTATTGATTGAGGTAGAAACCGATTGTACAACGGATGCAGAACCCGGCTGCTCATTAACATTATTTTTGAAGTCACCTTTGCAAAGTGCCTTTCCTTTAAAGTACCCATAAGTACCAGAAACCGAATTTCGTCCAAACAATTGGATACCGCGTGAAGCCCAAGCGCCTTTCAAGCCCAGTTGACCCCATTTAGTAATATCATGCATACCGCCACACCGGCGAGTTGATGAAAAAATAGCATCCACCTGTGGAATACTCAGCCCTTTGATTGGGTTATCTTTATGCACGTAAACTGCTAAAGCATCAATAGCAACAGGAATTGCAGTTGGCTTATAGCCATGACGTTTTTCAAAGGCTTCTATTTCTTTATCCTTCATCTTACGACTCATCGGACCAAAGTTAGACGTGCCTTCAGTCAATGCCGGTGGCGCAGTTGAAGAACCTGCCGCTTGAATTTGAACATTGACATTGGGGTATTCACGCTTAAAGTCTTCCGCCCATAATGTCATTAAGTTAGCGAGCGTATCAGAGCCCGAGCTCGATAAGTTTCCGGATACGCCACTCGCTTTATGATAAGTAGGAATGGCGGTATCGACCATCGCCGTACTTGAAAGCGTGTTTACTGCAAGCAAGCTGCCTACGACGAGCGCTGTTGTCTGTATATATTTGGTCAGTTTCATTTAACTTTCCTCAGGTTGTTTGTATCAATCGGGAGCACTTTACGACAGTTATGTGTCAGAAAAATGACAACCTCGCTTAATTCTTGCTTTTTTAATCGATTAAAGGTGGCAATGCAACAGCCCACCACCCTTTATTTATTTCCTACCATACTAACTGTGTTCTGAGGCGAAGACTTTGACCTTTATCATCATTTGAATCTACCTCAGCTAAGCCGTAGTTCAGGCCAATTTTGACATTATTATTGGCGTACCAACTTACACCTGCCGTCAATGCTTGTCCGTCTTCTTTCTCTAAGCCAAAATCTTTATACTTCCCATAACCAGATTCATAACGCGCTGATAATTCCCATGCTCCATTTTCTGAAGAGGGTTTAATACGTTTAAACGCGCCATTTTTGTAGCCTCTATGCTCACCTGTGATCACATAAGCAGCCTGCACATAGTACCCATCCCGATCAAGGTCGTTATTCAATGCATCTTTCTCATCTAACCGGAAGTACTCGCCTTGCGCATGAAAGGCACCGACTGATGTACCTAACTCAATATTTTTGAAGGTCTCTTCGTCTGCTCGATGACTGTAACCTAGCCCCAAATGAACAACGGCATCATCCGACTTCACAGGGTTATAAACAAATCGTCCATCGAGTGCTGGATTATTCATAGAAAGCTTATCGCTATCACTGTCTTCAAATATACCTACAGAGTAATAACCTTGACCCCAGTCACCCGCCACAGACAAGCCGATATTTCGCCCAAAGCTAAATGCTTCAACAATCGCTGAGCGCTCAAGCATGGTGATATCTTTTGAACTTTCAACGGCTTCGAGTGAAAACCCTTCTTTTTGCTTACCTACAGTAACAACCGCAGCCTTTCCAAAGCCCTTATAGCGAATGTATAAATCTTCTGGTGTACCAGCACTGTCACCTTCACTCATATTAAACTGTGCTTTAAATGCCCAGTCTTGAATCTCGCCTGCCATAAAAATACGGGCACGACGCAGTTCAACGTCATTGGATTTTGTTACTTTCTCGCCCTCACTAGGATCCACAGTCACGTTATTGTAATCAAACTGCAACCTACCTCCCATTTTAAACTGAATACCGCTTTCTTTATCTACCGCTTTTAAGCCACCAGAACCCAGCGTAATATTGATGTCTGCTGCAGCAGGCAGGATTGATACAGCGAGTAATAGTGATGAATAAGTTAAGAGTTTCATAAGGCTTTCCCCTCAGGGCAATCGCACTACGATATTAACAAGATCGGCGACAATCAAACAAAATGTTTATTTTTTAATCTAAACCCGCTAATAATTTAGTGTTGGTTTCTAAATTAACACTCTTTTGTAATTTAATAGTGTAGTTTTTCATAGCGGGCTAATTCATACCCATAAACTGATTGAAATACAATCAGCCATCTGCTTTGTAGTAGATTTTTAAGCGAACTGATCAAAAACATAGCGCGAAGCCCTGGCTTTCCCCTGTTTTTAGGTGTAATTATGTAAACGCAGGCGCATTATGTGATGGAAATGTTACAAGAATATGACAGAAAGCAAGGGTGTTGTTTTTTGGTGAATGCCCTTCACTACGAATAGCCACCAAAGCGAGCAAGCAAGCTGTATCCGATTGAATGATAAGCCTGTTAATTTACATGACTTTATTATTTTGAGATTCTCTTATACGGTGAGCGCTGAACAACAGCGCCCATAAACACACTCAATTACCGAGCCACATCAGCCGCAGACTGTGCCTTTTCTGTAATGACAGCCCATTCTTTTTCTTTGATTTCCTTGCTTGTGGCCAACCAAGATCCACCCACACAAGCGACGTTTTTTAATGCCAAATAATCACCAAGATTGTTAATATTCACACCGCCCGTCGGGCAAAATTGCAACATAGGCATAACCTGTAGTACAGCTTTTAAAAATTCTACTCCTCCGCAAATTTCAGCAGGAAAGAACTTCAAAAATTGATAACCTTGACGATAAAGCTGCATTATTTCAGAAACCGTCGACACGCCCGGCACAAAGGGCACATCATAAATATTCGCCTGTTCAAGTAAGCCGCTATTGAATCCTGGGCTCACAATAAACTCACTGCCGGCCTCAACCGCCTTTTGATAAAGCTCAGGCGTTGTTACCGTACCCGCCCCCACAGTCACACCCGAAACCTGAGACTTTATCGCGCGAATGGCATCAAAAGCAGCCGGCGTGCGTAAAGTTACCTCCAGAGTAGAAACCCCACCATCTAATAACGCTTTCGCAAGAGGCGCAGCATCACGAACATCATTGATGGTCAATACAGGAATGACCATTGCGGCTGTAAAAAAAGGATCTAAATCGTGCTGCATAATTTTCTCACTTGATTATCACTTCATTCATAAACGGTCGACTTAAAGGGCGGTTTACTACTTACTTATGGACACCAATAAACATGTACATCCGTTTGTTGCTGATTAAGCAAAGCACTGATCGGTGTTTTCTGAGTATCATCTTGCTGCCATGCTTGCTTAAAACACTGGTATTTTTTTTCACCCTTTAGCAACAATAAAACCTGCTGACTATTAAGTATCGTCTTAAGTGTCAGTGTGATACGTGCCGTTTCTGCACCGGTGACAGCAGAAGATATGGCCTCAATAACAGCAAGTTTTTTTTTGTTTGATAGCGCTAATGCCGCCGATAAACCGTCAGAATGTGGAAAAAGCGATGCAAAATGTCCATCCCCCCCCATACCCAACACACAAAGTGTCGCCCTCGATGAAAGTGCTTGATAACATCGTTCAGCCTTTGGCAAGCCAAGCGCTGGGGTTGAGTAACCATTTTTTAAAGCCCGGAGATGAAACCCTTCGGCATTAGAAAAACATTTTTCAATAAATTGCTGATTACTTCTTGGGTGTGTCGGTGCTACCCAACGCTCATCGACCATCGCCCAATCTATCTCATCAAAATCTATCTTCATGGCACTCAGCTTTTCATACAAAACTTTGGGTGTTTCTCCACCTGACAAATAAACTAGAGGACGTACATCCTGCCCTCCTTCTCCCGTGTTTAATACCTGAACACAATGCTGCACCAATGCTTTCCCATATTTCTGTCAACCAAGCAGTCTCTGATTCAAATTTATTTTCAATTATCACGGCTATCTCCCTAAATAAAGGTTTTTAGCTTTTTCAGTTTTTGCATTTACCTCAACCATCTGGATTTAGACTCCGAAGGGTTTACTGGGTTTCATCAGTTAAAAAACCAACGTCTTTAAAATCAGATCGGCTGACCTATCAGGACTATCTACAAATAACAATTGAATAGAACAGAAATACTGTGACGGTGCCTGCAACTTTAATTTCCTAGTTTTTTCACACGCGACCTTTACCGGCGGACAAGTCAGATGTAAAAAATAATTTTATGCCATTCTCATGAAAATGCCAGCATACATATATACCCTTCGGAATTGGAGATGCAAGAAGGCAGCAAGCGAGCGAATCCCCATGAGCTTACAATCAGTAAGTGATTGGGGTGAGCGAGCGCGGCCAACGCCCTTGCATTTTCAAGGGTGATCGATATAAAACAACAGGGAGGGATATGCTTATCTACACCAACAAATAAATAAAAACAATTTCCATTTGCATTAGGTTTTATTTTCTACATATAATCCACATCAATACTGGACTAAGGTCGTGAATCAAACTTTTTAATAAACAGCTACGAGGTATATATGAAAATGACTGATATACGATCACATGTCGGTAAAACACCGCTCATCACACTGAATAAATTATTCAAAGAAACGCAGATTGAGGTGTTAGCTAAATTAGAGTTCATGAATCCTGGCGGCAGCATCAAGGATCGCCCTGCGTACTACATGCTTGAGCAAGGGATAAAAAACGGAACCATAAAATCTAACAGTCATATCATAGAAAGCTCTTCAGGAAATTTAGCCATTTCATTAGCCATGTTTTGTAAACTCTACAGCCTAAAATTCACGGCAGTTGTTGACCCAAAAATTTCTCCTACAAACTTGAAGATGATTGAGTTGTATGGCGCGAGCATTATTCAAGTCTCCGAAAAAGATATCAATGACGGGTATTTATTGACACGTATCGAAAAAGTTAAAAGCCTGCTTGAGACAACAACAAATAGTGTATGGGTAAATCAATACGCCAACCCCGACAATTGGAAAAGCCATTATTATGGCGAAGCAGAAGAACTCGCCAACGAACTAAAAAAGCCTGTTGATTATCTCGTTATCAGTACCAGCACTTCAGGTACATTGATGGGTGTTTCTCGGCGACTAAAAGAAATCTACCCAAAGGTTAAGGTTATTGCTGTTGATCTCTTTGGATCGGTTTTATTTGGAGGGCCATCTGGCCCAAGGGAAATACCCGGCATTGGTGCCAGCCGCGTACCTGAATTACTATGCCCCGAAGAAGTTAACGACGTCATCTATGTCGACGATTATGAATCCGCTATTGGGTGCCATCAGTTAATCGAGAAAGAAAGTATTTTTGCTGGTGGCTCCAGCGGATCAAACATTGCAGCAATTTTAAAATTGTCGCAGCGCATTCCCAAAGGAAGCCGTGTGCTTACCCTCCTCCCTGATCGAGGCGACCGCTACCTCGATCTTATTTATAACGATACATGGGTTGATAAAGTCAAAGCGCGCCATGAAGCACGCTTATCTCGTCAGCATCACCAAACCGCTTAATTTTTTATTGAAGAGATCGATATGTCGAGTCATTGCGCCTTACGCTACCTCAACCAGTCAGACTTAAAAGTGCTTGGCGCTAACCACAGCGATGCATTCTTAGCGGCCATAAGGGAAGGTTTAGAAATTCATGCCAGTCAAGATTTCGTGCAACCCCTTAAGCCTTATTTGCGCTGGGAAGGCGCGGATCACATTGCTGACCGTATTATTGCTATGCCTTGCTACCTCGGTGGTGAGAAACCTATAGCAGGTATAAAATGGATAGGCTCAAGGCATCAAAATCCCACTGAACATAACCTACCCAGAGCCAGTGCGGTTATCATTTTGAACGACACTAACACCAACTACCCCATTGCCGTCTTAGAAGGAAGCTTAATCAGTGCTATGAGAACAGCCGCGATAACCGGCATTGCGACCCAGTATTTAGCAAGAGAGGGATTTACCGATGTGACATTACTTGGCTGCGGTTTAATCGCTCAACATCAGGGACAAACACTGCTTGAGCAATATACCAGTATCAAAAATATCCACCTCTATGATATCAATACGAAGGCTGCAAAAAACCTTGCTGAAAAACTACAAAAAAACCACGAAAAAATTAATTTTATTTTTCATAAAAAACCAGAATATGCCGTCAGGCAAGCAGATATTCTTGTCACATGTACCATTTCAGATAAGCCTTACATCCCTTTTTCATGGATAAAAAAAGGCTGCTTTATTTCTAACATTTCCATTATGGATATACAAGAAGATGTATTTCTTCGTGCAGATAAAGTTCTTGTTGATGACTGGGATCAATCAAACCGAGAGAAAAAAGTTATCAATCAGCTCGTAGAGAGTGGCCAATTCAGCAAGGAAAAACTTTATGCCGAGCTGGGTGAGGTTGTTACTGGAAAAAAACCAGGGCGAACATCAGAAGATGAAATCATTCTTCTAAACCCCATGGGAATGGCTATCGATGATATTGTTTGCGCGCGGTGGTTTTATCATCTCGCAGAAAAAGAAAATGTCGGCCAAACACTCTCGTTATTTTAGGTCAAACGATGAAAAAAGTACTGCAAATTGCCCAATTACAAAAACTGGTTGATGCATTATATATGGAGAATATTTTTTCTTTCAGAGATCATACCCACTATACCCGTGGAGAGCTGCACATTAGGCTGTCGAAAGATACCTACCTTAGCCTCCCTAGCTTAAAAAAACTGAGCCTTACACCGTATAAAATTACTGGAAAAAAAATAACTTTATACGAAGAAAATGCTAAACAATCCAAAATCAGCATAAAAAATGTGCTTCCACTCATTGCCGGTGCACCTTGGTTTAACACAAATAAAACAGACCATTTAAATCGCTTATGGCGCGAGAGCTTTGATTTTATCGAAAAACTATCCGACTCAACGTATTTCGTTAACAACAAGCGTGACGAAAGGAAAGACGTAAGCTACAAAAATAGCGAATGGCTTTCCCTTCTCGCTGACCGACCATTCCACCCTTTCGCACATGCAAAAGGAACATTACAATCTCTGATTAAGAAAGATAACAAAGCAGTGACCCTTCATTTTTGGGCATTCCCTGAAAACAATACACTTGCATCATCAATAAACGAACCGAGTCAATATATACTTCCTATGCATCAGCACAGAAAGTTGATGAACAAGCTCTCTGCCTTGCCCATTACCAGTGTTGCCATACCTCTACTTCCAGATCAGCATGCAATATTATCTAAAGAAAAGGCCACTTTTCATGCAACAGATTTGGAAGAATCCTATGACTACGGGTATCCAACAGCCTCTTTGCGCACACTTTTAAATAAAGATGACGCAATGACGCACCTAAAACTTCCCACAAATTCGACAACACTGAGCGCCATTCGAACAATGCCGCCTCGTTACCTTAAAAACAGCGATCAAGCACAAGCTTTTTTAGACCGGCTCTTTCAGCTTGATCATTCCTTAAGTCAAGCGATTCGAATTTGCGATGAATCCTTATGGTGGGTCGTAAAAGATAATGAAAATTTTCTAGAAAACACAGGTAAATTTGGATGCCAGCTGCGTTTTTTTCCAAAAGGCTGCATGAATGAAGGTGGCAAAATAATGCCTATGAGCGCATTAAATACACCGATAAACAACCCTATATCCGATTTAGCACCTGATAGCTGGGAATTTTTAAAACAATTGAGCCTTGACTTTATTACCGTATTTCTTCGCTTCTGGCACTTTGGTGTTATGCCTGAATGCCATGGACAAAATATACTGCTTCATTTTGAAGACGGTGACTTCAACGGATTTATCTTACGCGATCATGACTCGCTCAGAATTTGCCCTGATCAAATTTCTGCCTGCGGGCTGATGCCACCCAATTATCAGGTCAACAACAATACGCCCAATACATTAATCCTCGATGATCAAACGGCATTGCTTAATTATTTTATTACCTTGGGGTTACAAGTAACGCTTTATCCCATTGCATTAAATTGCATAAAATCTGAGGGAAAAGAAGAAGCCGATTTTTGGCAATGGATATCCGTTTGCATAAAATCTGCCATTATCGATGAGCCTGATGTCCACCTTAAAGAATTACTCGAAAAACAGCTTTTAAACGCTAAAAATTGGCCATTTAAAGCCGTTCTTGGGCCTCTATTGACTCAGAGTCAGCCTACAACCGGTATGCCCAGTCATTTCACCGCAATAGAAAATCCTTTGGTGCATTCTATCTAAGCATTTATGGTTATTATTAGCCCATTCTACCTATTGCTATTTTGTCAATTTATAGCCACGTTTAGCATGATGGTTTTAGTACCTGTCATGCCTCTATATATTGATGATTTACAAGGTTTTTCTCATACCACCACGTCGGTCTCGGCAATCAGCGCTATTGCACTTGCAACCCCTGCCGTAGGTACTTTATTAACGGCATCACTCTGGGGGAAATATGCCGATTGCGTCTGTGCCAAGCGTTTGTTATTAATCTCGATCGGCTTACTGACGATATCATTGTTCATTTTAGCGATAACGAATAACTTTATTCTTTTTATTTTTGCACGATTATTACTGGGTATATCAGGTGTTAGCATCACACTGACATCCTTTGCTCAATTGTTAACCCATCGAGAGAGAAAAGGCACTGGCCTCGGACAATTACAAAGTGCCATCGCTGCCGCATGCCTTTTAGGGCCAACCTTGGGTGGATTTTTTTTTAATGCCTACGGATTACAGAGTTTACTGCTGGCTCAGGCGCTGACTTGCATTTTTACGCTCTTAATAGCCGCACTCACATTACCTTCCATCAATCGCTCAACATCCAAACAACATAACTACGTTAAGTTAACATGGCGATTTTTTTCGCAACCAACGACCTTTTTTTGGCTCGTTGCGGGTGGTTGCGTTCAAGCTGCTGCCTTTTCTCTCATCGCTTTTTTTGTGATTTATTTATCTGAAGTACCAACAACGCCATTATCAACAGGTTCAGCAACAGGTTTACTGCACTCCGCATCGTGGGGCGCTGCCTTTTTATCGGTAAGGTTTTTCGGCCGATTAAACGACAAAGGGTTGAACTATCACCAATTTATTCTTTCTTCAGTTGCTAGTGGCATCTGTATTTTTTTACTGACAAACGCTGACAACCTGGTTTTTATCGCGGTATTACGCATCATTCAAGGGTTCTTTTTCGGTGCATTGATTCAAACCGTGATTTTTTCAATTTCTCAAAGTGTCAGCGAACAACATGAGGGGCAAGCTATCGGGGTGACACAAACAGTATTGGTTTTAGGGCAACTTATTGGGCCTGCAATCTACCCCTTCTCATTATATTTCGATGCTTTCAAAACACGTCTTCATCCAGATACACACTTCGCACTTTTATTAACCAGTCTTTTATTTTTTTGTGCGGCGTTATTCTGCTTTCTTTCACACTTAACAAAAACGCCACGAAAGGTTTTAGATCATGCAAAAACCATCGCCTGATATCATGTTGCATCACATTCTTGAGCAGTATCTCAATGTATTTTTTCGAGAGATGTCTGTCGACTTAAAAACACATGCTATCCCTATTGATCAACACCCAGAACCTTTCGTTCAAAAACCATCACTTACTATTGGTTATAAATTCCCAGCCTGTAACACACAGCTGTTTGCCAATATCACACACTTTTCATCCATCGGTTACCATCAATACAATGATCTTTGGCTGCAATCTGATAACGCTCAACAAGCCACTGAAATTAAAGACGAGAATTCATTAATTAAGGTTATTTGCCATCACCTCGCGCATTTACAAGATGATATTAATGAAGGCCTAGAAGCTTCACAAAAAATGTTTTCTCTTATACAAAATAGCATCAGCAATATGCGTTTTTTCCAAGAAAAAAAGAGTAAAAATATCAATAATAATATAACTTGCCCTTTCATTGAGAGCGAACAAGGCATGTTGCTAGGGCACCCTTTTCATGCTACATCAAAAGCTTGTATAGAATTCACTGATCAAGATAAGGCCGCCTATAGCCCTGAGATGAAAGCTTCGTTTAAACTTCATTATTTTGTTGCTACCCCCGAGTTAATGAAATCTTCAAACGAAGTACCAATATACGATGATTTGGCGTACACACAAGCAAGAAAACGCTTGCCTGAAAATTTTCAAGGCTTACCTTTACTTCCATGCCACCCATGGCAAGCAGACATGTTACTTAATCTGCCTATAGTTCGTGAATTAATTAACGATAAAAAATTATTTTCGCTTGGACAAATAGGTGAAACGGTATGGCCCACATCCTCTGTCAGAACCGTTTGGCTACCACAATCAAAGTTCTTTATTAAACTGTCGCTTAATGTTCGCATTACTAATTTCATTCGTAACAACACACCGGAACAACTACAAAGAGCCATTGATGCAAGCCAATTGATTGAAACATTGGGTATCGATGACTGCCCAGAAAAACTGATTTTTATGTTAGAAAAAAAATCACAAACACTAAGAATAAAAGAACTTGAAAGTGAATTCTCAATACTCTATCGACAGGGACCCAATGATTGCAACATGAAAGATTGCTTTGTTATCAGCACACTCGTGGAGCCTTGTGCGAAAACAAGACTTCCTCCTGTAAAAAAAATAATCGAAGCTGCAGCTGCCATCCAGCATATGAATTTTGATAAGGGTTTTATAGGGGATTGGTGGGCAAACTATACACAAACCGTCCTTATCTCAGCACTAACGCTCTATGCAAACACAGGTATCAGCCTAGAGGCACACTTACAAAATAGCCTACTACAAATAAAAGAAGGCATGCCTTATAAGTTGATTGTTAGAGATATGGAGGGAGCGAGCATTCACCATAACTCACCACTCAAGAAAAAGATCACAGGATTTGAGCAAAGTGCTGTCTGGTATGACGAAAATACAACCTGGCACCGTTTTAATTATTATGTTGTCGTCAATCATTTTGCTCACGTTCTTGCATCAATTGCTCGTTCATGCCCTGTTACAGAAGATTTTTTATGGCAAATAACACGCAATGAATTAATGAATACGCGAACAAACCTACCTACTCAAACATGCATTGAAAAACTTTTTTTAACGCCAACATTACCCGCGAAGGCGAATCTCTTAAGCACGTTTGATCAGTGTGGCGAAACGCCACATTGGGTGGATATTCCGAACCCATTATATTTTCAACAACTAGAGAAGTCGCACCTGCGTGTTATTAATCAACTTATTGAAGCCTTAAGTTACGAAAAGGCGCTTAGTTATTCGCTTGATAAAAATATAGCGCGATGGCCTATCAATAAAGATGTGTATTATCAAGGCACAGCCACCCTCTCCATGTCATTTGAAAGGCTTCGCGTCTCATCAGAAACGCTTTCACGAGTGTGTGAAAATAAAACAACGCCCGCCACACTTAGCCAGTTTTTGTCAGATATCCAGCCTCTGATAAATACACCTCACGAACAATGGATATGTTTCTCTCACGAATTAAAAAACACTTGGATTAAGAATGCGCAAAGCCTGACAAAAGCGGACATAAAGCCCTTAATATCAGACGAATACCTATGGCAAGAAGCACGTATCACGAATGGACACTTGTACCACCCTACGTTTAAATCGCGTATCGGTTTCAGTCTTGACGATAATCAAAATTACGGCCCTGAACTCGCCGCCCCCTTTCAGCTGGTATGGGTTGCGGTTGCACAAAGCTTAATCATAGAATCAATAAGCCCACAGACCGATAAAACAATGCTTTATCCAAAAAGCCTTGTACGTTCGAACAACCTCAGCAATGAATTTACTGTTATCCCTGTTCATCCTTGGCAGTGGAAAAATCACATTCAACCCGCGTTCAAGAAACATATTGATAGCGGCAATATAATGAAGTTATCCGCTCAACCAGATTTATACCTTCCTCAGCAGTCAATACGTACACTTTCCCATTTTTCATCGCCTCAACAATATAATGTAAAACTGTCGATGAACTTTACAAACACATCTACACAAAGAACGTTAGCCGATCATACCGTTCGTAATACGCCAATTATCAGTGACTGGGTACAGCAAATTGTTGATGATGGCACCTATACAAAACGCAATCCAAAACCGATCATATTAAAAGAAGTTGCCGGGTTCAGTGTCATTACACCAGAAAATAATACGGAACAAGCAGGCTCTCTAGCCTGTATTTTTAGAGAAAGCATCGATGCCTTTTTATCTATCGAGCAGCAAGCAACACCGATTACTGCGCTTACGCAGCTAGACAGCGACCATAAGCCAATCATTGCGCCTTGGATAAAAAAGCAAGGCACAGAAGTGTTTTTAAAAGCGCTTATACAATCTGCCTATATTCCTGTTTTACATCTTCTCTGGGCGGGCGGTATTGCCCATGAATCACACGCACAAAATATGGTCTTAATTCATGAAAGTGGTGTACCCGTGCGCGTGGCTCTTAAAGATTTTCATGACGGCATAAGATTCATGCCGGGGTATATTCATCATCACACGGCAATACCTCAACTCCATGAAACACCTGCAACACATGCATCTACCAACCCTAATTCATACCTTAATGCTAGAAATAAGGATGATTTGAGAGATTTTGTTCTAGATGCACTGCTATTCGTAAATCTCGCTGAACTTGCTTGGTTTCTTCACGCGCATTTTGATTACAAAGAAACGCAATTTTGGCAGCTATGCCATTCGGAAATACGGGCGTACCAGCGTAACCACCCTGAGCTTGACGAAAATTTCAAACATGTAGATATTTTTGTGCCGACATTAAATATTGAGCAATTAGCCAGTCGACGTTTTTTAAAAGATACAAAGGTCAGGATGCAACCCGTGAGAAACCCTTTATTTCACGCGGCAACACTATAGCACTATGCAAAAACAGAGTAACGAGAGCACACAAATGAAAACGCTCAAACAACAGTTTCAGTCGAGAGAAGAATGTTTTGGTCTATTTTGCTCAATCCCCTCAGCAGTGGCGCTTGAGCAGATTGCCATCGCTGGCTACAACTTTGTCATTATCGACACCGAGCATACACTTATTGATGGACAACAATTAGAGTTGCTGATTCTAACCGCAAAATCTTACCAGCTTCATGTATTGGTGCGTGTGAGCACCGTAGATTCGCCGCGCCTATTTCCTCTTTTGGATGCAGGCGTATCAGGGATTGTTTTTGCGCGAATAGAAACGAAACAGCAGGCAGAAAAGGCAGTCTCACATTGCCACTATGCACCGCTTGGCATACGCGGCTTAAATACAACACGTGATAGCCATTACGGTGAAACGTCACTCCTCGAATCTATTGAACAGGCAAAACAAAATACGCTTGTCATTATCATGATAGAAACGCTGCAAGGCTTGCATGCCCTGCCTCAAATTGTTGAAGTCAATGGTATCGATATGATTTTAGAAGGCGCTGCTGACTTATCCCAATCCATGGGATTGAGCTGGCAAACATCGCATAAAAAAGTGAAATCTGCAATCGACACCATGCAAACGATTACTCAGGACGCCCATGTGGGGTTTTGCGCATTGCCTCGCACAGCTGATGACATGGATCATTGGCGAAAGCGAAATGTTAACGCCTTTGTTATCGGCGACGATCGCAGCATCATCCGCCGCGCACATCAGAGAAACATCCAATTATTTAAAGGCCAATAATGTCAAACATGCATATCAATCACGTCATTGACAAGAGCGACGCCCCTGTTTGTGCTTACCTCTACGACCTTGATCATCTACAAGCGCGTATCCAATGGATTCGGCAGTGCCTACCCCAGGGCATACAATTTCTTTATGCCATCAAAGCCAACTCTGATCGGCCTATTTTACAAACATTATCCCCTTTTATTGATGGTTATGAAGTTGCCTCACTGGGTGAAATAAAAAAAGCACGTAAAGCCTGCGCTCAATTGCCTGTTGCTTTTGGCGGGCCGGGAAAGTCCACCATTGAATTAGAAGGTGCGCTGGAAAACAACGTCAACCTCTACCATGTAGAAAGTAAAAACCAGTTACAGCGATTAAATGCGCTGGCTATTAAAAAAAATAAACGGGCAAACGTATTATTACGTGTCAACCCTCATCTAACACTGCCTAATTCCACATTAAAAATGGCAGGCACAAGCACTCAATTTGGCATTGATCAATCTCAAATTGATGAAATACTCAAAGACATTGCCAGCTATAAAGCAATTCGGCTTCAAGGGTTTCATTTCCATGCGATATCAAACAACCTGAGTGCTGACAACCATATCAATCTTATAGCACAGTATATAAACCTTACAAAACACTGGCAGAAACAGTATCGATTAAGGCTACAAACACTCAACATAGGCGGTGGCATCGGGATCAACTATCAACCAAACGAGGTGGCATTTGATTGGGTACATTACTGCCAACAACTGGATAAGTTGGTAAAAGAATCAATGATTAGTTTTAACTTGGCAATGGAGTGTGGCCGTTTTGTTACAGCAAGTTGCGGCAAGTATCTCACTGAAGTCACGGATATTAAAAAAAATAATGGCGAGTATTTTGCGATTCTACGTGGAGGTACACATCATTTCCGATTACCGGCTTCGTGGCAACACAACCACCCTTTTGATGTCATCCCAGTCCCTCATTGGGCGTGGGATTTTGATCGACCAACGATCAACAACACCTGCGTGACGCTTTGCGGCGAACTCTGCACACCGAAAGATGTTCTCGCTCGCTCAGCAAATATTAAACAACTTCGTGTAGGCGATGTGATTCAATTTAATCTTGCTGGTGCGTATGGGTGGCATATCTCACACCATGATTTTTTAAGCCACCCTCACCCTGAAAAACATTTCAAAAAACAAGAAAAGGTTTTACAAAAGCAACAGGCAATTTTATACCCATCGGAATTGGAGATGCAATAAAGCGGCAAGCGAGCGAATCCCCATGAGCTTACAGTCAGTAAGTGATCGGGGGGGGGCTAACGCCCTTGCATCTTCAAAGGTGATCGGTATATAACGCCGTAGAAAACTATTTAATGACAAAAGGTGCGTCATTATGGCCTGAGTAAGCATAATTTTCCGTAATATAAGTGACGTCTTGCTGAAATCCTAAGGCTTTAAGCCTTTCTGCAATATCCTTTAGCATATTAGGATTGCCGCAAACATAAACACGATCATATTTCGGGTTAAGGTTTAAGCTTTCAAGGTGTGTTTGTATATGGCCCTTAAGGCTACCTTCTACCTCTTGCTGACTATAGCTCACTCTATAACGGATATGCGATTGACGATTTGCTTGCCTAAATTCAGTGGCATAAATCTCTTCTTGCTTGTTACGAAAACCACTCAGGATTTCTACAGGTACGGTTTTATCGTCGATTAATTCAGGTAGCATTGAGCGATACGGGGCAATTCCTGTTCCGGTTCCTAACAATACAATTCGTTTAGCCGGCTCATACTTTGATAAAAGCAATTTCCCGGTGGGTGCCCTAAAGTACATCTTTGTACCTGGGATAATCGTTTGAAACCACTCAGAGCCAACACCACCTTCAACGAGGCTAATTGCAACGTTAATATTCCCTGACGCTTTTACTTCTTCAGGTGTTGATGCAATACTGTAACTACGCCGATAATAATTTTTTTGTCCTTCAGGCTGTATATAAGATTTAAAAAATTGACCGGAAACATATTGAAACCCTAAAGCATCATCTAATGAAAAAACCACTTCCAGCGTATTCTCGCTGATCATTTTACGTTCAACAAAAGTCGCAGAAATAAGCTTTTCTTCAGGCTCATAATTTTCAGAAAAAAATAATGGATCAGCAAACATGGGATTCAATAACAAAATAAAGCATAGAATAAAACACCTCATAGTAACCTCAACACTCAAACTATTACATCATTTAAAAAGGTTTGTCTGGTAATGGATTCCCGCCTTTGCGGGAATGACAGTGACAATCAATAGGCTCTCCCTTCGTCACTTCGTCACTTCCGCGAAGGCTAGAATCCAATAATTAAATGACTAAAACGCATAAAACTAAACCCAGCAATCGGATTGAGATGATGTACTCGGTAGATCACCAAAACGATTTTCGTCATATCACTCATCTAAGACATTATAGGTATAACAAAGTTTATTTTTTTAAATACTTTTTCGCTAGAAAAATACTTTTACTCGATTCCACAGTTTTTAACTAGCAATACAGTTTGACTTTTCCATTTCATCTGATTTAGAAAGCTGCTTTGCATGGTAATCCAGTGATTTTCTCGGTTCTTGCCTCCCTAGATATCTTCCAGACATATGCTTTTTCGACTCTCTAACAACCAATACTTCGGACAGTTTTTTAAGTTGTTGATTTTAAAGGGTTTAATTTTTTACTTAAGTATCAACCAAAGCTAGATAAATCAATGGGTTACAATTTATGTAAATCCTTCAAATCGAAAACTGCCCAGTACATGACAATTAATTGCTCATATGCCACTCACCCTAAATAGAGGCGGTATCCAGTCTCTAGGCGTAAAAGCGTTAAGACATTTTCGTATTTTTTTAATATCAGTCACAACGCCAGAAATTATTTGCTGTAACAAATCGAGGCCGTGGCGAAAATAACTTTTCTCTAAACGGCCGTGTTTTTTTTACTGATGCCATCGCCTTGCTCACAGCGCCAAACACCCGTTTTATAAGACCAGCAATAAGCAATCGCGAGCACAGACATCATCCTGTCAATTTTATCGTGATCCGTTAGATGTGTTTCCTCGAAGTTAAATCCACGCGTTTTGAGGCATTCAAATAATGTTTCTATTTCCCAGCGTCTTGCATAAATAATTAAACTGTCGGGTAGCGCCTGATTGGCCGCAACAATAAGAAATTCACCATCAGAAAGGCGTTTTCCAGAAAGATAAACAGGCAGTCCCCATAGTAATCGAACACCCGCTAATGATGTTTCCTCACCGGGCTTTAAATGATAGAACAGCCCATCAATATTAACTTCAAGACCTCGGCTATTGGTTGTTATTTCAGACTTTTTAATACGGATAACAAAGGGAATGCCTTGCTGATCAAGGTAGTCAAAAAAGTCTTTGCCGATAAATTCTCTGTCAGCCGTTAATGCTTCTATACGATCTTTCCCAAACAGGCGGATAAAACGATTTAGTAGCTGAATGCGTTCGCAGGTATTAGAGTTACCTTTTTTGTTCAGCATCATCCAAAATACGGGGATTGCACGACCTTTATAGCAAATGCTCAACATTAATATATTGATATTCACTCGGCCGTATTGCCAGTTGGTTCTATCGATAGCTAATGTCCATTTGATGCTGTCATTAAAAAATAACCGCGTAATAAACAGGGCTATACCGTTTGGTGAGAAATGGGACTTTGAGAAAAACCGCTGCAAGCGTCTGTAACTCGATTCTACTTTTACATCTTTGCCTACTTGTGTTGCCAGTTTTGTCAAATTAACTGACCTCACTGCTATCAAAGCAATTAATATTTCTGCAAACAGATTAAGGTTTTTTTCATGACATCTAAATGATTTCTTGAGTTGGCGAGAGAGAGATGCTTGTGGGGGGCAAATTATATCCATAAGTTCGTCAATTTTTGAACCTTATTAGATACATAATTATCAATTAATTCAGTCAATTATAGATTAACGGCTATTATTCAACAAATTATGTGTCACGTACTGGGATCCTTTATCCTTTATCCTTTATCCTTTATCCTTTATCCTTTATCCTTTATCCTTTATCCTTTATCCTTTATCCTTTATCCTTTATCCTTTATCCTTAAAGCATGCGCCCAAATATGTTTTATCTGACAAATAAAACGCAATAAAAGCCGCCTCAAAATCGCTGGCTACGGATTTCGTTGCTAATCCTGTTGCTAGGATTGCTTGCTGCCATAACTTGACCTTGGGAAAATTAGCAAGAAAATCATAACCGCTATATTTCTCAATAACTGCGGCACGGTGCAATAAGGGTAACCATGCAATATCAACATTGCTTAACGGCTGACCTTTAAAATAAGGCCCTATGCCAAGATAAGCTTCAGCTATCAAAAAAACATGGCTTAACCTACCTTCTCTCTCTACAAATGTTTGCTTGTCACCACTTTGCATCGTACTACATTGCACCAAATAATTTTTGACAGCTTGATAACTCCATGCACGGTCTATGGCTCGCTGTTCAGGAGGAACGCCTTGCTCAATCGGCGCTACCACCTCATCAAGATATTCAACAATGGCATCTGATTCAAACAACACAACACCCGATTCGGTTACTAAAAGAGGGACTTGACCATTTGGGGAAATCTTTAAAAACCATTCAGGCTTATTATTCAAATTGATATAATCAACATCGTAAGGCACTTCTTTTACCGCCAGCAAAACAGTAACACGCTGAACAAACGGGCATATTTTAAAGCTAACTACCTTTATCATGTTAATCCTCATCACTTTGTTGTATGTCTCAACTTATTAGACGACATATACAGAAAAAGGTCAGGAAGAATAAGGCGATTCTATTGATAGCACTGTCAGTCGTTTACATGTTTATACCCAACTGACTTCAAGATGCGCGATTTAGCTGTTGGAAATTATCATTAATTCGTCCGAAAAATAAGGTTTAAACCCCCGCCTTCAGGCCTGTCTCTTTATCACAAATATCCAGCAATTCATAAGGGAGGCAGCATTTAAGAAGATACCTTTTTTGGGTGTATAGTCACATCCCACTTTTTCAGCTCGGCATGTCTTGTAATGTGGGGTTGAATCTCGTCAAGCACTTCCTTACTTGGCCTTACACCTTTCGTATAAACCTTATCAATTAAATCAACAATTGTTTTTTTACATTTATGCACAAGACTTTTTGTCCACTCCACCACCACATGAACTGAATTTAGAAGTGTGCCATTCCAATGGCTTTCCAAAAAAGCCCACCGCCTTTCAATGGGATTATATTTGCTGTGATAAGGAGGGTAGTAAACCAGCCTGATTCTCAGCCCAGTTTGACTGGAAAATTGCACCATCCGCAAAAGAAACTGAGTTCGCAGGCTATTACTCTCCGGGCCATTGTCTGTATAAATAATCAGCTCATCTTTGTCCTTGTTAGCTTCTTTGACATTCTCCCACCACAATTGCAGTGCATCACAAATAAAGTCGCTCGTCTTGTAGGAGAGTCCATAAACAACATGGAGTTGATCGTTATCTAGGTTAAGAATCCCAAATGGCACCATTTTATCTTTATCTGCCATATCGTGATCTAGCGCCTGGACCACTTCTGCTCCGCGAGATTTACCCGCTCTGGAAAAGTCGCCGAGATTAACAGTAGCCTTGCAGTCTATGCTGATCTGCAACGTGTTTTGTCGTTGACTGGCTTCTGCTCTAACTTTGTTGACGTTGTCGAAGATGGCGTTAGTTTCTGGTATTTTTTTTCAGGTTTGGATTTCTGCACCTTGCGGAGCTTATAACCCATCCTATTCAGGATATTGCTAATGGTTCGCTCTTTAGGTAGAAGGTCTTCTTGCCAGTTCTTTTCCTCGACTAGCTTCTGCCGTACAACTTTGGCCGTTATGCGGGTATAGGCAAATGTATTTCTTAACCGTGAATCCGCTTGGCTTTCAGGCTCAACCAGGCTACGGATATCATCTTCAAGGCCTACCAGTGCAACCTCGGATTTATTTTTTCCGCAGGGTTCATAATTTCCATAACAGATCATCCCAGTTTTTTTTTCGTTGATCCCTAATGCAACCGCCTTTCGTCCAAACCCAAAGGTTGATTCAGTCAACCGGGCACTTCCACTGCAAAGGGTTTCAGAAACTTCAGCCATAAAAAGTCTTTTTTCAGGGTTTTTTAATAGCCTGGCTGCTAATTTGAAGAGAGAAATATACTCAGGTTCTATATCAATTGAAGTGGGCATAAATAAAATAGAGAATAAACAACTTTAGACATGTAATGGTAGGGCATCATACGCTGGTAATGTTTAAAATGCTACTTCCCTAAGTTATCTGGAGCTTATTGATTCTTAATCTGTAATAAATTCAATAATTTCGCCCTTAATTTAAACTTTCTCTGTATATGAAGTGTCATACATGACCAAACATACAAAGGTCAGTAAATCATTAACAGCATACTTGATTCAAAAAAATGGGCAGAAGTAACCTTTGGAGGTGCAGATTTGGGTGATAAAAGACGAACAGATAGGCTGATTCATGTAGCCGCTGAGTTATCGGCAAATACAGGATCCTCTTTGGCTAGTTCATGTGCAGATGACTCAGCGGCGCTGCTTGGAGGGTATCGTTTTATTGAAAATAAAGCGGTTAAACCCGATGATATTGCTAAATCCGGATTTCAATCAACGGCAGTTTTATCACAAGAATCAAATTTACTGCTGGCTATTGAGGATTCAACAACGCTTAGCTATAAACATTCAATTGTTTCGGAATTAGGTGGATTGGGTGGCCCTAAAGATTCAACAGCCAAAGGTTTCTGGGTTCATTCAGTTATGCTTATGGATGCTAATTTGGAGAGAACTGTTGGTCTGATTGATCAGCAGCGCTGGATAAGACTCGGCAAAAGTGAGTCAGAAAAAGTTTCCACTAGAAAAAGGCCTTATGAGGAGAAAGAAAGTTTTAAATGGCAAAAATCCTCAGAGAATATAAGCCAGAGACTAGGTGATCAGATAGCTATAACGATAAGTGTATGTGATCGTGAAGCAGATGTTTTTGAATACATCCAATACAAGATTGATAATGGCGAGCGATTTGTTGTCAGGGCATCGCAGAACCGGAGGTTGGTTGATGAAGATAAATGTTTGTTTGATGCGGTATTGGAAACGCCTGTAATTGGCGAGTATACGATAAAGATTCCACAGCGAGGGGGAAGGAAAGCGAGAGAAGCCAAGCTCGAAGTAAGAAGTAAACGAGTGACAATTCTGCCTCCTCAAAGGCCTGATAGTCAGTTATCCCCCTTGAGTGTTAATGTTGTCATAGCACAGGAAGTGGGTGCTGACTCGGATGAGAAATTATGCTGGATTCTTTTAACTTCCGAGAATATAGAGACCTTTGAATGCTGCCGTAAAATATTAAGATTTTATGAACTTCGCTGGGGTATAGAAGAATTTCATAAAGCGTGGAAATCAGGCGCAAAGGTCGAAGAGCAGCGTATGCAAAGTGCCGGCAATATGGAGCGAATAGCTGTTATTTTGATGTTTATAGCAGTAAGGCTAATACAGTTACGCGAAGCACTAATGAAGCCTTTCAGTGCAAATTTAGAGAGCGGGCAGAAGGGAAATGAAAACGCAGGAAATGAAAATACACCTGCGAATAAAGTTGTTTCTGCTGAAGAATGGCAAGTGCTTTGGTTTCTGAAAGAGAAAAAAACATTGCCTGATAAGCCACCAAGCTTACTTTGGTTTTTTCAAACGCTGGCAAAGCTTGGCGGTTGGTATGATTCTAAGCGAACTGGACGACCTGGATGGTTAGCCATCTGGAAAGGCTGTATGAAATTACAACTAGTCATCGAAGGGTACCGCGTAGGCCACCAATTCTATAGCAGGGAGATGTGATAAAGAGACAGCCTTCAGGCGGGTAGCTTTAAGCTAGCAGTTGCCTTTATGATACGGGCATGAAATACCGTTATGGTTCGCACACGAAATATAAGATTGAATATCATTTTGTTTGGGTGACTAAGTATCGCTATCAGGTATTAAAAGGCGATGTTGGACTGAGAGTTCGTGAGTTAATCAGGCAAACGTGTGAGTATTTAGAAATAGAAATATTGCGCGGCGTGATCAGCAAAGATCATGTACATTTGCTGATATCTGTGCCACCGACTTTATCACCAGCAGAGGTAATGAGGAGAATAAAAGGTCGATCATCGACTAAATTGTTTCAGGAGTTTCCACATTTAAAGAAAAGGTATTGGGGACAGCATTTTTGGGCGAGAGGTTATTTTTGTGTGACGGCTGGAGAGCTAACTATACCCAACTGACTTCAAGATGCGCGATTTAGCTGTTGGAAATTATCATTAATTCTACTGCCTAAATCAGCGCCAATTTTAGGTAATGTTTTTTCAAAAAAATCGCTAATTTTGTTTTTAAAATCCTTTGCCGTGGAAAAATACTGGTTGTTCCTGACCTCCTCATTCATCACCTTCCATAATCTTTCAATAGGGTTAAGATTTGGGCTGTATGGTGGCAAGGTGTGAAGCGTAATGTCTAACATGTTTGCAGCATCAAGGACGGCCTTAGATTTATGATACCCAGCTCCATCCAAAACTAAGTGCACAGCCTTATCGCCATAATGTGCTCGTATTTTATGGAAAAATTCAATAATCGAATCGCCATTAACGGTGTCATATTGGCCAATAATAGCTTCTTCTATATGGGCGAGTTCGATAGCACCTATTATATTGAGTCGTGTCCGGCTTCCCGTGGTCTCTATGGGTTTATCGACACCCGTTTTGATCCATCCCGATGTGATTTTTGTTGCTTGAGTCGGATGGACTGCATCCATGAACAGTAAGGCCTCGCTCTGAGATAGCTCAGCTTTCAGCGTTTCGTATCTTTCAATAAATTGCGCTTGTTTTTCAGCATCAAACTTATGCGGAACACCTTTAGGTTTTTTATAGCTAAAGCCATTTTGGTGTAGCCATTTGGTGAGCCCTGAAACACTAAACTGCACACCCCACGTTGTTTTAATATAGTGAATAATTTGGCTCACCTGAGCATACATATTCTCTGATACATGATTGATCAGCAACTGGGTTCGCTCATCATTCAGGTAACCCTGAGAACCACCATTGCCGGATAATAGCTTTTCATCATTTAAATAATCATTGAGGTGCCGAACTATCGTTGACTCATCTTTTCTTAATGCCTGAGCGATCATTCTTGTCGACCAGCCTTCCGACCGCAACAAAACGACCTTCAAACGATCACTTTCTCTACTGTCTCTTGCTTGCTTATGACGCAATTCCAGTGCAAGTTTTTCGTTTTTTGTCAGGTCGATTTTCAGCATCTGCGAACTATATAATTTACTGTTTATAAATCAAGCATTTTCAATGGCGATGGGTATATACAAGGGCTATCCACTTAGCCCGACCTATGTCAATATCTAGTAATGACGCAGAATTCAAATCTACTTAAATCTGGTATCGACTACCCTAAAAATTGGGATCAGTTTATAGATTGGTTTCATGATGACCAAGCCTGCCTGGATTATATTTCTAAAATTCGTTGGCCTAATGGCTTCATCTGCCCTCGATGTCATGTAAATAAAACGCCGTATAAGTTGAAAAACGCTACGTTAAAGTGTGCAGATTGCCGTAAAGAAACGTCCGTTACTTCAGGTACTATTTTTAATAAAACCAGAACACCACTCAAAGATTGGTTTGGTGCTGTTTGGTATATAACAAATCAAAAAAATGGTGTTAGTGCATTAGGGATATATCGTCTACTTGGACTTGGAAGTTATCAAACATCTTGGGCGCTATTGCATAGGCTGCGCTCAGCAATGATCAACCCAGAAAGAGAAAAGTTATCAGGCCTCGTTGAAGTTGACGAAATTTTCATTGGCGGTGTTGTGCCGAGAAAAAGCAAAGGAAATCATAACAGTAAAAGTAAAACAGTCATTCTCGTAGCGGTAGAGCTACTTGAACCTAAAGGCTTTGGACGGGTTCGTTTAAGGCATGTTTCTGCGGCAACAAAAGATAATATTAAACAGTTCATTCTGGATGTAGTGAGTCCCGGAAGTGTTATTTATAGTGATGGCTCTCCAGTATATAACTGCGCTAAAGAAAATGGATTTGCTCATCATAGAACCGTTCATTTGGGCTCTGATATTGCTGCGCATATAACAATGCCTGGTGTCCATAGAGTGGCTTCATTATTAAAAAGATGGCTTCTAGGCGCGTATCAGGGAGCAATACAAGAAAAACATCTAGAGTATTATCTTGATGAATATACCTTTAGGTTTAATCGCAGAAAATCAAAATCAAGGGGGCTACTATTTTATCGACTGATTGAACAGGCTGTCGTAACGAACCCGCTAACTTATGATGATATAAAAACACGGTAATAACTACATCTATACCCATCGCTATTGAAAGTACTTGATTTATAAAGAGTAAATAATCATAGTGCGCAGATGCTGAAAATCGACCTGACAAAAAACGAAAAACTTGCACTGGAATTGCGTCATAAGCAAGCAAGAGACAGTAGAGAAAGTGATCGTTTGAAGGTCGTTTTGTTGCGGTCGGAAGGCTGGTCGACAAGAATGATCGCTCAGGCATTAAGAAAAGATGAGTCCACGATTGTTCGGCATCTTAATGATTACCTAAATGATGAAAAGTTATTATCAACCAATGGCGGCTCCAAAGGTTACCTAGATAACGAGCAATCTCAGTTGCTGGTTACTCATTTGTCAGGAAAAATATATACCCAAGTGAGCCAAATTGGTCATTATATTAAAACAACTTGGGGTGTGCAGTTTAGTGTTTCAGGGCTAACCCAGTGGTTACACCAAAAGGGTTTCAGCTATAAAAAGCCTAAAGGCATTCCACATAAGTTTGATGTTGAAAAACAAGCGCAATTTATTGAAAAGTATGAAGCGCTAAAAGCTGAGCTATCAGAGGGTGAAGCCTTACTGTTCATGGACGCAGTTCATCCAACTCAAGCAACAAAAATCACATCGGGATGGATCAAAACGGGTGTCGATAAACCCATAGAGACCACGGGAAGTCGGACACGGCTCAATATAATAGGTGCTATCGAACTCACCCATATAGAAGAAGCTATTATTGGCCAATATGACACCGTTAATGGCAGGGCAATCGCGCTATAAGGCCGTTGACAAAACTGATAAAAGAAAGTTTTCATCCCAACCAGCCTTCAGTCGCTTACCGCGAACGCTCTCTTTAGAAGACTCCATTTTCAGCATGTTCAATGCTAAATGCCTTATGACGGCCATATTTTCAGCGGCAAAACCTTCTCTGATTCTTGATTCATCTTCTTTAAAAATCACATCTAAAGTCCAGTGAAGATTGTTTTCAATAGCCCAGTGAGAGCGTACTGCTTTTGCAAACAATGCTGCGCTAGACTCGATAGAGCATATGAAATATCGCCGCTCAATAGATGTTTCCCCCGTACTGATAACAGTCCTTTCAGATTCAACAACGCCGATTGTTTTTAAACCTTCCCAATCCTCTTTACAAGACAGCCAGTCAATGTCATTAGTAATCCAGTACCGTTTTGTTTCAATGCGTCCATGCCCTTTTTCCACGGTTTCAAAATGATCAGACTGAGCACGCTTAAACCCCTCATCAATCAGCGCATCTAGATACCGGCTAACGTCATATAAAAGGTTTCCGTGATTACCTTTCAGTGATAGAACGTAGTCTGCCTGTGCTTGCCTGATTGCCTTCGCAATCGCTTTTTGGCAACCCATTGCATCGATAGTCACGATACTTCCTTCAAGGTTAAGCAACTTTATCAACTCAGGAATAGCGGTTATCTCGTTAGATTTTTCATCAACCTTTATCTGACCAAGAACCGTATGATTAGCTGCACGAAAGGCACTTACCATATGGATTGCACCTTTCTTGTCGCCTGACGTAAATGAGCGCCTCAGTGTTTTTCCGTCAATGGCAACAATGTCGCTACTGCTAAGCTTATTAAAGGACTGAACCCACGAAATGAAACCGGATTGCAACTGTTTGGGATCAAGCATCGATAAAACATTGCCTATTGTGTCATGTGAGGGAATGCCATTTGGGAGGTTCATAACCTTACGAAGAAACGCCTCTTTGGCTTTCCCAAATCTTTCTATGTCGACAAAGCTATCTGCCCCGCAAATAACGGCTAATACTGAGAGCAATAAAATATCCATCAACTCATGACGCTTGTTCGCTGTTTCTATTCTTGGATCAGATAGGTTTTCAAAGTGATCTGTAAAATTTGTACTCATTACGTCATTCATAATCATGTAAAAAATACATTTAATGACGCTTATTTTTCTTCATAGTTCACAAATTCGTCGATCTTGCTGCGAACTTGCTATGTTCATAGCGCGATAGCCCTGCCGTTAATGGCGATTCGATTATTGAATTTTTCCATAAAATACGAGCACATTATAGTGAGAAGACAGTGCATTTAGTTTTAGATGGAGCTGGCTATCATAAATCCAAGGCTGTCCTGAGCGCTGCGGACAAGTTAGGCATTAAACTTCACACCTTGC
This sequence comes from Pseudomonadales bacterium, assembly GCA_965248335.1. Taxonomy (GTDB): domain Bacteria; phylum Pseudomonadota; class Gammaproteobacteria; order Pseudomonadales; family DT-91; genus CAKMZU01. The sequence continues at coordinate 2,296,061 of CBDFIY010000003.1, forward strand.
CACCATACAGCCCAAATCTAAACCCCATAGAGCGGCTGTGGAAGGTGATGAACGAAAAAGTCAGGAATAACCAGTACTTTTCCACGGCAAAGGATTTTAAAAATAAAATTAGCGAGTTTTTTGAAAAAATACTACCTGAAATTGGCGCTGATTTAGGCAGTAGAATTAATGATAATTTCCAACAGCTAAATCGCGCACATTGAAGTCAGTTGGGTATAGTACCTGGTCGGGCTAAGTGGATAGCCCTTGTATATACCGATCACATTTGAAGATGCAAGAAGGCGGCAAGCGAGCGAACCCCCATCAGCTTACAGTCAGCATCCTCAAGGGTGATCGGTATATGTAGCAGAAATGAAGGATATACTATCTAACTATTACTTTATCCTGTTGATTTTAAAAGAAAGAGTCATATTTCTTTTAAGTAAACTGAGTGTCATAGGTAATCAAGCAGTTCTTCGGTCTAATCATTGTAAAACCCGCAACACTACATCATCGAAAAAACACCAGCATCAATTTTCACAGAAAAACCAATATGCGTTCCCTCTTGGAAGGCTGCCAACAACCAAGGCTCTTGGCTATAAGCGACAGACCTAACATCACTTTCATTCTCGGCAATGATCACGACACGTTCAGGGCAATTTTTTTTAAATAATACTGTAGAGGCAATGATCCTAGCCTCCCCGCTGAATGCACTATCAAGCATTTTTTTATTTTGTACGCTTTGAACTGCGTCAGTAACATCTTGATAATTAAAGCGTTGATAGTCGCGACTATATAAAAATAACCCTTGTTTTGTATTCATTCCGGAGATATTTGATATCAAAGCGTTAGATTTATCTTTCTTAAGCATCAACGATAAAGTTTTCACCGTAGCCTGCAATACATAATTATTTAACGGGCCACCTGAAAATGGCATTCCACCTGTTGTTGTCAGATCTGATCGTTTAGAAAAACCCAATGCATCAGCAAAAGACAAAACGCCGACAGGAAAGCATGAATACAACTCAACTAAATCAATTTCATCGGGTGTTACACCGGCCAATTTATACAATGCATTGCCTGCTATTTCAGCGCCTGGACATCTCGCTAAATGTTCACGCTCAGACACTGCAAGCATTTGATTAGATGCCGTTGCTGCGACAGGAAATATCCAATGCTTAGCATCCACACCTAACGCAACAGCTTGTTTTGTTGAGCAAATCAAAATCGCTGATGCTTGATCTACATTCCAGCTACTGTTATGTCGCTTAGTATAAGGAAATGCTAGCATCGGATTTTTATCGCTGGCATATTGTATATCATCACACGCAATGGCCTGCTGCCTCCATGCATCGGGGTTATTCTCAGCCACTAGGCTAAATTCATGGTAGCGTTTTGCAATCGCGGCTCTGTGCTCACTCAATCGAATAGATTGCTGATCTTGGTAAGCCGAATCCATTAACGCGTAATAGCCTACCGGCATACCCAAACCTGCGTCTGTTTCTGCCGAGAGCCATAGCTCCTGTTCTGGCTCAACTAGCCGGTCAGGTAAAGATTGATGTTCACGATTAGGCAAATCGATGTTATGTATATTCGCCATTAGATCACGATATTTGGCTTCACCGCCTGTCACCAAACAAAATGACTTATTCCCTGTTTGAATATCTAAGCAAGCCTGGCTGATTAGGTCCTGTTGCAGAACGCCGATTTGTTGAAATGTCGTTGATGCGTTCTTTGCCCCTACAGCCTCTTTAATTATGGCTGCGGGATTATTAAATCCCCACATACCTTGGCAAACAGCAATAGAATCGATTTGCGATAACGCGTCGAGTGATAATTGACCACTTGTAGCTTTAAGAGCAGCCTGAATCATCAAGCCTACAGCATCATGACCGTCAGCAAGAGTATCAGGCGATTCAATTCTTTGATTTACAGCTGTAGATGCAATAATAACAGGTGTTGTGTTATTAATTGGGGGGGGCTAAGTCTACTCATGTGCTAAAGGCTAAATGATTATTAGATATTGGATTTTTAATCACATTTTATTATAAGTGCGATTCAAATAATACCTAATTCATCAGATGTACTTCACTGCATTTTTCGATCTAACGTTACCCCTTATACCCATCGGAATTGGAGATGCAAGAAGGCGGCAAGTGAGCGAATCCCCATGAGCTTACAGCCCGCAAGTGATTGGGGTGAGCGAGCGCGGTCAACGCCTTTGCATCGTCAAGGGTGATCGGTATATATTTCCGTTAAGATAAATGCGCCTTCTAATTACCAATATCGGTTTTCATACTGCCATGCATTGATTGACCTCCATGCCAACCTCATCTTTTGATTAAGAAAGATCATGCCAATATAAAGAATATCAACACCTGAAAAGCAAATTAAGCATGCGTTCAGTTCGATATAGCCTAAAAAGCTTAACGTTGAACCTTGTTTGGGGAGCCACACGCCACTCATAATCATTTAGAGGTTATGCATTATCAGAACTCTGACTTCATACATCCGTCAAAACAACCTTGTTTTACTTAACCCGGTAAATATTGCCTCAACTGGTCATCAACCTGTACACCCTGTACTTTAAGCATATTAATACGCTGTAAGTAGGCTGTGCCTGTTAAAAGCTGTAATGCCACATCAGCAACATGACGTTTTTTATAGTCATTGAGGTACGTCGATTTAACCCAGCGGTTAAACGCACCCAAACTTGGGCCAGCCCATATCTGGTAATCCATTTCACGCCCTGATTCGCCAATATTAGACCAGCGTGAAGATAGTCCGAGGTACCAGCGAAAAATCAATGCCATTTTACGTTTTGGGTTGGTTTGTGCGCGCTTGAGCATATCGGGGTCGCGTGCTTCGAAAAACGCTTGCGTGGCTTGCCAAACATTTTCTAACGACTGCCTGAAGATTTGCTTTTCTACTTTTTCCCGCTCAGCTGTGGGTATAGCATCGATACTTTCGTACTGCATATACAGGTCGTAGAGCTTTTGTGCGCGCATCGCAAACATCGTTCCACGCTTCAGCACTTGCAATTTAACACCCATCTCAAACATATCAGCAGCAGGAGCCATAATCACATCAGCCATATCCGCTTCGGCGAGCAGTTTTCGCGTATGCTCGGAAGCACCCGCTTCCACACAGGCTTGATTGATGCTGCCTGTAACAATATAAGCAGCGCCCATCGTAAAGGCAGCCAAAGCTGACTCAGGCGTACCGATGCCACCGCCCACACCCACGCGAATCGGCACAGGGTATTGTCGCTCAGCCTGAATTTCATCGCGTAGTTGTAAAATTGAAGGGAATAAAGTGACCAAGGGACGATTATCCGTATGCCCGCCGGAATCGGCTTCTGCGGTGATATCATCAGCCATAGGTACACGGCGTGCTAATTCGGCTTGTTTGTCAGTAATACGACCATCGGCTAATAATTTCTGCAAAAACTTTTCAGCGGCAGGTTCCATAAATCGTCGTCCGACTTCAATGCGGGAAACTTTGCCTATGACTTTATTACCAATGATGATATTGCCGTTTACATCCTCACTCAATCCAGCCGCTCGGTAATGAACAATGTGCTCGGTTAAATCAAGATAGGCAGACGCTTCAACCGTATTAACACCCATTTTAAGTAGGCGTTCGACGCCGCCTTTCTCAAGCGCGGGTTCTTGTGGTGAGTGAATTAAATTAACGGCAAAAGGGCCATCGGGTAAAGCGGCTTGAATCTTCGCTATAGACTGCTCAATAACATCCGGTACAAGCCCTGCCGCACCAAAAGAGGCTAAAATACCCACTTTTCCCAAAGCAATGACCATTTCTACAGAGGCAATCGCATTGGCCATAGCCCCAGCATGATAAGCATACTTCACCTGATGATGAGCAAGAAAAGCAGGATCACCTAAAGCACTGATCGGTAAAGCCGGCACAAAAGCTTGCACTGCCTCGCCAACATCTTGCGCGAGCTGTCGAGTCACACCCAAACCTTGCTGTGTCTGTGCAAAGTACAAAGGCGTATCAAATGCCATCAAGGCAGCACGAATCGAAGCTGAGGAAACACCTAACGTATCTGATGAAACGTCTGCAGGCCAAGATGAAACCGTTTTTGTTAATGATAATGTTGTCATATTGCTAATCCCCTAATCCGCTTCTTCAATCGCTAGCGCGATATCGAAAACCTGATAAATCCGTAAGTTATCCTTCGATAGGTTGGCATCACCCAAAATAACGACTTGACCATCAATGCGTTCTACCGATTTGATGTGCACATCGACACTCATGGTGCGATTAGTCGGTGTAATCTGTCCACGATACTTCCATTTGACGGTGGTGAGCGGTGCCACAAAGCGTGGATTTTTAAATTCAGCGCCCAAATCTTGCTCTAAAGCGAACACTTTAAGTAGCTCAACCATAGCCTCTACGCCCAAAGAGCCGGGCATCACAGGGTCTTGGTGAAAATGGTAACGGAAAAACCAATCCGAAGGGTCAATGGTACGCTCACCTAATAGATAGCCTTTTCCAAATTCACCGCCCTCTTTAACCACAGTTACCTGATCGAGAAAATTCAATTGTCCTTGGCATAAGCGATAATGCGGCTGGCTTGCCGAGACTTGATAAAATGGTTGAGACTGATCTTGTAAATCAATGATTTTTTTATCAAATCCGGATTTATTCGCAAACCACGGTTGCGTTAATTCGCCGTTATCAATGCCTAATTGATTGGTCAGTGCCTCGTTAGAAAAATAGCCAAAAACAGCAGTACCGCGATAGAACGTTTCTCCATCAGCTGAAAGATCAAAACTAAAGCTTTGAATAATACTACCGCCCGCCATGCTGGTGGAGAGCATTTTTGAATCGTTAACGATGGTTTTACCACGCAGGTCGATATCTTTTATTAATTCACCTGTGCCATCAAGATTCCTGAAAAACAGGTCTTTTTCAGGGTACACCAAGGTCGTGCCCATGTAGCCCGAGATGAAACCATTCGGCTGCAAAGCAATTTCCATCATCACGGAATAAGGCATGTAATCTGGATAGGTATTTTTGCTGAAATACCACGCATCATCAGGCACTTGATAATGCGCCAAACAACTGGAGGGTTTCTTTAAGTCATGACGTTTACCCTCAACAGCAACCACTTCAGTAACCAGCTGTAAGTCGCCGCAAGGTGTTCTAGGGGGGATACGCCCATGATAAACAGCGTATTCATCACCAAAACATTTTGCAATGTCGCCTGTGGCAAATTCAAACAGATGCCACGGTGTAAACGGCAAGCTATCGGGTGTGTTATTTTGTCCTGCGGCAATGGGTGCTTCGACATGCTTAATGGGTTTAACACCTTTAACCATAGGTGCAGCTCCATCCGTTTCTACCCACATCAAAGGCGCCTGTAGGTTTTTAAACGGTTGCTTGCCTGTTTCATCCTTTTGCACTGATTCATTGACTGCCAAAGGTGTGTGCGAGGCTTTCTCATCAACATTCAGCCCAACCAACTGACGCGCATAAGGCGAATCCTCTGCTTGCTCTTTGATTTGTACCGCTAGATTTTTAAAATCGACCACCACCTTGCCATCCAAAATAATATCGATATTGGCATGAATGATCGGGTTCGGTGTCATCGAAATTTTGGTGACTTCCAATCGATAAAATAAATCATTCGATTGCGGTGTAACCTGACCACGGCAACGTACTTTCTGCGAAGCACCGTGCACCGGCTGAAAACGCGCATTCCTCATATCTTTGTGCATACCTAGCCACAACATAAAAAACATCGCTAGCTGACCACAGCCTTCAGACATCAATGACCCTGCCATCACCGGATCATCTTTAAAATGACAAGGGAAATACCAATGGTGAGGTTCTAGACGTTTTCGCCCGATCAGTACACCTAAACCCCAATGCCCACCGGTAGGATCAATACTTTGCACCTCTTCGATCATCAAGAATTTTTCAGAAGAGAACTTCAACGAAGGGTTCTTCGCGCCTTGATCATAGTTCGCACCAAAACAACCACTGATATCACCTTGCACCAGTTTCATCATATCTTGGTAACTGTACTGGGTTTTCGTGTTAGCAATAAACGGGGTAAACGTCTGTTTCTGGGCATTCGCTAACTCGGCTTTATCTTCCTCAGTATGAATAACGCCCTTACCTTCGGATAATTCTTCATCAGTAAAGAAACCTGCGCAGCCGCCACGCATGATCAGTACTTTTTTACCTTCGACATAACAATCGTAATGGAAGAAGAACAACAACTGCTCGCCGTTTCTCGCATAACTATCAATGTGAATTTCATAGCGAAGTGTTTGCCCACCAAAAGCAATGTCCTCTAAAAAGGTGAGTTCGCAATCCAGTAAGCGATAAACCCTTTCGCCTTTAGATTTAAAATCAATACCGATATAAGAAATCAACATCAAATCGCACTGACCAGATTCAACCGAGACAGACCAAGGAATTTGCCCGTCCACCAAAAATGGCGCATCCACGGGAATATCGTATTCGGTTGCCATATACGATGGTTTATATTCGTTAACCGTTGCATCCAGATCAGTCACTCGTGTCACCAATAAATAATCCGATGTAGGTAATCTCACTCTGCGAGAATACTGATCAATTACCCGGTATTCTTCACCGAACACATTACCGATATCACCTTCGGCAAACTCGACTAGCGCAGCTTGGTCAAAGATAACCTGCTTAGGTTGAGTAAACCGTTCGGTAAGTACCAAATCGCCTGTGGACGCGGGCGAACTAAACGTAACGGTGGTATTTCGTGGCGTGGTGCCGCCTACCAAGGTGTTTTCTCGTATGCCGCCGGTCAACGCTTGTGAGATTTGTCGCTGTGCATCCAGCCTAATAGTTAAAAATGTTTGATGTGTTTTGATTTGTTGTTGCTTAAGCTTTTCAAACAAAGGGAAAACCTCTGAGGTTGAAGACGTTGATAACGGTTTATCATGTGGTTTTGGCACCTTTGTCGCCTTAGTTTCAGATATAACATTCGTTTCAGGTAAAGGGCTCGTTTCAGTTTGCACATCAGGCAACAACTGTTTAAGTCGATGTTTGATCGCCTTCGGTAATTTTTCTGAAAAAGTTTTCACCAAATCATCTCCGCCTACCTGAATAGATTTCACTAAACGACTTTCTGATGTAATGGATTTTTCTTGGTAATGATCTGAGCCTTTCGATAAAACTATGTGACTCGTTATGCCATCAGTACCTTGCGTATTAATGGCCATATATTTCGCTTGCCCTGCCTGTATTCGCGCAGCACTCGCCAAGATTTGCGTCATACCTTGCGCATTAAAGGTATGGCCGACCTGCTGCTTTGAGCAAAATATTTTTGCATTTGGGTATAGATGGTTAAAAAGTGCAATTTCTTCGCCATTAGCGGTTTTCGTACAAGCAAGTGAAATATCAATGCCATCAATTTGAGCGGGGGCAAGCACACCTAACGCCTTACCTGCAGCCTTTTGGCTTGATTCGCCATTTATACCTTGCGCAAAGCCCAACCCATCAATCGCCACCATCCCTTGTGCTCTGGATGCAGGTTTAAGAACAAAAGCGCCAGCACCTTCACCGGCGAAAAATCCCTCTTGCTCATCAAGCGTTGAGCTTACTGATTGTGCGAGAGGCAAAAATTGTGCACGCAAGAAGATGTTTTCATACGAGCCCGCTAAATCAACAGCGGCAATAATAACGGCATCGACATCGGTTGTTTGAAACAAGGTATCAGCAAGCTCTATCGCACGGAATACCGAATTTTCTTCGGCTGAAACCGTCAATGCGGGGCCACTAAAATCCCAGAGCGAAGAGATTCGTGACGCCATGATATTGCCAATAAAGCTCGTGTATTGGTTGAGGCCAGCCGAATCGGCCAAAGAACCCTTTAAGCTATCGGTGAATTGCTGTTTCTCATCATCCGTCAGTTGGATGCCCTGCTGCTGCAAACTGGCTTCCACTTGCGTCGCCATATTAACGCGGCCACGATATTGATGCAGTTCAGGTTCAATGCCCATAGCGACAAGCACGGCAACGTTTTGGCCTTGTTTAAGGTCTGCGCGCTGCGCAGCATTATCAGCAACTTTCATCATCAACAATTGCTGAGGAATCAAACTGTCATCATCATTCGGTGGAATTTTAAAATGCAGAAAATCCATATCAAAGGTATCAATGAAGCCACCCTTTGGAGGTTGCTGAATACCTAGAGGTGCTAACATTTCAGGTATTTTTTCAAAGCCTTTCCAGCGCTTTTCTGGTAGAGAGGTAAAGTTTGATTGGTTTTCAACAATCAATGACTGAAAAGCGCTTAACGAACTAGCCACGCCAAAATAGGCGTCCATCCCGACAATAACCATAGGTTCTTGCACGTTCAGTGTATGCGTGGACGTTACTGTATCTGAAGCTTCTCGAAATACGAGGTGGGCATTACTCCCACCAAATCCAAATACACTCACAGCAGCCGTTGCGGGGTGATTTTCTAACGGCCAGTCGGTGATTTCAGTGACAATCTCGGTCGCTGAGAAATACCCATCGGGTGACTGAATCGGATGATTGATATTGACCGTTGCAGGAATTTTTCGCGTTTTTAATGCATAAATGCTTTTTATCATGCCGGGCATACCGGCCGCTGTCAGTAGGTGCCCTAAATTCGATTTAACTGACCCGATCAGTGGTTTGGTGTCGTGAGACTGAAAAAAGTCCTGCATCGAACTCAATTCAACTTTATCGCCTTTTGGCGTGCCCGTCGCATGACACTCTACATAGTCCACTGTAGCTGGAGGCAGCTCAGCATCTTGATAAGCGCGCGCATAAGCTAACACCTGCCCTTTTTTATTAGGGCTGAGTACAAACTCACCTTTCCCGTCATTACTCAAACCACCGCCTTCAATCACAGCATGAATGGTATCACCGTCTTTTTGTGCATCACTTAATCGCTTAAGCACCAGCATGCCTGCGCCTTCACCAGCAAATAAACCTTCAGAATCTTGATCAAAGGGCGCATGCACTTGATTAGCCGGATAGGCATGAAAAATTGAAAACCCCATATGAATAAACATAGGGTCTGCGGCGCTCACCGCGCCGGCTAACATCATATTGGCCTTACCGGTTTGTAAATAATGACAGGCTAACTGCACGGAATAACACGAGGATGCACAGGCTGCATCCAACGAAAAATGACTGCCGCCCAGCCCACAAGCTTGTGCAATCACAGCCGAAGGATAACCAGCAATTAAGCCATTTTCCCTAACGACAGGTTGTTCGGGTGCAAAAGGTACCACACCAAAGGCAAGCTCTGCTTGCTGTAATGCCGACTCATAAGCTGTGCGATACAAAGGCAAATATAAATGATTAGAACTGCGCGTAGGAAAAGATAAGTTACCTAATAATACACCGCAATCATCAAGCGGTTGACCCTGCCAGTAACCTGCATGTTTTAATGCCGAACGACTCACTGTCAACGAGAGTTGAAACAAATCATCCAGTGCCGCAAGCTGTTCTGCCGGTAATAAAAAACCCTGACTCTCAAAGGAAAAATCGCGGATATAACCGCCCTTTAAGCAATAAAACTTATCAATATCGCCTTCGTTTCCTCGGTATGCTTCAGGGTCTGCTTGCATATCGTCGCAGGTAACATCGCTCTTCCCTTGCTGTTTATTTAAAAGACCTTGCCAAAAATCATCCGGTGTCGTGGAACCCGGAAAGACATTGGAGAATCCAATAACGGCAATTTTTTCCTTAATCATGCACTAAAACCTTATTCAGGGAACCACTGTAGAGACAGCTTAAATCAATGGGCACGCCGTGACTGACGATTTTCGCAAGCGCCCGCAACAGTGTTAATTCATCAGAAGAGCCTTTCGCATTGACGCACAGGCTCGTCGTGTTTTTATCAGGTAATATTTTATCCACCCAACTTGATAACGATCGTCCTGGGCCCATTTCAATAAAAACATTGGCACCTTTGTTATGCAGTGCATTAATCAGACGAGGAAAATCGACAGACTTGCACAAGCAGGTGGCAATGCTATGCGCTATTGCTTTTTGAAATTGAGGAACGGGCAAGTAACAAGAGGATGAATAGATTTGGGTCGGTATTTTGTCGTTGACAGCAAGGTCGTACAAGGTTGTCATCGCACCGTAATCGTTTTCAGCCGGCGGACTATGGATTGCATTGGCTATCCCGAGATTCATGCCTTTTACGCCAAGCCGCTTGAGCAACTCACGGCAATCATCGGGGTGCCCACCAATGATCAAATTATCCTGCGTATTTATAATCGTACAATACACACGCGCCAAGCCTTCGCTGGCTGCGTCTACTTCTGCTTGCGTAGCACGAATACTGAAAGTTTGCCAGCTATTATCACTATCATTATTAAGACTTTTACCCCAAGCATCATCCAAAGCCAATAATTCACCGGACAGTCGGCGCGTAAAAGTATGCGAATTTTCAAGGCGTTCTCCCATCAGTGCAGGCTCTTGCCACACATCCAGTGCTGCAAACATACTGACCTCACCCATGCTGTAACCGGCGGCGAAATCGGCGCTCACCTTAAATACATCTCGAAATATCGCCGTATAAACACAGCTATAAGCCACACCGCATTCGGCCATTTCAGCAAGATTAAGCCGCAATGCATTCTCTAACGCCTTTGTCTCTTTAAAGGTGATCGGCGTGAGAGATTTTGGATGTAGCCTGTGATCTTTGAGGCTGTTGCCTAAATCATAGGTTTTCGCTTCCATCAGCGGCCAAAGTGCAGGAAACAAGCGGAACAACGCACGACCTAAACCGATATAGCTTGCGCCAATACCCGGATACATAAAACACACACCGCAAGGGTTGGGCGCGGCGGTAAAATAACTGCCTTTCGGCGTTTTCCAGTCGCCGCCTTGTGTCAAGGCTTGAGAGACGCCGACCTTGGCAAGCGCTATCTCATGAATAAGCGAGGCCATGCTATCAGCAATCAGCGATAACCGTAGCGGCTTACTGGCACCGAATTGCACGAAGGCTTCTCTCGCTATATCTGCAAGTGCTTGATCGACATCGATACTGTCAAGTTTAGCCATTAATGCATCGACGTTATCGGCTGAAAAAAGGCAGAGTTTCTCTTTTGATAACGCAAAAAAACCATTGGGGCGGTCGTTACTCTCGGGTTCCTCAACCGTAAACAATATGGGTTGTTCTAACAGATGACCTTCAGTGAGAGACATCGCAGCAAAACGTTTATCATGAGAAAACCAAGGCACGCTGTTTTGCTGAGTAATAAAATTGACGGGTAAATCTTGTGGCCATATTGATGCATCTTGCACCAAAGGAAAATATCGCTGATAAGCCGCTAGCGTTATTTTAACCAGCCGCAACAAGTCATTAAACGTTGTAGGCATATTTGGGAAACTATCGAGCCTACTAAGAGTCACCGAGGGTGAATGCGACAAGGCATTCACGGCCTTATCTGTAAGCACATCGGGCGTCGTTTCCAATAAGCCAATCTGCGTCAGCCGTTCGGTATCATGCCAATCAATCTGGGCCAGCAGGCCAAAGTTAGCCGCGTGCTTATCCACACTCAACGCTAAACAGGCAATGCCTTCATGGGAAAACGTGGCAATGATATGCGTTTCATGATCGCTGAGCGTGGTGAGTGCCTCGACCAAAGAAAGCTTTTGCACATAATGTTTGAAATGCGTAGGCTCAGGCAGTGGCAGATCAGATAATGCCAAATCAGACAACACTGTCAAGCAGGTTGCTGATATATCGAGACAAAATCGTTTCGCCAACGCCAGCGCTTGCTTCTCTAGCGCCTCAAATCCATAAATTTGATCCGTTGCTTGCTCAAAATCCTCCCCAGTGAACAAACAACGATCAAAAGCATCGATACCCTTGCAACCTAATACGGTAACATCAAAACCAACAATGGCTTGCGCCTTCATGTTATACCCTTAAGCGGCACTAAAGAGTGTATTAAGCCGCTCGCTAATGGTTACTTCCGCTGCCTCTATATCGGCAATCAAGGTGTCATTGGCATCCACTAATTGGATGTTAGCTTTTAGGCTACGCTTACTCGATTCAGCCACCTCTAACGAGACGTAAAAGCTCTCGCCCACTTCAACTTCACGATAACTTTTCCAGCTTGCGGTTGCACTCGGCAAACTACCCATACCAAGATGCTTACGCACCCAGATGAGCATCGCCTGATAAGCGACATCATTAGCAAATACATTACTTTGCGCCAGTGGAAATTCACCGGCCTTCTCAGTTGCAACGAAGGGTACCTTGCAGCGTAATAACAACCCGTTTTTATCGAGCTTCAAAATTTGCTCTACTACCTGCAAGCTTTCGCCGTGAAACAGCGTACCGTCTTTATAAAGTTCAGCAGCGCAGGTTGCATCCGTATCATCGGTAATAAGGTTCACCGTAGAAACTTCAACAGGGAGTACTTCATGCACCATTTCAACACGTGCAGAATAGTGTTTGACCTTCCCTGATGCAATCGATACATCAATGAGCAGCCTTTCCGATTCCTCATCAACAAGGGTTAGGTGAATGTCATAACGATCAGACACGTTCTCATCAATCACAATACCTTTAAGCAATTTATAATCACTTAACCCTTGATAACGGAAACCCTTATATTGGTTTTCAACCGCATCCGCCATCCACGCAATGGCACAAACGGTTGGCAATACCTGCTTACCGCCAATAACATGATCTTGTAACAGAGGATTATTCTTTGGGTTAAAGCACTTTTGTAAGGTCACGGATTCAGGATGTTTCGTATCCTTTTGCACCTTCATTGAATTTCCGATAACAATCGTCACACTACGATTATCCGCCGCTTGCATTTCATGCAACAAGATTGCCGCACCGGTATCTTGCGGGATGATATCCACACCACGCAACGCAAACATTTTTTTGATTTCAGGTGTTACCATGCCGCCATCCCAAGGCCCCCAATTCATACTCAATACTTGTGTGTGTGGGTGAGCAGACTTAAAACTCAACGCAGCTTTGTTAAGCACTTCATTAGCCATCGCATAATCCGACTGCCCTGGGTTGCCGTAAAACCCCGCAGCCGATGAGAACATCACTAAATACCGTAATTTGTCAGCATCTACCACAGACAATAAAGCTTGCAGCCCTAACACCTTGGTATCCATGACAGACTTGTACTCTTCAAGTGTCTTGTCCTGAATGTATTTATCGGCCAATACGCCTGCGCCATGAATAATACCCGTCACCGAGCCTTTTTCTTTAACTATTAGCGCTAAAGCTGCCGATAATGCCTCGCTATCCGTAACATCAACACTGAGGTAATCAGCTCTGGCACCCGTTTTCTTAATGGCTGCCAATGTATCACTCACCTCTCGATTGGCTAAAACAGGGCGAATCGTTTTTTGCACCAATACTGGCGTCGGTTTCTTGCCACTGATTTTTATTTCTGCAATCGCCGCAGCTTGCAATGCTGCTTCGGCCACACCTTGCGCCCAAGCAGGCTCTTCAGTATGCGTTGATCGGCCAAGTAAAATAAAGTGCGCCGCTGATTGCTCAGCAATGGCTTTTACACAGGTTGCGGTCACGCCTTTAGCACCACCACTGACCAGAAAAACATTATCCTTGCCAATGGGTTGCTGCGCTAAAGCAAAACTATCGGTTTTTTCTGCACTGACCGTAAAGCGTTTACCCTGCTTAATACCAATTTCAACGGTTTCGGTTTCTGCATCAAGCAATTCATCCATAATGGCTTTGCCCGATAATGAACCATCGCCATCAATCGCCCGACAAAACACCTCTGGCCATTCCTGATCCAGTGTTTTTGTCAAGCCCGCTACGCCACCTTGTATAAAATCGATCGGGTTGTTATTTAAACCAAACTCTCCGCCAAGTTTTGTCACCGTGATAAAGAAAGCACGTGCATCCATTTTATTTTCTAACTGTAACGATTTGGCAACCGAGAAAACAAAAGTAAGTGCTTCGTTGCTTTGCTGAGTAAAGTGAAATTTATCCACGGCGGTCTCAGGCTGAAGCACAATACAGCCCGTCAGTGAGAGTGTCGGTATATCGTTACTTTCGACTTTTTTAGCTTGCGGGTGTGGATGTTGTTGGTCGATCCATGCAGGGATCAATAAATACACATCGCTGCCTGCAGCAATAAATTGCTCAGATAAATCCGTTGATAGTGACGACCCGTCATCAACAATTAGTACCCGATGGTTTTCAGCCGACTGCTTCAGTTGCTTGATCGAGGGTAGCGGTTTCAGCACGGCTATGGCGGTGGAAATCTGTGACTGAGCTTCCACCTGTTGTGACTTTTTTACAGCATTACTCTCATTGGCTTCAACACTACTTGCTGCAGAGGTATCAGCAAAATACTGCACAATAGCTTTTAGCGTACGCATTGCCGAAAGGGCTTCGGGGTCGGCTTCTGGCAAAGTCGGCAAGGCATCTTGCACGCCGCCAAGGATCTCGACACGCTTGATAGAATCAATGCCTAAGTCGGCTTCCATGTCCATGTCGAGCTCTAACATTTCTGCGGGGTAGCCGGTTTTCTCAGAGACAACCGCAATGAGTGTTTCCGTCAGTACGCTTTCTGAAACAGCGTTTTGACTAGTTACGGGCGACTCTTCTTCAGAAGCCTGCGGTGCGCCATCTGGCTGCAAATACTCAGCAATTTGCGCTAAGGTACGCATGTCGCTCATCGCCTCTGGGTCAATTTCAATGCTTATTGGCATTTCATCTTGTACGGCACCTAAAATCTCAACGCGTTTAATCGAATCAATGCCTAAATCGGCTTCAAGATCCATATCCGCTTCAATCATTGATTCAGGGTAACCGGTTTTTTCGGCAACAATTTTGCGCATCAATGCGTGAAGATCACTACCGACTGGGGCTTGAGTTTGCTCATTCCCGAGAGGGTGAGCAGGTGTTTCTTGTGGTGCTTTTGAGCCGATATACTGGCTGATCTCACCCAGTGTTCTAAGCTCTGCGAGCGCTTCTGGCTCAAGTTCGGGCAGGCCTTCAATCTGATCCTGCACTTGGCCTAAGATTTCAACACGCTTGATGGAATCAATGCCTAAATCAGCTTCCATATCCATACTGGCATCCAGCATATCCACGGGATAGCCGGTTTTATCCGCCACAACTTTCATGACTTCGGACTCTATATCAAGCACTGTGGATACGACATTACTGACTGTCGTTTGGCCACTTTGCGGCATTTTGCTGCCGATATGCGCGCTGATCTGCCCGAGGGTACGTAATTCGGCTAACTCTTCAGGGTTCAGTTCAGGAAGGTTTGGCAGTTGATCTTGAATTTGCCCTAAAATTTCGACGCGTTTAATCGAATCAATGCCTAAATCAGCCTCCATATCCATTTCGGCATCAAGCATATCCACGGGATAACCGGTTTTATCAGCAACCACTTGCATCATCACTTGATCAATATCAATCGCTACTGTCTCGGAGAGTACTGGCTCAGCTGTTGTGATCGCGGCCTGTACCGGCTCTGGTCGACTCAACGTTTTTGTCACTGGCGCCTTAGCAGGTTCAGTGCTGGCTGACTTAACTTCACTCACGCCTGAATTGGTTACTGCTGTAGGTGTTGAGAGTTGCTGTTTGGGCGATGACAGCTGCGGCTCCACACTTGCAGGCCTTGAGACTAACGAGTTATGGGTTGATTTCGTTGCGCTATGCAAAGCTTGAGTTTGTAAAAAAGTTTCGTGCACTTGAAGGGTTTGCGTTTGGTAATCATTTAATTTCTCAATTAAATGCTGTAAATCAGTGGGAATATTGCCTTGGTGCTGCGATACCACCTGATTAACCGTCTTCATATATTCCAGCGGCGATTGCATAAAGGTTTCGTGTACCTTTAACAAATCTGACTGGTGTTGTAATACGTCATCAACCTGATTGACGGCAACAGACGGTTGTTGCGTGATAGATGCATGATCAGAAACGTTATTCACCAAAACCTTTGAATCCTTAATGACTTTTTCAACTTCTACAATTTTTTCAACTTCAACGATCTTTTCAACAACACTCGGCTCAGATTGCTTAAGCGTAAAACCATCATTCAGTGCATCATCAAAGCTCTTTTTCGTTTTTTCACTCACAAAACTTGCGGCATTCAGTTTCATTGCCATCGGTGACATTTTACGTGGCGATAGAGGCATTTCCTTAGCACTTTGCCTATCAAATGCCGACAAATCAAAACCCAATACCTGTAATTGACAGAACGCTTTCATGAGTTCGTCATGGTCATTTTTCTTGCTATTTCCGCCAACCGATATCACCTGAACATCTTTATCTTTCAAAATACTGTCAGTCAGTTTCGCTAATACATTTTTAGGGCCAAACTCGATGAAAACACGCACGCCTGCGGCATAAAGGCCTTCTATCTGTTTGACAAACTCAACTGGCTGCAAAATTTGTTTTTTAAGCTGAGTTTTTATTGCATCGGGCGACGCATCATACGCTTCGCCGGTACTGTTAGCAAAAACATCAAATTGTGGGATTTGAAATTGGACAGCATCAATTGCCTTCGCAAATGGCGCTTGTGCATGCCCAACCAATGGCGTGTGAAAAGCTGCTGAAACGGGCAATGATATCGCTTTGATCTTCTGATCGGTGAACAGGGTTTTCACTTGCGCAATAGCGTCCGTTTCTCCAGCAACAACCACCTGATCATAGGCATTAATATTCGCAATGCTTACACCCGAAATCCCTTCGAGAATTTTAGCCACCCGTGCTTTATCAGCAATGACTGCCAACATGGCTCCTGCGTCAAAACTTGCATCTTCAGGTGCTTTCATCGCTGCACCACGCGCACGCGCCAGTTGAAAAAAGTCTGCCTTTGACAGCACGCCTGCGGCATAAAGTGCCGTTAACTCACCAAAACTGTGCCCAGCACTAAAATCAACGGACAAACCGGCTTCAACAAAGGCATCAAACATCGATGCACTGAGCAAACCAATGGCAGGTTGTGCATATTGCGTTTGACGAAGTACTTCTTCCTGCGCGTTTTTAGCCGTTTTATCGAAAACAGGATTAGGGTAAATCAGGGAAGATAACAAGGTATCACCAGCCTCGTTAAAGACAGCATCCAATGCCTCAGACTGCGTTAAAAAACGTGCGTCATTAACAAGAATATCTTTACCCATATTCACGTATTGTGAGCCTTGACCTGAAAAAAGTGCCGCTGTTTTCGCTTTTGGTAAAGCTTCTGAACGATAAAACACACCGCTTGGCAATGCCCATGCCTGCTTTTCCGTAGCGAATTGCTTAAGTGCTTTTTTAAGCGCAGATTTTGCTTCAATGGCATTTTTTGCAACAAGCCCTAAACGGTGATCAGCATCGCCCTGAATGCCGCTTGAGGCAAGCAGCTGATTGAAAGCGAACTCAGCGGTATCACTACTTAGTGCCTGAAGCTGTGACTCACACGACTGGATCAAACCCGCTTTATCTTTCGCAGAAATAAGCAACGATTGACTCACCGTTTGCAAGCGGTAAGCGGAAGTATCTTTGGTGTATTCCTCTAAAACAAAATGGAAATTGGTGCCACCAAAGCCAAAGGAACTCACACCTGCACGTCGCGGCTCACCGTTTTTCTTTTTAAACCAAGGGCGCGTTTCAGTATTGAGATAGAAAGGTGAATCTTCGATACCCAGCGCATCACTGGGCTTATCAATGTTAATCGTTGGCGGGAGCACTTTGTGATGCAAGGCAAGCGCAGCCTTAATCATACCGGCAGCGCCTGCTGATGCTTTGGTATGCCCTACTTGTGATTTCACAGACCCTAAAGCAATGTGTTGTTTTTCATCACTACTCAAGGAAAACGTTTCACGTAAACCACCGAATTCAGCGGCGTCGCCTGCTAGGGTGCCTGTACCATGCGCCTCAATCAGGCCAACAGTTGAAGGCTCAAATCCTGCATCTGCATAGGCGCGTGATAACGCTTTTGACTGACCGCTTGAGCGTGGTGCATAAATCGATTTAAATCGACCGTCACTGGATGAGCCAATGCCTTTCAATACGGCATAGACTTTATCGCCATCTCGTTCAGCATCTTCTAAGCGTTTGAAAGCCAACATGCCGATACCTTCACCGATCATCATGCCGTTCGATGATTGGTCAAATGGGCGTATCGTGTCGCCATCTGTAAATGCAGGCGTCTTGGAAAATGACATGTACATGAAAGGTGAGTTGTCGCAGCATAAGCCGCCGCTAATCATCACTTCACTGCGGTAATCTAAAAGATCATTGATGGCTAGCTTCATCGCTGCAAGAGAGCCCGCACAGGCAGCATCTACTACACAGTTAGTGCCACCAAAATCAAAACGGTTGGCGATTCGCCCAGCGATAACATTACCCAGCATGCCGGGGAATGAATTTTCTTCCCAAGGAATATAGGCCTTCTTAAATTTATCAATAATGGTTTGACGATCGCTTTCATCAATACCACAGGAATCGAGCACTTTATTTAATACAGGCTCTTGCAAGCGGCTCGTTAAAGGTGAGATTTGTTTCAACCCGCCACCAACACCTAAAACAATACCGACTTTATCGCGATCATAATCGCTGCCTTCACCAATCCCTGCATCATTCAAAACTTCTCTTGCCACCACTAATGACAAAAGTTGCGTAATATCGGTGAGTTCAAGAATATTAGGTGGAAGGCCAAACTCCATGGGGTCAAAATCGATATCGGGTATAAAACCACCACGTTTACAATACGTTCGATCTGCCTGTTTTTTATCAGCTGAATAATAGTCGTCAATATGCCAGCGTGATTTTGGCACATCGATAATCGCATCCACACCACCTACAATCGTATCCCAATAAGCTTCAAGGTTTTGTGAATTCGCATAAACACTCGCCATACCAACGATTGCTATGGGGGTTTGCTTGAGCCTTGAGTTAGTTTTATCCACTGTATCCATCTCGCAGGTTGTCACGTTATTATTTTTAGGCTTAATCATTGCTCTCGGGCAGCGAGAGAAACACCGCATTTCCGAAAAAAAACGCCAGTGATAATGCTTGAAGCTTTAATTCAGGTTAATAGGGGCGGCTAAAAACATGCAATTTATTTGAATTATCCGTTTTTTACACTATTCTCTTGCAAAAGTAATGACCGAAGTCGCTTTTTTCCAAGGATACTCAATGTACTTCAAATCTTGAGAGAAAAAAGTGATAAATCAAAGAGCAAGTGACCTCTTTTCTGCCCAGTTTTTTTATTGTTATTTTTTTATGGCAATCGCTAATTCATTGAAATTGAAGCATACACAGATTAGAACAAGGAACAATGTGGATTTTCGGCTAGTGTAGTGGTCTAATAGCATCAGCCTTTGATATTGCATATATCGACTTTCCTCCACCGCCTATTCTTTTGCTTTTACCTCGCCGCCCAGATTGGTTAATATCCTAGCTTTTGACAAGTACGCAGAATCTTGAACAACTTACTAGACACCCCAGAAAATACAATTGATTTATGGCTCTGTTTTCCACTAAGAATCACGGACGCTGATTTATTAAATCAATACGACCAATTGCTCAGCAAGAATGAACGCATTAAACAGCAGCGTTATAAGTTTGCCAAGCATCGTCATGATGCCTTAATTACGCGTGCATTCGTTCGTGATTTATTGTCTCAATATGAAACTTGCGATGCCAAAGATCTCACCTTTAAAAAGGGCGCTAAAGACAAACCTTACCTAGATTACCCGAAGACAAATTTAACCTTCAACCTCAGCCATACCGACGGGCTCATCATTTGCGCAGTGACAAAAAATGTAGACATCGGGGCGGATGTTGAGAATGTAAAAAGAGACAACGCCATACTCGACATTGCAGATCGCTATTTCTCTGAGGAGGAAGTCAGCGCATTAAATACCCTTCCAAAGGATCAGCAAATTAGCCGCTTTTTTGATTATTGGACGCTCAAAGAATCCTTTATCAAAGCTGTTGGGCTTGGTCTAAGCATCCCCTTGGGTGACTTCAGTTTTGATATAAAAGAAACAACCGAAAAAACCGTTAATGACAATATCGACCTATCAACAAAGGCTTCACTTAATGAAAATCCAGCTCAGTTTAAAAGTTGGCTTTTTTACCCTTCAGATACACATAGAATAGCAGTGAGTATCCGTGCCGACGCACCGCTAAAAAAACAGAAATTTTCATTTCGTTTTTTTGAATCGATACCTCAAGTGCATACTCGACGTATCGACCTGATGACTAAAAACCTCAGTGACTGAAACATTCCTGAATCTTAGTAGGCTGCATACTGATATCAAAATCTTCCCAGTTTTCAGTATCTTGTGCTAAACGTTCAGCAACTACCCAATAAACAAGTGGGTTATGCGAAAAACCGATATGACTGGATTTAACATGAATATTTTCGACAAAATCGTCATCTTC
Source organism: Pseudomonadales bacterium (assembly GCA_965248335.1). Taxonomy (GTDB): domain Bacteria; phylum Pseudomonadota; class Gammaproteobacteria; order Pseudomonadales; family DT-91; genus CAKMZU01. The sequence continues at coordinate 2,316,444 of CBDFIY010000003.1, forward strand.
AATAATGGCAGCCGCCTTAGAAACAGCACCATCGTGCTCACTATAAATCACTGAAGATCTGACTGTTCGATTAGAAAGGTTGTTTTTTCTTTCTTCCCAGTCTTCTACATTTTGTTCACTGTCATTCGCTGCAGACATACTCAAAAATTTGAAGATATTCCAAGTACTGGTAAATTTTGGGTTACCGACGGGCGCCCCAAGCGTTATTACTTTTTCAATTAAATGCGGATGCGTTTGCGCTAAAGTATTTGCAAATACGCCACCCATACTCCAGCCAACCAGGGATACCTTCTGCCCTGTTTCTTCTTTGATTTCTTCGATTCTTTCAACAAGCTGCGCCTCACGTTTTTTACAATAAGAAAGCACTTCATCCATCTGAGTAATACGCCCATCAGGTACATTTCTACCCAGCTTCCATGGATACGCTGTATAACCTATACGGTTTAAAAATTGACGAAGCATAGACATACAACCATCTGCGCCACCAAATCCAGGGATGGTTAAAACAGGTTGCCCGCCACCTCTCGGCGCTTTTGATAATTGGCCACGCCAACGAAGGCTGAACAGGCTCAAGGCCTCTTTTGCAGCCCGTGGAAATTCTGTCGCGAGTAAATTGTGGCCTGGAGGCGTGGCTGGTATCTCACTTAATCTCAAAGCAGTCCCCTTAAAACATTATAATTGGGTCATTACCTATTTAATTCGGTAACTGTCTATAAAATAGCTTATTTTTTTTAAAATACACATTCGCTACAGGCTTTCAACCAAAAAATCTATACAAATAACCATTTAAGCGACTCCTAGCGAATAATGATGACTTTATGACAACACTTAAAGGAGAACCCTTATGCGCATTAAGAATATGCAACAAGATTAACACTTATGCATTCAATCACAGCTTAATCGTTGCTTTTCTGGGTACCCTCCTAACCTTTTATGGAGAGGCTTTACGACTAAAAAAATTAAACATCAACTTCACTACGTCAATCCAGCTCACTCGACAATCTCAACTGCTTATAAGGTATACCTAAGAGCTAGCAACAAATGAGACACCGATAAACGATGCCTATATCTGTAATTTAAAGTACGGCACTTACCAGCCAACCCCCCTGTGTCAGGATACTTGTCGCCTCTAAAATTTTAATTAGAGGCATGAGAAATGAGAAATGAGAAAATTATTTACCCATTCGTTTAAGATACAGGCAATAGAAAAGGCATTGAACCGACAAGAAGGTATGAGCATCAAGGATGTGGCTGAAAACTTAGGCATTGGCCATTCAACGTTACAAAAATGGATTAGGCAGGCCAAAGAGCAGCAGCTTAATCAACCATTAGAGAGTGGGGTAAGTACAATGGCTAAAGAAAAAAGACCTCAAGATTGGGGCGCTGAAGAGCGTTTAAATATAGTCATTGCCTGCGGATCTTTGAGCGTCGAGGACATCAGCCAGCTTTGCCGAGAGAAAGGAATATACCCACATCATATCAACCAATGGAGAGGTGATTTTATCAAGAATAAGCCCCTATCGACTGCTTCAAAAATTCAAAGTGAGAATAAGCAATTTAAAAATGACATTAAGTTACTAAAAAAGGAGTTAAACCGTAAAGATAAGGCATTAGCTGAAACAGCAGCGCTGCTAGTACTCCAAAAAAAAGTCCACGAAATATGGGGAAGCGACGAGGCCAGCTAATAGTGAAACAAGAGCGTGATGATATTATTCACTTGATTAGCGAGGCTCGATCCAATGGTGCCAGGCAAAGGCAGGCTTGCGATATTATAGGCATTACACCAAAAACATTACAGCGCTGGGCGCGACCAGAGGGCGATGAAGATGGTCGTTTGTCAGCCAAGCACAGCCCTTGTAATAAGCTCAGTGAGCTTGAGAGACAGCGTATTATTCAGGTCTGCAACCAACCTGAATACGCGAATTTATCGCCCAGCGTCATCGTGCCAATGCTTGCAGATAAAGGTGTGTACATCGCATCTGAATCCACTATTTACCGTGTGTTAAAAGCACATAAACAAGATAAGCATCGGCTGAGAAGTAAGCCTGCCAGAGTTATTACAAAACCTGAATCGTTGACGGCCACAGGCCCGAATCAGATTTATAGTTGGGATATTACGTATTTACCAACAACGGTAAAAGGCTTGTTTTATTACTTGTATCTTGTCATGGATATTTATAGCCGAAAGATTGTTGGTTGGCAGGTATATGAACAAGAAAGCAGTGCATTGGCCGCAGATTTAATGACAGATATTTGCTTGCGTGAAGGGATTAAACCGAATCAGGTGATCTTACATTCGGACAACGGTAGCCCGATGAAAGGCGCAACAATGCTAGCGACACTGCAAGAATTAGGGGTTGTTCCGTCGTTTAGCCGACCCTCTGTTAGTAATGATAACCCTTATTCTGAGTCATTATTTAGAACACTTAAGTATCGACCAGAATACCCAGAAAAAGCCTTTGAGGGTTTAGATTTAGCACGAGACTGGGTGAGTGGATTTGCTGATTGGTATAATCACGAGCACAGACATAGCAGCATAAAATACGTCACGCCTGTAGAGCGTCATACGAAGCAAGATAGAATTATCTTGATCAACCGTAAGGCTGTTTATCTAAAGGCGAAAATGGCACACCCAGAGCGATGGAGTGGCGACATTAGAAACTGGGATCACATTGCTGAGGTTTATTTAAACCCAGGAAAATCTAAAAGTAATAGGGACGTAAATCAGGCGGCATAAAAGTAAACTTTAGGCGACAAGTATCTTGAAATCTACCGTGCCGTAAATCAGTCTATTTAACTGATGTCCAAAGGTATTGAAATACAAAAAAATAAGAACCCATAAAAAAACCAACAACCTAATCCACACAGAAACCAAAACACATGAAATTTATTAGCAATACACAGGTCTAATCGACAGGACACAAACAACCCGTTTAATAAATTGCACAGCCTACAATGAGTGGCCGATGAATAAACTGTGGCAGGGTTACAATGCAAAAAAAACTTTTGATGAATTAATACAATCATCGGGAAGGCCGCGACCTATTGCAGAAAAGTTAGTCCGTTACATACAGTCACTTAATCAAGACGATATTAAAATTAAGCAGCAAACGGCTGACGCCACCATCAAACAAATGGGTATTAGCTTTACGGTTTACTCTCAGGGAGAGAATATTGATAGGGCCTGGCCTTTCGACATCATCCCTCGAACCATCAGCAAAAAAACATGGAAAAAAACAGCGGCAGGCTTAGAACAAAGACTGCAAGCGTTGAATCTCTTTATTGATGACTTGTATCACAATCAAAAAATCATTAAAGATAAAGTTCTCCCTAAGGAGTTGATTGAAAAATCAAAAAACTTTCGTAAAGAATGCATTGGCGTAAACCCGCCCTATCATGTTTGGGCCAACATCTGTGGCACAGACCTTGTTAGAGATAAAGACGGCGAGTTTTACGTGCTTGAAGATAACCTGCGTGTACCTTCAGGTGTTTCGTACATGTTAGAAAACCGCTCAATCACCAAGCATGTTTTCCCAGAACTGTTTGAAGCTTTATCTATTTCACCCATCAGCAACTACCCGTCAGACCTCTTTGATATGCTGGCTTCTATTTCTCCCCGTAAAAAAAATAATCCGGTGATTGCTGTGCTAACGCCCGGTATTTTCAACTCAGCCTATTTTGAGCATGCCTTTCTTGCACAAAAAATGGGTGCGGAATTAGTTGAAGGGTCTGATTTAGTGGTTGATAAAGATGACTGTGTTTACATGAAAACAATTTCTGGATTAGAGCGCGTTGATGTCATCTATCGCCGCATTGATGACCTATTCCTCGACCCTGAGGTATTTAACAAAGAATCTGTTCTAGGATGCTCAGGCCTGATGAGAGCCTGGCAAAAAGGCAATGTGTCTATAGCGAATGCACCGGGTGCAGGTGTTGCTGACGACAAAGTGATTTACGCCTTTGTGCCCAAGATCATTAAATATTACCTAGACCAAGACCCTCTCATCAATAACGTTGAAACCTATCTGTGTTTTGATAAAAAACAAAGACAGCATGTGATCAATAATATAGAAGATCTTGTCGTCAAACCGGCCAATGAATCTGGGGGATACGGTATTTTAATCGGGCCACAAGCCACCAAGAAAGAGCGCGACCAAACAATCGCACAAATCAAAAATAACCCAAGAAACTTCATCGCTCAACCGACGCTAGCACTCTCAACCGCACCCTGCTTTGTCGATAAAGACACGCTGGAGCCTCGACATATAGATCTGCGCCCCTTCATTCTTCAAGGTAAGCACATAAGCGTTACCACAGGTGGACTTACGCGTGTCGCCATGAAAAAAGGTTCATTGGTTGTCAATTCATCACAAGGCGGCGGCAGTAAAGATACTTGGATTGTTGATAAGGACGATGACTGATGTTATCTCGCGTCGCTGAACGTATTTACTGGATTGCACGCCTGCTGGATCGCATTGAGAATACCGCACGACTGATTGATGTTTATCATAAACTCATGCTGGATCTTCCACCGGGCACAAGCCTTGATTGGTATCTTCTCGTATCACTGGGAAAGTCGGATAAATTATTTAAGTCGCACTATAAAAATGAAGATGAAAAAAGTGTGATTAAATTTTTCCTTGGCGATAAAAACAACCCTTCGTCCATCATCTCATCACTTGCTCTTGTTCATGAAAACATCCGTACTACAAGAGATGTGCTGCCCGAATTTATTTGGATATTAATCAATGAAATGAACCTGTTTGTTGAGCAAAACATTCAACAGGGCATTAATCGCGGCCAACGTATTCAATTTCTAGACGGCATTATTCATGGCTGCTTTCAAATCAACGGGCTCTTGCAATCTACCATGCCACTGGATGATGCCTGGTATTTTATGTTAATGGGGCGAAAGCTTGAGCGCGCAGATATGACAACCCGATTACTGGATGCAGGCGCAAGCATTTACTGCTTTCTTGAAGAGCAAGGGCCGACGATTAACACCAATCAAATCGTCTGGGCGAACGTGCTACTCACGCTCGGTGCGCACCAACCTTATCGACGCTCAACCCATTCGTCAGTTGATGCAGAAAAAGTTATCCATTATTTACTGGAAGACCCTCACCTGCCTAGTTCGATCGCACATTGCGTCAGTGCGATTCATGATGCGTGTAATCATTTACCTCAACGTAAAATAATTTCAGAAGATATCGATAAAATCGAAAAATCACTTTTTAAATCATTAAATTACAACCGACTCGATACGCCTTTTAAAAACTATCTCGATAAGTTGCAAAAAGATATTGCTTCGATTCATGTGGCAATTTGCGATAACTGGTTTCCTGTTTACGAGTAATCTATGACGATCAAAGTAGCCTTAACACATAAAACCCATTATAAATTTGATCGAGCGATAAAGATTTATCCGCATACGATTCGGTTACGGCCAGCGCCACATTGCCGCACGCCCATACTCAGCTACAGCCTTAATATTGAGCCTAAAAATCATTACATCAACTGGCAGCAAGATCCTTTTGGTAACTATTTAGCAAGGCTTGTTTTCCCTGAAAAAACCAATTTTCTTTCCTTAGATGTTGAATTGATTGCTGATCTTATCGTCATCAATCCTTTTGATTTTTTCCTCGATGAAAATTGTCGGCATTTCCCTTTTACTTATAGCGAGCAACTCCGCAAAGAGCTTTCACCTTATTTGCAAAAGCTTCCTTTAACGCCTTTATTTGCAGAGTATCTATCAAGCATTCCCTTAACACGCGCTACCACCAATGATTTTTTGGTATCTGTTAATCAGGCACTGCAAAAGATCATCAGCTACACCATACGGCTTGAAGTGGGTATCCAAACACCGGAAGAAACCCTATCAAACGGTAAAGGTTCTTGCCGTGATACCGCATGGCTTCTCATACAATTACTGAGGCATTTAGGCTTAGCGGCACGATTTACATCCGGCTATTTGGTACAACTCAAACCCGATGAAAAACCCATTGATGGGCCGGTGGGTGCCAAAGAAGATTTCACAGACCTCCATGCGTGGTGCGAAGTATATTTACCGGGTGCAGGGTGGGTAGGCATGGACCCCACCTCTGGGCTTTTTGTCAGCGAAGGGCATATCCCTTTAGCTTGCACACCTGATCCTGTTTCAGCGGCACCCATTACCGGTGAAACAGAGGTCACTGATGTTGATTTCAGCTTTAGCAATGAAGTCAGGCGGCTTCACGAAGATCCTCGCGTCACAAAACCCTACACAGAAGAACAGTGGCAAGCCGTATTAACACTGGGCAATAGCGTTGATGAACGGCTAAACGAAGAAGATGTTCGTCTCACCATGGGCGGTGAGCCGACCTTTGTTTCCATTGATGATATGGAATCCGATGAATGGAATACCGAGGCACTAGGGGAACATAAGCTGGAACGTGCAATAGACTTATTGGTGCGTTTAAAGAAACGCTTTGCCCCTGACGGCATCATGCAGCTGAGTCAAGGAAAGTGGTATCCCAACGAAGTATTACCTCGCTGGGCCATGGGTATCACGTGGCGAAAAGACAAAATACCTCTTTGGGATCAGCCCGCTTTACTCGACACCCTAGAAGGCAAAGGTGCATCAACAATAGCCACCGCCAAACATTTGATTATGGATATTGCCGAACTTTTAGGTCTCGCACCCACCTTCTGCCAATCTGCTTTTGAAGATGTAATGTTCTACCAGCATCAAATCGATAAGCTACCCGAGGCCATTGATTTAACACAGCCAACTAAACATCAAGCTGAACAATATGTAGACCTTATTCGCTTTATACAACAGGACAACAGCCAACCGGCTTGCTACATTTTACCCGTGGCATGGCATGATAAATACAAAGGTTGGCAATCCAGCATCTGGCCCTTTGAGCCAAATAATATTTTACTAACCCCCGGCGACTCACCCGCCTGTTTACGCCTACCGCTTGATACAATACCAGAAGAAAAACAAGAAATATTGCCTGAGCCCGACCCTTTTGCAGAGAAAAAACCACTCAGTCGCTCACCAAAGGATGCCCTTCCCTTACCGAGTATTGAAAAGAGCGAATCAACCACGGTTATTAAACACTGCCTCGGCACGCGCATCGTCGATGGGAAACTGTACGTTTTTATTCCGCCTATGGATAATGTCGAGCAATTTATTCAGCTCATGGCGGTGATTGAAACGGCCGCCGAAAAACAACAAACACCTATTGTGCTCGAAGGCTATCAATCGCCCGCAGACCCCCGAATAAACAAACTGTTTATTACACCCGACCCCGGTGTGATTGAGGTTAACATCCCCCCATCAGAACGTTTTCGTGAAATTAAAGACATTACGCTGGCTTTGTATCAAGAAGCACGCGATGCGCGCTTAGCCACAGAAAAATTTATGCTGGATGGCAGGCATACAGGTACAGGCGGCGGTAATCATATTACCTTAGGTGCCATGACGCCCAAAGATAGCCCCCTGTTACGCCGCCCAGATTTACTTCAAAGCTTGGTAAGCTACTGGCAAAATCACCCAAGCCTTTCCTATTTGTTTTCGGGTGCATTCATCGGGCCAACCAGTCAGGCACCCCGCGCTGACGAAGGGCGCGACGAAATGCTCTATGAACTTGAGCTTGCCTTCTCTCAGGTGCCTAAAGGTGAGACGTTAAAGCCGTGGTTAGTCGATCGTTTATTTCGCAATCTGCTCGTGGATATCACAGGTAATACACACCGTGCAGAGTTCTGCATTGATAAACTCTACTCGCCTACAGGGGTTGCGGGCCGTTTAGGTATTTTAGAGTTTCGTGGATTCGAAATGCCACCACACAGCCGCATGTCGCTCGTGCAAATCTTGCTCATCCGAAGCTTGGTCGCCTACTTCTGGAAAACGCCTTACACAAAACCCTTAGTACGCTTTGGTACCGCATTACACGATCAATACATGTTGCCGCACTATGTCTTTGAGGATATCAAAACCGTCGTGCAGGATCTGAATGATCAGGGCCTAAATTTCCAATTAGACTGGTTACTGCCTTTCGAGGAGTTTCGTTTCCCCTACTATGGCCGCGTACAAATCGGCGACATTCAAATCGAGCTACGTTTTGCCATTGAACCTTGGCATGTGCTTGGCGAAGAGGTGACGCATCTGGGTTCATCACGCTATGTGGATTCATCTGTCGAGCGGGTGCAAGTGAAAGTCTACGGACTCATTGATAACCGTTATGTGTTGTGTTGCAACCATCGACGCGTTCCCTTAACGCAAACAGGCATCAACGGTGTGTATGTCGCCGGTGTTCGTTATCGTGCCTGGCATCCGCCTTCAGGCTTGCACCCCACGATTGAAAAAAATACGCCGTTAATCTTTGATCTTATCGACACATGGAATAATCAAGTCATCGGTGGCTGTAGCTATGATGTTTCTCACCCAGGTGGCAGAACCTACGATACATTTCCACTGAATGCCTTTGAGGCAGAATCGAGACGTTACAACCGATTCAGTACCACCAATCACTCGCAACAACCCACAAAGGTGCCGCCTGACATCGAACCCAATCCAGATTACCCACATACGTTAGATTTAAGGCAGCCTTTACGAAACCAACACTAGACTCAACACCATGACCCATAATCGCGACGTATTTTCAGCGCTCAACAGCCCTTCAGGCACCTATAATGAAGCGCTTTCGATGAAAGGTGCCACCAAAGATTATTGGCAACCTTTATTCGACGAAATCGGTGCAATGAACGAGGCAGAGCTGACCGGTTGCGCTGAAAAAGCCCGTCGGCTATTACGCGATGATGGTGCAACTTTTCAGCGTGAAGGCAGCCAGCAAATCGACAACAAAAGCTGGCCACTTGACCCCATTCCCAGACTGATTGCCGAGCAAGAATGGAAAGAGGTAGAAACTGCGCTTGCACTACGCTCACAAACTTTCAATGCCTTGCTTAAAGACTTATACACCGACAGGTTGATTATTAAAGAAGGCATTATTCCACCAGAAGCTGTTTTTTCACATAAGGGGTTTTTACGCGCTTGTCAGGACGTACAAATCAATGCGCTCAGTGGGTTATTCTTACATTGTGTCGATATGATGCGTAATGATCACGGCCAATGGGTGATATTAAATGATGCCTTCCAAATCCCTAAAGGCATCGGATATACCCTTGAAAATAGAACCGTTGTTTCTCGCCTCTTTCCCAAGGCATTCCAGCAAAGCAACGTAAAGAAACTCAATAGTTTTTATCACCATTTTTGGGGCGCATTAAGCAATCTCTCTGACAATCACACGCAAAATCATGTCGTAATTTTGTCCAAGGGGCCTAATGATGCCTCCTATTTCGAGCAGAGCTTTTTAGCCAATTTATTAGGGGTTCCTCTTGTTCAGTCGCTCGACTTGCTTGTTAGAAACAATAAACTTTGGATGAAAACATTCGATGGCCTTCAACAAATAAGTATCATTTTTCGATATATCGAAGACGAGCTATGTGACCCTGTCGAATTAAAAGGCGACTCTTATTTTGGCGTATCAGGCCTGCTACAAGCCGTTCGTGCTAAACATGTCATTGTCGTTAACCCCATCGGCAGTAGTATTTTAGAAAACCCTATTCTTTATAAATATTTGCCTGCGATTAGCCAATTTTATACAGGCAATAGCTTAGCCATACCCTCTGTACCAACCTATTGGTACCATGACAAGAATGACCGTGACTACATCACGCAAAATATTGAAAAACTCGTCATCAAGCCTGCGTTTGCATCAGGTCGTATAAAAGGTGTTTGGGGAGCAGATTTAGACAAAAAAAATCAAACATTGTTAATTAATCGTATGATTAACCAACCGTTTTTTTATGTTGCACAAGAACAACTTCGTGCCTCACAAACACCCGCGTTTATAGACAACAAACTTCAATCTCAACCCAGTACCTTTCGAACATTCACTCTATTTTCAAAGGAAAAACCTATATTGCTTGAGGGTGGCTTAGCGCAAGTTAGCCAGCAAGCAGATACCCGATTTATTCGGCTGAGATCTGAAGCGCTCAGCAAGGACATCTGGGTATTAGGCAATGACAATAAAATAGAGCCTGACTATGTACAACCGATGAACATCATCAACTCACACGCACAAATAACCAGTTTACCCAGTCGCGCGATAGAAAATCTCTACTTCTTTGGTCGCTATGCCGAGCGTGCCGAAATTACTTTACGCTTAATAAGAACGTATTTTTTAATGATGAGCAGCGAAGAAGGTATTTCTGAAAACGCACAAAATCGATTGATCACCTGTATGGCAAGCTTGGCGAATAAGAAAATGGATATCGATGCCAATACTCAGAAAATCTTAGACCCAGACGGTGAGATCATAAAAATCATCAACAGTGAAAACTTGCAAGGCAGCATTAGCGCCACGCTGACTGCGCTCTTAGATGCCGCCGAGGCCTCGAAAGAATTGCTCTCCATCGATACCATCCGTATCACCAACAACTTACACGACTCACTGTCACATTTAAAAATGTCTTTAAAAGAGCCCCTAACAGCGCTCTCTCATCAACTGCTAGAGCCTTTAATCACTGATTTACTGGCACTTTCAGGCATAACCCATGAACACATACGCGATACAGGTTGGCACTTTATACTTATCGGAAAACGTATAGAAAAATTCGAATGTATGGGAAAAATGCTCTGTAGCTTATTCGTCAACCATGCCCCCGTAAACGACCAAGATAACTTGCTAAAAGCATTTTTATTATCGCTTGAATTATATATCACCTTCAGGCGCGAATATAAGAACGAGGGTGATTTACAAGCCTTGATAGAAATGATGCTATTCAATACCCGTAACCCGCATGCGCTACTCTTTCAGGTCGGCTCCCTGCATAAATACATGAACCGCTTACCTCACAGTGATCCTACTCAGCAAAAATTAACTACTGACGCGCGGATATTACTCGAAATATACAGCAGCTTAAAACTCGTCAAAGTTAACGACCTTCTGCAAGGCGAAGGCTTAACACGCACGCACTTAGCCGATTTCTTGAAGAAACACCTTTATCTCATCAACGCGTTAAATGACTATATCAATGACCGCTATTTTGATCATAGCCTGTACCCACGACAGCTAATCAGAAGCAACGAGGCCGATGCGTGATGCGCTATAAAATCAGACACCTAACCTCTTATCAATACAAAGAAAAAGTCGATGTTTGTTATAACATCGCACTACTCGCCCCAAACAGCTCCGAAAGACAAACCTGTTTATTTAATGATGTTTATCTTAACCCCTACCCCTCAACACAAGACACACATACCGATTATTTTGGTAATACGGTATTTCAGTTTGATATACAAAAACCCCACACCCAGTTAACCATTACCTCAGAAAGTGAGGTAGAAGTGCATGAAATCATGAATCAGCCTTCGCCCAATCTCAGCATTAAAGACGTAAAAAGACGCTTACAGGAGAAAAACGAGGTATCACTTATTTTAGCGAAAGAGTTTCTGTTGGATTCCAGCATGATTAAGGATTGTAGAAAGTTTTTTGATTTTTCAGCAACAGAGCTGGATGAAAGCCGCCCCCTTCATCAGGCCGTTTTTGATTTAAACCATAAAATTTTTGAAGAGTTTACTTACGATCCAGAGTTTACCAGTATCGCCACGCCCCTTGAAGATGTGCTTCATCACAAGCGCGGTGTCTGCCAAGATTTTGCGCATTTGCAAATCTGCTGCCTTCGCGCGCACGGTATACCGGCGAAATATGTTTCCGGTTATATCGAAACACTGCCGCCGCCGGGGCAAAAAAAACTCCGTGGTGTCGATGCAACCCATGCCTGGGTTTCCTACTTTTGCCCCGATTGCGGCTGGATTGATATTGATCCAACGAATGACACTTTAATTAATCATCAATATATCGTCACCGCCGTAGGAAGAGATTTTTATGATGTGACACCGCTAAAGGGTGTTATCTTTGGCGGCGGCATTAATCCAAAATTAAAAGTATCCGTCGATGTTGCAAGAGTTAATCAGCGTTGATTTTTTCTGGACACATTAGGCAAATCCAAGAATCCAAGAATCCAAGAATCCAAGAATCCAAGAATCCAAGAATCCAAGAATCCAGATGTTTATTGACTAAGCTGCTTAGGGTTATTAATAAGATGAGCAACATAAATGGTTAAATAATCATTTCCTTGCGCAGATGAAATACTTAACCCTGTCGGTAATTCATTAGCTGTTGTTCCCGAGGGAATTTGTAAAGAAGGCGTGCCCGCTTGATTATGAATCGATGTAATGGCTGACTGGGTATATTCTTTCCCAAAATTCAGCTCACCCTGACTGCTCGTGCCAGATATTTTTTTTCAGATACTTCAGAAATACTAACAGTGGCACCTGATAACACATGATTAGCACGTTCTTCGAGTAATTCACGATTATGCTTAGCTATTTCCAATAATTGATCGGCTCAAATATACTTTGAATAGAAAAACAAAATATTCAATCAATTTCAGTTTCACACCCATTAAAAATAGGAAAAAACTCTGTATTTTCACAGTCATCCTCCTTTGTTGTAAGGCTTAATACTCTTCCTTTATAATCTGTAATATATTTATACTCACCCTCATACCGTTCTTTAAAATACCTTTCACACCCGCATAGAGCATTAAAAAACAAAAGGGGCGAGTTAACAGAGTTATCTTCTTCAATTGAATTTAACGTGCTATCGCTATCAGACGCTTTGCTTAAATTAAGATCAATAAACTCTTTACATCAGTCCTGGGTGACTCTTCTAAGTCAGAAATTACCGATATATTAAGGCCAGTATTTTCTTGATCTTTTAAATAGCCTTCAAGAGTATCAACAGCCTGATTCAAATTATTGCTAGCCACCCCCCCCCCACAACTTTTATATAGCGTTCGCCCATCCTTGTAGCGTTGATCTTTGTATTTCCGTCTAAATGGGTCTGCAATACGCGGCGATTGTGTGTACATATTTATTTTAAATTTGTTTTTATCACTTAAAGCCGGTAATACAGCATAATCTCCGACATAATGATTAGTAACAACACAATCATCAATTGCATTCAATTCACTGCCTTTGTGATGCGATGAAAACAATGAGCGTAGGCATGGGAGGTATTTACGAGACTTTTCTACATGGCCAACTGATAAAGCGGAAGACAAAATCAAAAAAAAATAAAGGCCTTGTAACAAGCAATTGATAGTATTTGGAAAAGCCATACAAATCTTAAGTTAACTGTCTATACACTGAGTAAAACTCTTATAACTTATCTACCTTTTCACTAACCCTATGCGCCTTTATGTCATCCACTGTACGTTTTTTTTCAGGCTTCACTTTCGGCCGATAAATATGCGCCTTATCGGCATCATATAAATAAGAGTCATCAAATTTCTCAGTGTTCAATACGCGGCCAACTAAAATTAATGCTGTTCGTGTAAATTTTTTGGCGCGCACTTTTTCGACGATATCGTTAAGCGTTCCTATCACTTTATCTTGATCTGGCCATGAGGTGCGATAGCACACACAAACAGGGCAATCTTCGCCATAGTGAGGAATCAGCTCTTCAACGATTTTATGAATGCGGGTTACACCAAGGTGAATCGCTAAGGTTGCCTGACTTTTGGCAAGTTCTGGTAAGCGTTCACGTTCTGGAAAAGGTGTTTTTCCTTCGTAGCGTGTCATGATAATGGTCTGCGACACCCCCGAAAGCGTCAGCTCTTTACCCAGCCAGGCTGCAGATGCGGATACGGCAGTTACTCCCGGGATGACTTCAAAATCAATCGTTTCTTCTTCCAGTAAACGAATTTGTTCGCCAATGGCACCATAAACAGACGGGTCGCCTGAATGCACTCTGGCAACATTTTTATTTTCTGCCTGCGCCTCTTTGATCAACGCCATGATTTCATGAAGCGACAAGCTCGCGGTATCAATGATCACATCAGCGCTCTGCTCATAAGGTGCAACAATTTCTTTGGGCACCAGTGAACCGGCGTAAAGAATCACGGGGCATTTCTCTAATGCCTTAAGTGCTTTCACGGTAATCAGTTCTGGGTCGCCGGGGCCTGCGCCAATAAAAAAAACTTTCATAGGGTTATCTTTTATTTCGTCTATTTTTTATGTCATATGGCTTTTATATCGGGGGCACTGCACTTCCGACACGATCGCATTCATGATTAACTGAGTTTTTTGCTGTAACCACGCGGTGTGTACAAATACGTGCGCTCAAGGTGTTCCACACGTTTTGTCTCGCTGTTGCCTACCGATACCAAGGTAAACATATCGACGTTTTTTGCATCAAGTTCAGCCAAAGTGATGATCTCGATACTCTCCTCGTCACGTGTTAAATGCTTACCTAACACAACGGGCGTATTCGCTGGGCGATACTTTAATAATATGTCGCGGGCGGTATTAATTTGCCAGTCCCGTTTTTCTGAACGTGGGTTATAAAAAGACACCACAAAATCACCCGCACCTGCACAGTCGATACGTTTTTCAATGGTTTCCCAAGGGGTAAGTAAATCAGACAGTGAAATCGTACAAAAATCATGGCCAAGCATCGCCCCCACGCGACTTGCACAGGCTTGCATGGCCGAAATACCGGGGATAACTTCCAACTCAACCGCTTGCCAAGGGTGGGTTTCCCCTTCCTTCGTTTTGAGCAGTTCAAAAACCAAGGTTGCCATCGCATAAATACCGATATCACCACTTGAAATCAACGCGACTGTTTTATTCTCTGTGGCTAAATCAAGCGCCAGCTCAGCGCGTTTTATTTCTGCCCCTAAGGCGCGTGTATGCTTTGTCTTGCCTTCACAGAGATCGCCCAGTAAATCGAGATATAAGCCATAAGCCACCAAATCGGTCGATTGCTCGATGGCCTTTTTAGCGGCAGGTGCTAGCCAATCCAAGTCACCAGGGCCTGTGCCTACTATAAATAATTTTTTCATGTCTTAAAGGTCTTTGAATCAAAAGGATAGCTTCTTGCAATGGCACAAGTCGCTTTCGTGTTTTTTATTTTGGGTAAAATTAATTCAGCGGCGTTTTTTGTCTGTTTTTTTGCAGCCAATAACGCAGCAGATTCCGCCACGCCATACACGCCGACAGTTTTAAGAATATATGCCGAGCGTTGGCTGAGTTGCGACTCTACTGTTCTTAACTGCGTTTTATCGTAGGTATTAAAGGCCAGTTGATGTTTTTTGGCATAGGCCAGCATAGCAACCTCATCCGCTTTTATATCAATGCTGTTGATCGATACGATATCGGCGAGGGTGAGATTGGCTGCCGTCAGGGCTTCATCAATAATGGCTTCAAGAAAACTCAGCGGGCAGTCACGCTCACACCCCACACCCAAAGTATAAATAGGCTGGGTATAGCTGTTCGCCGTCGTGATCACACAGGTTGCCTTAATCGCTTGTGAAAGTTTTAACGCGAGGTCATTAGCACCGCCCTCATGCCCCGATAACAAGGGAATAACATATTGGCCAAATTCATCCAGCACCAGCACCGGCGGATCTTGTGTTTTATCGACCAGAACATCCGCTAACACCCTCACCGCAATGCCTGTTGCACAAATTAACACCAAAGGTATTTTTTGTTTAAAACTGGCCTGCACAGCATCTTTGAAGTTGCCGGTTTGGTAAAAAACATCCGCAGGCGCAGGCCATACCGATTGAATATGCTTGGCGAGTTTAAACCCTGATTCTGTGAGTGCGTAAATATGCATCAGTGTGCTTGCTCGATATTTTTTCGTGTATTTTTCTGTGTAATAAAAAACAAAGAAAAATACGGGCCGCTTTTTTTATCGAGTGCATCATAAGGGGTTATTTTTTGATTCTCTCGCGAAATATATTCAATATACTCAGCATCTTTGGCGCGACCTGCCGCCTCAATCAACGCCATGAGTCGCGGTCGATTTTGCCCCGCTTTTAAAATCACCACGCTCGCGTTATTTTTAAGGGTGTCACTGACATGTGCATCCGAGACTCGGCCAGAAATCACCGCCAAGGTTTCACTTTGTTGCACCAGCGGGGTTTTTAATGCCGCAGAGGCCGCATGCAGCGAACTAATACCGGATACGATTTCACAAGGGTATGCTGGATGTAATCTCTCCATCAAATAAATAAAAGAGCCATAAAAAAATGGATCGCCTTCACATAGAAAGGCGACATGCCGCCCTTGCTCAAGATGTACTTTAATCGCTTTAGCCGCATCGTTATAGGCATGATTGGCTTGTTCACGATCAACACTCATTGGCATAAACACAGGGATCTCCATCGGTTTTTTTGTGGCTTCATCAATGGCATTTTGTGCAATAGCTTTGGCTTGAGATTGCCCTTCTTTATTCACCAAAAAAACCAATACATCAACTTGCTGAATCAGCCGATGCGCTTTTAGCGTCATGAGTTCAGGGTCACCTGGCCCCACACCAACACCATAAAAAATTGCTGGTTTCATGGTTTTTCTACCTTTATTAATCGCACCGGTAACGCCGGTTTTAGCAGGTATTTTTTCCCCAGTGGCGTTTTTTTCTTGATGCTAATGTCGATCATTTCATGCGCTAGCTGATGTGTATTTAAAAACTGCTGAACCGCAAATTGGGTTTCTTCAGTCACCGCACTGACCACCATGCGCCCTGAAGATTTCAGATGGTGAAAAGCTTGTTCGAGAATATTCAGCGTTTCGCCTTCACTGCCACCAACAAAAATAGCATCAGGTGTGGGCAAGTCACTAAACGCCTCAGGTGCAACCCCTTCAATGATGGCGAGATTTCCCGCACCAAAAAACGATTTATTTTTCTCGATACAGGCAAGCCGCTCTTTTTTGGGTTCGATGGCGAATACCTGCGTGTTTGACCAAAGCGACCACTCCACAGCAACACTGCCACAGCCTGCGCCTACATCCCAACCCACATCATTCGGCTTTGGCTGAAGCAACGATAAAACAGCCAAACGCACCTCCCGCTTGGTGATCATTGCGCTTTTCGATTCAGTAAAAAAACGGTGGTCTTCAATCCCCGGGAAATCAGGTAAAACACCGCCGTGGCCTTCTGCCTGCAAAAAGCAGACATTCAACGCGTCAAAGTTATATTGCCCTGCACTAAGTGCCTGCACACTGACATCGTGACGTTTTTCATCGGCGTAACCTAAACGCTCAAATACCGTTAAGGTGCTTTTTTCAAAACCGAGTGAGAGGGTTTCTTGAGCAATCTTTTCGGGCGTATTGATTGTATCTGTTAAAAAAAGATACTGCTGCCCTTGCCGAACCTTGCGGCGAAATTCATGCAGCGAACGGCCATGTAAGCTGATCACCGTTACCGTTTGCAGAGACACGCCTAGCCTGTGGCAAGCGGCCTGAATACTCGATACGGCGGGGAAAAACTGAACGCTATCGCCAAAGTGTGTACCCAGCCATTTGCCAATGCCATAAAATAACGGATCACCCGAGGCAAGCACCGTCACACTGGACGTTATCGCTTCAAGCTCCGCCTTTAAAACAGGTAATTTGGGTAAATTCCGCTGCTCTTGATAACCTAAATAGCCTGCTACCGTTTCACGTTGCCGCGATGAACCATAAACGATATCACTCTCAGCCAACGCTTGCATTGCGGATGCTGAGAGTGTTGCCTGCTGATCAACACCCAATCCCACCACACGAATACGCATCAATACCATTCCTTATGATTGATACGTAAAAGTGCATTACAGCTGGCGCTGGATACTGCGCTTCCGCCTTCTCGCCCAAGCAAGGTGATGCATTCAATGCCGAGCGTTTGGTAATGATCCCACAGCGCTTGTTTGGATTCTGCCGCGCCGATAAAGCCCACCGGCATACCAATGATCAGAGCGGGTTTAGGAAACCCCGCATAGATTTTTTCGAGCAATTTAAACAACGCTGTTGGCGCATTGCCGATCACCACCACGGCACCTTCGAGATAAGGTTGCCACAAATCAATTTGCGCCATCGAGCGCGTTTCTTTTTTCTCAGCCGCGATATCGAGCGCTCTGGCATCGTTCAAAAAGCACAAAGGCGGCTGTTTAATCATCCGCTTGGTAATACCCTCTTTCACCATCTGCACATCACACAATATCGGTTTATTGGCAGCCAGCGCCTGACAGCCCTGCTTGATGGCATGCTGACTAATACGCATTTGCGCAGCTAATTGCGGCATACCCAAGCTGTGCACCACACGCATGGCTACTTGCTTTTCTGCTTCTGAAAACGCCGACAAATCGGCAAGCGCCCTGATCGTTTTAAAGCTCGCTTGCTCGATAGCTTTAGGGTTCTTTTCGTAATCAAACATCAATGATTACTTTTCATCTGCTTGTTTATCTGTAGCCTGAGGCGCGTGCGTATGCGTCGCATGGCTGTGACCATGATGATGCCCGTGGTCATGATGATGATCCGCATCCGTCCCAATGCCCTGAACGTGATGATGGTGACTTTCTTGTGGCACACCCACTTTATGTTCAGCACCGACAATTTGCACACGGTACTGGCAAAGTTGGCAGTTCATGTTCGGACTCCCCTCTTCTATTTCATCCAGCTTTTGCACAAAGGTATCGATGACTTTTTCGTGATCATTCAGGTATGGCGCGTTCACCACTTTCACATCAGGATGTGCCGCTTGAAACTCATCCGCCCAGCTGTAGATTTTTTTCACCAAGCGGCCCGTAAACATAAAATACGGAAAAACAATCACATTTTTAAAGCCCATTGGATACGTTTTCTCTAACGCATCCGGCACCAATGGCGTTGTTACACCACTGAAACTGGTTGTCGCAAAGCCAAAGCCTAGCCCTTCTTCAAGGAAACGGGTGATTTTACAAATATTTGAATTTGCATCCGCATCTGAGGCACCACGCCCCACAACCATTAACAAGGTCTCTTTGCGATCGTAACCTTCACCAAATTCTGCTTCGGCTTCTTTAACACGCGCCTCAGCAGCTTGTAACATTTTTGCATCCACACCCAGCTCTGCACCGTATTCGATTTTAATACCGAACTGTTTTTGCAACGCATTTAACTCACTGGGAATGTCATTTTTAGCATGACCACCCGCCATCAGCATGCCGGGGATGGCATAAATATGTTTGACGCCTTGGTCTACCAGCTTTTGAATACCTTCTGCAATAATGGGTTTTACAAACTCCAAGAAGCCTGTCTCGACTAAACGGTCGGGAAACCGCTGTTTAAAATGTTCGGCCAGCTGATAAAATTCATTCACGGCATCCACATCACGCGAACCATGACCAACGAATAAAATGGCGGGTTTGTTTAGGTCTATAGCATTCATGCAAGGGTCTCTTTTACGTCTTTAAAATAGTGATTAACGACAGAAAAGCATGCATCCGTATCCGCTATCATCTGTACATCGTTAGGGGGTTTAGGTCGTGCTAACATAATGACCTTTTTGTGCTGCGCTCGTGCGGCGATAATTTTGGCATACGTACTCTCACCACCACTGTTTTTGCTGATCAAAATATCAATCTTATTTTGTTCGAGTAAGGCTGTTTCGTCTTCAATGCTGAAAGGCCCTATTGCTTTTATCCAACGCACATTGGCAGGCAGTGTTAATGCCGGTTTAACGGCTGTGCGTAAAATAAATATCTTGTCGCTGAATCGGTCTGCAATCTGCGCACTGACCGCATTGGGGATTTGCCCTGCTGATAGAAAAACGGTTTTTTCATCGCGCAAACAATCAAGTGCTTCAGGCCATGCTGCGGCACTTACCCAGCAATCGCTCCTTTGCTGCTGCCATGCTTCTCGATGAAACGCCCAGCAGGGTATATCGGTTTCTTTTGCAGCGTCTATTGCCTTCTGGGTTATTGTCGCCGCATAAGGGTGCGTTGCATCTACAATCGCCTGAACCTGTTTTTGCCGGATAAACGAAGCGAGGCCGCCACGTTCGCTAAACCCACCGACCACAATCTCGCAATCAAGCTTAGGTGTACGCACGAGGCCTTGGATGCTGTAAATCACATCAATACCGGCTTTAATCCATCGACCCGCAAGCTCTCTGGCATCTTTTGTGCCGCCCAATACCAGTAAGCTCATGACTGAAATCCTGTGGCATATTCGCCGACCCGCTCGCCTTTTCGGCTAATGGCAATCACGCGTAAAGGGCGATCATTCTTTATCACACTGCGAGCAAACGCATGGGCTTTTTCACAAATTTTTGCGGCCAAATCGATACCCTCAGCAGCGCAAAAACCCAATGCTTCAATACTGGTATTCGCGGTTTTAATTTTCTCGATAAGTAAAGGTGAAGCACCAAGCGATACAGCCAATTCTGCTAAAAACTCAAAATTAATCGAGGATACTTTGGCATGTAAATCCATGTGCCCATTAGCCAACTTGCTGATTTTTCCAAAGCCTCCGCAGAGCGTTACTTCTGCAACCGGATGCTTACGCACATGCTTTAATAACGCACCGACAAAATCGCCCATTTCGATCAACGCCATATCGGATAGTTGAAAACGTGTTTTCGCGTAGGTTTCACTGGTATTGCCCGTCGTTGCGGCAATGTGCGAAATGCCATTCGCTCTGGCAACATCCACCCCTTGGTGAATAGAAGCAATATAAGCAGCGCAAGAAAATGGGCGCACAATACCCGTTGTGCCCAAAATAGAGAGACCGCCAATGATACCTAACCTTGGGTTCATGGTTTTTTTGGCCAGCGCTTCACCACCGGCAACACTTACCGTGACCGCAAACCCACCCTCATAATGGTATTTTTCACGGATGCTTTCGAGGTGTACTTGAATCATTTGTCGAGGTACAGGGTTAATCGCAGGCTCCCCCACGGCAAGTAATAGGCCATCACGCGTAACCGTACCCACGCCTTCACCCGCGATAAACTGAACCTGCTTAATAAGGGTTTTTTTTACACTGACACAAATCTCAGCGCCATGCGTCACATCAGGGTCATCACCGGCATCTTTAATCGTTGCTGCAAATGCGGCGTCTTGTTCTCGCCCTAAACGTGTAATCGGCATTTCTACATCGCGGCCTTTGGGCAATCTGATCGATACCGTATCGGTTGTAATACCGGCAAGTAAATATTGTGCTGCCGCAACACCGCACGCAGTGGCACAGGCACCTGTGGTTAATCCTGATTTAAGCTTCGCGGGGGTTTCGCTGCTCTCAGGCCACATGTTGCTTTTCGCCTTTTTGCTTTTCACCCTTAAATAAACGCGCAACGGCCTGCGGGTTAGAGGGGAAAAACAAATGTAAGTAACTGGCCGTCAGGCTGCCTACTTGATAAATTGGCTCGCCATTAGCGGGGTGACGCTGCCTTTTGCCGAAACTCACAGGCTCAACGGATGCGTTTAACTGCGATCGGTGATGCGCATGACCACGTATATCACCCTCTGGCACCACGAGCGTTTGCATCCCTTGGCAGCCACGCCGCCCATTGAAATTAATTTCGCCGGGTAAAATGTTGGCCATAAAATGCTGTTCACCTTCCAAACAAATCACCGATTCAGCGCAGTAAATCATGCCGCCACACTCGGCAATGATGGGTAAATTTTTCGTATGAAACGCCCCAATGGCTTTTTTCATTGCTGTATTTTGGCTTAATGCTTGGCCATGTAATTCAGGGTAGCCACCGGCTAGCCACAGAGCACCAACCTTCGGCAGTACTGTATCCATCAACGGCGAAAAAAAGTGAAGTTCTGCGCCCATTTGCGTTAAACAATCAAGGTTAGCGTCGTAAATAAAGGAAAAGGCTTCGTCCTGTGCAATACCGATTTTCACACCTTCAAGTAACTTAGGTGGCGGCTCAAGTGTTTGTGATACAAACACAACCGGCTTAGGCAATGTCGTGAGCGCCGTCCCTTCAATCCATTTCACACCTTGCGCGAGTGCGTCTTCAATCTCGTCATGACACTCAAAACTTTGCACTAAACCCAAATGCCGCTCGGGCAGCTTAACGGCGTCCTGTCGACTTAACGCCGCAATCAATGGCAATTCATCCGACATGGCTTCTTCGATCAAATCACGATGTCGCGGGCTACCGCAGTTGTTTGCAATGAGGCCCGCTATCACCACATCATCACGAAAGCTTGATAAACCCTGAAAAACAGCGGCGGCGGTTTGCGCCATGCCTTTTACATCCATCACAACAGCGACAGGCACACCAAAAGTGACGGCTAAATCGGCACTGGATGGCTCACCATCAAACATTCCCATGGCGCCTTCGATTAAAATCAGATCGGCCACTTCTGCAGCAGCAAAGAGTTTGTGTTTACAGTAATCGACCCCAGCCATCCACAAATCTAATTGGATGACGGGATTACCTGATGCTTGCTGTAAGATTTGCGGATCAAGGTAATCTGGCCCTGTTTTAAACACGCGTACATCCAACCCTTGCCATCGAAAGTAGCGTGCCATAGCAGCAGTGATCGTTGTTTTCCCCTGGCCGGATGCAGGCGCAGCTAAAAACAATGCGGGGCAATGCACCTGTTTTTTTGCAGGCTCAGTTGTCAGTACTTTAGGTTTCAGTACTTTAGGTTTCAGTACTTTAGATTTCAGCGATGGGGTTTCCATTTAGTATTCAATGCCTGCCTGTGCTTTAACACCTTGTCGGTAGGCGTGTTTTTCATCTTGTACGATGGAGATGGTATCAGCCACAGCCTGTAAATCAGTTGCCATGGTTCTGCCGGTAATAATCACGTTTTGCATCTTTGGGCGTTTACTTAATGCATCAATCACAGGCTGCGTCTCAAGATGGCCATATTTGAACATATAGCCCAGTTCATCAAACACCAAGCAATCAAAGGTGTCATCACGCAATAATTTTTCTGCGATGCCCCATGCCTGTATGGCCGCGACTTTATCTTTGGCTTTATCTTGCGTATCCCAGCTGAATCCATGCCCCATGACATGCCAATCAACCTGCGGGTGATCTCTAAAAAACTTGTATTCACCCGTTTCTGTGCGGCCCTTAATAAATTGAATCACAGCACAACGTTTTCCATGCCCCAACGCTCTTGCCATCGTGCCCATTGCTGATGAGGATTTTCCTTTACCCGCACCTTTAAGCAAAATCACAACACCACGCTCTTCAGTAGCCTTTGCGAGTTTTTTTTCATGCACCGCTTTTTTGATTGCCATGCGCTGCTTGTATTTTTCGTCGTTACTCATTTGGTCATTCATGAGGGTAAAAACTCCGCCAAGGTTCGGTAATCGGCTTGTAAGCTGGCTGCAATTTGTCGGCAGCGACCTCGTTTTATGGGGCCCTGCTCCGTATCAATCACGATCACTTTGCCAAGCAATTGAATATCATCAACGGATTGCTGTGTTCGCCCATCAGTGATCAGATACGTTGTCATCGACAGGCCTTTTTGTGTCACCCAGTGTTTGAGTTGTTGAGATGCTTGTTCGACTATTTCTCGTAAAGGGGTGCCGCCACCCGCTGCTACGTTATCGAGTATTTGGCTCAACGCTTTAGGGGTTTTAGAAAGCGGCTGTATGACTTGTATTTCACCATGGCCAAAACTGTAAACACTGAATTTTTCTCGCGCCAAATAGGCTTGCGCTTGTATGGCTTCAACCAATTTTTTCATTCGGCTAATCTGTTGATCTTTAAGCGTTGATGCAGAAACATCAAGTAATACATAATGCGCGTTATCTGACATACTGTGTTGTTTTTTATAAACAAGACTTTCCGCCGTTAAATCACCTTGAGATTGATGAATCGTTTTAAAATAATCGATACGGTTACTGAGGTGGCTTTCTGCACTTTTCGTTTTTGTTGAATAACCTTCTGATTTTTGCTTCTCTGCCTTTAATAAGCTTTTGACATCAGCGGTAGCTTGACTGACAGGTAAAGTCGTTAGTGCGGGCATCTCGCCAAAGTCGCCTTCCGGCTGCTGATCAGTTTTCTGATCTTGCGTTATGCACTCTGGCGGTCGCTTAAATTTCCCCGATGAAGGCGGCTGCATAGATGGTGGCTCGTGTGGTGGTGACATAGGCGGTGAAGCTTGATCGATCGGTTTCCGCCTGTGGCAAAGCACCAACTCAGAGACTGCTTCAATATCATGCTCGGTCACTGTTTGCCTTTGTGCTAAGGCAGCATGTGCCTTTGCAGCACGCGTCAATACAATATCGGCACGCAAGCCTTCAGCGCCCGAAGCCATGCATTTTTCTGCAATGTTTATTTTTAATGCTTGCGAAATACTGACGCTACGCAACAGCTTTCTTGCCTGCACGATTTCTTGCGTGATTTGTTTCTGTGCTGATGTAAAGGCTTTACAAAAATGTTCAGGGTTTTCATCAAACGCTTCGCGCCGATCAACAATTTGAACACGCTCCTCAATCGATATCTCGTGGTTTAACTTCACCATTAACCCAAATCGATCAAGCAGTTGCGGCCTTAACTCACCTTCATCAGGGTTCATGGTGCCCATCAGTAAAAACTGGCTATCGTGGCTATGGCTCAACCCATCACGCTCTACACGATTAACGCCACTTGCGGCTACATCTAATAAAAGATCAACCAGATTATCCGCCAGCAAATTGACTTCATCAACGTAGAGCACGCCACGGTGCGCTTTTGCCAGCAAGCCGTCTTTAAAAACGAGCGTTTTTTCTTGCAGTACTTGCTCAAGATCAAGCGAGCCTGTCAGCATTTCTTCAGAGGAGCCTAGCGGCAAATGCACGAATTTTGTTGAGACATCATCCGCAGGGAGCACATCAAAAAAGGCTTTTGCTGTGGTTGATTTTGCCACACCACGAGGGCCTGAAATCAATACACCATTAATCAGAGGATCGACTGCAGCAAGCATGAGTGCTTGTTTTAAACGTTGCTGGCCGCAAATGGCAGAAAAAGGGAAATTCCGCATAGCTAGCAACACATGAGCGCATAAAAAAACATGATTTACCTCGATACCCACCGTATCTAACAATAATTGTGATTGGCAGGCCGGTATTCGGGCTCAAAGTGTCAAGATGATGTATTTACCATCCTGCGTATTTTCGCCTTCCCGCTCATTGCAGTGGCCATGAAAATACTCACTTATTACCGATGCGGGGGCAGCGCAGGCTTTGAAATTCTCACCTGACTTCCCGTTTAACTTATTCAATACAGCATTTATCGTGTTTATTGCTGTATTTAAGCACCTGCTAAATTCAGAGCGCGAGTGTAAGAGTTTCATACAGGTTTTGCAAATTTGATAACAAATCGACATTTCTTATCATCGCGTAAAAGAGTAGATTTATACCCATCGGAATTGGAGATGCAAGAAGGCAGCAAGCGAGCGAATCCCCATGAGCTTACAGTCATCAGTAAGTGATTGGGGTGAGCGAGCGCGGCCAACGCCCTTGCATCTTCAAGGGTGATCGGTATATGCAAAGAGGCTCAACAATTTAGCTATCTTTTTACTCCTGTTTTCAGGGAACTTATGTTTGACTACTGCCTCCGAGTAGCAAAGGGGTCTTCATGCTTAAATTTACAGGTTATTTTTTTCTTGTTCTTGCCTTTATCGGTATCTTATTACCGTTATTACCAACCACACCTTTTGTGCTCGTTGCAGCGATGTGCTTTGCAAAAAGCTCACCTGAAATTCATCAAAAACTCTTAGACCACAAAATTTTTGGCCCCATTTTGCATGACTGGGAAGATAACAAGTGCATCGGTTGCAACATCAAGATTCTCGCTATTTCATCGGTGGTGTTTTTTACAGGAATTTCGGTTATTTTTATGCTAAAAAATGGGTACGTTAAAAGCATAGGCATCTTGATGATATTAATCGCCGTCGGTGTGATTTTGAAAATCCCTACCTGCAAAAAGAAACCGAAGGAAAGTTCAGCGCCCGATAAAAAAACACCAAAACCTGCCTGTTCAACCTTGACCAAAGACAGCCATAAAGTGTAAATATTTTAGGGAGATGTAAGGTCGTTAGCTGGCATCATCATCAGACTCATCTTATCTACTGGATAAAATGCCGTAATATCACCACCCACCAAAGGGTAGACCGTCAGCCATTCTGAATTTTCTTGTATCGCTAATTTTAGAGCATCTTCTTTATCCTTTACCAAAGCCACATACGGAAACACCCATGTCCACCGCTTAGGCTCAATGGCTTGCTGATCCTTGCCGATGATATGTACCACAGAGGATTCTGATTGCACGCCATCAAAAGCAAACCGTGCCAAGGGTTTCAGCGCTTCTATGCCATGTGGTTTGTCGCCGTTTTTGGAGAAAAGATCGGCAAGATACAATAACGGGACTAATGCAAAATGCGTGTATTCAACAGCCAGCTTGCCACGCTTCACTTCGTTGGGTAAATAGCCATAATCACCCGCTTTATCCAAGGTGATTTGCTGTAAGGCAACGTCAAAAACTTTATCAGCGTAGGATAAATAATGTGGCTTATTCAATAAAATAGCGACACAAGCAACAGCCCAAGCAGCCCAATAATCGTGATTATTGATGGCGTGTGGCTTGGCAAATAAGCGATACGCATAATCTTTCTGTACTTCAACCGCTAACCTGTTGAGCCATTGCTTAACATTCTCAGGTAACACGAATTTTTTATAAGCGGCCTTTGTTTTGAGTAAGTTCGAAGCAATAGCGGATAAAAACCATTTTCGCGTGCCACGCCCAGAATCACTGGCGATAACATTGAGCAAGGCACCCTCCTCAGCCCACGCAGATAGCGTATCAAATAGACAATTTAAGTGGATTAAACGTTCAGTTTGATTCTCCGCATAAACGGCTCCATCACTTAACGCAGAGACCTGATGAAAGAAATCAAGAATTTGATTTTTTATGGTGGTGGTTTCTGCGCCCAGATCTTTTTTTAAGGTGGATTTTGTCTTTTCCGTTTGAACATACTTACTTTCAAAATCAAGATCTTCGGGTATTGGGTAGCTCTGAAGGCTTTGACAAACAAAAGGCGCATTTGCAGCCAACACAAAATCTTTATATGAATCAAGGCCGTAGATATAAGGGTTAATCAAACTCGCCTTGGGTGCACGTTTTTCTCCCGACACAAAGCCAACTGTGGAGACGAGTATAAAAAAAATAAGGCATTTCAGCATGATAACCAGCGTGGGCATAGGCGCCATAAAATAGTCGATTATTTAACTTCGATTATTTAACTATAGTCATACCCACCCACAATGATAAATCGCATAGCGAGTTTTTCAGTCTTCCGCGATTAGCGGCCTGAGGTTAAATTGAAATGTTCGTATCCTGCAAGAGAAATCTTTCTACCAATTTATTAAAAATTTGTGGTTTTTCTGCATGTAGCCAATGGCCTGCACCCTGAATTTCTTTTAATGCAACATGCGGGTAAAACTGTAAAATCTGATCACGCATATTGCGAGTAACGTAATCGGATAACTCACCTCGAATAAAAAGCACACCGTCTTTCTTTTGATGCTGTAATTTAGGTGCCGCACAAATACCCAAATACCCTTCTGCAATTTCACTCAATCCAAACCGCCAACGCCAGCAGCCTTGCTCATCGCGAAACATATTTTTCATAAAAAATTGGCGCAGGCTTTTTTCCGATACTTTTTCAGCCAAGATGGCTTCAACGTCACGCCGCTGATGCAAGTCTTTTGAAGCAACAACGGCCATTTGATCAAAAATATCGACATGTTTAGGTGGGTAAGCAACAGGTGCAATATCTGCAACGATCAGCTTTTTGATACGCGAGGGAATTAAATCAGCCACTTGCATCGCAACTTTACCGCCCATACTGTGTCCTAGTATCGAGAACTGCGCTATTGCCAAATGATCAGCGAGAACAATGACATCCTGTGCCATTGAGCAATAATCCATCGCCTTTCGGTGCGCCGAATGACCGTGGTTAATTAAATCAGGGACGACAACAAAATATTGCGCGCTTAAACATTTTGCCAATGAAGTTAGGTTATCGGCCATACCAAAAAGCCCGTGTAATAAAAAAACAGGCTGTTGGTCGTGCTCGCCAAAAGTGTTGTGATTCAGGATCATAAATGCGCTGCACATGAAAAATTTAATTAGATAGCCTGCAATTATACGGTGTATTAACGAAGTGAGGTACAGATTTTGTTACGATTAATGACAGCGAAACTCGCTATATTCGGGGCGCTTAGTTTCTTCTATGCACTATCAACACTCGCTCATGATGTGTCTTTTTTAGAAAGCTTTAAGGCATCAAACCACAAAACACCCAATGACATTATCGCAGAAGGCATCGTAGCCTTACAAAACCAAGCACTTTCTTTCGATGAGCAATCCCAAATACATAAAATATTGGCTAGCCAATATTTTTTCATTGGCGAATTTCATCAGGTAAAAATTCACACTGACCAACTTAAAAAAATCGGACTAACAAACAAAGACAACGACATACTCATCAAAGCTTATTACCTTGAATCTGCTTTTTATCGCTCACAAAAGCAGTATAAAAAGGCTATGCAATCCATTGTTGATGCCGAAAAGCTGATCAAGAAAAATACATCGAATTATTTAAAGAATAAAGTTTACTACAATGCAGGGGCTGCACTGATGGATAACCCACAAGGTGATCATGCACTTGCCCGTAAATACTACCGAAAAATCCTAGATCACCCAGAGCCATCGTCTGAGATAAACCAACGTGCACGCATTCGCCTCGCAAAGATATATATAGACGCCAATACGCCGAAAGAAGCAGCTGCATTACTCGCACCTTTAGAAAAACTTGAGCTAAAACCCAGAATACGCATCCACTACCTACAGGCCTTAGCACAAGTGCAAGCAAAACAAGGGAAGGCAAACCCTAGTTTAAAATCACTTGATAGCGCACTTAAGATAGCCAAACTTTACAACCTTAAAACA
The DNA here is from genome assembly GCA_965248335.1 of Pseudomonadales bacterium. Lineage (GTDB taxonomy): Bacteria > Pseudomonadota > Gammaproteobacteria > Pseudomonadales > DT-91 > CAKMZU01. Next base: position 2,345,276 of record CBDFIY010000003.1, read on the forward strand.
GACATCGAAAGGCTGAATAATTACCGCAAAAGAATAGATGCACAGATAAAGCAACAAACACAGCCAGTAAAGTCCACAAAAACCGTACAACCTATGAATCCAACATTGACTTCAAACACTAAATTACCATAATAAGTAACGGTCAAAATAAGAATAATTCAATAATGAACACATCGCATAAAACTGTTTTAATCACTGGTGCAGCCAGCGGCATAGGCCGCTTGTATGCAGAAAAATATAGCGCTCAAGGCACAAAAGTGGCTGCCTTTGACATCAATGCGGAAGGCTTAGCATCTTTAACGAAAGACAATAGCTATATCTCTACATACACTGTCGATATGACCGATACCGAGGCTGTAAATCAAGCTGTGAAGCAAGCTATTGCTGACTTTATCGCCTTTGATCGCGTAATCAATGCTGCGGCTATTATGCCTTGCGGAACACTCATGAATCACCCAGCTGAGAGTATTCTTAATGTCATGAATATCAATTACGGCGGCTTAGTGAACCTCACAAAGGCTGTCATGCCCCAGCTTCTTACACAAGATAGAGCCGAATTTATTATCTTCTCATCGATGCTTGGCATCATGCCAACGCTAAAAACAGGCGCTTATAGTGCCAGTAAATTTGCTACCTCGGTTTTTACAGAGATCCTTGCAGAAGAGCATCGTGACTCAAATATCCAGTTTGCGTGTATTTGCCCACCTGCCGTTAAGACCCCCCTTCTTGATCAGGTACGAGCAACGGAATGGCCAAAAATTATGGACGATACGCCTCCGATCACACCAGAGGAAGTCATTGAAGCCATTGAAAAAGGGATGAAAAAGAAAACCTTTTGGATTTTCCCAGGAAAGGGTACAAAAATAGGTGCTATTATGCGACGTCTATTTCCTCAATCCGTCTGGAAGCACATTCAAAAAGTTGAAAGCAAAGCGTAGTTAAGCAGGCAGGTAAAAACCTACCTGCTTCATACTGTTACTTATTCAAGACGTACCGCTTAGACTTCATGAACATATCGTTAAGCTCCGATGTCGGCTCGATATTGGTTTTATCCAATATATATTGCACAGCCATATCATAGGCTTCTGCAAATGTACGGCAGTTCATGCTGATTTCTTTTGCTGGCATACCCGGAGGCCTTGCAATCAGTAACTCTGACGCATTACGCCCATCTCGCACACGCTTCGCACGCCGAATCCCACGAACCTTACCCGCATCATCAAAGAGCTTATTGACAGGTAATTCCTTACGAAGTCTCATTGCCTGCACTTGCTGATCGAGTTTCGCATCGACTTCAGAAGCCAATTTTTTTGCATTCTTTCGCCCTACTGAGAATGAAAAATAATATTGGTACTCCTTACCGTCAATTTTACGGTAAACACGATAACAGGTTGGATTTTCCCTATTAGGATGTAAATGTATTGACATAAAATGCCCCATATATTGAATAATGCTTGCTTACAAGTAAACGGGCACACTGGATTATCGCCCTATAGGTAATTGTTTTTTGATCATAAAGCTGGGCTTGTTTTGAAAATGCATTGCCTTAAGATAAGACAACACAATTTTCAGAAAATTCATGAAAATTGCTTACCTTATAAATATTTACATGGAATAGCTTCATATAAACTTCACATCATAAAAATCACAGGCTTTGCAAGCTAACTACCCCGATTATCCTGCCACCCACTATGCGTACAAGGTAACGACGCGATACGTAAAGCTTTATACTCAACGCTGTAAAATAGGGAGGTCAGTTCAGATGATCGATCAAAGTAATGAGGTGTCACAAAAATGCAGTGTGTCTTAATTTTTACGACTAAATAGCTTTCGACAATAACTCGATTGATCGTGATTCAAGCTGCGAACAAGCACAGGAAAACAAGCAAGCACTTACGAGCGAACACATTTGCCAACATTCGCTGGAAACGTAAGTACAGGGTAGGCAGTTAGACATGTTAACGTTTTACAAAGCGTAAACCGTTATTAGCCTTTAAAACTAGGTAGGGAAGAAGGATGGAGAAAAAACAGTGCAGCAGCACTGCTTTAATTTAGTTTCTCAGTGCAGTTTTTACTATTTTACCGGATGCATTCATCGGCATCTCATCCAAAAAAACAACACTGCGTGGTACTTTATAGTTGGCTATATTCTTCTTGGCGAAAGCAATCACGGCTTCTTCCGTTAACGACGAATCTGTTTTTTTCACCACGAACGCTTTACCGACCTCACCCATACGCTCATCCGGCACACCAATAACAGCCAGCTGAATAACGCCATCGATTTCTGATAAAACACTTTCTATTTCGGCGGGGTAGACATTAAAGCCGCCTGAAATGTACATATCCTTCATGCGATCGGTGATATTAATATAGCCCTCGGCATCCATGGTGCCCACATCGCCTGTTTTTAGCCAACCATCGTCTGTCATCGTTTCTTTGGTGGCGTCTTCATTCTCAAAATAACCTTGCATAATATTATAACCACGCACCCAAATCTCACCCGCCTCACCACGCGGCACTTCATTGCCAGTATTATTCACACACTTCACCTCAATGCCATCCATCGCACGGCCTGAAGAGCCTGAAATAACTTCTGCTTTATCATCTGGGCGGCAAATAGAAACAAACCCGCAGGTTTCTGTTAAGCCATAAGCAGTTACCACGGATTCAAAGTTTAATTCTTCACGCATACGATTAACTAACGAGACAGGTACAGGTGCAGCACCCGTAACAGCTAAACGTAAACTTGATAAGTCATATTTGTTACGATCAGGGTGTGCAAGGATAGATTGATAAATGGTCGGAGGCCCTGGCAACATAGAAATTTTATCTTCCTGAATTTGCTCAAGTACAGCATCCAAGTTGAACGTCAGCACGGGAAAGATAGTTGCACCTTTAATCAGCGCAGCCAACCAACCGGCCTTGTAACCAAAGCTGTGAAAAAATGGATTGATGATCAGGTAGTTATCTTTATCATTCAATCCGTTGATATCCGCCCAGCAAGTAATCGTACGAATATTCTGTGCATGCCCACACATCACGCCTTTAGGTTTACCTGTAGTGCCCGAAGTAAAGAGCATATCCATCGTATCTTCTGGCTTTACAGCGTTTACTTTTTTATCCAGTTCGGTGTCAGATACGCTATCACCTAAAGCTAAAAAAGCTTGCCAAGGCATGATGCCATCTAACTCACCTTTAAAGGATATTTTATGTGTAACCTGTGGTAAATCTTGATCAGCTAACATATCGAAGTAGCGGATACGGGTGGTAGGCCCACAATCAAAATCTGCCAATGAGAGAACGGCCTTGGACTGGCTACGGTTAATAATATCAGCAGCTTCAGTGCCTTTCATACGTGTATTTAATGGCACTAACACGCCACCAACAGATTCCACACCTAACGCTGCCACAATCCACTCGCTGATATTCGGTGCCCACACCGCAACACGGTCACCTTTTTTTATGCCAATTGCCAAGAAGGCTTTACTCGCTTGATTCACTTGCTGATATAGGTTCGAGAAAGAAGTTTCTATGCCATTTTCTTTAATCGCAACTTTATCGGCATATTGGCTTACAAGCGACTGAAGAAGAACGGGTATAGAGGTACGCTCAGCTTGTGTTGTCATTATTTTTCCTTGGTCCTGTTGGAAAACGCTCAGCGACTTTCACACGCTTAATAGACTGACGTGTCAAGCAACTGAATGCCAGCATGGCAGGCCATGCTTTATCGATCGCGTATAGTAAAAAGGTTATGGGACGAGCGCAAGAGAATATCTTAAGGGGAAGTTAACTATATATATAAATCAGGCGGGCCAATAAACAACATATCATCACTTTGCTCCAGATAAAGAGCGTGGGTATTTTGTTGGTTAGACACTTCTGCGCCACCAAATAACAAAGCTAGGGGTGTAAAAGAGGTCATATCTGAATCAATATTCTCGTATCCAGCATCTTCTACCACAGGATTATTCACGGCCAATGCATCTGGGTTATCTAGCGCCTGGAGATCAGCCATCTCTGCTGTAATGGCTTCATTCCTGGCGAGATCTTCTTTAGCTTTAGCGCCAATACTACCTGAATCTTGCACTAAACCCGACATCCCCAAGCCCAAACTACTCGTTAATAACGTTCCCCAAAAACCTGAGGCCAAGGTGCCTTCATTTTCAGGGGGCAGCACATCTTTGTTGAATTGATTCATCTGAAATGCCAGATCCACACACTGCTCAACCGGCTTTAATATCATGTCCTTACTAATCAGTGCCATCAGTGAACGGTCTTCACCATGGAAGTAAATCAGCTCAGAACCGTTAGCTAATTTCATACCCTGATCATCTTCACCTTTGAGCGTGAAGGATTCACCGTTACCCGAAGGTAAGGTCACACCGCAATTGTCTTCTACGCAGCGGCTGAAAAAGCCCTCAAACTGTACTTTGGCGTTATTCAAATAATTAATATGGAGGCTATCGCCCTGTTTGATGAGGGTAAAATTGTCGATCATGACAGTCTCTGCATCTTTAACTTCAACAATTTTATACGTGAGACCTTTTTCTGGCACGACCAGTTTCAGTTCATTCTGGTAGAGGCGTTCAAGGTGGTCGCCCTTATCAAGATAAATTTTCACATTGTCTGATACTGTCTTTCTCGCCGCCATTTACAATCTCCCCGCTCACATAGACTCTGCCTACTTAAAGCTTAGCTGCTTATAGGGCAGTTAAAATGAAGATACCTCCATACGCGGTATAGATAAAAGCATTGTCATCAAAGGGAGGGCGCTGCGACTTGAACAATCAACTTTCCGAAATTTTTTCCCTCTAAAAGCCCCATAAAAGCCTCAGGCGCTTGTTCTAAGCCTTGAACGATTTGCTCTTTGTACTGCACCTTACCCTCTTCTAACCACTTCGTCATCGTCTCCCGAAACGCCTCATACCGTTTCTCATAATGATCAGAAATAATGAAGCCCTGCACTTTAATACGTTTAATTAATATCGTTGCCATCCACATAGAGAGTCTGTCATGACCAAAAGGTAATTCTGTCGCGTTATATTGAGAGATAAGACCGCAAACAGGCACACGAGAAAACTCATTAAGCAAGGGCATGACTGCATCAAAAACTTTTCCTCCGACACTTTCAAAATACACATCAATACCATCTGGACATAAATCAGCCAACTCCTTATCAAAGTCATGTAGATTATGATTTACGCAGGCATCAAACCCTAAAACCTTTGTAGCGTGTTCACATTTATCCTCACCACCTGCAACACCGACTACACGGCAACCCCGTATTTTAGCTATTTGTCCAACTGTCGCACCCACAGGACCCGTTGCTGCAGCAACAACCACAGTTTCACCTTTTTGAGGGTCAGCCAAATCTAGCAAACCCACAAAAGCAGTAAAACCAGGCATACCTAGGATTCCTAGGGCATAAGACGTATTCTCAGGTGAGGCCCCCAAATTATGCAAATCAAAGCCATTACTCACGCTGTATTCTTGCCAACCACCGAAACCAAGCACCCAGTCACCTACTTTAAATTTATTATTTTGAGAATCCTCTACAATACTTACGGTAGCGCCTACCATAGGTGAATTTAAAGGGATAGGGTCAGCATAGGACTCTGCATCATTCATGCGACCTCGCATATAAGGGTCGAGAGAGAGGTAAATTGTCTTCAGTAACACCTCTCCTTTTTTAAGCTCAGGCTTTGAATGTTGTTCGATTCGAAAATTGCTCTTCTTCGGTGTACCTACGGGTCTTGAGTGCAATACAATTCGACGATAAGTCATAATTCACCTCACTAGATACGTTATATTTAGGGCTGTTGGCGCGTTGCCGCAATCACGATTTCACGCACACAAACATTCTGCGGCTGACTCACTGCAAAGACGACCGCACGAGCAATATCGTCTGGATGAATAACACCGCCCATGGCTGTTTTCCAATCTTCATAGCTATTTTTTATCTCATCAGAAGTCGTATGACTTAACAGCTCTGTTTCAACAGCACCAGGTGCAATAGTAATAACGCGTACATTACTATCAGCAACCTCCTCACGCACACTTTCACTGATCGCATGCACAGCAAACTTAGTACCAGAATAAGCAGCATGATGAGGGTATGTTTTTCGACCAGCAACTGAAGATATATTGACAATGGTACCGGTATGCCTCTGCTTCATCTTGAAGAGAACCGCCTGCATACCCGTCAGTAGAGCTAAGACATTAACCTCAAACATGTTACGCCATTCACTGGGATTCTGTTCGGTAACATCTCCAAGCAGCATAACGCCGGCATTATTAACCAAGCACTCCACTGGGCCAAACTGTTTCTCAGCTTGATGGATAGCCTCTGTATAACCTTGTGAATCAGTAACATCCACTTCAGTGCATAAAGTATCAGGCAAGTTGAGCGCTTGTATTTTTTTTATGCGGCGAGCCAAAAGTAACAGAGAAAATCCTGACGCCGATAATGCTTTCGCAATTTCAGCACCAATGCCAGAACTTGCACCAGAAACAACAGCTAAGGGCTTACTCATGAGAATCTACCTGATTAACTTATTACCATTATTCAGATAGAAAAGGAGGGTTAAAGTTCACTTAGTAGCTCATAAAACAATCAGCACTCAGCCAACTAAATTTTTTTATGTTTTACCTTTTTGGGGGATAAAAACGTTTGCTTGATACAGTCAGATTTTTCTCTATGATCATGGTGCCCTAAAAAAGCACCCCAGTACTCTGCCAGACGCCCCGACAAAATCTGGTAAAGATTGGCGTGTAAGCAGCCTTGTTTCAACGCCTGTTGAACGTCACTGATAACAGCTGTTGTAAAAAACACAAAAAAATCAAGTAATGAAAAATGGATATGTGGGTAAACGGCTTGTAATGAGCGCCCTTCTTTTTTATGCCTCTGGAGTGAAGCATTAAAATCTTCCTCGCGTATATCAAATACACCCGCCTCAGCAACATAAGCCAGCGCTAATCCTTTTTGTCCAATATCCTTAACCATTTGAATATCTTCAAGTGCTAAAAGCGACTCATCAAAGCGGAAATTAGACCATGTTTTTTTAAGTATCGCCGCATTGGCATTGTTGCAAAAACTGCCATATTGAGGGATTTGCGAAGCCTCAGGAAAATGATTGTCAAGGTACTGCGCTTTCGGGAAATCTGTAAACGCACTCACTTCAAGACGACCATAACTATAAACGGCTACCTTATCTACCAAAGGCTCAATTAAAGCGGATAACCATCGTGCAGAATTAGGAATTACTAAAGGATCAAGAAAAACTAAAATATCACCATTAGCCTCTCGGCAGGCAACATTGAGCGCGGCAATGGGGTTATCGATTTGTTGTTCAACGTCTAGCCACCGACACTTAAAAAAATCTGATAAAAAGCGTGTGCCATCCGTTGATCCGTAATCAGCAAGAACAATCTCAATCTCAGCATCATCTAGCGTTTGATACCGAATGGACTCAAGCAACTCGGTTAAATAGCGTGCATGATTATATGTACGGAGAATGACACTGACTAGCATAAACAACCACTCCTTGCGGGCAAACCGTTACCGTAATTTGCACTATTTTTTCCTCAAGCATAGTTTGTAAAATGGGATCATTCCAGAATTTGAGCGAACCTATACGCATTTATAGTTACTAAGATCTTTTTTAATAGGCTTACAGGCAATGAAGCGAATACAGTGGTTTGTATATGAATAACTTAAGAAAATAACAATATATACCCAACTGACTTCAAGATGCGCGATTTAGCTGTTGGAAATTATCATTAATTCTACTGCCTAAATCAGCGCCAATTTTAGGTAATGTTTTTTCAAAAAAATCGCTAATTTTGTTTTTAAAATCCTTTGCCGTGGAAAAATACTGGTTGTTCCTGACCTCCTCATTCATCACCTTCCATAATCTTTCAATAGGGTTAAGATTTGGGCTGTATGGTGGCAAGGTGTGAAGCGTAATGTCTAACATGTTTGCAGCATCAAGGACGGCCTTAGATTTATGATACCCAGCTCCATCCAAAACTAAGTGCACAGCCTTATCGCCATAATGTGTTCGTATTTTATGGAAAAATTCAATAATTGAATCGCCATTAACGGTGTCATATTGGCCAATAATAGCTTCTTCTATATGGGTGAGTTCGATAGCGCCTATGATATTAAGTCGTGTCCGACTTCCTGTCGTTTCTATAGGTTTGTCGACGCCTGTTTTGATCCATCCCGATGTTATTTTTGTTGCTTGAGTCGGATGGACTGCATCCATGAACAGTAAGGCCTCGCTCTGAGATAGCTCAGCTTTCAGCGTTTCGTATCTTTCAATAAATTGCGCTTGTTTTTCAGCATCAAACTTATGCGGAACACCTTTAGGTTTTTTATAGCTAAAGCCATTTTGGTGTAGCCATTTGGTGAGCCCTGAAACACTAAACTGCACACCCCACGTTGTTTTAATAGAGTGAATAATTTGGCTCACCTGAGCATACATATTCTCTGATACATGATTGATCAGCAACTGGGTTCGCTCATCATTCAGGTAACCCTGAGAACCACCATTGCCGGATAATAGCTTTTCATCATTTAAATAATCATTGAGGTGCCGAACTATCGTTGACTCATCTTTTCTTAATGCCTGAGAGATCATCCTTGTCGACCAACCTTCAGAACGCAACAAAACGACCTTCAAACGATCACTTTCTCTACTGCCTCTTGCTTGCTTATGACGCAATTCCAGTACGCGTTTTTCATTTTTTGTCAGGTCTATTTTTAGCATCTGCGAACTATATAATTTACTGTTTATAAATCAAGCATTTTCAATGGCGATGGGTATAGAAATATCGGCTTCAAAAAATAATAATCATTTCTCTTTGGCCAGCAACTGTTCCGCTCAACCTATAAAAAGTATCAAACACAAAATGTACTCTACTCAAAGCTATCTCATCCACATGATGGGACAACACATTAAATACCTAGCAAGCTCAACTATGCATAGGTGTTACCAATATATAAGGAAAAACTATAGAAAATTTACTTACAACGCTCTTGACTGTAATTCACCCGAAAAAAAGGTTTAAACTCTCACCTACAATTGAGTAGCTTTAAGCTAGCAGCTGCCTTCATGATACGATCATGAAGTACCGTTATGGTTCACACACCACATATAAGATCGAATATCATTTTATTTGGGTGATTAAATATTTCTATCAATTACTAAAAGGCGATATTGAGTAGAGAGTTTGTGAATTAATCAGGCAAGCGTGTGAATATTTAGAAATAGAAAGACTCTGGGGCGTGATCAGCAAATATCATGTACATTTTCTGATATCTATGCCCATCGGAATTGGAGATGCAAGAAGGCGGCAAGCGAGCGAATCCCCATGCGCTTACAATCAGTAAGTGATTGGGGTGAGCGGTATATGCCCCTACAGCACCATAAATAAAAAGTGTTGTTTCGTGCCTCATGATAAATAAAGAATTTATTTTCAATTAGCAAATCTTATTGAGTAATAGCGCCCTCAGTAGAGTAAATAGCAGCGCTAACGCCATAGATGTTACTGATTTCTTGATTAATTTATTTTAGTAAACTTGATTAATAGCAACGTCCGGTCGATTTTTTCTAGTGTAAATACGGTCTTGTAGTGAATCAACAACCTCATGAACAGCTTTTGCCGAGCAATGTAGATAGGCAGTTAGACCCAAAAGCGCTGCAGCTATACCAGCACCAAACAAAGTGCCAGCAATGATCATTGTTTTTCCTTTTACGCCTTCTTTAGCAATCGTTTGCGCAGTGGAAATGGCCGCTTCATTCGCCGCAGCTGTCAGCAGCTCTTTTTTAGTGACGAACCCAGCGTGTTTAGTTGCTTCTCCTAGTATATGTTTAGCAAGCTCTTGTGACGTACTAATCTTTGCATGAAGAGCGGCCTGCGCAGCTACATCTCCCGCCAGATCAGCATTAGATCCAAGATCCATATGCTTAACACCACTTTTTGCTAAATGCGCAGCAATTTCTTTGCTCGTAGCAAACTTTGCATACTCAGCATTTTCAATAGCAGTATGTATTGCCAAATCATTCTTTAGGTTGATTGCCATATCCTTACTCGATTGTTGAGTTATTAATTTGGAAACTTGTTGACTGGTAAGGTGTCCCGACTTAGCAATTAGCTTTGATACTTGATCACCCGTCAAATGGCCTGCATCAGCAATAAGCTGATTCGCTTTTTGTGTCGTGAGATGCCCTGATTCCTCTATCAACTTAGTAATTTGAGCGTTAGAAAGATATCCTGAATCAGCAAGCAACTTTGATACTTGATCTCTACTCAAATGTCCAGCCTCAGCAATAAGCTGATTCGCTTTTTGTGTCGTGAGATACCCTGATTCATCTATCAGCTTAGTAATTTGAGCGCTAGAAAGGTATCCTGAATCAGCAAGCAATTTTGATACTTGATCTCTACTCAAATGTCCAGCCTCAGCAATAAGCTGATTCGTTTTTTGTGTCGTGAGATGCCCTGATTCATCTATCAGCTTAGTAATTTGAGCGCTAGAAAGGTATCCTGAATCAGCAGTCAACTTTGATATTTGATCTTTAGTCAGATACCCCGTATTAGCTATTAAATCAGAAACCTGCTTGGAGGTAAGATGCCCTGACTTAGCGATTAGCTTTGATACTTGATCTCTACTCAAATGTCCAGCCTCAGCAATAAGCTGATTCGTTTTTTGTGTCGTGAGATGCCCTGATTCATCTATCAGCTTAGTAATTTGAGCGCTAGAAAGGTATCCTGAATCAGCAGTCAACTTTGATATTTGATCTTTAGTCAGATAACCCGTATTAGCTATTAAATCAGAAACCTGCTTGGAGGTAAGATGCCCTGACTTAGCGATTAGCTTTGATACTTGATCTCTACTCAAATCTCCAGCCTCAGCAATAAGCTGATTCGCTTTTTGTGTCGTGAGATGCCCTGATTCATCTATCAGCTTAGTAATTTGAGCGCTAGAAAGGTATCCTGAATCGGCAGTCAACTTTGATATTTGATCTTTAGTCAGGTACCCCGTATTAGCTATTAAATCAGAAACCTGCTTGGAGGTAAGATGCCCTGACTTAGCGATTAGCTTTGATACTTGATCTCTACTCAAATCTCCAGCCTCAGCAATAAGCTGATTCGCTTTTTGTGTCGTGAGATGCCCTGATTCATCTATCAGCTTAGTAATTTGAGCGCTAGAAAGGTATCCTGAATCGGCAGTCAACTTTGATATTTGATCTTTAGTCAGGTACCCCGTATTAGCTATTAAATCAGAAACCTGCTTGGAGGTAAGATGCCCTGACTTAGCGATTAGCCTTGATACTTGATCACCGGTCAAGTGCCCTGCATCAGCAATAAGCTGATTAGTCTCTTGTGTCGTAAGATGCCCCGATCCAGCTATTAACGTGGAAACTTGATCGCCGGTTAAATGCCCTGCATCAGCTATCAGCTTCGATATTTGATCTTTAGTCAGATACCCCGTATTAGCAATCAAGTCAGATACTTGCTTAGACGTAAGGTGTCCCGACTTGGCGATTAGCTTTGATACTTGATCACCGGTCAAATGCCCCGCATCAGCAATAAACTGATTAACTTGCTCTTTATTAAGGTGCCCAGCACTTTTGATCATGCTAGCAACTTTTTGACTAGTAAGGCTGAGCGAATCATCAGTAGTTGCGCCGACGGCTAAAAGGGAATAATTTTGAATACTTAGTACTACTACCAAAAGAAATAAATAATTCTTTTTTGAATTCATTTTGTAGGTTTCCTAAAATAGTTAACACCCATTAAAAAACGGGTATAAAAATACTTAAAATCTCATTAGAAAATAAAGGTTGGAACTTCGAGGAAACTAATAAAACAAAGTTTCATTAAACTTTTACTTTTTATAAGTAAAAATTCATTCAAAAATTAATACGTTGATTTATAAAATAATAATATAAAGCATTATTTCTTTCATCGTTTATACCCATTGGACTTGGAGGTGCAAGAAGGCGGCAAGCGAGCGAATCCCCATGAGTTTACAGCCAGTAAGTGATTGGGAGGTCACACCCTTGCATCTTCAAGTGTGATGGGTACAAACAAAAGTATCTCACTTGCTTTATCTGATGATGATTACTTGATCTTGTTCCCTCAAAAACATATCAATTCTAAGAGGTTTTTAGAATTGATTATCATTATCTCTATTTATTGGCATTAAATGACTGAGATTGGCGATATTATTTCCATCGAAGAAGAAATCGTATAAAAACTTACCTGATTACCCATAAGCCTCAGCCATCGTAAGGAACTTATATGGCATTGGAGGCGTTTTTAGCGCTACGGACATAAACCGCGGAAGCAATGCCTTCAAATTAAAACGACGATTAAAGCGATAACAAAACTCAGCCAGGTATCGTGGCAAATGCCTTGGGCTAATGGAATGATAAGCGCCATGCATAGACGTTTTGATGTTGCCGATTATTGTGTTAACCCACTTAAACTCTTCGAGGTTAACGCAATCAGGCCCACCACCAGTGACAAATTTGTTGTGGGTACAATTAGCGTCTTTGATGGCATTAAAGCAAGCAAGGCCATCAGAAATCACAGTGCTTCCTTCCTTTACATGCCTCTTGGCCCATCGCTTTATCTCATTAAGCGTAAACCCCTCAACGACATTCATATTCATGCTAATTGGCTTACCCTCATCATCAAGAGAAACCGCTGTGATGTAGGGTGTTTTATTAGAAGATCCACGTCCACGCTTTCCGCCTCTTTGCTCTCCTCCCCAATAAACATCATCCACCTGAATAAAACCCGACAAAGGTTTGCTATCATCCCGCTCCTTCATTGCCTGCATGACTTTATGCTTAACTGACCATGCCGTATTGTACCCGACACCTAGTTGGCGTTTTAATGCCAATATCGATAATCCAGTTTTTGACTGGGTGAGTAAGTGAATAGCAAGAAACCATGTCTTTAATGGTAGCTTTGTACCTGCGAATAAAGTCCTGCTCGTTAGTGATGTTTGATGGTGACATTTATTGCATTGATACAGGGCTCTGCTTTTAAGCTTGCAATAGGATGTCGAGTGACAATCGGGACAAGTAAAGCCGTTGGGCCACCTCCAGTTAAAGAGTGCCGCTTCGCATTGCATCTCTGATCCATAATCTCTAAACAGATCTGAAAGGCTGTAGCCTTTTTGGAATTGAACCGTATTTTTAGACATGTGAACACCTCAACGATACTGTTCTTGACCGCAAGTGTAACAGTAGCTGAGCTTTAGGGGTAATCAGGAAAACTTATTACTACATGAAATTTCTTTATGCGTTTTTATCTTCAGGGTAAGGGTAGATATCTTTCATGGGAATACAGTCATAATTACTTGTAAAGATATACGCATGATCACGTGAAAACTCCCAAGGCGAGGTCAAGCCACAAGAGTGCGATAACGTATTCAGTTCACTTTGTACATTCATCACATAGCCTGCGACTCGGTGTGCTTTATTTTCAGGATTCAAACCTCGCTGCAGTTTTTTTTCATGCGTCGTTACGCCTGTTGGGCAGGTATTTTGGTTACACTGCATTGCCTGAATACAACCAATAGCGAACATAAATCCACGCGCAGAAACCACATAATCAGCACCAAGGCAAAGTGCCCATGCAATCAACGATGGTTGAATTAATTTACTGGAACAAATAACAACCACACGATCTCTTAGCTGATACTCGACGAGCTTATTCGTTAGTAAAGGTAAGCTTTTTTGCAAAGGCAACCCAACATAATCCATTAGCGTTTGTGGGCCAGCGCCCGTTCCACCATCGGCACCATCAAGCGTTATAAAATCAGGGGCACACTCCCTACCTCGCTGATTAATTTCAGCAAAAAAATCATCCAGCCAGTCAGGGTCGCCCAGTACAAATTTAATACCTACGGGTTTTTTGGCTACATCTCTTACACGTTTAATAAAATCCAATAATTCAGAAATATTGGCTATTTCCTCATGTGCATTTGGGCTAATCGAAGGTTCGTTCACGGGTATACCACGAATCGCCGCAATCTCTTGGGTAACTTTTACTGCTGGTAAAATCCCCCCCTTGCCAGGTTTAGCACCTTGGCTTAATTTGACCTCGAACATTTTGATCTGTGATTTTTCCGCAAGCTCAGCCAGCTTAACGTCGTCAAGATGCCCTTCTTTATTTCTTACACCATATTTGGCCGTGCCGATTTGCATCACCAGATCACACCCCGAAGCCAAATGAAAAGGGCTCACACCCCCTTCGCCGGTATTAAGCCATACGCCTGCTAACTTAGCGCCCTTTGAAAGCGCTTCCACTGCCGGTCGTGATAATGCGCCATAGCTCATGCCCGAGATATTGAAAATGGATTGTGGATGGTAAGCGTGATCGACGATACCCTCACCAATCACCGGGCCAGAATCATTGCTAGGCATATGCATGGGCGCAGGAAAAGGGCTATTTAAAAAGAGGTAACTGCCAGATTCCTTTAACCGTTTGGTTGAACCAAAAGCCACCGTTTGTCGTGCATTTTTCGCCGCACGGTAAACCCAGCTTCTCTCTGAGCGATTAAAGGGTAATTCTTCTCTATCCATGGAGAAAAAATATTGCCGAAAAAACGTACCCAAATGTTCAAAAAAATAACGGAAACGCCCAATTACCGGATAATTTCTCCGTAAACTGTGCTTACGCTGAAATCTGTCGATGACATAAATAAAAGCAAGCAACACGATGGCAGCAAACAGGCCAAATACAAAAAAAACTTCGAGGCCTCGGGTAACCCAGTCAACGATTCCTATCACATCCTGCTCCTTTGTAAACATTGGTTAACCTAACGCACTGATACCTATGGCCTTACGAATATCAGCCAGCATGGGTTGACTATAGGCACGTGCTTTTTCTGCACCTTTTTGTAAAATTCCTTCAACGCCAGCCGGGTTATTCATATACGTCATATACTTCTCCCGTGCTTCATTGATCTCGTCATTGACCAACGCATGCAGTTCTTTTTTTGCTTGCCCCCACGCAATACCTGCAGCAAATTGATCTTTCATGTAGTCAATTTGTTCGGCGCTCGCGAATGCTTGCCAAATTTCAAACAAAGTCGAGTCTTCAATATCTTTGGGCTCGCCTGGCTCAAGTAAATTTGTTTTAATTTTATTGATAGATTTTTTTAATTTTTTTTCCGTTTCAAATAGCGGAATAGTATTATTATAGCTCTTTGACATTTTTCGGCCATCCAGGCCTTTTAGTACGGCTCCATCACCCACTACAGCCTCAGGCAACGTAAAGATTTTCCCGAAGTGATGATTAAAGCGCTGAGCGATATCCCTTGCCATTTCAACATGTTGAATTTGATCTTTACCGACAGGGATTTGCTGACCATTGAATATTAATATATCGGCAGCCATTAAAATGGGGTAACTGAATAACCCCATGGTAATGCCTTTATCTGCATCTGTATCCGCCTCTTCTTCGTTGGCTTGCACTGCACCTTTGTAGGCATGAGCACGATTCATCAGGCCTTTTGCCGTCATGCAGGTTAAAATCCAGCTCAATTCAGGTATTTCTGGGATATCAGATTGACGGTAAAAAACACTCGTATCCGTATCTAAACCTAACGCCAGCCATGTACAAGCAATCTCACGGGTTGACTGATGAATTTTCTCTGGCTCATGGCATTTAACAATGGCGTGATAATCTGCCAAAAAATAAAACGATTCGATATCTTTATTCTTACTCGCCTCAATAGCTGGGCGAATGGCACCTACATAGTTACCTAAATGAGGCGTGCCCGTGGTTGTAATGCCCGTAAGGTAGCGTGTATTTTTCATGACTTTAATCTTTGAAACAATGAAGGAATAGGCGCATTATAATGAATCAACACCATTTCTACAGAGTTTTTAAATCAAGCCTTCGACTTTATGGCCAAACACAATGATTAAAAAACACGAAAACACACTCCAATGGCAAGCGCTCGACTTTACATCACTCAATACAGAGCTGCTTTATCAAATCATGGCATTACGCAATGCGGTGTTTATTGTTGAACAAAATTGCCCCTATCAAGACCTTGATGGCATTGACCAAGACTGCATCCACCTGCTTGGCCTTGATAATGATAAATTGGCAGCATACGCACGCATATTGCCGGCGCAAGAAAAATACCCTGCCAGCATAGGCCGCCTGATTATTGCGCCTGATTATCGAGGCCAACAACTCGCCCACCAGCTCATGAAGCATGCACTGACCTGGATAAAAAACCACAAAACCACCGCACATATTGTCATTTCAGCACAAAGCCATCTCACTGATTTTTATGCACAACATCAATTTTTGATTGAAGGCGAGGAGTACCTTGAAGATAATATCCCTCACAGACGAATGATTCATACGCCAAAAAAACACTAAGAGCCTCTTATGCAAACATTGAACACCCTCACCTTTACCCAGGAAGAACAAGTAGCGATTATCACCCTAAATCGTCCTGATGCCGCTAACGGTATAAACCTGACCATGGCAAAAGAGCTAGAAATTTGTGCAAAAACCTGTCAGGAAGATGACGGCATTCGTGCTGTACTTTTGACGGCTAACGGAAAAATGTTTTCAGCGGGCGGCGACCTCAAAAGCTTTGCTGAAGAAGGTGATAACATGGCTACAGCGGTAGAACAGCTGATTGTTCACCTGCATTGTGCTGTTACACGCTTGAGCGAAATGAATAAGCCACTTGTCGTTGCTGTAAATGGGACTGCTGCCGGTGCAGGTTTTAGCTTGGCCTGTATTGGCGACCTCGTTTATGCAGCCGACAATGCCAAGTTCACTATGGCCTACTCAGCCGCAGGCTTAACGCCCGATGCTGGCGCAAGTTATTTCCTACCGAGACTCATCGGTTTACGCAAAACCCAAGAATTAATGCTCACCAATGCATTAATCAGAGCGGAAGACGCTCAGGCGATCGGTGTAGTCACTAGCGTTATCTCGGCAGATCAACTACTTGAAACTGCATTAAACGCAGCAAAACAGCTCGCGCAAGGGCCTACAGCAGCCTACGGTACGATCAAAAAACTCCTACTTAAAAGCCAGAACAATAATTTAGATGCGCAATTAGCCCTTGAGGGCCGCAACATGGTAAACAGCATGAATACTCAGGACGGCAAAGAAGGCGTTAGTGCCTTTCTGGAAAAAAGAAAACCTGTGTTTTCTGGCACCTAGTTTTGCCTGAAGCTGTTAGCGAAAGTGTTAACCCTTGCTTTTGACCAGCAGCTTTATTCTCTGTCTCATTTTTAGTGCTGAATACATACCCATCGGAATTGAAGATGTAATAAGGCGGCAAGCGAGCGAACCGCCGTGAGCTTACAGTCAGTAAGTGATTGGGGTGAGTGAGCGCGGCCAACGCCCTTGCATCTTCAAGGGTGATCGGTATAGACCCTCTCCTATCAAGCAAGCTGCCACTGGAGGTAGATATTTAATTGCCTGCATGGCTCTGCATATTTCTTCTAGCAAAAATAACCTTCTTGCCCAAGAAGGAAAACAAATACCTTCTAATGAAACCCATATAAAACAACCCCAACCTGGCTGTTTTTTAACCGAATATAAATGAAAAGACTTTACTCACATATTCTGTGGATAAAAGTGAGGGTAAGCTTGACAAAAGGTGATTGAAAGTAATTTATTCTATGTATATCAATAGATTATAGAAATATTATAACTGATCATTTTTTGACACACTAACGAATGTTTTGCTCATTTTTATCCTATAAAGCGCATAAACCATCTACAAATGATTAAAAAAGGTACTAAGAGGAAGAAAGGAGTAAAAGTTATCCAAGCGCAAGGGATCATGTGAATAAATCAGGGATAACCCGCTTAAAAGCGGGTAAAAGTACTTTACCTATATCATAATTAGGGAAAATCAACGCCTGAATTTATTTCACCATTGATCGACATGGGCTGCCATTGATCATACTTATGCATTATCGATAAAAACAAGGGTGATACCAACCACTGATCCAGCCAATGCTGTAGTGACCCTAACTCACACTGCATAAACCATGCTTTATCCACATGTGCAAATTGGCGTACAAAAGGAAAAATCGCGATATCGGCAAGACTTGGCGTATCACCTAAAAGGTAAGCAGAGATACTTAATTGCTTATCCCAAGCCTCAAGATATTTCATCGCTTGATCACGATAACGCTCCATAGAAGATTCAGGATAGCGATCAGCGTATTTATAGCGATCCAAACAAGACTTAAATGGCTGATCGCAGACATGAATAAGCTGTAAAGCAGCAGTTTTATTCTTCTCAGATAAAGGCTGCCAGGCTTTTGAATGCTTATTAGGTGCTATGCCTTTTGACAATGCCCAAAGCATGATATCAAGGCTCTCATCAATCACTGATCCATTAACATTCACAATAATAGGCACCGTACCTTTAGGGGATGCATCAAGCAGTGACTGAGGCTTATCTCGAAGTACGACTTCACGTAGTTCAACATGGACATTGCTGATGGCAATCGCCAATCTGGCGCGCATCGCATAAGGGCAGCGGCGGAATGAATATAAAACGGGTAGCACAAGAAACCTTTATTATTTAAAGAAGAGAGAAGATAGCAATACCGAAGAGTAGTTTATACCTATCGGAATTGGAGATGCAAGAAGGTGGCAAGCGAGCGAATCTCCATGAGCTTACAGTCCGTAAGTGACTGGGTGAGTGAGCGCGGCCAACGCCCTTGCATTTTCAAGTGTGATGGGTATATACAAACAGTATTCTTGAGCTATCTTGTCGATACAAGTATATTGGCAGCACTTTAGATCATAGCTCAGTGAAATGCCATGAGAGAAAATTGCCTACCACGACTGTACTGCATCGTTTTTTTCATCTTAATCACCATAGCCATACGTCTCAATGCAAAAGATCTCCCGACTGTTGCCATTGTAACGACAGGCGGAACCATCGCTGAAAAAATAGATCCAAAAACAGGCGGTTCGGTCCCTGCAGTTTCAGGCAAAGAACTCATAGAAGCCATCCCTCAACTCTCTAAAATTGCCAAGATTAAAACTTTCGAATACTCCAATATCGACAGTTCACACATGACACCAAAAATGTGGGCCGGCCTTAGCAAAAAGGTCGATGAAGTCTTAAGCCAAGACCCAGCAATAAAGGGCGTTGTTGTCACCCACGGCACTGACACAATTGCCGAGGGCGCTTACTTTCTTGAGTTAACACTTAAAACAAAAAAGCCAGTTGTCTTTGTTGGGGCAATGCGAAATTTATCAGATGTTTCACCAGATGGGCCAGCTAATTTATTCAATGGCATTATCCAAGTCAGCTCAGATAAAGCCCAATCATGGGGTGTTACTGTAACAATGAATCAATACATCAATTCTGCAGCTAGCGTAAGAAAGGTACAGACAAGTAATATTCAGGCCTTCAACTCTGGCGAGAAAGGCTATCTAGGGTATATCGCCATGGGTAAAATAGAAAAATTTAACGAAAGCCCTCCCGTCAAAAAACTCTCATTACCCAAAAATTTACCAAAAGTAGTATTACTGCAAACCTTTGCTGGCGATGATGGTGCTCTTTTAAAATATGCCGTTGACTCAGGAACGAAAGGCATAGTCATTGAGGGTGTTGGCGCTGGTAATGTTAACCCTAACGTTAATGATGCGATACATTATGCGCTAAAGAAAAATGTCATTGTTGTTTTATCGACACGCGTATTCAACGGGGATGTATTGCCTATCTATGGTGACAAAGGCGGTGGAGAAATGCTTGTTAAGCATGGTGTGATATTGGGAGGAAACCTAACTGGCCCTAAAGATCGCTTACTCCTTATGCTCGCCATAGCAGAAACTAACGGAGATCATGAAAAAATTAAAACGTATTTTGATTAACGGGATTAAGCTTAACAAATCATCTCAATGAAATTGAATGAATAATTGATTGAATGACAGTTTACGAATACTTAAAAACCTGCTCGAAAATCAAGAATAAAAGCGTCTAAATACATAGACGTTTTTATTGAGCGGGATATTGAGATTAAAACTGACTAGTTTCCAGCTCCTGCTGAGCCTTATGCGCCTTAAACTCTTCAAATAATATTGCTTCATCTTGAGCGGCAACCTGCTGCCCAGAATTTTTAACGATATCTTTAAAAAGCTTTTCGGTAACTTCAGGCTTCAAGGTCACCATCGTACAAAGCTGCTGCTTACCCGCAATATCGACGATTTCAACTTTTTCAGGTCGCGAACCCACTAAGGATTGCTCAGCTAACTGCTTAGACACAGATTCAAACACATTACTGGTAACAAGCTTGTCGCCTGTCTCTGTTTTTCTTGCATAGGTTTTATCCATTGCTTTCACTTTAACCGTGATTTGTTTTGCAATACCCGCTCGCGCAGAAGCAACCGTTTGTGACTTATCAATATTCATATTGCCAGAGAAATTCACACATGCTGTTGCCGCTATACCATCATCAATGACGGGGTTAAGCACCCAAGCTGGAATGCTTGATGTTAATTCATTGGCACCTTGTTTGGGTGTTGAGCTACATGCCGCTAGGAAAACTGCTGCCGCAACAGGCATCATATATTTTTTTATTGCTTTCATCGATTATCCTTTAGTTTAAAAATTGACTGGTAGAATTGATACCATTTTTCATAACATCAAAAATTGAATCTTTATATTCGAGAATAACGGCATCGCCTAATTTTATTTCGCCAAGCTTCGTCTTCTTTTTATCCAAAACAATCCAAGAGAATGGGCCGTGAATGCGATCAGAAATAACACCTTCGCCTACGGTCACCTCAATCATATCAGATTTACCGGTGAGGCCATTCACTTCTGCGCGCTTTTGCTTAATGAACACCTTACCTTTTTGTATTGCACCCTGCTTCTCACCTAAGGTTGATTTGACAATCACGTCGCCCTTTTCATTCATACGTAATTCAATGACATAACCTGTAGGTGCAAAAATATTTTTAATCACAGATTTTTGCTTGTAAATACCGTGCTGACTGGACTCTACAACCAGTGCATTAGCGTCATTCTTTGAATATGGGCAACTCGAATTCCTTGTCTCGGTTGTTTTACTGGCATACCCCTTAATCTCAACTCTATTCGTTGCAACGAGGGCAGGCATTTCATATACATCTAAATACCCCGTTGTTTCTGACTCATAAACACATCGAGCTGGATGATAATAAGATTTCCCTTTATCATCATAGGAGGTATAAGCTTCATGATACTTACGTGAGAAAGTTACATTGGTTACATTGGGGATCACAACATAGTCAGCAACTTGCTCGCCTTCATAAGTCGAAACACCTTTAACTTCTGCAAGCTGAAGCTCTTTGGCCAGCTCTTTAGCTTTTGATCTATCGGCCAGATCCACTTTATTTTTCATCAAAAGGCTTTCGATTTTAGAAGAAACAATCGTCTTAAGCTCGGCTTGCTTACCCAGCTTTGTTTCAACTTTTGTGTCCATGACTAAAATTGTCGCAGGCTTGCCTTCAATTTTTTCTTGCGAAGGTGGAAATTGCGTTTTGGGGATCTCTTTTTTTGCATAACTCGTTTGAATGTCGCCTTTAATTTTATAACTTGAACAAGCGCCTAATGTGCACATCAGTGCAACAGCAATAAGTGGTTTCATGAAAATATTCCTTTTATTATTGATTAAAATTCCAGATTTTTTATCGCATCAAATTTTTCAACATCTTTCGATAGTTGGTTAAATGCAATTTGTTTAGCCGCCTCATACGAGGTAACCGATGTGGCGTTCGCTTTTATGTCTTCTTTATAAAATACGATATTCTTTTTATTTTTTAACGATAATGTCAGTGTGACATCCGCCATGATCGAACCGTAAACTATTTTTTTCAGGCTTTGCTCTGTGATTATGATATCGAGATCTGGGTGTGGAGAGAGGGCTAAAACACCTTGTTTTTGCAAGTAGGCTTGTAAGCTTTGTGCTATGGGTTGTAAGGATTTTTTTGCCTGTACACGCACTGAAAATTTAGCTAATGCATCAGCACGCTTTCGCTCAAATTTCTCTACAAGTGCTTGATGCGCTGTATCGGAATAAACATAATCTAAGGCCTTCAATAAACGTATCAAACGAGACAATTCGCTGACCTGCCCCTTTTGTTGATTAAGTTCTATCACCGTTTCTAATCGTGTTTTTGTTGCTACGCCTGACAACGTATCCTTAATGGCACGGCTCGCTTTTCGTGCTTTTTCATGCAAGCTCTGAAGAATATCACCGCGTTTTACAGAGATCTGAACATAGTAATCATGCTTAATCTTAACGGCCTTTTCTTCCACGATATTCGTTAACTGAATACGTGCTGAGGCTGTCTTGTTTTTTTGCTGATAGGCCGAACTTACCTGCCCTAAAGAAAGCGTTTGACTGGATTCCGATGCCGTTTCAACCTGTAAACTGATACGTTCAACTATATCCTCTGCTGCACGTTGTTTTGCCGACTTTTTAGAAAGCCCCGTACCGACACCTTTTAACGTATCTGCCGTATCTTTACTCGGTACGATATACCACTGCGGTACATCTATTTTTGGAGGGGAGGTTTGACAGCCGATTAAAATTGACAACAACAAGGTAGCGGCAACATGCATAAGGGTACGACAAAACATAGTGGCTCTTTAACTAGACGCGGTATTTAGGGAGTATTCGATTTATTTTTTTAAGGTATTTTCGGGTTTCTTTATAAGGCAGCTTTAAAATAAGGCGCGTATACACTTGCTCAGGCGTCATGCTATTGATTGTCTTTGCGGCTTTTGTAATGTTACGTGTTCCATTAAATGCTTTTGCCACATTACCCGCCCCGGTATTATAAGCGGCTATGGTGCAATAGAGTCTAGAGATAGGGTCTTTGATGGCTTTCAAGTAGCGGTAATAGAGTATATGTATGTAAACAACGCCAATCTCAATGTTTTTTTCACTGTTATAAAGGTAGGAAGGTGCCAAAATTTTTGGCTCGCCAAATATTTTATGGGTCGCATCTTGCCCAGCGCTCTCCGGTACAATTTGCATAAGCCCATAAGCCGGTATTCCCGATTTCGCCATCGGGTTGAATGATGATTCAGCGTCTATCACTGCATAAATAAGCGGCTCAGCAACGTTGTATTTTTGTGCATGCTCACCCACATAACGTGCGATGAGTTGTGCTTTTCGCGGTAGCTTTTTTTGCTTTTCTGAAAGGGAAAGCGACGGCTGTGATGCTACGGAGAAGAAACCGGCGAGAACTTTTACATATTCATCATTTGCCGGTTTTTGTATGCGCTTTGTTTTATCAGCAATATGCACATCTACTGCTGGTTTTGTTTCTTGTTCTACTGACAGTGGGATCTGTAAAGTAATGAGGGTTCTATTGTGCCTATCCCTATGCCGAGTAATTTTTTTCTCTTCCAACAAAGCATCAGCAAGTGCTTCTACTTCTTTCGCCTTTAATGTTGTCTTCTTGGTTAAAAAAGGGAGTAAAACAGGTTCAGGTTTAACAACCGCTGTTTTTACTTGCGTTAATTCCGCTTTACTGCGCCTTTCTATTGCCTGAGATAGTTGATCTTGGTCGAAGGCTTGCTTTGTCGATGTATTAAGTAATTTGATCAATGCCTGCCTAATATCAACCTTTGCTGTATTCTTGCTTTGTATGCGGGTAATACGGATATTACCCTTAGCAAAATCCACCCGATTTTTTTGCTGATAATCGGCGCTGTAATCTACCCAGACAGTTTTTGAGCTTATTTCTGCCTTATCCCAATGGTGCTTAATCGCTGCACGATAATTATTGAGCTCCTCCTGATTAATTTTTTTGTAAGTAGCAAATTCAGCAAACAGTGTATTTTTATAGGTTTTGAATTCACTGAGTGTTGTATCTTCCCCGTAACTATAAGATACGAAAACAGAAAGGTAGCAAATAACACTAAAGCGCAAAAAAAACGGCTGTTTCATCCATAAACCATCAGTATTAATCATTTGAATAAAGCTTACTGTGAAATAAAGATTCCAACAAGCCAAAAATATAGCGTTATTTATTTTATTCGTTCTATAGATAACAAGGAAAAGTAGTATACATTTTTATTGAGATTAAATCTCACCAAAAAAAAGATTCATAAAACCTTCATTATTCGGATCGTTATTCACTTCATCAATCCAAGGCCTTAAATCCGACTCTTTGCAAGGAATCAAACAATGATTGATGTGATCGATAATCGCCATCGGCAAATGAAATGCCAATAAACGATCTAACAGCTGATGCGCGTCACCACCAGAACGACTAAGGCCGTGCGGCCAAAATTCGATAAGCATATTAAGATGCGGCAAACTTCGCTCAATGGTTTTTTGTAAACCTGAAATAACGTGAAATTCAGCACCCTGTGTATCAATTTTAATGAAATCGACTGACGGTAAATGGGCTAAATAGTTATCGCCTTGCACAAAACGTATCGCTTGCTGAGGCCTGTCCGTCAGCTCCTCATGATTTCGATACACTTGATGGTCGCCATAGTTATCATCACTGAGGTAAATCTCACCTCGCCCTTCGTGATCTGAAAGTGCAGCTTGCTCAAGCTTTACCTGAGGCAAGTTTGCATCATGGATATTTTTCTGGAGTACTGAAAAATTACGCGCCTCGGGCTCGAAGCAGAAAACGTTGCCTTCAGCGCCAACTCTATCGCCAGCAATCACCGAGAAGTAACCAATATTTGCGCCAACATCAACAAAGGTTTGCCCTTTTTTGATGCAGCTTAAGATGAGCTCGGTTTCATAAATCTCCCACTGCCCCGTCTCACGTATAGCCTTCGACACATACTGATCACCTGCGGAGTGAACAGTAAGAAATAAAGGCTTTGAAAGATCGTTAACTTTTAACGCAAAACGATCAGGCACGTATCTGTAACTTTAATCGTTTAAGGTCAGCAGACGTAGGCGTTGTACCCATTTCATAATAATGTTTAACCGCAAGTGCAACGTCTCGGATTTCTTTTTGAACAATAGGCAGTACAAGAAAGCGGCTGATGATATCGCCTAAGCTACCCAACCAAAACTGATAACGCATGGTTGCAGTGAAGTAGGTTTTGTTATCCGGTGCATCTTCAATGGCATAGATAAAAAATGACTGAGGTAATGGCTTTTCTTTCTTGCCATCGTGCAGTTTTATGGTGAAGCCATAACCTTCATTCCATTCAACAACCGTTTCATCTAACGCCATCATTTTTTTGAACACGCGACGACTAGTACCAACACCTTGTAATTGCTCAGTGTGCATCTCAGTTTTAAGAAGACCTGGAACATAAAGGTGCGGTTTGGTGAGATCTTGCATGATTTCCCACGCTTGCTCACGGGGTAGATCAATCTCAACTTTGAAGCTGGCTTGGCTGGTCACGTTTTATTCTCTTATGTGATGGCATGAAAAAACTCAAATTACCTTAGGCAGGTTAAAATTGCAACGCTCTGCGGCTATATGTGAACGTTTAGCAATCATTGCCTCAGCACACTTATGCCCTACTAAAAACTAGGACACAAGGTAGTTTTTAACCTCAGATAACGGATTTCTACTTATGCTCATTATCAACGCTCCTCTCTTAATAGGAGTATGACAAAAAACAACCCGCCAACAATGCCGGTAACAATACCAATAGGTAACTCTTCGGGCGAAAGTATTATGCGAGAGAAAACATCGAACCACAGTAATAATAGCGCCCCAAAAAATGCTGAAAAAGGAAGGAGCCGACGAATGTCGCCACCCACAAAATAACGACCAATATGCGGCACAATAAGTCCAATAAAACCAATCGCACCTGTATTAGCAACCAACACGGCTGTCACTAAAGAGCTTACAATAAACAGCTGAATCCTGAGCGCCTTCACATGCACACCGAGGCTCTCGGCTGTTTCATCACCCAATAATAAGGCATTCATATGCTTTGCATGCAACCTTAAAAAGATAAAGCCTGCCAAGCAAACTGCAAAAGGTGCCCAAAGGTGCGCTAAGCGTGCCGCCCCTAACCCCCCTAACATCCAGAAAATAACTTGATGTGCAGCTCTCGCATCGCCTAAAAACAAAGCAAAATTAGCAGCTGACATCAAAACAAATGAAATAGCGACGCCACACATTAATAAGTGCGAAGCGCCACGAAGTGACTGCCGTTGACTCGCCAACATAACCACAAATGTTGCCAATAATGCGCCTAAAAAAGCGGCTATAGGCAATGTTAGCTCTCCAAGAAAATTGCCGGCATGCAAAGTAACAATCACCGCGCCAAGAACTGCGCCAGAAGAGACGCCTAACAAATGCGGATCAGAGAGTGGATTACGTGTAATAGTTTGCAGTGTAAGACCCGCAATGGCTAGACCTGCCCCCGCTAAACAAGCAAGTAATGCTCTTGGTAATCGTAGTGCCCAAATAATTTGCATGTTTCCATTGGGTATATCACTCGGCACCTTTTGTCCGAGCAATTGACTCGTAATGACAGTGTATACTTGCTGCATATCAATAGAAAAGGAGCCCAAACTAATGGCAAGAGGGAGGGATATCAATATCAACACTAACAGCAAAAAACAGAGCAAAGCTGATTGTACTTGACTGTTATCTTTTATGCGCTCGACCACAGTTACTTCATCTCAATAGTTGGATGAAAGGCCTGCATCAGCTGCTTTATTGCTGAGAAAACGCCCACACCCGGTGTAACAGCCCGATATGGCAAAACCACAAAGCGCCTATTTTTAATTGCTGAAACATCCTTTAAGGCGGGGTGTCCTACTAAAAAGTTTGTTTTCTGTTGTGCTGTTTGTTGGCCATAATTGACGATAACAATCACCTCTGGGTTAGTTCTAACAACAGCCTCCCATTGTGTTCGCCCCCAGCTTATGGGTAAATCTTGCATAACATGCATACCCCCAGCAGCTTCAATCATTACGTGAGGCATCGCATAACGCCCTGATGTAAATGGCGCATCTAAACCACTATCATACAAAAACACACGCGGGCGCGTTTTCGTCTTACTTATGTGTTCCTGTATTATTTGTAAGTCTTTTTTAAATGCATCAACTAATTGATGCGATTTTTCTTCTACCGCAAAAATCTTGCCTAAATTAAACAAGTCCTGATAAATATCGTCAAAGCTTGCCGACGCTTTAGACATAATATGAATGCAAGATTCAGTCAGTTCATACGTATTGATACCCAGCGCTTTGAGCTTTTCAGGCGTTACCGCCCCACCTACTTGTAATCCATAATTCCACCCTGCAAATAAAAAATCGGCATTCACTGATAAAAGGCTCTCAATGGAAAGTGTTTTCTCAGCGAGCTGTGGAAGATCACCTGCCAACGTTTTAAAATTCTCATCCACTTTTTGGTAGCCACTCACCCCAGAATAACCAGCCATTCTTTGTTGAAGCCCAAGCGCAAACATCATTTCTGTCATATTGATATCATGAGAAACGGCTCTATTCGGCGACTGGTCAATAATCACTTTACGCCCGCAAGAATTAATACTCACCGGCTCAGCAAACAGGCAGCAGGGGAAAAGAATGCCTAACAAAAAAATTAACGCTTTATCTTTCATATTAATAAAAACTCACTCGGTACGACCCCGATTTTGGATGAATATCCGTTACTGCTTGCGCAAAAAAAACATCTCTAATTAGCTTTGGGTCTAATATGGAAGAAGGCTGACCCTGAGCCACCAATACCCCGTCACTCATCACTGCCACTTCATCACAAAACTGGGCCGCCAAATTCAAGTCATGTAAGCTACAAATAACAGTGACATCAAGGTCAGATAAATACCTCAACAGCCTTATTTGATGGGCAATATCCAAGTGGTTCGTTGGCTCATCGAGCATAATAATTTTTGCCTTTTGAATTAAAGCGCGTGCAATCATCGCACGCTGTTTTTCTCCACCAGAAAGTGTCACAAAGTTGCGATTCAGTAAGTTTTCTAATTCAAGTGTATGAATAATAGTTTGCTCGTGATCGGTAAAAATATGGCTATCACGCTCCAAAAATCGTTGTGAGGCCAATCGACCTAACCGCAATATTTCTGACACCCTTAATGAAATATCAGCATCATTTTCCTGTAACACCACCGCAACTGACCGTGCAAACTCTGCACGCTTAATATCAGCGTATACCCGACCATCCAGAAAAATACTGCCTGAAGTTGGCTGAATTCCGCGATACAAACAACGCAGCAAACTGGTCTTACCGCTTCCGTTAGGCCCCAATATGCCGAAACAGCTATTTCTAGCAATTTTAAGGCTGATTTTTTGTAAAATAGGCGTAGATTTCTTTAACCACGTTACATTATCAACCCGCAAGCAAACTTGCGGTTCATGCATTCTTTTTCCTTATTAAAAAAATTTGTGATAACTAACATGCATTCCATGACGTTAAAATATCGGGAACTAAATTAAGGAGGGAACTCATAAAGCGGCAGAAATAACTGTTTATGGGCAGTATATTTCTTGCGGCTCCATGAAGCCCTCCGCTTCATATTATATGGGGATTTAAGGCTGGTATCGGGCTTACAAATGAATGATCACCGTTGCGGGGGCAGCGTAGGAATAAGTACACTGTTGAATGTACGAAACACCTACTTCCCATTTAACCTATCCGAGTAAATCGCGTGTATTTACTTAATAGACACCTTCAAATCGGCGTGAAAAATACCATAGGAATTTTTGAATATCAAAATAAACTAAGAATTCATGCGATTTATTCTTCATATCGAGCAAAGCATGAGCAACTGTTTAAGGCTATCCAGAAGGCTACCTAAAACGTCTCATTACAGTCTAATACACCATTCAAAAGGTTTTTCTGTAATGGATTCCCGCCTTCGCGAGAATGGCAATGGCAATGGCAATGACAATAAATAGGCGCTACCTTCGTCACTCCCGCGAAAGTGGAAATCCAATGATTAAATGGCTAAAAAAACATAAAACCAAACCCGACAATCGGATAGAGGTGATGTAATAGGTTATTGCGGGCCTGTTGATTTGCGTAGCATCCAGTGAAAATAGTCTATTTTTGAAGTACGCCAAAAAGGTTGGATATAACGGCTTTATACCTAAATATCTAGGCAGTACCTCACAGGAATATGACTTTACCCGGCTTAACATTCAGGCTGAGAATGATCATTATCATGCAAAAAACCTCGCAGGTAAGCTGGGTAAATTAGGCTATGATAAAATCGTAGATCAAGTGATTTATACCGATCACCCTTGAAGATGCAAGGGCGTTGGGTATAAATGATGACAAAGAACCTTCTGAAGCATTACACCGGCACACCCACACGAACTAAACCAAGATGTTAGACTCTCAATACCCACAGAACCCCACCTAAAAACATCTCGCTGTAGATCAGCTTGAAGCCAGGCGTCTGCTCGTTTTTCGCGCCGCAAAATACCCTTTATTAAACCCTACCTACCCTTAACTGTCTTTTGGTTTTTGCATGATCGAATACCAATTCAGCGAGATCAAACCTTGCTCTTCCGCCTTGATATAAGATTCACAATTAGCATGCATACGCTGGATCAATAAAAATATCTTTCTTGGAAGAAGCCGAATAGTTGAGAGAAAAGCGAATGCAACTTCGTATTTATCATAAAGCGCAACTTCCTTTTTAATATTTTCAACCGCCGGTTGTCCTGTTGACTCTAACACATTGAATCCTGCGTTTTTGAACGCATCCTCCCAGAATTTATAGTGCCAAAAACCACCAAAAGCCGTTAATTCTCTTGTATGTTGAATTAACAATCTGTGGGACTGATTATCACGATCATAAGCATCAAGGGCTGCAACATCATTAAAGCCAAAAACACCGCCTGGCTTTAACACGCGATGTATCTCAGACATCGTGAAATCAACATCAGATATGTAGGTCATAGGTTGAATGGCGTAGAGCGCATCAAAGGTATTATCCTCAAAAGGAAATCGGGTATTAAAATCACTGACTTGAAAGTTATTTTTATCCAGTGCTGGATTTAACCAAGCCTTTTCGATTTGTGATGCATCAATATTGGTGCCGTACAGGGTGGCTCCTGTGATTTCCGCCATACTCGTCGCAATTGCCCCGCAGCCGCAGCCAATCTCTAATACCTTCGCTCCAGGGCCGACATTGAGATCTTTGGCCATTTTTTCTTCCAGCAATATCTGATTTTCCATCACAGATTTTTTCGCATTAAGCACTGGTGGCATGTACATTTTCTCGACAGAGCCAAGCGTACAAAGTAAATGAATGATTCGGTAGTACTGCTCAAGCTCCTCACTACTACCCTGCCTGTAACCCTGCATAGGAATACCTTTTTCGTAATCCGACTGGGTACTTTCCGGCGAATCGATAAACAGAGCATCATAGGTCTCCATAAATGCCTTGTATTCTTCATCACTTATTTTTAATAACCCACGTAAAGCACCGAGCTTATCTTTTAGTGTTGTCATTTTTTGCGCCATGATATTTCCTTGTTGTCATGCATAAAGCAATAAAAAAAACAGTAGGTTACTTTTATAGTTCTTATCCAGCGTGCGTCAGAAAAATAAACCGTCATTTGGGGTATAGTGCACAAACCCACGAAAAGTTTTTCCCAGCATAGCTTTTACGAGGGTCTCAGGGAACAATCCCCCTAAGCTTAGATAAAACTAAACAAGCTTATTTGAGTCCTTTTATAAACTTGTTATATGCAGGCTATCTGTAGAATTCGACATGAAACTTAACGGAACCCAACGGCTTTATGTGATGCTTTATCGTTGGCTCTACTACGCCATATTTTTCTGCATTTAATTGGACAACCTCTATTTCAGGTTCCTGAATAATGTATTCTAAAAAGCCTGATTCGATGACGATTTTACCCCATACGCCTTCTTTTGTACGGTGATCGTTAAGTAACCCTTTAGGGATACTATCCTCAGAAAACGCCGGTGTTCTTTTGTAGGCGATTACATTTGACGGAAGTTCTTTCATCTGATTGATGCCTTGTAACGTTTAATTCTGTTGATACTCATCGCACTCTGGCTTTTCTTTTGGTAGGGTTTCCCCATATATTAATGTGACGCCTTCAGGTGCCTAACGACCTTAATGAAGAATCATCAAATACCCAAACTTATATCACCTTATGCCAACAAAGCAATGAGCTTTCATACATACAACAAGAAGATTATTTCGATTAACTCATTTCAATATTGATCATCGCTTTTGATGTAAAAGGTTGCAGTGCCTTCTTTGGTGTCAATCTCAGGGAGAGGGTTGTTTCTTTCAAAAATGGCTGTACCGATATAATCATCTTGCACCACCCAATCCTCCACCTGCTCGATAATACTTTGTGCGAGTTTAGATAAAGCCTCGCCAACTGCACCGAATACTTTTACGGCATTGGCAATTTTTTTCAGGGTAGTAAAGTGCGAGGTATCAGAATCATCTTCAATAATCACTGCAACCGCTTTCGTCGCATCCTTAGGCCATGAAAAGAATGGCTGATCTTTCACATTACGATTAAGTCCTTTTTTTATTGCCCAAGGTAAAAACACCGTATGTTCTTGTAAAAATTTGTCCCCTTTGTAAAAGTGAAGTGCAACGACAATCTCTGCATTGCCAAACCATTCGCCCGTTTCATTCAGTTTTAACCCTGTAAGCTGCACTTTTTCATGGGACAATGTCTCAGACTTATCTTTAGAACTCGCTTTATACTTAAAAACGAGTTTAATTTTGGTTGTGTTCTTTAAGCCATCAACCTCACTCTGACTATAATCGTAAAAATTGCAGCTCGCCCCATCACATAACACACCTTTATAGATTTTCTCGCCTGTGGTTAAGCTTTTAGTGGGGTAGTAAAGGAGAGTACTCGCATATTTAGCGGCTCGCTCAACAAGTTGCAAAACCATCACGGGCTTGGTGTGTACTTTTACATCATGATAAACTAAAGCCACATGCTGCATAATAATCGCCGCATGATCAATAGCCTTTTTCTGCGTCTCGTTAATTGTTTTAGCGCTTAAAAACTGTGCCAGATAAGTTGCATAGATACCGTCTTTAACCTGTGGGTTATTGCCTTTCGTGGCTAAAACATTGATTAATTCATTGTGATCTACTGAGCTAATAAGCGTTTCAAAAAAACTATCCCTTGCCTTTTGGTACGCCTCTACATTGATCTGCTGCGATTCACTCTCAATAGAAGAGTACGTTATTGATGCACAAACCATGAAAATACAAACAGCACAAATACTTACCACTCTCATAGAACTACCCTCAAGATATTATATTAAAGGATAGTTAGATCATATTTATCGATGAATGTTTTAAATAAATTTATTTTTTTTATGTATATACCCATCGGAATTGGAGATGCAAGAAGGCGGCAAGCGAGCGAATCCCCATGAGCTTACAGTCAGTAAGTGATTGGGGTAAGCGAGCGCGGCCAACGCCATTGCATCTTCAAAGGTGATCGGTATATGCAGAGGGTGTAGTCGTTTTCATTATTGAACACTCATGCGGTATACCGGATCGCAAGCCACTTACAGAAACACCTCTAACACGCTGACATATATGGATATGATCATTATATCAACGATTAAGAAGCTATCAGATAAAGGCCTAATGCATGATTTATCCAATCACCTGATAAACCACGAAGCCCTCTGTTTGCTGATCGTCCAAAGAAAGATATGAGGTCAAAGCAAATCCGCCTTCTACTGAATCATCAACGACCCAGAAAGCCTGCTCGGCGCTGCTGGAACCCCCTACTTGATCGACAAACCCTGCTTCTATCAATTCATCGCCTGTAGGTAATACCAGTTGCTTGCCGCCAAAGTTAATCGTGGCGTCTTCATTTACGTAAGCGGCGAGTTCCTCGAGTGAAAATTTGTCTTTATCACTGATCTCATTATCTTGATTTCTATCGTGAACATAGTAGGTGTTATTGCCAGAAAATGATGGCTCGAGTAAGGACATTTCATTTCCATCTTCATTCAGCATCAGTTTATACGGCAAGCCTGACAAGCCATCCAACATTTTAAAGCTTTTCACATAACCTGTGATTGTTTCTGAGCTTAATTCGCCGTCAGAAACGTTAATATCATACGATAAGGCTATTTCACTGTTATCATGTGCTAATGATATCTCTCCACCCGTTAACTGCTCTTGTTTAAAGCTATAACTGCCATCGCCATGATCAGTCGCACCTAGCAAAGACGCATGCTGTATATTACTTAGCGTGAAAACAATATCATTATTATCTATCTCTACATCCGTTGCACTCATCTGCTCGGACGTTAGTATTTTTGTTTCTCCTTGCTCCCAATCAAATACACTGCTTGATGCGCCTGCTAGAGCCCAACTTAGGATAGCTGCCGCAAGCACATCTTCGTTATCAGATGAATCAAATTCCTGTGTTGCACTCGATACATTCCTAAAAACACCCTCATCCCCCGTGAAGAGTATATAACCACTGCCTAACTGCCTTAAAACGATTGTCGGAGCATTATTTAATGTATCTCTGGCAATAACAACGTCATTCACTAGAAGATCGCTTTCAGAAAAACCGCTGTAATTACCTGTAGCGAAAACAGATTTACCGCGTAAATCCATACCGAGCCCTATATCGCCATTAACGAGGGGGTGGTCAACATCTTGAATCTGCCATTCTGAACTGACATTTCTGGTAGGCCCCGCCGGTAATCCAAAATAGCTAGAAACAGGGTCTGCTCCATTATGGTCATTGGTTGTCAGCAAATAGCTGCCTGCCTGAACATAACTCTCTAAAAGTTGAAGCTCAGCAGTAGAGAATGCCGAGTCACCAGTAGCTCCTCCAAAATACAAATTACCTTGATCAAGATAATCTTGTGTAACCGTTGTGGTCGTTGATTCAACACTAAGATCTAAATCGCCAAAAACACTACCCTCTCCAAAATTATTTACGTTATTAAGCTTCGCATTTAAATGCGTAAACGAACTACCTCCAATGGTGTAATTGCTTGTTTTCCCGCCCAAAACACTTACTTGGATATTACTATTAGAGCCAATATATACAACCGATTGCTCTTGAGCCGGTGCCAACAGAATAGGTCTATCGTTTACAGGGTTGACATCAACATAAGCACTGTTTGATGTGAGATTAACAATCGCTGATGACACCGACACATTGCTGATCAAAGGGCCGGATGAATCATTTTGGCTCGCCACTTCTTGTAAAACCAACGTAGATGTCGACGCACTTGTTGCTGGCAAAATGATTTCAATGTTTTGCCAAGCGCCTGTTGGATCTATTGTCTGGATAGTCGTGCCATCCCATATCACCTCGATATGATCGGTCTCAGTGCGCCCTTTTACACCGAGTCTTACAATCGTATCCTGGCCTCTGGTTTCAACGGAGTAACTCAAGCTATCCTGCAGCCCAGCATGATCTAATTCTAAAATTGGCGATCCATCGGGTGATGTTCCTAACCCACCGCCACTCGTACTTACTTCATAGCCTACTGATGTCCAGCCTTCCTCAAGCCCGTTGCTAAAATCTAAACTGGTAACTTCTTTATATTCCTGAACTTGATAATTCAGTCGTACATTTTCTCCATAAAAATGTGTGCTCGGTATATAGGTAAATGTTTCGTCACCGTTATTGGCAACAGAACCCTGCCCAGCATTATGGGTTGAAACATTGACCACCCTTAAAAAATCGCCTTCGGGGTCTGTTGCACCGGATAAAAGCTGCTGCTGCGTGATATCTCTCTGTGTATCCTCGTTTATATTGCCTAAATCAATAGATTTAGGATATGCAGGAAAATTATGCGCGACTGTGAGTGTGACATGACTGGTTTGTGAACCGCCGGTTTCTTTTTCTGATGTATAGGTAAAGCTGGCATCGCGGCTATCGTTTATATTCAAATCATCAAAATCATCTAACGGCTTGAAGTAGAAGTTATTGAGCGCTGTATCATTCATGACACTCGACATGTCTTCAGCGATGAGTGATTGATCATAGATGCGTACATCTTTTAGCTCACCTTCAAATCGCCTGTCTTCATTCTCATCTTTGAAAGCACCGATTTGAAACACCGTTGTATCGTCATCTGGGTAAGCGATAGCACCGGCTTGAGCCGTATTGTTTGCAACTTCGGCACCATCGACAAAGAGTTTCATCTCGCTGCCATCATAGGTGCCTGAGACATGATACCAGCGACCTTGTTCTATCGTGAGAGTTGAAGGCGCAGATAGATAGATAAGATCATTGGTTGACTCTGAGGACAGCGCAAAATAAAACTTGTCGCCATTATGGCCCAACAACCATCCTTGTTCATAACTCCCATTATCCTGTATCAATCCAACAAGCCCCACATTGGCACCTGAATTAGCATCCACTTTCACCCAACTAGAGACAGTGATTGCCTCAGAAGGCAGCATATCTTTAGCTGAGGCGCCTTCGGCTATGACGATCATACCCGTGCCATCAAATTGCGCGCTGCCTTCAGAAACAACAACCCCGCCATCAATGATTGCTATATTGCCTTCTTTATCACTTGCATCAGAATCCAATGCGAAACTATGTACCTCATCGATCAACCGCACTTCACCGTAGACAGGCTGAGTTATTGAAATGTCGCTAATACCTTCTGGATCATAAATAAATTTATTTTCGGTCAGTTCATGCAAAGGGTAGGCATGCATCACAACGTTGCTGCTGATGTAGTGATCGACCGAGACTTGATAATTCTCAACATCAACAGCAATACCATCACTGACTTGTACGCTAACGGTGTAGGTTTGATAGTCTTCATAATTAAGCAATGACATATCCGCCGAGCGGATAACCCCCGTGCCGGCATCAATCGTAAAGCGTCCTTCTGCATCATCAAGGAGCGTGTACGTGAGGGTATCGCCATCCACATCAACAGCTGAAAGATCGGCAATCACCGTACCTGCGGCGGCGTTTTCAATCACATGAAAGTGAGGGTAATCAACATCTCGCCCTCTTTCGCTACCGACAATGCCTAAGGATGCAAGCCCGCTGTTAATGGATACATCTCTGATCGCGTAACCACTTTGCATATCGGTTGTTGCCAAAAGGTTATCAAAGCCTTGCGTTTCAAAGTAGGTACTTTTCTGCACGCCAGTAAGCCCCGACCACACACCGATATCAACAAATTTTGCAGCGAGTGCTTTTACATTGAGTGTACCGTCATCGTTATCGGTGACGGCGATTTTTACCGATTTTTGGAAAGCGCCATCTGTTTTACTTACCCAAATCGAATCACCCATGACATAGTCATTTGCAAAGTAGTAAGTATCCGCTGTTTTATCGACAATACCGCCACCGCCCCACATAAAATCAAGCCGATCTAACACAGGTTCAGTAATTTCTGGGGCGTCGTTTTCACCGACAACATGAAAAGTGATTTGATTCGCGCTGTCACTGCTTACCGTACCGTCACTCACCTTAAAGCTGAAACTATCATAAGTGGCACCATTGCCATTTTCGGCAGGCGTAAAGACCAGTTCATCCAGATCCAGTTGATCGATAGCTTGCCCTGCCGTCACCGCATGACCGTTTAAGGTTAAACTGCCTTGTGTCGGCAAAGAGACGATGATGATCGATGCAATATCAGCGGTTTCAACATCACTAAAGCCAAAATCACTAGCATTAAAATGGTAGCTGCCCTCCTCCTCAAGCATAACGGTTGCATTATTACCCACAGGCACGTCATTCACCGGTGTTACATCAAAGGTGATGTGGTTAGTTAAAAGGCTATTGACCAAACCATCGCTTACTTTAAATGAGAGGCTATCATAGCTATCACCATTGCCATGTGCAGCTGGTGAAAAAGCCAAGTTAGGAATATCGGCGGCAGCAATAGATTGCCCGACCACCGCCGCATTACCGTTAAGAGTAAGGCTGCCATTCACCGGCAACACCTCAATGCTCACAGCCGTAAATGCATCCGCATCCGTATCACTATAACCAAAATCTGCGAGAGTAAAGCTATGAATGCCATCTTCCGCGAGTGTCACGCTGTTGTTTGTAGCTGTTGGCGCATCGTTCACAGGCACGATATCAAAAGTCATTTGATACACAGAGGCGCTATTGACTGCACCATCATCCACCTTAAAGCTAAAACTATCGTAACTCGCACCACTCGCATTGGCTGCAGGTGTAAAAACCAAGTTACCTACATCAAAAAGGTCAATCGTTTGCCCGGCAGAAACAGCCGCACCACTTAGTTTCAAACTACCGCTGAGTGGTAATGCTTCAATGACGAGAGAATCCATCGTATCCGCATCAATGTCATGATAACCAAAATCTGCGCCTGTAAACGTATGGCTGCCATCTTCAAAAAACGTGATTGTGTTATCTTCAGCTGTGGGTGTATCGTTTACGGCTGTCACATCAAAGGTGATTTGATTCGCTAGCGTGCTGTTAACGGTGCCATCACTCACTTTAAAGCGGAAGCTGCTGTAATTATCGCCATGCCCATTGGCGAGAGGAGAGAAGACGAGCTGAGGTATTGCCGCTGAGCCTATTGACTGTCCTGCGGTTACTGCCACACCGTTCAGTAGCAAACTGCCCCTAGCGGGTAATGACTCAACAACAAGCGCATGCATAGGATCTGCATCTGTGTCGCTATAACCAAAATCAGCAGCCACAAATGTATAGTTGCCGTCTTCATTCAAACTAATTGACTTATTTGCGGCAGTAGGCGGCGCATTTACCGTCATCACATCAAAGGTCATCTTATGAGCGCTAGCACTGACATCATTACCGTCGCTGACCTTAAACTGGAAATTGTCATAGTTCATGCCGGTATCACTGCCATCAGGCCGAAAGACAAGACTACTCAATGCGAGTGTATCGATGGATTGACCCACCGTCACAGCAACACCGCTGAAGGTTAAATGGCCATTGGCAGGTAACGACTCAATCACGATGGCAGATAACGTATCGCCATCGATATCAGTAAAACCAAAATCAGCCACTGAAAATGCATGGCTATCGCCTTCGTTAATCGCAAACGTTTTATCAATACTGACCGGCAAGTCATTCACAGGCGTCACATCAAAAGTAATTTGATTCGCCAATTCACTGTTAACGAACCCATCATTCACTTTAAAGCGGAAACTGTCATACGCATCACCGTTTGCATTCGCAAGAGGCGCATAAACCAATTGGCCGACATCAGCCGCAGCAATAGATTGCCCTGCAGAAACGGCACTCCCGTTGAATAACAAGCTACCAGTGATGGGCACTGATTCAATAATCAGTGTGGCGATAGGGTCAAGGTCTTTATCGTCGTACCCAAGGTCAGTAAGCTCAAACGTGTAGCTGGCATCTTCATCAAGGGTAATCGTTTTATTCATGGCTGTTGGCGCATCATTCACCGAAACGACATCAATACCCAGCTGATAAGCCATCGAACTGTTTTCAGTACCATCATTAACACGGAAGGTGATGTTGGCATAATCAGTACCCGATTCGTTAGCCACTGTTGTAAACACCAAATTACCGAAAGCTAATAAGTCAATCGATTGCCCTGCCGTTACTGTAGTACCATTTAGCGTTAAACTGCCACTGCCTGTGATTTGATCGATCACCACACTAGACAGCGTATCGCCATCGATATCGCTAAAACTGAAATCTGAAGCATCAAAGGTATAGCTGCCATCTTCACTCACATTCAACCTAAAATCTTCGGCAGAAGGTGCATCATTGACAGGAAGTACATCGAAGGTAATTGTGTTTGGCTGAGCACTATTCACCAAACCATCATTCACTTTAAAGGCAAAACTGTCATAAGCTGTGCCATTAGCATTTACCGCCGGTGCAAAGACTAAATTAGCGATGTCACTTGCATCAATGGCCTGCCCCACAGTGATCACGTTGCCATTCATCGACAAACTGCCATTAATCGGCAATGATTCGATGTTAATCGTTGAGAGGCTATGTTGATCAATATCGTTATAGCCAAAATCACCCGCGCTAAACACATGCTCGCTATCTTCGTTAAGGGTAATTTTATTATTGGATGCTGTTGGCGCATCATTGATAGAAACAACATCAAAGCTGATTTGATGGGTGGTTTCACTATTAAGCGTGCCATCGTTTACTTGAAAGCTAAAACTGTCGTAATTAGTGCCGTACGCGTTCGCTACAGGCGTAAAGACTAAATGACCCAGGTCGGCAATCGAAATAGCATCACCCGCACCGACAGCACTGCCGTTTAACTGCAAACTGCCATTTGTGGTGAGTGTATCA
Source organism: Pseudomonadales bacterium (assembly GCA_965248335.1). Classification (GTDB taxonomy): domain Bacteria; phylum Pseudomonadota; class Gammaproteobacteria; order Pseudomonadales; family DT-91; genus CAKMZU01. The sequence goes on from CBDFIY010000003.1 coordinate 2,384,536, forward strand.
ATGACTACCGTGGTGAGTGTATCCGGGTCAACATCATTGAAACCAAAATCCAGCATCGTAAATGTATAGTGGCCATCCTCGTTAACCGGCAATACTTTGTTGACGGTTGTGGGCGCATCATTGAGCGGTGTCACATCAAAGGTAATCTGGTTAGCCGGTGCGCTATCAACAAGGCCATCATTCACCTTAAACAAAAAGCTGTCGTAGGTATCGCCATTCTCATCCGCGATGGGGGTGAAGACGAGGTTGCTAATATCGGCAGCGGTAATCACTTGCCCCGCCGAAACCGCACTGCCATTTAGCGCAAGGCTGCCCGAAACGGGCAATGATTCAATGACAACAGCACTCATGGCATGCAAATCAATATCGTTATAGCCAAAATCAACGGGGGTAAAGGTGTGTGTACTATCTTCATCGAGCAAAAATCGCTGACTCATGGCTGTGGGAGCATCATTTACAGACATGACATCAAAAGTAATTTGATAGGCCTGTGCGCTGTTTAATGCACCATCGTTCACCGTAAAATTCAGGCTGTCGTAATTCGCACCATTAGCATGTGCAACCGGTGTAAAAATAAGGTGACCTAAGTCCAGCGTATCGATCGTTTGCTCCGCGGTAACCTCATTGCCATGTAAGGTTAACGCGCCATTCGTTGGCAAAACACTGATAGTCACTGAATCCATTGGCATGGATTCGATATCATGATAACCAAAATCAGCGGTATGAAAGGTATGATAGCTGTCTTCATCAAGACTCAGGCGCTTGTCTTCGGCTGTTGGCACATCATTCACAGGCTGCACATCAATATCGATGTGATAAGTGGCCATGCTATCAACCAGCCCATCATTCACAGTAAACATCAACTGATCATAACCTGTACCATTCGCATGCGGCATGGGCGTGAATATCAAACTATCAATATCGCTGGCCGCAATACGCTGACCTACCTCTACCGCGCCGCCATTAAGTGTTAAGTTGCCTTGTGTTGGTAAAACATCAATCAGCACCGAGTCAAATGCATCACTATCGATATCCGTGTAACCAAAATCAGCGGCGGCAAAGGTATAGGTGCTGTCTTCGTTTAAGCTCAACGTGTTATTGGCTGCTGTCGGTGCATCATTGACAGAAACCACGTTAAAGGTGATTTGATTGGCTGTAACACTATTCAGCTCACCATCATTTACGGTAAACCCTAAGCTATCGTAGGCATCTCCGTGTGCATGCGCGCTCGGGGTAAAAACCAAATGCCCGATAGCCAACACATCAATCACTTGCCCTTGTGTTGCCAAGGCACCTTGAAACGTAAGCGTTCCATTTGTCGGCAGCGCAGTGATTTCAATACTCTTCAGCGCATCCTTATCGATATCATGATAACCAAAATCACCCAAGGTAAAGGTATGGCTTGTATCTTCATTAATGGTGAAGGTCTTGTCTTTCGCTGTCGGTGCATCATTCACTGGCGTAACATCAAAAGACATTTTGTAGCTTGATGCACTGTAGGCTAAACCATCATCCACTTTAAATGAGAAACTGGTGTAGCTATTGCCATTGCCATGCAAAGCGGGCATAAATGTGAGTTGCCCAATATCGGCGGCAGCGATACTCTGCCCAGCGCTAACGGCTGTACCATTTAACGTTAGCACCCCTTTGGACGGTAATGCTTTAATCATAACGGCGGCGAAAGGATCTGAATCAATATCGTGATAACTAAAATCCGCGGCGCTTAGCTGAATCGTCGTATCTTCATCCAGTGTCAGTCGGTTGCTTGCCCCTGTCGGTGCATCATTGACACCTTTAACACTGACGGTAATCAGGTGTTCTGTTTCATCAAGACTTTTTATAATAAATTCGTCGGTAACGATGATATCTTCGCCCAAAGCCTGAATATTGGCTTGATGGTTATCCGCGCGATAGCGCCAAAATCCGGCTGCATCGATGGCTAACTCACCGTAGGTGTTCATTTCGCTTGAAACGATAAATGCACTTTGGTCGATATCGATGTCGAGTACATCTAATTTGGCTTTTATTGTTAGCTGAGAAGCGTCTTCTTCCACAACGCTACCTGTATCCACACCCGTAATCAACGCGGGGGTATTGGGATCAATCTGGCGAAAACCTTGCAACTCATCATCCCAGAAGTAAGCAATGGCAATGCCTTCGCCGGCAAAAATGAGATCATTCACCACACCATCGCCATCTAAATCGGTGGTTGTCAGCGCATAACCTTGTGGGATCTCATCCTGTAAATTACCGTCTTTATCATGCAGTAACCCCATGAAGGATGTTTTTTCGTAACTGCCGTCGTCTTTCTGCGCAAAAACAATATGATCTTCGATCGTTGTACGTGTATAAAAATCAATGCGCCCATCGCCATTAAAATCACCCGCTGCCATGTCGCGAATACTGGCCCAGTTACCTTCCATAAGCTGGCTGATATCACGAACATCGGCGAACTGATTGCTGGCATGGGTGAAGCTGCCGTCCTGTTCAATATGCAGCACCATCCAAGGCTTAACACCGTAGCTGGGTGATAAGATAATCTCTTCTTGCCCATCGCCATCCAGATCGGACACTGTCATCTCTGCTAAATAATTATCTTCTATAACGAAGCTTGATGTTGGCGACTCGTCAAAAATACCGTCTGCGCCCTGCTTGTAATAGCTCAGCAAATTACCTTCAACGGCAAGAAGATCAACAAAACTATCGCCACTCACATCCAGAAACACATGGCTGTCTGATTCGCTCGCAGGCCGAGGCATCGTCACTTTATGATAAACAATGGTTTCTTGTATGCCATCAAAGCCTTTTTGTCCGAGCCAAAGCGCAGCCTCGCCATCATTAAGCAAGATATCCATAAAGCCATCTTGATTGAGATCAGCAGAAACCAACGTATCCACATAACCGGCTTTACTTGCAGCAAAAAAGTCATTCAATCCGCTAAAGAGATATTTCGCTGTGTAATAAGGCGGATCAAGGGGTGAGGATGTCATGGTGGCTGGCAATGTTTGGTCAGCATCCGCCACAGCCGAGTAGGCCCAGCCGCCACCAAGATATTCGGGATCGGTTAAATCAATACCGGCTGTACCGCTAACGCCCTGCTGACTATCCCAAGCTCTAAAACCAATGAGATTCCCACCGTCAAGATCGTGCATCGCATAAATGTGCGCTGAAGCATCCAGTAAAATACCGTTACTGGCAGACGCCTCTGACAAATCTTGCCAGCTAGCACCTTCGTCAACACTGTAATACATGCCTTCAACAGCTTGAAACACCACCATGCCTGGGCTGCCTTTATCCACATCATGGATATTAATCAACAGGTCGCCAGCGGCAATGCTGCCTTCAACAGAACCCGCAACAGGTTGTGTTGGCATCCATGATTGCTGAATAACCGGTGTAACCAAAATATCGAGTGTGGGTGCATAGTTATCGGTATGCCCATGCACCGTCACCGTGACGGTACTTTGGCTGCCGTCTGTGGCTGTGACAGCAAACACCTCTTGGATTTGCCTGTCATCGTGCAAGCGTTCAAGGGCTTCTGTGGCATTATTCAGTTGATAGGTCCAAGCCCCTGTTGCCGACAAGGTAAAGGTACCGTATTCGCCTTCTGTCGTTTGTGCTATCGGCGCTTCTCCGGAATCAACGTCTGACACAATTAACGTGCCTGAAGTGGTATCTATCGCCGCATCTTCAGTCACGCTACCGGTTAAATCACCGCCAAAAACAGAGGTATCATTGATACCATTCACTCGAAGGTATACAGCGGATTCAGTCACAGCGCCGGCTATATCCGTAACGGTATAATTCACGTTAACAAATGTATGCCCGCCTTCGGGTAAATGATCAAAATACCCGGATGCATCAAACACCAGTTGGTTATTAACAATACTGACTGCGCCAGAATCAGCCAACGTAGCACCTGCCTCATCAACAACCACAGCGCTTTTCAGGCTGATAATATCATCAGGATCAATATCCCTGTCATTGGCTAACACATCGAATGAGGCCGCAACATCTTCAGTGGTATCAAGCGTAATTTGATGTGTTGACGGGTAAAACTGTACCTGATCGAGCACCAAATAATCGCCGCCCTGATTCTCGGTGACGGCCAGTTTAAAAAATTGATAGCCAACAGGCTTTAATAAGACGAAAGATTGAACGGTATGCGAGGCAAATCCTTCTACTTGCGTTTGCGTATCAATGACAGTGAAATCAATGCCGTCATTACTGCCGAGTAACTGCCAAGATTTTGGTGCGTAAAGTGGGTTTTCGCCGCCACTCATTTCATAGCGATAAATGGTGGTTCCCCGGCCTAAATCAACCTGTATCCAGCCTGTTGTTTCAGATGACACCCAACGCCCTGTATCCGCTGCCTCATCACCCTGCACACCATCAAAAGCTTGAAACGGAGATACTGAAAAACCCGCCGAAGGGCTGGATGTCACACGGATACCTTGCTCCTCATCCGATTGAAGCGCAGGGATAAGCGGCGTGGGTAAATAGCCATCCGCCTTGGCAACAGGTGCATCATTGGTATTGGAGACTTTCACCAAGGTGGTAAAGGTCATTTCCGTTTTGCCATCACTGACAGTCACCCGCAAAGGTAAGGCATCACCAATAAGGTCTGCCGTTGGCGTGAAGATCCAGCTATTCTCGTCACCCTTAACCACCGTGCCGTATTCGGCCTCAACGCTCACTCCCACAAGAGTGACCTCTGCCGAATCAATATCATTCACCAAGGCGAGCAAAGCGGATTCTGTCAAGGTAAACGCCTCATCTTCAAGCGTTTCACCGATAAGTGTTTCTAAAGTATTAGGTGCATCGTTAACCGCTCGTACATGAAACTGAAGCTGCTGCTCGGGGCTGCTGACCAAACCATCGCTCACACTGAATACCAGATACCCATAATCCAAGCGTGAATCATTCGCGACAGGGGCATAAGTCAAGTGTGGAATATCTCGGGCGGCGATGATTTGCCCGGTGACGACATCCTCACCCGCAAGGTGAATAAGGCCAGTTTTAGGCAGTGTAATTAATTGAATCGATTGTAAAGCATCATTCTCGTTACCGTCGTTAAAGGTAAAATCATTCAAGCTAAACGTATGTGGCGAATCCTCATCAACATAGATTTCTTGCGAGGCGGAAAGCGGCACTGCATTTGTGGGCGTAGCGAGCAAAAGCACGCGGTCGATAACCGAAAGTCCGGTATCCGTGAACGAATCACCCAGGAATTCCTGTCCGTCCACAAGCTGCTGCACCACAGCACCTGTTGCAACCAAAAAGCCATTTTCCATGCGCAAGCCGTCAGTGAGGCTGCTGACCACGTCATCAGTGCTCTTATCATGCTTTTCTTCAAGCGCCGAAATAACCGCCAGTACCGCCCCGCCTTCATTGCCTTTTAGCGGATACCCTGATTGGTCGATCGTTGACTCAATGTTGTAAGCCGTGACATCAACTTCACTGCCTAAAAAGGTTTTGGCCACTTGTTGGTTAATGTTGAGCAACTGCTCATTCGTCAATTGCTCACCTGATTTCAAGGCTTCGACCGAGGCAATATCAACAGCCAGTGTGGTTAGGGGGTTAATATGCGCAATATTGGTTTTTCCATGCTCGATAACCGCCCATGTACGCAATAAACTGCTTAATCCTTTCGGGCTGCCTGTCGATTCATCCATGTAATCGGGTGATGCCGTTTCATCCAACACTAAAAGTTTTATTTGCTGGTGATATTTATCAACAATAACGCGGTAATGGCCGTTTTCATCGATATCCACGATGGAAAGCAATTGCCCATGGGTAGACATGACTTGCACGCTCAGGCCGTGATTTGCAATCACAGGCCCGAGCGCGACAACACCCTCTACCGCTATATATTCTGAATTCTCTGATAGCTCAAGTGACTCAGAAATCGCCTCGAGATCCGTTTCTTCTTCGTTGGATTTTTTTTGTCTGTCGAGATAAATGCGCCTGCCAACCAAGCCTGCAGCGGATGCACCAAGGATAGCGCCTGCCGCTCGCCCTAAACCAAAACTTTCTTCGTCGGCATGGGCTGTAGATTCCTTCTCCTCTGCTTTCTTACCCCCACTATCACTATCACTCTCGAAGGTATCAAACGCATAAAAGTGATCAGTCAAATAGTTTTCATCAGGGCCTGCGAGTGCGTTTTTATCGGTATAAAAATAAATTAATGACGAGCCATCTTCGAGTGTTTTAACGGGGTTCGCGTGACTTGTAACAATAAAATTATCATCGTCAGGATGGCCGAATTTAATACTGCTCGACGGCAAAGAAGTAAGGAAAAAATCTTCGATAATAATTTGTTTTGTATCACTCGTTCTTGCGCAATCCAAAATCAAATCATTGTTAACTTTTCTGACAACAATGTTTTGCGCAAGCTTTAATCCACCTGGGGTTTCAACCATCAGCTTAAACTTACTGCCTTCTGCACCAACGTGAAAAACTGAAACAGACTCAGACACATCGAACGATTTCTGATTATTTTTTATTAATTTAATTTTTCCTGAAGATAAAAGCGAATCATTTTTCTTCATTTATATTGTCTCTTTGATCAATTTAAGAACGCAAGTCTTTTAAATATAGCAAGACGCTTAAATTGAACAAGAAACAATCGTTTTGTGATTTTAAAATTTTTACACTTTATATAATCACCTGAAAACCACATCACCTAAAAACTATATCACCTAAAAACTATATCACCTGAAAACTATATCACCTGAAAAACGATATACCCCTCTACCGCCTGTTCATCAAGTAATGATGAAGTCACCAAGGCATAATTCACCTCACCCCCTTCCGTTTGTGCAACCCAAAATGCCTGATCATTCGTATCTTGTGTGATGAAGCCCGCATCCACCAGTTCTTCTTCGGTAGCCAGTGCGAGGGTTTTCCCTTCTATCGTGATGGTATGGCCATTTTGCATCAATTCACTCAATAGCTCGGCTGGCAACATGTCATCCGGTGTTATTGCGCTGTCTTGATTGGCATCCAATACATAATAAAGATGATCGTCATTCTGCGTAGGCTCCAGTAATTGCAAATCTATCGCTTCATCAGAGAGTGATAAGCTGTAATCACTGCCACTCAACATCATCACCATATATTCTGGACTAATTGTTTGTGTCGTTGAATAAATACCATCTGATACACTCAAATCATAAACGGGAGCACCTCCACCATTATGGGTAAGAGTAACACTACTAGAAACAAGGGCTTGATGAGTAAAGCTGTAGCTTCCATCACCATTATCAACTGCCCCTGAAACAGAAACATTTTGAAGGTTGCTAATCATATAGCTCAAGCCCTCAACAGGGACAACATCATCAGTGGCACTAATTATAGAAGATGTCAGCGTAAAATTTGAGACATTATCATAACCCGACCACCCCCCATATATTGTTGATTTCTCTGCATCAGTAATCACCCAATCCAACATAGAAGCAACGAAGGCATCCTTCGTTATCGAGGCATCAAATGTCGAGCCTCCTGATACATTCTGCATGATATCCTGATCTCCCATAACCAACACATTACCTTCACCCACTTTTCTTAATACAATAGTCGGTGCATTATTTTGTGTATCTCGGGCAATGACAACATCATCAGCCTGGAGGTCGCTATTCCTAAAACCTTGGTAATTCGATTGTGCAGTAATGGTTTTTCCGCGTAAATCAACACCTAATCCCATAGCGCCATTCACCATGGCATGGTCAATATCCTGAATCACCCACTGGCTGCCTACGCTTTGAACAGCAGGCAATCCGAAATGATTGGCAACGGCATCATAGCTCGACATATCACTCACCGAGACAACATTTCCGCCATTCGTCACGTAGGCTGTTAACGCACTCAACTCATCCGATGTCATTGCCGAATCAGCCATGTAACCTGAAAAATACACCGAACCATTCGACAAATAACTGGCATTAACCGTATCTGTGACACCGTAAATATCGAGGTCGACTTTGGCAATGCTGCCATCACTTCCAAAATTATCGACATTGCCTAGTTTACTACTTATATTTGACCAATAATTATTTATGTGATTAGTCGCATATACGGTGTAAGGTGTCGAGTTACCGCCCAATAACGTTATACTCGGTAATGGGGAGATGAATTCAGGCGCAAGATCCGTTTCATCGGTACGATCTGTGATATTGATCGTATAGGTTTGTGAATCGGTCGCCTCTCCATCACTGGCAACTACCGTCACATCGTGTGACGCCGCAGTCTCATAATCAAGCAAAGAACGATCAGCCACGCTGACTTGCCCTGTGCTCTCATCAATTGCGAACCGGCCACCTGCATCATCACTTAAACTGTAGGTTACAGTATCCTCTGCATTCTGGTCAGTAGCGAGGGCAGTCAATATAGTCGACCCATTGGCACTCAATTCCTCAATAGAAAAACCACTTTCAGCTTGGTAAATAGACTCGGCTTCAGTACTTGTGATTGCCTTATGAAAAACCTTGACATTATCAAGTTCACCGGTGAAATTATGAGCCGCATTACCTGTAGAACCTGCTCCACCAATTGTCATCGGCTGATGTATATTCATGTTACCTGCATTATACCCACCACCTAGCACCAAACTCAGATCCTGAGAAATACCATCAATGTACATTTTGTTTTGTGTAATATCGCCATCAACAAATACAGCGGTGATATGATGCCATTCATTTGCTAACCCAGTAGAGCCTTCGCTTAATTCAAGATCAGCCAATGTTTGCCCATATATTTCTTCTGAAAAACTATTGAACCCAATCGCACCGCCTTTTATCCAGATATCATACAAGCCAAAACTGATGGGCATAGCATTATCCTGTCCATCCCATTTCATCCAAAAGCTCACTGTCACCGCATCAGCTTCAGCATCAAGCCCTGTATTAGCGACAGTAATTTCTTGAGCTCCTGTAAAGTGCGCATGCGTACCCACCTTAGAATCACCTACACCTGTTTGTAATGTACCGATATTTACACCATGTAAACCAGAAATACTTTCAGTAACCTCTGTTGTTGATGTATTAATACCATCTAACTCAAAGTGTAAGTCGGGAGATAAATCTATATGTTCCGGTGCTTTATTTTCAAGAACCACACTCACCGTATAGCTTTGGCTTGTGGAATTAATGCCATCCGATGCCTCAACCGTCAAATTATATTCACTCATAACCGAGTGATCTAGCAAAGAACCATCTGCCACCGTTATAACGCCCGACTGCCCATCAATTGCGAAGCGCCCGCCTAAGTCATCAACCAAACTATAGGTTATCGAATCGTCCTCAATATCAGAAGCGACCGCTTGTCCGACTAACACACCCGTTGCAGCATTATCACCGACTTGCATGACGCCTACTTTTTGTAGGGTAATATCCCAATCACCGGATGCTTTCGATTGATAAATAATCGCAACATCACCTTGTGCTGTTTCAACCATTGCTTGGTTTTTTTGTCCACTCGTATCACTTTGATTGACACGGAACTCACTGGATATCGCGGTTAGATCGTGATTAAATTGACGGGCAAAAACAGCATCACTCTCAGCATTGCTTCCGCTCATGTCTGTCCAGCCGACCAACAAATCACCGCTTTCCAATGTTTCCAGCTCAATATAAGCAAAATCTCCGGGCAATGATTTTGCAATAACCGCATCGCCAATCAATACACCATCTTCACTAAAGCGCTGTAAATACAATTCATCACCACTGTTATAAGCAACGACTATTTCACCATTATCAAGTTGTTCAACGGCAAGTGCATTTGTATGATTCCCTGGCGCTGCACCAAATTTAATTTCAACGAGCTCGGATCCATTCTTCACATCATAAATGAAGAGCGTCACACCATCACTCTCACTCGTTTTACCTCGCCACACAGAAGCAAAATTACCATTTGATAAATTTGTCGCTACAGGAGACTCCCATTGCCACGCAACAGTGGCTGATTCTCCCCAAGCTGTTTTAATATAATTACCCAGCTCATCATAAATTCTCATTTCAGGCTTAACAGTAACAGCGTTCATACCTAATGTCACAAACTGACCGTTATTCAACCCCTGCACATCATTGATGTAATTTGAGCTAGGCAAGCTTATCTCTCCAGTCACTGCATTGCCTTCATTATCAAACACCCTAAATCGGGAACCTGGTATAACGCCAGGATTAAAGTGCTGGAAAGCCACAACAAAACCGCCATCTTCTAAGGCCGAGATACGAGGAACTTTTAATGAATCGTCACCTGACGGAGATGCAGTGTTAATTTGAAATACACTTCCCACGGGGTTCATTTCTGCATCAAACCGTTGTGCATGAATCGCCTGCCCTTTCCAGCTTGTTCCACCGGTTAACCAGACTGCAACAAAGGTATCATCAGCTAAACGAGTAATATCTGGCGAATCTTGAAGATCCGTTTCGGAAACGGCATTGACCTGTACCTCTTCCGAAGCTACAGGTGCCAACAATGCATCTAATGCAGACAGATCATTCACATCATTTAGGGTAACAGTATATACCTGCGTAACATTTTCAACGCCATCGGATACATCAACGGTAATTTGATGGCTACTTTCTTGCTCAAAATCCAACAGAGAACCATCCACCACCGTGACTTGACCACTGCTCTCATCAATTGCGAACCGGCCAGAGGCATCATCACTCAAACTAAAAGTGAGAGTATCGCCTGTATCAACATCTTGAGCATGTATCGTGCCGACGACTGCTCCATTCTCACTGTTTTCATCGATAGCATTAAGCGGTAAATAATCACTGAAATCTTTGGTTGACACATCGTGATAGAGCCCAGTAATTTCATTCGCATTCAGTGCGCGATCAACGATCACCAAGTCGTTCATAGAGCCATTCGTATTGGCTTCGGTCCAGCTACTTTGGCCGATATAGTTTTGTGTTCTGACGACATCATTAGGCGTATGGCCATTAGCATTTTCAGCAACCAATTCACCATCGACATAAAGTTTCATGTGGCCATCATCTTCAATAGTTAAAGCCACGTGAAAGGCTTGACCTATCGTATAAACGTTATTTGCAAAAACCTCCTTAACAATGCTACCACCTCGATAAACATCAACTTCAATCCTCCCCAAAGCAGTCGTACCAATAACAATATTATCGGCATTATTACCGTTGCCAAAATCCACTATCCGCGCCCATGTATGGAAGCTATCATAGGTGAAGGTTGTCGCAATGGTGATAGCACCGCCCATTTGCAGCTCACCAATATTACCGCCGGCGCTATTGAGGTCTATACCCTCTGCTGTATGCGTTGCGCCAGCACCTAAGGTCACGTCACTGGCCTTGCCTGATAATTCAGTCGTTGCGGTAAAGTCGTAAACAGCTAAGGTATCTTGATCACCAACAATGATTTCAGGTACATCATTCACCGGTAATACATCTATCTGTGCCACACTTTCTGAGGAAGACAACGTATCCGTTAACAACATGATTTGATCAATGATTGGGCCTGCGCCATTATTCTGCGCGGCTACCTCTCTTAATACGAGCGGTGTCGTTGCATCACCTGTGTGCGGCAAAGTGACTTCAACCCACTCCCATGACGATGCTGGGTTAATCGTTTCTACAACGCTGCCATTCCAAACCACCTCGATATCATCGGTATGTTCATAATTACCGGGTCGGCTATTCACAAGTATTCTAAGAATCAAATCACCCGTTTCAGGCATATCGACGGTGTAACTTAAGGTCGTTAATTCACCACCGTCATCGAGTTCAAGAATTTTTGTGCCTGTCAAAGAGGCACCCAGAGAGCCGCCATTAGAGTGAATTTCTAACCCAACTGAGCTCCACCCCGCTTCAAGCCCGCTGTTAAAGTCCATGGTCGTGATCGTTTCATGGTCATTGAGGTTAAACGTCAATGCTACATCATTCCCCACAAAATCTGCCGCAGGGGTGAAGGCCCATGTTTTATCATCAACCTGTGTAATATCCCCTTGGCTAGCATCCTGCAACGCCACATCCGACACACTCAAATACGCATTGTCTACATCTGTGGCATTCGCCAACAATTGTGCAGTGGTAAGGGTGATTGCCGTATCTTCATTCGTTGAGCCCAGATCAACAAGGCTCGTTACAGGTGCGTCATTATCATTGTTAAAGGTCATCGTCACCGGTGTACTGGTGCTTTCTAACTGCCCATCACTGACCGACATATCAAAGCTTGGGGCTTGTTCGCCCCCATCGTGTGCAAAGCTAATATCGCCATTGGTGAGATGTTGTTGTGTGAAGCTAACACTGCCATCGCCGTTATCCGTAGCGCCAACCACAGCGCCTTGCTGAATATTGCTCAGCGTAAAGGTTAAGCTTGTATCATCATGATCTATATCGCTCGCGCTCAAATGCGCAGCCGTTAACGTGAGGGTTTCGCCTTCCGTTATCGTCAGGCTATGATTGCCCATCACAGGATCATCATTCACTGCCGTCACATCCAACGTAAAGGCTTGCTCAGCACTATCGGCTTGCCCGTCATTGACGGTAAATTTAATGCTATCGTAACCAGCACCATTAGCATCAGCCGCCGGTGTAAACATCAATTGAGGGATATCAGCGGCAGCAATCACCTGATTTAATGAAACAGCCGCGCCATTTAAGGCGAGTGAACCATTCTCCGGCAAGGCCGTCATCTTAACGGATACTAGGCTATCGCTTTCAATATCACCGTAACCAAAATCACTGACAGAAAAACTATAACTACCGTCTTCATCAAGCGTAATCGACTTATCGCTGGCTGTCGGTGCGTCATTCACCGCAAGCACATCTATCTGCGCTGAGCCTGCAACGCTATCAACGCCATCACTGATAAAATAATTGAAGGTAACCTCTTCACCGTTAAAGTGAGCAGCGGGCGTGAATAACCAACTGCTATCGCCATTATCGGCAAGCGTACCTTGTGATACATCCGCTAAAGCTATGCTTGTTACGGTTAACGTATCGCCTTCTGCATCGGCCGCATTGGCAATCAATTGCGCAGTGGTGATCGTGATCGGCGTATCTTCGTTGGTGCCACCAAGATCAACCAAGCTTGTTGTGGGTACATCGTTGATCGCAACCACATCGATAACCGCAGAACCGGCCACATTTTCTGTACCATCATGAATAAAGTAAGTCAAAGCAACATCATTGCCGTTAAAGTTCTCGGCGGGTACGAATTGCCAGGTGCCATCGCCGTTATCAGCTAAGCTGCCTTGAGCATTATCCGCGAGTGCTAACGTGTGTACGGTTAAGGTATCGCCTTCCACATCCGAAGCACTAGCAATAAGCTGCGCGGTGGTGATTGTAATCGCGGTATCTTCGTGAGTGTTGCCGAGATCGACGAGGGTGGTGGTTGGCGCATCGTTGATCGCAACCACATCGATAACCGCAGAGCCTTCGACATTTTCGGTGCCGTCATTAATAAAGTAAGTCAAAGCAACATCATTGCCGTTAAAGTTCTCGGCGGGTACGAATTGCCAGGTGCCATCGCCGTTATCGGCTAGGCTGCCTTGGGCATTATCCGCGAGCGTAAGTGTGTGAACAGTTAAGGTGTCATCTTCCACATCTGATGCATTAGCAATGAGCTGCGAAGTGGTGATGGTAACCGTCGTATCTTCGTTGGTGCTACCAAGATCAACCAAGCTTGTTGTGGGTACATCGTTCACTGCAACAACATCAACAACCGCAGAACCGGCCACATTTTCTGTACCATCATTAATGAAGTAAGTGAAAGCAATATCATTACCGTTAAAGTTCGCAGCGGGTACGAATTTCCATGTACCATCGCTGTTATCGGTTAAGCTGCCCTGTGCATTATCTGCAAGTGCTAACGTGTGTACGGTTAAGGTATCGCCTTCCACATCCGAAGCACTAGCAATAAGCTGCGCGGTGGTGATTGTAATCGCGGTATCTTCGTGAGTGTTGCCGAGATCGACGAGGGTGGTGGTTGGCGCATCGTTGATCGCAACCACATCGATAACCGCAGAGCCTTCGACATTTTCGGTGCCGTCATTAATAAAGTAAGTCAAAGCAACATCATTGCCGTTAAAGTTCTCGACGGGTGTAAACTGCCAGGTGCCATCGTTGTTATCGGTTAGGCTGCCCTGTGCATTATCCGTGAGCGACAACGTATGTACGGTTAAGGTATCACCTTCTGCATCTGTCGCTTGCGCGATCAGTTGCGCGGTGGTGACAGTGATCGCGGCATCTTCATGGGTGTTGCCGAGGTCAACCAAACTGGTGACTGGTGCATCGTTATCGCTATTAAAAATAATATTCGTGGCAAGTAACGGTGTTGATAGATCCCCGTCCGTCACAGCAACGGTAACGCTGGGTGCCGTTTCACCGCCATCATGCGTAAAGCTGATCGCGCCATCATTCAATTGCTGCTGGGTAAAGCTGATTGTCGCATCACCATTATCGCTGCCGCCAGCAATACTGCCCTGCTGAATGCTGCTCAGCGTGAACAGCAAACTGCCATCATCCGTATCAATATCGGTTGCACTGAGATGCGCGGATGTCAGGGTGACAGTTTCGCCTTCACTAATTGTTAATGTGTTATTACCGAGTACAGGTATGTCATTGATGGCGGTAATATCGATAACCGCAGAGCCTGCAACGTTTTCGGTGCCGTCATTGATGAAGTAAGTCAAGGCAACATCATTGCCGTTAAAGTTCTCGGCGGGTACGAATTGCCAGGTGCCATCGCCGTTATCAGCTAAGCTGCCTTGAGCATTATCCGCGAGTGCTAACGTGTGTACGGTTAAGGTATCGCCTTCCGCATCCGAAGCACTAGCAATAAGCTGCGCGGTGGTGATTGTAATCGCGGTATCTTCGTGAGTGTTGCCGAGATCGACGAGGCTGGTGGTTGGCGCATCGTTGATCGCAACCACATCGATAACCGCAGAGCCTTCAACATTTTCGGTGCCGTCATTAATAAAGTAAGTCAAAGCAACATCATTGCCGTTAAAGTTCTCGGCGGGTACGAATTGCCAGGTGCCATCGCCGTTATCGGTTAGACTGCCTTGTGCATTATCCGTGAGTGCTAACGTGTGTACGGTTAGCGTATCACCTTCCACATCCACAGCTTGTGCAATCAGATGTGCAGTGGTGAGAGTGATCGCGGTGTCTTCGTTTATATTGCCGAGGTCGACGAGGCTGGTGGTTGGCGCATCGTTGATCGCAACCACATCGATAACCGCAGAGCCTTCAACATTTTCGGTGCCGTCATTAATAAAGTAAGTCAAAGCAACATCATTGCCGTTAAAGTTCTCGGCGGGTACGAATTGCCAGGTGCCATCGCCGTTATCGGTTAGACTGCCTTGTGCATTATCCGTGAGTGTTAACGTGTGTACGGTTAGCGTATCACCTTCCACATCCACAGCTTGTGCAATCAGATGTGCAGTGGTGAGAGTGATCGCGGTGTCTTCGTTTATATTGCCGAGGTCGACGAGGCTGGTGGTTGGCGCATCGTTGATCGCAACCACATCGATAACCGCAGAGCCTTCGACATTTTCGGTGCCGTCATTAATAAAGTAAGTCAAAGCAACATCATTGCCGTTAAAGTTCTCGGCGGGTACGAATTGCCAGGTGCCATCGCCGTTATCAGCTAAGCTGCCTTGAGCATTATCCGCGAGTGCTAACGTGTGTACGGTTAAGGTATCGCCTTCCACATCCGAAGCACTAGCAATAAGCTGCGCGGTGGTGATTGTAATCGCGGTATCTTCGTGAGTGTTGCCGAGATCGACGAGGGTGGTGGTTGGCGCATCGTTGATCGCAACCACATCGATAACCGCAGAGCCTTCGACATTTTCGGTGCCGTCATTAATAAAGTAAGTCAAAGCAACATCATTGCCGTTAAAGTTCTCGACGGGTGTGAACTGCCAGGTGCCATCGTTGTTATCGGTTAGGCTGCCCTGTGCATTATCAACCAGTGCCAAGGTGTGTATGGTTAGCGTATCGCCTTCTGCATCCGTAGCCTGTGCAATCAATTGCGCGGTGGTGATAGTGGTCGCGGCATCTTCATGGGTGTTGCCGAGGTCAACCAAACTGGTGACTGGTGCATCGTTATCGCTATTAAAAATAATATTCGTGGCAAGTAACGGTGTTGATAGATCCCCGTCCGTCACAGCAACGGTAACGCTGGGTGCCGTTTCACCGCCATCATGCGTAAAGCTGATCGCGCCATCATTCAATTGCTGCTGGGTAAAGCTGATTGTCGCATCACCATTATCGCTGCCGCCAGCAATACTGCCCTGCTGAATGCTGCTCAGCGTGAACAGCAAACTGCCATCATCCGTATCAATATCGGTTGCACTGAGATGCGCGGATGTCAGGGTGACAGTTTCGCCTTCACTAATTGTTAATGTGTTATTACCGAGTACAGGTATGTCATTGATGGCGGTAATATCGATAACCGCAGAGCCTGCAACGTTTTCGGTGCCGTCATTAATAAAGTAAGTCAAAGCAACATCATTGCCGTTAAAGTTCTCGGCGGGTACGAATTGCCAGGTGCCATCGCCGTTATCAGCTAAGCTGCCTTGAGCATTATCCGCGAGTGCTAACGTGTGTACGGTTAAGGTATCGCCTTCCACATCCGAAGCACTAGCAATAAGCTGCGCGGTGGTGATTGTAATCGCGGTATCTTCGTGAGTGTTGCCGAGATCGACGAGGCTGGTGGTTGGCGCATCGTTGATCGCAACCACATCGATAACCGCAGAGCCTTCGACATTTTCGGTGCCGTCATTAATAAAGTAAGTCAAAGCAACATCATTGCCGTTAAAGTTCTCGACGGGTGTGAACTGCCAGGTGCCATCGCCGTTATCAGCTAAGCTGCCTTGAGCATTATCCGCGAGTGCTAACGTGTGTACGGTTAAGGTATCGCCTTCCACATCCGAAGCACTAGCAATAAGCTGCGCGGTGGTGATTGTAATCGCGGTATCTTCGTGAGTGTTGCCGAGATCGACGAGGCTGGTGGTTGGCGCATCGTTGATCGCAACCACATCGATAACCGCAGAGCCTTCAACATTTTCGGTGCCGTCATTAATAAAGTAAGTCAAAGCAACATCATTGCCGTTAAAGTTCTCGGCGGGTACGAATTGCCAGGTGCCATCGCCGTTATCGGTTAGACTGCCTTGTGCATCAACATTTTCGGTGCCGTCATTAATAAAGTAAGTCAAAGCAATGCCGTGAGTGCTAACGTGTGTACGGTTAGCGTATCACCTTCCACATCCACAGCTTGTGCAATCAGATGTGCAGTGGTGAGAGTGATCGCGGTGTCTTCGTTTATATTGCCGAGGTCGACGAGGCTGGTGGTTGGCGCATCGTTGATCGCAACCACATCGATAACCGCAGAGCCTTCAACATTTTCGGTGCCGTCATTAATAAAGTAAGTCAAAGCAACATCATTGCCGTTAAAGTTCTCGGCGGGTACGAATTGCCAGGTGCCATCGCCGTTATCGGTTAGACTGCCTTGTGCATTATCCGTGAGTGCTAACGTGTGTACGGTTAGGTATCGCCTTCCACATCCAAGCACTGCAATAAGCTGCGCGGTGGTGATTGTAATCGCGGTATCTTCGTGAGTGTTGCCGAGATCGACGAGGCTGGTGGTTGGCGCATCGTTGATCGCAACCACATCGATAACCGCAGAGCCTTCAACATTTTCGGTGCCGTCATTAATAAAGTAAGTCAAAGCAACATCATTGCCGTTAAAGTTCTCGGCGGGTACGAATTGCCAGGTGCCATCGCCGTTATCGGTTAGACTGCCTTGTGCATTATCCGTGAGTGTTAACGTGTGTACGGTTAGCGTATCACCTTCCACATCCACAGCTTGTGCAATCAGATGTGCAGTGGTGAGTGATCGCGGTGTCTTCGTTTATATTGCCGAGGTCGACGAGGCTGGTGGTTGGCGCATCGTTGATCGCAACCACATCGATAACCGCAGAGCCTTCAACATTTTCGGTGCCGTCATTAATAAAGTAAGTCAAAGCAACATCATTGCCGTTAAAGTTCTCGGCGGGTACGAATTGCCAGGTGCCATCGCCGTTATCGGTTAGACTGCCTTGTGCATTATCCGTGAGTGTTAACGTGTGTACGGTTAGCGTATCACCTTCCACATCCACAGCTTGTGCAATCAGATGTGCAGTGGTGAGAGTGATCGCGGTGTCTTCGTTTATATTGCCGAGGTCGACGAGGCTGGTGGTTGGCGCATCGTTGATCGCAACCACATCGATAACCGCAGAGCCTTCGACATTTTCGGTGCCGTCATTAATAAAGTAAGTCAAAGCAACATCATTGCCGTTAAAGTTCTCGGCGGGTACGAATTGCCAGGTGCCATCGCCGTTATCAGCTAAGCTGCCTTGAGCATTATCCGCGAGTGCTAACGTGTGTACGGTTAAGGTATCGCCTTCCACATCCGAAGCACTAGCAATAAGCTGCGCGGTGGTGATTGTAATCGCGGTATCTTCGTGAGTGTTGCCGAGATCGACGAGGGTGGTGGTTGGCGCATCGTTGATCGCAACCACATCGATAACCGCAGAGCCTTCGACATTTTCGGTGCCGTCATTAATAAAGTAAGTCAAAGCAACATCATTGCCGTTAAAGTTCTCGACGGGTGTAAACTGCCAGGTGCCATCGTTGTTATCGGTTAGGCTGCCCTGTGCATTATCAACCAGTGCCAAGGTGTGTATGGTTAGCGTATCGCCTTCTGCATCCGTAGCCTGTGCAATCAATTGCGCGGTGGTGATAGTGGTCGCGGCATCTTCATGGGTGTTGCCGAGGTCAACCAAACTGGTGACTGGTGCATCGTTATCGCTATTAAAAATAATATTCGTGGCAAGTAACGGTGTTGATAGATCCCCGTCCGTCACAGCAACGGTAACGCTGGGTGCCGTTTCACCGCCATCATGCGTAAAGCTGATCGCGCCATCATTCAATTGCTGCTGGGTAAAGCTGATTGTCGCATCACCATTATCGCTGCCGCCAGCAATACTGCCCTGCTGAATGCTGCTCAGCGTGAACAGCAAACTGCCATCATCCGTATCAATATCGGTTGCACTGAGATGCGCGGATGTCAGGGTGACAGTTTCGCCTTCACTAATTGTTAATGTGTTATTACCGAGTACAGGTATGTCATTGATGGCGGTAATATCGATAACCGCAGAGCCTGCAACGTTTTCGGTGCCGTCATTGATGAAGTAAGTCAAGGCAACATCATTGCCGTTAAAGTTCTCGACGGGTGTGAACTGCCAGGTGCCATCGCCGTTATCAGCTAAGCTGCCTTGAGCATTATCCGCGAGTGCTAACGTGTGTACGGTTAAGGTATCGCCTTCCACATCCGAAGCACTAGCAATAAGCTGCGCGGTGGTGATTGTAATCGCGGTATCTTCGTGAGTGTTGCCGAGATCGACGAGGCTGGTGGTTGGCGCATCGTTGATCGCAACCACATCGATAACCGCAGAGCCTTCAACATTTTCGGTGCCGTCATTAATAAAGTAAGTCAAAGCAACATCATTGCCGTTAAAGTTCTCGGCGGGTACGAATTGCCAGGTGCCATCGCCGTTATCGGTTAGACTGCCTTGTGCATTATCCGTGAGTGCTAACGTGTGTACGGTTAGCGTATCACCTTCCACATCCACAGCTTGTGCAATCAGATGTGCAGTGGTGAGAGTGATCGCGGTGTCTTCGTTTATATTGCCGAGGTCGACGAGGCTGGTGGTTGGCGCATCGTTGATCGCAACCACATCGATAACCGCAGAGCCTTCAACATTTTCGGTGCCGTCATTAATAAAGTAAGTCAAAGCAACATCATTGCCGTTAAAGTTCTCGGCGGGTACGAATTGCCAGGTGCCATCGCCGTTATCGGTTAGACTGCCTTGTGCATTATCCGTGAGTGTTAACGTGTGTACGGTTAGCGTATCACCTTCCACATCCACAGCTTGTGCAATCAGATGTGCAGTGGTGAGAGTGATCGCGGTGTCTTCGTTTATATTGCCGAGGTCGACGAGGCTGGTGGTTGGCGCATCGTTGATCGCAACCACATCGATAACCGCAGAGCCTTCGACATTTTCGGTGCCGTCATTAATAAAGTAAGTCAAAGCAACATCATTGCCGTTAAAGTTCTCGGCGGGTGTAAACTGCCAGGTGCCATCGTTGTTATCGGTTAGGCTGCCCTGTGCATTATCAACCAGTGCCAAGGTGTGTATGGTTAGCGTATCGCCTTCTGCATCCGTAGCCTGTGCAATCAATTGCGCGGTGGTGATAGTGGTCGCGGCATCTTCATGGGTGTTGCCGAGGTCAACCAAACTGGTGACTGGTGCATCGTTATCGCTATTAAAAATAATATTCGTGGCAAGTAACGGTGTTGATAGATCCCCGTCCGTCACAGCAACGGTAACGCTGGGTGCCGTTTCACCGCCATCATGCGTAAAGCTGATCGCGCCATCATTCAATTGCTGCTGGGTAAAGCTGATTGTCGCATCACCATTATCGCTGCCGCCAGCAATACTGCCCTGCTGAATGCTGCTCAGCGTGAACAGCAAACTGCCATCATCCGTATCAATATCGGTTGCACTGAGATGCGCGGATGTCAGGGTGACAGTTTCGCCTTCACTAATTGTTAATGTGTTATTACCGAGTACAGGTATGTCATTGATGGCGGTAATATCGATAACCGCAGAGCCTTCAACATTTTCGGTGCCGTCATTAATAAAGTAAGTCAAAGCAACATCATTGCCGTTAAAGTTCTCGACGGGTGTGAACTGCCAGGTGCCATCGCCGTTATCAGCTAAGCTGCCTTGAGCATTATCCGCGAGTGCTAACGTGTGTACGGTTAAGGTATCGCCTTCCACATCCGAAGCACTAGCAATAAGCTGCGCGGTGGTGATTGTAATCGCGGTATCTTCGTGAGTGTTGCCGAGGTCGACGAGGCTGGTGGTTGGCGCATCGTTGATCGCAACCACATCGATAACCGCAGAGCCTTCAACATTTTCGGTGCCGTCATTAATAAAGTAAGTCAAAGCAACATCATTGCCGTTAAAGTTCTCGGCGGGTACGAATTGCCAGGTGCCATCGCCGTTATCGGTTAGACTGCCTTGTGCATTATCCGTGAGTGCTAACGTGTGTACGGTTAGCGTATCACCTTCCACATCCACAGCTTGTGCAATCAGATGTGCAGTGGTGAGAGTGATCGCGGTGTCTTCGTGGGTGTTGCCGAGGTCGACGAGACTGGTGGCTGGCGCATCGTTGATCGCAACCACATCGATAACCGCAGAACCGGCAACATTTTCGGTGCCGTCATTGATGAAGTAGGTCAAGGCAACATCATTGCCGTTAAAGTTCTCGGCCGGTGTGAACTGCCAGGTGCCATCGCCGTTATCAGCTAAGCTGCCTTGAGCATTATCCGCGAGTGCTAACGTGTGTACGGTTAAGGTATCGCCTTCCACATCCGAAGCACTAGCAATAAGCTGCGCGGTGGTGATTGTAATCGCGGTATCTTCGTGAGTGTTGCCGAGATCGACGAGGCTGGTGGTTGGCGCATCGTTGATCGCAACCACATCGATAACCGCAGAGCCTTCAACATTTTCGGTGCCGTCATTAATAAAGTAAGTCAAAGCAACATCATTGCCGTTAAAGTTCTCGGCGGGTACGAATTGCCAGGTGCCATCGCCGTTATCGGTTAGACTGCCTTGTGCATTATCCGTGAGTGCTAACGTGTGTACGGTTAGCGTATCACCTTCCACATCCACAGCTTGTGCAATCAGATGTGCAGTGGTGAGAGTGATCGCGGTGTCTTCGTTTATATTGCCGAGGTCGACGAGGCTGGTGGTTGGCGCATCGTTGATCGCAACCACATCGATAACCGCAGAGCCTTCAACATTTTCGGTGCCGTCATTAATAAAGTAAGTCAAAGCAACATCATTGCCGTTAAAGTTCTCGGCGGGTACGAATTGCCAGGTGCCATCGCCGTTATCGGTTAGACTGCCTTGTGCATTATCCGTGAGTGTTAACGTGTGTACGGTTAGCGTATCACCTTCCACATCCACAGCTTGTGCAATCAGATGTGCAGTGGTGAGAGTGATCGCGGTGTCTTCGTTTATATTGCCGAGGTCGACGAGGCTGGTGGTTGGCGCATCGTTGATCGCAACCACATCGATAACCGCAGAGCCTTCGACATTTTCGGTGCCGTCATTAATAAAGTAAGTCAAAGCAACATCATTGCCGTTAAAGTTCTCGGCGGGTGTAAACTGCCAGGTGCCATCGTTGTTATCGGTTAGGCTGCCCTGTGCATTATCAACCAGTGCCAAGGTGTGTATGGTTAGCGTATCGCCTTCTGCATCCGTAGCCTGTGCAATCAATTGCGCGGTGGTGATAGTGGTCGCGGCATCTTCATGGGTGTTGCCGAGGTCAACCAAACTGGTGACTGGTGCATCGTTATCGCTATTAAAAATAATATTCGTGGCAAGTAACGGTGTTGATAGATCCCCGTCCGTCACAGCAACGGTAACGCTGGGTGCCGTTTCACCGCCATCATGCGTAAAGCTGATCGCGCCATCATTCAATTGCTGCTGGGTAAAGCTGATTGTCGCATCACCATTATCGCTGCCGCCAGCAATACTGCCCTGCTGAATGCTGCTCAGCGTGAACAGCAAACTGCCATCATCCGTATCAATATCGGTTGCACTGAGATGCGCGGATGTCAGGGTGACAGTTTCGCCTTCACTAATTGTTAATGTGTTATTACCGAGTACAGGTATGTCATTGATGGCGGTAATATCGATAACCGCAGAGCCTTCAACATTTTCGGTGCCGTCATTAATAAAGTAAGTCAAAGCAACATCATTGCCGTTAAAGTTCTCGACGGGTGTGAACTGCCAGGTGCCATCGCCGTTATCAGCTAAGCTGCCTTGAGCATTATCCGCGAGTGCTAACGTGTGTACGGTTAAGGTATCGCCTTCCACATCCGAAGCACTAGCAATAAGCTGCGCGGTGGTGATTGTAATCGCGGTATCTTCGTGAGTGTTGCCGAGGTCGACGAGGCTGGTGGTTGGCGCATCGTTGATCGCAACCACATCGATAACCGCAGAGCCTTCAACATTTTCGGTGCCGTCATTAATAAAGTAAGTCAAAGCAACATCATTGCCGTTAAAGTTCTCGGCGGGTACGAATTGCCAGGTGCCATCGCCGTTATCGGTTAGACTGCCTTGTGCATTATCCGTGAGTGCTAACGTGTGTACGGTTAGCGTATCACCTTCCACATCCACAGCTTGTGCAATCAGATGTGCAGTGGTGAGAGTGATCGCGGTGTCTTCGTGGGTGTTGCCGAGGTCGACGAGACTGGTGGCTGGCGCATCGTTGATCGCAACCACATCGATAACCGCAGAACCGGCAACATTTTCGGTGCCGTCATTGATGAAGTAGGTCAAGGCAACATCATTGCCGTTAAAGTTCTCGGCCGGTGTGAACTGCCAGGTGCCATCGCCGTTATCGGTTAGACTGCCTTGTGCATTATTCGTGAGTGCTAACGTGTGTACGGTTAAGGTATCGCCTTCCGCATCCGAAGCACTAGCAATAAGCTGCGCCGTGGTGAGGGTGATCGCGGTGTCTTCGCTGGTGTTGTCGAGATCGACGAGACTGGTGGTTGGGGCATCATTCATTGCAAGAACATCAATAACCGCAGAACCTTCAACATTTTCGGTGCCGTCATTGATGAAGTAGGTGAAGGCAACATCATTGCCGTTAAAGTTTTCGGCGGGTGTGAACTGCCAGCTGCCATCGCCGTTATCAGCTAGGCTGCCTTGAGCATTATCCGTGAGCGCCAAGCTGTGTACGCTTAAGGTATCGCCTTCTGCATCCGTGGCACTAGCAATAAGATGTGCGGTGGTGATAGTGATCTCGGTGTCTTCACTGGTGTTGCCGAGATCGACGAGACTGGTGGTTGGCGCATCGTTATCGCTGTTAAAAATAATATTCGTGGCAAGTAGCGGTGTTGATAGCTCGCCGTCCGTCACCGCAACGGTAAAGCTGGGTGCCGTTTCACCGCCATCATGCGTAAAGCTGATCGCACCATCATTCAATTGCTGCCGGGTAAAGCTGACTGTTGCATCACCATTATCGCTGCCGCCAGTAATGCTGCCCTGCTGAATGCTACTCAGCGTGAACAGCAAACTGCCATCATCCGTATCAATATCGGTTGCACTTAGATGCGAGGATGTCAGGGTAACGGTTTCGCCTTCACTGATCGTTAATGTGTTATTACCTAGCACAGGTATGTCGTTGATGGCGGTAATATCGATCACCGCAGAGCCGGTGATATTCTCCGTGCCGTCATTGATGAAGTAGGTGAAGGCAACATCATTGCCGTTAAAGTTTTCGGCGGGTGTGAATTGCCAGCTGCCATCGCCGTTATCAGCTAGGCTGCCTTGAGCATTATCCGTGAGCGCCAAGCTGTGTACGCTTAAGGTATCGCCTTCCGCATCGGATGCTTGTGCAATCAGATGTGCGGTAGTGATAGTGATCGCGGTGTCTTCACTGGTGCTGCCGAGATCAACAAGATTCGTCGTTGGCGCATCGTTGGTCGCGACAACATCGATAACCGCAGAACCTTCAACATTTTCGGTGCCGTCATTGATGAAGTAAGTCAAAGCAACATCATTGCCGTTAAAGTTTTCAGCGGGTGTGAATTGCCATGTGCCATCGCCGTTATCGGTTAGGCTGCCTTGTGCATTATCCGTGAGCGACAACGTATGTACACTTAAAGTATCGCCTTCCGCATCCATTGCTTGTGCAATCAGTTGTGTGGTGGTGATAGTCGTCGCAGTGTCTTCGTGGGTATTGCCAAGATCAACCAAACTGGTGGTTGGCGCATCGTTGATCGCAACCACATCGATAACCGCAGAACCTTCAACATTTTCGGTGCCGTCGTTGATGAAGTAAGTCAAAGCAACATCATTGCCGTTAAAGTTTTCGGCGGGTGTGAACTGCCATGTGCCATCGCCGTTATCGGTTAGGCTGCCTTGTGCATTATCCGCGAGTGCTAACGTGTGTACGGTTAAGGTATCGCCTTCCGCATCCGAAGCACTAGCAACAAGCTGCGCAGTGGTGATAGTCGTCGCGGTATCTTCGCTGGTGTTGCCGAGATCAACAAGATTCGTCGTTGGCGCATCGTTGGTCGCGACAACATCGATAACCGCAGAGCCTTCAATATTTTCGGTGCCGTCATTAATGAAGTAGGTGAAGGCAACATCATTGCCGTTAAAGTTTTCGGCGGGTGTGAATTGCCAGCTGCCATCGCCGTTATCAGCTAGGCTGCCTTGAGCATTATCCGTGAGCGCCAAGCTGTGTACGCTTAAGGTATCGCCTTCCGCATCGGATGCTTGTGCAATCAGATGTGCGGTAGTGATAGTGATCGCGGTGTCTTCACTGGTGCTGCCGAGATCAACAAGATTCGTCGTTGGCGCATCGTTGGTCGCGACAACATCGATAACCGCAGAACCTTCAACATTTTCGGTGCCGTCATTGATGAAGTAAGTCAAAGCAACATCATTGCCGTTAAAGTTTTCAGCGGGTGTGAATTGCCATGTGCCATCGCCGTTATCGGTTAGGCTGCCTTGTGCATTATCCGTGAGCGACAACGTATGTACACTTAAAGTATCGCCTTCCGCATCCATTGCTTGTGCAATCAGTTGTGTGGTGGTGATAGTCGTCGCAGTGTCTTCGTGGGTATTGCCAAGATCAACCAAACTGGTGGTTGGCGCATCGTTGATCGCAACCACATCGATAACCGCAGAACCTTCAACATTTTCGGTGCCGTCGTTGATGAAGTAAGTCAAAGCAACATCATTGCCGTTAAAGTTTTCGGCGGGTGTGAACTGCCAGCTGCCATCGCCGTTATCAGCTAAGCTGCCTTGTCCATTATCCGTGAGTGCTAACGTGTGCACGGTTAAGGTGTCATCTTCTGCATCTGTCGCCTGTGCGATCAGTTGCTCGGTAGTGAGGGTAATTACGGTATCTTCGTTAGTACTGCCGAGATCAACAAGGCTGGTGGTTGGTGCATCGTTATCACTATTAAAATGAATAGTTGCGGCAACTGGATCAGTGGATACATTGCCATCACTGACCGAAATATCATAAGCAGGAGGAATTTCGCTGCCATCATGAATGTAAGTCACTTCACCATCTACCAGCTGTTGCTGTGTAAAGCTCAGCGAGCCTTGCGGCAGGTTACTCATGGTAAATGTCAGATCAGCATCGTCATTATCCACATCCGTTGCATGAAGATTTGCAGGCGTCAAGGTAACGCTTTCGCCTTCATTGATGGTTAA
Source organism: Pseudomonadales bacterium (assembly GCA_965248335.1). Lineage (GTDB taxonomy): Bacteria > Pseudomonadota > Gammaproteobacteria > Pseudomonadales > DT-91 > CAKMZU01. The sequence continues at coordinate 2,410,874 of CBDFIY010000003.1, forward strand.
ATTGTTATTCACCAACACAGGCATATCATTAACTGCAGTCACATCAAACGTCAGCGTTTGCTCGGCGCTATCCGCTGCACCGTCATTGGCTGTAAAGCTAAAACGCGCGTAACCCTCACCATGAGCATCTAAATCTGGCGAGAAAGTTAACTGCATAATATTAGCCGCATCGACTATCTGACCTTCAGAAACCAAGGCTTCATTGAGCGTCAATGTGCCGACCTCAGGAAGCGATATGATCTGGATTGAGGCTAGTGCATCCCCTTCAACATCCTCATACCCAAAGTCACTCATTGTAAATTGATAACGGGCATCCTCATTAATGATGAAGGTGCTATCACTGACAGTCGGTGCAGAATTCACGACAGAGAACGCCAATGCCATGTTTTGACCAGCACTTGAGGTAACGCCATCACTCACACTGAATGTGAAATTAGACGAGCCCGTGCTTGCAGCGCCGCTATCAGGCGTGAAAACCAACTGCGGCAAGTCTTCGGCTGCAATCACCTGATTCGGTGCAACCACTTCACCATCAAGGGTTAATTGCCCTTCGTCCGGTAATGCGGTGATGGTGACCGATTCAAGCTGGCTATTTAATCCAACAAACGCAAAATCGTCGGATGCAAAGGTATGGCTGTCGCCACCTTCGATTTCCACTTCGCTATCTTTGCTTAACAGCGTGCTTTCAAAATTTCGGTCGTAATCAATGATAATGTCATCAGTGGTCACGACGGTAGCGCCGGCTTCATTCGTCACCGCGATTTCGGTTTCAATAAAGAATTCGTCGCTGTAATCGGCAGGTGGTGTGACGGTGAGCGATTCACCCCAATCCGATACATCTACCGGACTGCCATCCGTCACGAGGGTGTTTTCACCATCACTGATCACAGAACCTGCCGGAATATTGGATAAGGTCGTTGTCACCGTATCGGTCTCGGCGGTTTCGCCGATATTGATGACCAATGCAATCGGTTCACCGGCTTCAGCCAATACCAGTGCTGGCATCTCGGCATTGTTTTCTTCGTTAGCTTTAACCGATAAATCATGCACCAATGGCGTGGTGTTAGCGGTATCACCTGTACTCACATCTTTAATGGTCACGGCCACTTCACCGGTAGAGACCGCAGTAAAGTCGATACTCACGGGTTTCGTTGTGTCACTATCGATGTCAATCATTTCAGTCGCAATCACGCGTCCACTATCAACATCAATAATATCGACTTGCAAGAGTGCAGGCTCTACCCCTTCGCGTGACACATCCAGCTCGGCGGTGTAGTTGACGGCCGGTAAGGTAGCGATGATCTGTGTCGCCTCGCCATTCTCGCCTTCAAAACGCATTACTTCGGCATCGGTATCAATAGTGACGCTTTCGGATAAGCCCCAATCGTCACTGCTCGACATATCACCACCGGCGCTGATATCGGCACCTAAGGTGAGGTCTTTAAAGACATCGTTTTCGAGTTCGACATTAACCGGCAGCGGCGGAACTTCAAGCGTTATAGCGTAGGGTTGGCTTTGTGATTGACCGTCTGAGACTGAAAATTGAAAACTTATTTCATCGTCATTCAATGCCTCACGGGTCACTTTGTAGGATAATTGTGATATATCCGCAGCCGGAATAAGTTGACCAACGTCTACGGCCTTACTTGAAAATTCAAGCACGCCTGTTACTGGCAAGGCTTCAATTTTCAGCGTTGTAAAGTTATCGCCCTCAGCATCCAAAAAGACGAAATCATCCAAAGAAAACGTATACTCTCCATTACTCGTTACGGAGACCTGCTTGCTTTCTGAAGTAGGCGCTTGGTTGGTTGACTGAACGTTCAGGGTGAATAAATACGTGTCGCTGCTTTCTGATCCATCGCTCACGGCGAATGAAAAATTTTGTGCTTGCGTGTCTGTGCTTGTCGCACTCGGTCTAAAGGTTAACTGATCGATCTGCGTTTGATTGATGGCTTGGTCAACTAAGACAGCTTGCTCTTGAAAACGCAATTCACCGCCTGCCGGCAAACTTTTAATAACAATCGACTGCAGTGAATCTTTTATATCACTATCAATAAAAGCAAAATCATTACCGCTAAAGGTATAGGTACTGCCTGCATCAAGAGCAACTTGCTTATCTAGACTCGAAGGCGCTGCATTCGATTGCTCTACCGACTCTTTTATGTGAGAGAGCGCATCTTTTGAAAACGATGCGTATTCTTCACCCAAGTAATCTTGGGCCTCGGATAGAAGCGAAACGGCCTTCGGATCCATGACAAGCTCATTGCCAGTAAGTGTCATTGCCTCAACTAACTGGGCAACAACATCTGATGTACTCAGTGCATTTTTATGTTCGAGCGCCGAAATAAACGCAAGAATTTCTCCCCCTTTGTTTCCAAGTGTCAGTTGATTGTTGGTATCGATAATAGGCTGGATAACGTAAGTGGTAATATCAACGCTTTCACCGAGAAGGCTTTCAGCAACTTTGGTGTTAATTATATTTATCTGACTAGAATTAAAATCGTCACCAAGTAATGCTTTTTGTTGCTCAATTAAATTGGCGGCAATAGTCGTTAGAGGGTTTATATTGATGACGGCACTGAGCTGATCTGTTGCCAAAACGGAGATGGCTTTAATGTCGCCATCCAGATCTTTAGGTAGCTTTGTTGATTCGTCAATATAATCAGGCGCATCAGAGCTATCGATGATACTTACGGTAAATTCATCAGGTCGCGTTGTTAAGGCGAGCGTGTAAGACCCGCTTGCATCCACTGCCGATACCTGTAAAACATTACCGAGGTTATCAACGAGTTGCGCACTCAATCCATGCGTACTCACCAAAGGGCCTAAGGTCACCTCGCCGGTAATGGCGATGACGTCTTCTGTGGTGACCTGCTCGGCGGGTTTACTCTCTTTAGCGTTTGGGTTTGAAGTTTCATTGTGCTCTTTGATATAGCGCCGTGTGGCAAGCCCCATCAGCCCCATACCTGTCACGCCAATAATGGCAATACTACCGAGACCTAATCCCAGCCAGCTAGAAGCATCGTCTGTTTTATCGGTTGCAGCCTCAGCAGGTGATGACTCAGATTCATCGATGCTATCGATTTCGTAATAGCTTTCAATGCCATAATCCTTGACCGTTACCGCTAAAGATTCCTTATCACCGAAGAGATAAACAGCAGACGAACCATCATCCAGTGTTTGAAAGGGCTCTGTTGTAGCATCAATAGTAAAAATCGATTTATTAGGGTGTAGAAGCGTAAGCTCGGCATTTTCTGACGAATCCGCCGAAAAAAAGTTGCTTAACCTGAACTCTTTTCCGCCGAGACCTTTCCCTTCTGAAAGGACAAGGTCAACGCCTACCTTCCTGATAAGTATATTAGGAACTGGGGCATTAGGATCCACAGAGTTGAGTAACGAGAAAGACCCCCCATCACCTTTAATGTAATTTTTATTATTGACTATTTTATTATTTTTTAATAAAACAAAATCGAACACCCAAGAATCCGAATCCATTTTTTTCATAGTAGAGTACCCAACGAGATAAATTTATCGTTTAAATACTCTTAAATATAGCAATAATTTTTTATTTTATTTTTTACAATTATTTTTATGAATAAAATAAATTATTTTTTACTTTTACTTTTACTTTTACTTTTACTCTTCGAATAAATCGCAAGAGCAGCAACCAACGGAATCGTCACGCTTGCAGAAATCAGCGCAACTACAGCCCCGTATTTCTTGATTGCAGACTCATCAGGCAAGCGAGAAGTAATCTGACGCCACCCAGAAGGCGGCAACGCAGCCCTTCCATCCTTATCAAGAATAAGTGATTTCTTGTCCAGCGCCCGCTTCAAGTTCACCAATTGGGCGAGACCCAAATTACGATCAACGGATTGCGCAATGAGCGCATCAATCTTCTTTATTTGCTCTAATGTATCAAACGTCGAAAAATGCTTCCCATAAACAGGGTGATCAGCCATCACCTGAATAGATTCTTTTATCCACTCTGCATGCCTGAATGCGATATCATAATGACCATCAATGACATCCTGAACAGAAATAAATTTAGCGTATTGGGCATCATCCCCTGATTTTGCAACAAAATCTTGGCTCACCCACAAAACCTTTCCTTCAACATCGGGATTAATATGCGCCCTCACATCCCAAAGAACGGCATCTTTTTTAGTTTGTAAATCTTCACTATGCAGGATACATGAATACATAAAGGCTTCTTTATCAACACCCACCGCCTCTTCCAGCAACTCCCTCAAAATGAAATTTGCATCTAACTTGCTATCCTTCATGCCGCCAGGCGTAGCCCAGCCATTCACATGCGGGCCATTCTTCCGCTTTATCAATAAAACTTCCACCTCACCTGTATCCGGGCTCATTCTAAAAACGACAGCATCGCCCGTAACTTGCTTTACACCATCAAAATTTTTATAAACCCAGGAGTTTGTCACATCATTGACGGCCTCTGGGAATCCGGGGTGATAAAACACATCTCTCTTTGCAGCAAAAGATGCACTTGAAGCAGCGACAAAAAGATAAAGGATAAAGGATAAAGGATAAAGGATAAAGGATAAAGGATAAAGGATAAAGGATAAAGGATAAAGGATAAAGGATAAATAATTTTTTCACTATAATCACCAAAATATTATTTAATATACTTTTTGACAATATAAAATTGTCAAGTTCACACAATATAACAACAAAATATATATTAAAAAAAAGACATATACATATATGATATATATCGTCATCAAAAAGAATTAACAAACATGAAAAAATACTGTTTATTTCTATTAAATATAGATAAATTAAAATTTTTTATATTTTCAACGTTAGGATTCATGTTTTTCTTATGCCCATACCCAACACAGGGCGGGGTATCAATCCCTGTTGCACACTTAGCCCACTTACTGACTCAGAAAATTCACCCTTGGATAACGGAGATATTACTTATCATTTTTTGGTTATCATCTATTGGCTCAATCGCAGCATCCTTATTTTTGCCTAAAACATACAATAATGCTTGGATTTCAAAGGTATTTTGCCCTGGGTATACGGCATTATGCTTAAGGCTGCTCGGTGCCTGCTTTTTGACTCAATGCTACCTTTTAACCGGCCCTGATTTTATTTATTCGCCATCAACAGGCTTGTTACTCTACAATGACTTGCTCCCTATACTGCTTAGCGTTTTTATTTTAGCAGGCATACTCTTACCCCTTCTTCTCGATTTTGGCCTATTGGAATTTGTCGGCACGCTTGCAAGCAAAGTCATGCGCCCTCTTTTCAACTTACCCGGAAGGTCAGCCATAGACTGCCTCACCTCATGGCTAGGCGATGGCAGCGTCGGTGTCATACTCACCTCAAAACAATACGAGCAAGGCTATTACACACAAAAAGAAGCCGCTATTATCGCCACAAACTTCTCTGCTGTATCCATCACCTTTTCACTCATTGTTCTGTCTCAAGTTAATTTGGGTGAGCATTTTTTTGCTTATTACTTAACCGTCTGCTTATGTGGCATTATTTGCGCACTTATTCTGCCTAGAATCCCTCCATTATCCCGAAAGAAAAGTGATTACGCCGACAGTAGCCACTCAGAGATTACCCATGATATACAGCCTTCCGAAGGGCTCATCAGGCATGCGTACCAATTAGGATTAGAAAAAGCCAAATCAACAAACATTCTAGAATCATTACTTATTAATGGCTGTAAAAATATTATTGAGATTGTTTTCGGGTTGCTACCAATCGTCATGGCAATAGGGACTGGCGTATTGGTAATTGCCGAATATACGGCATTCTTTGATCTCCTCGGAAAACCTTTTATCCCTCTGCTTGAGCTTTTGCATATCCCTGAAGCAAAAGAAGCATCAAAAACCTTATTAGCAGGATTCTCGGATATGTTTTTACCCTCGATAATAGGTGCCCCCATACAAAGCCCCATTACACGTTTTTTTATTGCAACACTTTCAGTAACCCAATTAATCTATTTATCGGAAGTTGGTGCACTTATTTTGGGTAGCAAAATACCTCTTTCTTTTATTGAACTATGCATGATTTTTTTATTGAGGACATTTATCTCAATGCCAATCATTGCTTTAGTGGCACACCTGTATTTTTAGTTTCACACCTGTATTTTTGAGGCGTTAATTAATTTAAATTTCATTAACAAGGCGAACAAAAAGTAATAAATCATGCCACACTAAATACGTATATACCCATCGGAATTGGAGATGCAAGAAGGCGGTAAGTGAGCGAACCCCCACGAGCACAAGTGAGTAAGTGATGGGGGTGAGCGAGCACAGCCAACACCCTTACATCTTCAAGGGTGATCGGTATAACAATGCATTTTATCGTACTGGAGGATATAAATATGATTCTCAACGAATTAAAAGCACCGATTCAAATAATCAATATGCCTGAGCTCGGCATAAACGCAAAACTTCTCTCTAAACAATTACGAGCCACCTACCGAGACGATTACCAATGGGATGATTATCATTACCGGCAATCAAAAATAAATTACATCGTAAAAAGCATTAATACCCAATCCTTGGGAAAAATCACTCATGATATATGGGATAGCTATTACCGAGGATCAATAACCGACGATACGTTATTAACGCATATTGAAAAATCTTTATCCTCAACACTCGCATGCAACATAAAAAAAATAAAACCTTCAAGAAAGCGTCTAATTTCAGCATACGAACTTACCTATAAAGAACTTGAATGGCACATAAAAAGAACCCCAGCTGGTAAATTCAAGCAACCCTGTGGCGCATTAAAAAACAGTACAAAAATCACCAGCTACAAAACGGTAGAGCGCACATTCAAAGAGCTACCTACACATTTAGAAGACGACAGCCTTCACAAAATACTCACGTTTATCGCACAAAATCTGCAACAAAATTTACAGATTCCGCCTCAACATATCCATATCACTGTTCATCATACGCTCGTTTTCTGTTACCCCGACGCACCCGGCAGTAACGCCCCCGAGGGCATCCACCAAGATGGCATCGATTTTATTATCTCGGCATTAGTCATTGAACGTCACAACATCGAAGGCGGTACAAGTATTATCTTTGGGTGCAACGGCGAAACAGAGCTTATGAAGGTCACACTACGTGAAGGGCAAGGCATCTTACAGCCAGACAAAAACAGCGAGCTTTGGCACTCCGTTACTCCCATAGCGTGCATTGACAAAACACAAGAAGGTTACCGATCTACACTGGGATTTGATATTTCTATTTTGGCTTAAAATAACACTGCTGGGGTAAGTGACATAACGAAAGAACTAAGTTTAAGCCATCGATACAAACCATAAAAACCACCAATACAGACTATAAACCATCAATACAGGCTATAAGCGTAATGCCGTTGCCTTGATTTGCGCAAAGACTTGCATACCCACCGCTAATTTTAGGCGCTTATAGGAAAACGTAGAAATTTCAGAAAAAATGATATGGCTTTCCACAACCAAAGTGACCAATGTATAGCCTTCAGATTCATCTACCTTAATCGATGAGATGGTTGCAGCTAATGTGTTAAGCATGCTGCTTTCTTGCGGCTTTAACGACAAGCTTACATCCCTTGCTGCTACTTTTATTCTCACACACTCACCAACCGCCAGATAACAACTCACAATATCTAACGTGAATGCATTGTCTTTTAATCGAAAAACGCCCTCATTCTCATGGCAAACAACCATTTCAAACAGCTGGTACGCCCCTTCAGATGCCCGTTCAAAAGGCTGAAATTTATTCACGACATCGAGGAATGTTCCTTCGGCGATAAAGTGGCCTTTTTCCATCAACACTAAATGATCGGCAATATCGATCATGTCTTCCATCTGGTGAGAAATCATAAAAATCGGTATTTTATGTTTGATACAAAAGTTTTTGATAAATTTTAAAATAATTTTTTTATGCTTATAGTCAATACCCGTCATTGGCTCATCTAACAAGAGCCAGCGCGGACTCTGTAATAGCGCAAGTGCAATAACCGCACGCTGACGCTCCCCGCCCGACAAATGAGAAGGCATTTTTTTCAACAAAGGCAGCACATCCATTATCTCAAAGATTTCTCTTAGATCCGCCTGAGATAATTTATTTTTATGAAAACGCTGTGCAAATGCAATATTCTTTTCAACCGTTAAATGCGACAGCAATGCATGATGCTGGAATACACAGGCAATATTCCGCCGATGTAGCGGCACAACGTGGCCTAGCCTAGCCCAGTCATCACCGTTGAACGTTAAAAAATCGTGTTTGCCAGGATTCACGAGGCCTGCGAAAAAGCGCAGTAACGTTGTTTTACCAGCACCCGAAGGTGCGAACAATGCCGTCACGCCAAAACTGGGCCAGCTGCCTTGCAAGTCGCAGGCGAAAGGCGCCATTGGCTGAAAACTAAACTTGATCATGCGAATACCCAGATTGCAAAGACTTAGGTGTCGAATACTTAGGCACTAAAAACTTCGGCAATAAATACATCGCAAGTAAGATAGCAAAAGACAATCCCAACATCACCCAGGATAACTGATGTGCACTGGCATAATTTAATGATTCAACATGATCATAAATCTGTATCGACACCACGCGACTCACACCTGGAATATTACCACCCACCATCAACACAACGCCAAATTCGCCCAGCGTGTGAGCAAATACCATCATAGCCGCCGTTAACAAACCTAGGCGCGATTGCGGTAAGGTTACCGACCAAAATCGATGTAACCTATTCGCACCCATTGCCTGAGCAACGTCATACTGTGTTTTATCAATCGACTCAAAAGCAATTTGTATGGGCTGTACACCAAAAGGTAGAGAATAAATAACAGAAGCAATAACAATACCCGTGAAGGTAAAGTTTAGGCTTTTAAAACCGAGCGCATGCCCCAGTTGCCCTACCCAGCCATCACTTCCCAGCATCAGCAAGACATAAAAACCAATCACAGTTGGCGGTAACACCATAGGGAGCGCAACAATCGCCAGAACTGGCTGTTTAGCCATGCTTTTGGTATTAGCTAGCCAATAGGCGATAGCAATACTCACCACCATCAAAACAAACGTCGTCACTAAGGCTAGCTTGAGCGTGAGAAAAAGTGCGGTAATATCCGATGCGCTCAACATCGCCTAACGATACCCCATGGAATGAATGAGTTCTTTGGCCACACTGGAGCGCAGAAATTTCATAAAAGACTCAGCGGGTTTACTCGGCTTAATAAGCACAGCATCTTGTAAGAGTGGTGAATACCAGGATGTATTCAGCAGCCAAATAGATGTCGGCGTGATTGAAGAATCAAGCAAGGCAAGTGAATAAGGCACAAAACCAAGGTCAACGGCAGAGGTATGAAGATATTGCAGCACTTGCCCAACATTGCTTGCTTGCACCAATCGCCCTTTTACTTGCCCGAAGAGATGTAGATGTTCAAGTACCTCAACACTGGCTTTGCCATAGGGTGCATGAATGGGATTCGCGATGGCAATTTTTTTAGCGCTTTCAAGCGCTTTTATATTTACTTTTTCTGTTTTCTCATAAGAAACAACAGCCAGCTGCCCAACGGCATAAGTAAATCGTGAGCCTTTTATCGCCAACCCTTGATCAACTAACGCTTTAGGCAAACTCTGATCGGCGGATAAAAATACATCGAAAGGGGCCCCTTGCTTAATTTGGGTGTAAAGTTTTCCTGAAGAGGCGGAAACAATGCCTAAATCAAACCCTGTTTTAATACGATGTAACGCAACGATTTTTTCAGCTGTAGGTTTAAAGTTAGCCGCCACAGCAATAAGCGCATCAGTAGCAAACAAAGATAAAGGGAGACAAAAAAAACAAACAATAAAGCAACGGAAAATAGCCATTTTAAGCATCGTTATCAAGCCACTTATTCGCATTTTCACGATCGCTATCCTTCATTTCGACCCAGCTACTCCCCACTGCCGTGGTTTCTTTTTTCCAAAAAGGCGTCTGGGTTTTAAGGGTATCCATGATGAAATTGGCCGCATGAAAAGCCGCGTCGCGATGTCCGCTCGCCACACCAACAAAAACAATTTGATCAGAAACAGCAAGATGACCGAAGCGATGAATCAAAGTAACGGCTTTTAAAGGCCATTTTTCTGCAGCTTTGCCGGCAATACTCTGTAAGCTTTTATTCGCCATTTGCGGGTAATGCTCGATATCTAAAGACTTAAGTGATCCATCAGTAAAATCCCTGACCAAACCTGTAAAGGTCACTATGGCTCCTACGCCAGATGCCACCCCTCGGATCTCAGCGTATGCTTTTGCCACATCAAAATCTTCCGCTTGTATCGAAACATTGATCATACTCGTACATCATCTCAAAAGGTTTATCTGATAATGGATTCCCGCCTACACGGGAATGACAGTGACAATAAAAAGACCCTACCTTCGTCATTCCCGCGAAGGCCAGAATCCAATAATTAAATGACTAAACAGCATAAACTAAACCCGACAATCGTATTAAGATGATGTACTAGTACATCATTTCACAGGGATAGTCGGGTAAAGTTTTTTGAGTTTTACCCGCGCATCTTCCGTAGTAAATCGCCAATCCATTTTGGCTTTTTGCTGGTTTCGCGCATTCACCCAAGCGTAAATTTCATGAGCTAAAGTCTCCTGATCAGGAATTCTTCGATTAAGGCATTGACGACTTAAAACACTGAATTCAATTTCTGCCATATTTAACCAGCTGCCGTGTTTGGGTGTGTAATGAATCTCTAACTTATTAGCAATTCTAAGCGCTTCAGCTGGCTCAAATGCCTTATATAATGATGCTGGAGTATGTGTATTCAAATTATCCATAACCAGACGTATTTTCTTAGCGTTTGGATAGACTTCGTCTACAAGCCATTTAATTTGATGCGCCCAATCAACCGCTGTGCGTGTATCAGTAACTGAAATCTCTCGCCACCCTTCAAGCGGTGCAAAAAACAAAAACAGCGAGCTAACACCATTTCTTTCATATTCCGTGTCAAACTTTTCTGGCTGGCCTGGCGTCATGGGAATAGGTTCCCTTGTTTCTATGATATGCTGCTTAGAGCTTTCATCCATGCAGACCAGCGGAATACATGGATCATGAGGCAGCTTATAAACTTCAAGGACGTTTTCCATTGCGCAAATGAAAGCAGCATTTTTTGACGCAGGAATACACCACTCTTTTTTCTGCCATGGTTTCAGTTCGTTTTTTTTAACTCACGGCAGATAGTTGACGCTGAAACTTTGTCTGTTATCTTCAGCTCAACCAGCTTGTCTGCAAGTAGGTTCAATGTCCAACGGCTTCGGCCTTCTGGGCAATCTGAACAAACTAATGCAATCAGCTGTGCATGTTGCTCGCCGTCAAGAGCTTTTGTTCTTCCATGGTGACTGAATTTACTTTCTACTGCTATTTCAAGACCTTCTTCGACGCAGCGTTTACGGGTTCTTTGCACAGTTCGTGTAGATATACCGCATACTTTTGCTATAGCCTCTTCACTTAATTTCGGCCCACCTTCATCAGCCGCAATAAGAATTTGTGCATGCTGCTTTTTGTGTTGTGCGGCCCCCTTATTTTTTAATAAACTTTGTAAATAATCTTTTTCAGGGGCTGATAATGAGATTTTGTACTTTGCTGTCATAAAACACTTAAAAAGTTTATTTGACTGCAAAGTTAAACATTCGTTGCCGGACAATTGCTGTGAAATGATGTACTAGCCACCTGTGACTGGTGGGAAAAAAGCCACTTCAGCATCTTCTGGTATCGGCACATTGCCCGATACCAACGATTGATTAACGGCCACTTGCGTACTTTCATCCTCTAAAAGTTGTTGCCATTCAGGGTGTTCAGTATAAATGTCTTGCTTGAGCTCAAGTAACGACTGGATATGACTGCTTTCATAAGACAGCTCAGCGCATGCTAAAGCTTCCCTTAGTTTCCCAAAAAACAGTACTTTAATCATCGTTTCTTTCCCAATGCCCTGTTTTTCCACCTTGTTTTTCGTTCACCTTGATATCACTGATCACCATGGCTGGGTCCACGGCTTTACACATATCAAAAACGGTCAGCGCTGCAACCGAAATCGCCGTTAAAGCTTCCATTTCGACACCTGTTTGCCCGCTTAGTTTACAAAGCGAAGAAATGCGCACACAGCTTTTTTCATGATCAACCCAGCAATCAACCTGTATTTTACTCAGCAACAACGGATGGCAAAGCGGGATTAAATCTGCACATTTTTTAGCGGCCATAATGCCAGCAATACGCGCGAGCTGAAGCACATCGCCTTTTTTGTGCGCATTATCAGTAACGAGTGACAAGGCTTCTTCGGACATATACACAGTGCCTTCAGCCGTTGCCGTTCGCTGTGTCACCGCTTTATCGGTAACATCCACCATGTTAGCTTTGCCATCGTCGGCAACATGCGTAAGTTTTGACACGTAAATACCTGTTTTATAAGTCCGCTTTAATAATACACATTAAGCAATACCCATCTTAGCGCTTAAGTTGCCCGACAAAATTACAAGGTTGATGCGTCGCATCTAATTGTTCGCGAATAATACTATCCCAAGCTGTTTGGCAGGCATTGCGCGAACCTGGCACCGCAAAAATGACTGTTTGGTTAGCAAGCCCTGCAACTGCACGAGATTGTATCGTAGATGTGCCAATCTGCTCGAAGGAAACGTGCCTAAAAAGTTCACCAAAGCCTGTGATCGTTTTGTCAAATAACGGCGTTAATGCTTCAGGCGTAGAATCCCGAGAAGTAAAACCCGTACCTCCCGTACTGAGAATCACCTGAATATTCTCATCCGCTATCCACTCCGAGGCAATAACACGAATGGCATAAATATCATCTTTGACAATTCGCTTCTCAAAACAACGATGTCCGGCTGACTCAACACATTCGATCAATAATTGGCCAGAGGTATCGGTTTCATCATTACGTGTATCTGAAATGGTCAGGATGGCGATATTTAAAGGTGCGAAGTCTTCACTGCCGTGACTCATAGAAACCTCTTATTTGATAGTAAAGGCGCATTCTAGCAGAAGTTAAAGCAAACAATCACGCTTTTGCCATTGGATAAATAAAAGGGCTATCCACTTAGCCCGACCAGGTACTAGATGTAGTTATTACCGTGTTTTTATATCATCATAAGTTAGCGGGTTCGTTACGACAGCCTGTTCAATCAGTCGATAAAATAGTAGCCCCCTTGATTTTGATTTTCTGCGATTAAACCTAAAGGTATATTCATCAAGATAATACTCTAGATGTTTTTCTTGTATTGCTCCCTGATACGCGCCTAGAAGCCATCTTTTTAATAATGAAGCCACTCTATGGACACCAGGCATTGTTATATGCGCAGCAATATCAGAGCCCAAATGAACGGTTCTATGATGAGCAAATCCATTTTCTTTAGCGCAGTTATATACTGGAGAGCCATCACTATAAATAACACTTCCGGGACTCACTACATCCAGAATGAACTGTTTAATATTATCTTTTGTTGCCGCAGAAACATGCCTTAAACGAACCCGTCCAAAGCCTTTAGGTTCAAGTAGCTCTACCGCTACGAGAATGACTGTTTTACTTTTACTGTTATGATTTCCTTTGCTTTTTCTCGGCACAACACCGCCAATGAAAATTTCGTCAACTTCAACGAGGCCTGATAACTTTTCTCTTTCTGGGTTGATCATTGCTGAGCGCAGCCTATGCAATAGCGCCCAAGATGTTTGATAACTTCCAAGTCCAAGTCCAAGTCCAAGTCCAAGTCCAAGTCCAAGTAGACGATATATCCCTAATGCACTAACACCATTTTTTTGATTTGTTATATACCAAACAGCACCAAACCAATCTTTGAGTGGTGTTCTGGTTTTATTAAAAATAGTACCTGAAGTAACGGACGTTTCTTTACGGCAATCTGCACACTTTAACGTAGTGTTTTTCAACTTATACGGCGTTTTATTTACATGACATCGAGGGCAGATGAAGCCATTAGGCCAACGAATTTTAGAAATATAATCCAGGCAGGCTTGGTCATCATGAAACCAATCTATAAACTGATCCCAATTTTTAGGGTAGTCGATACCAGATTTAAGTAGATTTGAATTCTGCGTCATTACTAGATATTGACATAGGTCGGGCTAAGTGGATAGCCCTTATTTATTGCCTATATATTTTACTGTACATGCCTACCTCTATTAGTTTATACAAAAACATATTCGGCTATACATAAACCAATAGAGCTACGTTAATGGGGCAATAGAAAAGACAATACTTCTTATTTATTGCCTATATATTTTACTGTACATGCCTACCTCTATTAGTTTATACAAAAACATATTCGGCTATACATAAACCAATAGAGCTACGTTAATGGGGCAATAGAAAAGACAATACTTCGAAAATGTGAACCAGCTATTACTTGTATTTTTATCTAAAATTTCATTTTCCAGTTTTAGTGTTATGTTTATCGTTAGTGTTACAGGCTGAATGTTTTTAATGCATGTGAGAATTAATATACATCGTTATATTGTAGTATTTTACAGCGATACAAAGACATAAAATATCACCACAAGAACACTCGCATTATATTTGATATGTTAGGTTGCTCTATTACAAAATAATAGCTTGTAATAGAACTTATCTCTTGTAATGCTGAAGTATAAATTAACGGAATAAATTCACTTAGATTGTTTGTCGGGAAAAGGGATTAGTGCTGCTTCGATGAAACGGATAGCTTGTCTAAATAGTATGTTGATATCCTCTGAAGACCCAAAAGCTTCAGAGCAACTCATTGATATGTTTAATAATGCTCGGATCTACAATAAAGAGCAAAAGGTGAGAGGCGTCGTCCTTGCTGCTAAAGATGTCATGCTTCAGATTTTCGAAGGCGAATCAAATACCCTAGCCGAACTTGTCTATCGCCTAGGGCGCGATACAATGACTAAAAATACAAGCGTGATTTTAAGCTGCGACATTGACGAACCTTTTTTTAGTAGCTGGCAAATTAAATTAATGAATGAGCGCTCTGAAAAAAATGAACGCTATTTAAAAAAAATTCAAACAGCTATCAGCTCCCAGGTAAATGTAGTAAAATCACTTGATAAACAACGTCTCGCTTATTTCTTTGTACCAAATCAACACAACTCTAATGACTCATTAACCGCAAAAGACAATCAAAAAGCACAAAATATTACAGAAAAAATATCGACGTTTTGGGGCTGTAGCCTTTCCTTATCTGCCTGGCCTAAGCCGAGTCAACTTAAGCCAACAGCAGAATCATTCAAGCTTTGCTCTTATTTGTCACGACGCAAACTGCTTTATCAAGATTTATTAGCGCGAGGTATCTTTGCCTCACAAGAAGCCCTAGATGAACACCTTGAATATCTAGTGGATTTGGGCTTATTAATCTCAAACCTCCAAGTTAAAAAACAACTACCTGAAGAAAAGCTTTTAGCAAAGCCTGTTAAAGCCACACCGCCCTCTTCAGGCACCAGACATAAAAGTGGTTCTTCTGATCGTTTCAGTCAAGTTCTACGTAAGTTTATAGCATCGACAAAGCGCGTTAGGTAGATTAGGAAATGGAACCTGTTTATAAAAAATTAGCCGTTGTTGGTGAAGTTGGCTCAGGAAAAACACAGCTTATCAACGTGATTAGTGAAATATCGCCTTTTGCAACAGAAGAAAAATCGTCGGTTGATATTGGTAAAGAGTTTACAACCGTTGGCATTGATTATGGCCGCCTAACCTTGCAAGAGGATATCGCACTTGGGTTATATGGCCTACCTGGGCAGGAGCGGTTTTCAATGTTGTGGGATATGGTCAAACAAGGGCTTTGGGGACTTTTGGTGTTAGTGAAATACGGTGAAGCATTAAATAGAGAAACATTAAAATCCATTCTTACACATTTTAATCCTGCAGAAAGTAATCTGCCCATCATAGTAGGTATCAGCCACTGCGACCTTGCTAGTGATGAAGACGAAATTGATACATTAACTGAGCTTATTCAACAATTGTTTGAAATGGACGGGTTAATGGTGCCGATTATACCCGTTGATCCACGAGATTTAGAATCAATACTGATGCTTCTTCAGGTATTTGATTCTCTTAATACAAGTATGGAATATGAACTTGGAGCTAATTTTGCCGACTAAAGATAAATTAATTGAGAGTATTAAGCCGTTATTTAAATCCTATCTTGATAGTCATTCAGGTATGGAAGTTATCGCGCTCGCCACGACAGATGGTTTTCCCGTTTTTAATTTGATGGGTGAGAATAAATTTTTTGAGGCAGATAAAATGGCAGCCGCATCCAGCACTTTATATTCTGTTAGCAATGCTGTGAGCCAACAAATTCTTGATAAACGATTTAAAATAACCTTTATTGAAACAGAACAAGGTAATATTGCTTTTGTGGCGCTTGAAATATTAAAAAAAGATTTTGTTTTATCAATATCAGCAAAACAATCCCTAAACATCGCAAGCCTACGAATGCTTATCAATCGACTCGCTAAAGAAATATGTGAGCTACGTTCTGAAATACATATATAAGGCAATCTTAGAATTTAAAAATACACTATGATAAATTCCAGTAAGATTTACTAGTAACCAAAATAAAAACTCTATTTAAGGATAAATTTATGAGTGCACTTGATAAAGCTATAGCAGGAATGATGGCTATTGATGGCTCGCAAGGCTGTGCGATTGTTGATTATACAAGTGGGATGCTGTTAGCTTCTTAAGGCTCTGGCGTTGACCTTGAACTGGCTGCAGCAGGTAACAGCGAAGTGGTTAAAGCCAAGCTGAAAACAATGGAATCCTTAGGCATCCAAGGGAGCATTGAGGATATACTTATAACGTTAGATAAGCAACTTCATATCATTAGACCAAGCGCAATCAACGAAGGTTTATTTCTTTATTTGGTACTCGATAAAAAATCTGCAAACCTTGCCTTAGCGCGTCGAAAAATAGCTGACATTGAAAACGAGTTAAAGCGCGTTTAGTTAGATCAGTTTGCTCCACTTCTTTTAGCGGTGGGGCCTCCCAATAAAACCACTTAATAATTTATTTTTTCATTTATTACTTAAAAATTACGAACCCGATTAAAAACCAAAAAGTGCTTTCCTCATAGATGTAGCGTTATTTTGCAATGCCCAGAAGCTGAAAGAGCCCCGTATGCAAGCGCCTTCCGGCTGACTGTCAACTGCCATTCTACCCCACCAGCTGTATTTACAGATAAAATCAACAAAAATCTTCATGAATTAAGCTTATTTCACTACCCCATTATTTTTATCGCCACTGACACGCCTTTGATTGTGGTGCGTTTAATCCTGAGTCATTTTTTTAAACGCTTGTCAGTGGCAGCTATGCTGACAAACACCACCCCTAGCCTACTCCCAGTGATAGTCCATACCGGTGAGGAAAGCCGACATTAAAAGCGATAAATCTAAGCAATAACCTACCCTAATTCAGTAGGTTTTGTTTGGCTGACCAAAACAAGGGCCTGCTTTTAGCTGATTAACCGATGCTTGAGTATTTTCTTATGCGCATACATGTCTATTCAAAATGGGTGTTAAGATGTCTTACATACTGTGACTCAATCCAACCAGTATCGCCAGCTATTACATTATCAGCATGGAATGTCGGCATTTGCTGACGTATACTTAAGTAGTTATTAGTCATTATTAATTATTAATTATTAATTATTAAAGGTTGCAAAATATCATCGATATGAAGCGCATTTTTTAAAACAAAACCTTCCCCTAAATCACTGCTTTTGAGATTTGATGTCGTGACAATCATAAATTTGCTTGCCGGAACTTGTCCACCCTCACCATATTCATCCGTGATAATAAATGTTTTTTTATAAATAAGTACTTCATCAAGCCATTTCACCATAGGCGCGGGCATATTAAACCACATAACAGGTGTAATATAGATAATGGTATCAGCCCAAAGAAGTTTCTCTACCTCTCTATCAACATTCCAATTATCTTTTATGACATCTGAAACTTTTATTTTATGGCCTTTTTCAGAAAGATTTTTTTCAGTTAAGTGAGCAAGGAAACCATTCAGCTGACCCCTAGCATCAAATATTGAATAGCCTGCGGTGACGAGTAATATTTTCATAATTTCTACTTTTACTTAACAACCACCGTCTAAAGACGGTGGGTTAAAAACTGCGGACTGAAAGTCCAGCTTTTCGGCTAAAGCCGAATAAATACTCTCATTCAACATCGAAATTATCATCAAATTTTCGTTCAAAGTGGTGCTCCAGATACTCCTGTATCATCTCTTTAGTTAGCTCTCCAGCCGTCACACAAAAATAACCTCTCGCCCAAAAATTCTGTCCCCAATACCTTTTCTTTAAATGTGGAAACTCCTGAAACAATTTAGTCGATGATCGACCTTTTATTCTCCTCATTACCTCTGCTGGTGATAAAGTCGGTGGCACAGATATCAGCAAATGTACATGATCTTTGCTGATCACGCCGCGCAATATTTCTATTTCTAAATACTCACACGTTTGCCTGATTAACTCACGAACTCTCAGTCCAACATCGCCTTTTAATACCTGATAGCGATACTTAGTCACCCAAACAAAATGATATTCAATCTTATATTTCGTGTGCGAACCATAACGGTATTTCATGCCCGTATCATAAAGGCAACTGCTAGCTTAAAGCTACCCGCCTGAAGGCTGTCTCTTTATCACATCTCCCTGCTATAGAATTGGTGGCCTACGCGGTACCCTTCGATGACTAGTTGTAATTTCATACAGCCTTTCCAGATGGCTAACCATCCAGGTCGTCCAGTTCGCTTAGAATCATACCAACCGCCAAGCTTTGCCAGCGTTTGAAAAAACCAAAGTAAGCTTGGTGGCTTATCAGGCAATGTTTTTTTCTCTTTCAGAAACCAAAGCACTTGCCATTCTTCAGCAGAAACAACTTTATTCGCAGGTGTATTTTCATTTCCTGCGTTTTCATTTCCCTTCTGCCCGCTCTCTAAATTTGCACTGAAAGGCTTCATTAGTGCTTCGCGTAACTGTATTAGCCTTACTGCTATAAACATCAAAATAACAGCTATTCGCTCCATATTGCCGGCACTTTGCATACGCTGCTCTTCGACCTTTGCGCCTGATTTCCACGCTTTATGAAATTCTTCTATACCCCAGCGAAGTTCATAAAATCTTAATATTTTACGGCAGCATTCAAAGGTCTCTATATTCTCGGAAGTTAAAAGAATCCAGCATAATTTCTCATCCGAGTCAGCACCCACTTCCTGTGCTATGACAACATTAACACTCAAGGGGGATAACTGACTATCAGGCCTTTGAGGAGGCAGAATTGTCACTCGTTTACTTCTTACTTCGAGCTTGGCTTCTCTCGCTTTTCTTCCCCCTCGCTGTGGAATCTTTATCGTATACTCGCCAATTACAGGCGTTTCCAATACCGCATCAAACAAACATTTATCTTCATCAACCAGCCTCCGGTTCTGCGATGCCCTGACAACAAATCGCTCGCCATTATCAATCTTGTATTGGATGTATTCAAAAACATCTGCTTCACGATCACATACACTTATCGTTATAGCTATCTGATCACCTAGTCTCTGGCTTATATTCTCTGAGGATTTTTGCCATTTAAAACTTTCTTTCTCCTCATAAGGCCTTTTTCTAGGGGAAACTTTTTCTGACTCACTTTTGCCGAGTCTTATCCAGCGCTGCTGATCAATCAGACCAACAGTTCTCTCCAAATTAGCATCCATAAGCATAACTGAATGAACCCAGAAACCTTTGGCTGTTGAATCTTTAGGGCCACCCAATCCACCTAATTCCGAAACAATTGAATGTTTATAGCTAAGCGTTGTTGAATCCTCAATAGCCAGCAGTAAATTTGATTCTTGTGATAAAACTGCCGTTGATTGAAATCCGGATTTAGCAATATCATCGGGTTTAACCGCTTTATTTTCAATAAAACGATACCCTCCAAGCAGCGCCGCTGAGTCATCTGCACATGAACTAGCCAAAGAGGATCCTGTATTTGCCGATAACTCAGCGGCTACATGAATCAGCCTATCTGTTCGTCTTTTATCACCCAAATCTGCACCTCCAAAGGTTACTTCTGCCCATTTTTTTGAATCAAGTATGCTGTTAATGATTTACTGACCTTTGTATGTTTGGTCATGTATGACACTTCATATACAGAGAAAGTTTAAATTAAGGGCGAAATTATTGAATTTATTACAGATTAAGAATCAATAAGCTCCAGATAACTTATGAATTGCTGGATATTTGTGATAAAGAGACAGGCCTGAAGGCGGGGGTTTAAACCTTATTTTTCGGACGAATTAAATACGTGCACTAATGGATGACTTATCGGTATTAAATAAAAGCTCAAGCTTCAGGTTCTCCGGGCCACCGATAAAAACCTGATGTTCGTTCGTTAACGGGACCGTTCGCTCAAAATAATCAATGTTTTGTTTTCTAAGACGTTCGATCAATTCGGGATAATTAAAACCACTAAAAGCGATGTGATCAACAACACCTATACCCAACTGACTTCAATGTGCGCGATTTAGCTGTTGGAAATTATCATTAATTCTACTGCCTAAATCAGCGCCAATTTCAGGTAGTATTTTTTCAAAAAACTCGCTAATTTTATTTTTAAAATCCTTTGCCGTGGAAAAGTACTGGTTATTCCTGACTTTTTCGTTCATCACCTTCCACAGCCATGGGGTTTAGATTTGGGCTGTATGATGGCAACGTGTGAAGTTTAATGTCTAACTTGTCCGCAGCACTCAGGACAGCCTTGGATTTATGATAGCCAGCTCCATCTAAAACTAAGGGAAGTAGCATTTTAAACATTACCAGCGTATGATGCCCTACCATTACATGTCTAAAGTTGTTTATTCTCTATTTTATTTATGCCCACTTCAATTGATATAGAACCTGAGTATATTTCTCTCTTCAAATTAGCAGCCAGGCTATTAAAAAACCCTGAAAAAAGACTTTTTATGGCTGAAGTTTCTGAAACCCTTTGCAGTGGAAGTGCCCGGTTGACTGAATCAACCTTTGGGTTTGGACGAAAGGCGGTTGCATTAGGGATCAACGAAAAAAAACTGGGATGATCTGTTATGGAAATTATGAACCCTGCGGAAAAAATAAATCCGAGGTTGCACTGGTAGGCCTTGAAGATGATATCCGTAGCCTGGTTGAGCCTGAAAGCCAAGCGGATTCACGGTTAAGAAATACATTTGCCTATACCCGCATAACGGCCAAAGTTGTACGGCAGAAGCTAGTCGAGGAAAAGAACTGGCAAGAAGACCTTCTACCTAAAGAGCGAACCATTAGCAATATCCTGAATAGGATGGGTTATAAGCTCCGCAAGGTGCAGAAATCCAAACCTGAAAAAAAATACCAGAAACTAACGCCATCTTCGACAACGTCAACAAAGTTAGAGCAGAAGCCAGTCAACGACAAAACACGTTGCAGATCAGCATAGACTGCAAGGCTACTGTTAATCTCGGCGACTTTTCCAGAGCGGGTAAATCTCGCGGAGCAGAAGTGGTCCAGGCGCTAGATCACGATATGGCAGATAAAGATAAAATGGTGCCATTTGGGATTCTTAACCTAGATAACGATCAACTCCATGTTGTTTATGGACTCTCCTACAAGACGAGCGACTTTATTTGTGATGCACTGCAATTGTGGTGGGAGAATGTCAAAGAAGCTAACAAGGACAAAGATGAGCTGATTATTTATACAGACAATGGCCCGGAGAGTAATAGCCTGCGAACTCAGTTTCTTTTGCGGATGGTGCAATTTTCCAGTCAAACTGGGCTGAGAATCAGGCTGGTTTACTACCCTCCTTATCACAGCAAATATAATCCCATTGAAAGGCGGTGGGCTTTTTTGGAAAGCCATTGGAATGGCACACTTCTAAATTCAGTTCATGTGGTGGTGGAGTGGACAAAAAGTCTTGTGCATAAATGTAAAAAAACAATTGTTGATTTAATTGATAAGGTTTATACGAAAGGTGTAAGGCCAAGTAAGGAAGTGCTTGACGAGATTCAACCCCACATTACAAGACATGCCGAGCTGAAAAAGTGGGATGTGACTATACACCCAAAAAAGGTATCTTCTTAAATGCTGCCTCCCTTATGAATTGCTGGATATTTGTGATAAAGAGACAGGCCTGAAGGCGGGGGTTTAAACCTTATTTTTCGGACGAATTAAAATACCCCAGCAACATGTACCACTTATTAAGATTCAAAATTACTGAAGAAGCCATAGAAAATCACATTCGTATCGTCGCCCAAGGTGATCAAAGCGGTCAAAGCATACAGCTAGATATATCAGATAATGCACGGAAACTTTTGGAATTATTGCCCAAAGTCCCTCAGTCAAATACAGAAAATACAGAAAATACAGAAAATACATTTATGAGTAAAGATAGCATCATGGAGATACTTGAAGGGCAACAATAATACGCCAAAAAGGAGGGACTACCCCCCCCTTTGCCAGATCAGCTGGCTTTACTGCCAATATGTGAATGCTGACGAGCTTTAGCCAAAAGAATTTGTTTCTGTCGCTCTCTAAAGCGTGCTTTTTGATCATCCGTTATACTATCTGCACAGCGAGGACAAGAAACGCCTTCTTCGTATTTATCCGAGGTTTTATCATCCTCTGAAATAGGGAATCGGCAGCCGTGGCATAAATCATAATCACCCTGCTCTAAATCATGATTAACCGCCACGCGGTTATCAAACACATAACACTCCCCCTGCCATGTGCTCTCTTTCTCAGGAACATCCTCAAGGTATTTTAAGATGCCGCCCTGTAAATGATACACCTCTTTAAAACCTTGCTTTAACATGTAGGCAGTCGACTTTTCACAACGGATACCACCCGTACAAAACATGGCAACTTTAGGTGTTTTTTCTGGATCAAGGTGGCGTTCTACATAATCAGGAAACTCACCAAACGTACGTGTATTTGGGTTTATTGCATCCTTAAACGTCCCAAGTTCAACTTCGTAGTCGTTACGTGTATCGACAATAACCACATCAGGGTCGTCAACCAAGGCATTCCAATCAGCAGGCTTAACATACTGGCCTTTTTCTTTGTTCGGGTCGATCCCCTCAACACCCAAAGTTACAATCTCTTTTTTGCACTTAACCTTCATGCGATAAAAAGGCGCCTCATCAAAAAATGACTCTTTATGCTCTAGATGAGTCAATCGGCTGTCAGCTTTAAGATAAGCCAAAATGCTATCGATGGATGCTCTTGAGCCTGCAATCGTACCGTTTATTCCTTCTTCGGCCAGCAGTAGTGTTCCTTTGATATTGAAAGACAGGCATTTATCGAGCAACGGCTGCCTGAGTGCCTGATAATCCTCAAGAGTGACAAACTGATACAAAGCGGCAACGATATACGTCATGAGGATTTGCCTTCTTTTTTACTGCCACCTAAGCAGTTAGGTGAATCAGGCGATGAGGCTTGTCGAGCCCGCCACTCCTCTGGCGTATATAAATGCAGTGCTAGCGCATGAACGGGGCCATCCAACTCATCCTTGAGCAACGTATAAATGCCTTGGTGCCGCTGAACTTTACGCCTGCCCTCAAACGCTACACTGACCAAAGTCACCTTAAAATGGGTTTCTGAATTCGGTGGCACGCTGTGCATGTGGCTTTCGTTCGTCACCTCTAACACATCAACAACAAAAGCCTGCTCAAGTTTTTGTTGTATGCTGTTTTGAACCTGCATTATTCTGCCTCAGTTTGCGTGCTTTCTGGTCGCATATGCGGGAATAGCAGTACATCACGAATCGATGGCGCATCAGTAAAGAGCATCACCAAACGGTCAATGCCGATGCCCTCACCCGCCGTGGGAGCCATGCCGTATTCGAGGGCTCGAATATAATCTGCATCATAATGCATCGCTTCTTCGTCACCCGCATCTTTTTCGGCTACTTGTTTTTTGAATCGCTCATCTTGATCTTCAGCATCATTAAGCTCTGAAAATCCGTTGGCAATTTCTCGCCCACCGACAAAAAACTCAAAACGATCAGTCACAAAAGGATTGTCGTCGTTGCGCCTTGCCAGAGGTGACACCTCTGTTGGGTATTGAGTAATAAAGGTTGGCTGGATCAATAAATGCTCAACCGTTTCATCGAAGATCTCCATGTGTAACTTGCCTAATCCCCAATAAGGTTTGACCTCTACACCTAATGATTCACAAAGCTTGGTTGCTGCGTCAAGGGTATCAATATGCTCAGGATTGATGTCTTTATTAAAATGCAAGATCGAATCATAAACACTCATTCGTGCAAAAGACTTGGCGAAGTTGTAAGTGACTGACTCTACAATGTCACCTTCTGCATTACGCTTGGTGTTCACGATATCGGTTGTTTTCATCACGGTTTCCGCGACATGCCTGAGCATGGCTTCCGTGATATCCATCAGGTCGTTGTAATCTGCATAGGCCTGATAAAATTCCAACATAGTAAACTCGGGGTTATGCCGCGTGGACAAGCCCTCGTTGCGGAAGTTTCTGTTGATTTCAAACACTCGCTCAAACCCACCTACCACCAAGCGCTTCAGGTATAACTCAGGGGCTATTCGTAAATACATCTCGCGATCAAGCGCATTGTGATGCGTGACAAATGGCTTCGCACTTGCTCCACCGGGAATCACTTGCATCATAGGGGTTTCGACTTCTAAAAAGTCTTTTTCTAACAAAAAGTGGCGAATTGCTTCAATGATTTTCGATCTTTTGACGAACAATTCACGCGAGTCTTGATTCATGATTAAATCGACATAACGCTGCCGATAACGCATCTCTTGATCAGTTAAACCGTGATATTTATCAGGAAGCGGCCTCAAGGATTTGGTTAGCAAGCCACACGCTGCAGCAAGTATGTATAAATCGCCTTTTCCTGATTTATGTACAGGCCCTTTAGCAAAAACAATATCGCCGATATCCCAAGTTTTCACCTTGCTGACAACCGATGCATCAAGCGTTTTCTTGTCGACGTACATCTGGATGCGCCCTGTAGGGTCTTGCAACACGATAAAAGGCCCGCGCTTGGCCATAATTCTTCCGGCTATAGCGGCTTTACGATCAAGAATTTCTAAACTTTCTTTGTCTTTATCGCCCAGTTCGGCCTGTAGATCGCTCGCAAAGTCTTCTCGCCTGAAGTCATTGGGAAATGCACGGCCTTCCGCCCGAATATCCGCCAGTTTTGCACGGCGCTCAGCGATTAATTTGTTATCGTCTTTTTTCTCTGTCATTTAACTTGCTCCGTTAAAGTCCGCTTTTCAAACTGGCTTCGATGAATAGATCAAGATCACCATCAAGGACTTTATTACAATTGCTGGTTTGCACGTTGGTGCGTAAATCTTTAATACGCTGATCATCTAATACATAGGATCGAATCTGACTCCCCCATCCCACATCTGATTTGGTATCTTCTAAAGCTTGTGCCTCATCATTACGTTTTTGCATCTCAAGCTCATATAACTTGGCCTTGAGTTGTTTCATCGCGAAATCGCGGTTCGCATGTTGTGAACGCTGGTTTTGGCATTGCACCACAATCCCTGATGGCACATGTGTTATACGCACAGCCGAGTCGGTTTTGTTTACATGCTGACCGCCCGCACCTGATGCACGATAAGTATCTGTGCGTAAATCCGAGGGGTTTATGTCAATATCAATATTATCGTCCACTTCCGGCGAAACAAATGCTGACGCAAAGGAGGTATGGCGGCCATTATTGGAATCAAAAGGCGATTTTCTTACTAGTCGATGCACGCCTGTTTCAGTTCGCAACCAGCCAAAAGCGTATTCACCTTGAAAACGAATCGTCGCAGATTTAATCCCAGCGACATCACCGGCAGAAACTTCAATGAGTTCAGTTTTAAACCCCTTTGCCTCGCCAAAACGTAAGAACATACGAAGTAGCATCTCGGCCCAATCTTGCGCTTCGGTACCCCCTGAGCCTGACTGGATATCCATAAATGCATTATGGCTATCCATTTTTCCGCTGAACATACGGCGGAATTCGAGCTTTTCGAGTTTGCCAATTAAGGCATCAAGATCAGCAGAGACTGCATTGACCGTATCTTCGTCTTGCTCTTCTGTGGCCATTTCAAGTAAATCATGCGCATCACTCAAGCTTACATCCAGTTCGTCGATAGTGGCGACGACCGCCTCAAGACTGGATTGTTCTTTGCCAAGCTGTTGCGCTTTTTCTGGCGTCTCCCAAATGCTCGATTCTTGAAGCTCTAGCTCAACCTCTTGTAATCTATCCTTTTTTTCAGCGTAGTCAAAGATACCCCCTAAGTGCATCAACACGCACTAAAAGGTCTTTGATGGTTTGAAAAATCGCATTAACTTCAAGCATAAGAGGAGCGCACCCATTTTGATTGCAAAATAGGCGCAATTGTACACGAGATAGCGCAGTTAGATAAACAGATTGCTCGCTTTTTCAGAGGTCAGCTGCGGAGGTCAACAACACCGTCAACTAAGGATAAGCACGCTTCACCCTGATAATACTCTGAACGTATTGGCAGCCAGTAACAGGCTTTATCGGATGAGTAATCTTTTGTTTTTAATACATCTTTATTCATTGCCTTTAGCGGCCGATATAAGTCTTCCCTTGCCTCTAAAGGCCCATTCAGAAAGCTTGTCGCTAACGTTATCTTTCTCGCGATAGGGTCTTCAGGTAGATCAATGTAAATAGCCTTGGGGTATCCACCTTCGATCTCCTTAATCGCAGCCATATCAATCTTTCGCATAGAAAGATCGCTTCGGGTAAAGACCTCTATACGATCATTAACCAAAATCTGCGCCAAAGGACGCTGCTCATTAACCACCCAAACACCTGCGGCTAAGCAAGCAAACTGAATGATACCTATCACAGCCAAATCGAACTTGATGGTTTTCTTTGCACGGTTATAGACAATCAATGTGAGTACAGGGCCGAGCACTAAATCTACCCCGGCAAGCAGACGAAACCCTTCAAGCCCGCCCATAAAAATAAAGGCATGTGGAAACCAAAAAAAATAAAGCGTTGTAGCTAAGAGTAAAAATACAAAAGCACTGAGCGCAAGGTGAAAGGCGAAAGCCTGATAGCGCGTTGCCGGCAAGTGAAGCATGTTTACCTCCATGATAATTTTGTTTTTATGCATTTTTTCGAGGATGTTGCGAGGGTATCAATCTTCTTTTTTAGAAAAACAAAACACCCGTATTAATCTGATACTCGATATTTATCTTGATGGATTAGCTGACTAATATCTTCACGGTCTAGCCAGTCTAGCTCTTCCAGCTCAGGCTTTTCATTAAAGTAATTAACATAGCCTAAACACAAGTAAGCGACAGGAATAATATGCTCAGGGATATGTAAAATAGCCTGCAGCTTCTCCTGATGGATAATGCTTACCCACCCCATACCAATATTTTCAGCGCGAGCAGCAAGCCACAGATTCTGAATCGCACAGACCGTACTATAAATGTCCATATCAGGCTGCGCTGTTCTTCCTAGCACCACAGGGCCATTACGCGTTCTGTCACAGGTAATGCAAAGATTAACAGGCGCCTCTAAAATACCCTGTAATTTTAATTGCTTATACAAGGCCTGCCTATCACCTTCAAACTGTTCTGATGCTTCTTGATTCGCCTCATCAAAAGCCTCTTTGATCTGCGCTTTGACACCTTTGTCTTGAACAATAATAAAATCCCAAGGCTGGCTATAACCAACGCTTGGTGCATGGTGAGCCGCACGTAAAAGTCTCATCAGGATATTGTGAGGAATGGGATCTGATTTGAACTGGCTTCGCACATCTCTACGAGAGTAGATGGTTTTGTAGACAGCTTCACGCTCTGGGCCGGTTATTATTGTCATTACTAAGGCTCTTAGCTATTTAAGTAATCATAAGAAATCATTACGTCGAAAAATTCTTACTCTAAAGTCATTGACCGCGGTCAATCTGGATAAAAGAAATCGGCTAAGTTAGACAGAAAACCTTGTACTTCGTTCAGCAAGAAAGTTTCACAGCTTACAGGAACAAAGTTTTCAATTCAAAAAAACGTTGACTCAAGTATAAAAAAAGAGACGTACATGCAAGATATAGACATACAAAATAATCGCTCCCTTATTGTCTTTTATTGCTACTTCAGAGTCATCCTAGCAATCTTTTTACTCGCCATTACATTCATTGATAATGGCTTCAACATTCCAGGCCAATATGACTCCACACATTTTACGCTTATTTCTTTTCTCTACTTAATACTTTCCTCCGTGCAAAGCATGACAAGCTATCAGAGGAAGTTTGATGTGCCCGATAGTTGGCTACTTTTTGCAATTGGCTACGACATATTTACCACGCTAGCCCTTATCTATGTCAGCGGAGGCTTGGCAACAGGGTTTGCTATTTTATTGATCACACCCATCTGTATTGCAGCCATTTTTTTCAGGGGGACTTTAGCAACCGGATTTGCGGCTGTAGCCAGCATAGGTTTGCTTTGTATCAGTATTTTTTATGATGTCATCATCCATGAAAAAATAAGCCAGATTGTACCTGCCGGACTATTCGGTATGATTTTTTTTGCAGCATCACTTTGCGTCCAGTACCTTTCTGAAAAAATACGTACTGCCCAATTTAGAGCGACAACATTCCAAAATAAAGCACACCTTTTAGCCGAGCTTAATCAACACATTGTTCAACGTATTCGTACAGGCGTTGTGATCTTTGATGAAAAAAATAACCCAATTCTTTTCAACCAAGCCGCCGAGAATCTTTTAAGCCCTCTGAGCAAGGATATAAAAAAATGCGAGCCGCTTATCAAATTACTGACAACATGGCGAAATCAACCGGAAAAAAACCATAATTTGATTAAAGTAAAAGAAAAGGGTGCCGACATCAAAGTTAACTTCTCAGCTATGGATCATGACTACGTGATAACTTTTATCGAAGACATGACCGAAGTTTCCCAGCAAGCTCTACAAATGAAACTTGCATCATTAGGTCGGTTATCAGCAAGTATTGCGCATGAAATCCGGAATCCGCTCAATGCAATCAGTCACTCTGTACAGTTACTGGATGAGTCACCCGCACTCGAATCCGATGACAAGTATTTATTAAACATTGCCCAAAATCACTGCAAGCGTATCAATGATATTGTCTCTAATATTCAATCCATGTCTCAAAGACGTGGTTACAAACCTGAAAAATTAGAGCTGAATGAATTTTGCGCACAACTCAAAACTGATTACCTTTACAGCTATAGAGACATTGAATTTTCTATTGCATCAAATGATCAATCTTTGATTGCCCCTTTTGATCCAACACAGCTAAGACAAATATTGACCAACCTCATTGATAACGCCATGCGTTATAGCTTTAAAAAAACGCAGCGTCGCTGGATAAAAATACAATTATCGTCAGATAAAAAAAGTGCGGCCGCCATACTTTCTATCTTTGATCTCGGCGATGGTGTACCTGAAAGTAATCAAGAAAAACTGTTTGAGCCATTCTTTACTTCAGAATCAACGGGTACAGGTCTCGGTTTATATATTTCTCGTGAGCTATGCACACTCAATCAAAGCCAGCTAAATTATCGAAGAAACGATGAAGGGCATTGTTTTTATATAAAATTCGCACATGCCAACAAAAATATCGTTGTACAAAATAACAATAAAGCCATGGAGCCTCTAACGGTAGAATCAATATGACCATTCAACAAATATTAGTCGTCGACGATGAGCCGGATATCCGGCAACTCCTCTATATCACAATTACCCGTATGGGATACTCATGCAAAACAGCCTATGATGTTAGCGATGCTAAAAATTTGTTAGCTAAACATAAATTCCAGCTTTGCCTAACCGATATGAAACTTCCCGATGGATCTGGCATTGATGTTATCAAGCATATCCAGACAAACTATGCCGACTTGCCTGTCGCAATGATAACCGCATTCGGCAGCGTAGATAACGCCATCGAAGCAATGAAGGCTGGCGCTTTTGATTATGTCACAAAGCCTATAGAGCTTGAACGGCTAAGAAGCCTCATCAGCGTTGCGCTAAAATCTTTACAAGATGTTAAGCAACTCGCCCCTCTTGATAATAGCCCAAACCTCATCGGGGAAACGGCTGCGGTTAAAACCTTAAAAAACCAAATTGCCAGGCTCGCGAAAAGCCAGGCTCCCGTGTTTATCAATGGAGAATCCGGTAGTGGTAAGGAGTTAGTTGCCCGCATGATTCATGCAAAAAGTAATCGTTATGATGGCCCTTTTATCGCGATTAACTGCGGAGCAATCCCTTCTGAGTTAGTAGAAAGCGAATTTTTTGGTCATGAGAAAGGCAGCTTCACAGGTGCTATTGATAAAAAGCTTGGATTATTCCGCTCAGCAAATAAAGGGACTTTATTTCTTGATGAAATCGCTGACTTACCCGTTGCTATGCAAGTCAAACTCCTTCGTGCAATTCAAGAAAAATCTATTCGGCCCATCGGCGGTACAGCAGAAATTTCCATCGATGTGCGAATCCTGAGCGCAAGCCACAAAAACTTACCTGATGCCATCATTAAAAATCAGTTTAGGGAAGACTTATATTATCGAATCAATGTGATTGAAGTCTGCGTACCCAGCCTTAGAGATAGAAAACAAGATATTCCACAGCTCGCTAGCCACATCCTTGAAAAACTTTCAGAGCGCTATGAATCACCTTTAGTTTCACTGTCTGAGTCTGCACTTGATGTACTTTTAGCTTACTCTTTTCCGGGAAATGTCAGAGAGTTAGAGAATATTCTCGAACGGGCATTCACGCTCACCGACTCCAACTTTATTGAAAAACAAGATCTTCACATTAACAGCGCACTACCCACCAAAAATGATGGTCATATCAATGAAAATACTGAGGGTTTTAATGTTCAAGATGCCTTTGGTGACATTGATGCCTATCTTGGCGATTTAGAGATCAAAATTCTCACAGCAGCACTTGAAAAAACACGTTGGAACAAAACGGCTGCAGCTGACATTTTAGGCATTTCTTTTAGAGCGATCCGCTATAAATTAAAAAAATACGGCATTGAATAACTCTCTCATACACTAAAAAAATAGCCTTAAATCAAAATCCTACCAAGGAAGGGTGGAGACAATGATAATAAGAAAAAGTGCCGGTTTTACACTGATTGAATTAATGATTGCAGCATCTATACTTGCCATACTTTCAGTACTTGCAGCACCCAGCCTTCATGATTTCTTTGAAAGAACACAAACCCGAAACGTTAAAAATCAACTCATCCGGCACCTTACCTTTGCTCGTATCAATGCAATCAAATCGGGCTACCCCGTCATCATATGCGCTTCGGCTGATGCGCTAAACTGTAGCCCCTCCACCAATTGGTCAGAAAAAAGGCTCTTTGTCTTTAAAGACCTTAACCACGATAACAAATACAAACCCGAACAGGATGAGGTTCTTAGGATCACTGACGCCTTACCTCAAAATAGTTTCCTCAAG